>NZ_JAAIVB010000009.1 GCF_010974945.1 Noviherbaspirillum galbum | reverse complement strand
CATCGTGATCAGTCCATGGTTCGCCATGGCGGAACTCCTTGAAAGGAAAGGAAGTTCCAGCTTGACCTAGCCAGAAAATGGACATTTGAATCTGGCTAGATTGAGACATTTTAAAATGGCTCCCACAAGCAAATTACGCATAATAAGTATTATGTAAAATAAGCTGAACGGAATCGTTGCCCGAAATACCAATTCGTGGCCGGGGAACACCAGGATGCGGGAGAAGCCTGCCTAGCTAAGCTCAACCAGAATTGCGTACTTCAAAGCAGCTAGTTCAGCATCCGAGGAGTGATTCCGGCACTGGCAGCAACCACCGGCAATGTGCCCCGGTTAAAAAAACCCATGCTGCTCGTCCAGATCCTCATATCAATAAGAAGTCAGAGCACTGCCTTTCTCACAACCTCTGATCCCATATTTTGGAGATTTCTGGTCAAGCAAAGAATCGACTATGCTTGACTACTTTTACATTTTGCGAGTCCGGCATGCCGAATTTTGAATCACTCATTGACGTCCCGGGTAGCGGTGCCACTAACGCATACCTTGAATCCAGCGGCGTCGTATTCGGAAACGTCAGCACGCTTTTTGACACGGACTGGTACCGCATCAGCATGTCTGCGGGGGTCAGCTACTCCTTCTATTTGCTCTCCAATGTTGGGGGGTTGAACGGGAGTTTGTATCTCCGGGATGCAAACGGCTTCGTATTAGGCCGGCAAAATCAGATCAACTATGGCGTTGCCACGTTCACCTACACTCCGACGAGCTCCGCCTGGTTCTATCTTGATGTTGAAGGAAACGGGACGGTTGGCAGTTACGCCCTCGCCGCCAAGAACAGTTACTTTGATGACTACCAAGCTGATGACACAACCACGAGTGTCATTGCGCTGGGAACGAGCAAGAGCGGCAACATAGAAACCCTTTCTGACGCAGACTGGCACAAGGTCAACTTACTGGCTGGGCATACCTATATCTTCCAGAAAACCGCTGGAACTTTGAGCGATATGGGACTCGAAATTTACACTGGCAATACCCAGTCCGCGTTAGCCGCATCGTCGTCAGGGAAACTGATCTTCACCCCGGCAAGTTCCGGTGCATATTTCCTTGATGTGAACTCAAGCTCCGGCCGGTACACTGGCAGCTATTCGGTTTCACTGACGGAAGCACCGCGGATCACGATAACTTCGACCAAGGCAGATCCCGGGACGACCGCTGGTGGCACTGCCACGCTTACGTTTAACTTGACGCTTTCCAATGCAGTCCCGTACGACGTTACGGTGCAAGTGGATACCGGCGACCAAACAGCCGTTGCAGGCAGGGACTACAGCGGGTTCCACAATCTCATTACCATTCCGGCTGGGTCCACAAGTGCAAACGTCAACGTGACCGCCTTTGCGTCAAACTCCCTTCCAACCAGGGGATTCGATATCAAGTTGAGCAATGCGACTGGCGCCAGCATTGATACAAGCAAGGCATATGGCTACATTACCGGTCACCCTCCTGCCGATCTTGGATTGCCAACAGACCCCTACCTCGAACTCCAGTGGTACATCTACACAACGCGAACGGAATTTGCTTGGAAGCTCGCCACTGGCAAGGGGGTTAAGGTCGGCGTCTTCGACCAGGGAATTGATAATACAAATACGGACCTCAGCTCCAACGACAACGTTAGTTTGGGGAAGGCAGCATACTCCCTTGCAGCAGGCGGCGGCCCGGTCACTTCATCCGATAACCACGGCACAATGGTCAGCGGAGTGATAGCCGCTGCGCGCGACGGTAAAGGAATCGTCGGCGTGGCTTATGATGCCACCCTCGTTCCCATCTATTCTCCTCTTCAGCTCAACTCCCAGTATCTAACAGAGATAAAGAACGCGTTCGTCTATGCCAAGAGCTTGGACGTACTCAATAATTCGTGGGGCTTTGGCAACTTACTTGAGTCAGGTACTAATTGGGCGTTTCTTGACAACAAAAATGACCCGCGATTTGCGCCAGCTTTTGCTGCCCTTAAGGACCTTGCTACAAGCGGCCGTGGGGGCTTGGGAACTATCGTCGTGCAATCCGCAGGCAATTCCTTTGCTGTTGGTGATGACACCAATTTGCATAATTTTCAAAACAATCGCTATACGATTACGGTTGGCGCGACTGATTACTTCGGCAACAGCGCGTCGTTCAGTACGACGGGTGCCTCTATTCTCGTCTCTGCACCAGGCGGTGCAGGTAATCGGGACCTTGGAAGCATTCTCACTACGGATCGAACAGGAGCTTCGGGCGAAAGCAACGGCGATTACGTTTTCATTGACGGCACATCATTTTCTTCACCGATCGTTTCCGGCATTGTCGCATTGATGCTGCAGGCAAATCCAAGCCTTGGGTACCGTGATGTTCAACAAATCCTCGCCTATACCGCCCGCCGCATCGACACCGACGTTGGGAGTTGGGCATACAACGGATCGAACGATTGGAACGGCGGCGGAATGCATTTTAACTCCCTCACGCACGCAACCGGCTTCGGACAGGTTGACGCACTCGCAGCAGTGAGATTGGCAGCTTCCTGGGCGGAGCCTGCAAAAACAGTCGCAAACACGAAAGAGATTATTCTTTCCAAAACAGAATTCGTTCCCATCCCTGACAACAGTATTAGGGGTCCCTTTGATTTCAGTGCAAAAACACACGGTAGCGTCCCCGCTACAAGCCTAGTCGTTTTCTGAGCTATTGGACAAAATCCCCTACTTTTCAATTACTTGCTGTTTCGTTAATCTGGCGGTACCATGGTCGCCCTCCGTCTTTCCACGGTGAAACAATGGACCATTGGCGTATTCCCTACCTCGGACAGGGACATTTCCCCGTTGATCTCACCGAATTCGAGTTCTCTACCTTTTTCAGCTTTTCCCCCTCCGAGCGCGAACTGATTGCCAATCGCCGTACGGACAGGTATCGACTGGGATTCGCCCTGCATCTCGGTTTCTTGCGTATGACAGGCCGTACACTGGACGCCTGTAAGCAGGTCCCGGCTGCCGTTTGGAAGCATCTTTGTGCGCAGCTCGATATTGACCCGCCCGACATCGGTACGCTGCGCTCGCTGTATGACAATCGTGCGAATACCCTGCTCGATCATCAGCATCTGGCGTACCAGACACTCGGCTTCAGCGTCCTGACCGAGCACCGGCGGCGCTACCTAGTACGCTGGATCAAAGAAACCCTGACTGGCCGGCCCGGCATTCCGGCGCTTCTGGATCAAGTGAAGGTTTGGCTGTACGAGCACCGGATCCTTATTCCCAATGTGCGTACGCTGCGACGCATCGTCAAAGAAGCCGTCCAGGCACATGAAGCCACTCTGGTTGATCTGGTTGTCGAGTTCTTTGGAAAGGAATGCCTGGAAAAATGGGACACGGCGCTGACTGCAAAGAATCCGGAAAAAGGCGTTGTTCAGCGATGGCTTTGGGCCGTCCCACTGCGGCAGTCGACAGGGCAGATTGCCGAGTTGTTTGAAAAAATCGAGTACTTGCGTCTGCTGTTCGCTTCAAGACACTGGCCGCAGGACATCAATGAGGCCCTGGTGCGACATTACGCCAAGTCCTGCGCCAACCGTCCGCCGTCGGTCAGCAAGCGAATCTACAAGCCACGCCGCTATTTGGAGACCGCCTGCTTCCTCCGGTATGCACTGTGCGCAGCGACGGATCAGGTGCTCCATATGCTGCGCCGTTGGATCGTGGAGATCACCGGCGAGGCGTCTCGCCAAGTTGACAGCGGGCGTCGTGATGCCCACGCGGCATTGGAGGAGCTGGCGAGTTCCGTCAAGACGCTGGCAGTGGACACTACACTCGAGATTGGCGCACTGAGACAGGCGCTGATTCAGCTTGCGGACAACGCCATGGCTTGGCCAGTCAAAACCCGCCGAGAGCTGGTTCGGTTGCAGCTAATGATGAAGAGCCACCGGGCGCGTCCCCTGCTGCGCAAGCTGGTCATACTTCATTTTCAGGCAGAAAACCGTCATCCGGTTATCGATGCCCTTGGTGTCCTGCGTGACGTGTATGCCAGCGATGCAGGCAGCGAACTGCCGCCAGACACGCTTCTGCCGAAGCTAAGCCGTTCGTGGCGCCAATCTTTCGACTGCGATGACCGGGCGCAGGCACTGCGAGCCTTCGAGTGGGCAACACTCTTTTCGCTGCGCATCGGGCTGCGCAATGGCACCGTCTTTATCGACCACAGCTTCGGTTTTCGCAGCAGATCCACTCTGCTGATTCCAGAGGCCGACTGGCGGGCCAAGTGTAACCATTATTATGGCCACTTAAAATTGCCGCAAGATCCAAAAATCTTCGTCAGCCGTATTGTCGAACACATTGACGTGGGCCTGGAGCGCCTGGCCGAAGCGGTTCAGGCAGGAAAAGTTACCGTGGACGGGCGTGGTGTCCACCTTCCTCCGCTAGGCCCTGACGAGGAGAATGCCGACGTGCAGGCATTGCGCACTGCGCTGTTCGTGAACCGGCCAGTCGGACAGTTGCCGACGATACTGCTTGATATTGATAGCCAGATACGGTTTTCGTGGCTGCTGCTGGGCAGGGAGCCGCACTCGCGCAAGGAATTGCTGCTAGTCTATGCGGCCATTCTGGCGCATGGCACCTCCATGTCGGCTGCCGACTTGTCCCGCATGGTGCCGGAATTGAGCGCCGAAGCGATTCGGCAAATGATGAAGATGCTGTCCGATGAGCGTCAGTTGCAGCAGGCGTCATCGGCCATTTTGGATTTCATGCACCGCCATCCGATTGCCGCGCACTGGGGACGAAGCGACCTGGCCTCGTCGGACATGATGAGTCTGGAGACGACTCGGACGGTCTGGCAGGCGCGGGCCGATCCTCGTCGGCGCACCGCATCCGTAGGCGTCTATACGCATGTGCGAGACCGCTGGGGGATCTTCTACGACCAGCCGATTCTGCTGAAGGAGCGCCAGGCCGGCGCTGCCATTGAAGGAATTTTACGACAGACCCGACAAGCGGATGTGGCGCAGCTTGCCGTTGATACCCACGGCTATACCGACTTCGCGATGGCAGTCGCCAAGTGCCTCCAATTCGACCTGTGCCCTCGCCTGGCACATATGCGGGATCGCCAGCTCTACGTGCCGCTGGACCATCTGGTGCCCGCGGAACTGGAATCGGTGGTGGCTGGCGACATCGACATTGACGCCATCGCCGCGTCGTACGATGAGTTCGTGCGGCTGGTGGCTTCGATTCAAAGCGGACAGTGCTCTGCCGTGCAGGCACTACAGCGCTACGGTTCGGCTTCCTCCGGCTACAGTGTGTATGCCGCGGGGGTTTCGATCGGGCGACTACTGCGGACCGTATTTCTGATCGACTACTTCACCAATCCTGCGTTCCGGCGCGAACTGCAGCATGCGCTCAACCGTGGCGAGGCAATTCACGTGGTGCAGCGGGCCATCCATGTCGGCAAGGTGCCCACTGAACTGGCAAAACGCCCGGACAGGCTGTCGGCGGTGTCGTCTAGCTTGGCGCTGTTGACCAATGCGGTGCTGGCATGGAATACCCACCACATGCAACACGCCGCCGATGCGATCGAAAGTATGACGGGCGACACGTTACTGCCGGATGACCTGCGTCGCATCGCGCCGACAGCACTGGAGGGGATCAACTTGCGCGGCACGTTCGACTTTCCGATCGACGACTACGCGATGCGACTGCTGCCAAGCACCAAGCGAGTCTCGGCGTTTATGGCGCAAGGTATCTTCACGGCATAGTTTCGACACGGCCCTTCAGTTCTGTGGCAACCCCGCAAGGCCGTAAGGCCGCCGACACGCTTGCTACTGAGGAGCCGAACAAAGATTTGGTGTGTATTCCCGGCGTTATCCATACTGTGTTCGACACCAACTTCAGCCGGAAATGTAAAAGTTCTCAACGCTCGAGCTGGATCTTCAATCGAAGCCCCTTATGCCCTAGCGGTCCGCAATGCAACTGAAAGCGGTCATCGATTATTAAGAATTGATTGCCGTCAATCGATCCCAAGCGACCATACAGCAATCCGAAAAGCGGTCGTTGAATGATGCTATAAAAAAGTCATCTGGTGAATTTTTATATGGCGGTCTGTATCTTCCTTCAATAATGCGGGTGTTGAAGGACTGACGGCAACAACCGCCGAATGCACAGAATAAAACTGGGGCCGGAGCCATCGTCAACTGTCCGCAGTCGGCCGGCTTGTCGGGATTTCAGAACCTACCCTCCTATACCGTAAGCGACCACGGCATCGTCGGCCTGGCTCGCACCGCAGCGCTCAAGCATGCGAAAAACGGCATTTACACCAACGCCGTGTGTCCGAGAGCCGTGCACCTTGCTAGGGTCGATCGGATCTTGCAGGAACATCCCGTCATGCGGCTTGTTGCCGGCGAACCGGTGGGAAGGATGGGGACGCCGGAAGAAATTGTGCCTTCGGTAATATGGCTGTGTCCCCATCACGCTTCATTCGTCACCCTCCAGCTTTTTCTGCGCAGCAAGCTCGCAAATCACTTCTCCCAAATGCTGGCTCAATTGTCCGTAATGTGGCTTTAGATATTGCGTCGGCTAGTATTTTTCGACAGGCGCCGGGTTGATGGCTTCGCAGCAGATCAGGTAATGCGTCCGGAATTACCGGGTTGGACAATCGGCTTTGCCGTCGAATACCAGCGATAGAAACCCTGTTTGGCCACTTCAACAACAAAGAGATAGAGCAGTACCATGGCCCCGAGGAGGAAATAGAACCGGGCGGGCGGGGGCACCAATCCGAAATACCTTCCTATCGGTGTAAATGGCAACGCGACCGCAATGCCTACAACGGCAAGCGAAGTGGCCGTGAGCCACGGATGGGCACGGCTTTTCAGCGGATTGCCGCTGGTACGGATGATGAAGATTACTAGCACCTGGGTGCACAGCGACTCGACAAACCAACCGGTCTGAAATAACTTTGCATCGGCTTGAAGCACCACCAGCAAGAGGTAGAAGGTCAGGAAATCGAACACCGAGCTGATCGGCCCGATCACGAGCATGAAGTTGCGGATGAAGTGCAAATCCAGCACGCGTGGGTAGCTGGTTTCCTTCGCATCTACCTTGTCCAGCGGAATCGGCACCTCCGATATGTCGTAAAGAATGTTGTTGAGCAGGATCTGGGTAGGCAACATCGGCAGGAAAGGCAAAAACAGCGACGAGCCGGCCATGCTGAACATGTTGCCGAAGTTGGAACTGGTCCCCATCAAGATGTACTTCATGATGTTGCCGAAGGTACGCCGCCCCTCCAGCACACCTGCATGCAGCACGTGCAAATCCTGTTGCAAGAGGATCATGTCGGCCGCCTCTTTGGCCACGTCAACGGCCGAGTCGACCGACAGGCCGACGTCGGCAGAGTGCAGCGACGGTGCGTCGTTGATGCCGTCGCCCAGATAACCCACCACATGGCCGCGTGCCTTGAGTGCCAGGATTACGCGATTTTTTTCCGCCGGATTGATGCGGCAGAACAGATTGGCCGTCTCTACCCGCGCGCGCAGGGCGTGATCATCCACACTCGCGATCTCCTTGCCAGTCAGCATCCCTATTACCGGAATCTGCAATTGAGCGCATACGTGGCGCGTGACCAGCTCACTATCGCCCGTGACGATCTTGATCGCGACGCCAGCGTCCTTGAGCGCCAAAAGCGCGGAGGCAGCACTCTCCTTGGGCGGGTCAAGGAATGCCGCAAACCCGGCCAGGACCAGCTCCGTTTCGTCGCTCACGACAGCATGCGGACGGTCCGGCCCCACCTGGCGCCAGGCGATGCCGAGCACGCGAAGTCCTTCTTCTTCCAGCGTGTGGTATTGACCACGAATGTTGACCAGCGCCGTTTCATCGATAGGCTTCTGGCGCGCCGCACCTTCCACTTCGTAATGGGTACAGAGCCCCACGATTTCATCGGGCGCACCCTTCACCACCAGCCAACGCGTTGCGCCATTCTCGATCAGTACGGAGACGCGGCGCCGTTCGAAATCAAACGGCACTTCGTCGATTTTTCGCCACTGGCCGATATCAATATGTTCGTGGCCAAGGATGGCATCGTCGAGCGGGCTTTTCAGGCCGGTTTCAAAATAACTGTTGAAATAGGCCAATTCCAGCACCCGCTCGCTGGGCCGGCCATGCGCGTCTACATGCCGCTCCATCTGGATGCTCGCCTCGGTCAAGGTACCGGTCTTGTCCGTGCACAGGATATCCATAGAACCCAAGTCCTGGATGGCCGTCATGCGCTTGACGATCATGTGTTGCTTTGCCATGCGCAGCGCACCGCGCGCCAGCGTGACCGAGACGATCATGGGTAACAGTTCTGGCGTCAAGCCGACGGCAAGGGCTACCGCGAACAGGAAGGACTCCAGCCAAGGCTTGTGAAACACGGTGTTCACCAGCAGTACGAACATTACCATCAAGACTGTCAGCCGCATGATCAGCATGCCGAAGCGACGGGTACCGAGCTCGAACGACGTTGGTGGCGACTGGCGGGAAATGCTGTCGGCGATTGCTCCAATCGCGGTGGCGGCCCCTGTCTTTATCACCAGCATGCGGGCACTGCCGCTGATGACCGATGTCCCCATGAACACCGCGTTAGTCGCTTCCTCCAACTCCGTGGCCGTCTCTGGCAGGGCACCCGGACGTTTTTCCACCGGGTAGGACTCCCCGGTCAGTAGCGCCTGCTTGACGAAAAAGTCATGCGCTTCAAGCACGCGCCCGTCGGCCGGGATCAAATCTCCGGCCGATATCAGTGCGACGTCACCGGGTACGACCTGGGTCACGGGCATTTCCAATGGCTTGCCATCGCGTATCACCGTGGCCCGCACGGAAACCGATTGCCGCAATTTCTCCGCCGCCGCGCCTGCGCGGTACTCCTGGACGAAATCCAGCGTGACGCTGAGCAAAACAATGCTACTGATAATGAGGAAGTTAGCGGCCTCTCCCGTTGCCGCCGAAACTGCACTGGCGACGAGGAGAATAAGGACGAGTGGATTCTTGAAGCGGTTGAGATACTGCAGCAGGAGCGGCTTGTCTTTTCGTTCGCGGAACAGGTTGGGACCGTACCTGGCGAGCCGGACTGCGGCCTCGGCCTCCGACAGGCCGATCGCCTTGTCCGCACCCTCCGGCGTCAATGCCGGCAGTGGCGCAAGCCACCATGCGCCGGGAGTTCGATCTATCGACATGTCGCTGCTCCCGGTGAGTTTGGCGCGCAAACGCTGCTGTAAGAAGCGCGCAGGCATGCGACACCGCAACACAAGTTAGCCGTGTAGGGGCACAAATTCCATGCTGCCCTGCATGGTATGCACGTTTCAGTTGCCAGCTTAGAGTGGCCATTCTATGGTCCGCGAGATGCAGTCGCAATGACAGAGCGGGACGAGGCGAGAAGAAGATGCCAATGACTGATCCATGTCAACCGGCGAGGCGCTCGCGTGGCAAGTAATCTTGCCCCGGACTTTTGCTGTTTCCTATCGGTGCCGATCAAGCCGGGCCGGTCTGGGAGGCCAGATTACTCGGTGTATTAGCAGTGCCGCCACAGGCGCGCAACTACGCCGCCCACCTTCACGTGGATGGCCTCGCATCACAACACGCGGTACTGACGTTGCTTGAGAAGGCACGGCGAAGCGTTGACCTGTGTAGCTTCATTCTCGACGGCGACGTGCTCGGCAACGCTTTGGTCGACGCGATGGTGAAAAGTGCCCAGGGTGGTGTGCGCATCCGCGTATTGCCTGACATGATTGGCTGGCTGCCGTGCACGCGGTCGCAGTAGATTTTCCTGGATGTTCAGCTTCGCAATGCTCGTGACGGTTATCATCGCCACACTCCACTCTTCCGAAGAACAGGGGTTTTTGCGTCTCGCTGAGCGGGTGCGCCCGAGGTGGCTGGCTGGCCCGATCGCCCTGCAAATCGGAACCTAGCTAGACAGCGCGCGACACTGTCAGCGGTCGTTGGCAGGAATGGCACTGGTATCTGCCCCAGCAGTTCGGCACACCGTCGATTCCAGGATTGGGGGAGGCCGGCGTGTTCGAAGAGTTCTGGATGCAAGGCTTGCTCAATCCAGCGGCATTACGGGAGATCGACTGGTCGTGGCTGACATTGGATAGTGCAATGACCAAAACTCCTTTGAGTGGGGGGAAACCGGCCCCAATCGCGCGGATCGCGGCAAAGGCGGCAGCAAGCGCAGCCTGCTCACTGACGGAAACGGTCTCCCGTTGGCAGTGGTCATTGACGACGCGAACCGTCATGACATGAAGCTGGCCAGGCTAACATTGGAGGCGTTGGAAGTCGAGCGTCCTTCCTTGCCGTAGGTATGGCCACAGGGCCTGTGCATAGACAAGGGTTACGACTATCCGGCGATCTGGCAGCTGACCGTGTATCTGGGCTACCGACCCCACATCCGGTCGGGCGGTGAAGAAGCAAAGCGGTGCAAGGCAGGAAAGCGTGCCCAACGTTGGGCCGTGGAGTGCACGCGCAGTTGGATCAACCGGCTTCGTGGTTTGCTGATTTGCTGGGCAAAGAAGGCGGAGAACTACCTCGCTTTCCTATACCTACAGCTCGCCTGCAGCGTCATTACCTGGCGTTCTATTGGCCTACTGGGATAGATGGTAATACTACAGCTGTAAGTAAGCGCAATTATTGAGGCGTTTAGGTGTCCAAGCCTTTGTTGTTGGAGGGTACGGCCATGGATGAGGTTGGAAGGCAATATGTTGAATTGGGCGAGGGCTGGCGGGACGATCTGGAGTGCTTGTTTTCCTATATTAGTCCACGTTTCGGTCGGGTAGACCGACAACGGCATGCGTGGGAGTATTTGCTCGGACTGCTGAGCTCGGTGGAGCGTAAGAACGGCTGGCAGTTGGCCGAAGCCGCTGAACACGAGACACCCTATAGTTTGCAGCATCTGCTGGATCGGGCGCCTTGGGATGCCGATGCGGTACGCGATGACTTGACAGAGTACATCGCGCAAGAATTGGGCGATCGCAATGGGGTGCTGGTCGTCGATGAAACGGGATTCCTCAAGAAGGGAACCCATTCAGCAGGTGTGCAACGGCAATATAGCGGCACGGCTGGTCGCATTGAGAACTGCCAGGTCGGGGTGTTCATGGCGTATGCTGGACAGCATGGACGCGCACTGATGGATCGGGAATTGTATCTGCCCAAGGAATGGACTGAGGACAACGCCCGCCGCCAAGCGGCAAAGATTCCGGACCAAATTGAGTTCAAAACCAAGCCCCAGCTGGCACAGCAGATGATCGAACGGGCGGTTGCGGCGAAGGTGCCGTTTGCCTGGATTACGGGCGATGAAGTTTATGGCGATAACCGTAGCCTGCGTGTGTGGCTGGAACAAAGCGATCTGCATTTCGTGCTTGCCACACGCAGCAACTCCCATGTCTGGACGGAACAGCTTCGTCAGGCAACCGTAGAAACATTGGGCAAGACCGTCACTGACGCTGATTGGCAAACCCTATCTGCAGGTGACGGCACCAAGGGACCACGTTGGTACGATTGGGTGCGCATTCCTTTGCTGTCGTGGCAGATGCCAGGTGAGCGCTGGCTGATGTTGCGACGCAGTCGCTCAGACAACAAGCTGGCTTACTACGTATCCCAGTAGGGTGTTAGAAGGGGAAATTGCGAGCTGATTTGCGGTCCAAGCCCATGCTGGAAGAGGAGATGATCATGGGCATGGTCAAGCAGGACGATGGTTGGCGGTTACCCGACCGACTCTGGGCACAAATGGAGCCGCTTTTACCTCCACGCAAGCCGCATCCCCTGGGTTGTCATAACCCGCGTGTGAGCGACCGGGCGGCCATGGATGCCATTCTGTTTGTGTTGCGTACTGGCTGCCAGTGGAATGCCTTGAACGGCACCGGCATTTGCTCGAGCAGCTCGGCCCACCGACGTTTCCAGGAATGGGTGGAGGCCGGCGTGTTCGAGGAGTTCTGGATGCAAGGCTTGTTGAGTGCAGCGGCATTAAGGTCCATCGACTGGTCCTGGCTGGCACTCGACGGTGCGATGACCAAGGCCCCGTTGGGTCGGGAAAAAAACCGGCCCCAACCCGACAGATCGCGGCAAAGGCGGCGTCAAGCGCAGCCTGCTCACTGATGGAAACGGTCTTCCGCTGGCAGTCGTCATTGATGGCGCCAACCGCCATGACATGAAGCTGGCCAGGCCGACGCTGGAGGCCTTGAAGGTTGAGCGTCCTTCGTTGCTGACGGTGTGGCCGCAGGGCCTGTGCATGGACAAGGGTTACGATTATCCGGAAATTTGGCGGCTGGCTGTGGAAATGGGCTACCGGCCACACATCCGATCACGCGGTGAAGAAGCGCAGCGGCGCAGAGCAGGCCAGCGTGCCAGGCGATGGGTGGTGGAGCGTACCCACAGTTGGTTGAACCGGTTTCGGGGATTGCTGATTCGCTGGGCAAAGAAAGCGAAGAACTATCTCGCTTTCCTTCACTTCGCTTGCGGCATCATCACCTGGCGAACCATAGGCCTACTGGGATAGGCAGTTATTATGTCTGTTACGTGCCGGTGGGAACGGACCTGCAAACGATGGTGCAGATTGCCGGGATGCGTTGGATGGTGGAAGAATGCTTTGAGGCGGCCAAAGGGGAAGTCGGGCTCGACCAATATGAGGTGCGCAGCTGGCACGGCTGGTACCGGCATATCACCATGGCGATGCTGGCCCATGCGTTCCTTGCTGCCGAATGTGCCTCCAGTTTGGAAATCGATCCTCTTAAAAAAAAGCCGATGCGCAGCAGGATGGAGAAATGGAAGCAGCACCGGATGCACTCATCGCATTGACAGTACCGGAAATTAGAAAGCTGCTGTATCAGCTCGTGTGGCGCTGGTTACCCGACCTGAGGATAGTCATTCACTGGTCGGTATGGCGGCGGCATCATCAGGCGGTCGCCAATTTCTATCATCGCCGTCGGAGAGCGAGCCCAGTATGACTTACAGCTGTAGTAGTAAGTTCGATCAATTTTTCAAAGCCGGCTTCTGTTTCTAAGTTTTCTTCTTATGCCCTGGCTGTCCCAAAAGGACCAATCCCTCCAAAAAATTTTTTGCAAACAATTCTCCATTTACTGGTTTACAAATGTAAAACCCTTGCGCCTGTCGACATCCTTGTTGACGAACGTACATCAGCATCTCCAGTGTTTCAATACCTTCCGCAACGACTTCAAGCTGCAATGCCGTTCCGAGGGCAATAATGGCATCGGTTATCGCGCGGCTCGAATTGCTTGCACTAAACCCGAGAATAAACTCTTTGTCGATTTTTATTTTATCAATTGGTAGGCGACTCAGATAGCTGAGGCTGGAGTACCCCTTTCCAAAATCATCGAGAGCCACTTTGATGCCGTGCTCGCGCAGGCGCTTGATTGATCGAATTGCATGCTCCGCATTTTCCATCACTACCGTTTCTGTCAATTCGATCTGAAGTAAATTAGCAAAAAGCTTTTGATCGCGAAGTCTGCGCTCAATATCTTCGATGAAACCGCGCAACTTGAATTGAACCGGCGAGACATTGACCGAGATAGGGATTAGCGGCAAACCGTGCTGTCGCCAAAAATGCTGTTCACGCCCGACTTCGTCCAATACCCACTCAGTCATTCGGCCTACAAGGCCAGACATTTCTGCGATTGGCACAAATATATCTGGACCTACCGTACCTTCATCCCAGCGTATGAGGGCTTCGGCACAAAGAATTTTGCCTGTATCGATGTCTACAATCGGTTGGTAGGCCAGGCTGAGTCCACCCGCCCCAATGGCTCTTTTGAGCTCATACTCAAGATGGGATTGCGTTTTCGAGTACGATGCGAGGTCGTCTGTATAAAAACGGTATTCATTCCTCCCGGACGCCTTCGCTGAGTACATTGCGGTATCAGCCCGCCGAAGAAGTTCATCGATATCTTCGCCATCATGTGGAAACAGGCTGATTCCAATACATGCCTCTATCGACATGTCATTCCCGTCAATACCGACAGGCTTACTAATTAATCGAAGAAGGTCAGTGGCAAGCACGTGCGGAGGGCGATGCTGATCGATCTCCGGCAGTAAAATGACAAATTCATCACCCCCGAAACGCGCGACAATGTCTTCCTCCCTCATGCGAGAGCGAAGACGGTCCGCCAGCTCGCGCAGCAGTTTGTCCCCAGTTTCATGTCCATATATGTCATTGATGGGTTTGAACCGATCCAGGTCGATAAACAGCACTGCTACTTGTTGATGCAGGCGCTTTGCCGTTGCGAACATATGCTTGGCGTGCTCGTACAAGAGAGCTCTATTGGGAAGTCCCGTTAAGATATCGTGCAAAGCGGCTTTGCGAACATTTTCTTGTGCCTGATTTTTCTCTGTTGAGTCGTTGGCCAGTATTACCACCTCATCGACTGTACCTGCAGCATTCAATAGAGGTGTTGCACAAACTGTGTAATCCCGTAAGCCAAATTCAGATCGACATTGCACCTCATGAACGACAGGCTTTGCACTGCGAATAGCATCTTTGGCTGTGGAATGCCAGAACGTGACCGCTTCACTAGCAGACATTGAGGTGACGGCTTTGCGTGCAGCAGGATTCATATATTGTGGTTGGAGTTGCTGATCCACAATGATGATTTGGTCGATAAAACTCTCAAAAGCCGACTTTAGGCGTGATTCACTTTCTCTCACCTGTAGCTCTGCAGTCTTGCTTTCTGTAATGTCTCGAATGGAAAGAACACCACACGCTTCATCCGCATCAGGAAATCGAAGTAGTTTTCCGCTGTGGCTCGATATCCATCGTCGTCCGGTACGCTTGTTTCTTACCCACAGCACAATGTTGGAGATTTCTTCGCCTTGGAGAATGCGCCATACCGGCCAATGCTCGACATCGACAGGTATGCCATCCACAGTGCAAACTTCAAATGTTGCATTGAGGCCCTTCTTCGTCAGGTCTATTTCTTCCTTTGTCGTCGCGCTTAGAAAATCCAGCGCGGCTTGATTGGCTTCGATCACCGTTCCGCTTAAGTCATACATCAGCACGCCTTCATTGAGACTGTCGAGAATCGCGTGCAGGCGAATGTACTCGGAAGAGATTCGGGTGGCGGGACGCGATTTTATTTTCCGCATTTCGTTCCCTCTCGGCGAATTAAACGCTTCTTCAAGCGTATTGGCTTTTTGACAAATAGAAAGCAGTTTGGTGCCGTTGTTGAAGAATCTGCAATCCGTTTATCTAGAGAGAGTTAGACAGGATCTTCGAGCCGAGACTGCGTCCACTCGTCTATGTGTGTCTATTTGCGGATTTTGTTTCGGCAAGTGTCTTGAATAGCAGTTGGTTATTGACCGGCTTCACAAAATGGTACGCAAAACCCGCCTCAGCCGATCGCTGACGGTCTTGCGGCTGGCCATATCCTGTTAGCGCGATAAACGTAGCGTCCCCCACTTTGCAGATCCGGCGCAACGCTCTGGCTAGATCATAACCAGTCATATCGGGCAACCCAATATCCAGGATAAAGACATCGATCGGCGCTAGTACGGCGTGTTGTAAGTAAGCGTACGTTGAGTACCGTGGTTGAGGGCGAAGTGGAAGTCAGGCGGGGGGGGCGAAGGAATGCAGTTCGTCCGCGACGTTCCAGGGCAGCAGATCATCGATGCGGTTGATCGGGTGATCAGCAATACGACCCAGCACATGGCGCAGGTAAGCCTCGGGATCAATGCCGTTCAGCTTGGCCGTACCAATAAGCGAGTACATTGCTGCTACACGCTCCCCACCCGAGTCCGCGCCTGCAAACAGGTAGTTCTTCCGACCCAACGCGACACCGCGCAGGGAACGTTCCGCTGCCGAGTTGTCGATTTCGATGACGCCATCATCGCAATAACGCGTCAGCGCCTGCCAGCGATTGAGCGCATACAGGATCGCCGCCGTTGTGTCGGACTTGCGCGATAGCGTAGGCAATACCTCCCGCAACCAACCCTCCAATGCATCGAGCAGTGGCCTGGCTTGTTGCTGCCGCGCGCGTAGCCGTTCCTGCGGCGGTTTGCCGCGGATAGTTTCTTCGATGGCATACAGCGCGCCGATGCGGCGCAGCGCCTCGCCCGTGATCGGCGATGGCCTTGCCTGCTCCAGTTCATAGAACTTGCGCCGGGCATGCGCCCAGCACGCCGCTTCCTGTATTCGACCGGATTCGTACAACGCATTGAAGCCGGCGAAGCCATCAGCCTGCAGCATACCGCTGAAGTCCTTCAGGTGCTGTTGTGGATGCACGCCTTTGCGATCCGGTGTGTAGGCAAACCATACCGCTGGTGGATCCTGTGAACCGCTGGGGCGATCGTCACGCACATACGTCCACAGCCGTGCCGTCTTCGTCTTGCCCAGGCCGGGTGCCAGTACCGGCAGCGGCGTGTCGTCGGCATGCAGCTTGCCGGCGGCGCGCACATGACGGGCGATGGCTTCCACCAGCGGGTTGAGCAGGTCGCTGCAGGCACCAACCCAGTCGGCCAGCAGGCCTCTGGAGAGCTCTACACCCTCACGCTCGTAGATCACTGATTGACGATAGAGCGGTAAGTGGTCCGCAAACTTGGCCGCCAGCACATGCGCCAGCAGGCCGGGGCCCGGCAAGCCACGCTCGATCGGCCGGCTGGGGGCAGCGGCTTGCACGATACAGTCGCAGCAGGAGCATGCCAGCTTGGGACGCACATGGCGGATCACCCGGAAGCTGGCCGGCACGTATTCGAGCTGCTCGGACACATCCTCGCCCAGCTGCTTGAGGTTGCCGCCACAGGCCGGGCAAGCCTGGTCCGCAGGCAGATGGACCTGTTCGTCGCGCGGTAGGTGTGGCGGCAGCGGTTTGCGTTGCGGGGTGCGGAAGGGGCGCTTCTGACGTTGTGCTGCACTGGCGGACTGGCCCTCGTCTGCCTGCAGGTCTTCCAGGCGCAATTCCAGCTGGGCAATCTGGCTGTCGAGCTTCTCGGATTTTCGACCGAATTGCATGCGCTGCAGCTTGGCGATCCACAGCTTCAGATGCTCGATCTCGGCAGTACGGGTAGAGAGCTGTTCGCGCAGTTCGCTGACGGCGACTTCCTGCTGTGCCAGCGCCGCGTCCCGTTCGGCAATCAGTGCCTTGAGAGCGGCGATATCGTCAGGAAGGTTGGCGGGTGAGGACATGCCCGCAAGTTTACGCAGGTGTGGGGATGTTTACAAGTCAGAACGCCGACAGCGGGGTCTGTGTGCGCTCCGGGCGACGCCAGTCGATGCCTTCGAGCAGCATCGACAGCTGGGCAGCGCTGAGCGCTACGCTGCCTTCGGTGGCTTGTGGCCAGATGAATCGTCCGCGTTCGAGCCGCTTGGCCAGCAGGCACAGACCATCGCCGGTCCACCATAGCACCTTGATCAGGTCACCGCGCTTGCCGCGGAAGACGAAGACATGACCGGAATACGGGTCTTCGGCCAGCGCAGTCTGCACCTTGGCAGCCAAGCCATTGAAGCCGCTGCGCATGTCGGTGAAGCCAGCTGCCAGCCATACGCGTGTGCCCGCCGGCAGGCCGATCATCGCAGCAAGCGTTCGAGAATGCGGTTGAGCACCGCATCGTCGGGTACGCCTTCGATGGTAAGGCTGCCATTGGCACATTCCAGGCGAATGACGCCGGTAGCAGCAGCGCTGGCAGATGCAGGAACAATAGCCGGCGCAGATTCAGTGAGCGTCACCGGTAACAGCGCGGTAGTGGGACCTGCTTCGGTTCCCAGTGCGCCCTCGCGGTAGAGCTTGCGCCAGGCAAAGACCTGATTGGCGTTGACGCCGTTCTCACGCGCGATGCGAGCCACCGAGGCGCCGTCCTGCATTGTTTGCTTGACCAACGCCAGTTTGAATTCCAGGCTGTGCCGGCGATAGTGCTTCGTGTCTGTAGTGGAAATGACCGGTCGATCCATTATGTCCATGATGTCGATTGTGGACACAAACCAGTCGTGTCACACCGGTCGAATCATGCCGCCGGCACATCACTCCGTCCAGACGGCTCTGAAAGAACGCTTACTGTTGTAACGCTTCCTTTGCATTCATTGCAACCTTCACATGGTGTCCCACGGCCTTGAGCAGGATGGCAAGTGAAGTTGCGGCGTCTCCATTGTCATCGACCACCAAAATGTGCAGTCTCTGGGCTTTTACATCGCTGCTGCCAGTCTCCAAGGCTGTCACATCCTCGCCTTGGATGTAGGGAATCATAATTTTGAAGGTGCTGCCCTTGCCTGGGCCATCGCTGAAGGCACGGACTTCTCCGTTATGAAGACCCACAATCGCTTTGACGAGGGCCAGCCCGATACCCAGACCGCCTTGACTCCGGTCGAGGCTGCGTGAGCCTTGGGTAAAGAGGTCAAACAGATGGGGCAATAGGGTTGTGTCAATGCCGTTTCCATTGTCAGTGACGACTACACTTGCACAGTCGTCATCGGCCGCGACCTCCAACGTAATCTCACCATGCGGTGGCGTATACTTCGCCGCGTTGCTCAACAAATTCGAGATCACCTGCACGAGCCTTGTCCGGTCGCCCTGAACGATGGCGTGTTCCGCATCCATGCGTGTCGTCAGCCTATGCTTGCGTGCCTCAATCATGGGGCGAACCTGTTCGATCGCAACTCCAATGACAGTCTTCAGATCGAGCGGCTGTCGGTCGAGTGCGATCAATCCGCGTGTCACCCTGGAAACATCCATCAAATCATCGATGAGATGCGTGAAATGGCCGATCTGGCGCGTAATGATTTCGCTGACCTGGCGCACCCGATTTGGATCATCGCCGGCCATGCGCAGCACATCGGCTGCTGCACTTACCGGGGCAAGAGGATTCCGCAGTTCGTGTGCTAGCATGGCAAGAAATTCGTCTTTGGAGCGATTCAAACGTTCTGCTTCCGCGCGCGCAGCGCGCTCACTGTTGAGCAGTGCCTGACGTTCTTCTGCCGACTTCTGGGCGAGATCGTACAGTCGCGCATTATCGATTGCCATGGCGGCCTGTGCGGACAGGCCGGTAATGAGGCGCTCAGTGCGTTCGTTGAAAACGCCTACTTCTGAATGGCCAAAAAACAGCCCCCGATAACCTCCCCGGAACGAGCCAGAACGGGGGCCGCCAGATAACTTCGTACCGGCAGATGTCCCTTGGGCATGCCGTGATGCGGGGCCATCGTGCCATAGCGTAGGTCTTTGGTAATATCGTCACTGCGGATGGCCGGTTCACCATGGAACGTTGGCTTGAAAACGGCTGTTGCACGCGGGTGCCCGAAGCTTTCGAAGGCTTCCTTTGGCGCCCCAGATAGCGTATAGAGCATGTACGCGTCGCCGCTCTCATCCTTGCCGTTATAGAAGAAGGCACCAAATTGAGCTCCGGTCAGTGCCCTCCCTGCGTCAGTAACTGCCTGTAAGAGGGTGTCGAGGTCCAATGTGGCGGCCAACGATTGACCTGACTGGTTGAGCAACTCGAGAATTCGGGTCTCATCTTGAAGCGCTTTCTCGGTAGCCTTGCGCTCGGTAATATCCAAGACTACCGCCAGAACCGTATCAGCCGTATCGGTGTCTTCCCGGCGGATGAGGCTCGCCGTCATGCTGACCCACACAGGGGAGCCATCTGGCCTGAGATAGCGTTTTTCAATGTCAAACGGTTGCCCATCCCGCAGCAGTTGTTGGAAAGCGGCATCGCTTGGCGCCAGGTCGTCCGGATGAATCAAGTCGTGGATATCGGTTCCCAACACTGTCTCGCGCGACCGACCCAGAATTTCACATAGACGTTCATTGATGCGAATTAGCCGTCCTTGCCCATCGCGCTCGGCAATCCCAGCTGCGGTTTGTTCAAACAATGCGCTCAGGTGCTCTTCGCTTCGCCGCAAGGCAAGCGCAGCGCGTTTTTGTGGCGTCACGTCCCGAAAGAATACGGCAAGGCCATCGCGGGTTAGGGAAGAAATCCGCATTTCAAGCCAGGCATCGCTCGACCGCGCAAGTGGGAAGTTGAATTCGATGACGACCGTGGCCGTTGTTCTAACCGCCTCCGTGCACGCTGCCTCGACCCGGGAGCTAAGGTCGTCTGTCCAAAGTTCGGCGTTGCGTTTACCGAGCACATCACTGGCGCGACGCTGCAGTAAGCGCAGCCCTTCTGCATTGATGTTGGCGATACATCCATCAGGCCCAATCAGCATAAACCCTTCGCCCATCTGATTGAGGATATGGCTACTTCGGTCGCGTTCGACGTTCAGGCAATGTTGAGTTGCAACATTTTCCATGGTGACCCATGTCCGGTCTGCAACCTCCTTTGCGGCCTGAATGTCATCCGTGGTCCACAAATAAGCGCTGGTTTTGGCAACGTTAATGTTCAGGCAAAGTTTGCCATCTTTAAGGACCGGGACAATCAAGAGCGAACCGATGCCTAGCGCGAGATAGCGCTCGGCAAACGCCGAGGTGCGCGGGTCGGCTCTGACGTCATTGCAAACAAAAGGGCTACCTGTCATTAGTGTCTGCAACAAGGCCGGGCTAAAGTCATCAACCTGGCCTTTGTCCGGTAATGCCGGGGTGCCCGGCTCGAACCAGCCGCTGCTGGTATGGAATGCACCTGCTCCAGCGTCGACTTCGGCATACCAGCAACTGGAGGCGGCCAGGTGCTTGGCCAGCATGGCGACGGCTGTGGAAACAACTTCATGCGGAGAAGCCAGCGGGTAGAGCGATTCGGTCAACTTCAGCTGAAACTCACGGAGTTTTCGATTTCTGACGCTTTTGGATGTTTCGATAACCGAACAATAAATTCCCGCAATCACGCCATTGTCATCGTGAATGGGCGAGTAGGAAAATGTGAACCATGCTTGCTCGGGATAGCCAGCGCGCTCAACAACAAGGGGAAGGTCTTCAAAGTAACTCGCTTCGCCATGAAGGGCTGATTCAATGACTGGGTTGATGGCGGGCCAGATTTCTTCCCAGATGTCCTGGAATCGGGAACCGAGGGCGCTCGGATGTTTATGCCCCAAGATTTCTGCATACCCGTCGTTGTACAGAAACCCGAGTTGAGGCCCCCAAGCGATAAACATGGGAAATTTCGAGTTCAGCATCAACTGAAGCCCAGCACGCAGTGACTGAGGCCAGGTACGAGGCTCCCCAAGCACCGATGCCGACCAATCGTGTTCGCGCATCAGCGCACTAACCATGCTATTGCTGGGAAAATCGAGATGGGTCTCCACGCTGCTGCCTCAACCTAAAACAATCCGCCATTCTAAGCCGATGCAAGAATAGCAGGGCGCTTCTTCTGTGAAACATCTTTGGAAAGTTGAAGTATCAATATGATCGGGACCATTAATCATTCTTTCTTTGGAGTTACACACCTTCCGATATCAGTCCGCTGCTGATCGACAATTGCCTACCAACAATTTTCTCCGACTGAACTAAAACGGAGTTTGTGGAGGCATCAACATTTGAGAGAATGGGGCCATGAACAAAAACAGATCATGGTTTCCCTGTAAGTCAGGGAGTGGGCCGTACGCCTAGTGCGCGAGTAGCGTAGCGAACATCCGTCGATGTTGGCGACCATCGAGAAGATTGCGCCGATGATCGGCGGCACCGCCTAGACGCATGTTGATTGGGTCAAGCGTGACGAAATCGACCGTGGGGTGCGCGATGGAGTCACCACCGACGAACGGGAACGGATCAAGGCGCTTGAGCGCGAGGTCAAAGAGTTGCGCCGCGCCAACGAAACGCTGAAGGTGGCCAACGCTTTTTTTGCCCAGGCGGAAACCGACCGGCGCTTCAAACGCTGAAATCTTTCGTCGATCGCTGTTGATGTTCACGTAGAACTGACCCACGATTTTCATCGAATTTTGACCCACCCATTTCGTGCGTAGATCGCTACGCGGCTGTGGATAAGTCTTCGGTCGCTGATCCTGTATCTCCCTTCCTTGTTCCCTTCCTCGATGTCGCCCGGCGCGTCGATTCACTGTGCTTGAAGCGCCAGGATTCGTTGCCGGTCTCAATAATATGGCAGTGATGCGTGAGCCGGTCCAGCAGCGCTGTCGTCATCTTCGCATCCCCGAACACCGTCGGCCACTCGCCGAAGCTCAGGTTGGTCGTGATCGCCACGCTGGTACGCTCGTACAGCTTGGAGAGCAGGTGGAACAGCAGCGCGCCACCCGCCTGGCTGAACGGCAAGTAGCCCAGTTCGTCCAGGACCACAAGGTCCACGTACATCAACCGGTGTGCGATCTGCCCCTGCTTGCCGGCCGCCTTTTCCAGCTCCAGCGCGTTTACCAGCTCGATGGTGGAGAAGTAGCGCACCCGCTTGCCATACCGGTTGATCGCCTCGATCCCCAGAGCGGTTGCCAGGTGCGTTTTGCCTGTTCCCGGTCCGCCGATGAACACTAGGTTATGCGCCACGTCCAGGAACGACATGGTGTACAGCTGCCGGATCAGTACCTCGTCGACCTGCGCTTCGGCGAAGTTGAACCCATTCAGGTCCCGGTGTGTCGGGAAGCGGGCTGCCGTCATTTGGTAGGCAATCGAGCGTACCTCGCGCTCGGCCGTCTCCGACTTGAGCAGCTGGACGATGAAGCGCTCCGGGTCGAAGTCCGCCATGCGGGCCTGTGCCACCAGTTCCGGCCAGGTTTGCGCCATTCCGTGTAGCTTCAACGCCTTCAATTGAGCAATGATCTCATGCGACATGGCTTGCCTCCTCATCGATATTGCGCAGCCGCTCGTAGCGGTTCACGTTGGCTTGCGGTTCTTCCTTCAGTCTCAGCGGCACCGCAATCGTTTCTGCCGCCGGCACCTGCCGGATCCGTCCCAGCACATTCAGTACGTGTTCGCCACTGGGCCGGCCAGATGCCAAGGCGTTGTTGACCGCATCGAGCACAGCCTCCAACCCATTGACCGGGATGGCAGCTAGCACCTGCGCCATGACGCGGTCTCCGCCGGCATGCTTTAACAGGTGCCGCTGCAGTTGCAGCAGCGGTTCAGGCATGGTCTGGAACGGGGCGCCATTGCGCAACGCCCCCGGCTTTTGCACGATCAGGCTCAGGTAGTGCTGCCAGTCGTAGCGCGTAATGTACCGCTCGAACACGCGCTCGTGCCGGGCAATCTCTTCGTTGTCGGCGACCACCACCAGCTCGGTTGGATAGATGTGCAGGCTGACCACACGGTGAGCGTAGGCAGTAGGCACGCTGTAGCGGTTCTTCTGGAAGTGGATCAGGGACGTGGACGATACCCGGACCGGCTGCTCGACATAGCCGTCGAACGCCCGCGGAACCGGCATGAGCTGTAGCCGTTCATCTTGGAGCACCTCGGCAATCGTCATCTCTGGCCACTCGGGATGCGCCATGTCATCCCAGGCGTGCCG
>NZ_JAAIVB010000096.1 GCF_010974945.1 Noviherbaspirillum galbum | reverse complement strand
AATCTGGGCGCTCTTGAGCTGGCCAATCTGGTCAGTCGTCAAGCCGGTAGCAACCTGCGCGGTCGTCAGCGCGGCGATCTGGCTGGTCTTGAGCGACTGCAGGTCGTTCGAGTTGATGGCCGAGATCTGGTTGGAGATCAGTGCCTGCATCTGGCCGGTGGTCAGACCCTGCACCTGGGCGGTTGCCAAAGCGGCAATCGTGTCGGTCGTCAGTTTCTGCACCTGGTCGGTCGTCAGGGCAGCGATCTGGCTGGTCTTGAGCGACTGCAGGTCGACTGTTTCCATGTTGGCGATCTGCGCCGAGGTCAGGGCCTGCATCTGTGCCGTGGTCAGCGACTGGATCTGCGTGCTGGACAGAGCGACGATGTTATCCGTCGTCAGGGAGTTCACCTGAGCCGTGGTCAAGGCGGCGATCTGCGTGCTCTTCAGAGCTTGCAGGTCCACCGATTCCATCGCGGCGAACTGCGAGCTCGTCAAGGCTTGCAGCTGGTTCGAGACCAGCGCCTGCACTTGCGTCGTTCCCAGCGCGACGATCTGATCGGTCGTCATGCCTTGTACTTGCGCAGTGGTCAGAGCGGCAATCTGAGCGCTCTTGAGCTGGCCGATCTGGTCAGTCGTCAAGCCGGTAGCGACCTGTGCGGTCGTCAGCGCGGCGATCTGGCTGGTCTTGAGCGACTGCAAGGTGTTGGAGTTAATGGCCGAGATCTGGTTGGAGATCAGTGCCTGCATCTGGCCAGTGGTCAGACCTTGCACCTGGGCGGTTGCCAGCGCGGCAATCGTGTCGGTCGTCAGCTT
>NZ_JAAIVB010000095.1 GCF_010974945.1 Noviherbaspirillum galbum | reverse complement strand
GGCATGTTTGCCAAGATTCGGCGGATGCATTTCCGCGAGCAGTTGTCCATCCGGGAGATCGAGAGGCGCACGAACCTGTCGCGCAATACGATCCGCAAGTGGCTGCGCGAGCCAGCCATGACCGAACCCCGCTATCCGGACCGGCAGGTGAAGAGCGTCGTTGACGCCTATGCCGAGCAGATCCGTACCTGGCTACAGACCGACAGCCACCGTCCTAAGCGGGACCGCCGTACCGCCCGGGTGATGTTCCAGGCGATTCAGGCGCAGGGCTACCCCGGTGGCTATGGCCGGGTCTGCGCCCTGATCCGCCGTCTGCAGCAAGAATTCTCCGAGAATCCCAACCGCAAGGCCTTCGTGCCACTGGCGTTCGCCCATGGTGAGGCGTTCCAGTTCGACTGGAGCTGCGAGTACGCCTGGATTGGCGGCCTGCGACGCCGGCTGGAGGTGGCGCACTGTAAGCTGGCGTCGTCACGGGCGTTCTGGCTGGTGGCCTATGCTTCTCAAAGCCACGAGATGTTGTTCGATGCCCATACCAGGTCGTTTGCCGCCTTCGGTGGCATCCCGCGGCGCGGGATCTACGACAACATGAAGACCGCGGTCGACAAGGTTGGCCGTGGCAAGGAGCGCAACGTCAATGCGCGCTTCGAGGCGATGTGCGGTCATTACCTGTTCGAGCCCGAGTTCTGCAACCGGGCCTCTGGCTGGGAGAAGGGCATCGTCGAGAAGAACGTACAGGACCGGCGCCGGCAGATCTGGGTGGCTGCGGCCGACCAGCGCTGGACGAGTCTGGCGCAACTAAACGACTGGCTGGCCGACACTTGCCGGCACGCCTGGGATGACATGGCGCATCCCGAGTGGCCAGAGATGACGATTGCCGAGGTGCTCCAAGATGAACGGCTACAGCTCATGCCGGTTCCGCGGGCGTTCGACGGCTATGTCGAGCAGCCGG
>NZ_JAAIVB010000094.1 GCF_010974945.1 Noviherbaspirillum galbum | reverse complement strand
AATACTACAGCTGTAAGTATGCGGAATGAGTGAGACGAAATCGTGTCCAAGCCTTTGTTGATGGAGGGTACGGCCATGGACGAGGTCGCAAGGCAGTATGTCGAGCTGGGCGAAGGCTGGCGGGACGATCTGGAATGCTTGTTTTCCTATATCAGTCCACGCTTCGGTCGGGTGGATCGGCAACGGCATGCTTGGGAGTATTTGCTCGGACTGCTGAGTTCGGTGCAGCGCAAGAACGGCTGGCAGTTGGCCGAAGCTGTGGAACATGAGACGCCCTATAGTTTGCAACATTTGCTGGATCGAGCGCCTTGGGATGCCGATGCGGTACGCGATGACTTGACCGAATACATTTCGCAGGAACTGGGTGATCCCAATGGGGTGCTAGTGGTCGATGAGACGGGTTTCCTCAAGAAGGGAACGCATTCGGCAGGGGTGCAACGGCAATACAGCGGCACGGCCGGCCGCATTGAGAATTGCCAGGTTGGGGTGTTCATGGCTTATGCCGGCCAGCACGGGCGCGCCCTGATGGACCGGGAATTGTATCTTCCCAGGGAATGGGCCGAGGACGAGGATCGTCGCCAGGCTGCAAAGATTCCGGACCATATTGAATTCAACACCAAGCCCCAGCTGGCGCAGCAGATGATTGGGCGCGCGGTGGCGGCAAAGGTGCCGTTTGCCTGGATTACCGGCGACGAAGTCTATGGCGATAATCGTAGTCTGCGTGTCTGGCTAGAGCAAAACGACCTGCATTTCGTGCTTGCCACCCGCAGCAACTCCCATGTCTGGACGCAGCAGCTGCGTCAGGCAACCGTTGAGACGTTGGGCAACACCGTCACAGAGGCTGATTGGCAAACCCTGTCTGCCGGAGACGGCACCAAGGGGCCACGCTGGTACGATTGGGTACGCATTCCCCTGCTATCGTGGCAAATGCTAGGCGAGCGCTGGCTCATGCTACGGCGCAGCCGCTCGGATAACAAGCTAGCTTATTATGTCTGTTATGTACCTGCTGGAACGGACCTGCAAACGATGGTACAAGTTGCCGGGATGCGCTGGATGGTGGAAGAATGCTTTGAAGCGGCCAAAGGCGAAGTCGGCCTTGACCAATACGAGGTGCGTAGCTGGCACGGCTGGTATCGGCATATCACCATGGCGATGCTGGCCCATGCGTTCCTTGCTGCGGAATGTACCGCCAGCGCAGAAATCGATCCTCTCAAAAAAAAGCCGGTGCGGAGCAGGATGGAGAAATGGAAGCGGCACCGGATGCGATCATCGCATTGACGGTGCCGGAAATCAGAAAGTTACTGTATCAACTCGTATGGCGTTGGTTACCGGACCTGAGGATGGTTATTCACTGGTCGTTATGGCGAAGACATCATCAGGCAATCGCCAATTTCTACCATCGCCGCCGCAGAGTGCAGCCAGCATGACTTACAGCTGTAGTA
>NZ_JAAIVB010000093.1 GCF_010974945.1 Noviherbaspirillum galbum | reverse complement strand
TCATAAACAATGGGATGGACTCCTCCTCCCCGCAAGGGGCACGCAAAGGTGTCACACTGGAGTTTCCACACAACCAGTCGAAGAAGGAGTCCGAGATGAAGCTTATCCGCATTGGCGTCGATTTGGCAAAGAATGTCTTTCAGGTGCACGGCGTGGATCGCCTCGAAAAGCCGGTCTGGCGTAAGAAACTAAACCGGAAAGACTGGATCAAGGAAGTCGTTGAGCGCATCGATCCGGGTTGTGAGGTCGGCATGGAAGCATGCGCGGGCGCCCATCATTGGGCAAGACAACTACAGCGGCTTGGGTACCAAGTCAAACTCATCGCGCCTCAATTCGTCAAACCCTACGTCAAGAGCAACAAGAACGACGCCAACGACGCTGAAGCGATCTGCGAAGCAATGAGCCGGCCGCACATGCGCTTTGTCGCCGTCAAAACAGTCGAGCAACAGGATATGCAGGCGGTACATCGCATCCGATCCGAATTGATCGCGCAGCGCGTTGCCAAAGCCAATCAGACCCGCGGCCTGGTTGCCGAGTACGGCCTGGTGGCGCCGCGTGAGCTACTGCAGTTGCGGCAAGCAATCTCCTGCTGGCTCGAAGACATGGACAATGGTCTGAGTGAACGCTTTCGCCGATTGCTTACTGGGCTTCAAACAGACTTGCGGCAGCTTGATGAACGGATTGAAGAGCTTGATCGCGAAATCGCTCAGATGGCTGCCAATGACCCGATTGCCAAGCGGTTGCAGCAATTGCGGGGCGTCGGGCCGATTACAGCAACGGCGCTGGTAGCGACCGTTGGTGATGCCAGCCAGTTCGCCAATGGTCGGCAGATGGCAGCATCGTTAGGGCTAACGCCAGCACAAAACAGCTCAGGGGGAAAAGAGCGGTTGCTAGGCATTAGTAAACGCGGCGACGCCTATCTACGCATGTTGCTTGTGCATGGTGGGCGGTCTGTGTTGCGCACTGCCGCTACAAAGACAGATCGATTGAGTCAGTGGATTACCCGCATTGCCACAACGAGGCATCATAACGTGGCAGCCGTGGCGATGGCCAACAAGACCGCCCGGATTGCGTGGGCCATGATCAGGAATGGTACCGATTACCAACCTGAGGCGGCAGTAGCATGCTAGAAAAGCAGTTCAGAGAGGTCGTTAAACGAAGTGTCAGCAAGCAAAGAAACACAGCAAATCACTAGCACGATTGCAAAACAAATCGTTGATGGCAAACAGGTCGAACCGGCGCTGAAAGAACCCGAGATACACACCGGCTACAAAGCCCGGATAAACGATGGGGAATCAGCGCGCGAATAGCCCATTATGGTCCAGTTCCGTAGAGGAGCGAGCAGTCAGAGACCGGATATACGTGAGCAGTCGTACCTCAACGTCAAAAACGAATTGTTTGCAAAAGAGGAGGAGTCCATATACGCGTGTATCGCGTCATGCGTGATCATCACCTGCTGCTGTACCG
>NZ_JAAIVB010000092.1 GCF_010974945.1 Noviherbaspirillum galbum | reverse complement strand
GTAAGCGTCCTTTGAGAGCCGTCTGGACGAAGTGATGTGCCGTCGGCATGATTCGACCGGTGTGGCACGCCTGGTTTGTGTCCACAATCGACATCATGGACATAATGGATCGACCGGTCACTTCCACTACAGATACCAAGCACTATCGCCGGCACAGCCTGGAATTCAAACTGGCGTTGGTCGAGCAAACAATGCAGGATGGCGCCTCGGTGGCTCGCATCGCAAGGGAGAACGGCGTCAATGCCAACCAGGTCTTTGCCTGGCGCAAGCTCTACCGCGAAGGCGCACTGGGAGCCGAAGCAGCCACCACTACAGCGCTGTTGCCGGTGACGCTCACTGAACCTGCGCCGGCTATTGTTGCTGCATCTGCCAGTACTGCTGCTACCGGCGTCATTCGCCTGGAATGTGCCAATGGAAGCCTTACCATCGAAGGCGTACCCGACGATGCGGTGCTCAACCGTATTCTCGATCGCTTGCTGCCATGATCGGCCTGCCGGCGGGCACACGCGTATGGCTGGCAGCAGGCTTCACCGACATGCGCAGCGGTTTCAATGGCCTGGCCGCCAAGGTGCAGACCGCGCTGGCTGAAGACCCGTATTCCGGTCATGTTTTCGTCTTCCGCGGCAAGCGCGGTGACCTGATCAAGGTTCTGTGGTGGACCGGCGATGGCCTGTGCCTGCTAGCCAAGCGGCTCGAACGCGGCCGCTTCATCTGGCCGCAAGCCGCACAGGGTAGCGTAGCGCTCAGCTCCGCCCAGCTGTCGATGCTGCTCGAAGGCATCGACTGGCGCCGCCCTGAGCGCACGCAGGTCCCGCTATCGGCGTTCTGACTTGTAAACCTCCCCACACCTGCGTAAACTTGCGGGCATGCCTTCGCCCACTAACCTTCCTGACGATATCGCCGCTCTCAAGGCCATGATTGCCGAACGGGACGCGGCGCTGGCACAGAAGGAAGTCGCCGTTAGCGACCTGCGCGAACAACTCTCTACCCGTACTGCCGAGATCGAACACCTGAAGCTGTGGATCGCCAAGCTGCAGCGCATGCAGTTCGGCCGCAAGTCTGAGAAGCTAGACATCCAGATTGCCCAGCTGGAATTGCGCCTGGAAGACCTGCAGGCCGACGAAGGGCAGTCCGCCAGTGCAGCACAACGCCAGAAGCGCCCCTTCCGCAAGCCGCAACGCAAACCGCTGCCACCACACCTGCCGCGCGACGAGCAGGTCCACCTGCCTGTCGAGCAGGCTTGCCCGGCCTGTGGCGGCAACCTCAAGCAGCTGGGCGAGGATGTGTCCGAGCAGCTCGAATACGTGCCGGCCAGCTTCCGGGTGATCCGCCATGTGCGTCCCAAGCTGGCATGCTCCTGCTGCGACTGTATCGTGCAAGCCGCTGCCCCCAGCCGGCCGATCGAGCGTGGCTTGCCGGGCCCCGGCCTGCTGGCGCATGTGCTGGTGGCCAAGTTTGCGGACCACTTGCCGCTCTACCGCCAATCAGTGATCTACGAGCGCGAGGGTGTAGAGCTCTCCAGAGGCTTGCTGGCCGACTGGGTTGGTGCCTGCAGCGACTTGCTCAACCCGTTGGTGGAGGCCATCGCCCGTCATGTACGCGCTGCCGGCAAGCTGCATGCCGACGACACGCCGCTGCCGGTGCTAGCGCCCGGCCTGGGCAAGACGAAGACGGCACGGCTGTGGACCTATGTCCGCGACGACCGCCCCAGCGGGTCACAGGACCCGCCAGCGGTATGGTTTGCCTACACACCGGACCGCAAGGGCGCCCATTCACAACAACACCTGAAGGACTTCAGCGGTGTGCTGCAGGCTGATGGCTTCGCCGGCTTCAATGCGCTGTACGAGTCGGGCCGAATCCAGGAGGCGGCGTGCTGGGCGCATGCCCGGCGCAAGTTCTACGAACTGGAGCAGGCAAGGCCATCGCCGATCACGGGCGAGGCGCTGCGTCGTATCGGCGCACTGTATGCCATCGAAGAAATGATCCGCGGCAAACCGCCGCAGGAGCGGCGACGCGTGCGGCAGGAACAAGCCAGGCCGCTGCTTGATGCATTGGAAGGGTGGTTGCGCGAGACATTACCGACCCTGTCGCGCAAGTCCGACACAACCGCGGCGATCCTGTATGCCCTCAATCGCTGGCCGGCACTGACGCGCTATAGCGATGATGGCATCATCGAGATCGACAACTCGGCAGCGGAACGTTCCCTGCGCGGCGTGGCGTTGGGTCGGAAGAACTATCTGTTTGCCGGCGCGGACTCGGGTGGGGAGCGTGCTGCGGCAATGTACTCGCTCATTGGCACGGCCAAGCTCAACGGCATTGATCCGCAGGCCTACCTACACCACGTTCTGGGTCGCATCGCCGATCACCCAATCAACCGCATTGATGATCTGCTGCCTTGGAACGTCGCGGGCGAACTGCCTTCCTTCGCCGTCCCCGCCTGACTTCCACTTCGCCGTCAACCACGGTGCTCAACTAACGCTTAC
>NZ_JAAIVB010000091.1 GCF_010974945.1 Noviherbaspirillum galbum | reverse complement strand
CGCCGGATGCGAACCTGCAGGCCGGGAATGGCGCGCAGGCGCCGGGCAAGCCGGCGCGCCCGCGCGGCCAGCGCTTCCGGCGGCGCGCCCAGCATGTCCAGCACCGGCAGCCGCCGCTCCGGCGCGGGCAGGTCATGCAGGCGCAGCACCGCCTCCAGCGCCGCCAGCGACAGCTTGTCGATGCGCAGGGCGCGCAGCAGGGGATGCTTCTTCAGGCGCGCGATGTCGTCGCGGCGGCCCGCCAGGATGCCGGCCTGCGGACCGCCCAGCAGCTTGTCGCCGCTGAACGCAAGCAGGCCCGCGCCCTCGCGCAGGCATTGCTGCACCGTAGGCTCCTCCGGCAGGCCGAATGGCCGCAGGTCGACGAAGGTGCCGCTGCCGAGGTCTTCCATGAACACCAGGCCGTGTTCATCGGCAAGCCTGGCCAGCGCGGCGCGTTCCGGCTGGGCGCTGAAGCCGACGATGCGATAGTTGCTGGTATGGCTCTTGAGGATAACGCGGGTTTTCGGCGTGATGGCGGCGGCATAGTCGGACAGGCGCGTCTTGTTCGTGGCGCCCACCTCGACGAGGCACGCGCCGCTCTGGGCGATCACGTCTGGCATGCGGAACGAGCCGCCGATCTCGATCAGTTCGCCGCGCGATGCGATCACTTCCCCGTCGCGTGCGAGCGCCGTCAGCGCCAGCAGCACCGCCGCCGCGCAGTTGTTCACCACCAGCGCCGCCTCCGCGCCGGTCAGGCGGCAGATGAGCGCCTCGACATGGTCGTAGCGGCTGCCGCGCTGTCCGCCGTCGAGATCGAACTCGAGGTTGCAGTATCCCGCCGCGAGACCGGCGATCGCCGCCAGCGCTTCCTGCGGCAGGGGCGCCCGCCCGAGGTTGGTGTGCAGCACCACGCCGGTCGCATTGATGACCCGCCGCAGCGAGGGTTGCCGCGTTGCGCGCAAGGCATCGAGCACGCGCCGGAAGAATGCCGGCGATCCGGCATCGTCGTCGACGGGACGGCGCGCGAGGATGGCGTCGCGCATGCGCGCGAGTTCGGCGCGCAGGGCATCCACCACCTGGTCGCGCCGGTATTCGCGGCACAGCCCGGCCGCCTCGGGGCTTTCCATCAGCCGCTGCACCTGCGGCAGGCGGCGCGCGGACGCCGGGGTTTGCGAGGCAGGCACGGAAGCCGGGTCGTGGAGAGGCAGGATGTCGCTCATGTCAGGGACGCAAGGTTGGAGTGTCGGTCGGGATAGTGCATCGTCAGGGATCGGTCAGGGTGGCGAGGTAGGCCGCCATGTCGCGCGCATCGCGTTCGGACACCTGCAGGTTCGGCATGGCTGACAGCGGATCGGCATGCTGGGGGTTGCGCAGCCAGCGCACCATGTTGTCGCCGGAATTGCGCAGCACGCCGCCGATGTAGGCGCGCCCCGCGATGCTCTTGAGGGAAGGTCCGACGTTCTTGTCAGCGCCGACCACGCCGGGGATCTCGTGGCAGGTTGCGCACAGGTATTGCTCCATCGCGAACTTGCCGGCGGCGGCGTTGCCGGCATAGCCGGGCGGAACGCGTTCCCGGTCCGCCGGCGGCGCCCGCCTGGGAGGCGGCGCGGTCATCTGCATGTAGTCTTGCGGCGACACCTTGGACAGTTGCTTGACGAAGGCGGTGAGGTCCCACATCTCTTCCTCGCTCAGGCGGTATTCCCATGCCGGCATGGCGCTCAGGCGCACGCCGTGGCGGATGATCCAGTACACCTCCCTTGCTTCCCAGTCGCGTTCATCCTCCGCCAGGTTGGTAGGCACGGGCCGCACGCCATAGCCGAGCGCTTCGGGCGCCACCCCCGGCCCGCCATGGCATTGCACGCAATGCTGGCGGTACAGGACCGCGCCGCGCCCGATGCGCGCGGCATCTTCCAGCGGCGGCGCCTGGATGTCGCGCGCATGGTGTATCACCGAGCGGCGCATGGCGTAGTGCAGCACGTAATAAGACACGCTCAGGTGCGGCTCGGTAGCGGCGACGTTCACGACGCCGGAATAGACGATACCGGCCGCGACGGCGGCGCCGGCCAGCGCCAGGACGAGGAGCGCGATGGCGAGCTTCTTCATGGCAGGCCTCCGGCGTTCATTTCAGGGTCCCCAGGAAAGCGGCGATGTCCCGCGCTTCCTGTTCCGTCAGGCCGAGGTTCGGCATGGCGGTGCGCGGGTCGACGCCGGGCGGATCGCGCAGCCAGCGCGTCATGTTGTCCTGCGTATTGGCGAGAACCCCGGCGATGTAGACGCGCCCGCCGATTCTGGCGAGGGAGGGGCCGGCCCGTCCCGCCAGTCCGCTGACCTCGGGAATCGCATGGCAGGCTGCGCAGTTATGGCGCACGACGGCTTCCTTGCCGCGTTCGCGGTCGTTGCCGGGCGGCGCGGCGGAGGCCGCGCTTCCCATGATTCCCGCGATTCCCGCAAGCAGCAGGCAGAAGCGTGCGGCGACGCGCGCGGCCCGGATCATGGCCGCCCTCCCGGCCCGCCCGCCTGCAGCGGGGCAAGCGCCCGCGCGAGCGGCGGCCTGCGCGTTTCCATGGCATCCAGCCAGCCGGCGAACAGCCATGCGAAGCTCGCGAGATGGGCCAGGTTCATGGGTATCCACATCAGGAGGCCGGCCAGTTGCTGGTCTTCCAGCGCGCTCATGCCGAAGCGTCCGGACATCTGCGGCGCATACCAGGGCACGGACGAAAACGTGAGCATGGCGCCGAGCAGGCCGCTGTGCAGGGCAAAGCCGGCGAGCATCAGCAGCGCCACGCCATGGCCGCGTCCGCCGGACTGGCGGGGATGCAGGACCAGCATCCAGAAGGCAAGCGACGTCCAGAAGAAGGAAAGATGTTCCGCGAAGTGCGCGCCTTCATGCGCGAGCGCGTAACGGTACGCCGCCGGCACATGCCAGAACCACAATGCCGCGCTTGCCAGCAGCCATGCCGGCAGGGGGCGCATCAGGGCGCGCAGGCAGCGCCCTGCCAGTCCGCGGCGCCACCAGCGTCCGGCGGCCTGGCGGCCCGCCGGCGGCAATGCCCAGATGCTCGCTAGCCCGGGACGTCCCCAGGCGATCAGCGCCGGGGCCGCCAGCATCAGCAGCATGTGCTGGGCCATGTGCGCGGAAAGCGATTCGCCGGCCAGTCCGTCGAGCGGCGACGCCAGCGCCGCCGCCAGCGTCGCCAGCCCGAGCGCGAAGGCGGGCGGCGCGGCGAAGCCGAGCGCCTTGCCGAGGCGCCCGGCGCGGCCCGCCAGCCGCAGCATGCCAAGGGCATACACCGCGCCTGCCAGCACGAGGGAGCAGACCAGCCAGCCCTCCCAGTGCCGTGC
>NZ_JAAIVB010000090.1 GCF_010974945.1 Noviherbaspirillum galbum | reverse complement strand
GCCGTCGTTATGACGCGGCGGGCAACCTCATCGAAGAGAAGCATGCCGATGGTGGCGTCGAGCGCAGTCAATATGACGCCTTCGGCCAGCGCGTCCGCCTGCGCCAGGCCAACGGCGTGCTCACCGCGTATGCCTACAACCATAACGGCCAATTAACGTCAATCAGCAGCGCTGCCATGCCCGACATGGCGGCCGCGGTGTTCGATGCCACTGGTAAGCAAACCGGCAATAGCGCCTTGACCCAGACTTTCGGCTATGACGCATTGGGCAGGCGCACCATCATCACAGCTGCCGACGGCATCCGCACCAAGCTATCCTACGACCTGCGCAACAATCTCATCAAGCAAGTCAATGCCGCCGGCACCAGCATGGCCACGACCACCTTGTTCGGCCACGACAAGTTCGGTTACCAGACCTGGATGTTGCAGCAGGGCCGCAAGGTCATGACCTGGTCCTACGATCTGCGTGGTCATGTCCAGACCCACCAGGACCTCTCCGGCACCGTCATCCAATACAGCTATAACAACCTCGGTCTGCTCAAGAGCCAGAAGACCGGCAGCGTCTCCGCCGGCCACCTGGGCCAGGACACGGTGTTCGAGTACGACAAGACCTCCGGTCTGCTCACCCGCATCACCAACAACATCAGCCACACCACCACCCGCTACTCCTACGATCTGGCCGGCAACCGCGTACGCGAGAAGACGGCCATCGAGCGCGACGGCCGCGAAACCAATGCCTTGCAGGACAACCACGTCCGCTTCGACGCACTTGGCCGCAATACCGACATCGCCGACGGCCGCTATTCTATGCATATCGACTACGACGCCAACGGCAACCGCGTACATGAGACCACGCGCTACATCGACGATGACGGTGCACAGCGCACCACCGACGCGTGGAACGCCTACGACGCGCTGAACCGGGAAACCATCATCGACGGCACGCTGGTCAACGGCCAGGCGGCGTTCGACACTAGCAATGCCAGCAGCCATGTCGTTACCTACGACAATGCCGGCAACCGTCTCACCGTAAGGCAGAACGGCTTGCACGCCATGCCCGTCTCGGACAACGAGCAACAGCAGAGCGGCTGGAGCAACATTGCCGGCGTAAGCGAACTAGCATATCGCTACGACGCCGTCGGGCGCCTGAGCGCCACATGGATCGACGGCGTGGAAGCAGAAGACCGGCTCTACGACGCTGGCGGTCGCGTCGTGGTCAGCGGCGCTCTGCACCTCGGCGACAAGCCCTATATCGACCAGCTCGCCGCTGTGCTGGCTGCAAACGGCATCAACACCGATGTGCACCGTAACACCTACGACGCCGCCGGCAAGATCGCGCAGCAGCAGGTGTTCAGTGCGGCCACCGTCTCCACCGGCACCGTGCCCGTCGAGGCGACTGCCAAGGACCACCACATCAACCCGGTCCCCACGCCGGCCGGCACGACCCTGCCTGGCGCCATCGCCACCACGACTACGACCTATCGCTACGACGGCAACGGCGATCTGCAAGCATACGAACTTCAGCAGGGCGGCAAGACCACGCTCACCATTTACGGTTACGACTACTTCGATGACCAGGTGACGTCCCAGATCACGGTCAGGCGCGGCAGCGAAACCGCAAGCAGCACCAGTACCTATGACGGCTACGGCCACCTGACGGATGTGCATGCCAGCCGCGATGCAGCCTTCAACGACCGTGTGCTCTACAACGACAGCAACGGCAGGGTGCTGGAGAAGGACCAGAATGGTCAGCGTCTGCACAGCCTGGTGGTGCAAGGGGAAGTACTGGGCAGCAGCGGCGAGCGCAGCAACGGGGTGCTTACCGACACCTTTGGCAGCGACTACGTGCCCGTTAGTGCGGCTAGCCAAGACAGCGGCCCGGCGCAATACCGCGTGCAGAAGGATGGCGAGACGCTGCAGAGCATCGCCAAGGCGGTATGGGGCGACGCGAGCTTGTGGTACGTGCTTGCCGATGCGAACGGCATGGCCGGCGATGCGACGCTCAAGGCGGGGGATATGGTCACCATTCCGGTCAAGAGCAATGCGATACGCAGTGACTACCAGACCGTGAAGGCGTATGACGCCAGCAAGGTAATCGGTGACCTCGCACCGAGCTTGCCGATGCCGGCGGCTGATCAGGGCTGTGGCGTTGTTGGTCAGGTTATCCAGACAGTGATCGTGGTGGTCGTTTCCGCCTATTTTGGTCCGATCGCGGGCAATATTGCTGGGCAGTTTGCTGGCAACATGATGGGCACTCAGGATGGTTTCAACCTGAAATCGATGGCCATGGCTGCAGTAAGTGAAGGAGTGTCCGAAGGCATGCCAAACATGCCGTCGACCGGCAACACCGTCGCCGACACAGCGGTTCGCGCTGCGGCAGTCAATGCGACCACACAAGCCATCAGCGTGGCAACTGGGTTGCAGGATCACTTCAGTTGGGCAAACGTCGCAGGTGCCGCGCTCGGCAGCATGGCTGGGGATGCAATTGGCGAGGGCCTCAAAGATAGTGCATTTGCGCAGCAGTTCGGGCCACGTGGTGTCTCGATCGCAAGGGCGATCGGTGCGGGGATGGTAACGGCAGCAGCTCGGGGCGGATCGGTTAGTGTGGGGCAAGTGGCGCGGGATGCGTTTGGCAATGAACTCGGCAACTCGCTTAATGACGTGATACGAGCAAGCCAGAGCGAATTTGAGCTGCAACGGCAAGAGGACATGCGGCAAGACTCGATGGCTAGTGCTTTGGGTCTGGGTCGCTTCCAAGGTGCTGCGCCCATCAGCATGGTTCAGTTGTCCGTTCCCTCCGCATACGATGACTATCTGCCGGCTAATTTATCGATTACTGCTGGTGGTACACCAAGGTTGCCATTGCAGAAGGGTGGCGAAGATCACAGTTCCGAAGTTGACGGCGATCCATTCGGGCAGCGCGGAAGTACGATTGCTGGCAATGACGGCATCGGTTATGACCGGGATTTCTACAAAAAATATCAGCGCGGCGAGATCGCCTTCAGGGATGATCCGTTTGATCCGCGACCACGCAGTGGCGGGGGAATGCTGGGAGGACGACCTGGAGTTGGTGCCTTGCCGGTGGTCGTCCCGCTGCTCCCCGGTATTGCTGTCGTCATGCCGCCACTTTTTATTCCCGGCGGCCCACGCAGTAGCGACACCTCCTTGGGCGCGCGCATTTTGAATGAACTTGGATCGGCATTTAATGCTGCAAAATCGACGTTGAACGAAGTTGAGCAGTAAGCGTCCTTTGAGAGCCGTCTGGACGAAGTGATGTGCCGTCGGCATGATTCGACCGGTGTGGCACGCCTGGTTTGTGTCCACAATCGACATCATGGACATAATGGATCGACCGGTCACTTCCAC
>NZ_JAAIVB010000008.1 GCF_010974945.1 Noviherbaspirillum galbum | reverse complement strand
CCACCCTGGCCGTCTCCATGGCCGTGGCCAAGGCCGCCGCGGAAGAATCCGGCCTGCCGCTGTACCGCTACTTCGGCGGCTCCGGCGCCATGCAGATGCCGGTGCCGATGATGAACGTCATCAACGGCGGCGCGCATGCCGACAACAACCTCGACCTGCAGGAATTCATGATCATCCCGGTGGGCGCGCCGTCCTTCCGCGAAGCCATCCGCTATGGCGCCGAGGTGTTCCACACGCTCAAGAAGATCCTGCACGACAAGGGCCTGACCACCGCCGTGGGCGACGAAGGCGGCTTCGCGCCTTCCGTGGCCAACCACGAGGATGCCATCAAGCTGATCCTGCAAGCCATCGAGCAGGCCGGCTACGAGCCGGGCACGCAGATCGCGCTGGGCCTGGACTGCGCGGCCTCCGAGTTCTACAAGGAAGGCAAGTACGTGCTGAGCGGCGAGGGACTGTCGCTGAGCTCGGGCGACTTCACCAACCTGCTGGCGACTTGGTGCGACAAGTACCCGATCATCTCCATCGAGGACGGCATGGCCGAGAACGACTGGGATGGCTGGGCGACGCTGACCAATGCGCTGGGCAAGAAGGTGCAGCTGGTGGGCGACGATTTGTTCGTGACCAACACCAAGATCCTGCGCGAAGGCATCCAGAAGCACATCGCCAACTCCATCCTCATCAAGATCAACCAGATCGGCACGCTGACCGAGACCTTCGCGGCGATCGAGATGGCCAAGCGGGCGGGCTACACGGCGGTGATCTCGCACCGTTCGGGCGAGACGGAAGACTCGACGATCGCGGACATCGCGGTGGGCATGAACGCGCTGCAGATCAAGACGGGATCGATGTCGCGTTCGGACCGCATGGCCAAGTACAACCAGCTGCTGCGCATCGAGGAAGACCTCGGCGACATCGCCAGCTATCCGGGTCGCGGCGCGTTCTACAACCTCCGCTGACCGGCATCACCAGGGCAGGGCATGGCGCCTTGCCCTTTTTCGTTAGTTTCGTAGCGGTTTCCCATGCGTCTCATCACCCTCGGCCTGTTGGCATTGCTCGTCCTGATCCAGTACCCGCTATGGTTGGGGAAGGGTGGATGGCTGCGTGTTTCGGATCTCGATCGACAGGTGGTTGCGGCCCAGAAAAAGAATGACGAGCTCAAGGCGAGAAACGCAAAGCTCGGTTCGGAAGTCCAGGACTTGAAGGAAGGGACTGAAGCCGTGGAAGAGCGGGCCCGTTTCGAACTTGGCATGATTAAGGAAGGCGAGATCTTCGTCCAGATCCTGGACGCGAATCAGAAGCCTGCGGAAAACGCGCCGCCTCCGCCACCTCCGCCGCCTGCACCACCTAAGCAGGGCGCGCGTTAAACGCGTCAGACCGCCGCAGCTTATATGATCCCCGCCTTCGCGGGGATGACATCACCGCTTGATACCTCAGTGCCTGGCCGGTCCCGCTGTCTGCGTGCCGTCCGCATTGTCTGCCGCGAACAGCTGGGCGCAATCGACCGCATCGAATTCATAATGCTGGCCGCAGAAATCGCAATCGATTTCGAGGCTGCCGAGATCGCGCAGCGCTGAATCCACTTCCTCCTTGCCGAGCATGCGCAGCATGTTGCCGACTTTCTCGCGCGAGCAGCTACACTTGAAGCTTGGATGGCGGGGTTCGAAGACCCGGATGGTCTCCTGCCAGAAGAGGCGATGCATCAGCGTCTGGATATCGGTGGACAGCAATTCCTCCGAGCGGACCGTCGACGCCAGGGTGACCGTATGGTTCCAGGTATCGAGGTCGTCTTCCACGGCCGCGCCCGTCCCGCCTTCCTTCGGCAGTTTTTGCAGCAACAGGCCGCGCGAGACGTGCTCGTTTGCCGCCAGCCAGAGCTTGGTATCGAGTTGCTCCGAGCGCAGCATGTAGTTCTCGATCACCACCGACACCGAGTCGCCGTCGAGCGGCACGATGCCCTGGTAGGGCTGCTGCCCGGGCAGCTTGTCCCTCGGGTCCAGGGTGATCACGAAACGGCCGTTGCCGTGCACGTTCACCAGGTCGGTCAGCGTCGCGTCGTCCAAGATGTCGACGTCCGGCAGGAATTTCGCCGTGGCGCGCAGGTGCAGTTCCGAATCGCATTCGATCACGAGCAGCTTGACCGGGCCGTCGCCGTGCATCTGCATGATGATCATGCCGTTGAACTTCAGGTTCGCGGACAGCAGGGCGGCTGCCGCCAGCATTTCACCCAGCAGGTTGCGCACGGCGGCGGGGTAGTTCTTGCGTGCCAGGACCTGCTTCCAGGTATCGGATATCTCGACCAGTTCGCCACGTACGGCTGAGTTCTCGAAGATGAATCGTTGCAGCGAGTCTGTCATCAACCAATCCGCTTGAGCTGTTGTTTGAAAAGCCGGCCGCGTTCCACGTAGCTCGCGGTGCCGGCCTGCATGCGCCGGACATCCTCTTCGGTCAGGGTGCGCACCGCCTTCGCGGGCGAACCGATGATGAGCGAATTGTCCGGGAATTCCTTGCCTTCCGTGACCAGCGCGCCCGCGCCCACGAGGCAGTTCTTGCCGATTTTTGCGCCATTCAGAACGACAGCCTGGATACCGACCAGCGAGCCGTCGCCGATCGTGCAGCCATGCAGCATGGCCTGGTGGCCGACGGTCACGTTCTTGCCGATCGTCAACGGAATGCCCGGATCGGTGTGCATGACGGTGCCTTCCTGCACGTTGCTGTCTTCGCCGATGGTGATCAGTTCATTGTCGCCGCGGATGGTGACGTTGAACCAGATGCTGGCATTCGCTTCGACGCGCACTTTGCCGATAACGTTCGCCGATTCGGTGACATAGGCGGAAGGATGGATGTCAGGGGCGTGGTCGCCCAATTGGAAGATGGCCATGGATTTTCGTAGAATGTTGCGCTTCAAACCTTTATTTTACCTTCCTTGCATGAAGCCTTCGCCCAACCCGGTCCGGATTCCCCCGGTCATTGAACTGCGTCATGCCGCACTCGCCCTGCTTGCGGAATCCGATCCCCGGGATAAGGCGGCCGGCACCGCCGCGCTATGGCGGTCCTGGCAGGAGTCGCCCGGACACGTCGATCCTGCGGCGGCGCTGGACCCGGGCTCGCTCATGCCGGGCATGTCCTTGCCCGGGCGGCCTGAACGCCCTGAACTCGTGCCGCCGCTCGGCGTCAAGCATCGCTCCATGCATACCGTCGAGGGACGGGCGGCCATGATCCATGCCCTGGCGCACATCGAGTTTAACGCCATCAACCTCGCCCTGGATGCCATCTGGCGCTTTACCGGCATGCCGCCGGATTACTACGCCGACTGGCTGCGGGTGGCGGGGGAAGAGGCCTTGCACTTCAACCTGCTGCGCGGCCACCTCGCCACGCTCGGCTACGACTACGGCGATTTCCCTGCGCACAACAGCCTGTGGGACATGGCGGAAAAGACGGCGGGCGACGTCCTGGCCAGGATTGCCCTCGTGCCCCGCACCATGGAAGCGCGCGGACTCGACGCCTCGCCGCCGGTGCGCGCCAAGCTCGCGCAGGCCGGCGATGCCGCCGCCGCCGCCATCCTCGACATCATCCTGCGCGACGAGATCGGCCATGTCGCCACCGGCAACCGCTGGTTCGGATGGCTCTGCCGGCAGCGCGGCCTCGACCCGGTGGCCACCTACGAAGAACTTGCCGCGCGGTACAAGGCGCCCGTCCCGCGCGGCCCATTCAACCTCGAGGCGCGACGGGCGGCCGGTTTCAGCGACGCCGAGATGGCTGCCTTTATGCCGTCCTGAAGCGCACAGGACTGCGGCGGTCCGCACGCCGTTGCGTTGCGTCGCGTCAATTCGGCCTGGCCTTCCTGAAACTTCGCCAATCGTCCCGGGTCGATACGGTGTTCCCGTTGCCGAACCAAGGATCTGCCATGAAACGCCGAACGTACCCGCTGGCTGCCGCCATCCTGCTGGTGGCTGGCCTCGCCGCCTGCCAGAAGCAGGAATCCACCGCACAGCCCGGACCCGCCGAACGGGTAGGCAAGCAGATCGACCAGGCCACCGCCAAGGCGGGCGAAGAGCTCAACAAGGCTGCCGCGAAGGCCGGCGCGGAAATGAAGGACGCCGGTCAGAAGCTGCAGGAGAAAGCCAGCGACGCCCAGGCCGACAACGAAAAGAAATAAGCCGAACTCCTTCAGTCAGCCTGCGCCCGTTCCTGCTCCCGCAGGCGCAGGATGCGCCGCTGCACCTTGCCAGTGGTCGTCATCGGCAATTCCTCGATGAACTCGATCTCCTTCGGATATTCGTAGGGCGCGAGCTTGCCACGCACGTGTTCCTGCAGTTCGCGCACCAGACGCGCGTCGTCCTCGGGACTGCGCGCCGTGCCCGCCACCAGCACTACATAGGCTTTCACCAGCGCGCCGCGTTCCGCGTCCGGCTTGGGCACGACGGCGGCGTTCGCCACCGAAGGATGCTTCACCAGGCAGTTCTCGATCTCCGACGGCCCGATGCGATAGCCGGCCGCCTTGAACATGTCGTCGGCACGGCCCTGGTACCAGAGATAGCCGTCCTCGTCCATGCTCGCCAGGTCGCCCGTGCGGCACCAGTCGCCGGTGTACTTGGCCTGGGTTGCTTCCGGATTGCGCCAGTAGCCGAGGAAGAAGATCGGATCGGGGTGGCCGTGGATGTCGGTGCGGCGGATCGCCACTTCGCCGATTTCCCCCGGCTTGGCGCGGTTGCCCTCGTCGTCGATCACCGCGACCAGGTGGCCGGGGTAGGGTCGTCCCATGCTTCCCGGCTTGGCCGGCCAGCGCCGGGCGCTGTTGCCGACGATGTAGTTCATCTCGGTCTGGCCGAACATTTCGTTAGGCGTGACGCCAAGGGCGGTCTCGCACCAGTTGAACACCGCGTCGCCGACCGCTTCGCCCGCGCTCATGATGGCCCGCAGCTTGAGCTTGAACCTGTCGCGCGGCGCCGGAAAGGCTTTCATCATCATCTTCAGCGCGGTGGGAAACAGGAAGGTGTTGGTGACGCCGTATTTTTCGAGCAGGGCGAATGCGGTGTCTGCGGAAAATCGCCCGCGATAGCCGACGATGGGCTTGCCGAAATAGAGGGTGGGGAGCAGGGCGTCCATCAGGCCCCCGGTCCATGCCCAGTCGGCGGGCGACCAGAAGACATCGCCATCCTGCGGGAACCAGTTCTGGGAGGCGACGAAACCCGTCAGGTTGCCGATGATGGCGGCATGCGGGATCAGGGCGCCCTTGGGCGCGCCGGTGGTGCCGCTGGTGTAGATCAGCACCGCTGGATCGGAATGCCGCGTGCGCACCGGCATGAAATGCTCGAGCGCCGACTGCATCTCCTCCGCCCAGTCGAGCGCGCCGGGCAGGGCGCAGTCGACGGCGATCACCTCGCGCAGCGCGGGGCACTGGGCGCGTATCTCCTGCAGGGCCGCCGCTGCCGCCTGGTCGACGATCGCCACCACGGCTTCGCTGTTCTGCAGGCGGTATTCCAGCGCGTCCGGACCGAACAGGATGGACATCGGCATGGCCACCGCGCCGATCTGGTGGCAGGCGATGTGGGCGACCGCGGTTTCGACCCGCTGCGGCAGGATGATCGCGATGCGGTCGCCGCGCCGGGCGCCGCGCGCCTGCAGCACGTTCGACAGGCGGTTCGCCTGGCGCTGCAATTCGGCGTAGGTCAGGGTGCCGGAGTATCCCTGGTCGTCTTCGTAGTACACCGCGATGCGACCGTCATCGCCGGCCCATCGCGCGCAGCACACCTCCGCGATGTTGAATTCGTCAGGCACCTGCCAGCGGAATCCGTTGTAGAGTTCGTCGTAGTCGTCGCGCTGGGAGCGGCGGTCTGTGTGGGCCATCTTCTCTCCGGTATAATCTTCGGTCTATCTTGCCTTCCGCCTGGCGGCATCCTTGCCGTTCTGCCAAGCGAGCCGTCCGATTCTAATTCGATATCCGCTGCCTTGCAGCTTCTCATCATCACCATGAAACCATCTCGTTCGGAATTCCTGGACATCCGCGGCCTGAAATACCACGTGCGCCATTGGGGCGAGCCGGGCGCGCCAAAGCTGTTCATGCTGCACGGCTGGATGGACGTGGCGGCCTCGTTCCAGTTCGTCGTCGACGCCCTGCCGCGCGACTGGCACGTGATTGCACCAGACTGGCGCGGCTTCGGTTTGACGGAAAGCAATCATTCCGATACCTACTGGTTTCCCGATTATCTCGGCGACCTCGACGCCATCCTCGATCATTACTCCGCCGGCATCCCCGCCAATCTCATCGGCCACAGCATGGGCGGCAACATCGCCTGCATCTACGCCGGCGCGCGTCCTACCCGCGTTGCCAGGCTGGTGAACCTCGAAGGCTTCGGCCTGCCCGGCAGCCGTCCCGACCAGGCGCCGGAGCGCTATGCCAAGTGGATGGACGAGCTGCGCCACATTCCCAAGATGCGGCCCTACGGCAGCCTGGAAGAGGTGGCCACGCGCCTGCAGCGGAACAATCCGCGGCTGAGCACCGAGCGCGCCGCCTTCCTCGCGGCGCACTGGGCCTCCCAGAATGCGGATGGCGAATGGATCATCCTCGGCGACCCGGCGCACAAGCTGAGCAATCCCGTCCTGTACCGCATCGAGGAAGTGCTTGCCTGCTGGCGTGCGATCAAGGCCGACGTGCTCTGGGTGGAAGCGGAAGACACAGATGCCTTGCGCTGGATGGGCCCGAAGGAAAGCGCCCGCGAGGAAATCGACCGGCGCATCAAGGCGCTGGCCAAGGTGAGCACCGCCGTGCTCGGCGAAGCCGGCCACATGCTTCACCACGACCAGCCGGAACGCCTGGCCGAATTGATCGAATCCTTCATTCCGCGCTGACGACCGCCCGGGGCCGGAGGCTTGGCGGCCCGGCAAGACATCGTCCGGCATGAATTCCCCGGCGTCTCGTCGTACAATGGAGGCCAGCGCTTCCATTTCCGTTTCTCCTGCCCGAACCATGCTCAACGTCGATCTCCATTGCCATTCCACCGTTTCCGACGGAGCCCTCGCTCCGGCCGAGGTGGCTGCGCGCGCCAGCGCCAATGGCGTGCAGGTCTGGGCCTTGACCGACCACGATGAAGTCGGCGGCATCGCCGAAGCCCGTGCGGCGGCGGACGCGCTCGGCATGCGCTTCGTGCCCGGCGTGGAAATCTCGATCACCTGGTCGGAGAAGACGGTGCACATCGTCGGCCTGCAGATCGACGAGCGCAACGAGGACCTCGTGCGCGGCCTCGCCAGCACCCGCAGCGGAAGGGAGCGGCGCGCCCGCGAAATGGCCGCGCAGCTTGCGGCGGTCGGCATCGAGGGTGCCTACGAGGGCGCGCTGGAATTCGTCGGCAACCCCGACCTCATCTCGCGTACCCACTTCGCCCGCTTCCTGGTGGAGAAGGGCGTCTGCCAGGACACCGCCGAGGTGTTCCGCAACTACTTGACGGACGGCAAGCCGGGGTTTGTCCCGCATCGCTGGGCCACGCTCAAGGAAGCGGTCACCTGGATCCGCGGCGCCGGCGGCACGGCGGTTGTCGCGCATCCGGGACGCTACGATTTCTCCGACATGCAGCTCGATGCCTTGCTTACCGAATTCAAGCAGCTCGGCGGCACCGGCGTGGAGGTCGTCACCGGCAGCCATACGGTCGAGGAATATGGCATCTTCGCCGGCGTGGCCAGGCGCTATGGCCTGCTGGCATCGCGCGGCTCGGATTTCCATGCGCCCGGCGAGTCGCCCATCGATCTCGGCGCGCTGCCGCCGCTGCCTGAATCGCTCACGCCGGTCTGGAAGGACTGGCAGATCTGACCGGACGGGCAGCCCCAGGCTGCCGTTGCAGTTACCGCTTCCTCCCTCATCACGCGCATCCTCCGTCGCGCGAATGGCCATGGGTCACGCCGCGCGTGACCGATCCTTCCAGTTTTTCTCACCAACTCTTCCGCCTTTGCGGGCTGTCTTTGTGGCATCATCCAGCCACTTGAAATTTCATTCATTTAACCCCATTTCGCTCTTGCCTTCATCCAAGGAGACAAACGCATGAAACGCATTTTCCTGTTCCTGGCCACGAACCTCGCCGTCATGCTGGTCATGTCGGTCGTGCTGTCGCTGCTTGGGGTGAATCGCTTCCTGACGGCGAACGGCCTGCAACTGGGCACGCTGATGGTGTACTCGCTGGTGGTCGGCTTCACGGGCGCGATCATCTCTCTGCTGCTGAGCAAGACCATGGCCAAGTGGTCGACCGGCGCGCGCGTCATCGACACGCCGTCCTCCTCGACCGAGCTCTGGTTGCTGGACACCGTCAAGCGCCTGGCCGACCGGGCGGGCATCGCCATGCCCGAGGTGGCAATCTACGAAGGCGAGGCCAATGCCTTCGCCACGGGCGCCTTCAAGAATTCCGCGCTGGTCGCCGTCTCCACCGGCTTGCTGGAAGGCATGACGAAGGAAGAAGTGGAAGCCGTGCTCGGCCATGAAATCGCCCACGTCTCCAATGGCGACATGGTCACCCTGACCCTGATCCAGGGCGTGGTGAATACCTTTGTGGTGTTTCTGGCGCGCGTGGTGGGCTTCTTCGTCGATCGCATGCTGTCGCGCGACGATAACCGCGGCCCGGGCATCGGCTACATGATCACCGTGTTCGTATGCGAGATCCTGTTTGGCATCGTCGCGTCGATGATCGTGGCATGGTTTTCGCGTTACCGTGAATTCCGCGCCGACGCGGGTTCGGCCAAGCTGCTCGGTTCGCCCCAGCCGATGGTGAAGGCGCTGGCCCGCCTCGGCGGCCTCGAGCCGCCGGAAAGCATGCCCCAGGCATTCAAGTCGTTCGGTATCAATGGTGGCGGATCCGGTTTCGCGGCGCTGTTCGCGAGCCATCCGCCGATAGAGGAGCGCATCGCTGCCTTGCGAAGCGCCCAATAAACCTGATCTTTTCCGAACGGCGGCTGTCTAGCGACACCGCCGTTCTTCTTTTCATGAGCCAATACTTTCAAATCCATCCGGAAAATCCGCAGCTCCGCCTCATCAAGCAGGCGGCCCAGATCGTGCACGGCGGCGGCATCGTCGCCTTGCCCACCGACTCCTGCTACGCGCTGGTCTGCCACCTCGACGACAAGCAGGCGGTGGAACGCCTGCGCCGGCTGCGTGGCGTCGACGACAAGCACCACCTGACGCTGCTGTGCCGCGACCTCAGCGAAATCGCCCAGTACGCCAAGGTCGACAATCGCCAGTACCGCATGCTGAAGGCCGCCACGCCGGGACCCTTCACCGTCATTCTCGAGGCGACCCGGGAAGTGCCGCGGCGGCTGTCCCATCCGTCGCGCAAGACCATCGGCCTGCGCGTACCCGAAAATGCCATCGCGCACGCCCTGCTCGAGGAACTCGGCCAGCCATTGCTGGGAACCACGCTCATCCTGCCCGACGAACGCGACCCGCTGACCGACCCCGAAGAGGTGCGCGAACATCTCGAAAAGCAGATCGAGCTGGTCATCGACGGCGGCGCCTGCAGCATGGAGCCGACCACGGTCGTCGACCTGACCGCGAGCGAACCCGAGTTGGTGCGGCAGGGCAGGGGAGACCCGGCGGTTTTCGGGCTGTAGAGCAGGGCCGCCGCACATGTCCTTCCCGCACGGGCCGCGCCCCGCGGGCTCGCCTGCATGCCCGGACGCAATCCGGGACGGCAGCCCTTCCTCGCTCTGTTAGAATCACCCCTCATGGATGACATCATACAAACCCTTGCCGTTTACGCATTGCCGGTGATCTTCGCCATCACCCTGCACGAAGCGGCCCATGCCTATGCCGCGCGCTATTTCGGCGACTCCACGGCCTACATGCAGGGGCGCATGAGCCTCAATCCGGCCAAGCACATCGATCCCTTCGGCACCCTCATCATTCCCGTGCTGCTGTACGTGGCAACCTCAGGTGCCTTCCTCTTCGGCTATGCCAAGCCGGTGCCCGTGGAATACGGTAACCTGCGCAACCCCAAGCGCCAGATGGCCTGGGTGGCGCTCGCGGGCCCTGCCGCCAACTTCATCATGGCTTTCCTGTGGTCGGTGCTGGGCATCCTGCTCAATGCCATGGACGTCGACGAGCCCTTCTTCCTGAAGATGGCCCACGCCGGCATCCTCACCAACCTGGTGGTGTTCGCCTTCAACCTTTTTCCCATTCCGCCGCTCGACGGGGGAAGGGTGGTCACCAGCTTCCTGCCGCACAAGTACGCCTACAAGTTTTCCCGCATCGAACCCTACGGCTTCTTCATCGTGATGGCCCTGGTGATGCTGAAGGTGCTGTATTTCTGGATGGTGCCGGTCATGAGCCTGGCCAGCACCCTCCTGCAACTGCTGCTTTCCCCCCTGACCCTACTTTTTAGCTGAACGACTATGTACCCAGACCGCGTTGTTTCCGGAATGCGCCCGACTGGCGCGATGCATCTTGGCCACTATCACGGTGCGCTCAAGAACTGGATCAAGATGCAGTCCGAACTGCCCTGCCTGTTCTTCGTCGCCGACTGGCATGCGCTGACGACGCACTACGACGACCCGAGCATCATCGAGTCCAGCACCTGGGACATGGTGATCGACTGGCTCGCCGCCGGCATCGATCCGTCGCAGGCGACCATCTTCATCCAGTCCAAGGTGCCGGAGCACGCCGAGCTGCACCTGCTGCTGTCGATGGCCACGCCCCTCGGCTGGCTCGAGCGCGTGCCGACCTACAAGGACCAGCAGGAAAAGCTCGCCGACCGCGACCTCGCCACCTACGGCTTCCTCGGCTACCCGCTCCTGCAGGCGGCCGACGTGCTGATCTACCGCGCCAGCCAGGTGCCGGTGGGCGAAGACCAGGTGCCGCACATCGAGATGATGCGCGAGCTGGCGCGCCGCTTCAATCACTTGTACGGCAAGGAAAAGGGATTCGAGGACAAAGCCAAGGAAGCCGTCAAGAAGCTCGGCAGCAAGCGCGCCAAGCTGTATACCGAGCTGCGCGCCGACTACCAGGAGAAAGGCAATGCCGACGCGCTGGAACAGGCCAAGGCCATGCTGGACGAAGCACAGAACCTGTCGCAGATCGACCGCGAGCGGCTCTTCGGCTACCTCGAAGGCAGCCGCAAGATCATCCTCGTCGAACCCCAGGCCAAGCTGACCGAAGCCTCGCGCATGCCCGGCCTCGACGGGCAGAAGATGTCCAAGAGCTACGGCAATTCCATCGCCCTGCGCGAAGACCGTGAATCGGTGATCAAGAAGATGCGCACCATGCCCACCGACCCGGCGCGCGTGCGACGCACCGATCCGGGCGAACCGGAGAAGTGCCCGGTCTGGCAGCTGCACAAGGTGTATTCCGACGACGCGACCAAGGAATGGGTGCAGAAGGGCTGCCGTTCGGCAGGCATCGGCTGCCTCGAATGCAAGCAGCCGGTGATCGATGCGGTGCTCAAGGAGCAGGAGCCGATGCGCGAGCGCGCGCAGAAGTATCTCGACGATCCCTCGCTGGTGCGCGCCATCGTGGCCGACGGCTGCGAGGCCGCCCGCAAGCTGGCCCAGGAAACCATGCGCGACGTGCGTGAAGCCATGGGTCTGAGCTATAGCTGAGACCATGAGCGCCGATTCGCTGCCCGCTTCCGAGCCGGCTTCCCAACCTGCGCCCGGACCCCATGCCGCGCAAGACCAGCCCTCGGCCTGGGTGCTTCGCTTCGCGCCGCTGATCCCGTCTGGAGAGGTGCTCGACCTTGCCTGTGGCGGCGGCCGGCACGCCCGCCTGCTGGCCGCGCTCGGCCATCCCGTGCTGGCTGTCGACCGCGACGCCGAGGCCCTGGCCCGCGCCGCCCAGGAGGGCATCGTTACCTGGCAGGTCGATCTCGAAGGCACCGACGAAGCGCCGGCCGCCTGGCCGTTTCCGGCGGCGGCCTTCGCCGGCGTGGTGGTCACGAACTACCTCCACCGGCCGCTGTTCCCCGGCATCCTCGATTGCCTCGCGCCCGGCGGCGTGCTCATCTATGAGACCTTCGCCACCGGCAACGAGCAGTTCGGCAGGCCGTCTAGCCCGCGTTTCCTGCTGCAGCCCGGGGAACTGCTCGAGATGGCGCGCGACAGCGAACTGCGCGTCATCGCCTACGAAGACGGCTATGTCGATGCCCCGAAGCCGGCCATGGTGCAGCGCATCTGCGTCATGAAGGCCGCGCCCGGACAGCCGGCGACCGCCTTGCGCATCGATGGCCGGGCAGGCTGAAGGCGCGGAATGAACGCCGGGGTTTCCCCACGGGAGCGGACATCCGCTACAATCATCGCTTTACCTCATTCGGTTATCAGATCACCATGATTCAAGGCAGCATCGTCGCCATCGTCACTCCCATGCATCCGGACGGCAGTCTCGACCTGCCTGGTCTGCGCAAGCTGATCGACTGGCATATCGCGGAAGGCACGGACGGCATCGTCATCGTCGGCACCACCGGCGAGTCGCCGACGGTGTCCGTCGAAGAGCATTGCGAACTGATCCGGCTCGCGGTCGAACACACCGCGAAGCGCATCCCGGTCATCGCCGGCACGGGCGGCAATTCCACGGCGGAAGCCATCGAGCTGACCCGCTACGCCAAGGAAGTCGGCGCCGATGCCTCCCTGCTGGTCGTCCCCTATTACAACCGCCCGACGCAGGAAGGCATGTACCAGCACTTCCGCAAGATCGTCGAGTCGGTGGACCTGCCCGCCATCCTGTACAACGTTCCCGGCCGCACCGTGGCCGATATGTCCAACGAGACCATCCTGCGCCTCGCCGAAGTTCCTGGCGTGATCGGCGTGAAGGATGCCACCGGCAACATCGGGCGCGGCACCGAGCTGCTGCGCCTGGCGCCCAAGAGCTTCTCGGTGTACTCCGGCGACGATCCGACCGCGATGGCGCTGATGTTCTGCGGCGCGCGCGGCAATATCTCGGTGACCGCCAACGTTGCCCCGCGCGGCATGCATGAACTCTGCATGGCCGCCATGAACGGCAAGGTTGCCGAGGCGGTGGCCATCAACAACAAGCTGCTGCCGCTGCATGCCAAGCTCTTCGTCGAGCCGAATCCCGTGCCGGTCAAGTGGGCGATGGCCGAGATGGGCCTGATGCCGGCCGGCATCCGCCTGCCGCTCGTGCCGCTCGCCGATTCCCTGCACGACACGGTGCGCGCCGCGCTGCGCGAATCCGGCGTATTACAATAAGCGCCGCCTCCATAGCGGCCGGGCAACTTCCTGAGACTTTTCTAGCTTCGACATGACTATTCGCAACAAGACTCTGATCGTACGACGTGGACTTCCCCTTGCGCTGGCAGTGGCCGGTTTGGCCGGCTGCAGCTCGGTCGGATCGTTGCTGGAACCGGACAAGGTCGAATATAAAAGCGCAGGCAAGGCGCCTACTCTCGAAGTGCCGCCGGACCTGACCCAGCTCCAGCGGGAAAACCGCTATGCCATTCCCGATACCAACCGCGGCACCGCCACCGCGTCGGGCTTCAACCAGGCGCAGGGCGCTCGTCCCTCCACCGGCGTGGTCATCGCCGCCAACAGCGCGCCCGACATGCAGATCCAGCGCGCCGGCAGCCAGCGCTGGCTGGTCGTGAAGCAGGCCCCCGAAGTCCTTTGGCCGCAAGTGAAGGACTTCTGGCAGGATTCCGGTTTCCTCATCAATTCCGAAAACCCGCAGGCGGGTGTCATGGAAACCGACTGGGCGGAAAACCGCGCCAAGATTCCCCAGGACATCATCCGCAGCACCATCGGCAAGGCGCTGGATTCCCTGTACTCCACCGGCGAGCGCGACAAGTTCCGCACCCGCCTGGAACGCGGACCGGATGGCACGACCGAGATCTACATCAGCCATCGCGGCATGCAGGAAGTCCTGGTCGGCACGCAAAAAGACACCACCATGTGGACGCCGCGCAATCCGGATCCCGAACTCGAGGCCGAATTCCTGTCGCGCCTGATGGCCCGGCTCGGCGCCGACAATGCACGCGCTCAGGTCACCAAGGCCAGCGTCGAGAGCACGCCGATGCAGCCGGTGCGGGCCCGCATGGTCAAGGATGCGAATGGCAACTACGTCCAGGTCGACGAAGCCTTCGACCGCGCATGGCGGCGTGTCGGTCTGGCGCTCGACCGCGTCGGCTTCACCGTGGAAGACCGCGATCGCACCGAAGGCGTGTACTTCGTGCGCTACATCGACCCGAACACCGATGCCAAGACGGAGAAGGGCTTCTTCGCCAAGCTCTTCAGCTTCGGCTCCGACGACAAGGCGAAGACGGCGCAGCGTTATCGCGTGAAGGTGCGTTCCGTCTCCGGCAACAGCCAGGTCCAGGTCCAGGATGGCAGCGGAAAGCCTGACAATTCCGCCGCCGCCGACAAGATCCTGTCGCTGCTCAACGAACAGCTCAAGTAAGTCCCACTTCCGACGTCTTTCTCTTGAAATTTGCCAGCCTTGGGAGCGGCAGCGAAGGCAATGCGCTCCTGATCACCGCCGCATCCGGCACGACCAGCACTACGGTCATGCTGGACTGCGGCTTCACCATCCGCGAAACAGAACGCCGACTGGAGCGGCTCGGCGTGCAAGCCGGGAGCCTGTCCGGGGTGATCGTCACGCATGAGCATTCCGACCATGTCGGCGGCGTCTTCAAGTTCGCGCGGCGGCACCGCATCCCGGTGTGGCTTTCCTACGGCACGTATCAGGCGGCGCGACGCGACGCCGACGGCGTCGAGGTATCGCTTTGCCGCGATGGCGAAGCCTTCAGCATCGGCGACCTGCTGCTGCTGCCCTACACCGTGCCGCATGATGCGCGCGAGCCGCTGCAATATGTCGCGAGCGATGGCGCCCGCCGGCTTGGCGTGCTGACCGACGCGGGCCATGTCACGCCTTACCTCGTAGAAACCCTGGGCGGATGCGATGCCTTGCTGCTCGAATGCAATCACGATCTCGAGATGCTCGCGAATTCCACCTATCCACCTTCGCTGCGCCGACGCATCGGCGGCAAGTTCGGCCATCTCTCGAATGCTTCCAGCACGGACATCCTGCGCTCGCTCGACAAGTCCCGGCTGAAGACCGTCATTGGCGCCCACCTGAGCAAGCAGAACAATACGCCGCAATTGGCGCAAGCCGCGCTGGAAGAGGGTATCGGCGGCATGGCGATCGCACTGCGCATCGCCTGCCAGGAAGAGGGCTTCGGCTGGACCGACGTTATCTAGCAAGCATTTCGCGTCCGCTTAGTGTGCTGCACGCTCCGCATTGCCATCATGGCAGGCGCACTCTTGGCGTTCGGCCGACTCCGACAGGTTCTGCATGATGGCGCAGGTGCCGATCGACTGCGGCGCGCCGCATTGGTGGCGCAGCGTGGTCAGTTGCGTCTCCAGCTGGCGCAGCGCCATGACCTGTTCGCGGATCCGCTCGATATGATGATCCAGCAGCCGGTTGACTTCCTCGCATCCCGCGGCCGGATCATCCTTCAAATCGAGCAGGACGCGAATGTCCGCCAGGGACATTTGCAGCGACCGGCAGTGGCGGATGAATTGCAGCCGCTCGAGCTGGTCTTCCCGATAGGCGCGGTACCCCGCCGTATTGCGGGCCGGCTCCTTGATCAGTCCGCTTCGCTCGTAATAGCGCACCGTTTCCACGTCGGTGCCCGCCCGTTTCGCCAATTCGCCAATTCGCATCGTCACTCCTGAAAATCGCTTGACCCTGTAGCGGCTACAGGGTTTGTAATCGCAATATACAAGAAAGGAGTGATGATGTCTGCGTGCTGTAATGGAGGATGTTCTTCGGACAAGCCGCCCGTCGATCCGGCGTATCGACGCGTGCTGTGGATTGCCCTGGTGTTGAATGCGGGAATGTTCGTGGTTGAGATGCTTTCAGGGTGGAATGCCGGGTCGGCATCCCTGCTCGCGGACGCCGTGGACTTCTTCGGCGACGCCGCCAACTATGGCGTGTCGCTGTTCGTACTCGGACTCGCCCCGGTGTGGCGCTCGCGAACCGCGCTGGTCAAGGGCGCGATGATGGGGCTGTACGGCGCCGGCGTGCTTGCCGTGACCGGCTGGCATGTCTTCAGCGGCACGGTGCCCAAGGCGGAGACCATGGGCCTGATCGGCATGCTGGCGCTGGTCACGAACGGATTCGTGGCGGCGCTGCTGTACGCTTACCGGAATGGCGATTCAAACATGCGCGCCGTCTGGCTCTGCACCCGCAACGATGCGATTGGCAACGTGGCCGTGATGCTTGCGGCGCTCGGCGTGTTCGGTACGGGCACGGGCTGGCCGGACGTCGTGGTCGCGGCGTTCATGGGTGTGCTCGGCTTGATGGGCGCGCGCACGGTGATCCTGCATGCATTGACTGAATTGCGCAGCGAGGCGAAACCGCAATACCGCCCGGTGAAGGCGCGCGGCGTCGTGCTGAAACGCCGTTAGGAAAACGACGCTGAGGACGATGCGGAAAACGATACCGGTACTTGTCCCGGGGAGAGCTCAAACCAGCGCATTCAGGCCGTGCAGAACTGGACAGGCATGAAAAAAGCCGACCGGATGGTCGGCTTTGCTTTTGTAATCTGACGATTACTTGGAAGCGGATGCGCCTGCAGCAGCAGCGGGTGCGGAAGCAGCCGGTGCGGAAGCAGCGGGAGCAGCAGCGTCTGCGGAAGCAGCGGGTGCGGAAGCAGCCGGAGCAGCGGGAGCAGCAGCGTCTGCGGAAGCAGCCGGTGCGGATGCAGCGGGAGCAGCGGGTGCGGTGTCGGCCGGTGCGGATGCTGCCGGAGCCGGTGCGGGTGCGGGAGCAGCAGCTTCTTCTTTCTTGCCGCAAGCAGCCAGAGCAACAGCCAGCAGGGAAGCGATCAACAGGGTCTTTTTCATGAATGTTCCTTCAAGGTTTATCAAAATATTGTGCGCGATGAATAATTACCGGTAATTATCGCTCGTAGGCGTTTTCAACAGGAAACTAGATTGTTGCACTGCGACGGCTGAAAACTTCCTAACACGCAATTATAGCGAACTTTTTGCAACAGGAGAGGACGCTCATATCGGAAAGTCAGCGTTTTGTAAGCATGCAACGGTTCTGATTCCGCGGGGAAAAGCAAAGCGCTCCCCAATCGCGTCCCGCCTTGCAGCATCCTTGAAACAAGGTGCGCCGGTCGGCGCACCGGACCTCAACCCAGTTCCAGCCAGCCGTCCTCGTACCACGCAAGAAGCGCTTCGAAAACGTCTTCCGACACGGCGCCGACCTCCTCGGGCGCCAGTCTTCGCGCATCGGCAAGACGAACCAGCGAAGGCTTGTCGGCGCGTCCCGCACGGAACGATTCACCATTGATGAAGACGTGACCGCCGCGATACAGCATGCGCGTCTTGCGCGAGAGCGCCACGCCGCGCTTGAGCGCGGCACTGCGGAAGCGCGCGGGCGACAAGGGCTTGTCGGGCGAGTCGAAGAATACTGTGGACTTCGGTTCGGAGAGATACTCGCCGAGGAAGACGGTGATGTCGTCTTCGGAAAAGCGGATCTTCGCGATCTCTTCGCTCACCTTGCCCACCATGGCCGTGCTGATTTCGGCGGGATGCCTTACCGGTGCCAGGTCAGGGTCGGCATACCGTCCTTCGATCTCGATGGTGTCGGCCATGAATTGCAGGAAGGCTTCGGCGAGTTCCTGGTAGTGCGGCGTGCGGAAGCCGATCGAGTAGGTCATGCATTCACCCTCCGCGATGCCGTCATGGGCATAGTGCGGCGGCAGGTAGAGCATGTCGCCAGGCTCGAGCACATACTCTTCCTGGGGACGGAAGTTCTTCAGGATCTTGAGCGGCATGCCTTCGACGAGCGACAGGTCCTTCTGCGCCCCGATGCGCCACCTCCGCTTGCCGTGCGCCTGCAGCAGGAAAACGTCATACGAATCGAAGTGCGGACCGACGCCGCCGCCGTCGGTTGCGTAGCTGATCATGAGGTCGTCGAGGCGCGCGTCGGGCAGGAAGCGGAACTGCTGCATGAGCTGGTCGGCGGCATCGTCGTGCAGGTTCACGCCTTGCACGAGCAAGGTCCATTGCTCCTTCGCGACGGAAGGCAGCGCGGACAGCGGGCCCTTCTGCATTTCCCAGTGATTGTCGAAGTGAGAGATGAGGCGCGATTCGACGTCGTCGCGCGAGGCCATCTCGAACAGGGCCTCGCGCTTCAGCAGGGCCTGGAATCCGGGAATGGCCTGGCGGATCAGCAGCGGTTTCTTGTGCCAGTAATCACGCAGGAATTGTTGCGGCGTCATACCGCCGAGCAAAGCAAGTTTTGTCATGGATCGGGTGAGGAGGAAGTGCGGCGAATGCGGACGCAAGCGGTCCGGTCTTGGGCTGGAGCGTATAATGCCAGTCTGTCATTTGAAAGGAAAGACCATGAAGATTGCCAAGAATACCGTCGTCTCTGTTCATTACACGTTGTCGGACGCGCAGGGCAACCTGATCGAGGAAGGCCGCGAACCCATGGTCTACTTGCACGGCGGCTACGAAAACACGCTGCCGAAGATCGAAGAGGCGCTGGATGGCAAGGAGCCCGGTTTCGAAACCATCCTCCAGGTCGAACCGGAAGATGCCTTTGGCGAGTATGACGCCGATCTCGTGAAGATCGAATCGCGCAGCCGCTTGCCCGAGCCGATCGAGGTCGGCATGCAGTTCGAAGGCACGCCCGACAGCGACGACGCCGGCGATGAATCCATGATCTTCACCGTCACCGAGATCGCCGACGACAAGGTCGTGCTCGATGGCAATCATCCGCTCGCCGGCATCGCGCTACGCTTCGCGCTCAAGGTCGCCGAGGTGCGCGCGGCAAGCGATGAAGAAGTCTCGCACGGTCATGTGCATGGCGCGCATGGTCACCACGGTCATGACCACGGCGACGACGAGGATGAAGGCGAGGCGGGCGATCATTTCCGCAGCCATCCGCTGCAGTAAAACCGAAGTACCGATTCAGCAGGGCAGCATCCGGCCAGCCTCCGCGCAAGAGGTTACGGCCGGATGGTCGCCTGGGGTAAGTCCGTCACCAGTCGAAATATGCCGGGACTGGTTCCGCCCGCGGCGAGGCGAAAGATTCCTTCGTACGCGGCCAATTCCCCGAGGTTTCCCTTCCAGGCAATCGTTCCCGCCGGCTTGGCGCCGTCCGGCGCCTGGCCATGCGCCACCAGTATCCTGCCTTCGAATTCCTTGGCCAGGCCCAGCAGCTGGCGGCGGATTTCCGTGAATCCGTCGCGCCTGACATTTGCCTGGACGGCCAGCGGATTGCCGTCGCAGAACAGCACGATGCCGCGCGCCTTCATCTTGGCGGCATGCAGGAAGACCCGCCGCAGCCAGTCGCGGTTCGCCACGAGGCGATCTTCGAATTCGCTGTTTCGTCCTGCGTCAGCCACGAAGTTGTTGTTGTTCGCGGGCAGGTTGACGGTCGCGAACATGATGCCCTCGATCTCCCACCGCATGTTCTCCGCGTACGCGCGAAACTTCACGTTGGATGACTGGCGGACCACCGGAATCCGGCTGCCGCCGAGGGAAAAATCATCCGCATAGAGCAGGTCCCTGAGGCGGGCCAGGCGGCCGATCGCGGATGAAGGCGAGGGCGCCGCGCCATCCGTGGTGCACGCCGACCAGTCATGCGCGGCCAGCGAAGGGACGATGCCGTTCTTCGCCGACTTGAGCACCTCTGCACGCCGCTCGTAGAGCGCATCGTTGCAGGGTTCCTTGTCTGTCTTCAGGCCGCTCGCCACCACGAAGGCGTGGTTTTCGTCATCGGTGTCGGCGATCGCGGTGCGCAGCGCCTGTTCCGGATCCGGGCCCTGCGCCGCGTGCGCGAGTATGCCGAAGGTGAATTCGCGCGGCGCCGCCAGGCTTGCGCTCCCATGCGCCAGCGCAAGCAGGAAGGCGCAGGTAAGAAGGCGCGGGAACGCATGACGCCGTTGCCCGCGCCGGTCGCTGCCGGAAGGGCCGCGTTGCGGGTTCACGATGCCGTCAACTGCTTCAGCCGGTACAGCGCATCCAGCGCCTGGCGCGGCGTCAGCGCGTCGGGATCGAGTTCGGCGAGGGCATCGATGACTTCCGCGGTGGCGGGCGGCATGGTCGCGGCCTGCGGCGCGGAATCCTCCGCCGTCGCCGTTCCGGTTTCATAGGCGGGCGAGGCGAAGAGGTCGAATTGCGGGGTCGATTGCACCGAATGCGCTTCCAGCGACGCCAGGTGCTTGCGCGCGGCCCGGATCACGGCCTGCGGCACGCCCGCGAGTTGCGCCACCTGAAGGCCGTAGCTTTGCGACGCAGGGCCCGGCTGCACCGCGTGCAGGAAGACGATGCGGTCCTTGTGCTCGACCGCCGAAAGGTGGACGTTCGCGGCGGACGGATGTGCCTCGGGCAATTGCGTGAGCTCGAAGTAGTGCGTGGCGAACAGCGTGAAGCTGCGGGTCGCTTCGATCAGGTGCCGGGCGATCGCCCAGGCGAGCGCGAGGCCGTCGAAGGTCGAGGTGCCGCGTCCGACTTCATCCATCAGGACCAGCGATTGCTCGGTGGCGCCGTTCAGGATGGCCGCCGATTCGGTCATCTCCACCATGAAGGTGGAACGCCCGCCGGCCAGGTCGTCGGCCGCTCCGATGCGCGTGAAGATGCGGTCGATCGGCCCGATGCGCGCGCTCGCCGCCGGCACGAAGCTGCCGACGTAGGCCAGCAGGGTGATCAGCGCGACCTGGCGCATGAAGGTCGACTTGCCGCCCATGTTCGGGCCGGTGATCAGCAGCAGCTTGCGTTCGGTGGTGAGCAGGCAGTCGTTGGCGATGAATCGCTCGATCTGGTTTTCCACCACGGGGTGGCGGCCCTGCTCGATGCAGATCGAAGGTTCGTCCACGAGTTGCGGAGCGCACCAGTTGTTGCGCGCGGCATGGTCGGCAAGCGCCACCAGCACGTCGAGCTGGGCCAGCGCGCGGGCAATCCGCTGCAGGGCGCCGATATGGGGCGCCATCTCTTGCAGGACGGTGTCGTAGAGGAATTTTTCGCGCGAGAGCGCGCGTTCCTGCGCCGACAGCGCCTTGTCTTCGAACGCCTTCAGCTCCGGCGTGATGTAGCGTTCCGCGTTCTTCAGGGTTTGCCGGCGCCGGTAGTCGTCAGGGACCTTGTCCGCCTGCCCGTTGGTGACTTCGATGTAGAAGCCATGCACCTTGTTGTATTCGACGCGCAGGTTGGCAATGCCTGTGCGCGCCCGTTCGCGGGTCTCCAGGTCGACGAGGAACTGGCCCGCGTTTTCCGACAGCGCGCGCAGTTCGTCGAGATCGGCATCGTAGCCGCGGGCGATCACGCCGCCATCGCGCACCAGTGCCGCCGGTTCGAGCGCGATCGCGCGTTCGAGCAGGTCGAGGCATTCGCCGGGCGTGGCGAGGGCATTGTGTATCGCGCGCAGCAGCGAGGCATCGGCTTCCTTGTTGCACATGGCAACGTAGGCGCGCAGCGAAGGCAGTTGCTGCAGGCCGGCGCGCAGGCCTGCGAGGTCTCGGGGCCGCGCCGACAGCAGTGCGACGCGCGTGGTGATGCGTTCGATGTCGGGCACCGCGGCCAGGGTGGTCGCCAGGCCGGAGGACGCATCGCCGCCCATGAGGGCGTGGATGGCGGCGTGCCGGGCCTTGGCGACGGTCTGGTCGCGCCGAGGATGATGCAACAGGTGCCGCAGCAGGCGCGAGCCCATCGAGGTCCGGCAATGGTCGAGCTGGGAAAACAGCGTCGGCGCGGTGGCGCCGCCTTCCTGGCCGCGCAGCGGTTCGGTCAGCTCGAGGTTGCGACGGGTCGCCGCATCCAGGCCGATGTATTCGTTTTCGGTTTCGACCGCGAGGCTGCGCACGTGCTGCAAGCCTTTGCCTTGCGTGGATTGGGCATAGCGCAGGAGCGCCCCGGCCGCGCCGATGGCGGCGGTGCAGCTTTCGGCGCCGAAGCCGTCGAGGCTGGCCACGCCGAGCTGTTCGTGCAAGGCCTTCCTGCCGTGCTCCTGGTCGAAGTGCCATTGCGGCGCGTGCGTCAGCTTGCCGCCGGCCTTGTCGATCCCGAACTGGTCGAGATCGTCCGACACCAGGATCTCCGCCGGGCAGATGCGTTCCAGTTCCTGGCGCAGGCGGGTGTCGAGGGCCTTGGCGTCGCCGCCGATTTCCATTAGCCGCAGCGCGCCGCTGGCCATCGAAAGCCATGCCAGCCCGATGCTCGTGCCTTTGCGCTGCTGCGAGACGCAGACGGCGAGCAGGGGACGTTCGGCCTTTTCCGGCAAGAGGTCGGAGTCGGTCAGCGTGCCCGGGGTGACGACGCGGATGACCTTGCGCTCGACCGGTCCCTTGCTGGTCGCCGGATCGCCGATCTGCTCGCAGATGGCGACGGATTCGCCGAAGCGGATCAGCTTGGCGAGATACTGCTCCGCCGAATGGAACGGCACGCCGGCCATCTTCACCGGGTTGCCGTTGGACGCGCCGCGCTGGGTCAGCGTGATGCCGAGCAGGCGCGCGCCTTTTTCCGCGTCCTCGAAAAAGAGTTCATAGAAATCGCCCATCCGGTAGAACACCAGCGTCTCCGGATAGCTGGCCTTGATGCGGAGATACTGCTGCATCATCGGCGTGTGGCCGGCCAGCAGTTCATCCAGCGGCTGGGCAACCGCGTCCTTCGCGGGCAAAACGACGGGCTTCAAATCCATGTGCTTCTTTCGCGTCGACAGTCTGAATCAGACCTCCATTTTACTGGGGAAATGGAGGTCGTCGTGCAGCTTGCAAGGGCGGCATTCAGGCGGCCGTGGCGGCGGGCTTGCGCCTGCGGCGGCGGCGTGCCGGCGCATCCCCGGCAGCGGGTGCGGGCGCGGGAGACCGGCGCTCGCCTGAGGGCTGTGCGGGTTTCGGCTGGGCCGGCCGGGCCTGCTGAGCCGGCTTGCGCGAGGGCTGGCGATGGCGCGGGCCGTCATTGCTGCGCAGTTGGATGGGCTGCGGCTTGGCATTCGGGTCGGGCTCGAAGCCGGGGACCACTTCGCGGGGCAGGGATTGCTTGATCAGCTTTTCGATGCCCTTCAGCATGTCGTGTTCGTCCACGCACACTAGGGACACCGCTTCGCCGGTGGCGCCGGCCCGGCCGGTGCGGCCGATGCGGTGAACGTAGTCTTCCGGGACGTTCGGCAAGTCATAGTTCACCACGTGCGGCAGCTGGTCGATGTCGATGCCGCGCGCGGCGATGTCGGTGGCTACCAGGACACGCAGCTTGTTTTCCTTGAACTCGGACAGGGCGCGGGTGCGGGCCGACTGGCTCTTGTTGCCATGAATGGCCATCGCGCTGATGCCATCCTTCTCGAGCTGCTCGACCAGCTTGTTGGCGCCGTGCTTGGTTCGCGTGAACACGAGCACCTGCGTCCAGTCCTGGCTGCGGATGAGGTGGCTCAGGAGGGGATGCTTGCGGTTGCGGTCGACCGGGTGGATCTTCTGGGTGATGACTTCGACCGTGGAATTGCGGCGCGCCACTTCGATGGTGGCGGGCGAATTCAGGAGGCCGTCGGCCAGCGCCTTGATCTCGTCGGAAAAGGTGGCGGAGAACAGCAGGTTCTGGCGCTGCGGCGGCAGTGCGGCGAGCACGCGCCGGATGTCGCGGATGAAGCCCATGTCGAGCATGCGGTCGGCTTCGTCGAGCACGAGAATCTCGATGTGCCTGAGGTCGATGGTGCCTTGCTGCATGTGGTCGAGCAGGCGTCCCGGCGTTGCGACCAGGATGTCCACGCCTTCCTGCAGCAGCTTGATCTGCGGATGGATGCCGACGCCGCCGAAAATGACGGCCGAGCGCAGCTTCAGGTACTTGCCGTAGGTGCGCACGCTTTCCTCGACCTGTGCAGCGAGTTCGCGAGTGGGCGTGAGGATCAGCGCGCGGATCGCGCGCGACCGGCCAACCTGCTTTACCGGCGACTTCACCAGGCGCTGCAGGATGGGCAGCGTGAAGCCGGCGGTCTTGCCGGTGCCGGTCTGGGCGCCGGCAAGCAGGTCGCCGCCTTGCAGGACGGCGGGAATCGCCTGGCGCTGGATGGGGGTAGGGGCGCTGTAGCCTTGTTCGGTGACAGCGCGCACGATTTCATCGGTCAAGCCGAGTTCGGTAAACGACATGGAGTCTCTTCAAAAAAAGGGATGGCGCAGCGGCGACGGCGTCGCCCGCGGCGCAACGTGAAAGCGCGCGGCGGTCTGGCCGGCCGCGCGACAGGGGAAATTACTTGGCGAAGGGGGACAGCAGCTGCACCATCTGCGCGAAGATCTTGGGCGAGCCGGCGAGCACCTGGCCGTTGTACAGGTAGTCGGATTCGCCCGCGAAGGTGCCGACGATGCCGCCCGCTTCGGTGATCAGGAGCGAGCCGGCGGCCATGTCCCAGGGATGCAGGCCTTTCTCGAAGAAGCCGTCGAGACGGCCGCAGGCAACGTAGGCGAGGTCGAGCGCGGCCGCGCCGGGACGGCGCAGGCCGGCGCAGCGCTCGGTCATGATGCGGAACATCTTGAGGTATTCGTCGAGCTGATCGTTGTCGCGGAAGGGGAAGCCGGTGCCGATAAGGGAATCGGCCATCTTGTCGCGGCGGCTCACGCGGATACGCTTTTCGTTCAGGTAGGCACCCGCGCCCTTTGTGGCGGTGAACAGGTCGTTGCGGGTCGGGTCGTAAACCACGGCCTGGGTAATCTGGCCGCGCTGCTGCAAGGCAATCGAGACGCAGTATTGCGGAAAGCCGTGGATGAAGTTTGTGGTGCCGTCGATGGGATCGATGATCCAGACGTTCTCATGCTGGTCGTGCATGTTGGCGGAAGCGCCCGTTTCCTCGGCGAGAAAGGCGTGGTCCGGGTACGCGGTCTTGAGGACATCGATGACGGCCTGCTCGGCGGCCTTGTCGACTTCGGTGACGAAATCGTTTTGTCCTTTTTCGGTGACCTTGATGCGATCGAGGTCGAATGTGGCGCGGTTGATGACCGTTCCAGCGCGTCGGGCGGCTTTGACAGCCGTATTCAGCATGGGATGCATAAGGTGTTCCGTCGGGCTTCCGTTAGAATTGCGGTACCGTCGCCTACCGCGTGCGGAACCACAGGAAATGTTGATTAAGGAGCGATGCGGCGCACTGCTGCGCCTGCGATGCCGCTATTTTAAATGAACCAGCCACAATCCCCTAGTTCTCTTTCCGTTCTTTTCGAAAAGCTACGTTTCGTGCTTGTCGAGACCAGCCATCCAGGCAACATCGGCGCGGCAGCGCGTGCCATCAAGACCATGGGGTTCTCGCAACTCGTGCTGGTCAATCCGCGGTTTTCAGATGCGTTGGAGCACGAAGAGGCGATTGCGTTCGCAAGTGGAGCCTTGGATGTGCTTGCTCAGGCACGCGTGGTGGGTTCCATCGAGGAAGCGCTTGAAGGCTGCAACTACGCGGCGGCATTGAGCGCGCGCTTGAGGGAATACTCGCCGCCGGTAGCGAGCCCGAGGAAACTCGCCGCGGAACTCGGGGCGCGAACCGACCTGGTGCCCGCGCTGATTTTTGGCAGCGAGCGTTATGGTTTGTCCAACGAGGTGATCGCGAAGTGCAACGTGCTCATCAACATTCCCGCCAATCCGGCGTACTCCTCGCTGAATCTCGCGCAAGCAGTGCAATTGCTGGCTTATGAGGTGCGGACGGCAGTGCTGGAAGAGCAACCCTTGTCCGCGGGCCTGGTCGGCTTCCAGGGCGAGGCTGCCAGTCTCGCGCAGATCGATGGCATGTATGCCCACCTTGAAGAGGCCTTGATCGCGCTTGAGTTCCTCGATCCAACCAATCCGAAAAAGCTGATGCCACGTCTCAAGCGACTTTTTTCACGGACCGGTCTGGAGACGGAAGAGGTGAACATCCTGCGAGGCATTGCGCGCCTGATCCTGGAGAAGTCGCGCAAATAGGCGGTTTGCATTCCAAGTGGGTCTCCTGGCGCTGCCGCGAAACGGCATTGGCAGCGCTGGCGACATTGGCAAGTGAGCCGAGGTCAGACCCGTATGGAATCCCCGGCTGATTCCAGCTTAACCCCAGGCGCGGAGCAGGCCGACAGCCAAGCCTTCCAAGGCGAACTCGTCCTTGTCGGTATCTACCTTGATGGGCTTGAAGTCAGGGTTCTCGGGCAGCAGTTCGATCAGCGAGCCCGATTTCTTGTAGCGCTTCACCGTGACTTCCTCGCCGAGTCGGGCGACCACGATCTGGCCATTCTTGGCGGCATCGATTTTCTTGACTGCGAGGAGGTCCCCGTCCATGATGCCCGCGTCGCGCATGGAGAGTCCCTTCACCTTCAGCAGGAAGTCGGGACGTGCGGAGAACAGCGAGGCGTCGACGTTGTAGGTCGCCTCGATGTGTTCCTGCGCCAGGATGGGCGAACCTGCGGCCACGCGGCCGATCAGCGGCAGGCTGAGCTGCATGATGGCGGGATGGGGGAGGGACAACTGCCGGGCGCCGAGGCGAGGCCCGGATTCTCCCATGTCCTTGAGCCGGATGCCGCGGGATGTGCCCGGGGCGATTTCGATCGCGCCCTTTCTGGCCAGTGCCTGGAGGTGTTCCTCGGCTGCATTGGCGGAGCGGAAGCCGAGTTCGGCAGCGATTTCTGCTCGTGTGGGAGGGAAGCCGGTGTTGTCGATGGCTTCCCGGATCAGGTTGAGAATCTGTTCCTGACGCGCTGTAAGTTTAATCATGGCAATGTTTAAAGGCGCTGGACGCACTTTTCCTGTTCATGCAATCAGCCTGTATTTTTATACAGGATTTTTGTCATTGCAAGCTTTTGCCAGGAATTTTTTTGTCCGGACGGATCCGGGCGAGATATCGCGCCGTCACCATTGAGTTTTGGTTCCCGGCAGGTTATCATCGAGGGCTTTCCCTTCCCACACCTGAGTTGACGCCAGGGTGGGCGATTGTCAATCCGTCCAAAAGGAGCTTACATGCGTCATTATGAAATCGTATTTATCGTCCATCCGGATCAGAGCGAGCAAGTGCCCGCCATGATCGAGCGTTACAAGGGCATCGTCACCGCCCGCAACGGCAAGGTTCACCGTGTTGAAGACTGGGGCCGCCGTCAGATGGCCTACATGATCCAGAAGCTGGCCAAGGCGCACTACGTCTGCATGAACATCGAGTGCGACAACGAGACCCTCGAGGAAATCGAGACCGGCTTCAAGTTCAATGACGCGGTGCTTCGCCACCTGACCGTCAAGATGAAGAAGGCCGAGACCGGTCCGTCCCCGATGATGAAGGCTGTCCAGAAGGAAGACGCTGCCAAGAGCCAGCGCGCCGAGGCAACCGCATCGTAATTTCCCGCGCCGGGGAGCGTGAACCAGCTTCAACTCATTGCCAGCATCGCCGAACGCGACGTACTCAGGTACACGCCGGCAGGCATTCCGATCGTGTCGGCCATCCTGCTGCACCGTTCGGACCAGGTCGAAGCGGGCATCCAGCGCCAAGTCGAGTTTGAAATCGCCGCGATAGCCGCCGGCGAAATTTCAGGCACGCTTGACCGGGCCGCATTGGGAGAGACCCTTAGGTTCACCGGCTTCCTCGCCAGGAAAAATCGAAACAGCAAAAGCCTCGTCTTTCACCTCACGGGCATCGAGGCATTGACACCAGATCTTTAAATACAGGAGCCAACCATGGCATTCGGTAAAAAATTCGACAAGAGCAAACTGAAACAGAAGCGCCAGCAGCAGAACCCGCTGTTCAAGCGCAAGAAGTTCTGCCGCTTCACCGCCGCAGGCGTTGAGCAAGTGGACTACAAGGACGTGGACACCCTGAAGGACTTCGTCCAGGAAAACGGCAAGATCATGCCCGCACGTCTGACCGGTACCAAGGCACACTACCAGCGTCAAGTGGATACGGCCATCAAGCGCGCACGCTACCTCGCGCTGCTGCCGTACACCGATCTGCACAACGCTTGATTGACGACTGCGACATAGGAGAAAAACATGCAAGTCATTCTGTTGGAAAAAGTCGTTAATCTCGGCAACCTCGGTGAAGTCGTCAAGGTCAAGGACGGCTATGCCCGCAACTTCCTGATCCCCCAGCGCAAGGCACGCCGCGCAACCGCGACCGCAGTCGCCGAGTTCGAGGCAAAGCGCGCTGAACTGGAAAAGGCCGCCGGCGAGAAGCTCGCCGAAGCGCAAGCCCAGGGTGAAAAGCTGAACGGCATGACCGTTCGCGTTGGCCAGAAGGCCGGCGTGGATGGCCGTCTGTTCGGTTCCGTGACCAACGCCGACATCGCCGAAGCCGTCACCAAGGCTGGCTTCCCGGTCGAAAAGGCACAGGTTCGCATGCCCCAGGGCCCGCTGAAGACGGTTGGCGATTTCACCATTCCCGTCGCGCTGCACACCGACGTGGTGGTTGATGTCACCGTGTCGGTCTACGGCGAACAAGCCTGATCGAGTCAGTCGACCGATGTAAAAAAGCCCGCGTCAAGCGGGCTTTTTTTTGGGCAGGTGGAAAGCGGGCATTCGTGTTCGATGGCGTGACTCCAAGATTGAAATTCCACCTTCGCGGGAATCACAAGCGATCAGGCGCGACCAGCGGAAAGATGACTGGCCACGCCCTCCCAGATGTCAATGCGCCATCGGCGCGCCGGCCAGCCTCTTTGGCCGCGTCAGCCACACTAAGCCGGTCAGCGAGAAGAAGGCGAGGGCGCAATACATGAAGAACTCGTTCGTCGCGAGCATGAAGCTTTGTGCCGTCACCATGCGCTCGACGACGCCGTAGGCCTGTTCGATCGAGAGCCCGCCAGCCTGCAAGCCGGCAAAGATCTCGTTGCTGGCAGGGGAATACACTGAGACGTTTTCCATCAGTCGGGCATGGTGCAAGGATGAGAGATGTTCCCAGCTTGTCACGCTGACGGCTGTACCAATCGCCGCGCCCAGGGTACGCAGGAAGTTCGACAAGCCGGAGGCCGCCGCCATGTGGTCGGGCGTGATGTTCGACAGCATCAGCGACTGGATGGGCAGGAAGAAGCAGGCCATGCCGATGCCCTGGATGAGACGCGGGCTGACGATGTCCCAGAAGCCCACGTCGAGCGTCATGTGCGAATTCCACAGCGAGATGGCGCCCATCACGATGAAAGCGAAGGTCGCGAGAAGGCGCAGGTTGAGCCGCTGGATGTTGCGGCCGATGATGGGGGACAGGATGAGCGTGAAGATGCCGATGGGCGCCATCGCCGCGCCGGCCTGCGCCGAGGTGTACCCCATCACCGCTTGCAGCCACAAGGGCACGATCACGACGGTGCCGAAGTAGGTCATGAAACCGACCGACAGCAGGATCACGCCGTAGCGGTAATTCTTGTCCCGGAACAGTTGCAGTTCAACGATGGGATTGCGCGAGGTCAGCACCCAGGCAATGAAGAAGGTGATGGCGACCACCGCGATCACCGCGAGCGTGGTGATGAACGGCGAAGCGAACCAGTCGTAGTCCTTGCCGATTTCCAGCATCAGCTGCAGGCTGCCGACGCCCGTGACGAGCAGCACCAGGCCGACGATGTCCAGCGGCGTCTTGACCGTCGGCGCTTCGCGCGTGCGCATCAGGCTCCAGACCGTCAGGGCGCCGAACAGCCCGATCGGAATGTTGATCAGGAAAATCCATGACCAATGGTAGTTGTCGCTGATGTAGCCACCGAGCAGCGGCCCGGCGATCGGCGCGAGAATCACCGTCATCGCCCACAGGCCCATGGCGGCGCCGCGCTTTTCCGGCGGGAAGTTCCGGACCAGCAGCGTCTGCGACAGGGGCACCATCGGCCCGGACACCAGGCCTTGCAGCAGGCGGAGCACAACCAGCATCTGCAGGTTGACCGAAAACGCGGCGAGCGTCGACATCAGCGTGAACAGCAGCACGGAGGTGGTGAACAGCTTTACTTCGCCGATGCGGCGGGCGAGCCAGCCCGTCAGCGGCACGGCAATCGCCGCCGCCACCGAATAGGCGCTGATGATCCAGGTGCCCTGGCTGGTCGAGACGCCGAGTGCGCCGGCAATCGTGGGAATCGACACGTTGGCGATGGTGATGTCGAGGATTTCCATGAAGGTCGACAGCGCCGCGGCAATGGTCAGGAGGATCAGCGCGCCGCCGCGCAAGGGTTCGGGCGGCGGCACGACATGCGGTTTGGCTTGCATGGCTTTACTTGAGGTTGGCGGCGATGATCGCGTCGATGCGTTCCTTCGCCTTGTTGTCGGCGGGACCGGCGGTGCTTTCCTGCTGGGTGGCCACGGTCACGGCATTGCCGAGCGGCGCGCCGCCCTGGTCATGCAGGTCCACTTCGGCGTGCATCGACAGGCCGATGCGCAGCGGATGTTCCGCGAGCTGCTTCGGATCGAGGGAGATGCGCACCGGCACGCGCTGCACCACCTTGATCCAGTTGCCGGTCGCGTTCTGCGCCGGAAGCAGGGCGAAGGCCGAACCCGTGCCGGCGCCGAGGCCGACCACCTTGCCGTCATACTTGACCTTGCCGCCATACACGTCGGCGGTCAGCGTCACCGGCTGGCCGACACGCATTTCGCGCAGCTGCGACTCCTTGAAATTGGCGTCCACCCACAGACGGTCGAGGGGAACGATGGCCATCAGCGGCGCGCCGGGATTGACCCGCTGGCCGACCTGCACGCTGCGCTTGGCGATTTCGCCGCTGACCGGCGCGTAGAGGATGGAGCGCTGCTGCGCCAGCATCGCTTCTTGTACACGGGCGGCGGCGCGCTGCACGTTCGGGTGGTTGGCGACGGTCGTTCCTTCCGTCAGCGCGCGGCCGGAACTCAGCTGCTCCTTGGCGGCGTTCACCGCGGCCTGGGCCTGGTTCACCGCTGACTCGGCATGGCGGATTTCCTCCGACGAAACGGCGCCCGAGCCGGCGAGGGCGCGTCGGCGCGCGAGATCGTCCTTCGCGCGTGCGAGTTCGGCATCACGCATGCTCAGGTTGGCGCCCGACTGGGCTTGCGAGGCGAACAGCGTGCGAACCTCCCGCACCGTCTGTGCGAGCTGGGCTTCCGCCTGGGCAAGGCCGACTTCCGCATCGGCGGTGTCGAAGCTGACCAGAGGCTGGCCTGCCTTCACCACCTGGGTGTCGTCCGCGTAGAGCTTGGACACGGTGCCGGCGATCTGGGGCGTGACCTGCACCACGTTGCCCTGCACGTAGGCATTGTCGGTATCTTCGATGAAGCGCGAGACCAGCGCCCAGTAGGCGCCGTAGCCGATCGCCGCCACCGCGAACACGGAGGCGATGGTCAGCATGATCTTCTTGCGCTTCGGCGTGCCCGACGAAGGGGCGGGCGCTTCCTGGCGAATGGGGGTGGCGGGGGCGGAGGATTGGTTTGGCATGGCGCTCATGATCGTTCCTGCGAAGAGAATTTGGAATTAATGTTGGACGGCGTTCGGCGCGGCGCTTGCCTGCGTGGCCGACGGATCGGCGAAGCCGCCGCCGAGCGCGCGCACCAGGGCAATGCCGAGATCCTGCCTGCGTGCCTCGAGGCTGGCCAGGGCCCGGCGCTGGGTCAGCAGCTGGCCCTCCACCGTCAAGGCGGTGAGGTAGGGCGACAGGCCGCCCTTGTAGCGCAGCATGGCCAGGCGGTAGGCTTCCTCGGATGCCTGCAGCGCATCGCGGGTAAGCGCTTCTTCCTGGTCGAGGTCGGCGATGCGGGCGAGTTGCTCGGCAACGTCCTGCGCGGCGTTCACCACCGACTGGTTGTATTGCGCGATGGCGGCATCGACGTCGCTTGCCCGGCCGGCATAATTGGCGCGCAGCCGCCCGGCGTCGAAGAGCGGCAGGCGGATCGCCGGACCGATGCTGTTGGTCAGGCTGCCCGCGGACAGCAGTTGCCCGAGGCCGATGGACTGGAAGCCGATCAGGCCGGTCAGGTTGATGTTGGGATAGAACTCGAGGCGCGCGGCTTCTTTGTCGCTGGCCGCGGCGGCGATGCGCGCGCGCTGGGCGGCGAGCTCCGGCCGGCGTCCGAGCAGGTCGAGCGGCAGGGACGACGGCAGGGAGAACGGGGCGGATGCGAGCCGCGGGCGGGCTATCTTGTCAGCGCTGTCCGGCATGTCGCCCGACAAGGCGGCGATCTGCAGGCGCGTGACCTTCATCGCGGTGGCGAGCTGCTGCTGCTCGATGCGCAGGGCGGCCTCGCTGGACTGCGCCTGCTTGACTTCCACCTGGGTGTCGAGTCCGCTGGACACGCGCTGGCGAGCGAGCCCGACGATGGACCGCCGCTGCTCGAGCGTCGCCTGCAAAACGTCCTGCAGCTCGTACTGCGCCGCAAGCTGGGCATAGGCGCGGGCGATGGACGTCGTCAGGGCGAGGCGCGCGGCGTCGCGGTCGAATTCGGCGGCCTGGAGGCTGGCGTTCGCGGCATCGATCAGGACGGCATTGCGGCCCCACAGGTCGAGGTCCATGCCGAAATTGACGTTGGCGAAGCCTTGGCTGATGTACTCGCCTCCTTTGCCGAGCGGCGGCTTGGGAAGGAGATAGTTTTCCGACTGCCGTCCGTAGCTCAGGTCGAGGCCGGCGTTTGCATGGGGCTGGGATGCCGAGCGGGTGGTGTCGATCGCCGCTTGCGCGCGCACGATGCGGGCACGCGCGGACGCCAGGCTGGGCGCGCCGTCGAGGGCATGGGTGATCAGGCGGTCGAGCTGCGGGTCGCCATAGGCTTGCCACCAGTGATCGGTCGGCCACTGGCTGTCGCTGGCCTTGACGGCAGGCATGGCGCCGAGGCTGGCGGCGGTGATCGGCTTTTCCGTGGCCGGGATGGGAGCATAGCTCGCGCAACCGGCAAGCATGGACGCTGCCAGGGCGAGGGCGCCCAGGCGTTTGGATGGCATGGCTGGAATCGGCATGGTCTTGTTCTTCATGTTGACGCCTCAGGCATTGGCTATCATGCGGCGCAGGAAACCTTTGAATTGTTCGATCTCTTCAGGCGCGAAGCCACGCAGGTGATGGTTCAGCACCTCCACCGCCACGCGCATCATGTCGTCGGCAAGCTGGCGGCCCTTGTCCGTCAGTTCGACCTCCACCACACGCCGGTCGGCGCTGCTGCGCATGCGCTGCACGATGCCTTTTTCTTCCAGGCGGTCGAGCATGCGGGTCATGGCGCCGGTGTCGGTCATGGAATCGCGCGCCAGTTCGGCCGCCGTTCGGGCATGCCCATGCAGCAGCTTGAAGACGATGCTGAATTGCGCGTGGGTCATGTCGTACTGCGCGAGCCCGCGGTCGACGGCCGTGGACAGCAGGATGCCGGAACGCTTCAGCAAATAGCCGATGCTTTCCGAGGGGGAATAATTGTCCAGGCTGTAGGGTTGAGAGCGTTGCGACATGATGAAAATTCCTGAATTCAGGACAATATAGCTGCCTAGGCAGTAAATGTCAAGGCAGTATATGCTAGGTCAGCAAATTGCCGGAATGCCTCTAATTGGCGGTATCAGGATTTCCGCCGGGACATGTTGATTATTCCGAACACTCTCTCTTTCCTTTACCTCGAGCAGGTATAATGCGCGCCATGAATACCCGCACCGATCCGCAACTGGATTCCCTCCGAGTTCCTCCTCATTCCATCGAAGCAGAACAGTCCGTGCTTGGCGGCTTGCTGCTTGATAATGCGGCCTGGGACCGCATCGCGGACTTCGTGCATGAAGACGATTTCTACCGGTACGACCACCGCCTGATCTTTCAGCACATCGTCAAGCTGATCAATGCGACCAAGCCGGCCGACGTGATCACCGTCTATGAAGCCTTGTCGAGTAGCGGCAAGGCGGACGAGGTCGGCGGCCTTGCCTATCTCAATGCCCTCGCGCAAAACACGCCCTCCGCCGCCAACATCCGCCGCTACGCGGAAATCGTGCGCGACCGCGGCGTGCTGCGCAAACTGATCACCGTTGCCGACGAAATCGCGGGCAACGCGCTCAACCCGCAGGGCAAGGAAGTGAAATCCCTGCTCGACGAAGCGGAATCGAAAATCTTTGCCATCGCCGAAGAGGGCGCGCGCGGCGCCACCGGCTTCCAGGCCATCCAGCCCCTGCTCACACAGGTGGTGGAGCGCATCGACGAGCTGTACAACCGGGACAACCAGAACGACATCACCGGGGTGCCCACCGGCTTCATCGACCTCGACCGCATGACCTCAGGCCTGCAGGCGGGCGACCTCATCATCGTCGCGGGCCGCCCGTCAATGGGCAAGACCGCGTTTTCCCTGAACATCGGCGAGAACGTGGCGATCGACAGCGGCCTGCCGGTCGCGGTGTTCTCGATGGAAATGGGCGGCGCGCAGCTCGCCATGCGTATGCTGGGCTCGGTCGGGCGCCTCGACCAGAGCCGCCTGCGCGTCGGCAAGCTGAGCGACGAGGACTGGCCGCGCCTGACGCATGCCATCCAGAAAATGAACGATGCGCAGCTTTACATCGACGAAACCCCGGCGCTCAGCTCCATCGAATTGCGCGCGCGTGCGCGCCGCCTGTCGCGCCAGTGCGGCAAGCTCGGCCTCATCATCATCGACTACCTGCAGTTGATGTCGGCCAATTCCGCGGGCGAAAACCGGGCGACCGAGATTTCGGAAATCTCGCGTAACCTGAAAGGCCTGGCCAAGGAGCTCGGCTGCCCCGTGATCGCGTTGTCGCAGTTGAACCGTTCGCTTGAACAGCGCCCTAACAAACGTCCGGTGATGTCTGACCTGCGTGAATCCGGTGCCATCGAACAAGATGCCGACGTCATCCTGTTCATTTATCGCGACCAGGTTTACAACCCCGACTCTCCGGACAAGGGTACTGCGGAAATCATTATCGGCAAGCAACGTAACGGTCCGATCGGCACGGTGCGCCTGACCTTCCTCGGCGAGTACACGAAGTTCGACAACTACACCGGCGGCCAGGCCATCTTCGGCGGCGAATAAGTCTTGCAGCACCCAATATGAGCGTGGCGGCAATGACCGTCTCGCACCTCAGGATCAACGATACGTAGAGAGTCAATCATGTTTGGACGTTTGATGCCCAGCGAGGGCAAATTCTTCGAGCTTTTCAACCAGCACGCCGAACTGTGCATCAAGGGCGCCAAGGAGATGGTGGCGCTGATGACCAACTTCGATGACCTCGAGAATCGCGTCCATGCGATCGAAGGCATCGAGAAGCAGGCCGACAAGGTGACCTACGCCGCGCTCGACCTCCTGCACAAGACCTTCATCACGCCGCTCGACCGCGACGACATCCACAAACTGATCACGCGCCAGGATGACATCCTCGACCTGCTCGAAGACGCGGCCCAGACGATTTCCCTGTACGACATCAAGGCCACCACGCCGGAAGCCAAGCGGCTGGCCGAGCTCTGCCTGGCCTGCACCGAAAAGGTCAAGCAGGCCGTCGAGTTGCTGCACAACATGGATAACTCCACGCAGATCCTGGCGCTGTGCGAGGAAATCGACCGCCTCGAATCCGACGCCGACCACGTGATGCGCGCCGCGATGTCCAAGCTGTTCCGCGACGAACCCGACGTGCGCACGCTGATCAAGCTGAAGGCCATCTATGAAATCCTGGAAACCGTGACCGACCGCTGCGAGGACGTGGCCAACATCATCGAGGGCATCATTGTCGAGAATGCCTGACGACAATGCCGTGCAATTCCAACGGGACCAATAAAAATTATGCACACCCTTGAAATCAGTATCTACACGCTCGGTTTCCTGATCGCGCTGGCCTTGCTGTTCGACTTCATGAACGGCTTCCACGACGCGGCAAACGCGATCGCGACCGTCGTATCGACCGGCGTGCTCAAGCCCCAGCACGCCGTCGCCATGGCGGCCGTGTTCAACGTCATCGCCGTCTTCTTCTTCCAATTGAAGGTCGCCGCCACGGTGGGGAAGGGCACCGTCGAACCGAGCATCGTCGACCACTACGTGGTGTTCGGCGCCCTGGTCGGCGCGATCTTCTGGAACATCGTCACCTGGTACTACGGCATTCCGTCTTCGTCTTCGCACGCCCTCATCGGCGGCCTGGTCGGCGCCGCGGTCGCCAAGGCGGGAACGGGATCCCTGATTTCCGCCGGCCTGATCAAGACCATTGCCTTCATCGTGCTGTCGCCGCTGCTCGGCTTCGTGTTCGGCTCCATCATGATGGTGATCGTGTCCTGGCTGTTCGTGAAATCGACGCCGCGCCGCGTGGACAAGTGGTTCCGCCGCGCCCAGTTGATTTCGGCCTCCATGTACAGCCTGGGTCATGGCGGCAACGATGCGCAGAAGACCATGGGCATCATCTGGATGCTCCTGATCGCGGCCGGCTACAGCTCCGACAAGGACCACCTGCCCGTGTGGGTCATCCTTAGCTGCTACGCGGCGATCGGCCTCGGCACGCTGTTCGGCGGCTGGCGCATCGTGAAGACCATGGGGCAGAAGATTACCAAGCTCAAGCCGGTTGGCGGTTTCTGCGCCGAAACCGGTGGCGCAATCACCTTGTTCCTGGCCACTGCGCTGGGCGTGCCGGTGTCGACGACGCATACCATTACCGGCGCCATTGTCGGCGTGGGATCCTCGCGGAAGATGTCCGCGGTCCGGTGGGGTGTGGCGGGAAATATTGTCTGGGCCTGGGTGTTGACGATTCCGGCATCGGCTTTCGTTGCGGCGATTGCCTGGTGGATCGGGACCAAGATTCTTTGATCCCAAGCTGGGGCTGACATCGCCGCCTGGAGCTTTGTCGTCCAGTGCATGACGCTGCCAGCCACCGCATGCCGTTGTCAGCTCCGCATGCCTTTGTCATCCACTGCATACCTCTGTCATTTGCGCATGCCTCTGTCATCCCCGCGAAGGCGGGCATCCCATTTCGCGTATCTCCGGACGGCCGAAATGGGATTCCCGCCTTCGCGGGAATGCCAGCGGTAGCCACGAATGCCAGCGGTAGCCGAGAATGACAAGGCTAGAGGCAGTGACAGCAGTAGCCGCCAATGACGCCGGCACCCAGCAACATCAAAAAAAAATGGCACCCCCGCCTAAACGGGAATGCCACCCTGCACATCAAGTGCAAATCACCTCAAATCACAACACATCACTCGCATGATCCGCGAGGCGTGAACGCTCGCCGCGCGCCAGCGTGACATGCCCGCTGTGCGACCATCCCTTGAACCGGTCGACCACATAGGTCAGGCCGCTCGACCCTTCGGTCAGGTAAGGCGTGTCGATCTGCGCGATGTTGCCGAGGCAGACGATCTTGGTGCCGGGCCCCGCCCGCGTCACCAGCGTTTTCATCTGCTTGGGCGTGAGGTTCTGCGCTTCGTCGATGATGAGGTACTTGTTGACGAAGGTGCGGCCGCGCATGAAGTTCATGGACTTGATCTTGATGCGCGAGCGGATCAGGTCCTGCGTAGCGGCGCGTCCCCAGTCGCCGGCATCGTTGTCGGACTTGTTGAGCACTTCCAGGTTGTCGTCGAAGGCGCCCATCCACGGCGACATCTTTTCTTCCTCGGTACCCGGCAGGAAGCCGATGTCCTCGCCGACCGGCACCGTGACGCGGGTGACGATGATCTCGTTGTACAGCTTGGTTTCCAGGACCTGGGCGAGGCCCGCCGCGAGGGCCAGCAGCGTCTTGCCGGTGCCGGCCTGGCCGAGCAGTGTGACGAAATCGCATTCCGGATTCATCAGCAGGTTCAGCGCGAAGTTCTGCTCGCGGTTGCGCGCGGTGACGCCCCAGACGCCATTCTTGCCGTGGCTGTAGTCGCGCAGCGTCTGGATGACGGCGGTCTTGCCGTTGATCTGCTTGACCTGTCCGTAGAAGGGCGCTTCGCCATTCTTCGGTTCGAGGAAGACGAACTGGTTGACGAGGAAGGAGGGCACCGTCGGGCCCGTCAGGCGATAAAAGGTGTAGCCGGTGCCGTGCTTGTTTTCCTGCCAGGACTCCATGCCCTTGGCATGCTTGTTCCAGAAGTCGTCCGGCAGTTGCATGATGCCGGAATAAAGCAGGTCGGTATCTTCGAGGACGTGGTCGTTGAAGTATTCTTCCGCCGGCAAGCCCATGGCGCGCGCCTTGATGCGCATGTTGATGTCTTTCGACACCAGCACCACGGGGCGGTCGGGATGCTGCTGCTCGAGGGCGCGCACCACGCCGAGGATCTGGTTGTCCGCCTTGCCGCTGGGGAGGCCTTCGGGCAGCGCCACGGATTGAAGCTTGGTCTGGAAGAGCAGGCGTCCCTTGGCGTCCTTGTTGCCCAGCTTGTTGAGCAGGATGCCGTCCTCGATCGCGCTTTCATCCACGCCTGCCACGAGCGCATCCAGCGAACGCGATACCTGGCGCGCGTTGCGGGCGACTTCGGACATGCCTTTCTTGTGGTTGTCCAGCTCTTCGAGCGTGATCATCGGAAGATAGACGTCATGCTCCTCGAACCGGAACAGCGAGGTCGGGTCGTGCATCAGCACGTTCGTGTCGAGCACGAAGATCTTGGTCACGCCCATGCGGTCGGCAACGCGGCTGACCGAGGACTTGATGGAACTGTCGACCGCCTTGGGCTTGGACGAGCGTTTCGCGGCGGTAGGGGATGCGGGGGATTTTTCGGCCGTCTTGGCGCGGGCCTTGGGCGCGGTCTCTTCTGCGGGTTGCTGCGGGGAAGTCTCGACCAGGGTCATCACTGGTTTTACCGATTTGCCTTTCTCTGCCTTGGGATAATCGTCGGGGGAGAGGATTGTTGCGGGTGTGGCCGGTAATTTGGGCAGTGGCATCAGGACCTCAAAAGGTTAGGGAACATTACTAAGATTCGTGCAGCGCCAAACGGTTGCAGGCGGATGGACATGCCTATGCGTTCGAGCAATGGCTTGTCCGGCTTCAAAGCAAAAAAGCCGTTTGAGGGGGAGGTCAAAGACCTCATCCACAAACGGCTTCTCTGCTTGAAAAACTTTTAGATTCAATGGTTTCTGCGATTTTCTCGCTTCGCTCGCTAGGCCAACGACTGTACGAACTCCAACACTTCGTCAATGTGCCCGGGCACTTTGACTCCACGCCATTCTTTCACCAATTTCCCGTTGCCGTCAATCACAAATGTGCTGCGTTCGACGCCGCGCACCTGTTTGCCATACATGCTCTTCATCCGCATGACATTGAACAAATTGCACACCGTTTCATCCGGATCCGAAATGAGCTCGAAGGGCATGGCGAGCTTGGCCTTGAACCCCTCGTGCGAACGGATGCTGTCGCGGCTGATGCCGAAGATCTCGGTGTTCGCGCGCTGGAAGTCGGGGTAGAGGTCGCGGAACTGCATGCCTTCCGTGGTGCAGCCCGGCGTATTGTCTTTCGGGTAGAAGTACAGTACCAAGGTCTTGCCGCGGTAGTCGGCGAGGCGGAAGGTCTTGCCGCTGGTCATTTCAGCGGAAAAATCGGGTACCGTCAGGTTGAGTGCGGATGGGGTGTCATCAGCCACGTTGGTCTCCTGTCCAAGGTTGGCGCCGCTCATGGCGGGTCGGGGGGAGGCGGAGAGCTTCATCTCCGCCGAACGTTTTTATTTTTTACTGCGTCATGCGCGGCCGGGCCGGACGATGAGCTCGCCGGATCGACCGGGCAGGCTGCCCCAGCGGACTGGCAGGATAGGCAGGTCGCCATGCTTCACTTCCGCATGATAATCCGCCATCGAAGCAAAACGATAACCTTGTTGGCGCCAGCCGTCGAGCAGTTGTTCGAAGATGGGGGCGAGTTTCTGTCCTTCAAGTTCCGCATGCAGGGTAAATACATGGTCACGCTGCCGCTCGGTCAGCTTGAGGATGGTAGCGGCGATGTTTGACGCATCGATGACACGCCCATTTATGGTGCGGCCAAGCAGTTCATCCAGCGTGGGCAGGGTGGTCGGCAGCTGGATGCAGGACAGCGTCTTGCCCAGCGCCTGCAGGCGATACGGACCGGCGCCGGGGTCGGCCAGGCTGCCGTCGTCGTTGAGCAGGCAGCGGCCGTCCGACGCGTACTCCATGCCGAAGGCGTCGAGCCGGGCAAAGGCATGCTCGTTCATCTGCCAGCCCGCCGCGCCGTGGGTGCGCGGCGCGCTGCCGAAGATGGCCTGGAAGCGATCATGGGATTGCTGCATCTGGCGCGCCGTCCAGTCGGCGTCGCGCTGCCGGACGTTGTCTTGCCAGACGACATGGTCCCAGGTGTGGATGCCGCATTCGAAGCCGGCGCGCTGGGCCTGTCGCATCTCGTCGGCGCAGGTCTTGCCGATGTCGGGCGCCGGCAGCAGCACGCCATACATCAGGGTCTTGAGGCCGTAGTGCTCCACCACCGACGTGCGCGATACCTTCTGGAAGAACCCGGGGCGGAAGGCCCGGCGCAAGGCCCAGCCGGTGTGGTCGGGGCCGAGCGAATAGAGGAAGGTGGCGTTGGCCTGGTGCCGCTGCAGCAGGCGCACCAGGTTCAGTGCGCCTTCCCGGGTGCCGCGATAGGTATCGACGTCGATCTTGAGGGTGAGCAGCGGCATCGGCGCGTCAGTCCATCAGGGCGCGCGCCTCGGCCACCTGGCTGCGGTAGGCGTCGAAGATGTTGCGCAGCGTGTCCTGCATGGTCGTGGTGGGCTTCCAGTCGAGTTCGTCGCAGGTGTTGGTGATCTTGGGGACGCGGTTCTGCACGTCCTGGTAACCCTTGCCGTAGTAGGCGGCGGAGGTGGTTTCGACCAGCTGCACCTTCTTGGCCTGTTCGGCGTACTCCGGATATTCGGCGGCCAGCTTGAGCATCATGCCGGCGAGGTCGCGGATGGAGTAGTTGTTGGTCGGGTTGCCGATGTTGTAGATCTTGCCGCTGGCGATGCCGCCTTCGTTGGCGATGATGCGCATGAGGGCATCGATGCCGTCGTCGATGTAGGTGAAGGCGCGCTTCTGCTGGCCGCCGTCGACCAGCGAGATGTTTTCACCGCGGACGATGTGGCCGAAGAACTGGGTGACGACCCGCGAGCTGCCTTCCTTCGGCGTATGGATGTTGTCGAGGCCGGCGCCGATCCAGTTGAAGGGGCGGAACAGGGTGAAGTTCAGGTTGTCTTCCATGCCGTAGCCCCAGATCACGCGATCCATGAGCTGCTTGGCGCAGGAGTAGATCCAGCGCGGCTTGTTGATGGGGCCGCAGATCAGCTCGGATTCCTCGGGATCGAATTCTTCGTCATGGCACATGCCATAGACCTCGGACGTCGATGGGAAGACCAGGTGCTTGCCGTACTTGGCGGCGGAGCGCACGATGGGCAGGTTGGCCTCGAAATCGAGTTCGAACACGCGCAGCGGCTGCTTGACATAGGTGGACGGCGTGGCGATCGCCACCAGCGGGAGGATCACGTCGCATTTTTTGACGTGGTATTCCACCCATTCCTTGTTGATGGTGATGTCGCCCTCGAAGAAGTGCATGCGGCTCTTGTAGGCATCGTTCTCGAGCAGGTCGGTGATGCGGTCGGTCATCATGTCCATGCCGAACACGTGCCAGTCGGTGGTTTCGAGAATGCGCTTGGAAAGATGATGGCCGATGAAGCCGTTGACACCCAGGATGAGGACTTTTTTCATAGGAATTCTTTGGTTGGCTGCCGGGCGGCCGACGCGGTTCAGGCGGCCGTTGACAGGAATTGTTGTAACTCGCCCGGCGAGACGGCTTGGCCATCCGCCGACAGTGCGAGGATCCGCAGCGCGCGACCGTCGCCGCAGACGCCAAACATGCAATTATCCACCACAGCCAAGCCTTGCGGCAAATCCGGCGTTTTTTCGCGGGCAAGGCGGGCTTGCACGAGGGTGAAGGTCTTGCCGTTGGCGATGGTCCAGGCGCCGGGATAGGGCGGGGCGACGGCGCGGTGCAGGTTGTAGATGTCCTGCGCCGGTTTCGACCAGTCGATGCGGCCGTCTTCCGGCTTGCGGCCGCCGAAATAGCTGCCCTGCGACAAGTCGTTGGGCAGCCGGGGAATCTTGCCCGCGATCATGGCCGGCAACACCGTCCACAGGGCCTGCTCGGCCGCGACGGTGACCTTGCCGAACACCTCGAAGGCGGTATCGTCGGGCAAGATGGGTACGGCGGCCTGGGCGATGATGGCGCCGGCATCCGGTTTGGCCGCCATCTCGTGCAGCGTCGCGCCGGTCTCGGTTTCGCCGTGCAGCACCGCCCAGTTGACCGGCACCCGGCCGCGATAGCGCGGCAGGAGCGAGCCGTGCATGTTGTAGGCGCCCAGCGGCGCGATTGCCAGCACCTCGACCGGCAGCATGTGGCGGTAGTAGAAGCTGAAGATGATGTCTGGCTTGGCCGCGGCGACCCGGTCCTTCAGCGCCTGCGATGCCGGGTCGTCCGGCGTGATGAAGGGAATGCCCTGCTCGCGGCAGAGTTCCGCGACCGACTCGAACCAGATGGTTTCATTGGGGTTGTCTTCGTGCGTGACCACGAGTCCGACCTGCACACCGCGCGCAAGCAGGACCTTCAGGCAGCGGACGCCGACATTGTGATAGGCGAATACGACGGCGCGCATGACTCAGACCTCTTCCCTGGGCTTGGGCAGCGTCTGCACCACGTCCTGCACGGGGAGGCCGGGCTGCTGCTCGAGGATGGTCTGGATCACGAAGCGCGGACGGCCGCGCACCTGCTGGTAGATGCGGCCCACGTATTCGCCGACCAGGCCGATGCCGAACAGGATCACGCCCATCAGGAAGAAGGCGATGGCGAACAGGGTGAACACGCCCTCGACCTCGGCGCCGAACAGGAAGCGCCGTGCCAGCAGCACCACGAACAGCGCGGCCGACACGAAGGAAAGACCGATGCCCATCATGGAAAAGATCTGCAGCGGCATGAGGGAAAAGCCGGTCACCAGGTCGAAGTTGAGGCGGATCAGGCTGTAGAGCGAATACTTGGATTCGCCGGCGGCGCGTTCCTCGTGCTCGACCACGATCTCGGTCGGGCGCCGCGCGAAGGTGTAGGCGAGCGCGGGAATGAAGGTGTTGACCTCGCTGCACTGGTTGACCAGGTCGATGACGTTGCGGCCGTAGGCGCGCAGCATGTTGCCCTGGTCGGTCATCTTGATGCGGGTGATCTTTTCGCGCAGGCGGTTCATCGCCTTGGAGGCGATGGTGCGCCACGCGGAATCCTGGCGCTCGCGCCGGATCGAACCCACGTAGTCGTAGCCCTCGCGCATCTTGAGCAGCAGGTTGCCGATTTCCTCGGGCGGGTTCTGCAGGTCGGCGTCGAGGGTCACGACCACCTCGCCGCGCGTGGCCTTGAAGCCGGCGACGATCGCCATGTGCTGGCCGTAGTTGCCGTTGAAGAGCACCACGCGGGTGACGTCGGGCCGGGCGCGGAACTGGTCCGCGAGGATCAGCGGGGAACGGTCGCGGCTGCCGTCGTTGACGAACACGATTTCGTAGGGGACGCCGAGCTTGTCGAGCGCCGGATAAAGGCGGTCGAACAGCTTCTGCAGGCCGGCTTCCTCGTTGTAGACCGGGATGACGACGGAAAGGTCTGGTTTCATCAGTGCGGTGATCGTAAGCGGACCGGAAGTGGATTATTGTTGAAGCACGGATTTTACCGCGCCGACTGTCCTTTCGACATCGTTTTCGGTCAAGGCGAAGAACATTGGCAAGGTGACGATCTGACGCCCGACGCGCTCGGCGACGGGGAACATGCCTTCCTTGAATCCGCGTTCGCGGTACAGCGTGAACAGGTGGATGGGCGCGTAGTGATAGCCGCAGGCGATCTGGTGTTCCAGCATCTTCGCCATGAATTCGGCGCGGGTGATGCGTTCGGGCAGTACGATCTGGAACAGGTGCCAGTTCGTATTCTGGAAATCCCTGACCGGCAGCTGCGCGCCCGTCGTTTCCTCGAAGTCATCGCCGAAGCAGGCGAAGTAATGGCGGGCGAGGGCGCGCCGCCTCGCGGTGATGGCGTCGAGGTGAGGCAGCTGGCCGAGGCCGATGGCGGCGGCGATGTCGGTCATGTTGAACTTGCCGCCCAGCACGTCGACGTCGATGCCGTCGAGTCCGCTGCGCACCACGCCCTGCAGGCGGAATTTTTCCGCGAGCTTCGCCTCGTCCGCATCGTTGACCACGAGGCAGCCGCCTTCGGAGGTCGTGATGTTCTTGTTGGCCTGGAAGCTGAACGAGACGAAGTCGCCGAAGGAGCCGATCGGCTTGCCTTTCCACGACGACCCGAGCGCCTGCGCCGCGTCCTCGACCACGCGCAGGCCGTGCTTGCCGGCGATGGCGTAGAGGCGGTCCATGTCGACAGGCATGCCGGCGAGATACACAGGGATGATGGCGCGGGTGCGCGGCGTGATGGCGGCTTCCAGCTTGTCGAGGTCGATGTTGCGCGTTACCGGGTCGATGTCGGCGAAGACCGGTGTGGCGCCGACCTCGATGATGACGTTGGCCGTCGCCACCCAGGAGATGGGCGTGGTGATCACTTCGTCGCCCGGGCCGATGCCTGCGATGCGCAAGGCGATCTCCATGGTGCACGTGCCGGAGTTGTAGGTACGCACGATCCTGTTGCCGAGCAGCGCCGACAGGGCCGCTTCGAAGGCCTGTACCTTCGGGCCGCTGGTGATCCAGCCGGAGCGCAGCACCTCGCCGACGGCGGCGATGGTGGCTTCGTCGATGCTGGGGCGGGAAAAGGGCAGTGGGGATTGGCTCATGGACTTGGTTTCCGTTGTTCCGATGGGTGGGCGGATGGGTTGACGGGATTCAGCTTCTGGCTAGCAGGGCGACGCCCACGATGATGATGCCGATGGCGAGCAGGCGCTGGGCGGACACCGCTTCGCCCAGAAAATACCATGCCCCGACGGCATTCACGACGTAGCCGATCGACAGCATCGGGTAAGCGATGGTCACGTCGACGCGCGACAGGCCGATGATCCAGACCACCACCGAGATCACGTAGCAGCTCAGGCCGCCGATGATGGGAAGCTGGCTCGCCAGCTTGATGCCGGTGGCGAACCAGTTGTCCGCCGTCAGATGGATCGCGCCGACCGCGTTCGTGCCCGCCTTCAGCAGCAGTTGGGCTACGGCATTGAGAAAGATGCCGGTGAGGATGAAGCCGAAGGTGGTCAGGGTCATTGGCGGATGTCGTTGGTCACGATGACGCGGCGCGGATCGCGGGCGATCACGCGCATGGGCACGCCTTCCTGCTCGAGCTGGGCGAAGGCGTCGGGATTGATGATGGCCATGGCCAGCTTGTCTTCGGCCCGCAAGGCTTTCCAGCGCGCGACGAATGCGCTGCGCTCGGGAATCCAGAGCTGCGGCTCCTGGTCGACCCCGAACTGCATTTCATCCGCGAAGCCGACCAGGGTGAAGGTCCGGCGCAGGTAGAAGGGGATGGACTGCTCGTAGATCTGCACGGCGAACAGCGGCGTGTCGGGCCGCAGGTTCCTGGCCATGACCGGCACATGCTCGATGCCGGCCTTGTAGCGGCCGAGGGGCTCGTGGCCGAGTATCAGGGCCTGGCCGCTGGCGAAGCCGGAGACGGCCAGCGCCACCAGCGCCCAGTCCCGCTGCCGGCGGACGTGTCCCATCGCGACCACGGCGCCGATCAGGCCGATGGCGGCGGCGGCCATGACCCAGGGCGCATAGGCGGTGTAAAGCGGCTGCTCGTAGGCATTGCTCGCCAGGTGGGGAATGCGCCCCGCATAGGCCAGCCCGGCCGCGCCGGCGACCGCGAGCACGGCGGCCGTGAAAATCAGCGCGCGCGGCGATGCGCGTTCGAATTCCAGCGCGATCAGGATGGCCAGCGCCGGAAATATCGGCAGGATGTAGGAGGGCAGCTTCGAGCCGGAAATGCTGAAGAAGAAAAAGATGAAGGCGCTCCAGGTCAGCAGCATGATCCCTGGGCGAAAACGCGATGGCTCAGCCGTCGTGTTCCCGTTCACGCCGGCGGGACGCAATGCCCCGGCCAGGCTTTGCGGCAGCAAACCGAGCCAGGGAACGATGCCGAGCAGCAGGATGGGGAAGAAGTAATACCAGGGCCCCTCGCGATGATGGACCTTGCTGGTGAAGCGCTGGAAATGTTCGTGGATGAAGAAGAACTGAGGGAATTCCGGGTTGCGCATCGACACCAGGACGAACCACGGCGTGGTGATGGCGAAGAACACCAGCAGCCCGCTGACCAGGTGCAGCCGCTTCCAGATGCCCCAGTCGCGCGAGAACAGGGTGTACAGCACCAGCACCGCGCCGGGCAGCACGATGCCGATCAATCCCTTGGACAGGACGGCCAGCGCCATGCCCGCCCAGCAAGCCCACATCCAGCGCCGGCGCTCCCGCGGATCCGCCGCGTCGCGCTGCGCAAGCAGCAGGCTGCACAACGAAAGGGTCATCATGCCGGCCAGGCCCATGTCGAGCGTGTTGACATGGGAAAGCGCGGCCCACAGGAAGCTGGAGCCTAGCACCATGCCCGCATGGAAGCCGGTGCGGCGGCCGTACAGTCGGCCGGCGGTGTAGCCCGCCAGCACCACGCCGAGCAGGCCGGACAAGCCGGTCCAGAGGCGCGCCTGCCATTCGCCGAGGCCGAATGCGGCGAAGGTCAGTGCGTTCATCCAGGTTTGCAGCGGCGGCTTCTCGAAGTACTTGATGCCGTTGAGCCTCGGCGTGATCCAGTCGCCGGTGGCAAGCATCTCGCGCGCCATCTCGGCATAGCGGCCTTCGTCGGTCGGCACCAGCGTGCGCGCGCCAAGGGCATAGAACCAGACCAGGCAAAAGACGAGGAACAGTCCCCACATGAAGGACCGTGATGGTTGGGTTTCCTTCATCGGCTGGCTTATCCGGCAGGGTCGAAAATGAGCGCCAGCGCGACGCGCCGGCCTTCGCCCATCAGGATGTTGTAGGTGCGGCAGGCAGCCTGGCTATCCATGCATTCGATGCCGACGCGCTTGTCGGTCAGCGACGCGGTCAGGCGCGGATGGATGAAGCGCTGGCGGCGGCCGGTGCCCAGGATCACGACGTCCGGGTTGCGGGCGGCGATCTGCGCGATGTCGTCCGAGGTCAGGTCGTCGAAGGAGGTCACCGCCCAGGGCTCGGGCGCGCTTTCCGGCAGGACGATCAGGCTATGGGCATGACGCACGGCATTGATCTCGACGCCCGTGTCGTCGTAGCCCGTGACAGTCTGGTAATGCTGGGTCTGGGTCGAATGTAGCTTCATGCGCGTATAGACTCGTTATTGGCGATACATTTCCGGCAACGAGAACAAAAAGATGCGGCATTGTAGCGGTTTCCATCGTAAAAGGCGGCAACACGCATTGATAAAACGGGTTGCTTTCGGCAAAATGGTCGTTTTGGCGGTGCAGCATTGCATCCCATGTCCGTTTTTCTACCGAAGGGATTGCTCGAGTGCGACCGATTCAGAAATCGAAAAAGCTGGCAGACGTTTGCTACGACATCCGTGGTCCCGTGCTTGAAAAAGCCAAGCAGATGGAGGACGAGGGCCACAAGATCATCAAGCTCAACATCGGCAACCTCGCCGTGTTCGGCTTCGACGCCCCGGACGAGATCGTGCACGACATGATCATCAACATGTCCAACGCCTCGGGCTACACCGACTCGAAGGGCATGTTCGCGCCGCGCAAGGCCATCATGCATTACACGCAGGAAAAGAAGATCGCCGGCGTGAACATCGACGACATCTACATCGGCAACGGCGCGTCCGAGCTGATCGTGATGGGCATGAACGCGCTGCTCAACACCGGCGACGAAGTGCTGGTGCCCGCGCCGGACTACCCCCTGTGGACGGCCGCGGTCAGCCTGTCCGGCGGCAAGCCGGTGCACTACATCTGCGACGAGCAGGCCGACTGGTTCCCCGACATCGAGGACATCAAGAAGAAGATCACTCCGAACACCAAGGCGATCGTGGTGATCAACCCCAACAACCCGACCGGCGCGCTCTACCCGGTAGAGTTGCTGCAGGAAATCATCGAACTGGCGCGCCAGCACCAGCTCATCGTGTTCGCCGACGAGATCTACGACAAGACCTTGTACGACGGCAACGTCCACACCTCGATCGCCTCCCTGGCGGACGATGTCCTGTGCATCACGCTCAACGGCCTGTCCAAGAACTACCGTTCCTGCGGCTACCGCGCCGGATGGATGGTCGTTTCCGGCGAGAAAAAGCATGCGAAGGACTACATCGAGGGCCTGAACATGCTGGCCTCGATGCGCCTGTGCGCGAATGCGCCGGGGCAATATGCCATCCAGACCGCGCTCGGCGGCTACCAGAGCATCAATGACCTCGTCGGCGCCGGCGGACGCCTGCTGCGCCAGCGCGACCTCGCGCACAAGCTGCTGACCGAGATTCCGGGCGTCACCTGCGTCAAGCCGAAATCGGCGCTCTACATGTTCCCGCGCCTCGACCCGAAGCTCTACCCCATCGCCGACGACCAGCAGTTCGCCTACGAGCTGCTGGCGGAGGAAAAGGTGCTCATCGTGCAGGGCACCGGATTCAACTGGATCGCCCCGGATCATTTCCGCGTCGTGTTCCTTCCCAACACCGACGACCTGACCGAGTCCATGGGCCGCATCGCCCGCTTCCTCGACAGCTATCGCCGCCGTCACGGCACGCACCACGCCGCCTGATTCCTCTCCCGCGTCGCCGCTCCCCCGGCGCCGCGGACATCGCGGCAACCCGAACATCAACACCACTCCCAAACGCATATGAAACCCATCAAAGTTGGCCTCCTTGGCATCGGCACCGTCGGCTCCGGCACCTTCAACGTCCTGAAACGCAACCAGGCGGAAATCAAGGGGCGGGCCGGACGCGCGATCGAGATCGCGATGGTGGCCGACCTCAACGTGGCGCGCGCCAAGGAACTGACCAACGGCGAATGCGAAGTCGTCAGCGACGGCAACCTCGTGGTGACCAATCCCGACATCGACATCGTCATCGAACTCATCGGCGGCTATGGCGTGGCGAAGGATCTCGTCATGAAGGCCATCGCCAACGGCAAGCACGTCGTCACCGCCAACAAGGCGCTCCTTGCCACCCACGGCACCGAGATCTTCAAGGCCGCGCAGGAGAAGGGCGTGATGGTCGCCTTCGAAGCCGCGGTCGCCGGCGGCATTCCCATCATCAAGGCCTTGCGCGAAGGCCTGACCGCCAACCGCATCGAATGGGTCGCCGGCATCATCAACGGCACCACCAACTTCATCCTTTCCGAGATGCGCGACAAGGGCCTGGACTTCGACGTGGTGCTCAAGGAAGCCCAGCGCCTGGGCTACGCCGAGGCCGACCCGACCTTCGACATCGAAGGCGTCGACGCCGCGCACAAGGCCACCATCATGTCGGCCATCGCCTTCGGCATCCCGGTGCAGTTCGACAAGGCGCACGTGGAAGGCATCACCAAGCTGCAGGCCACCGACATCCGCTACGCCGAACAGCTCGGCTACCGCATCAAGCTGCTGGGCATCACCAAGCGCACCAAGGTCAATGGCCGCGACGGCATCGAGCTGCGCGTGCATCCGACTCTGATTCCCGCCAAGCGCCTGATCGCCAACGTCGAAGGCGCCATGAATGCGGTGCTGGTGCAGGGCGATGCCGTCGGCGCCACGCTGTACTACGGCAAGGGCGCCGGCTCGGAGCCGACCGCCTCCGCCGTGATCGCCGACCTCGTCGACATCACCCGCCTTGCCACCGCCGATCCAGGCAACCGCGTTCCCCACCTGGCTTTCCAGCCGGAGTCGATGTCCGACACGCCGGTGCTGCCGATGTCCGAAATCACCACCAGTTACTACCTGCGCATGCAGGTTGCCGACCAGCCCGGCGTTCTGGCCGACATCACGCGCATCCTGGCCGATTCGACCATCTCCATCGATGCCATGCTGCAGAAGGAACCGGCCGAAGGCGAGACCAAGGCGGACATCATCATCCTGACCCACCAGACGCAGGAAAAGAACATTGTCACCGCGATCCAGAAGATCGAGTCGCTCGACACCGTCGTCGGTCACGTCTCCAAGATCCGGCTCGAACAATTGAGCTGAATATTCCCTATCGTTTCCATCGGGAATGACAACGGCAGCTGCGGCTGCCGTTTTTTTCGTCCATGTTGCAGAGCAAACTTGCGGTTTCGCAATCGCCCTTCATTTAGGCAAATGATGGTGGGGCGGCAATCCTAGAATTTCCTGTCGATCGGCCAAGCCAGCCCGCCAGCCGCGGGTCCGGCTTGCGCCGGTCGGCATGCGAGGAAGACAAATCGATACCAGCCCTGCATTCCATCCATTCAATGAGGGAAACAACATGGAGTACACCACCAACCGCCAGGCGGGAGCCACAAGCCTCCGCCTGATTTCGGTCATGCTGGCAGCCGCCGGACTGATCGGCATGTCGATGCCGGCCGCCGCCGCGAACATCAGCGACGCCACCGCACAGCGCGAGGGACAGGACCGCAGCGCGGTCATCGTCGAGCTCAATGGCGATGCCCTGGCGAACTACGTCAGGACGAAGCCGGCCCGCGGCAAGAAGATCGACTTCAACAACCAGAACGTCAAGTCCTACCGCGCCCAGCTCGCGGCGGCCCGCAACGATTTCAAGCAATGGCTGCGCGCGAACGTGCCGAACGCGAAGGTGACAGGCGAGTTCGACATTTCCCTCAATGCGGTCGCGGTGCAGCTCAACGGCGCGACGCTGGAGCAGGTGGCCGCGGCGCCGATGGCGGCCCGGACGCGCTACCAGAACGTGTTCTACCCCCTCGCGGCCGACCCCGACCTCGCCGTCATCCGCGCGACCGATGCCTGGGCCCAGTCCGGCGGCCCGGCGACTGCCGGCGCGGGCGTCAGGGTAGCCATCATCGACAGCGGCATCGACTTGACCCATCCCTGCTTCAGCGACGCCGGCTATGCCGCCCAGTCGCAGATCGGCGACCGCCGCTTCACCAACAACAAGGTGATCGCCGCGAAGGTCTTCAACAACCGCGCAGGCAGCAATGCCTACACGCCGCAAGCCATCGATTCCCATGGTACCCACGTGTCCGGCACCGTCGCCTGCAACTTCGAGACCCCGGTGACGGTGGATGGCGTGGCCATTCCCTACAAGATGTCCGGCGTGGCGCCGCGCGCCTTGCTCGGCAACTACAACGTCTTTCCCGGCCATGTCGCCAACGCCCGCTCGGAAGACATCTTCAATGCCATGGAAGCGGCTTACCAGGATGGCTTCGATGTTATCAACATGAGCCTCGGTGGCGGTTACCACGGCAACCTCGACCTCGAGATGCAGGCGGTCAACAACCTCGACCAGGCCAACATGGTGGTGGCGATCGCGGCCGGCAATTCCGGTCCGGGATACGGCACCGTCGAGTCGCCCGGCGCGGCGGAACGCGCGCTGACGGCGGGCGCCTCCTCGGTGGGGCACAAGATCGTCACGCTGGTCACCGTCGGCGGCCAGACCTTCCAGTCGGTCAAGGGAGAATTCGGTTCGGTTCCTCCCGGCGGCCTGACAGCGCCGCTCAACGTGGTGACCGATGCCAGCAGCCCATACGGCGGCCTGAGCACCTTGTGCGCGCCGGTGGGCGCCAACAGCCTGAGCGGCAGCATCGCCCTGATTTCGCGCGGCGTCTGCGATTTCACGGTGAAAATCCGCAATGCGCAGGCGGCCGGGGCGGTGGGCGCCCTCGTGGTCAACCGCGAGGCGGGCGATCCCTCGGTGATGGGCACCAACGACGATGCCAGCCAGCCGACCATTCCCGCCTACATGGTGGGCCTTTCGGACCGCGCCGCCCTGATGGCCAGGAACGGCAGCCCGGCGACGATCTCCGCCACCGGCACCTACGTCTTTTCAGCCGACGGAAACGACGTGCTTGCCGGCTTCAGCAGCTGGGGCCCGACGGCGGTGTCCTACCGTGCCAAGCCTGACGTGATGGCGCCCGGTGCCAACGTGCTGAGTTCCGTCCCGGCCAGTTCTTGCGCAGCGCCGCCTTGCTTCGCCTTCTTCAACGGCACCTCGATGGCGACGCCGCACCTTGCAGGCTCGGCTGCGGTCCTGGTCGGGCAGCATCCCGACTGGAGTTCGTCGGACGTGCGCTCGGCTGTCGTGAATACGGCGGTGCGCGGCGTCGTCAAGACCGCCACCGGCGGCATGGTGAACGACGTCAACGTGGTCGGCGCCGGACGCGAGGACCTCTCCCGCGCCACGCAGGCCGCGGTGACCCTCGACCCGGTCAGCGTCAGCTTCGGCCCGGTGCCCTCAGGCAGCGGACAGGCGCGCAGCATTGACGTGAACCTGCGCAACGTGAGCAACGCCTTCCGTACCCTGAATCTTTCCACCTCGGGCGGCGATGCGAGCGTGAAGTTCAGCGTCGACCAGAGCAGCGTCACGCTCGCGCCCGGGGCATCGGCGACGGTGCGGGTCAGCATGGACGCGGTGCAGGGCGCGGCGCCAGGCAACCACCAGGGCTTCCTGGAGGTGAACGCCGGCGGCGCGGAAGTTGCCCACGCGGTCTTGTTCAGCCTGATCAAGTAAGCGGCCTCAAACCGATGGCTGACGCCCGCCGCGCCCGGCGGCGGCCGTCAGCCCCGGTGGATCACCACAAGTAGCGCCTTCGCCTCCACCTTTCCCGGATTGGAAATCGCATGGCCGCGGTCGGCCATGTACCGGGCCGTTCCGCCGGGCTTGAGTTTCCGTACCACGCCATCCACTTCCACATCCAGTGCGCCATGCATCAGGGTTAGGTGCTCCATGGTGCCCGGATCGTGCGGATTCGAGCGCAGCACGCCGTTCGGCGCGAGCGTCAGTTCATACCATTCGTATTTCCCGGCAAGTTCCATCGGCCCGAGGATGCGCAGCACGTAGCCCGCATGATTGCCGGGCAGGGTAGGGGTTTCGTGCGGTTCGAGCACGTGGATGGCCTCGCTGTGATCTTCCCCATGGGACAGCAACTCCTCGATTCCCACGCCCAGGGCGTTCGCCAGGCGCCAGGCCACGGCGATGGTCGGGTTTGCCTTCTCCCGTTCGATCTGCGACAGCATCGACTTCGATACGCCCGCGGCGCGCGACAGGTCGTCCAGGGTCAGGCCCCGCTTCAGGCGAAGTTTCTGCAGGGTCGCGCCAACTTCGGGCGGGGAACTCGGGGTGCCAGGCTTTTTCATAACGGAGTGGGGTCGTCGTTTAGTTGTTTCATGAAAATTCAATATATCGAACAAAAGTTCGAAATGATGAATTTTCAGTAGAATGCTGAAATTGCATCGTAGCAGACCTTGCCCCGGGCGGCTAACCGCCGTTTCCAGGGTGAAATCCGACTCATCTCAACAGGTTGACCATGGATACCACGGCAAAGAAAAACGATTTCTACACGGAACTGGCGGGCAAGCTCGACACGCTGCGCGAACAGGGTCTCTACAAGACTGAGCGGGTGCTTTCCTCGCGCCAGGGCGCAGAGGTCCGGTGCGACGATGGCCGCACCCTCATCAACCTGTGCGCCAACAACTACCTCGGCCTGTCCGGCGATGAATCCATGGTCCGCGCCGCCGACTACGCCACCGAGCAATACGGCTACGGACTCTCCTCGGTGCGTTTCATCTGCGGCACGCAAACCGTGCACAAGCAACTCGAACAAGCCCTGTCGTCCTTTCTCGGCATGGAAGACTGCATCCTGTACGCGGCCGCCTTCGACGCCAACGGCGGCGTGTTCGAGCCCCTGTTCGACGAGAACGACGCCATCATTTCCGATGCCTTGAACCATGCTTCCATCATCGACGGCATCCGCCTGTGCAAGGCGGCGCGCTTCCGCTACGAGCACAACGACATGGCCGACCTGGAGCGCCAGCTGCAGGCCGCGGCGGGCAAGCGCCACAAGATCATCGTGACCGATGGCGTGTTCTCGATGGATGGCACCATCGCCCAGCTCGACCGCATCTGCGACCTGGCGGACAAGCATGGCGCGCTGGTCATGATCGACGAATGCCACGCGTCCGGCTTCATGGGCGCGACCGGACGCGGCACGCATGAACACCACGGCGTGATGGGCCGCATCGACATCATCACCGGCACGCTCGGCAAGGCCCTTGGCGGCGCGATGGGCGGCTTCACCGCCGCCCGCAAGGAAGTCATCCAGACCTTGCGCCAGAAATCCCGTCCTTACCTGTTCTCGAATTCGCTCGCGCCCGCCATCGCCGGCGCCTCGCTGGCCGTGCTGGAGCGCCTGTCGGCATCGACCGAGCTGCGCGACCGGCTGCACGGCAACACCGCCTACTTCCGCAAGGAGATCGCCGGGATGGGCTTCATCATCAAGCCGGGAACGCATCCCGTGGTGCCGGTGATGCTGTTCGACGCGCCGCTGGCGCAGCGTTTCGCCGCGCGCCTGTATGAACTCGGCGTGCTCGTCACCGGCTTCTTCTATCCGGTCGTGCCCATGGGACAGGCGCGGGTCCGGGTCCAGCTTTCCGCCGCCCACACCCGCGCCCAGCTCGACGCCGCGCTCGACGCCTTCCGCCAGGCCGGCAAGGAACTCGGCCTGATCCCCGCCTGAACCCGAACAACGACACAACGACAAAACGACGAAGGGACACGACATGGAACGCATACTCATCATTGGCGCCAACGGCCAGATCGGCAGCGAACTCGTCGACGCGCTCGGCGCGCTGCATGGCGCCGGCAACGTCATCGCCGCCGACATCGCGCCGCGCAGCCAGTTCGGCGCCGCGCGCTACGAAACCCTCGACGTGCTCGACACCGCGCGGCTGCAGGCCATCGTCGAGCGGCACGGCATCACCCAGGTATACCAGCTCGCAGCGCTGCTGTCCGTGACCGGCGAACAGGCGCCGCTGAAGGCGTGGACGCTGAACATGAACGGCTTGCTGAACGTGCTCGAACTGGCGCGCGAGCGCGGCGCCGCCGGACGGCCGCTGAAGGTGTTCTGGCCATCGTCGATCGCCGCCTTCGGGCCGCATACGCCGGCGGTGGACACGCCGCAGCTGGCGGTCATGGATCCAACCACGATCTACGGCATCAGCAAGCAGGCCGGCGAGCGTCTCTGCGACTATTACTTCAGCAAGTTCGGCGTGGACGTGCGCAGCATCCGCTATCCCGGCATCATCAGCTACAAGTCGCCTCCCGGCGGCGGCACCACCGACTATGCGATCGCGATCTTCCATGCGGCCAAGCGCGGCGAGCGCTACAGCTGCTACCTTGGGCCGGAATCCACCTTGCCGATGATCTACATGCCGGACGCCATCCGGGCGACCATCGAGTTGATGGCGGCGCCGCCGGAACAGGTCCGGATCCGGTCCGCCTACAACGTCGCCGGCCTGAGCTTCAACCCGCGCGAACTGGCGGCCGCCATCAAGGCGCGCGTTCCCGGCTTCGAAATCGGCTACCAGCCCGACCAGCGCCAGGAGATCGCGGATACCTGGCCGCACAGCATCGACGACACCCATGCCCGCGCCGACTGGGGATGGCAAGCGGCAATCGGGCTGGACGCGCTGGTGGACGACATGCTGGCGCATGTCCGGGTGCCGAGCCTGCACCACGCCGCCTGAACATCGCCCAGAGGGAAACCGGCGGCGCATCATGCGTCCCGAAAGCAGGGAACGATGGCGCGGCTGCCGTATAATGGCGGCAAATCCGTCATCCTTTCGTTCCCTTTTATGCAATACGTCTCCACCCGCGGGCAGGCGCCCGCGCAATCCTTTTCGCAAATCCTGCTCGGCGGCCTGGCCCCGGATGGTGGCCTCTACCTGCCGGTCGAGTATCCGAAGGTCAGCCACGTCGAACTCGATGCCTGGCGCAAGCTGCCGTACGCCGACCTGGCCTTCGAGGTCCTGAAGAAGTTTGCCACCGACATTCCCGAAGCCGACCTCAAGGCGCTGGCCCACAAGACCTACACCGCCGATGTCTACCGCAACGTCCGCGCCGGCGAGGACGCCGCCCAGGTCACGCCCCTGCGCGTGCTGGAAGACAAGGACGGCAGGAAGCTGGTGCTGCAGGCCCTGTCCAACGGCCCGACGCTGGCCTTCAAGGACATGGCCATGCAATTGCTCGGCAACCTGTTCGAATACGCGCTGGCGAAGCAGCATGCCGAACTGAACATCTTCGGCGCGACCTCGGGCGACACCGGCAGCGCCGCGGAATACGCGATGCGCGGCAAGAAGGGCATCCGCGTCTTCATGCTTTCGCCGCACAAGAAGATGAGCGCCTTCCAGACGGCGCAAATGTTCAGCCTGCAGGATCCCAACATCTTCAACATCGCCGTCGAAGGCGTGTTCGACGATTGCCAGGACATGGTCAAGGCGGTATCGAACGATCTCGAGTTCAAGGCGCGCCAGAAGATCGGCACGGTCAATTCGATCAACTGGGCGCGTGTCGTGGCGCAGGTGGTGTACTACATCCGCGGCTATCTCGCCGCCACCACCAGCAATGAACAGAAGGTGTCCTTCACCGTCCCGTCGGGCAATTTCGGCAACATCTGCGCCGGCCACATCGCCCGCATGATGGGCGTGCCCATCGCCAAGCTGGTGGTCGCCACCAACGAAAACGACGTGCTCGACGAATTCTTCCGCACCGGCGTCTACCGCGTGCGCAAGTCGGCCGAAACCTTCCACACCACCAGCCCCAGCATGGACATCAGCAAGGCCTCGAACTTCGAGCGCTTCGTTTTCGACCTGCTGGGACGCGACGCCAGCCGCGTGCGGGCCTTGTTCCACAAGGTCGAGACCCAGGGCGGTTTCGACCTCTCGGGCAAGCCGGGCAGCGATGGCGACGAGTTCGGCAAGGTGGCCGGCTATGGCTTCCGTTCCGGCAAGTCGGTGCATGCCGACCGCATCGCCACCATCCGCGACGTGCAGGACCGCTACGGCATCACCATCGATACCCATACCGCCGACGGCATCAAGGTCGCCCGCGAACATGTCGAGCCGGGCGTGCCCATGCTGATTCTCGAGACCGCCTTGCCGGCCAAGTTCAACGAAACGATTCGCGAAGCCCTGGGCCGCGACGCCAAGCGTCCGGCGGGCTTCGAGCGCATCGAGGACCTGCCGCAGCGTTTCGAGGTGATGCCGGCGGACGTCGCCGCCATCAAGAGTTTCATTGCCAACCACACCGGCCTCTGATCCCGGCCCACCAGGCATCGCCATGACCGAGAAAAAGCCCATGCTCACCGCGGCGCAGGCGCTCGACTTCCTGCTGTCTGCCGTCCGCCCCATCACCGAGACGGAAACCGTGCCCACGCTGGCCGCGAATGGCCGCGTGCTGGCCGCCTCCCAGGTATCGCGCCTGAACGTGCCGCCGATGGACAACACCCAGATGGACGGCTACGCGGTCCGCGCCGCGGATTGCGCGGGCGGCGCGGCATGCCTGCCGGTGTCGCAGCGCATTCCCGCAGGCGTGGTCGGCACCACGCTCCAGCCGGGCTCGGCGGCGCGCATCTTCACCGGCGCCATGATCCCGGAAGGCGCGGACGCGGTGGTGATGCAGGAGCAGTGCGAGGCCGGCAAGAACGATTCCGGTGGCGACGTGGTGACGGTGCGCCATGCGCCCGCGCCGGGCGAATGGATACGGCGCACCGGCGAGGACATCCGCGCCGGCGCCGAAATCCTTGCCGCCGGCACGCGGCTGCGGGCGCAGGAACTCGGGCTGGCGGCATCGGTCGGCCTCGCCGAACTGCCTGTCAAGCGCCGGCCGCGCGTGGCGGTGTTCTTCACCGGCGACGAACTTGCCATGCCCGGCGAAACCCTCAAGCCGGGCGCGATCTACAATTCCAACCGCTTCACCCTGCGCGGCCTGCTGGAGAACCTCGGCTGCGAGATCGCCGACTACGGCATCGTTCCCGATTCGCTGGCCGCCACGCGCGACACCCTGCGCCGGGCCGCGGAGCAGAACGACCTCATCATCACTTCCGGGGGCGTCTCGGTCGGCGAGGAAGACCACATCAAGCCGGCGGTCGAGGCAGAAGGCCGGCTCAACATGTGGCAGATCGCGATCAAGCCGGGCAAGCCGCTGGCCTTCGGCGAGATCCGCAGCGAAGGCCGGGAAGGCGCGTTCTTCCTCGGACTGCCGGGCAATCCGGTATCGAGCTTCGTCACCTTCCTGCTCTTCGTGCGGCCTTTCCTGCTGCGCCTGCAGGGCGTGGCCGACGTCGCACCGAAAGCGTTTTCCATGCGGGCGGACTTTGCCTGGACCAAGGCCGACCGGCGCAATGAATTCCTGCGCGCGCGCATCAATCCCCAGGGCGGCCTGGACCTGTTCCCAAACCAGAGTTCGGCGGTGCTGACTTCCACCGTCTGGGGCGACGGCCTAGTCGACACCCCCCCGGGCGCCACCATCGCGCCGGGCGATACGGTCCGCTTCCTGCCGTTCGCCTACTTGCTGCACTGATCTTGCACGACATGAACATACAACTCCGCTACTTTGCCAGCGTGCGTGAAAAACTCGGCACCAGCCAGGAAAGCCTGGCCGTGCCGGCTCATGTGCAGACCATCGGCGACCTGCGCGCCCACCTGCGCGAGCGCGGCGGCCCGTGGGCGGAAACGCTGGCAGACGGACGGTCGCTGCGCATGGCCTACAACCAGCAGATGACCGATGCCTCGGCGCGTCTCTCCGAGGGCTGCGAAGTGGCGTTCTTCCCGCCGGTCACGGGAGGCTGACATGCCGGTGCGCGTGCAAACCCAGGACTTCGACGTCGGTGCGGAAATCGCGGGGCTGCGTGCCGGCGATGCGCGCGTCGGCGCGGTCGCTTCCTTCATCGGCACGGTACGCGACATCAACGACGGCAGCGGTGTCAGCGAGATGGAGCTGGAGCACTATCCGGGAATGACGGAAAAGTCGCTCGAGGACATCGTCGCCCAGGCAAAGGCGCGCTGGAACATCTTCGAGGCGCTGGTGATCCATCGCATCGGGCCGCTCAAACCGCTGGACCAGATCGTGCTGGTGGCGGTGACCTCGGCGCACCGCGGGGAAGCCTTCGCCGCCTGCGAATTCATCATGGACTACCTCAAGACCCAGGCGCCGTTCTGGAAGAAGGAAACGACGCCCCAGGGCGCACGCTGGGTCGATGCCCGCGTCAGCGACGACAAGGCCCTCGAGAAATGGCAGGGCGGTCCGCAGGGCAAGCCATGAGCTGGCTCGCGGTCGGGGTGGGCGCGGCGCTCGGCGCCTGGAGCCGGTGGTGGCTGGGCATCTGGCTCAACAACCTGCATGCGCACGTGCTGTTCGGCACCTTGTCGGCCAACCTGATCGGAGGTTACCTGATCGGCATCGCCGTCGGTTTCTTCACCGACCACGCTGGCGTACCGCCGGAATGGCGCCTGTTCGCGGTGACCGGCTTTCTCGGCGGCCTCACGACCTTTTCCAGTTTTTCGGCGGAATCCCTGCTGCTCCTGCAGCGCGGCGACTACGCCTGGGCGCTCGCCCATTCCGCACTGCATCTGCTCGGATCGATCGCGCTCTGCATCGCCGGCTATGCCACCTACCGCCTGATCACCAGCTGAGATTCCCCGTGGCGGGCGCCGTCAATTGAGCGCGGTGCTGCGCGGCGCGGTCGTGCCGGGCACGGGAAGCTCCAGGTTCCATTCCGCCGTCTTCACGCCGTCGCGCAATAGTTCCGAGAAGGCATGGAACAGCGCCGGCGCCAGGTTCAGGGCGATGCTGCGTCCCGCGGCATCCTGCAGCGCAAGCTCGATCGGCTGGTTCGGATCCGCCTTGAAGTTCACGGTATGCACCAGCATCGGCACCTCGCCCATCGGATAGGCAACCGCCTTTTCCTCGTAGGGCTGGTTGAATGAGCCGGCCGCCCGCATCTCGGTGAGCATCACCTCGCGCTCCATGCTGACGATCTCCGACTTCGCATGCGCCGCCTGGGGCGACTCCAGCGTCACCTTGGTCTGCAGCAGGTCGTTCATGGCCGGCCACAGGCGCTGCACCAGGCGGCGCGTGAACCAGGCCCGGACTTCCTGCAGGTTTCCGTCTTCCTGCTTCAGGGAAACCCGGAGAACCAGGCGGTCTTCTTCCGCCTGATAGGCGACTTGTAGTTGATGCAATTCCATGCTTGACGAAGGCGATAGACGAAGGGTGAGGGGGATGGAATGTGGCAGGGGAATGGCGATGTTCCATTCTTGAAATGCGAATTTTCAGCCCAATGTTGGCATCAAAGACATGATCGGAGGTTGATTCCATGCGACTCGACAAACTTACCACCAAATTGCAAGAAGCCTTGTCCGATGCCCAGAGCCTGGCCGTCGGCAATGATAACCAATACATCGACCCGGTGCACATCCTGAGCGCGCTGTTGCGCCAGGATGACGCCGGGGCGAAATCCCTGCTGCAGCGCGCCGGCGTCAACATCGGCGGCCTGCAAAACAGCCTCAAGTCCGCGCTGGACCGCTTGCCCAAGGTCACCGGCACCGGCGGCGAAGTGCAGATCGGCCGCGAATCGGTCTCGCTGCTGAACCTCGCCGACAAGGAAGCGCAGAAGCGCAACGACCAGTTCATCGCCAGCGAGATGGTGCTGCTCGCGCTCACCGACGACAAATCCGAAGCCGGCAAGCTTGCCCGGGAATTCGGCCTGACCCGCAAGGCGCTGGAAGCCGCGATCGACGCGGTGCGCGGCGGCGGCCATGTCAATTCCCAGGATGCGGAAGGCCAGCGCGAAGCCCTCAAGAAATACACCCTCGACCTGACCGAGCGCGCCCGCCTCGGCAAGCTCGACCCGGTGATCGGCCGCGACGATGAAATCCGCCGCGCCATCCAGGTGCTGCAGCGCCGTTCCAAGAACAATCCCGTGCTCATCGGCGAACCCGGCGTCGGCAAGACTGCCATCGTCGAAGGACTGGCCCAGCGCATCGTCAACGGCGAAGTGCCGGAAAGCCTCAAGAACAAGCGCGTGCTGTCGCTCGACATGGCGGCCCTGCTGGCCGGCGCGAAGTTCCGCGGCGAGTTCGAGGAACGCCTGAAGTCGGTGCTCAAGGAAATCGCCCAGGACGAAGGGCAGACCATCGTCTTCATCGACGAACTGCATACCATGGTCGGCGCCGGCAAAGCCGAAGGCGCGATCGATGCCGGCAACATGCTCAAGCCCGCCCTGGCGCGCGGCGAGTTGCATTGCGTCGGCGCCACCACGCTGGATGAATATCGCAAGTACATCGAAAAGGATGCCGCGCTGGAGCGCCGCTTCCAGAAGATCCTCGTGGACGAGCCGAGCGTGGAAGCGACCATCGCCATCCTGCGCGGCCTGCAGGAAAAGTACGAGGTGCACCACGGCGTGGAAATCACCGACCCGGCTATCGTTGCCGCCGCGGAACTGTCGCAGCGCTACATCACCGATCGTTTCCTGCCCGACAAGGCGATCGACCTGATCGATGAGGCCGCGTCAAAAATCAAGATCGAGATCGATTCCAAGCCGGAAGCAATGGACCGGCTCGACCGCCGCCTTATCCAGCTGAAGATCGAGCGCGAGGCCGTCAAGAAGGAAACCGACGAAGCGTCCCAGCGCCGCCTCGGCCTCATCGAGGAAGAGATCCACAAGCTGGAGCGCGAGTATGCCGACCTCGAGGAGATCTGGAAGGCCGAAAAAGCCGCGGTGCAGGGCAGCCAGCACATCAAGGAAGAAATCGAGAAGGTCCGGCTGCAGATGGACGAAGCCAAGCGCCGCGGCGACTGGCAAAAGATGTCCGAGCTGCAGTATGGCCGCCTGCCCGAGCTCGAAGCCCAGCTGAACCAGGCCGACAGCGGCGAACAAAAGGCGGGCGAACGCAAGCTGCTGCGCACCCAGGTCGGCGCGGAAGAAATCGCCGAGGTGGTGTCGCGCGCCACCGGCATCCCGGTGTCCAAGATGATGCAGGGCGAGCGCGACAAGCTGCTGCACATGGAAGAGGAACTGCACAAGCGGGTGGTGGGCCAGCATGAAGCCATCGTCGCGGTGTCGGATGCGATCCGCCGTTCGCGCGCCGGCCTCTCCGACCCGAACCGTCCGTACGGCTCCTTCATGTTCCTCGGCCCGACCGGCGTCGGCAAGACCGAGCTGTGCAAGGCCCTTGCCGGCTTCCTGTTCGATACCGAGGAAGCGCTGATCCGCATCGACATGAGCGAATTCATGGAGAAGCATTCGGTGGCCCGTCTCATCGGTGCGCCACCCGGCTACGTCGGCTACGAGGAAGGCGGTTACCTGACCGAGGCCGTGCGCCGCAAGCCCTACAGCGTGATCCTGCTCGACGAGATCGAGAAGGCGCATGCGGACGTGTTCAACGTCCTGCTGCAGGTGCTCGACGACGGCCGCATGACCGATGGCCAGGGCCGCACCGTCGACTTCAAGAACACAGTCATCGTGATGACGTCGAACCTTGGTTCGCACAAGATCCAGTCGATGGAAGACAGCGACCCGCAACTGGTGAAGCTGGCCGTCATGGCTGAGGTCAAGGGCCATTTCCGTCCGGAGTTCGTCAACCGCATCGACGAGATCGTGGTGTTCCATGCGCTCGACGCGAAGAACATCGGTTCGATTGCCCGCATCCAGCTGAACGTGCTGGAGAAGCGGCTCGGGAAGCTGGACATCGGCATGGAAGTCACAGACGCGGCCTTGCAGAAGGTTGCCGAGGCTGGTTTCGATCCGGTGTATGGCGCACGGCCGCTGAAACGCGCGATCCAGCAGGAGATCGAGAATCCGTTGTCGAAGTTGATCCTCGAGGGACGCTTCGGCGCGAGGGATACGATCCGGGTGGATGCGCAGGGCGAGAAGCTTGTGTTCGAGAAGGTTGGCGGCTGATTCGCCGGGATGATGGAAGGGCCGGAGGCACGGGTGTGCCTCCGGCTCTTTTTATTTGGGGAGGCCGGGGGCGGAATCCGCCTGGGAGGCGTGGTTCATATTCCGCCATTCCCCCTGAGCGGGAATGGCAAGGGTATGCGTCCATGTCGGAAGGTGGCGGCGATGGCAAGCGCACTCCGGCATCCTTCTCCACCCGCCGCTGCCCGACCCAATCACATCAAAACGTCATACTCCTCACATGACGCGTCCGCGTCAGCATATACCCCACCCCGGGATCCACCTCCGCCCGGATCCGCAATGCCCGGCTCGCCCGCACCTGCAAGTTCGCCGCATACCGGGGTTCCAGCCGCTGCCATCGCGCGCCGCGATAATCCGACTCAAGCATGCCAAGCAAGGTCCGTTCGGCGCCGTCGAAGAGATGCCGGCTCAAGGGCTTGCCGGCGGCAACCGAGGATTCGAACTGTTCGATGATCTCGCGCCGCATCGCGCCGCCGATGTTGATGGGCTCCTTCGCCGGATCCCGTGGGATCCTGGTCCTGGAATCCTGCCGGATGCAGGTGTCGATGATGGTCCCGGCGGTCTCCCGGGAAGGCATGCGCTTGAACGTATCCAGCAGCGAGAAGAACACGCCATATTCGGGCGACAGGTCCTGGCGGAGGGTGTCGAGCGCCGCGCCGACCTTGACGCCCTCGATCGAGAATGGTCCCTTTTCCCGGACCCGGGCCAGCATGTCCGCGTTCAGGAGCTGGGTGATCGGAGGCAGGCGTCCCGCGCCGGTCAATCTTCCGCCGCGGTAGCCGAGCCCGATGTTGCCGATGCCCGCATGATGCCGCATCGTGCCGTTGCGGCGTCCGTACCTGCCGTCTCCGATCGCATCGAAGAGCGGAACGAGGTCCTGGCGTGCGGCTTCCGTGATGATCGGGCGCATGGATTTTCCTTCTGGCGGGGTGGCGCGGGCGCGCGGCAAACGGCATGAACCAGGCCATTCCGGCGATCGCGAAAACGTGTTTGTTGACGGCTGGAGCAAATCGTTCGGCGCTGGCGGAAGGAAGACGGCTAATACATTCCTAATCCCGTTCCGGCGTCCTGGCGGAACGGCTGAAGAAATCCGTCGGCGACTGGCCGAAGGTCTTCTTGAACATCGCGGAAAACGCCGACTGGCTGGTGTAGCCGAGTTCCGCCGCGACGCGCGCCATCGGCATGCCCCGCGCGATCAGGGGCGCCGCGTGCGCGAGACGGACCTGCTGGCGCCATTCGGTGTAGCCCATCCCCAGTTCCTTCTCGAACAGGCGGGCCAGGGTGCGGCCCGAAGCGCCGACGCGCCCCGCCCACTGCTCGAGCGTGAGCTGCAGCGCGGGATCGGCGATGAGTGCCTCGCAAAGCTGCTTCAGCCGCTTGTCCTCGGGCAGCGCGACGCGGATGGGCAGGGTGGCGGAACGCGACACCTCGTCGAGGAGGAGGGAAGAGAGCATCGCTTCCCGGGGTGACCCGGTGTCGGCCTTGATCAGGGCGACGACGAGCTCGCGCAGCAGGTCCGACACATCGAGCACATGGCATTCCCCGTCCGGAAAGGGCGTCATGCCGCCATGCACGTACAAGGCACGCAGCCGCGCGCGCTCGAGCGTCGCCACCTCATGGATGGCTTGCGGCGGAATCCAGATGGCCCGATGCGGCGGCACGATCCATGTCGAATTGCCCACGGTGACGCGCACCACGCCGTCCAGCGCATAAGTGACCTGGCCCCATTCGTGGGAGTGGGCCGCCAGGGTCTCGGAGGCATTCAGGTCGCGCGCGACGAGGCGGACCGGCCGGTCGGGGGTCGGGGCATAGCCCGGTAGGTTGATCCGGGTGTGCTGGATGGGCGTGATGGACATTGTCTGCTCCCTGCCAGATAACATGTCGTTTTCCAGACAAGACTTGTCCGGCTATCTTAAATCAGACGCCGCGGATTTGCGTAGACTGTCCACCATCAACTTCCACATTTCCAGGAATCGACCCTTCCATGAATTCCAGCGTCATCAGTTTTCGGCAGGATGCCCAGGTCATCGGCCTCGTCGGCGTCGCCCACGCCGTCTCGCATTTCTTTCACCTGATCCTGGCACCGCTGTTCCCGTGGATCAAGGAGGACTTCGGGTTGTCGTATGCCGAGCTCGGCCTGCTGATGACGGTGTTCTTCGTGGTGTCGGGCGTCGGCCAGGCGCTGGCCGGCTTCGTCGTGGACCGCGTCGGCGCCCGCAATGTTCTCTTTGCCGGCATCAGCCTGCTGGCGCTGGCGGCGCTGCTGCTGTCGCAGGCGAAAAACTACCCGATGCTGCTGGCGGGATCGATGCTGGCCGGCATGGGCAACAGCGTCTTTCATCCGGCCGACTTCACCCTGCTGAACAAGCGCGTTTCCGCGCCCAGGCTGGGCCATGCCTTCTCGGTGCATGGCCTCACCGGCAACCTCGGCTGGGCAGCCGCGCCGCTCTTCCTCGCAACGCTGGCGGGAATGTTCAACTGGCGGGTCGCCCTGGTCGCGGCGGCCGCGCTTCCCCTGGCGGTCCTTGCCGTGCTGTTCACCTTTCGCGACCTGCTGCGCACCGACGAGGTCAAGGCGAGCGTCGTGTCCTCCGCCGCCGCGCGAGGGAAGGGCGGCGCGCTGGAATTCATGCGCGTGCCGGCGGTGTGGATGTGCTTTGCCTTCTTCTTCATCACCGCCATGGCCCTGGGCGGCATCCAGAGCTTCTCGTCCTCGAGCCTGAATGCGCTGTATGGCATGTCGCTTGCCGCGGCAACGGCGGGCTATACGGCATACATGCTGTCGTCGGCCGGCGGCATGGTGGTCGGCGGTTTCCTCGCCGCGAGGACGTCGCGTCATGAACGCACCATCGCCATCGGCTTCACCGGCGCGGGCATCGTGTCGCTGGTGATCGCATCGGGCGTCGTACCGCCCTGGTGCGCGGTGCTGCTGATGGGCCTGGTCGGATTCGGTTCCGGTATCGCCGGCCCGTCGCGCGACCTGCTGATCCGCGCCGCCGCGCCGAAGAACGCGACGGGCCGCGTCTATGGCGTGGTGTATTCCGGCCTGGACATCGGCCTCTCGCTGGCGCCGCTGCTGTTCGGGGCGATGATGGATGCGCGGCATCCGGGCTGGGTCTTCATCGGCATCGGCATCTTCCAGACCATGGCGATCCTGACCGCGATGGGCGTGGGCAGCAATACGGCAAGGCGCGACGCCAAGCCGCAAGCCGCCTGATCCACATCAACCGGATTCTCCCGGGAAGCCACGGCCCGATGCCGTGGCTTTTTTGTTTTCACGCTTACAATGCTTCTTTTTTTGCGGAGGAAACCATGGGCTTTGCGACCTGCGATCTGTGCGACGGCAACGAAGACAAGCTGGGCAATGACACGCTCGCCGTGCTGCCGCCGGTGTTCAAGCATTTCGGTAAACAGGTAAAGTTCTCCGGCCGGGCAAGGACGCTCAAGGTATTCGAGGACAACGTGCTGGTGCGCGCGGCGCTCGAGACGCCGGGCAACGGCGACGTGCTCGTGGTCGACGGCGGCGGCAGCCTGCGTTGCGCGCTGGTCGGCGGCAACCTCGGCAAGCTCGCGGAAAAGAATCGCTGGTCGGGCATCATCGTGCACGGCTGCGTGCGCGATTCCGCCGAGCTCGATGCCTGCAACGTCGGCATTCGCGCCCTGGCGATCCATCCCCAGCGCAGCATCCGCAAAGGCGTGGGCGACAGCGACCTCGCGGTCGGCATCGCCGGCGTGACGGTGCGTCCGGGCGACTGGATCTATGCCGACGAAGACGGCGTGCTGGTCTCGCGCGAACAACTCGTCTGAAACCGGCGCAGGCCAGCCCTGGGTAGATCAATGCCGGTGGCGGTGGTGGATGTCCGGGAAATGGGCATGCGCATGCGTCATGGGTTGATGCTCATGCTCGTGCGCGTGCGGTTCGGTGCCGTCCCAATCGAAGTCATGTTCATGCCGGTGATGCGCGTCGTGGGTATGCGCATGGGCGTGACGCTGGCGGTCGTGGTGATGCTCGTGTTCATGGCGCTCGGTCACGTGCAGCCAGATTCCCACGCCCATGAGTCCCGCCGCCATCCAGAAGCGCGAATCCGGCTGCTCATGAAGCAGCAGCAATGAAATCGCCGCGCCGGCGAACGGAGCGACCGAGGCATAGGCGCCGGTGCGTGCCGTGCCCAGGCCCCGCAGGGCGACGACGAACAGCGCCAAGCTGACGCCATAGCCCAGGAACCCGACCAGTGCCGCCCAGGCCATTGCGCCCGTGCCGGGCAGGGCATCCCCGCGCCATGCCAGTGCGATGACGAGGTTGACGGAGCCGGCGACCAGGCCTTTCGTACCGGCGATCAGGACAGCGTCGTTCGCCGAGATCTTGCGCGTGAGGTTGTTGTCGATGGCCCAGCACAGGCAAGCCCCCATGATCAGCCATGCGCCGCCCGACAGGGTGAACGCCGCGCCCGGTTCCCACGACAGGATCAGGCCGGCCAGAACGATGCACATCATCCCGGCGAAGATGCGCCGGTCGAACGGCTCGCGGAAGGCAATCCATGCCAGCAAGGCGGTCAATACCATTTCCATGTTCAGCAGCAAGGCGGCCGACGAGGCCATGGTCTGCTGCAGGCCGCTCATGAGCAGCACCGGGCCGGCGATGCCGCCAAACGCGATCACGCCGGCAAGCCATGGCAAATCCTGCCTCGACAGCCCCGCGGAGCCGGCCGCCGAAGGCGTTCCCAGCCGGCGCAACAACTTCCACGCGAACAGTCCGATGCCGCTGCCGAGGTAGAGCAGGGCCGCAAGCATGACGGGAGACGCAGCGCTGCCCAGCATCTTGGCGAGCGGCGTGCTGGCGCCGAACAGGATGGCGGCCACCAGGGCAATGATGATGTGTCGGTCCATGGGCGTGGGGAAGCGAATGAGTGCGTGACCGGGAGTATGACCGATAGCCGCGATTTCATGATCCGAAACAAGCGTTTCGGAATGTGAAAAGCGCGCCCGCAAAGCGTCATGACGATGTTTCATTTTGCGGATTTTCGTTTCATATCGCAAAACAAAAATACTAAGTGTTTGATTCTTTTTGATTTAAATTTAGTTATATGTCTTATATAAGACCTTGTTGCCCCGCAAAAAAGCGCATATGATTCTCCCATCGCGTTTTATTTTTTCTTTTCACCGCTCTAGCAAGGAGAAAGACCATGGCAACTCGTGAACAGCAGATCCAGGCGCTGACCAAGGATTGGGCCGAAAATCCCCGTTGGAAGGGTGTCAAGCGCAACTACACGGCGGAAGACGTCGTGCGCCTGCGCGGTTCCAAGCAAATCGAATACACCCTCGCCAAGGAAGGCGCCGAAAAGCTGTGGGCCAAGGTCAACGGCGGCGCGAAGAAGGGCTACGTGAACGCCTTCGGCGCGATCACCGCCGGCCAGGCAATGCAGCAGGCCAAGGCTGGCCTCGAGGCCGTGTACCTGTCCGGCTGGCAGGTCGCCGCCGACGGCAATACCTCCGAAACCATGTACCCCGACCAGTCGCTGTACGCCTACGACTCCGTCCCCACCATGGTTCGCCGCATCAACAACACCTTCAAGCGCGCCGATGAGATCCAGTGGTCGCGCGGCATCAACCCGGGCGACGAAGGCTACGTCGACTACTTCCTGCCGATCGTCGCCGACGCGGAAGCCGGTTTCGGCGGCGTGCTGAACGCCTTCGAACTGATGAAGAACATGATCGCCGCTGGCGCCGCCGGCGTGCACTTCGAAGACCAGCTGGCCGCCGTGAAGAAGTGCGGCCACATGGGCGGCAAGGTGCTGGTTCCGACCCAGGAAGCCATCGAGAAGCTGACCGCAGCGCGTTTCGCCGCCGACGTGATGGGCGTGCCCAGCATCGTCCTGGCCCGTACCGACGCCGAGGCAGCCAACCTGATCACCTCCGACCATGACGCCAACGACAAGCCCTTCCTGACCGGCGAGCGTACCGCCGAAGGCTTCTACCGCGTCAAGAACGGCCTCGAGCAAGCCATCAGCCGCGGCGTCGCCTACGCGCCGTTCGCCGACCTGGTATGGTGCGAGACCGGCACGCCTGACCTCGGCTTCGCCCGCGAATTCGCCCAGGCCGTGCACGCTGCCTGCCCCGGCAAGCTGCTGTCCTACAACTGCTCGCCTTCCTTCAACTGGAAGAAGAACCTGGACGACCGCACGATCGCCAAGTTCCAGGACGAACTGTCGGCCCTCGGCTACAAGTATCAGTTCATCACGCTGGCAGGCATCCACATCAACTGGTACAACACCTTCCAGTTCGCCCACGCCTATGCACGCGGCGAAGGCATGAAGCACTACGTCAACATGGTGCAGGAGCCGGAATTCGCAGCACGCGAGAAGGGCTACACCTTCGTGTCGCACCAACAGGAAGTCGGCGCAGGCTACTTCGACGAAGTCACCACGGTCATCCAGGGCGGTTCCTCTTCCGTCAAGGCCCTGACCGGTTCGACCGAAGAAGAGCAGTTCCACTGATCGGGTCGGGTTCCCGCTCCGGCGGGACCTGGCTGATCGGGGCAAAGAGCCTGGCGCTTTGAAGCCTCACCCTCAAGCCGCATCCGCGAGGATGCGGCTTTTGTTTTTGCTTGAAGACGTGCCGCGGGAGCGGACTTGCTAAAATGGCGGATTCGCCTTGCCAGGGACGCAACCCCGGACCGGGCTTCCTTCACCGCATCCTCACGATCATCTATGCTCAGTTATCGCCACGCCTTCCATGCAGGCAACCACGCCGACGTGCTCAAGCACATGGTATTCATCAGCCTGCTGCGGTACCTGAACCAGAAGGACACCGCCTACATGGTGATCGATACCCATGCCGGCGCGGGAGCCTATCAGCTCGACACCGGCTACGCGGTGAAGAGCGGCGAGGCGCGCAGCGGCATCGTGCGGCTCTGGGACCGCAAGGACCTGCCGGAGATGGTGGCCGATTACATCGAGGTGGTGCGGGGCATGAATCCAGACGGCAAGCTGCGCTACTACCCCGGCTCTCCGTATTGCGCCGACAAGGTGCTGCGCGAGCAGGACCGCATCCGCCTGTTCGAGCTTCACCCCAGCGATTACCGCCTGCTCGACGAGAATTTCCGCAAGCTGCAGGAGGCGGGCGGCCGGTCCGGCGGCCGTGGCAAGCGCGTGATGGCCCAGCACGAGGACGGCTTCAACGGCCTCAAGTCGCTGCTGCCGCCGCCATCGCGCCGCGGGCTGGTGCTCATCGATCCTCCTTACGAGGTTAAGGAAGACTACCGGCGCGTGAAGACAACGCTGGCCGATGCGCTCACCCGCTTTCCGACGGGGATGTATGCCGTCTGGTATCCGGTGCTGCAGCGCATGGAATCGCGCGAGCTGCCGGCCAAGCTCAAGCATCTGCCTTGCAACCAGTGGCTCAACGTCACGCTATCCGTCAGCGGTCCCACGCCTGACGGGTTCGGCCTGCACAGCAGCGGCATGTTCATCCTCAATCCGCCATGGACCCTCGAAGCGCAGTTGCGCGAGGTCATGCCCTGGCTGGTGTCCGCGCTTGCCACCGACAAGGAAGCGGGTTTCACCCTGCAGTCCGGCAACGGCGCGCCGGCCCGCCAGGCAAGGCCGGCCCGGGATGACGACTGAGCAAGCTCGCCTTCGTTTATCCACGCCGCCGCTTTCTTGCTGGACTCGTGATGCGTCGTCCGCGCGCAGCGGAACGCAATTTGCATAGGACACTCCTGAGTGCCGCGCATCGTGCCGTTCCTCGGCTCGGTGCGGCATTCCACGCTGCGGAAGCGTGCGCCACTTGAAAAATTTACCCGCCGTGGCCGCATGGCGGGATAGATTTTTCTCAACGCGAAGGAGTGGTCCAGTCGATGAAACAGTCAGCCGCACGCATCCCGGATGCGCTTCATGTTGTTTCGCAGGAACGCGAGCAGTTCTTCCTTGCCCGCCAGCCCATCGTCGACCGCGGCCGCGAACTGGTGGCGTTCGAACTGCTGTTCCGCCGCGCCGAAGCCGGACCGGCGGACGTCACCGATGACATCATGGCGACGGCCAGCGTCATCTCCCATGCGTCCGAGCTGGGCCTGGTCAACGTCATCGGCGGGAAGCTCGGATTCATCAACGTCGATGCCTCGGCCTTGATGAGCGACTTCATCCGCGTGCTGCCGCCGTCGAAGTTCGTGCTGGAAATCCTGGAAACCGTCGACGTGACCGACGCCATCGTGGAACGGGTGCGCCATCTCATCGAAGCGGGTTACACATTTGCCCTGGACGACGTCGTTGCCGAATCCGAGCCGGTGCGCAGGCTGCTGCCGCTGGCGGACATCATCAAGTGCGACGTCTGCGCCGTCTCCAGCCAGGAACTGGACCGCCTCAGCCGGCGTTTCATGGCGGCAGGCAAGAGCCTGCTCGCGGAAAAGGTGGAGACGCCGGAAAAGTTCGAGCAATGCCTCGCCCTCGGCTTCGATTTTTTCCAGGGAAACTTCCTTGCCAGGCCGGTGGTCATGACCGGCACCAAGGTCGCGCCCTCCGCGGCAACCGTGCTGCAGCTGATGACGCAGATCCTGAGCCATGCCGATGCCGATACGCTTGCCCAGGTCATCGAGCGCGATCCGGCGCTGCGCGAATCGCTGCTCGACCTGGCGCGGCGCGCCGAACCGGCCGGCGCGGCCCAGGTGCGGTCGATCGGGGAAGCCCTGCGGCTGATGGGGCGGCGTCGCCTGCACCGCTGGCTGCAGATCATGCTCTATGCCCAGACGGGCCAGCCGGGACGGGCCGCGTCGCCGCTGGTGGCCAAGGCGGCGGCCCGGGGGAGGCTGATGGAATTGCTGGCGGCGCGCCTGCATCCCGGCGACCGCGCCGCCGGCGATACCGCCTTCACGGCCGGCGCCTTGTCGCTGATGCACATCCTGTTCGACATGCCCGTGCAAAGGATCCTGCCCAGGCTGCCCGCCAACCAGGCGCTGCGGGACGCCCTGACGGCGCGTCAAGGCGAGTTCGGCACCATGCTGCGGCTGGTCGAGTCACTCGACGAAAGCGGCAACGACGGCGTGGATGGCGGCGGCAATGACAACGGTAAGGCCAGCGGCAACGACGGCGGCCATGGCGGCAACCGTCACCATTGCGACCGTCTTCAGGCCTTGCTCGACTCGCTCGGGCTGGCCTCCGAGGATCTCTATGCCTTGCAGGTCCAGGCCTACGAATGGAGCGACCGCATCGCCCACGGCTGACCGTCATGGCGCCAGCCGCATGGCGTCATTTGCGTGAAAGCGCCTCGCGAGCGCGGCGAAGCCTTACAATGCTGGCATGAACAAGGCATTCGTCAAAGAAAGCGATCAAGAGGACGACGACGACCTCGACGCGGGTGCGCCGCCCATCCCGGCCGGCGCGAAGAACTACATGACGCCGGAAGGACACCGGCGCATGAAGGAAGAGTTGCTGCAACTGATCGACGTCGAGCGGCCGGAAGTGGTCAAGGTGGTTTCCTGGGCGGCTTCCAACGGCGACCGCTCCGAAAATGGCGACTACATCTATGGCAAGCGCAGGCTGCGCGAGATCGACCGCCGCATCCGCTTCCTGACCAAGCGCCTCGACAAGGCGGAAGTCGTCGATCCCAGCGTGCATCATGGCAGCGACCAGGTCTACTTCGGCGCGACCGTCACCTATGAAAACCTCGCGGGCGAAGAACATATCGTCACCATCGTCGGCATCGACGAACTCGATCCCCTCAACGGCAAGATCAGCTGGATTGCGCCGGTGGCGCGCGCCCTGACCAAGGCAAGGGAAGGCGACACCGTCACCCTGCGCACGCCCGCGGGCGTGGATGAACTGACGATACTCGAGGTAAGCTATCCTGCGCCTGCCTGATGCCGTCGCCTGGCACGCCGCACCGTGAAGGGAGAATGTTGCCAAGGCACATGAATTGCATAACGAGAAAAAACTCCAGGACCGAGCACATGGCAATCGTCTTTTCCCGACTGAATCACCCGCAACGCGTACCGCTGGCCGCGGAAGTCCATTCAAGGCCATTCTTGAGGCTCGAAGCGCCGGAAACCATCTCCCATCTGGCAATCCATGCCTCCGGCGAGGACGCGAGGCAGGGCAACGCGACTACCCAACAGGCGATCCTTGCCAGCCTGTGTGCGCATTTCGGCGTGGCGGCGCCGGGCGAGGATGCGCGCTATTTCTTCCATGACTTCGGCCGGTTCCGCCTGAAGTGGGAGTGCCACACCGAGTTCGCGAGCTTTACCTTCGCGCAGAAGCACGAACACGAACTGCCGCTGGCCGAGGCTTTCCAGCGCGCGCCCATCCACCATGTGCCGCAGGACTGGCTGCTCGGACTGCAGGGCAAGGTCATGGTCGCGGCGCACGTGGTGCTCGATCGCAGCGCCGGCACGCCGCGCGAGTTCGCCGAGAACGTGCGGCGCGTGCTCGAGGGCAGCAACCTGGTAGGCAGCAAAGTGCTGCAGAATGGCGAGATCTGGACCGACTTCCTGATCCAGTCGGATGGCTTCAGCCGCTTCGTTGTGCGCGACGCAGGCTTCCTGGAACAGCAGTGCGGCAGATTGGTGCAGCGGGTGCTCGAAATCGAGACATACCGCATGATGGCCCTGCTCGGACTGCCGCATGCCCAGATGGCGACGCCGGTGCTCAACGGCATCGAGGGCGAGCTGGCATCGCTGACGGCCAACATGGTCGATACCGACGACGTGATCGCCTTGTCGGACGACGTTCCCGGCAGCCATGCCGACCGCGAGCAGGCCCTGCTCGGCGACATCACCGCGCTCGCCGCCCGGCTCGAAAAGCTTTCGCTCGACAACAGCTATCGCTTCTCCGCGTCGGAAGCCTACTTCCGGCTGGTGAACTCGCGCATCGACGAACTCCACGAAACCCGCTACGACGGCCATGCCACGGTCGGCGAGTTCATGGACAGGCGGCTCACGCCGGCAATGAACACCTGCAGCGCAGCCTCGCGCCGCCAGGAATTGCTGGCCGAACGCATCGCCCACACCAACGATCTCCTGCGCACCCGCGTCGGTATCGTGCAGGAAAGGCAGAACCGCCGCATCCTGCAATCCATGAATGCGCGCGCGGCGCAGCAGTTGCGCCTGCAGCAGGCCGTCGAAGGCTTGTCTGTGGCGGCGATCTCGTACTACATGGTGGGTTTGTTCGGCTATGCCGGCAAGGCGGCGAAGGCGGCGGGACTGCCGGTCAATCCGGACCTGCTGACCGGCGTGCTGGTGCCCCTGGTGGCGCTGGGCGTGTGGCTCGGGCTGCGCCGCATGCACAAGCACCTGCACGCGGGATGATGCCCGCGCCCGTCTCCCGGCGGAGGCGGGCGGTCAGCCGCGCTCGCGCAGGATCCTGTCGACGCCCGGAACCCGGCGCACGTTGCGCATCACCCGTGCGAGGTGCACGCGGTCTTCCACCTGGATGGTGAAGCGCAGCTGCTTCATCAGGTGTTCGCGGTCGTCGTCCATGCCGACATAGGTGATGTTGGCATCCGACTCGCCGATCTCGGCGGCGATGCGCGCCAGAACGCCTTTCTCGTTGCGCACCAGGATGCGGATGCGGCAATCGAAGCGGCGGTTCAGTTCATTTCCCCAGGCAAGTTCGATCCAGCGGTCGGGCTCCTTGGCGCGCTGCCGCTTGGCGATGTAGCAGTCGGTGGCATGCACGCTGATGCCCTGGTCGCGCTTGAGCTGGCCCATGATCTGATCGCCGGGAATCGGATGGCAACATTGCGCGAGCTGCACCGCCGCGCCTTCGTTGCCATGGATGGTCACAGCATCGGTGCTGGCGGCGGCTTCGCTCTCCGGCACCGGGAACGTGGAGCCGGATTCGGATTCGATCAGCGTGCGGATGTGGCGGGCCACCAGGGTCGGCATGCGCTTGCCCACGCCGATGTCGGCGTACAGCTCGTTCATGGACTTGGCGCTGGATTCGTTGAGCAGCCGCTCGGTCGCGCCTTCGGACAGGGCCATGTCCACGTGAAGCGAGGCCAGGGCCTGCGACAGCAGCCGCTTGCCGAGCTCGGTGGATTCGACCAGGTTGACCGTGCGCAGGTGATGGCGGATCGCCGAGCGCGCCTTGCCGGTGCGGACGAAGCTCAGCCAGTTCGGCGAGGGGCGCGAGGCCGATGCGGTCTCGATCTCGACGATGTCGCCGTTGCGCAGTTCGGCGCGCAGCGGCACGGGTTCATGGTTGATCTTGGCCGACACTGCATGGTCGCCGATGTCGGTATGGATGGTGTAGGCGAAGTCGAGCACCGTGGCGCCGCGGGGCAGGGCGATGATCTTCGACTTCGGCGTGAAGACGTAGACCGAGTCGGGGAAGAGGTCGACCTTCACGTGCTCGAGGAATTCGGCCGAATCGCCGGTCTGCTTCTGGATGTCGAGCAGGGATTGCAGCCAGGCATGGGTGCGCTGCTGCAGGTCGGTGAGGCCGGCCTCGTCATCCTTGTAGAGCCAGTGCGCCGCCACGCCGGCTTCGGCCACGCGGTGCATCTCCTGGGTGCGGATCTGGAACTCGACGGGCGTGCCGTAAGGACCGATGAGCGTGGTGTGCAGCGACTGGTAGCCATTCATCTTCGGAATGGCGATGTAGTCCTTGAACTTGCCCGGCATGGGCTTGTAGAGCGCGTGCAGGGTGCCGAGCGCGACGTAGCAGTTGGCGAAGGTATCGACGACGATGCGGAAGCCGTAGACGTCGAGCACCTGGGAAAACGACAGGTGCTTGTTGCGCATCTTGCGGTAGATGCCGAACAGGGTCTTTTCGCGGCCGTAGACCTGGGCCGGGATGCCGGTCGCGGAGAGGGTGTTGTTGACCGCCTCGAGGATCTTGCTGACCACCTCGCGCCGGTTGCCACGCGCCGCCTTGACCGCCTTCGACAGGGTCCGGTAGCGCACCGGATAGAGGTGCGAGAAGGCGAGGTCCTGCAGTTCGCGGTAGATGTTGTTCAGGCCCAGGCGATGCGCGATGGGCACGTACACTTCCATCGTCTCGCGGGCAATGCGCCGCTTCTTCTCGGGCGACATGAAGCCCAGCGTGCGCATGTTGTGCAGGCGGTCCGCCAGCTTGACGAGGATGACGCGCACGTCGCGCGCCATCGCCAGCAGCATCTTGCGGAAGTTTTCGGCCTGCGCCTCGACCTGGCTCTGGAATTCGATCTTGTCCAGCTTGGACAGGCCATCCACCAGCGTGGCCACCTGGGCGCCGAAGCGCTCGATGAGTTCCTCTTTCTTGACGTCCTGGTCTTCCATGACGTCATGCAGCAGGGCGGCCATGATGGCCTGGGCATCGAGCTTCCAGTCGGCGCAGATCTCGGCAACCGCGATCGGATGGGAAATGTAGGGCTCGCCCGACTTGCGGATCTGCCCGAGATGCATCTCGTCCGAGAAGCGGTAGGCTTCCTTGACCTTCTTCAGTTCGGAAGGCGTCAGGTACTCGGCCAGCTTGTTGTTGAGATGGGTGACGGAGGCGACGCCCGCAGGGGGGCTTGCGGCATCCGGCTTGGGAGGCTCGGGAGGGCGGTGCGCCGGACGGTCATTGCCCGTCCGGCTATTGGGTGCGACTGACAAGGTTGAATCGGCTGGAGTCAAATTCATCACTCTAGGATATCAGCCGCTTGGCAGTTGGTGTGCTTCAGCTCGGTACTTTTTTCAGCATTTCAATGCCGACCTTGCCGGAGGCGATTTCGCGCAGGGCGACCACGGTGGGCTTGTCCTTGGCGTCGATCTTGGGGGTGTGTCCCTGCAGTAACTGGCGGGCGCGGTAGGTCGCGGACAAAGTGAGCTGGAAACGGTTCGGGATTTGCTTCAGGCAATCTTCAATGGTGATGCGGGCCATGCTTGCTCCTAAGGAAAACGGGATCAGACCGGATTTGCGTGGATGCCCAGCTGGGCGAACAGGGGTGCGTTGCGCGCTGCCTGCTGCGCGAAGCGGCAGCGGGTGGCCTTGACGATGGCGGTCAGCTCCGACAAGGCCGTCGCAAACTCTTGATTGATAATAACATATTCGAACTCCGGGGCGTGGGCGATCTCGCCTCCCGCCGCCAGCAGGCGCCGCGTAATGATATGCGGTTCGTCCTGCCCGCGTTTCTTCAGGCGTTCTTCCAGCGCGGTGATCGACGGCGGCAGTATGAAGATGCCGGCCGCGTTCGGAAACTGCTTCTTGACCTGCTGCGCCCCTTGCCAGTCGATTTCCAGCAGGACATCGGTGCCGGCGCGCATCTCGGCCTCGATCAGCAGGCGCGACGTACCGTAGTAATTTCCATGGACTTCCGCCGACTCGAGGAATTCCCCGGCCTCGCGGCGGTGCAGGAAATCGTCGACGGTGGTGAAGTAATACTCCCTGCCGTGCTGCTCGGCGGGGCGGGGCGGGCGGGTGGTGTAGGAAATCGACAACTTGATGGCGGGTTCCTGCGCCAGCAGGGCATTCACGAGGGTGGACTTGCCGGCGCCGGAGGGCGCCACCACCATGAACAGGCTGCCAGCGGCGTGCTTTGCGTCGGTCATGGATATCACGTTGAGGGGAAACGAAAAGACATTGCCCGCCTTTCAAGCGGGCAATGCCGGGTCATTCGAGATTTTGCACCTGTTCGCGCATCTGCTCAATCAGCAGCTTGAGCGACATGGAGGCATCGGCCAGTTCCTTGAGCGCGGCCTTGGAACCGAGGGTGTTCGCCTCGCGGTTCAGTTCCTGCATCATGAAATCGAGGCGCTTGCCGACCTGGCCGCCTTTTTTCAGGACGTGGCGGGTTTCGGTCAAATGCGCGGAGAGGCGGGAGAGTTCTTCGGCGACGTCGACGCGCACGCCATAGAGCGTGACTTCCTGGCGGATGCGTTCCAGCGCCTCGTCATGCGAGACCGACGGCGTGGCGCCCTGGGTCGCGATGCCGAGCGCTTCCTTCATGCGTTCGGTCGCCTTCTGCTGGAACTGCGCGATGGCTTGCGGCACGAGCGGTCCGATGCGCTGCACGATGGCTTCCATGTCCTCGATGCGGGACAGCAGCATGGCTTGCAGCGCGCCGCCCTCGCGCGCGCGGGTCTCGACGAAGGCATCGAGGGTTTCCGCGATGGCCGCCTGCACCTCGGCCTGCAGGGTTTCCTGACCGACCTCGGCTTCCTCGATCACGCCGGGCCAGCGCAGCACTTCGTTGACGGACAGCACGGGCGCATCGGGAAACCGGCTCCGCACGTCGGCCTGCATCTTGGCGAGGGCGACGAGGAGGTCGGCGTTGAGCCCCTGGGAGGCGCCGCCGGACTTGCGGCCGAAACTCATCCGGCATTCCACCTTGCCCCGGTTCAGGCGGGAATTGATGGCTTCGCGCAACAGTGGTTCGAGGGCGCGCAGGTCGTCGTTGATGCGGAACTGCACGTCGAGAAAACGGGAATTGACGCTCTTGAGTTCGAGCGTCAGGGTCCCCGCGGCGGTGTCACGGGTGGTGACCGCGTAGCCAGTCATGCTATAGATGGTCAAGATTGTTCTTCTTTACAAAACAGGGATTGTTCAACACAATCACAAGGTATCTTTACTTGTGACAACATGGCCGCGCAAAACAACGCACCGTTGCCCGACGGGCTGGAAATCGCTGGATACCGCATTGTAAAGAAGATTGCGTCCGGCGGGTTCAGTATTGTCTATCTGGCATATGACGAGGACGGCAATGCCGTCGCGATCAAGGAATACCTGCCCAGCTCGCTTGCGCTGCGCCAGCCCGGCGAACTCGTGCCGGCGATTTCCGCCGAAAACCTGCCGGTGTTCCGCATCGGACTCAAGTGCTTCTTCGAGGAAGGCCGGGCGCTGGCGCGGATCTCGCATCCCAACGTCGTCACCGTGCTGAATTTCTTCCGCGCCAACGATACCGTCTACATGGTGATGGCCTACGAGTCGGGCCGTTCGCTGCAGGAACACATCCTGCGCCGCCGCGACAAGGGCGAGCGCCCGCTGGTCTCGGAGCGCTTCATCCGAAAGATGTTCAACCAGGTCATGAACGGGCTGCGCGAAGTCCATGCGAACAAGCTGCTGCACCTCGACCTGAAGCCCGCCAACATCTACCTGCGCATGGACGGCACGCCCATCCTGCTCGACTTCGGCGCCGCCCGGCAGACGCTCAAGGCGGACATGCACAAGCTCTATCCCATGTACACGCCCGGCTTCGCGCCGCCGGAGCTGTATGTCAAGAACGGCAACCTCGGTCCCTGGACCGACATCTACAGCATCGGCGCCTCGATGTTCGCCTGCATGGTCGGCGCGCCGCCGCAGCCGGCCGACCAGCGCAAGGCCGGCGACAAGATGGAAGACCATTTCCGCAAGCTCGAAGGCATGTATTCGCGCGAACTGATCCAGGTGATCCGCTGGTCGCTGCGCATCGACCCGCTGGAGCGCCCGCAAAGCGTGTTCGCGCTGCAGAAGGCCCTGCGCGAGCCCGTTCCCGAGCCGAAGGAAGACGATTTCATGGAAAAGGTGTCGAAGAAGCTGCGCAGCCTCTTCGGCGGAGCCGGCAAGGATGGCGCATCCGCCAACACCACCGTTCAGAACAACACGCGATAGATTCCGATGCGATTCTCCGTCTACCAGGAAAGCCAGCTCGGCGGCCGCAAGAACAACCAGGACCGCATGGGCTACAGCTTCACCCGCGACGCCTTGCTGCTGTTGCTGGCCGACGGCATGGGCGGCCACATCCAGGGCGAGATGGCCGCGACCATCGCTCTGCAGACCGTGGGCTCGCTGTTCCAGCAGAACGCCAACCCGTACATCAAGAAGCCGGAAAAGTTTCTCGAGGAAAGCTTCTTCGCCGCGCACCGCGAAATCCATCGTTACCGCGCCATCAACAACCTGCCTGAGACGCCGCGCACCACCATCGTCGCCTGCCTGATCCAGCACAACAACGCCTATTGGGCCCACTGCGGCGATTCGCGCCTCTACTGGATGCGCCGAGGCCAGATTCTGGCGCGCACGCGTGACCATTCCCGCATCGAAACCCTGATTGCCCAGGGCAAGGTCGACCCTTCCGAGCGTGATACCCACCCGGAGCGCAACAAGCTGTTCAACTGCCTAGGCGCGCCCAACATTCCCATCGTGGAACTGTCCCGCCGTGCCAGCCTGCAACCCGGCGACGTCATGCTGCTCTGCTCGGACGGCCTGTGGTCGGTGCTGCCCGACCATGTGCTCGCCGAAAGCCTGCACAACCACACCGTGGTGCGCGCCGTGCCGGAACTCATCGCCAACGCCACCGCCATCGCCGGCAAGACCAGCGACAACGTGACCGCGCTGGCCATGATGTGGGAAGGCGGCAACGCGGAAATCGAGTCGGCCGACACCATCACCACGCATACCTTGCCGGTGGGTAGCGTCACCACCACCATCCAGGCGCCGCGCGCCGACCTGGAGCCGGGCGACATGTTCAACGAAGACGAAATCGAAAAAGCGATCGCCGAGATCCGCGGCGCGATCGAAAAAACCTCCCGGGTCACTTCCAAGGAATAAGCTCCCATGACGACAGGACAACGCCCCAGCGGGCGGGCGGCCGATGCCTTGCGCGCGGTTCGCCTCACCCGCCAGTACACCAAGCATGCCGAAGGCTCGGTGCTCGTCGAATTCGGCGACACCAAGGTCATCTGCACCGCCAGCATCGAGGAAAAGGTGCCGCCTTTCCTGAAAGGCAAGGGGCAGGGCTGGATGACGGCGGAGTACGGCATGCTGCCGCGTTCCACCCATTCCCGCATGGACCGCGAGGCCGCGCGCGGAAAGCAGTCAGGCCGCACCCAGGAAATCCAGCGCCTGATCGGCCGCTCGCTGCGTGCCGCCTTCGACCTCGAAGCCTTCGGCGAACGCACCCTGCACCTCGATTGCGACGTCATCCAGGCCGACGGCGGAACGCGCACCGCGTCCATCACCGGCGCGATGGTCGCCGCCTACGATGCCTTCAGCAAGCTGATGGAAACGAACGCCATCACGGCGATCCCGGTCAAGCACTTCGTCGCTGCGGTATCGGTGGGCGTTTACCAGGGCACGCCGGTGCTCGACCTCGACTACCTTGAAGATTCCGCCTGCGATACCGACATGAACGTGGTGATGACCGACAGCGGCGGCTTCGTCGAGGTGCAGGGGACCGCGGAAGGCGCCGCCTTCGACCGCGCCACCATGGACCGCCTGCTCGACCTGGCGCAGCACGGCATCGGCCAGCTCGTCGCCTTGCAGAAGGCAAGCCTGAAGGGTTGATGCAGACTGGTTGTCGGAATTGCCTCGAAGGCTATTCCCGCTTCATTCTGTCATTCCCGCCTTCGCGGGAACGACAGGAAAATCGGCGAACCTGCGCAGAACGAAGGGTGATCTGGCAAATCGGAGTAAGATCGCCCCGCGAGCCATTCTTCCACCGAATCCCATGTCACAAACCATCGTCCTCGCCTCCAACAATGCCGGCAAGCTGCGGGAATTCCATGCCATGCTTGCGCCGCTCGGCTTCAACGTCAAACCGCAAGGCGAGTTCAGCGTGCCCGAGGCCGAGGAGCCGCACCCGACCTTCGTCGAGAATGCCCTGGCAAAAGCCCGGCAGGCCGCCCGCCTGACCGGCCTGCCGGCGCTGGCCGACGATTCCGGCATCTGCGCCGCCGCCCTCGGCGGCGCGCCGGGCGTGTATTCCGCCCGCTATGCCGGCGAGCCCAAGTCCGACCAGCGCAACAATGAAAAGCTGATCGCCGAACTGGCCATCCGCGGCGACAAGTCGGCCTACTACTACTGCGTGCTGGTGTTCCTGCGGCATGCCGACGATCCGCAGCCCATCATCGCGGAAGGCCGCTGGAACGGCGAAGTCATCAGCGAGGCGCGTGGGCAGGGCGGTTTCGGCTACGACCCATATTTCCTGCTGCCGGAGAGCGGAATGACCGCCGCCGAAATGCCGGCCGACGAGAAGAACCGCGTGTCGCATCGCGCCCAGGCCCTGCGGCTGCTGGTGGAAAGGCTGCGATGATTCCCATCAAGCCCGTCGCGAGCCTGCCGCCGGCCACGCCCGCAACACCCGCGACCCATTCGCAGGCCGCAACCGCCTTCCTGCGTCCGGGCGCGCTCCACCTTACCGCCTTGCCGCCCCTGTCCCTCTACGTGCATTTTCCGTGGTGCGTGCGCAAGTGCCCCTACTGCGATTTCAATTCCCACGAAGCCAAGAACGGCTTTCCGGAAGAGGAGTACCTGGCCGCCTTGCGCAGCGACCTGGAGCAGGCCCTGCCGCTCATCTGGGGCCGCAAGATCTACACCATCTTCATCGGCGGCGGCACGCCCAGCCTGATGTCGGCGGCCGGCCTCGACCGGCTCATGTCGGACATCCGCAGCCTGCTGCCGCTCGACGGCGCCGCCGAGATCACGATGGAAGCCAACCCCGGCACCTTCGAAACCGAGAAGTTCCGCTCCTACCGCGCCAGCGGCATCAACCGGCTGTCGATCGGCATCCAGAGCTTCGACGCGCGCCACCTGCAGGCGCTCGGCCGCATCCATGACGACGGGGAAGCGCGCAGGGCCGTCGAAATCGCGCACGCCCACTTCGACAACTTCAACCTCGACCTGATGTACGCCTTGCCATCGCAGACGCTGGACGAGGCCCGCCGCGACGTGTCGACCGCCATCGCGTTCGCCCCGCCGCATCTCTCGCTGTATCACCTGACGCTGGAACCGAACACCTACTTCGCCAAGTTTCCCCCAGCCGTGCCGGACGACGATGCGAGCGCGGAAATGCAGGACATGATCGCCGACGCCACCACGCATGCGGGCTACGGCCATTACGAAGTGTCCGCCTATGCGCGTCCCGGCCGGCAGGCGAGGCACAACCTGAATTACTGGCAGTTCGGCGACTACCTCGGCATCGGCGCCGGCGCGCATTCCAAGATTTCCTTCCCGCACCGGGTCATCCGGCAGATGCGCTACAAGCAGCCCAAGGCTTATCTCGACGCGGTCCGCGAGGGACGTCCGGTGCAGGAGGAATTCGAGGTCGGCCGCGACGACCTGGGTTTCGAATTCATGCTCAATGCGCTGCGCCTCGAGGACGGCTTCGAGGTCAACCTGTTCGCCGAGCGCACCGGCCTCGCGCTCAACGCCATCGAGAAGCCGCTCAACGAAGCCGAGGCCAAGGGCTTGCTCTACCGAGACCATCGCCTCATCCGTCCGACCGAGCTTGGCAAGCGCTTCCTCAATGACCTGCAACAACTCTTTCTCGATGACGCTGGGTGAATGAGCCGCTATAATGGGCGTCCTCGGAGACTTGGGTGAGCGGTTTAAACCAGCAGTCTTGAAAACTGCCGACGGGGTGACCCGTCCGTGAGTTCGAATCTCACAGTCTCCGCCAGGAAAAGCATCAAGAAAATTCTTCAACGCAGGGCCTGTCATCACCAGGCTTCCTCGCATTCTCGATCCATCGATCCTCCGTAAATCAGCTCGCTGCGCCTCTCCCACCCGGAGGTCGGCCCGGCAAGCGGCGCGACTTGCCTAGCCAATGCGCGTTTCGTCCTTCCATCACCCAGGCTTTCCGCATGACACCGCTACCATGCCGGTGATAGGATAAGCGGATGACGACCAAGCCCGACGACCTTCTTCCCAACGCCCAGACATCGCCCGAGCGCCGACAGCGCCGCAAGGGAAGCGGCATCACCTTGCGTGACGTCGCCAAACTCGCCGGCGTCGCGCCGATCACCGCCTCGCGCGCCCTGAACACGCCGGACGCGGTATCGCCCGCGGTGCTGGAACGCGTGCGGGAAGCGGTGGCGCGCACGGGCTACGTGCCGAACATGCTTGCGGGCGGCCTGGCTTCGCGCAAGAGCCGTCTGGTGGCGGCGGTCGTGCCGACCATCAGCGGCCCGGTCTTCCTCGAGATGGTGCAGGCGCTGACCGAAGCGCTTGCCGAGGAGGGATACCAGCTCATGCTGGGCCAGGGCGGCTATGCGGACTCGCGCGAGGATGCGCTGCTCGAGGCCATCATCGGCCGCCGTCCGGACGGCGTGGTCCTGACCGGCATCATGCGTTCCGAGGAAGGGCGCAGGCGGCTGCTTGCGAGCGGCATCCCCATCGTCGAAACCTGGGATCTGACGCCCACTCCGCTCGACATGCTCGTCGGCTTCTCGCATGAAAAAATCGGCGCGGCGGTGGCTGGTTTCCTTCACCAGCGAGGCCGCCGGCGGGCGTCCACCATCAGCGGCAGCGACGAACGCGCGGTGCGTCGCAACCAGGCGTTTTCCGATGCGGCGGTCGCGCTCGGCATGGCGCTCCCGGGAGACAAGGCGGTGCCTACCGTGATGGTTCCCGCACCGACCACGCTGGGCGGCGGGCGAGCAGGGCTGGCACAACTGCTCGAAGAACATCCCGGCATCGACGCGGTGTTCTGCAGCTCGGACCTTCTGGCGCTCGGAGTAATCATCGAGGCGCAGGCGCGCGGCATCAGGATCCCCGAAGATCTGGCGGTGATCGGCCTGGGCGACATGGAGTTCTCGCGCGACCTCCACCCCGCGCTGACCACCGTGCGCATCGATGGCACGGCGATCGGCCGGCGCGCGGCGAAGTTCATCATCGACCGCGTCGAGGAGCGGCCCATCGGCGAGCGCGTCTGCGACATCGGCTTTTCCATCATCGAGCGCGCCAGCACCTGACCCTCACCCGCTGCGCCTGGCGGCGCGTCGCGGCTTGCGCTTCCCATCTTCAAACCCTGCGGCTGCTTCCGGGCATCTAATGGTTTTCCACCCGTAAAACTGGTTTTCGTGTTCCTTCGTTGCCGCAAGCGAAGAAAGCAAAACCCGTTGACATGGACCTTTGGTACCGCTACCATGCATTTGGTAGCGGTACCATGCAAGCAAGGATGCAGCGTGTCTTTCCGCCGCTTTCACCTCATTTCCATCACAGGCGAACCCATGACACCCCAGGAACTCAAGCACGTGCTGCAAAGCGGCCTTCTGTCTTTTCCCTTGACCGATTTCGACGCCGATCTGAACTTCCATCCACGCAACTACGTCGAGCGCCTCGAGTGGCTGATGCCCTACGGCGCGTCCGCTTTGTTCGCGGCGGGCGGCACGGGCGAGTTCTTTTCCCTGGAGCCCGGCGAGTACGCCGAGGTGATCAAGACCGCGATCCAGACCTGCCGCGGCCGCATGCCCATCATCGCCGGTGCCGGCGGCGGCACCACGCTCGCCATCAAGTACGCGCAGGAGGCGGAACGGCAGGGCGCACAGGGCATCCTGCTCTTGCCGCACTACCTGACCGAGGCCAGCCAGGAAGGCCTGGTCGCGCACGTGCAGGCCGTCTGCAAGAGCGTGAAATTCGGGGTCATCGTGTACAACCGCGGCGCGACCCGCCTCACGCCCGGATCCCTGATGCAGCTCGCCGAGACTTGCCCGAACCTCGTCGGCTTCAAGGATGGCATCGGCGACATCGAAGCCATGGTGGCAATCCGCCAGAAGCTGGGCGACCGCTTTGCCTACCTCGGCGGCCTGCCGACCGCGGAAGTGTTCGCCGGCGCCTACAAGGCCATGGGCGTTCCGGTGTATTCCTCCGCCGTCTTCAACTTCATTCCGCGCACCGCGATGGCGTTCTACAACGCCCACGCCGCCAACGATACCGAGACAACCAACCGCCTGATCGACGAGTTCTTCCTGCCTTTCCTCGAACTTCGCAACAAGGGCCAGGGCTATGCGGTGTCCATCATCAAGGCCGGCGCCACCATCGTCGACCATGGCGCCGGCCCGGTGCGCCCGCCGCTGTCCGACCTTAAGCCCGCCGAAGTCGAGCGGCTCGCCGCGCTGATCAAGCGTCTCGGCCCGCAGTAAGCCCACCATTACAAGGATGACATTGCCATGACTCTCCAACACGCAGACGCTTCCGCTAACGCCGCGCGCCAGGGCGCGCCCGTCGTCACCGCCATGCAGGTGATTCCCGTCGCCGGACGCGACGCCATGCTGCTCAACCTGAGCGGCGCGCACGGTCCGTACTTCACGCGCAACGTCGTGGTCCTCACCGACAGCGCGGGCAACGTCGGCGTGGGCGAAGTCCCCGGCGGCGAACGCATCCGGCAAACGCTGGAAGACGCCCGGGAGCTGGTCCTCGGCCAGCAGACCGGCAACTACCGCGCCATCCTCAATGCAGCGCGCGCCGCCTTCGCCGACCGCGACGCCGGCGGCCGCGGGCAGCAGACCTTCGACCTGCGCATTGCAATCCATGCCGTCACCGCGCTGGAAGCCGCCTTGCTCGACCTGCTCGGCAAACACCTCGACGTCCCGGTCTGCGCCTTGCTCGGCGACGGCCAGCAGCGCGACGCGGTGGAAATGCTCGGCTACCTGTTCTACGTCGGCGACCGCAATGCCACCGATCTCGACTACCCGAGCGAGCCGGACGCCGACGACGACTGGTGCCGGCTGCGCCACGAGAAGGCGATGACCCCCGAAGCCATCGTGCGCCTCGCCGAAGCCGCATACCAGCGCTACGGCTTCAACGACTTCAAGCTCAAGGGCGGCGTCCTGCGCGGCGAAGATGAAATCGCCGCGGTCACCGCCTTGCACGAGCGTTTCCCGCAAGCCCGCATCACGCTGGATCCGAACGGCGGCTGGCTGCTGAAGGACGCGATCCGGCTCTGCCGGGGCCAGCACGAGGTGCTCGCCTATGCCGAAGACCCGTGCGGCGCGGAAAGCGGCTACTCCGGCCGTGAAGTGATGGCCGAATTCCGCCGCGCCACCGGCCTGCCGACCGCCACCAACATGATCGCTACCGACTGGCGCGAAATGGGTCACGCGATCCAGCTGCAATCGGTCGACATTCCGCTGGCCGATCCGCATTTCTGGACGATGCAAGGCTCGGTCCGCGTCGCGCAGATGTGCCATGAATGGGGCCTGACCTGGGGATCGCATTCCAACAACCACTTCGACATCTCGCTGGCGATGTTCACCCACGTCGCCGCCGCGGCGCCGGGCAAGATCACGGCCATCGACACGCACTGGATCTGGCAGGATGGCCAGCGCCTGGCGAAAGAACCATTCCAGATCAAGGGTGGTCTGGTCCAGGTGCCAAAGAAGCCGGGCCTGGGCGTGGAGGTCGACATGGCGCAGCTCGAAGCGGCCCATCGCCTGTACAAGGAAAAGGGCCTCGGTGCACGCGATGACGCGATTGCCATGCAATACCTCATTCCCGGATGGAAGTTCGATAACAAGCGTCCTTGCATGGTGCGCTGAGGTTGGAAGCCGCGCTTCGGCCGTGCGAGATGGGATCCCCGCCTTCGCGGGGATGACAGGGGCTATCGCGGATGACAGGGCGAACCCCGCCACTGGCGAAACCTAGGAACCGGCATCCGGCCTTGCCGCCGACAGCGACATCGACCGCGCCTGTGCCCTGGCATGGTCCGCCTTCGACGCCTACTGCGAAAGCAGCCTCGACCGGCGCGCCGCCTTCCTGGAACGCATCGCCGCCAATATCCTCGCGCTCGACGACAGCACCGGCGCCACCATGCTCACCGAGGGCATCCCTGCTACCAGGGCCTGCCGGAGGGATTGCAGCCCGCGGCCCTGCGCAACGACAACCCGCTGGGCATCGCGCGTCGGATCGCAGGCAAGCTCAAGCTGGCGTGATTCGCTGGCTTGCCAAGGGGGCCGTTCAGGCGAGATCCGCTTCGGCTTCCCGCGAGCGGGTCATCCAGGCGACGAGTTCTTCCGCCGGCAAGGGACGGCTGAAGTAATAGCCTTGCAGCTTGTCGCAGTGCAGGGCGGCGAGGATGTTGGCCTGTTCGCCGGTCTCGACGCCTTCGGCCACGGTCGTCATGCCGAGGCTGTGCGCGACGCGGATGGTGGCCTCGATCAGCACGCGATGGTGCAGGCTGCTGCCGGCGCTGTCCACGAAGGAACGGTCGATCTTGACGGTGTCTACCGGCAGCAGGTGAAGACAGGACAAGGAAGAATAGCCGGTGCCGAAGTCATCCAGGGCGAGCGATACGCCGAGCGCCTTGAGTTCGAGCAGGCAGGTCTGCACCGCGCTGTCCTGCACCGCGAGCGACTCCGTCAGTTCGAGCTGCAGGTCGGATGCCAGCATGCCCGTCGTTTCCAGCACGTCCTTGACCTGGCCGGCGAAGGAGGGCAGGGTCAGCTGGGCGCGGGACACGTTCACCGCCAGCCGGCGCGGCGCGGCATCGCCGTGCTCGCGTTTCCAGGCGACGAAATCGATGCATGCCATGCGCAGCACCGCATGGCCGAGCGGCACGATCAGGCCCGTGTCTTCCGCCACGCCGATGAATTCGAGCGGCGGAATCATGCCCCGGATCGGATGGCGCCAGCGCACCAGCGCCTCGACGCCGGCGAGGTGGCGCGACTTGAAGCCCTCGGCGGTAATGACCGGCTGGTAGTGGGTGAGCAGCTGTCCTGTTTCGAGCGCGGTACGCAACTCGCTTTCGAGTTCCCCGCGGCGCTTCGCCCGCTCCCGCATCGCGGGATCGTAGAGGCGATACCCGGCGCCTCCCGCACGCTTTGCTTCGGCCATCGCGATGCTTGCATTCTGGATCACGTCGTCCGCGCTCACCTCGCCCTGCTCGAGCAGCGAGATGCCGATGCTGACGCTGCAGGAAATGCTCTTGCCCGCCACTTCATGCACCCCGGTCAATGATGCAAGCATGCGTTCGGCGATGTTCCGCACGTCCTGCGGCCGCCTGAGGTGATCCAGCACGACGACGAATTCATCGCCGCTGAAACGGGCGGCCATCTGCTCTCCGGCAGCAGGCGGGTTGACCAGGTCGGAGCCGCGCAGCAGGCCGCGCAGCCTCTTGCCCATCGATTGCAGCAAGCCGTCTCCCACGGCATTGCTGAAGGTGTCGTTGATCGTCTTGAAGCGGTCGATGTTGACGAACAGCACCGCGGCGGTCCGCTCCGCCGACAACTGCCCGCCATCCAGCAGCGACAACAATCGTTCGCGCACCGCGAGCCGGTTCGGCATCTGGGTCAGGGCATCCACATGGGTCGCTTCGTGCAGCACCTCGGCGATGCGCTGGCGTTCCCGGTCCGCGTCCACGGTCACGTCGAGCAAGGCCAGCATGAAATGGCCGTCATCCAGCTTGAGCAGGCTGATCGACAGCGTCCGGGCAAGGTCGGGAAATGCGGGGCCGGACATGACCGTCGCCCGCAGCGCCTCGAACACCACGCCGCTCGACGGCGCGAAGCCCTGCACCCGCGCGCGCAGGTCGCTGATGGTGGGCTCCAGCACCGCGAACACGTTGTCGAGCATGCCGCTTTCGGCGAGCGGCATCAGCAGTTGCGAGGCGAGCGGATTGAGCATCTCGATCGCGCCGTCCCGGTCGAACTCGACCAGGCCGATCGGCACGCGATACATGAACGAGACGAGCGCCTCGTAGTCCTGGCTGGTGACTTCCGCCGCGATCATGCCACCACCTTGAGTTCAGTGCGCTGGTCCCAGGCGCAGATGCGGTTGCGGCCCTTCTGCTTGGCTTCGTAAAGAGCGCGGTCCGCGCGCTTGATGAGTTCGTCGATGTCGATGCAGCCAGCCTCGTTGGTGGCCACGCCGCCGCTGACCGAATAGGCGATGACTTCCCCGTCGAACGTGACCGGCTGGCTTTCCACGAGCTGGCGGAAGCGTTCCGCGCCGGCGAGGGCGGCGTCGAGATCCGTGGAGGGGAGCAGCACCGCGAATTCCTCGCCACCCATGCGGCACAGGCTGTCCACCATGCGGAAGCTCTGGCGCATGCGGTCGGCGAGGTCGCACAGCACGGCGTCGCCAGCCGGATGCCCATAGCGGTCATTGATGCGCTTGAAATTATCGGCGTCGAACAGGATCAGGGAAATGTGCCTCGGAACGATCTGCATGCGATCGAACTCGCGCTGCGCTTCCTCGAAGAAGGCGCGCCGGTTCGGCAGCCCGGTCAGGTAATCGCAGTACGCCGCCTTGAACTGGCTCTCCAGCGCCTCCTTCTTGTCGGCGATGTTGCGTATCACCAGGCAGTAGCGCCTGTCCGAGGTCGGTCCGGCGCTGTGCACCGGAACGATCAGCGTGCTGGCAAAGAACGGCGTGCCGTCATGGCGGCGGCATTGCACCTCGCGCAGGCTCCAGCCGCAGTCTTCCGCTTCGCGCAGGCGGTCGGTCAGGGCGTCCGGCGTGCTGGCGCCGGGCATGAAGAAGCGGTCATAGGGCTGGCCCAGGATCTCGCCTTCGCCCCAGCCGGTCAGCCGGCCGATGCTGTCGTTCCAGTCTTCCACCAGGCCTTCGCTGTTGATGCTCATCACCGCATAATCGCTGATGCCGGCAAGGATGGCATTGAGCCAGGCCTTGTTGCGCGACAGGATTTCCTCGCGCCGCACCTGGCCGGTAATGTCTTCCAGCACGGCCATCAGGCGGCTGTCATCGAGCTTCAGGAGGCTGAGGGACAGGAACTGGGTGTCCTTCTTGCCAGGCGTGCCCGCGCTGAACTGCAGGCGCAGGGCATCGCAGATGCGGCCGTGGGGCGCGGTGAATGCCGCGCAGCGCTGGCGAAGGTCGGGCGCGACGCCGGACAACGCATCGAACAGGTTGGTGAGCTCGCCGTTCTGCGTCATGGGCATGAGGAGCTGCGCAGACACCGGATTCAGCATCATGATGCCGCCATCATGCTCCAGCTGGACGAGGCCGACCGGCGCAAGATAGAGGAACTGGATCAGCGCTTCGTATTCATCTTCCAGTCGGGTCATGGCGATCCTCAGGGAAGACGATTCACGAGCACGTATTGCAGCGTCAGGGTAGGGGATGCCAGGAGGCGCAGCCGGACCTTGGTGGGGCGCATGCGCAAGGTGAGCACGTAGGGAATGGTTTCGTCCAGCGCGGTTCCGTTCGCGGCGGCTTCCTCGAAGCGGTGGGCAACCATGAAGTTGTTCATGCATGGCGCCACGTTCGTGAACAGCGCCTGGCCCAGCACCCGCTCGCGCGAAATGCCGGCGCAGCGCGACTCGAAGGCGTTGTAGCGACGGACGACGTTCGTCTTGTCGAAGCCGATCACGCCGAACTCGAGGACGTCGAGCGCCTCGTCGTCAAGCTGGTCAAGACTGCCGGCGATCGCCGCGTCGTCAAAGGCAAGCATTAGGCTCTCAGGCATGGCAACCCTTCTAGATGGTAGGAGCAACGAAGCGGACTACGGGCTTCCGCAGGCAGGACGACACGACGCGCGCAAGCTTGGGGTCGTCCGGCCCTTCGGCATGGACATCCGGCTCTGCCGCGCCCAGGTTGCGGCGCAGTACAAAATCGAATTGTCCAAGACAAACTTGCAATAGTCCTACTTTATCGCTAATATTTCCCGAAGTCAATAAACCTTGTCCAAGACGTTGAGCTAAAACGGCTGCCATTGATTTTGATCAACTGTTGGTTTTCGCGCGTCTTGCAAGCAAACCGGTGTGGGATAGCGGCCCTGTTGCATTTCCACACTTGTGCGCACCATCACAGCGACCGGATCGAAAGCCCGGAAAATACGAACCATCGTCAAGGAGGCCATCATGGGACGTTCTCTCTATCACCGCATCAGGACCAAATCGTCGGTTCTTTCCGTTGTCATCACCTTCCTGCGCGCGAATCGCAGCATTTCTGTCTAAGCCAAAGCGACACCGTCGCGTGTGGCAGATGTGCGGGCGAAAACGATGCCGGCATGCTCGATCTCGCGTACGGCTTCATGGTCTCGCCCAAATTTGCGTGTATGTACGGCGCGAATCCATCCAGCTTGCCGCTCTCGAACCTCTTCGACGACAACGTCCCGCGCTTGGCGGCATAGCGACTTGAGATCGACTTCCGGGTGAACGTCGACGGATCCGAGTACAGGTTCTATCCCTGAAACGGTGGCAGATTGTCCGTCCGGGCCCGGCCGACGGCGCCGCGGAGAATGGAGTAATCTCTTCTTCACACGCGACGTTCTTCCGACATGAGGCCTGACATGAGCACACAGCGGCAATTCTGGAGCCTGGTGATTTCCTCGGCGGCGATCCTTGCGGTCACCATGGGCATACGGCAATCCACGGGCCTCTTCGTCTCGCCGCTGAACACCTCGACCGGCCTTGGCATCGTGACCGTCAGCTTCGCGCTGGCGGTCGGGCAATTCGCCTGGGGCGCGGCGCAACCCTTGTTCGGCATGCTTGCCGACCGTGTCGGATCATTCCGCGTGATCGTGCTCGGCGCGCTGCTGATGGCCGCCGGAATGGCAATGACGCCCTTCATGGGCACCGGCTTCGGCCTGACCCTGGCGTTGGGCGTGCTGACCGCGGCCGGCGCCGGCGCCGGCAGTTTTTCCATCCTAATCGGCGCGGCGGCGCAGCGGCTTGCTCCCGAGCAGCGTTCGTCGGCATCGGGCTTCATCAATGCCGGCGGATCGTTCGGACAATTCCTGTTCGCGCCGGTAACGCAGGCGCTCATCAATGCCTTCGGCTGGGTCAGCGCGATGCTGACGCTGGCGGTCACGACGCTGGCCCCGGTGTTGCTGGCGATGCCGCTGCGCGAGCGTCCCGGCGTCGCCGAGGCGCGCGCCGCCGGGCAGGCGGGCGGCATGACGCTGGGCGAGCAGACGCGGATCGCCTTCCGGGACCGCAGCTACCTGCTGCTGCATGCCGGCTTCTTCACCTGCGGCTTCCACATCGCGTTCCTCGTGACGCACCTGCCCGGAGAGGTTGCCCTGTGCGGATTGCCTGCCGCCGTCGGCGCAACCTCGATCGCGATCATCGGCCTGGCGAACATCGTGGGCAGCATCGGCGCCGGATGGCTGGGCAAGACTTACCGCATGAAACTCATCCTGACCTGGATGTACGCGTCGCGCGCGGTGGCCATCGCGCTTTACCTCGCCGCGCCCAAGACCATGCTCACGTTCTACGTGTTCGCGGCGGTGCTCGGACTGACCTGGCTGGCCACCGTGCCGCCGACGGCGGGGCTGGTCGGGAAGCTCTTCGGTCCGCGCTACCTCGCGACCCTGTTCGGGCTCACCCTGCTCAGCCACCAGATCGGCGGCTTCTTCGGGGCCTGGCTCGGCGGCATCGCGCTGTCACGCACCGGCAACTATGACTGGATGTGGTACGCGGACATCGTGCTGGCGGCGCTGGCCGCCCTCGCGAACCTGCCGATCCGCGAAGCGCGGCCGGTGCTGGCTGCCGCGCCGGCGTAACAGGGTTCGTTTGTCAGCTGCCTGCGCTGCAGGTGCCGTCCTCGAGGATGGATGCAAGCAGGTCGGGCGGCAGCGGGCGGCAGAAAAGGAAGCCCTGGATTTCCTCGCAGTCGGTCTTTTCGAGGAAAGCGAGATGTTCCGTGGTTTCGACGCCTTCCGCGACCACCCGCAGGTCGAGGGTATGCGCCAGTTCGATGATGGCCGCGGCGAGGCGGTGCTGCTTCTTGTCGGTGTCGAGGTTCTTGCCGAGGAAGGAACGATCGAGTTTCAGGCAGTCGAGCGGGAATTCGCGCAGGTAGGACAGCGACGAGTAGCCCGTGCCGAAGTCATCCACTGACAGCTTGATACCATGCGCCCGCAGTTCGCCCAGCACGCGCCTGGATAATTTCATATCGTGCATGAGGCTGCTTTCCGTCACCTCGAGTTCGAGGCAATCCGGCGGCAGCGCATGCTGGCGCAGGGTGTCGAGCACATCTTGGATGAAGCGCGGGTTCGCCAGCTGCTTGGCCGAGACATTGACCGACACCGCCAGCGGACGTTCGAGCCGTGCGATCCAGGCCGCGGTCTGGCGCACGGCTTCCTGCAGGACCCACAAGCCGAGCTGTTCGATCAGGCCTGACTCTTCCGCCAGCGGAATGAAGTCCACCGGCGGGATGGGGCCCAAGTCGGGATGCGTCCAGCGCAGCAAGGCTTCCAGTCCGACGATATGCCTGCTGCCGAGGGCGATGCGCGGCTGGTAATGCACCGCGAGCTCCCGCCGGTCGATCGCGTGCTGCAAGGCGAACTGCAGGGCGAGGCGGCGCCTGGAAGCAGCGCCGAGTTCCTCGGTGAAGAAACGGTGGGTCCTGCCGCCCTCCGCCTTCGCGCGATACAGGGCGACATAGGCGCTCTGCAGCAGCTCGCGGTGGTCGGCGCCGTCTGACGCGGTGATGCTGATGCCTGCCGACATGTTCACCCGCACGCCCTGGCCGATCTGCGGCATGGGTGCGCCGATGGCATGCACAAGCTTTTCGGCGACGCGGGCCGCCGAGGTCTCGCCGTACTTGCATTCGGCGACGATGGCGAACTCATCGCTGCCGAGGCGCGCCACGATATCTCCGGGCCGCAAGGCCTGCGTGATCCGGGCTCCGACCTGCTGCAGGATCGCATCCCCGGCGTGATGCCCGAGCGTGTTGTTGAATTCGCGGAAGTGATCGATGTCGAGCAGCAGCACGGCCTGCACCTGGTGCTGGCGGTCGATGAGGCGCTGGCGCAGCAGGGTTTCGAAGAGCTGACGGTTGGACAGGCCGGTGAGGGCGTCCACCGTGGAGGCGCGCGCTTCGACTTCCGCTGCCCGCAGGCGGTCGGTGACGTCGCGCGTGACCTTGGTGAAGCCGATCACTTCGCCGAGCGCATTGCAGCGCGGCTCGATGATGACGCTGGCCATGAAGCGGGTCTGGTCCTTGCGCAGCCGCCAGCCTTCGGCGGCGAAGCGGCCGGCCTGGCACGCCGTCGCCAGCGCGGCCATGGGCAGGCCGCTCGCGCGGTCTTCCTCGGTGTAGAAGCAGGAAAAGTGGCGGCCAACGACCTCGTCGCTGGCATAGCCCTTGATGCGCGCCGCGCCGGTATTCCAGCTCGTGATCACGCCCTCTGCCGACAGGGTATAGACGGCATATTCCGCCAGGTTCTGCACCAGCAGCCGGAACTGCTCTTCGCTGGCGCGCAGGGCTTCCTGCGCGCGCTTGCGGTCCGTCATGTCACGGGTGATCTTGGCGAAGCCTGAGAGGTCGCCCGCGCCGTCGGTGATGGCATTGATGACCACGCTTGCCCAGAAGCGCGTTCCGTCCTTGCGCACCCGCCAGCCTTCGTCCTCGAAGGTGCCGGTCTGGCGTGCGATGCGCAGGGCCTGTCCGGGCTTGTCGGCAGCGAGGTCGTCGGCGGTATAGAAGCGGGAAAAATGCAAGCCGAGGATTTCATGCGCGCGGTACTGCTTGAAGCGCTCTGCGCCGGCGTTCCAGGATTGCACGTTGCCTTGCGGGGAAAGGACGTAGATCGCGAATTCGGAAATGGCGCCGATCAGCTGCTGGAATAGCTCCGGCTTGATGTTGCTGTTTGCGAGGGATGGGACCATTTCCATCGATTGGGAAGTCGGGCGCGAGAGGCGAAGCCGGCACAAAGAACGTTGTGCTAGGGAACGGGCGCGAGCCCGTTGCTAAAGCCCAAAGTTTAGATGATGGGAGGAATCGCTTCAAGGAAATTTACTAAAAACCGGCATGCCTGTTGCAGGCTGATTGCCGCCGCCACGGAAGGCGAAAACAAGGGCGAGGCAAGAATGAAAAAAACCATGACCGGTCGCCCGGTCATGGTTGTCATTGCTACCGCCTGGCGCTTACTGGGCGACCGAGACGGGGGCGGCCGCGAAGGGCTGGCCGCCAGGACCGCTGGCGAAGTTCAGCGGCGATACCGCGTCCTGCTGGCCGACGCCGGGCTTAGCGAAGTCGCAGACGCCGCTCGGGAACACGGCCTGCAGGCGGCTGAGCTGTGCTGCGGTCAGCGTCTGCGGCGCATAGTCCGCGGCGTTCAGCGGCTTCAGCTGGCACTTCAGGACATCCTCGCTGAGCGGGCCGCCTGCCACCTGGCGGGGCGATGCGGACGGCTTCAGGAAGGGATCGGCGTCGCAGGCTGCCTTGTCGGTCACCTTCGTCGCTTGCGCGGCATCGCTGCTGAGGTAGCAGAAGTCTGTGGCCTCGGCCGGCTTTCCGCTGGCGACCTTCTGCTGGATCGTTGCGGTGGTCCGCGTGTCCGCCTTGATGTTCGTCAGCCACTTGTCCATGGTGACGAAGGCGTCCGCCGTGACCGCCGCGGTCGGCACGAAGCCGAAGCGGCCGAAGCGCCACAAGGCATGGTTGTCGTGATTGCCGACAGCCTTGTCGAGGCGATCCCGCAGCGAGAAGCTGCGCCACACGTGGTGGATGCCGGTCAGGCCCGCGGCGCTACCGGCAGCGCCGGTGGGCAGCGGAACGATCAGCGAATCATCCCAGCCGCGCAGGTCGATGATGGCCGTCTTGGCGAGCTGCTTGCCGTTGGTGACGATGCCTGCCTTGTAGGCAATGTCGAGCGCTTCGGCATCCGCGGCAGTGCGGGCGCCGCCGGTCAGCACGGAGTCACGGGTGAAGCCGCCGATGCGTTCGTTCAGGGTGACGAACTCTTCCGCGGTGATCGCGCCCGTGGTGAATGCCTTCAGGCCGTACTGCACGCCGACGTTGTCACGCGTGTCGCGGGCAAACTTGCCGTCCGCTGTCTTGCCCCAAACGGCAACGGCGGAATCGAGGGCGCCGCAGCGCGGACCGCTCGGATTCGTCGCCGGATCGTAGACCACGCTTGCGGGCAGGCCGCAGTTGTTGCTCGGGGTCGTCGCCTGCGTGATCGCGCCGGTGACGTTGTCGGTCACGGTGCGGGCGAAGAAGTTGCCGGGCTTGGAGTTGTTTCCGAACAGGTTGTTCCAGGCGTGGCAGGCGGTCTGGTCGACATGGCCGTTGATGGCAGCTTTCTTGGCATTGATCTGCGCCTGCGTGTAACCCGCATTCTGCATCAGGGTCTGCCATTCCGGCTTCTGGTAGAGCTCGACGAGCAGCACGCAATCCTGGACTTCCATCGTCGTCGTTTCCGAGTCGGGGAAGGTGCAGGAAGGAATCACGCCATCGAGCAGGCCGGGCATGATGGAGGAGGCAGTCAGCTGGTTGATCGAGCCGCCCGAGCAGCCGATGCCCGTGGTGAACTTGATCAGGCCGTAGCTCTTCTGGATCTTCTCCTTCATCATCATCACGGTTTCGGCCATGAGGACGCGGTTCGAGTTGTACTGCGAATCGCTCAGGCTGTTCTGCGCCACCATGACGCCGCGCGCGAGGGCCAGGTCGGTCGCCCAGTTGCCTTGCGGACGGAACTGCTTGCGCGGCTGTCCGGTGGAGGAACCGAACTGGTAGAGCACCTTGCCGTTCCAGGTGTTTTGCGGCGCGGTCGCGGTCCAGGGCTTGGCCGGATCGGCCAGCACGGCGATATCGTAGATGCCCCGGTTGAGCGTGCCGCGCTCGCGGCGCACGATGTAGGGCACCTTCACGCCGGTATCGGTGGTGGTCGTCGCCAGGTCGGCAGGCGCGGCCGCGGACGGGTCATAGGGCTTGAAGCAAGAGTTGGCCGGTGCGGATCCGGTGGTCGGGTCGGGCAGCACGGCAGCGCAGCCCGCGGTGGTCGTCTTGTAGAAGTACTTCACCTCGGCGGTGATGTTGCACTGCGCATCCTTGGCGGCGGTGCTCAGGCCGCTGCCGTTGGTGGACGGCGTCGTCCCCGATTCCGCCTGCGGCGCCGGGGTCGCGCAAACCCAGGGCTGGATCTGGGGCCCAGAGAATACCGGTCCGCCGGCGGGCGAGTTGGTTACCGTCAGGGAAGACGTGTGAATGGAGGGCGAGGAAGCGGTGATCGTGTTCGCGCCGTTCGCCAGGTCGGTGACCAGGCCGGTAAAGCGGCCGTCCGCGCGCACGGCGAAATTGCTGCTGACGTCGCGGTTGCCGACCGATACCTTCACGTCGTTCGTCGGCACGTTGGCGGGCAGGGCGATCTCGACCAGCGCGTCGCCGCCGGTCACGAAGTCCGCGCGCGTCGACAGCACCCGGATCTCCGGTGCGGCGGCGCGGTTGTCGCTGCCCCCGCCGCAGGCCGCGAGGACCAGCGTCATCCCGGCCAGGGCGAAGCCGCCCGGCCTGTTCTTCAATTGCTTCATCTTGTCTCCTACGTTGTCTCTTTTGACGGAACGCATCGGGTGCAAACCCTGCGTTCCGCTCCTTTGAAAAGACCGGGCGTTTGCCTTGTGGAAGCGGCCGTCCGGACTCGAGGTCATTATAGGCACCAAGGAGGAATAAAGGCAAAATATGCAAAACGACGTTCTGCAGAGTGGAATTAGATAAATGCCATCTGGAAGTTAAATAACGTTTTGGGTCAAATCAAGCAATGTTTTCGGAGAAATGTGCTGCAATGCGGAAACATCCAACCCCGATTAAAAGCTTGGATGAACCGAGCGAAAGGGGTGCGGCAAGGTGTCGCAAAGGCCAGGCACCCGACTCATGTTCGCAAAAAAAGCAACATTCATTAGCCGCTTTAGAGCTTTTCATCGATTTCCCCTAATGAATCGGGAAAGCGGTTGATCAATGTTGATTCAGTGCAATAAGATGAAAAAACACTGGCATGCCCGGCAACGACCGGCGGCGGGCCGGGACGAGGAGACAAGGTTTTTCAACCATAAGAATTCGGCCTGGACCCCGGGCCAAAAAGGGAGCGCAATGAACTTCACTCGCATGCGGATCGGGCACCGGCTGACTCTGGGTTTTGGCATCGTGACCGCGCTGCTCATCATGCTGGTCGGTCTATCCTATTCCCGCATCACCAGCCTGAGCGGCGTCATCGGACACGTCGTGAAGGAACGCTATCCCACCACCATCGTCGCCAACAACATCAAGGCCGACCTCAACGAAATCACCCGCAGCATGCTGAACGTCCTGGTCATGGGCGACGCGGGCCAGATCAAGAAGGAGATCGCCAACATCGACGAGCGCACCAAGGCCATCGACGGCGCCATCGGCCGCCTCAGCCGGCAGATCACCGAACCGACCGGCGTTGCCCAGGTCAAGGCCATCATCGAATACAAGGACAAGTTCCTGCCGGCGCAGACCAAGTTCGTCTCCCTCGTCAACGAAGACAAGAAGGACGAGGCCATGGTGAAGCTGATGTTCCAGGTGCGGCCGATGCAAGCCAAGTACTTCGAACGCCTCGATGCCTTCATCAAGTACGAAGACCAGCAGATGGCCGAGGCGGGCGCCGATGCCGAAGCCGCGGCCCAGCGCACCGAGTGGTTCATCCTTTCGCTGGCCGCCGCCGCCGTCGGCCTGAGCGTGCTGGTGGGCTTCCTCACCACGCGGCGCATCACACGTCCGCTGAACGAAGCGGTGCGCATCGCCAAATGCGTTTCTGATGGCGACCTTACCAGCCGCATCGAGGTCAAGACCAAGGACGAAACCGGCGAACTGATGGAAGCCTTGCGTTACATGAACGAAAGCCTGTCCCGGATCGTCGGCGAAGTGCGCGGCGGTACCGAAACCATCGCCTCCGCCTCGCGTGAAATCGCCAGCGGCAACCAGGACTTTTCGGCGCATACCCAGACCCAGGCCGGGGCGCTGCAGGATACCGCCGCCTCGATGTCAGTGCTGACCGAGACCGTGAAGAAGAATGCCGAGAATGCGCGCCAGGCGAACCAGCTCGCGGAATCCGCCTCCAGCGTCGCGGTACGAAGCGGCGAGGTGGTGTCGCGCGTCGTCGAAACCATGGCCGGCATCGACGATGCATCCAAGAAGATCGTCGACATCATCGGCGTCATCGACGGCATTGCCTTCCAGACCAACATCCTCGCGCTGAACGCAGCGGTGGAAGCCGCCCGCGCCGGCGAACAGGGCCGCGGCTTCGCTGTGGTGGCGGCCGAGGTGCGCAACCTCGCGCAACGCAGCGCCGCCGCCGCCAAGGAAATCAAGACGCTGATCGGGGACTCGGTGCGGAAAGTGTCGGAAGGATCGACGCTCGTAAACGAAGCCGGCGCCACCATGGACGAAGTCGTTGCCAGCGTCAAGCGCGTCACCGACATCATGAACGAGATCACCGCCGCCAGCCAGGAGCAAAGCACGGGCATCGAGCACGTCAGCACGTCGATCGGGGAGATGGACAGCATGACGCAGCAGAACGCGGCCTTGGTCGAGGAAGCCGCATCCGCCGCGGAAACCATGCAGAACCAGGCATCCAACCTGTCGCGCCTGGTAAGCGTGTTCAAGCTGGGCGAAGGCGCGCGCGCGCCGGCGGCGGGCGATCCTGCCGCCGCGTCCGCTCTCATCGCCCATGAGGCGCCCTTGCGTGCGCCCGCTGCCCGCGTGGCATTGCCAGCGAAGAGAAGCGGCGTGCCGGCGGCGAGGAAAGCGGCGCACGCCGCCACGGCCGGCGACGACTGGGAAGAATTTTAATCACGAGGTTTCCTGGAAAGGAAACCCGCGCTTCGGGAGAGAACCATGAACATCAACGGGATCAGGACAAAATTTGCAATGGCAGCCATGCTGGCTTGCCTCGGCCAGGCGGCGATGGCGATGGACGTCAACGGCGTCAAGCTGGACGATGCCGTCAAGGTCGCCAACCAGGACCTCAAGCTGAATGGCGCGGGCATCCGCACCAAGGCCATCTTCAAGGTCTATGTCGCCGGCCTCTACCTGCCGGAAAAGAAAAAGACGCCGGCCGACATCCTTGCCGCGCAGGGCGCGCGCCGCATGCGCTTGGTGATGCTGCGTGAAGTGAACAGCGAAGAATTCGGGCAAGCCTTCATGGACGGACTTAACGCGAATTCCGACAAGGGCGAAAAGGCGAAGTTCGTGAACCAGACGGTCAAGATGGGCGAGATCTTCGCGGCGATTCCGTCGCTGAAGCAGGGCGATACCGTGACGTCCGACTGGATTCCCGGCACCGGCATGCAGATCCTGGTGAACGACAAGAAGGTTGGCGACGTGATGCCCGATCCGGCGTTCTACAACGCCTTCCTCCGCATCTGGCTGGGCGACAAGCCGGCCGACGCCGATCTCAAGAACAAGCTGCTCGGCGGCTGATGCCGACGAAGGGCCGGCTCACGCTTGCCGGCCCGAACCTGCCAGCAAGTCCGTCAGCCGCGCGACCGAGTCCTCTGCGCCCATGGCGTGCGCCGCGTCGATGGCCGACATGCCCGAGGCGTCGCATGCCGCGGGATTTGCGCCGCGGGATGCGAGCAGGTCGATCGCATCCGTGCGGTTGAACATCGCCGCCATCATCAGCGCGGTCTTGCCATCCGGTCCGGCACCCTCCACATCCGCGCCATGCTCGAGCAGCAACTCGATCATGGCGATGTCGCCCTTGAACGCCGCGCCGGCCAGCGGCGTCTGTCCCCGATCGTTGCTCAGTTCCGTATCTGCTCCATGTTCGAGGAGTTGCTTCGCGAGCGCATGGTGGCCGTGGTAGCAGGCCAGCATCAGCAGGCTGTCGCCTTTCTGGCTGCGCAGGTTGGGCGGCAGGCCGCGCTCGAGCAGAGGCGCGATGCGTTCGGCGTCGCCGGCGCGCGCCGCGTCGATGACTTGCTGCAGGAATTCCAGGGTATCCGGATCCAGCGCGGCCACGCGAGCGGCCTCGTCGGATTGCTGCTGGGATGGATTCACGATGTGCTCCGCTTGATCTGCGTTCGTGCCGCGCGGAAGCCGCGCCGGCACGACAGGATGAGGCTCAGGCGCTCTTGCGTTCGCTCGCGCTGGCGGCGCACTTTTCGACCATCAGGAAGAAGTGCGCCTTGACGCCGAGGATGCGCTTGTGGCCGACGTCGTTCTTCGGCTTGCCGGGCAGCAGGCTGGCCAGGCGATAGAGCGTGGTGGAGTCGACCAGCTGGAAGCTGTGTTCCGCCGCCCATGCGTTCTTTCCCGTCCAGCGCAGGACGCGCCGCCACCAGGCGTCCGGCAACCAGTGCAGGAAGGGCAGGGCGGTATTGAACTCGAATGGATGCCAGCGATTGCTGGTGCCCAGGAACACTCCCTTGCGCGAAATACGGCTCAGCTCCTTGAGCAAGGCGTATTGCCGTTCGAGCGTGCCCATGCGCTCGATGACTTCGTTGCAGAACACCCAGTCGAAGGAAGCGTCGGCGAAAGGCAGGTGCAGTTCGTTCGGTTCGCGCGACAGGTCGATGGCGTCGGGATGTCGGTAGGGGCGCGGCGCCGCATGCTTGGGTGCGGCGATCTCGTAGGTGATGATGCGTGATCTCTCCTGCGACGAACTCCATTCCCACAGGCAGTTGGTGCTGTCGAACAGCGGCGAGGGAGAGATGCATACGTTCAGGACCGTGTCGTAGGGCTGGGCGCCCCGGAACGCGGAAAATGCGTCGAAAAGCCTGCGCCGCTGCGACGTGCGAATGCGCTCGATCAAACTACCTTGCGCCAGGGATCCGGCTTCCGCGTTGACGGTGTTCTTCAACTCATTCTCCTGTTGTCTGCGCCGGCAGGAACGATGAGCCGGCTTGCATATTATTTAATGGCTGCACAAGGAGAATTTGTTAAAAGACAAAAGCTGATAGCGTACCCGCCGCGCGCGGCACGATGCTCTGCGTCAGGATAACGACATGCCATCTGGCAAGGCGCCGTCATGACGGTGCGGCATTGCTGCCCTCAGGCAATGGCGCGCTCGGTTTCTGTCGTGAACAGGGTGGGAATAATCTCCGGCAGCACCGGCTTGCTGAAGAGATAACCCTGCATGATGTCGCAGCCGTGCCGGCGCAGGAAGTCGAGTTGCTGCTCGGACTCCACGCCCTCCGCCACGACCCTGAGCTTCATGCTGTGCGCAAGCGCGATGACCGCGGTCACGATGGCGCGGTCATCGGCATCGATGTCGATGTCGCGCACGAAGGACTGGTCGATCTTCAGGATGTGGATGGGCAGGCGCTTCAGGTAGGACAGCGAGGAGTACCCGGTGCCGAAGTCGTCGATGGAAAGCTGCACGCCCATGCGATGCAGCTTGCCCATCATTGCCAACGAACGGGCGCTGTCCTCCATGAGGATGCTTTCCGTCAGTTCGAGTTCGAGCAGCTCGGCCGGCAGTTCGAACTCACGCAGCAGGTTCTCGATGGTATCGCCGACATCGCCCTGGTGGAATTGCCGCGCGGAGAGGTTGACGGCGATGCGGACCGGCATGCCGGCGCGCTGCCATTCCTTGGCCTGCCGGCAGGCGGTGCGCAGGGTCCACTCGCCGATGCGGATGATCATGCCGTTCTCTTCGGCAAGGGGAATGAACTGGGCCGGCGAGACCATGCCGAGTTCGGGATGCCGCCAGCGTATCAATGCCTCGCAGCCGATGATTTCCCCCGTGCGGATGTCGACCTGGGGCTGGTAGTTCAGCAGGAATTCGTCGCGGTCGATGGCGCGGTGCATCGCGGTTTCCAGCGCCAGGCGCTCGGTTTCCTGCTGGCCGAAGCCGGCATCGTAGAGCTCGTACCACGAGCCGCCCGCATGCTTGGCGCGATACATCGCGATGTCGGCATGCTTGAGCAGCAGGTCGGTCGATATGCCATCGTCCGGATAGGTGCTGATGCCGATGCTTACGTGGACGAAGACTTCCAGCTTGTCGATGGTGAAGGGATGCTTGAAGGTGTCGAGGATGCGCTGGGCGGTTTCGCAGGCATGCTGTTTCGTCTGGATGTCGCCGAGCACGATCGTGAATTCGTCGCCGCCCATGCGCGCGACCGTATCCATTTCCCTCACGCAACCGCGCAGGCGGTGCGCCGCCTGCTGCAGCAGCTGGTCGCCGGCGCCGTGGCCCATGCTGTCGTTGACCACCTTGAAGCGGTCGAGGTCGAGGAACATGATCGCGAAGCGGATGTCTGGATTGCGCTTTGCCTGGGCCATCAGCTGGCTGATGCGGTCATTGAAGAGCATGCGGTTGGGCAGCCCGGTCAGTTGGTCGTAGTACAGCTGGTGCATGATCCGCTCTTCGGCGCTCTTGCGCTCGGAGATGTCGCTGAACACGCCGATGAAATTGCAGACGTTGCCCTGTTCGTCCGAGACCTGGCTGATGTTCAGCCATTGCGGATAAATGACGCCGTCCTTGCGCTTGTTCCAGATTTCGCCTTGCCACTTGCCGGTCGCGGCGATGGATTGCCACATCGCATCGTAGAAGTCCTGCGACTGCCGCCCCGAACTCAGCATGCTCGGATTGCGGCCAAGCACTTCCATCATGTGGTAGCCCGTGATGTCGGTGAATGCCTGGTTGATGCCGAGGATCTGCCCGTTCTCATTCGTGATCACCATGCCCTCCAGCGAATTCTGGAAAACCTGGTTTGCCAGCCGCATCGATTGTTCTGCGCGCTTGCGCTCGCTGGATTCGCGGTAGGTCAGCGCGGCGATCAGGCAGAAGAAGACCGAGGCCGCGAGCGACATGCCGATCAGCGTGGCGCGCGCCGTGTCGTTGGCGATGGCGGCGTTGTCGCGATCCTCCCTGAGCATCGTGAGGCCCTCGGCGTCCTCCTGCCGTACCAGTCGTTCGCTGGCGTGGACGTACAGCGTTTCCAGATCCTCGAGTCCGTTCGCCAGGCTCCACCAGCCGACATTGGAGACCAGGAAGCCAGACGCCGCGCCGACCAGGAACATCAGGCTTAGCAGATTTGAATGAATGAATTTGCGCATGCGGTTCGCTTTCTTGACGCCGCCCGACGCGGGTTCGCCGCGCAGCCGTTTTGAAAAGACCCGGCTTCCTGGCCAGGGTTATTTCCCTTTTGCAAGTAATATGCCAATTGGCTAACAGCCCCTGACAACATTGCCGTGGCGAGAGGCGGGACGGGCGCGGGAGGACGTTGGATGAGAACTTCGGACGAGAACGGCGGGTCTTTCCATTGCTGGGAAAATCGGCGAGCCTTTTCCCCAATGTCGGGAACGGGATTATCGTCGCTGGGAATTTCATGCCGCCGGAGGTACCATTACGGCCTCGTCGACATGCGGTCGCGCATGACTGCCGCGTCATGATGCCAACGGCGAAAGAGGATGCATTACTATTAACCTTGTCGCTTCAACCATTTTCCGGGACGGAATCCCGGCAAACAAGATTCAAACACCATCTTCATGAAATCTCTCGAAGTATTGATCGTCGACGACGAACCGGCCATCCGCAAGGTGCTGGCGGTCCATCTCACCCGTTCCGGCTTCGCCGTGCAGGAGGCGGCCAGCGGAGGCGAGGCGCTGGCCTATCTCTCGAAAGGGGGAATCGACGTTGCCATCAGCGACATCCAGATGCCGGACTTCAGCGGCATCGAGCTGGTCCGCCGGGCCCGCTCCGCGGGCGTGGAGACCAGCTTCATCATGATGACCGCGCATGCCTCGGTGGATACCGCCATCGATGCCATCAAGGCCGGTGCATCGGACTACATGATCAAGCCGGTGCGCAACGACGAGGTGCTGCATCGCCTGATGAAGGTTGCGGACCTGCGGCGTCTCAGTTCCGAGAACAAGGTCCTGAGAAATCTCGTTCTCGGGAGCCGGGACGAGATGTTCGGCTTCGTTTCATCCTCGATGCGCGACCTCGATCGCCTGATCGCCAAGGTGGCGCCGACCGATTCCACCGTGCTCGTCACCGGCGAGAGCGGCACGGGCAAGGGCGTGATCGCGCGCCAGATCCACCAGCAAAGCCAGCGTTCCGACGGCCCCTTCATCCCGGTGAACTGCGGAGCGATCCCGGAAAACCTGATGGAAAGCGAATTGTTCGGGCACGTGAAAGGCTCCTTCACCGGCGCCGACAAGGCCCGGAAAGGGCTGTTTCTCGAGGCGGACAAGGGCACCATCTTCCTCGACGAGATCGGCGAACTGCCCTTGTCGCTGCAGGTGAAGCTGCTGCACGTGATCGAAGAGAAGACCGTGCGCCCGGTCGGCAGCGAACAGGCGAAGCGCGCTGACGTGCGCATCGTCGCGGCGACAAACCGGGATCTCGGCCAGATGGTGGCCGAGGGCCGGTTCCGCGAAGACCTGTATTTCCGCTTGAGTGTTTTCCATGTCCACGTGCCGCCGCTGCGCGAGCGGCGCCAGGACGTTCCCCAGCTGGTCCGGTTCTTGCTGAGCAGAGGTGCAAAGCGCATGAACCACGGGACTGAGTTGTCGATGGAGCCGGAAGTCGAGGCGATCCTCTCGGCGTACGACTGGCCCGGTAACGTTAGGGAGATGGAAAACGTGATTGACCGAGCATTGATCCTGGCCGACGAAGGCCGCATTACCACCGCAGACCTGCCGCCCCAGATCGCGCGCATCATTCCGCCGGCGGAAGCCGGCGCGGCGGCTCCGGCTTCCGGCAATGGCTTGCGCGACCAGGTACGACGCTTCGAATGCAGCGTCATCCTGAAGGCGATCGCCGACAACAACGGCGACCGCCGCACCGCCGCCCAGAAGCTGGGAATCGGCCTTTCCAGCCTCTATCGCAAGATGGAAGAGTACGAGGTCCTCGGCCTGTTGAAAAACGGCCAGATGGTGGTCGACTGACCGCTTCATCATTCTTCCGGTAATCCTCCGCCGGGCGCAGCAGCACAACGCGGCCGACTCGGATTCGGATAGGTACCGGGCGCGCCGCGCGGGGACGCGCGGCGCCGGAAATTCCCCTTCGACACCTTGACACATCGCTGCCCGGCGAGATGTCTCTTCGGGCAACGTTGTTCGCCTTTCTCAAGGTTTCAGTCTTTTCAGCGAGCTGATTAAGAATTATTATCATTCGCATGCTATACTCAGTAACAAGCCGGTTCTCTTTCGAAAGCGAACAATGTCCGCAGTTTTGAGCGATCCCTCTTTCCAAGTCGCGCCCAGCCACCTCGGTAACCTGAGGAAAGGCGAGAGCGCCGTGGTTTCCAGCCTGTCGGCCGCCTTGTCCCCGGAGCAATCCGCCCTGAGGACGCGCCTTCTCGAGCTCGGCTTCGTTCCCGGCGAACGCGTTCGCATCGTGGCGGAATCCTTTCCCCACCGCGACCCCATCGCCGTCAAGCTCGGCAACACGACATTTGCCCTGCGGCGCCATGAAGCCGCGCTCATCCATGTCATGCCGGTCGACGGCGATTCCCTGGCGTCCGCCGCGAAAAGCCGCCGCCAAGCCTGATCGTCAAGAATTCCATGAATACTGCCCGCCCCCTACGCCTTGCCTTGGTGGGTAATCCCAATTGCGGCAAGACCGCGCTCTTCAACCGCCTCACCGGCGCCCGCCAGAAAGTCGCCAACTATGCCGGCGTGACGGTCGAGCGCAAGGAAGGCCAGTTCACTTCCGACGCGGGCCACAACTACCAGATCGTGGACCTGCCGGGCGCCTACAGCCTGAACGCGATGACGCCCGACGAAGCCATCACCCGCGACGTGCTGTTCGGCACCCGCACGGATGACGTGCCGCCGGATGTCATCGTGCTGGTGGCCGATGCGACCAACCTGCGGCTGAACCTCAGGCTGGTGCTCGAAGTGCTGCGGCTCCAGCGGCCGACCGTCCTCGCGCTCAACATGATGGACGTCGCGCGCAAGCGCGGATTGCAGATCGACATCGCGCGCCTGCGCCAGGAACTCGGCATCCCGGTCATCGAGACGGTGGCTGTCAAGCCGGGCGGCAGCGGTTCCCTCGTCACCCAGTTCGACGAACTGGCGCGCCAGCCATGGGCGCTCGAGCCGCCGGCCCGGGACGACGCCTCGCGTTTCAACGCCGACAACAGCCACACGCTGGAAGCGACCCAGCGCGAGGTGCGGCGCATCCTCGACAACGTCATCACCGAGCATGGCGAAGAAAACACGATCGGCGAAAAGATCGATGCGGTGGTGCTTCACCCGGTGCTGGGCTACGTCATCCTCGCCGCCGTGCTTTTCCTCGTATTCCAAGCGGTATTCAGCTGGTCCAAGCTGCCGATGGACTTCATCAAGGAAAGCATCGACGGACTTGGCAGGATGGTGCAGACCGCGATGCCCGACGGCATCCTGCGCAGCCTGCTGGTCGACGGCATCATTTCCGGCGTCGGCAGCGTGCTTGTGTTCCTGCCGCAGATCCTGATCCTGTTTCTCTTCATCCTGTCGCTTGAAGAATCCGGCTACCTGCCGCGCGCGGCCTTCCTGCTCGACCGCCTGATGGGCAGCGTCGGCTTGTCCGGCCGTGCCTTCATCCCCTTGCTGTCGAGCTTCGCCTGCGCCGTGCCCGGCATCATGGCGACCCGCACCATCCAGGATCCGCGCGACCGGCTGGCCACCATCATGATCGCTCCGCTGATGACATGCTCCGCGCGCCTGCCGGTCTATGCACTGATCATCGGCGCCTTCATTCCCGACCGTCCGGTGGGCATCCTCAACCTGCAGGGACTCGTGCTTTTCGGGCTGTATTTCGCCGGCATCCTGGCGGCGATGGCGGTGGCCTACGTCATCAAGCGCACCATCGGCAAGGGACGCTACCAGCCCCTGATGCTGGAGCTGCCGAACTACCACTGGCCGCACGCGCGCAACCTCGCCATCGGCCTGTGGGAACGGGCTCGCATTTTCGTGACGCGGGTAGGCACCATCATCCTGTCGCTGATGATCATCCTCTGGTTCCTGTCGAGCTTCCCCGGCGCGCCGGACGGCGCGACCGGCCCGGCGATCCAGTACAGCTTTGCCGGCCATGTGGGCCGGTGGCTGGAAGTCCTGTTCGCGCCGATCGGTTTCAACTGGCAGATTTCCATCGCGCTGGTGCCGGGACTCGCGGCGCGCGAGGTGGCTGTGGGGGCGCTGGGCACGGTGTACGCCCTGTCGGCCACGGGCGAAGAGGTGGCAACCGCGCTCACGCCCATGATCGCCGCGACCTGGTCGCTGCCGACCGCGTTTTCCCTGCTGGCCTGGTATGTGTTCGCGCCGCAGTGCATTTCCACCTTGTCCATCGTGCGCCGGGAAACCAATACCTGGAAGGCGCCGGTGGCCATGGCGGCCTACATGTTCGCGCTGGCCTACCTAGCGTCGTTCCTGACGTACCAGGTGAGCCGCGCTCTTCTGGGAGGCTGAATCATGAACTTGCAGGAATGGATCGTCGGAGCAATCGTGCTGGTCGCGTTCGCCGCGGTCTGCCGGCGCTACCTGCCGCGCACCATCCGGCAAGCGCTGCGTTCGGGCATGGTCAAGCTGGCCACCGGCTTGTCGATGCACGGACTCGCGCGCCGGCTATCCGCGGTCCGGGAAGAGGGCGGTTCCTGTGGGGATGGCTGCGGCAGTTGCGGCGGGTGCGGCAGTCCCGCTGGCACCGATGCCAAGGACGGCGCGCAACCGCCGGCGCGCGTCATTCCCTTGAAGATGATTCGCCATTGATTTCCGGGCGGCGGTTTGCGACCGCGCCCGCAGCGCCTTGGCTTTCCTTTCCGTCCTGGCCGGACACTGCCTTCGTCGCCGGCTCATCCGCCGGTGAATCCAGTTCCTTGCCGTCCCCCGGCCCCTTGTCGGGCTCATCCAGCTTGACGTCCAGGTAACCTTCCATCAATTCGAAGAAGCGGTCATAGAACCGGCGCACGGGAATGGTTTCGCTGCCGGTCTTCACCATGGAGTCATCGGTGGAGCCGAAGGGCAGCGAGACCGAACCGAGCACGCCCACGCCAAGGCTGGCGGAATTGGAACTTTTCTTCAAGGTGTAGCGGTCGCGCACGGCGTTGACGAAGGCGGTCGTCGTATTGCTGCCCTTGGCATTAATTGCGCATACCACGTGGAATTCGATCTGCACGTGGGTGTCGTGGTCAGGCTGGAAATTCTTGCGGCCATTGATCTGGGACGGCTTGACGAGCGTGATGATGTACCCCTGGCTCAGCAGGGCGCGGCGCGCGGCTTCGCAGGTCGACTCATCCGTGCCGGGGAAAATGCGGGAATAGGTGTCGGCCGAGCCGAAGTCTTCGGCGCGATAGTCCGATTGTTTCTTCGGCATGGTTGTGCCGCAGGCACACAGCACGGCGGCGCAGGTGGTGGCGAGAAGGATCGATTTGAATGTCATGATCGCTCGAGGAAGCTGCAACCGGATGGAGTATACCGAGAAAACATGACGGGATGCCCGATGCCATCGCCTCGGCGGCGTTGGCAGGCGGTGAGCGGCCGCGCAGGCCGCGTTCCCGTGCACTTACCTGGGCTGCGGGTCGGTGACGAAACCCATCTTGCCAAGCCCGCCCCGCTGCGCGGCGGCCATCACCTGAGCCACGCTCTCGTACTGCGTGGTGCGTGCCGCGCTCAGGTGCAGTTCCGGCTGCGGTTCGCGACGCGAGGCGGCGGCAATCCGTGCGTCGAGTTCCGCCATGTTCACCGGCGCGCCGTTCCAGAATACCTTGCCTTGCGCATCGATGGCGACCTGGATGCTGTCGGGCTTGGTCTCCAGCGGCTGGCTGACCGCGCGCGGCAGGTCGAGATTGACGCTATGGTTGATCACCGGGATGGTGATGATGAAAATGATCAGCAGCACCAGCATGACGTCGACCAGCGGCGTGGTATTGATCTCGGGATTGAAATCGTCCTCGTTGTCGGACAGCGAACCCATTGCCATCATGCGCCCCCGACGACGACTAGGCGGGCCTTGCCTTCGTCGCCCGACTCGGCGCGTGACCCGGTGACGAACAGCGAATGCAAGTCGAAACCGAATTTGTTGAGCTTGGAAATGATGCCCTTGTTGCCGCGGACGAGCGCGTTGTAGCCGAAGCTGGCGGGAATCGCCACCGCGAGGCCGAGTGCGGTCATGATCAGCGCTTCCCCGACGGGGCCGGCGACCTTGTCGATGCTCGCCTGGCCGGAGGTGCCGATCGACACCAAGGCATGATAGATGCCCCAGACGGTGCCGAAGAGGCCAACGAAGGGCGCGCTCGATCCGACCGATGCCAGAACCGCCATGCCTGCCTGCAGGCGTCCGGCGGCTTCGTCGATCGCCTGCCGCAGGCAGAGCGTGGTCCAGTCGCTCAGCGACAACTGGTCGTGCAGGTGCCCCTTGTGGGCGTTGTGGTGGCGCAGCGCGCCAACGCCGGACTGCGCGATATCGGCGAAAGGGTTGCCGCTGCCGAGCGCGGCCAGTCCTTCCTGCAGGTTGGTGGTGTCCCAGAATGCGTGGCCGGCGGCGCGCGCGGAGCGCGAGTAGCGCCAGATCTGGATCGCCTTGGTGACGATCACATACCAGGACGCGACAGACATGGCGAGCAGCAGCATGGCGACGATCTTCGTGACGGCATCGCCTTGCATCCACAGGCTTTCCAGGCCGTAGGGGCTTGATTGCATGATGTTTCTTCCTTAATCCAGTTGAAATGCGATGGGGACGAGGGCGTACATGGGCACGGGCTTGCCATCCTCGGCATAGGGCTTGAAAACCGCGCGCAGAACCGCCTGGCGGGCGGCTTCGTCGAGGCGGGGCGAGCCCGAGCTTTTCTGTATCTCGATGCGTTCCGCCACCCCGCGCTCGTTGACCAGCACGCGCAACATGACCTTGCCTTCCTCGCCAAGCCGGCGTGCTCCATTCGGATATTCCGGCCGGGGCGGCTGGATGTATTCGATACCGCTGCTGACCGTTTTGGGCTGCGCCGGCGCGGAAGGCGCCGAAGGGGTGGAATACGCGGATGCAGAGGGAGACGCCGCGGCGTTGGCCGCTCGGTTATCGATCGCCGTGCCGGAGGCCGCCGATGGCGCGGCAGGGGTTGCTGGTGCAGGTGGCGCAGGTGGCGCAGGCTGGGCGGACAATGCTTCAGGTTGCACGATCGCTTTCGGCGACGGCGTCTTGTTGAGCAGAGCGGGTTGCGCGGCCGGCGCGGAATTCCTGACGGTTGCGGGATTGACCGGCTGCGATTTGACAGGGGCGGGAGCCGGGACGCTCAGGGAAGACGGCCGCGGCGATTCCTGGGTGATGAAGCTGGCAATGACTTCGCGCGGAACGCGGCGGGCCGTTTCAGCCGGAAGGCTGGTCCGCAAGGCGTAAAGTACGGCGCCATGCAGGAACAGGATGATCGCCAGCGGCGCAAGACGTTTGATCGACGTGGTGATGACGGTGGGTTGCGGACCGGATGCCATGGGCGAATTGCTGTCGGGAAGCGTGCAACCGGAAGTGGTTGCGGCGCGCCGGACGGTTTTTATAAATAAGAATGATTCGCATTATTATATCGCACTTTTGCATGGGAACCGCATCAAATTGGCAATTTTCAGGCGCGTCCGCGGATGCTAGCCAAGGCAGTTGCTACGCAAGCTTCGAGGTCGTCGCCTGCCGGCGTGGAAAAGCTGATCCGTTCCCGGTGGCCGGCACGGTGCATGTCGATGCCATACGCATCGATGCCTAGCAGGAGGACTGCCGGCGGAATCTTTGCACTCGCGATCACGGAGGCTTCGCGTTCCGGCGTGATCGTCAATGCAGGCGGCGTTTCCGCGAAGTCCAGCCATCCCATCCTTGCAAACCCACCGATGAAACGGATGCGACGGGGCCGAAGCACGCAAAAGAACATGTCGCCAAGCGCGAGGTAGGATTCGGCTTCGGGCCGGTACCGCAGATAGCGTGCGGCCAATGCTTCCGACCTGTCGAGGAATTCGATTTCGCCCACCATGGTCATGCGCGCGGATTCCAGCACGTCTTGCGTGCCGGGGGCGGCGACCAGCAGGCTGGCGCGCCGGTCGGCCTTGAGGTTGCGTGCATGCTCAGCAAGGCCGCTCATCAGGAAAAGCGGTTCATGGAGCGCTGTCGGCGCGTAGGGAAGGACGGTGGCGAATGGATAGCCTGGCACCTGCTGCGAATGGGTGGCAAGGGCGCCGGATTCGCAGGAATGCAGTAGGTGCAGCGCGGTTTCGAGTGTGGGCTTGGACAAGTCGGATTCCTTGCGAATGTGTTACGGAGTGCATTGTGTGTAACAGCTGATGACATATGGCAACACGCAGAAATTGCATGATTACACTTTGCCCAGTCCAGCGTGTCATCACAGAACACTTCATCGATTATGCCAAGGAGGGCAGCATGAACAAGCATCCTATCCAGTACTCTCTCATCGCGGCGGCCTGCGCAGCCCTCATCATGTCAGCCTGCGGCGGCGGTGGCGGCGATTCGGCAAGCGCCGCAAGCAACACGCCCGCAGCCTCGACCGTGCTCGCGGATTCATTCATGTCCGGCACCGTCACCGGTTTCGGCAGCATCTTCGTCGATGGCAAGCGGGTGGACGACCGCAACGTCACCGCCGGCAAGGAAAATGCCGACGGCAGCATCGCGAGCCAGGAACTCAAGCTGGGACAGCACGTCATGGTGGAAAATGATGCCAGCCTCGCGGCGCGGCTCATCCGCGTGGAATCGCAGGTGGAAGGGGCCGTCAGCGCCGTCGACGGCAGCGCGGGTACCCTGACGGTGCTGGGCCAGAACATCAGGATCAACACCGATGCCAGCCTCGGTCCCGTGACGGTCTTCGGCGATCCCTATGCCAAGCTGGCCGACGTTGCCCTCAATGACCAAGTCGAAGTCCATGGACTGGCGAAAACGGATAGCGCCGGCAAGACGGTCATCCAGGCCACGCGCATCGAGAAGAAGGTTTCGGCGGAAGCGAGCGTACTGCGCGGCATCGTGTCGTCCCTGTCGGCGAGCGCGAAGACCTTCAAGATCAATGACCTCGTGGTGAACTACGGCAATGCGAATGTCACTCCGGCCTCGATGACGCTGGCCGAGGGACAGGAAGTGGCGATCTGGATCCCGCAGAACGCGGTGACGACGGCGCCGGCAACGACGACGACCACGGGCAGCACTGGCACCACGACGACGACCGGCACCACCACCGGCACCACCACCGCGACCGCCTCTCCGGCGCAGGTTACCACCGCCAACGCCACGAAGATCAAGATCCGCGACCGCAAGTCCGAGAACCAGAGCATGGACTTCCAGCTTGGCGGTGCAATCGCGAAACTCGATCCCACGGCCAAGACCTTCGTGATCGATGGCATCAGCATCGATGCATCGTCGGCCACCTTTGACCAGGCCGGCAAGACATTCGCCGACCTGAAGGATGGGGCCTATGTGCGCGTCAAGGGGACTTTCCAGGCGAACGGCAGCCTGAAGGCACAGACCATTACGCTGCGCACGCTGGAGACGGAAGGAATCGGCGACGTCGAGCTGCACGGCACGATCCTGAACTTCAAGTCGAACGCGGACTTCACGGTGCGGGACGTCCAGGTCGATGCCAGCAACGCGAAGGTCACCTGCGGAACGACCGCGCTGGCGAACAACGTCCAGGTCGAAGTCGAAGGCAAGCTGGCGACCGGCGGCAAGCTGGCAGCGACGCAGGTGAAATGCGAAACGCCCCAGGAAAACGTGACCATCCAGGCGCGCAGCGGACTCGTGGTGAAGGTCGATCTCGTTGCCAAGACCCTGACCATTGGCAGCGGCACGGAGAGCGTCACCGTGCAGTGGACCAGCGGCACGCTCTTCGTGAATGTCGAGCAGGCAGCGCTTTCCGGCAAGACGGTCGTGATCGAAGGCGTGGTTTCCGGCGGCGTGTTCCGCGCAACGAAGATCAAGCTGGTGAAGTAAGTCCTCCGCGGCGGCATCCCTCGGCAGCAACGAGGGTGCCGTCGCAAGCCTTGCCCGCGGCAAGGCATCCCACCATCTCATCGTTTCTCGTACTGGGTCTTGCCGAACAGGACTTCACGCGACTTGTCGTCGGTGAGCGGCTTGTGCACATCCGCGAATGCCGCCACGCCCTTGACGACCGCAGGCCGCGCGGCGATGCGGTCGAACCATTCCTTCAGGTGCGGAAATTCATCGATCTCCACGCCCTGGTTCTTCCATGAGCGCAGCCAGGGAAAGGTGGCGATGTCCGCGATGGTGTATTCCTCGCCCGCCAGCCAGGGGTGATCGACGAGCTGCTTGTCGATGACGCCGTACAGCCGCTTCGCTTCGTTGGTGTACCGGTTGATGGCGTAGTCGATCTTTTCCGGCGCGTAAATGCGGAAATGATGCGCCTGGCCCAGCATGGGGCCGACGCCACCCATCTGGAACATCAGCCATTGCAGCGTGTTGAACTTGTCGCGATCAGACGCGCCCAGAAACCTGCCGACCTTGCTTGCGAGGTAGACGAGGATGGCGCCGGACTCGAACAGCGCCATGGGCTTGCCGTCCGGACCGTCCGGGTCGACGATCGCGGGAATCTTGTTGTTGGGGGATATTGCCAGGAAGTCCGGCTTGAACTGGTCGCCGGCGCCGATGTTCACGTAATGCAGCCGGTAAGGCAATCCGCATTCCTCCAGCAGGATATGCACCTTGTGGCCGTTGGGCGTTGCGCTGGAATACACATCGATCATGGATTCTCCTTCTTCTTATGGGCAGGGACGCCGACGATCGATTATGCATAAGTTCGGTCGTCCCTGCCTTGCGCGCGGGAGAATCGCGCGCGCAAGGAAGTTCAGATCGGCATCAGGAGCGCGTGATCGGCAATTCCTGCTCCGCCTTGGGAATCGCCATGTGCTTGGCGAGTTCCAGCTTGGCGATGGCATTGCGGTGGACTTCATCCGGACCGTCCGCGATGCGTAGCGTGCGGTTGCCCGCCCACTGGCCGGCGAGCGGGAAGTCGTCGCAGACGCCGCCCGCGCCATAGGCCTGGATCGCCCAGTCGAGCACTTGCTGGGTGACGTTGGGCGCGAGCACCTTGATCATCGCGATCTCCGCCTTGGCGTGCTTGTTGCCCACGGTATCCATCATGTAGGCGGCCTTCAGCGTCAGCAGGCGCGCGGTATCGATGCGGATGCGCGACTCGGCGATGCGCTCGTGCCAGACGCTCTGCTCGGAAACGCGCTTGCCGAAGGCCACGCGGTCGTTCAGGCGCTTGCACATGAGTTCGAGCGCGCGTTCCGCCACGCCGATGGCGCGCATGCAGTGGTGGATGCGGCCTGGGCCGAGGCGGCCCTGGGCGATCTCGAAGCCGCGTCCTTCGCCGAGCAGGATGTTCGACGCCGGTACGCGCACGTTTTCGAACAGGATCTCGCAATGGCCGTGCGGCGCGTCATCGTAGCCGAAGACCGGCAGCGGACGCTTGATGGTCACTCCCTTGGTGTCGGTCGGCACGAGGATCATCGACTGCTGCGAATGGCGCGGCGCCTCCGGATCGGTCTTGCCCATCAGGATGAAGATCTTGCAGCGCGGATCGCCCGCGCCGGAGATCCACCACTTGCGGCCATTGATGACGTATTCGTCGCCCTGGCGCTCGATGCGGGTTTCGATGTTGGTCGCGTCAGAGGAAGCGACGGCCGGTTCGGTCATGGCGAAGGCGGAACGGATCTCGCCGCGCAGCAAGGGCTCGAGCCACTGCTTCTTGTGCTCTTCCGTGCCGTAGCGCTCGATGGTTTCCATGTTGCCGGTGTCGGGCGCGGCGCAATTGAAGACTTCCGGCGCCCAGGGCACGCGTCCCATGATTTCGCACAGCGGCGCATAGTCGAGGTTGGACAAGCCTTCCGGCGCGCGTGCCGATTTCGGCAGGAACAGGTTCCACAGCCCGGCGGCGCGCGCCTTCGGCTTGAGGTCTTCGATCAGCTGCGTCGGAATCCAGCGGTTGCCTTTCTCGCGGCCGTTGCGGTCGACTTCTTCGTCGAAGGCTTTTTCGTTGGGGTAGATGTGCTCATCCATGAAGCGCAGCAGGCGCTGCTGCAGGTCCTTGCAGCGGTCAGAATATTCGAATTCCATGTCGTCTCCTTATGTGTGAGTTGCTTTGCCTTGGTCTTGTCCAGGCCTGGTATCAGCCGGCCTGGCCGGATGCGTAGCGCCATCCCATTTCCGCCATCGGGCGCGCCGCCTGTCCGGACTTCAGCGCCTGTTCGCTGGACGCGGTGCCATCCACATAGCGCTTCATGATGCCCTGCAGGATGCCGGCCATGCGGAACATGTTGTACGCCAGGTAGAAATTGAAATCTTCCTTGCGGATGGTCTTGCCCGTGCGCTCGCAGTATTTCGCGATGTATGCGTCCTCGCTCGGAATGCCGAGCGATTCGAGGTCGAGGCCGCCTATGCCGCGGAACTGGCCCTGGGGAATGTGCCAGCTCATGCAGTGATACGAGAAGTCGGCGAGCGGATGGCCGAGCGTCGACAATTCCCAGTCGAGCACCGCGAGCACGCGCGGCTCGGTGGGATGGAAGATCATGTTGTCGAGGCGGTAGTCGCCGTGCACGATGCTTGTGTCGTCGCCAGGCGGAATGTTGGCCGGCAGCCAGTCGATCAGCTTGTCCATGGCCTCGATCTTTTCGGTCTCGGAGGCGCGGTACTGCTTGGTCCAGCGGTCGATCTGGCGCGCGAAGTAGTTGCCCGGCTTGCCGTAGTCGCCGAGGCCGATGGCGTTGTAATCGATGGTGTGGAGCTGCGAGATGACGCGGTTCATCTCGTCATAGATTTCGGCGCGCTGCTCGGGGCTCATGCCCGGCAGGGACTGGTCCCAGAGCACGCGGCCATCGACGAAATCCATGATGTAGAAGGCGCGGCCGATGATGGACTCGTCCTGGCAGAGCGCGAACTGTTTCGCCGCGGGAAAGCCGGCCTTGTTGAGCGCATTCATGACGCGGAATTCGCGGTCGATGGCGTGCGCCGACGGAAGCAGCTTGGCGGCCGGGCCGGGCTTGGTGCGCAGCACGTAGCGCTGGTCGCCGGCGGTGAGCTTGAATGTCGGGTTGGATTGCCCGCCCTTGAACTGCTCGATGCTCAGGTTCCCGGCGAAGCCCGGCACATGCTCGCGCATGTAGTTCTCTAGCGCGGCGACGTCGAACTTCTGGCGTTCCGACACCGGGCGCGTGCCCATGTATTCCTCGTACATCTCGTCTCCTTGGTTGGTTAGGGCAGGGGATCCGGACCATTCTACAACATAAGTGTACGACCGTACTATTTTGCCGCGATGCGGGCCTTATTTTTCTTTTTCCCCTTTCCGCAGCCCGCGCGATTTCATGTACTGCTCGAGCAGGACTTCCATGGTGGTGTGGCGCGACTCGCCCTGCAGGGTGGATATCGCGGAAAAATTCATGACCCGCACCACCCAGTCGGCCTGCTGCTCGCCGACGTCGATGGCATTGATGCAGCCCGCGGTCTGCGCCAGATTGCCGAGGTAGATGCGTTGATTCGTGAGGGCGTAAGAGAGAATCGCGCGATTGACGCCGCCGTGCAGCACGAGAAGCACCGTGTCCCAGCTTTTGTCGGCGCGCAGCCTGTCGATCGCGGGATGAACGCGGTCCATGAGCTGGCCGATGCTTTCGCCACCAAGAAACTGCTTCTGTTCGGGAACGACGCCATCGAAGGCGCCGACGAAGGCTTCCCGGAGATCTTCGTCGGGGATCGCCGACAGCTTGCCGCCGCGCAGTTCGACCAGGTCTTCCTGCACCTCGAGTGGAATGTCCTGGCCGGTCGCCATCAAGACGCGCGTTGCCGTCTCGACCGTGCGCGGCAAGCCGGAAACGATCACCTTGTCGAAGCGGATTCCTTCTGCGGCAAAAATCTGGCCAGCGGCGGTGGCTTGCTCGCGTCCGAGTTCATTGAGCGGCACCTGCTCGGGCAGGAAGGGCTTGCCTTGCTGGTCGAAGTAGGTCACGTTGCCGTGACGCATGAGGTAGATGCGGCGTCGTTGATGTGCGGTCATTTGTAGTGGGGCTTTCGTTTTTCGAGGAAGGCGCCGATGCCTTCCTGGGCATCGCGGTGATGCAGGCTTTCGACGAAGCTGCGCTTCTCGGCTTCGAGGTGCTGCGTCAGCGAATTGTTTTGCGCTTCCTGGTTCAGGGCCTTGATGCGCTCGACCGCATTCGGTGACAGGGCAGACAATTCCTCGGCCCACTGCAAGGCGACGTCGAGCGCGGTGCCGTCGGGCACGACGCGGTTCACCACGCCAAGTTCATACAGCCGCGGCGCAAGCACCGGTTTGCCTTCGATCAGGATTTCCATTGCAAGTTGCCTCGGCAGGGCGCGCGAAATGAACCAGGAGGCGCCGCCGTCAGGCGTCAGTCCCACGCGCACATAGGCCATCACGAACTTCGCCGAGCTTCCGGCAACGATGAGGTCGCTGGCAAGCGCGAGCGAGAATCCCGCCCCGGCCGCCGCGCCGTCGACGGCGGCGATGACGGGCTTGGGACAATCGCGGATGGCATCGATCCAGCCATGCAGCTGGTCGATGGAATCGGCCTGCACAGACGGGTCCTTGCTGCGGTTTTCCAGCAGCCGGTTCAGGTTGCCGCCGGCACAGAAGAACTTGTCGGCGCCGGTGATCACGACGGCGCGCACCGAGTCGTCGCGCTCGGCGGTGGTCAGCGCCTCGATGGCCGCGCCGTACATGTCGGGATGCAAGGCGTTCTTCGCGCCCGGGTTGGAAAGGGTGAGGATCAGGGTGGCGTCCTGCCGGGACGCCTGGAGCTCGGCAGCCATGGTGGAAGTGGTGTAGTTGGGTTCAGAGCGGTATTATTGCCGAAATTTCCACTCAGGACCGCGACCGCGTCGCATATCACAACCAGGAGACATCCCATGCTCAAACTTTGCGGCTTTGCCGTCAGCAACTACTACAACAAGGTCAAGTTCGCCCTGCTCGAAAAGGGCGTGCCCTTCGAGGAAGAACTCGTCTGGGCCGACCGTTCCCCGGCGCTGCTCGAGCGCTCGGTGCTGGGCAAGGTTCCGTTCATCGAAACCGAGCAGGGCCGCCTGATCGAATCGCAGGTCATCATGGACTACATCGAATCGGCCTATCCGGAAAAGCCCTTGCTGCCGGCAGATTCCTTCGCCGCGGCCAAGGTGCGCGAACTCATCACTTTCATGGAACTGCATCTCGAACTGGTCGCGCGGGAAGTCTATGGCGAAGCCTTCTTCGGCAGCAAGGCCAGCGATGAAGTGCGCGAACGCACGCGCAAGCTGCTGACGCGGAACATCGCGGCCTTCACCAAGCTGGCGAAGTTCGGGCCTTACATCGCGGGGGATGCGTTCACCATGGCCGATTGCGTGGCGATGGTGCATTTGCCGCTGGTGAGCATGGCCACCAAGGCGGTGTATGGGGAGGACATGCTCGCCGGCTTGCCGGTGCGGGAGTATGTGAAGATGGTGAGCGAGCGGCCGGCTGCGCAGAAGGTGAATGCGGACCGCAAGGCGAATCAGGAGATGATGGCCAATAGGGGGAAATGACGGGACAAGGCGAAGATGCCCAGCGTTCGACCTGAAAGTTGGACGCTGGGCCTGCAAAGTCGAGATGTTTCCAGCTACTTCTGCAGGCTTGCCTTCGCCGAGGCCACGACTTCTTTTGCGGCTTCCTCAAATTTTCCGAGAAAGCGGCGATACAAAATTTCCTTATAGCTACTGTCGCTATGTTTTGGCGGAGCGTCAAATACCGGGTTGTTTCTGTAGTACTTAAGATGAAATGCTGGAACCTTGCCTTCATTGATTAGATTTTCATCTTTGCAGGTAATGAAGGTGTTAATGAATTCTTGCTTAGTCTTAGCATTTTTTTCTAGTTGCCAATTTTGATAAGCCAAGATGGCTTTGCCGTAGGCCTGATTCTTAATTTCTTCATTGCAGAGGGCCTGCTTCAGGTCTTCTGTCAACCCAATCCCTTTAAGTAATTTAGTGTCAAGCTTGTTCATCCGACTGGCGTGATCCGCTTTTTCGGATTTGATTTGCACCTCGACATCGGCGTTGAAAGCATCCCTTTTCACTTGAAGCATCTTGACGCGGTTTTTCGTCTCCAAGGTGGAAATTTCCCTAGACGACGAAACAGCGGACGTTGATACAGGCTGAGATGAGTTGGTGCCAGACCGATCCGTTTTGAATTCTGGAAAGTTGCGAATGAAAGAACTCAATTCAGACTTATTGCGATTAATTTTTTCGGAAGTCGAATCCGCATTCCCAGGAGGCGCGCACAGATAAACCTTGACGCCGACCTGCGAGACGATGGCGTTTTGACCTGGCCGTGCTTCAGTTTCCTGCTTCACTGCTGAATCTGATTTTTGTTTGGCATTACTCCCGTTGATAGTCAGGACTAGCGGCGACGGTGCTTTAGGATCAGGGCCACTGGCTGACTTATCCTCAAAATCCACCGCTGGAGAAATTTCGTTTAAATCTTGAAGGGCAGCGATTTGAGGGGAATGATGAAGCGCAATAGTCTCCAATGCTTCAGAGTCATCGGACGGATCATCAGAAGGGGGTGCGTATGACTCTTCAGACGCACTTGTGTTGACGCGTTTGCTGCATCCTTGTTGGAGCATTTTGTTGATGTCCGCTTCTATTCTGCTCCCTGCCGAAACGGTTTCCCAACCATTATGCGAGACAGTTCCACCCTCAATCTTCGCCGCCTTCAGATCATCTGTACCTTGGGACTTAAAGGATGTGTTGTAGATGAGGATGGTCGTCTGGCCCTTCTCGATAGCGGCCATTTCCCACGAATCGGGAGGAGGGAAAGCGTCGGTTAGCTCTTTTCTGAGCGTATCGATATCATGAAGGCTCACATCTTCCGGCGCGAACGAATGCCAATCCGTCGAAGGCTCTCCTGTAAGAGGATGCAGTTTTTCATAAGCGTCTTTGATGTCGGGTAATTGAACCTGTTTCTGAGGTCGAGAAGCTGCTGGTCCCATGCTAGCAGCATCAACACTGGAGCCAGATGCAATGTGATTAGTCGGTGCCATCGCCATTCCCTTCAATGAGAAATTCTTCCGCCTTCACCACGCCGCGCGAAGGCCCGTTCCAGGATTTCGTTGCGAGCTTAGCCACGCCGTTCAATGCCCAAATGAAAAATTAATTAATCCTCACCTTGTTGATAGAAATTCATTTCCGAAATCGCGAAAAAATTTGTTGCCATTAATAATTTTTCTCCTATCTTGATTAATGTCATGGATCATCAAAAAAATTCGCCATGACGTTGCATCGGCCAGGGAGAAGGAAAATGGAAACGATCATGCAAGCCGGGCGGCAGGCGCGTGCATTGGGCGATGGAGTGCACAGGGAATTCTTCCTGTGCCTGATGTTGATGTTCTGGTTGCTGGCCGGCGTGCACGCGCCGGCGCATGGCATCGGAATGACGGTGCGGGTGTGCGTCGACGAGCGGCCCTGGATGCCGTTCACCAGTCCGGATCCGGACTTGCCCGGGACCTTCCAGCGTATCGTTTCGGCAGCAGCGCAAGGCTTGGGAGCGCATGTCGAAACCACGATCGCGCCATGGTCGCAATGCAAGGAATACCTGAAACAGGGCGAGGTGGATGCCCTGATCGGCGCAAGCGATTCGGTGCGCAACCAGGGCACCATGGCGCTGCCGATGAAGGGCGCGAAGACGGACAGCAGCCGCGCGCTGGGTTCGGCGCGCATCGTGCTGGCGCGGCGTTTCGATAGCCGGGCGGACTGGAACGGCCGCAATTTCGTGAATGTCAGCCTGCCTGTCGCGGTGGCATCCGGCACGGATGCCATGATAGAGGCCGTCAAGCGCGGTCGTGCGGTACCCGACGAAGCCGGCCGCACTGACGAGCAGAACCTGGCGAGGCTGGCGAGCCGGCGCGTGGACCTGATGGCGGGCTATGAAAATGATGTGGCCGTGCTCGTCGCCGGCAAATACCACAGGACCGTGGAAGTGCTGCCGGTACCGCTCTCCGACAATTACTACTACCTCGGCTTTTCCAGGCAGTTCTATGACGACTACCGTGATTTCGCGGAGCGTTTCTGGAACAAGCTGCGCGAGGTTCGCTCCGTCTACTGACTAGCCTGCAATCGTGAGGGAAACTACTTCAGGACCTCAAAGCGCTGCGTCGCTTCCCCATAGTTGCTGCAGGCTGAAGCACAGGGCGGCCGCATCACCGGGGATCGCGCCGCGAATCAGGTAAAGGTCCTTGCTCGTGTCGCGGGCGATCGGATAGGACAAGGGCGCGCCGCGCGGCCCGAGAAAGGCATGCACCGTCGGCGTAGTGGACGACTTGCCCCGGCGCGTGACGACGCCCACTTCACCACTCTGCAATTTCACCAGCGAGCCCGGCGGATAGGTGGTGAGTTCCTTCACGAAGTAGGCGGCCAGCGTCGGGTCGCTCGGCGTTCCGTTCTTCATGAACACATCCCGCAACGCCATCGCCGGCAGCAAGGTTTTCTTGTATTTCCGCGTCGTGACCGAGGCGGTGTAGCGGTCGGCCAGCGAGACGATCTTGGCATTTTGGGGAATTTCTCGGATCCCGCCTTCCACGCTGGGCTGGATGTTGTCGAGTTCGTGATGCAGGAGGACGAATTCCAGCCAATCGGGACGGTCAATCCCGGCCTGGCGGAGCATCCGGACGCTTTCGGCAGGATGGTTCCTGACGAGTTCGGCGTCCTTCGGGCCGAGCGGCTCGGTGCGCGCCTGGAACTGGTCCTGCTGGCGCAGCATGCCGATGTTCATCGTCAGGCAGGCCGCCATGATGTCCTCGACTTCCCGCTCGGTCTTGTTCATGGCGCGCGCCACCTGCCGGGCAAGCAGCGCGCTATCCACGCCATGCCGGACGGCGTAGCTCGAACTGCCCTGGTTGAGCAGCATGGCGGCGAGGCAGACATCCGCATTCACCGTTCCTGCGTAACCGAGCGCCTTCACGACTTCCAGCACCTTGGCCTGGACGTTTTCCTCGCTGGCGAAGTTGTAGAGAACGCGTTCCAGGCGTTTCGTGGCGAGGTTGATGAAGCGCAGGGCGGAGGGCTGCTCGGCCTTGGCGCCGGCACGCTGTTCCTGTTTTGGCTGGGCGCCTTTTTCCTGCTCGTCGGCATGGATGAACAGGCCGCGCGACAGCAGGCTTTCCGCCTGCCGCATGCTCACGATAACCTGGCCACGCTTGAGCAGCAGCCGATTTCCCTCTCCGTAGACATCCCACGGCAATGGTTCGCCGATGGCAATATCCGCCAAGCTGATGCGTCTCTGATCGAACATCGTCCCCCCTCGTAACGGGTTGCCGCGCCCAAGTCAGAACTGGCCCGCCGCGCGCCATCCTTGCGGATGGCGCGCGGCGGGCAGGATCATTGCGATATGCGACCGTTTAGGTTGCTTAAGCTGGCTCGGGAGCCGGATTCTCCTTGCCTTTTTATTGTGCAACCAAAAAGTGTGAACGCCAAGAAATATTTACAAGCTTGCAAGGCGTCCTAATGCTTGCCGCAGCGTGTCATCCTTTTTCGCGAAGCAGAAGCGAACGATGCCCGACTCCCGCGGCTTGCTGTAGAAGGCTGATACCGGGATCGCGGCGACGCCGACCTCGCTGGTCAGCCAGGTCGCGAACTCGGCCTCGGGGAGGCTGGAGATGGCGGAGTAATCGACGCACTGGAAGTACGTGCCGTCGGAAGGAAGCAGCTTGAAGCGGCTGCCTGCCAGCCCTTCCCGGAACAGGTCGCGCTTGGCCTGGTAGAAGCCGGCGAGCTGGAGGTAGGGCGCGGGGTCGCGCATGTATTGCGCGATGCCGTGCTGCACCGGGGTATTGACGGTGAAGACGTTGAACTGGTGGACCTTGCGGAATTCCGCCATCAGCGGCGGAGGCGCGGCGACGTAGCCGATCTTCCAGCCGGTCACATGGTAGGTCTTGCCGAAGCTGGAAATGACGAAAGCGCGCGCCGCGAGTTCGGGATGGCGGCAGACGGATTCATGCTGCTGGCCGTCATAGACCATGTGTTCGTACACCTCGTCCGAAATAAGCAGGATGTTGGTGCCGCGGAGGATGCCGGCGAGCGCATCGAGGTCGGCGCTCCGCAGGATGGAGCCGGTGGGATTGTGCGGAGAGTTGATCATGATGGCCCGTGTGCGAGGCGTCACGGCCGCGGCGACGCGATCCCATGGGACGCTGTAGCCGTCCGGCCCGACTTCCATCTGCACAAACATCGGCACGCCGCCCGCCATGTCGATGGCCGGCACGTAGCTGTCGTAGACCGGTTCGATGACGATCACTTCGTCGCCGGGATGCACGCAGCACAGGATGGCGGTCAGGATGCCCTGTGTGGCGCCGGCGGTGACGGTGATGTCGGTCGCAGGATCATAGCGATGGCCGTAAAGCGCGGACACCTTGGCCGAGATCGCTTCCCGCAAAGCCGGGATGCCGGTCATGGGCGGATACTGGTTCAGGCCCGCCCGCATGGCGCCGGTGACGGCATCGACCAGTGCCGGGTCGCAATCGAAATCCGGGAAGCCCTGGCCGAGGTTGACCGCGCCCTTTTCCGCGGCCAGCGCCGACATGACGGTGAAGATGGTCGTGCCGACCTTGGGAAGCCGGGATGCCAATGTGGGAGTCTGAGCGGGAAGAGGGGCGTTCATGCGGTTCAACCTGGATGGCAAAACCGACATTGTAGAGCCGATTCGATGGTGGATGCAGGCGTGGTGCGGCCATGCGTCAAACCGGCGGAGTCCATTTCTCCGGCGGCAGAATCTGGAACAGGCCGGCCCTGGCCGTCCGCTTGGCAAGCTTGAGCAGGGCCTTGTCCTTGGTGATGAGCACTTCCGCGCCGGCATCGCGCGCAATTTCGAGGAATTTCTGGTCGTCGGTGTCCTTGCACTTCGGCAGGACCACGTCGACGCGCGGGACAAGATCCTGGCGTCCGATGACCTGGATCAGGGCGGCGAATTCGGCATCCGCCACGGGGCGCGACCGGTCATCCAGAGGCAGGTGGGAATAGTGCAGGACGGCGCGCCATTCGTCGCGGCAGTCGTCCCGGGTCACGGCTTCGACCCGGCGTTCGTGCAAGGCGAGGAGGAGGGCGGACCAGCGCGGGTCGTGGAAGACGAAGAGGTCGAGGCAGACGTTCGTGTCGATGACGATGCGTTTCGGTATCATTGCTGGCTGTTAATCGAATTCTTCTTTTGCTGCATGCTGATCGTACTTTCCCCCGCCAAGACCCTGGACTACGACACGCCGCCGGTCACCGATGAGAAAACCCTGCCGGAATTCATCCCCCAGGCCGCGGAACTGATCGAGGTCCTGCGAAAGCTGTCGGCCGCCGACGTCGCCAGCCTGATGGACGTCTCTGACAGCATCGCGACGCTGAACGTCGCGCGTTTTGCTTCCTGGTCGCGGCGCTTCACATCCAATAATGCCAAGCAGGCGGTCCTTGCCTTCGACGGCGACGTCTACGACGGCTTGCAGGCGCCATCGCTGAGTCCGAAGCAGCTTGCTTATCTTCAATCCTCGGTGCGCATCCTCTCCGGCCTGTACGGCGTGTTGCGCCCGCTCGACCTCATGCAACCCTACCGCTTGGAGATGGGTACCCGGCTCGCCAATGGGCGCGGCAAGGATCTGTACACCTTCTGGGGCGACCAGGTCACGCAGGCGATCAATGCGGCGCTGGCATCGCAGAAGGGCAAGCGCGGCAAGGTGCTGGTCAACCTCGCTTCCGAAGAATACTTCAAGGTCGTCAAGCCGCGCCTACTGGATGCCCCCGTCATCACGCCGGTCTTCGAGGACTGGAAAAACGGCAGGTACAAGGTGATTTCTTTCTTCGCCAAGCGGGCGCGCGGACTCATGGCGCGCCATGCGGCGGTCAACAACATCAGCCAGCCGGCGAAGCTGAAGGAATTCAGCGAAGACGGTTATGCGTTCGACGCGGAGGCATCGAGCGACGCCGTCTGGGTATTCCGGCGCCGGACCGGGGATTGAATTCCAAGGGCTTGCCTTAGCGCGCCTGCGGATGGTCGTAGCGGACACCCGCGTGGCGGCTTACCAGATCTTCCACCAGGGGCCGCTGCGGTCGGGGCCGCCGCGCAGGTAGACGCTGTTCGGAAAGTTCTTGTCCAGCACGCGCTTGGCGTCTTCGCGCAGGTCGGTCATGCCGAGCGCATCGTAGGAACGGACCATGACGGACAGGGCTTCCTCGACGGCCGGCGCCTCGCGATACTCCACCAGCGCGGTCTGGGCCCGGTTGGCCGCCGCCAGGTAGGCGCCGCGCCGGTAATAGTAGCTCGCCACATGCACTTCATACTGCGCCAGGGCGTTCACCAGGTACTTCATGCGCGCGATGGCGTCCTTGGCGTAGATGCTGTCGGGAAAGCGCTCGGCAAGCAGGCGGAAGGAATCGAAGGCTTCGCGGGCCGCCTTCGGATCGCGTTCGCTCGGGTCCTGCCGGACGATGAAGTCGAAGAAGCCGAGCCTGTCATTGAAATTCACCAGACCGCGCAGGTAGTACATGTAGTCGACGTTCGGATGGTTCGGATGCAGCTTGATGAAGCGTTCGATCGCGGCCAGGGCCTGCGGCGAATCGGACTGGCGGTAGTAGGCGTAGGCGATTTCCATCTGCGCCTGCTGGGCATAGGTGCCGAAGGGATAGCGCGCTTCCAGCTTCTCGAAGTACTGGATTGCCTTGTCGTAGCTTCCGGTCGACAGTTCGTCACGGGCCTCCGAGTATAATTTCGAGGCTGACCAGTCCCTCGTCTCGTCGGCCTTGTCCGGCAGCAGGCCGCATCCGGACAACACGATGGCCATTGCCAGGGCGGGGGCGAGGAACTTCAACGATCTTTTTTGCATGACGTTTTGCAAGAATACATCTGAACAAGAGACCGATTATAGCTGATGGAACTTGCATCGATGCCAGACGAAAATCCGAATTTGCAGAAAACCCTTCCCGACAACGACCTTGCCCTGAACGACGACGATGACGCCCCCGGCGGCGAAACGCTGGTGCTGGCGCTCGGGCCCGAGCATTGCGGGCTGCGCATGGACAAGGCCCTGTCCATGCTGGCACCCCAGTATTCGCGCAGCCGGCTCCAGCAATGGATGGAATCCGGCCACGTGACCGTGGACGGCCAGCCGGTGAAGCCCAAGACCACCGCGCTGGGCGACGAAGTGCTGACCGTGGCGCCGCAGACGGTGCCAGAGGACCAGGCCTTCAATGCAGAGGCGATGACGCTGGACATTCTCCACGAGGACGCCTCCATCCTCGTCATCAACAAGCCGGCCGGACTGGTCGTGCATCCGGCCGCCGGCAACTGGTCCGGCACCTTGCTCAACGGCTTGCTGCATCACGTCCCGGCGATCGCCGCCGTGCCGCGCGCCGGCATCGTGCACCGGCTGGACAAGGAAACCAGCGGCCTGATGGTCGTGGCCAAGACCATCGAGGCCCAGACCGACCTGGTCCGCCAGCTTCAGGCGCGCACCGTCAAGCGCGAATACCTGGCGCTGGTCTGGGGCCAGCCGCAGATCAGCGGCCGCATCGAGGCAGCCATCGGCCGTCATCCGCGCGATCGCGTCAAGATGGCGGTCTCGGATCACCACGGCGCCAAGCCGGCGGTCACCCATTACGAGCGCGTCGCGTCCGGGAGCATCGACGGCAAGCCGGTCAGCCTGCTGCGCTGCCGCCTCGAGACCGGGCGTACCCACCAGATCCGCGTCCACATGGCTTCCATCGGCTTCGCGCTGGTGGGTGACCAGCTCTATGGCAAGAGCCATCTCGCGGGCGCCTTCCACCGGCAAGCCCTGCATGCCTTCCGCCTCGGGCTCGATCATCCACGTTCCGGCAAGCACAAGGAATGGGAGGCGCCGCTTCCCGACGACATGCTGGCGCTGCTGCAGTCGGCCCGCATCGATCCGGCGGAATCGGCATGAATCGCGGCCGCTACCTCGACATCGACTGGCCCGCCTTGCCGCCCGGGGTGGGTACCATCTCCACGCTGCGCAGCGGCGGCGTCAGCCGCGGACCGTATGCGGCGCTGGATGGCAGCGGCGGCTTCAACCTCGGCACCCACGTCCAGGACGATCCCGCGGCGGTGGCCGCGAACCGTGCCTTGCTCCGGCAGGATCTCCCCGCCGAACCCGCCTGGCTGAACCAGGTGCATGGCAGCCGGGTGGCGGATGCTGCCGGCATCGCTCCCGGCGCGACGGTCGATGCGGATGCCAGCGTCGCGGCCGGTCCGGGCGCCGTGTGCATCATCCAGACTGCCGACTGCCTGCCGGTCCTGTTCAGCGACGTGCAGGGAAGGGTGGTCGGTGCGGCGCATGCCGGCTGGCGCGGCCTATCCGGCGGGGTGCTGGAAAATACGTTGGCGCGCATGCGCGATGCAGGCGCCGGCGAGATCGTCGCCTGGCTTGGACCGGCCATCGGGCCTGGTGCCTTCGAGGTGGGGGAAGACGTCAGGGCGGCATTCCGCGCGGCGCATGCGGAAGCGGACGCTGCCTTCCGCCCCATCGCCGGAACCGGAGGAAAATTTCTAGCGGACATCTATGCGCTGGCACGACTGAGGCTGCGCCATGCCGGTGTCGCCAACGTCTCGGGAGGCGGTTGGTGCACGGTCACCGAAGCATCCCGCTTCTATTCCTATCGCCGGGACCGCGTGACGGGGCGCATGGCCTCCTTGATCTGGCTCAAGTAGGAATTCGCCATCATCGGCGAACATTCATTGCTGCCAGGAAGCGAAGTGAGGCCGTGGTGAGAATGAGCTCGTAACGGTTTATGCCGGCGGCACGCCAGGCTTGCCGTTTTCAGCCACGGGTTGGGTCGGACCTGCCTCCTCGCCATGATGCGCCGCGTCTTGGTCCGGCGGGGCGGATGGCGCCATGGCCGCCTTTTCCTCACGTAGTAATTTTTCTGCTTTTACGCGGTTGCGTTTGCGCTGCGGCGTACCCATCAAGTATAAAATGATCACAAGCGGGAGGACGCCATACAGCAGGAAGGTCGCGATGCCGGCGACCACCGAGTGCTCGGTGATCGACATCATGAGGACCACATACATCCATGCGATGGCAACGATATACATAAGCTTACGTGGCTTTTGCAGCATTCAAGTCGACTTGTAACGATACGCCAAATCAGAGATCCCAGCATGAACATGTTCACTCCCCAAGCCACCCCGCCAGCATGGATGGCGCAATTTTCCGATCCCAACGCCTGGCAGTCCTGGATGAAGACCCCGCAGATGGACATGGGGCCCATCGCCAAGACCATGGCCGACCTGGGCGCGACCATCGATCCCGCCGAACTGGGCAAGCTGCAGCAGGACTACATGCAGCAGCTCACCGTGCTATGGCAGGACATGCTGGCGCAGAAGACTCCCGCGATCGCCGACAAGCGCTTCTCCGCGCCGGTATGGCAGGCCAACCCGCTGCATGCCTTCAACGCGGCGGTGTACCTGCTGAACTCGCGCTTCCTGCTCGCCATGGCCGATGCCGTCGAAGCCAAGCCCCGCGCGAAACAGAAGATCCGCTTCGCGGTGCAGCAGCTGGTAGATGCGATGTCGCCCGCGAACTTCCTCGTCACCAATCCCGAGGCGCAGCAGAAGATCATCGAGAGCAAGGGCGAGAGCCTCGCCAAGGGCATCACCAACATGCTGCAGGACCTGCAGAAGGGGCACATCTCGCAGACCGACGAGTCGGCCTTCGAAGTCGGGGTGAACGTCGCGACCACCGAAGGCACGGTGGTGTTCGAGAACGAGCTGTTCCAGCTCATCCAGTACCAGCCGCTGACCAAGACCGTCAACGAGCGTCCACTGCTGCTTGTCCCGCCCTGCATCAACAAGTACTACATCCTCGATCTCCAGCCCGCCAACTCGCTCGTCAAGTACGCGGTGGAAGAGGGGAATACGGTATTCCTCGTCTCGTGGTGCAATCCCGGCGCGGACCTGGGCAAGACCACCTGGGACGACTACATCCAGAAAGGCGCTTTGAAGGCGCTGGAAGTGGCCCAGGAAATCTCGGGCCAGGAACAGATCAACGCGCTCGGCTTCTGCGTCGGCGGCACGGTGCTCTCGACCGCGCTCTCCATCCTGTACGGGCGCGGTGAAAACCCCCTTTCCAGCCTGACCCTGCTGACGACCTTGCTCGACTTCCGCGAGACCGGCGTGATCGACGTCTTTGTCGACGATGCCCAGGTCCTGCTGCGCGAGCAGACCATCGGCAAGGGCGGACTGATGCCGGGACGCGACTTCGCATCCACATTCTCGAGCCTGCGGCCGAACGACCTGGTCTGGAACTACGTGAAATCGAATTACCTGAAGGGCGAGGAGCCGCCGCCCTTCGACTTGCTGTACTGGAACTCCGACAGCACCAACCTGCCGGGACCGATGTACTGCTACTACCTGCGCAACATGTACCTCGAGAACAACCTGCGCCAGCCGGGCAAGCTGACGGTGGGCGGGCAAAAGGTCGACCTCGGCAAGATCGATACGCCGATCTTCATCTATGGCTCCCGCGAGGACCACATCGTGCCCTGGACCGCCGCCTACGAGTCGATGAGTATCCTGAATCCCAAGAAGCCCGCGCGCAACCGCTTCGTGCTGGGCGCCTCGGGCCACATCGCGGGCGTGATCAATCCGCCGGCCGCCAAGAAGCGCAGCTACTGGACCAATGACGCGCCGGCCAAGACGGCGGAAGAGTGGTTTGCGGGCGCGACGGAAAATCCGGGAAGCTGGTGGCCGGAATGGAGCGCCTTCCTCGCAAAGAACGGCGGCAAGAAGGTGCCCGCGCCGAAAAAGCCGGGCAGCGCCAAGTACAAGCCCATCGAGCCGGCGCCCGGCCGTTATGTGAAGGTCAAGGCCTGAGCCTCATCCGCCGACGGCTTGTCCCGAAAAGCTCTCATCGAAAAGCCCGGAATTCCGCCTTCGGATTTCCGGGCTTTTTCTTCGCGTGGCTGCATTGCAATAAATCAACACGGTCGTGCCGAAAACTCGCTAAATATTTGTTTTCTCGCACTATAATAAGGTTGGAGACAAGCGAACGCCTGTTCGCTTCATTGAAATCCGGCACAAAAGCGTTGCGCCGCAAAAGACGGGAACCATCAATGAACAGCACAAAAAAGGCATCCGAGCGACTGATCAAGAAGTACCCCAATCGCCGGTTGTACGATACCCAGACCAGTTCCTACATCACGCTAGCGGACGTGAAGCAGCTCGTCCTCGAGAATGAAGAATTCACGGTGGTCGACGCTAAGACCGAGGAAGACCTGACCCGCAGCATCCTGCTGCAGATCATCCTCGAGGAAGAAGCCAATGGCACGCCCATGTTTTCCAGCGGGGCGCTGTCGCAGATCATCCGCTACTACGGCCACGCCATGCAAGGCATGATGGGTTCCTACCTGGAAAAGAACATCCAGGCCTTCATCGACATCCAGAACAAGCTCGCCGAAAGCTCGAAAGGCTTCTACGAAGGCAAGCCTTTCAGCCAGGAAATGTGGACCCAGTTCATGAACGTCCAGGGGCCGATGATGCAAGGCATGATGAGCAACTACATCGAGCAGAGCAAGAACCTCTTCATGCAGATGCAGGAGCAGATGCAGAGCCAGACCAAGAACATGTTCGGCAGCTTCCCGTTCCCGGGCGCTGGCACGAACGACAAGACGAAGAAATAACACCTGCCCCGGCCTGCATCCCGCCTGGTCCATTCGGTCCAGGCGCTGTCAGGCAGGGCCCGCAACAGGGTACAATGGCGGATTGCCTTGTGCCCTGTTTTGTTATGTCCAACGATTCTTCCCCCAAAGTCGGCTTCGTCTCCCTCGGCTGCCCGAAAGCCCTCGTCGACTCCGAACAGATCCTCACCCAGTTGCGCGCCGAAGGCTATGACACCGCCAAGTCCTACGACGGCGCCGACCTCGTCATCGTCAATACCTGCGGCTTCATCGATGCCGCCGTCCAGGAATCGCTGGATGCCATCGGCGAAGCCCTCAATGAAAACGGCAAGGTGATCGTCACCGGTTGCCTCGGCGCCAAGAAGGACGCCGCGGGCAACGACATCATCCAGAGCGTGCATCCCAAGGTCCTCGAAGTGACCGGGCCGCATGCCGTGGGCGAGGTGATGGCGGCGGTGCACAAGCACCTGCCCAAGCCGCACGATCCCTTCATCGACCTGCTGCCGCCGCAAGGCGTGAAGCTCACGCCCAAGCATTTCGCCTACCTCAAGATTTCCGAGGGCTGCAACCATCGCTGCAGCTTCTGCATCATCCCCTCGATGCGCGGCGATCTCGTGTCGCGTCCGGTGGCCGATGTCATGCTGGAAGCGGAAAACCTCTTCAAGGCCGGTGTGAAGGAACTGCTGGTCATTTCCCAGGACACCAGCGCCTATGGCGTGGACGTGAAGTTCCGCACCGGCTTCTGGAACGGCCGTCCGCTGCGCACGCACATGACCCAGCTCGTGACCGCGCTCGGCGAGCTCGCCGCCCAGTACGGCGCTTGGGTTCGCCTGCACTACGTCTATCCGTATCCGCATGTCGACGACATCATTCCCCTGATGGCCGAGGGCAAGGTGCTGCCTTACCTCGACGTGCCGCTGCAGCATGCGCATCCCGATGTGCTCAAGCGCATGAAACGCCCGGCCAACGGCGAAAAGAACATCGAGCGCATCCAGGCGTGGCGCAAGCTTTGCCCGGACCTCACCATCCGCTCCACCTTCATCGCCGGCTTCCCTGGCGAGACCGAAGAAGAATTCCAGTATCTCCTCGACTTCCTGAAGGAAGCGCGCATCGACCGCCTAGGCTGCTTCGCCTACTCGCCGGTCGAAGGCGCGACCGCCAACTCGCTCGACAATCCCGTGCCGGAAGAGGTACGCGAAGAGCGCCGCGCCCGCGTCATGGAATTGCAGGAAGGCATTTCGAAGGAACGCATGCAAGCCAAGGTCGGCCAGACCATGCGCGTGCTGATCGACGAGGTCAGCGCGTCCGGCGGCACCGGCCGCACCGCGGCGGATGCGCCGGAGATCGATGGCGCGGTCTACGTCAAGCCGCCGTACGAGCCGCACCGCAAGCTGCGCGTCGGCGAATTCGTCGACGTGAAGATCACCGCCGCCGATGCCCACGATCTCTGGGCCGAAGCCTGACCGGCATCGCAACGGGGGAACGCATGGCTGACGACCAGGACCACGCCAGCAGCCAGCCGCCGCGGACGGCGACGGCGATCATCCATTCCGGCTACGAAGCCCCGGCAGGCTTCGACGCCTTTCCGCTTGCGGTGCACCGCGCCTCGACCGTGGTGTTCGAGAACGTCGCGGCGATGCGCTCGCGCACCTGGCAGCAGAAGAGCGGCTATACCTACGGCCTGCATGGCACGCCCACCTCGTTCACGCTCGAGGCGCGGCTCACGGAAATCGAGGGCGGGAAGCATTGCATGCTCGCGCCCAGCGGCCTGGCGGCGATCTCCATGATCGACATGGCGCTGCTCAAGAGCGGCGACGACATGCTTATTCCCGACAACGCCTACAACCCGAACCGCGATCTCGGCCAATGGATGGCCCGCCACTTCGGCATCAGCACGCGCTTCTACGACCCGATGATCGGCGCCGGCATCAAGGACCTGATCCGGCCGGAGACGCGCCTCGTCTGGACCGAGGCGCCGGGATCGGTGACCATGGAAGTGCCCGACATTCCGGCCATCTGCGCGGCCGCCCACGCGGCCGTAGGCCAGGGCAGTCGGCCTGTGGTTGCGCTCGACAATACCTGGTCCGCGGGCCTGGCATTCAAGGCCTTCGACCATGGAGTGGACATCGTCATGCAAGCCCTGACGAAATATCAGTCCGGCGGCTCGGACGTGCTGATGGGCGCCGTCATCACGCGCGACGATGCCTTGAACCAGAAGATCGAGGAAGCCCACATGCGCCTCGGGTATGGCGTGGGCATGGACGATTGCTACCTCGTGTCGCGCGGCCTGCCGAGCATGAAGCTGCGCTTCGATGCCCACGATGCCGCCGCGCATGCCGTCGCGCGCTGGCTCAAGTCACGCCCGGAGATCAGCCGGGTGCTGCATCCTGCCTTCGAGGACTGTCCCGGTCACGCGACCTGGAAACGTGATTTCACCGGCGCGGGCGGCTTGTTCTCCGTCATCTTCGACGAGCGCCATCCCGAGGCCCTGACCGACCGTTTCGTCGACAGCCTGAAGCTGTTCAAGATCGGCTACAGCTGGGGCGGGGCGCACAGCCTGTGCGTGCCTTACCGGGTGAAGGGCATGCGCGCCAACTGGCCGCATGCCGGCCAGCTGGTGCGGTTCTACATCGGCCTCGAGGATCCGCGCGACCTGATCGCCGACATCGGGCAGGCCCTGGGCGTGCTGCAGGGCGATGCCTCGTCGTTTCACGGCGAAGGCTAGCATCGCTCAGGCGGGCGCCGTTTCCTCCATGTTCTTGAGCGCGTAGGCAAGGAAAGCCTGCGCCTCCAGAGGTTTGCAAAAGTAATAGCCCTGGATCTCGTCGCATCCGTGCTCGCGCAAGAAGTGCCATTGATGCGGCGTTTCCACGCCTTCCGCCACCGTGATGACCTTGAGCCGCTTGCTCATGGCGATGATGGCATCGGTGATCGCGGCGTCGGACGGATCGCCGGGAATGTCGCGGATGAACGAGCGGTCGATCTTGATGACGTCCACCGGGAACTGCTTGAGCTGCGACAGCGAGGAATAGCCGACGCCGAAGTCATCGATGGCGATGCGGATGCCGCTGCTGCGCAGGCGCGCGAGCGCCTCGAACGTGCGCTCGGTGTTCGCCATGACCATGCTTTCCGTGATTTCGAGTTCCAGCAGGCGGGCATCGAGCCCGTGCAGGGCGAGGGTGGCGAAGACCTCTTCGCACAGGCCGTCCTCCACGAACTGCCGCGCCGACAGGTTGACCGCGATCCGCACCGGCGGGAATCCGGCATTGACCCATTCCGCGTGCTGGCGGCAGGCTTCGTTGAGCACCCAGCGCGACAGCGGCACGATCAGCCCGGTTTCCTCGGCCAGCGGGATGAACTGGTCCGGCGGCACCAGGCCGAGTTCGGGATGCCGCCAGCGCACCAGCGCTTCCATGCCGGCGATGCGGCCGTTGTGGGAATCGACCTTGGCCTGGTAATGCAGGGCGAGTTCATTGCGTTCGATCGCGCGCCGCAGTCCGGATTCCAGCGCCAGGCTGCGCGCCGAATGGCCGTTCATCCATGCCGAGTAAAACTCGTAGCGGTTCTTGCCGAGGTCCTTGGCGCGGTACATCGCGATGTCGGCATGCTTCATGAGGGTAAAGTCATGGCGGCCGTCTTCAGGGAAGATGCTGATGCCGATGCTCGCCGTCATGTGGATCAGCTGGCCGTCCAGAATGTATTCCTTCACCATGACGTTCAGGATGCGCTGCGCCACCTCGGCGACCTGGCTGCCGTCGGTGAAGCTTTCGATCAGCACCACGAATTCATCGCCCCCCAGGCGCGCCACGATATCCTCGCTGGTGCGGTTGCGCGCGACTACGTCGCTCGTTCGCAGGCAGTGGCTGATGCGTCGGGACATCTCCTGGAGGAGCACGTCGCCCGCGCCATGGCCCAGCGTGTCGTTCACATTCTTGAAGCGGTCGAGGTCGACGAACAGCACCGCCAGCCGCCGCTTGTGCCGGTCCGCCTGCTCGATCGCATGCTGCAGGTGCCGGTTGAACATGGCGCGGTTGGGCAGGTTGGTCAGCGAGTCGTGGAAAGCGAGGTGTTCGATATGCTGCTGCATCCGCACGCGCTCGGTCATGTCCCGCGCCAGCGACAGCATGCATTCCTTGCCGTCGATGAGGATGGGACCGATGCGCAGCTCGACCGGAAACTCGGTGCCGTCCTTGCGGCGGTGCACGCTCTCGATCGCGGTCGGGGCGCCGGTGGTCAGGCCTGGGCCGAGCTGCTTGAGGTCTTCGGGTGACAACTTTGCATCGATGTCCATCATGCTCATGCGCAGCAGTTCCTCGCGCAGGTAGCCGAGGCTGTGGCAGGCATGCTGGTTGACGTCGAGCAGCATGCCATCGCTGTCGTGCACGTAGAAGCTGTCGGTCGCCTGTTCGACCAGGGCGCGGAAGTGGGCCTCGCTCTGCCGCAGGCCTTTTTCCGCGTCGCGCCGTTCCAGGTATTGCGCGATGTGGCGGCCGATGAAATGCGCGCTGCGCAGCATGTCGGGATCCATTTCCTGGACCCGGCGGCTGAAGAATTCCATCACGCCGCGTATCTGCGCGCCGGCCTGGATGGGGAAGGCAAAGGCAACCCGCAGCCCGGCATGGCTGGCCGCGACGGCCGGACCCAGCACGGGGTCCAGCGCGACGTTGCCGGCCCAGGCCGGAGTGCCCGTCTCGAGCACCCGTCCGAGCAGGCCCTGGCGCATCGTGGGTGGAACCTGGCTTGGGCAGGCCGCGAAGAAGGCGTCCATGAGCGGATTGCCGGGCGGCCAGGCACTCACCCTTTCATAAGCATTGCGCTCGCGATTCAGGGCCCAGTAAGCGCCGCATGCCCATCCCACGCGCTCGCAGATGGTTTGCACGATCGCCGGCAGCAGCACCGAGGGCGCCTCGGATTCCGCGAGCATGCGCGTGATGCCGTGTTCGACCGCCTGGCGCACTTCCACCTGCTTGCGGGCGGTAACGTCCATGATGGTGCCGTGCAGGCGGGTGATCGTGCCGGTGTCGTCTCGGACGGTCCGGCCGAGCACCCGTATCCAGCGCATTCCCCGTTTCGGCAGGTGCAGGCGGAATTCGAGTTCGAGGGCCAGTCCGGCGTGCAGCATGCGGTCGACCGACCAGCGCAGGCCGGGCCGGTCGCGCCGCTGCACCATGCGGCGAAAGCCGCGGTAATCGGGCGGCGCGGCCGTGGCTTCCAGGTCGCAGATGCGGAAGCACTCATCCGACCAGTACCATGTGCGGCTGGCGGGCGTGAACGACCAATAGCCGAGGCCGGCGATGCGTTGCGCCTCGGCCAGGCGGTCTGAAAGGTCTTTCAGGTCGCGGTTAGGGAAATCGAGCTGCGATGCCATGCCGGCGGGAAGCTTCCCTTCCCAGTCGGCCATGGCTTCGCTGATCGCGGCGAGCAGGCGACTCCACTGCTTCGCGGATGCGGGCGGCGCGGCTTCGCTGAAGCCGAGTCTTTCGAGCTGGTGCTGGAGCAGGGGATGCATGCCGGCCATGGCGTCAGCGCTCCCCGGTGCAGGCGCGGCGCGTGGCGGGAATCGCCGGGATGGCGGGGCCGGGACGAGACCAGCCGCCGGTTGCCATGGTGGTAAGTTTGCTCGATGCCATCGGTGTCCTTCGGTGAGGCGCTGCGAACATGACCAGCGGCAGTCAGGGCGGAACGATGGATCGCGGGCGCGACGGTCTCCGTCCCTGTTTCAGTCAGGCTGGTTCACTTCACTGATGGAGCCGAGGTTACACCAAGGGCATTAACAGTTAGCAAAAGTATTAATACGTGGAAGCGCGGGAAAAATTATTCGCGTAGGCATGCCGGAAACATGCCATGGAAGGCGGCTTGAGGGGAGGGGCCGCCTCCCGGCCGGGAAGCGGCGGATTTCAAAGCGGAAGCGGCGGTCAGACCGGCATGGCCTTGTTGTCGTTCAGGTCGAGCAAGCCCTTCAGCAAGCGGTATGCCTTCCAGACCCAGGCGCCCGTGCCCACCAGCCAGGCGAGGGGGATCAGGATGATGGTCACTGCCATCACGCCGGCCACCAGCATCCAGAAGACGTACCACCAGAAAGACCGTATCTGCCAACGGTGGTGCGTATAAACGAAGGTCCCCTGGGTTTCATCCTTCTTGAGGTAGTTGATGATCAGGGGAATGAAGGAAAACGCGCCGAGCGAAAGCAGCAGGGACGCGCCATGGATGATGTAAAGCCACCAGGCGAGGTTCTTGGCGGAATTGATTTCCTGGTCCAGCACGAGTTCCTGCGTCATGGTCGCTCCTTGTCGGCGAGGTCAAAAGGGAAACTGCGCGCATGGTGCCGGATTCCATGCCCTTCCTTGATGCACCGGCGAAACATGTCGCGGACGGCGGCGAAGCTCAGCCAGCGAACAGGGGCAAGATGCCATCCAAGCCTACAAAATTCAAGGCGACGTCGGCTTGCGCCCGCACAATCGGCTTGGCGCGGAAAGCGACCGACATGCCGGAGATGCCCATCATCTTCAGGTCGTTGGCGCCGTCCCCCATGACGATCGCCTGCGACGGCGGGATGCCCAGTCCGGCGCAGACCCTTTCCACCGTCGCCTTCTTTTCGTCGGCGTCGACGATGCCGCCGATTACCTTGCCGGTCAGCTTGCCGTCGACGATCTCCAGCTGGTTGGAATGGGTGTAATCGAGGCCGAGGCGGGTTTTCATGCGGTCGGTGAAGAAGGTGAAGCCTCCGGAGACCAGCAGCGTCTTCAGCCCGGCGGCCTGCACCGCCTTGAGCATGGCGTCCGCGCCGGGAGAAAGCGCCAGGCGTTCGTCATAGACCCGTTGCAGCGCGCCGGCATCGAGGCCCTTGAGCAGCGCCACGCGGCGGGTCAGGCTTTCGCGGAACTCCAGTTCGCCGCGCATCGCCGCCTCGGTGATTTCCGCCACCTGCGGCTTGAGTCCCTGCATGTCCGCTATCTCATCGATGCATTCGATGGTGATCAGGGTGGAGTCCATGTCCATCGCCACCAGGCCGAAATCGCGCAGGCGCAGGTCTTCGCGCACGAAGGTATAGTCGAGCCGCCCCGCGTAGGCTTCGGCTTCGACCGCGGCCCTGGTGGCGTCGGTGCGCTCGGCGCCCGCGCAGCGGAAGGCAGTGTCGCTCAGGCGCGTAATCTGCCGGCTGCCGGCGAGGCTGGCGATGCGCTCGATGGCGCCGGTGTCGGGCGCGAGGCCCTGGAGAATCAGGTTCATGAGACGGATGATAGTAGGGAAAGGGTTGCGCCGGCGTCAGCCCACCAGCGAGCGGATGGTCGACTTGACCTGGGACACGCGCGCGGCAAGGTCGGGCATGCTGGCGGTGATGCGCAGCTTGTCCTGGCCGTTCAGCTTGATGTGCCGGTTCTTCTGGACCAGCTCGATGATGCGCATCGCGTCGATCGGCGGATTCGGCTGGAACTGCAGCACCGCCGATTCGGCGTGGGCATCGATCTTCACGATGCCGACCGGCACGGCGGCCAGCCGCAGTCGATGGGTCTCGATCAGGGCGCGGGCGGCGTCGGGCATCTTGCCGAAGCGGTCGATGAGTTCTTCCTGCAGGTCGTCGATGTCGCCCTGGCTCTTGCAGTTGGCCAGCCGCTTGTACAGTGACAGGCGTTCATGCACGTCGCCGCAATAGTCTTGCGGCAGCAGCGCCGGCACGTGCAGGTTGATCTCGGTGGTGGTCGAGAGCGGCGCGGCGAGGTCGGGCTCCTTGCCGTTCTTGAGCGAGCGCACCGCTTCGTTGAGCATGTCGGAGTAAAGCTGGAAGCCGATTTCCAGCATCTCGCCCGACTGGTTCTCGCCCAGCACTTCGCCCGCGCCGCGGATCTCCAGGTCGTGCATAGCGAGGTAGAAGCCGCTGCCCAGCTCTTCCATCTGCTGGATTGCCTCGAGGCGGCGCTGGGCCTGCTTGGTCAGGCTCTGGATGTCATGGACCAGCAGGTAGGCATAGGCCTGGTGGTGCGAGCGCCCGACGCGGCCGCGGAGCTGGTGCAGCTGCGCGAGGCCGAACTTGTCGGCGCGGTGCATGATGATGGTGTTGGCGGTCGGCACGTCGATGCCGGTCTCGATGATGGTGGTGCAGAGCAGGACGTTGAAGCGCTGCGAGACGAAGTCGCGCATGACCTTTTCCAGGTCGCGTTCATGCATCTGGCCATGCGCCACCGCGATGCGGGCTTCCGGCAGAAGTTCTTCCAGCTTCGCCTTGCGGTTCTCGATGGTCTCGACTTCATTGTGCAGGAAATACACCTGGCCGCCGCGCTTCAGTTCGCGCAGGCAGGCTTCGCGGATCACCGAGTCATCCTCGCGGCGAACGAAGGTCTTGATGGCGAGGCGCTTCTGCGGCGCGGTGGCGATCACGGAAAAATCGCGCAGGCCTTCGAGCGCCATCCCCAGCGTGCGCGGGATCGGCGTGGCGGTCAGGGTGAGCACGTCGACCTCGGCGCGCAGTGCCTTGAGCGCTTCCTTCTGGCGCACGCCGAAGCGGTGCTCCTCGTCGATGATGACCAGGCCCAGCCGCTGGAACTTCACTTCGTTCGACAGCAGCTTGTGCGTTCCGATCACGATGTCGATGGTGCCGTCGCCGATGCCCTTGATGGCGGCGGTGACTTCCTTGCCGGTGCGGAAGCGGGACAGCTCGGCGATCTTGACCGGCCAGTTGGCGAAGCGGTCGGTGAAGGTTTGCGCATGCTGCTCGGCCAGCAGCGTGGTCGGCGCGAGGATCGCCACCTGCTTGCCGCCCATGACGGCGACAAAGGCCGCGCGCAGCGCCACCTCGGTCTTGCCGAAGCCGACGTCGCCGCAGATCAGTCGGTCCATGGGCTTGCCGCTGGTCATGTCCTTGATGACGGCATGGATCGCCGCGCTCTGGTCGGCGGTTTCCTCGAAGCCGAAGCTCTCCGCGAAGGCCTCGTAGTCGCGCGCGGAATACTGGAAGGCGTGGCCCTGGCGGGCGGCTCGGCGGGCATAGAGGTTGAGCAGTTCGGCGGCGGTGTCGCGGATCTGTTGCGCCGCCTTCTTCTTGGCCTTTTCCCACTGGCCCGAACCCAGGGTATGCAGGGGCGCGTCTTCCGGCGACGCGCCGGAATAGCGCGAGATCACGTGCAGCTGCGAGACCGGCACGTAGAGCTTGGTGTCCTTGGCGTATTCGAGGTGCAGGAACTCGGTTTCGCCTTCGCCGAGGTCCATGCTGATCAGGCCCATGTAGCGGCCGATGCCATGGTTCACGTGCACCACCGGATCGCCCACCTTGAGCTCGGACAGGTCGCGCACCATCGACTCGACCTGCGTCGCCGCTTCCTGCTTGCGGCGGCCGGCGCGGCGGCCGCTGCCGGCATACAGTTCGGTCTCGGTGATGAAGGCGATGCCGCCGTCGGGCGCGTCGAGCTCGAAGCCGGCGTGCAGCGGCGCGACGCCCAGCATCAGTTTCGCGTCGGACGTCAGGAAGTCGGCAAAGCTGTCGCACAGCGCCGGATGCAGGTCGAATTCGCCGAAATACTGCTGCAGGGTTTCGCGGCGGCCATTGCTTTCGGCGCACAGCAGCACGCGGCGGCCGGCCTGCAGCAGGTAGGACCGCAGGTTCGTCAGCGGATCATCCACGCGGCGGTTGACCGCGATGTTCGGGATGGGCGCCGACACTTCCGACGCCGCGTCATCGGGGTGCAGCGTCCAGCGCGCGTAGGGCTTGGCCAGCGTGAAGAAATCCTGGTCGGTCAGGAAGATGCGCTCGGGCGGCAGCAGGGGACGCTCGCGGTCCGCCTTGAGGAATTTGTAGCGAGACTGGGTGTCGCCCCAGAAGCGCCTGATCGCGCCCTCGATGTCGCCCGCCATCGCCAGCATGGTGTCGTCGGGCAAGTACTGGAACAGGGTGGCGGTCTCTTCGAAGAACAGCGGCAGGTAGTACTCGATGCCCGCCGACGCGATGCCGTTGCCGATGTCCTTGTAGATCGACGAGCGCGACGGGTCGCCCTCGAACTCCTCGCGCCACCGGCTGCGGAAGGCGGTGCGCGCGGCTTCGTCCATGGGAAACTCGCGGCCGGGCAGCAGCCGCACCTCGCGCACCGGGTAGAGCGAGCGCTGGGTGTCGGCATCGAAGGTGCGGATGGTTTCGATGGTGTCGCCGAACAGGTCGAGGCGGTAAGGAAGCGCCGACCCCATCGGGAACAGGTCGATGAGTCCGCCGCGCACCGAGTATTCGCCCGGCGACATGACCTGGGTGACGTGGCTGTAGCCGGCCAGCGTGAGCTGGGCCTTGAGCGCCGCTTCGTCGAGGCGTTCGCCCTGGGCGAAGAAGAAGGTATAGGCCGCGAGGAAGGACGGCGGCGCCATGCGAAGCAAGGCGGTGGTGGCCGGCACGATCATGACGTCGCACTGGCCGTTGCGGATCTCGTGCAGCGTGGCGAGGCGTTCCGACACCAGGTCCTGGTGCGGAGAAAACGCGTCGTAGGGCAGGGTTTCCCAGTCCGGCAGGACGTGGCAGCGGAGTTCGGTGTTGTCGGCCGCCCCGAACCACGGGATCTCGGCCCGCAGGCGCTGGGCATCGGTGGCGTTGGCCACGACCACGGCCAGCATGCGCTGCTGGCGCTTCAGTTCGACGGCGGCCTGGGCGAGCGCGTACGAATCCGCCGAGCCATGCACCGCGGGCAACGCGAAACGGTTGCCGGGCTTGGGAAGAGATTTTTTGAAATCGAACGCCATCGGGTGACGAAATCCGGAACTGGTATGGTGTGGCTGGGAAGACGAAGCGCCGGCGGCCATGCTGCGTGGAACGCCGGCGCCCGGCTATGCGAAAATAGACCGAAATTATAACCGAGCATCAAATCACCTGATTTGGCACCCGTTGCCGCCAATGATTCCAACCCCGATGAAGACTGACCGCCACGTCGCCCTCATTCCCGCCGCCGGCGTCGGCGCGCGCATGGGCGCCTCCTGCCCGAAACAATACCTGCCGCTCGCGGGCAAGCCCATGCTGGCGCATGTCCTGCTCGCGTTCGCCTCGTCTGCCGAGATCGACCACGTGTACCTGGTCGTGAGCGCGGAGGACGGTTTCATCGACGGCATGATGGCTGACTGGCCGGCGCTGGCCGGGCGCGTCAGCGTGCTGCGCCAAGGCGGGGACACGCGGCACCAGTCGGTGCTCAACGGCCTGAACGCCCTGCAGGACCAGCTTGCCGAGACCGACTGGGTGCTGGTGCATGATGCGGCGCGCCCGGGCCTGGACACCGGCCTGATTTCCCGTCTCGTCGCAGCCTTGCGCGATGACCCGGTGGGTGGCTTGCTGGCCTTGCCGGTGGTCGATACCCTCAAGCGCGCCACCGTGGACGGCCGCGTCGGCGCCACCGTGCCGCGCGAGGCGATGTGGTCGGCACAAACTCCCCAGATGTTCCGCTATGGCCTGCTGCGCAAGGCCTTGTCCGAGGCGGCGGCCGTCACCGACGAGGCCAGCGCGATCGAGGCGCTCGGCTTGCAGCCCCGGCTCGTCGAAGGCAGTCCCCGTAACTTCAAGGTCACCTTGCCGCACGATATCGCCCTGGCCGAACTGCACTTGAAAGAAACGACATGACCATTCCCTTCCGCATCGGACAAGGCTACGACTGCCACGCGCTGGTGCCCGGACGCAAGCTGGTGCTTGGCGGCGTCGCCATTCCCCACGCCGCCGGCTTGCTCGGCCATTCGGATGCCGATGCCTTGCTGCATGCAATCACCGACGCCATCCTCGGCGCCGCCGGACTCGGCGACATCGGCCGGCATTTTCCGGACACCGACCCGCGCTTCGCCGGCGCAGATTCTCGCGTGCTGCTGAGGGAGGCCTGCCGGCGTGTCGGCGAGGCCGGCTACGCCATCGGCAACATCGACGCCACCATCATCGCGCAGGCGCCGAAGATGGCGCCGCACATTCCCCGCATGGTGGAGCATGTCGCGGCGGATCTGGGCATTGATGCGGATCGCGTCAACATCAAGGCGAAGACGAATGAAAGACTGGGATGGGAAGGACGGGAAGAGGGGATTGCCGCGCAGGCGATCGCGCTGGTGGTGAAGCGCTAGATGTCATTCCCGCGACGGCGGGAATCCAATTTCGGTCATGCGGAGTGTCTCAAAAGCGCAATGGGATCCCCGCCTTCGCGGGGATGACAACTGGCAGGATCAGCCCCCGCCAATGCCTTGCGTGATCTTTCCGCTGCCTTCGCAGGTCGGGCATTCCTGGCCGCCTCGGATGCCGGTGCCGCTGCAATCCGGGCAGAGGTCCTCGCCGGTGCCGGGCGTGCCGGCCATTGCTTCGTCGCCCGGCTTCAGGTGCGGCTGGCCCGCTCCTGGCGCGTCCTGGCGCGTGTCTTGTCCTTGTGTACCGCTCATGCTTCCTCCTTCGGATCGTTGCCAATGCCGCCGCGGGGAGGCGTGCTCGTCCCGCGTGCGGTCACGTCAGAGGTAGATTGAACGGCATGCCGGAAGTTCAAGCCAGCGGGACTTCCAGCGGCAGGATGATGCGGATGCGCAAGCCGCCGCCGTCGCGGTTGCTCAGCTTGAGCTGGCCATGATGGCGCTTGACGATGCGGTCGACGATGGCCAGGCCCAGCCCGGAGCCGTTGGCCTGTCCGCGGGCGATGTCCATGCGCGTGAAGGGACGAAGCAGGCGTTCCATTTCTTGTTCGGGGACGCCGGGTCCGCGGTCGGCGACATCAATGACCGCCTTGCCCTGGTCGATCCTGCCTTCGAGGGTGACCTGGGTGATGTCCTCGCCGGGTGTCTTGGCATAGCGCCGCGCATTTTCGATGAGGTTGTTGATGACCCGCTTCAGGTCGGTGGCGTTGCCGGGCACGCTGATGCCGCGCGCGACCTCGCCATCCATCTTGACGTCCGGCAGGCGCTCGGCCTCGTGGCGGCAATCGTCGAGCAGGCCGGTCAGGTCCACGGCCACGAAATTCGACTTGTCGGTGGGTTTCGCGTACTCCAGGAATTGCCCGATGATGGCATCCATCTGGGCCAGGTCGGATTGCATGCCGGAACGGGCGTCGTCGCTCAGCTGGGCGAGCTCGAGTTCCAGTTGCATCCGGGCAAGCGGCGTGCGCAGGTCGTGGGAGATGCCGGCGAGAATGACGGCGCGGTCGGATTCCACGCGGCTCAGGTCGGCCACCATCTGGTTGAAGCTGCGGTTCGCCTCGCGGATCTCGGTCGGGCCGCGTTCCGGCAATGGCGCCGGCTTCTGGCCCTTGGCAATGGCGCGCGTGGCGCTCGTCAGGCGGGACAGCGGCTGGTTGATCAGCCGGGAGATGAACACAGCGCCCAGCAGCGACAGCAGCAGGGTCATCGTGCCCCAGCCCAGCCACTGGATGGTCGGCACATGCTCGATCCTTTCGCGGTCGAGGCGCAGCCAGTATTGGTCTTCGTCGATCTTGAAGCTGACCCAGAAGCCCGCGACATCGTTCACCTTGCCCGCGAACTTCGTGTCGCCGCCGAAACGCGCCTTGACGTCCTCTTCCATGATCGTCAGCAGGCTGGTATCGGACAGGGGTTCCGTAGCGTCGCTGTTCTCGCGCGGATAGATGCGGATGCCTTCGTTGCTGGCAAGGTCGAACAGCAGTTCGCGCCGCAGGTCGGGCGCGGAGTGGGTGAGGGCGGCACGCGTGACGGTGACGATGGAAATCACCTGGGCCGCCAGTTGGTGGGCGCGCGGCTCGCGCTCCACCATGCGCAGGCTGGCGGTCCAGGCGCCGAGGCTGGCGGTGATTGTAAAGGCGAGCAGGAAGAAGGTCCGCCAGAACAGCCCGCTCTTGAGCCAGTTGAGGCGTTTTCTAAGCTTGCGCATCAGCCGTGAGGAAAGCGTTGCCCTGGATTAGCGGGGTTGCCCTTCTGGGATGAAGACATAACCCAAGCCCCATACCGTCTGGATGTAGATCGGGTTGGACGGGTCCGGCTCGATCAGCTTGCGCAGGCGGGAAATCTGCACGTCGAGGCTGCGGTCGAATACCTCGTATTCCCGGCCGCGCGCCAGTTCCATGAGTTTCTCGCGCGAAAGCGGCTGGCGTGCATGCCGAGCAAAAACTTTCAGCACGGAAAACTCGCCGGTCGTGAGGGAAATGCTTTCACCGCTCTTGCGCAAGGTACGCGTGCCGAGGTCGAGCACGAAGTCCCCGAACGAGAATGTCTGCGGCGTCTCGGAAGGCGCGCCGGGAATTTCGTCGGGACCCTTTCTGCGCAGCACCGCATTGATGCGTGCGACCAGTTCGCGTGGATTGAAGGGCTTGGGAAGATAGTCATCCGCCCCCATCTCAAGACCAACGATGCGATCGACGTCTTCGCCCTTGGCGGTGAGCATGATGATGGGAGTCTGGTCTCCGGCGCCGCGCAGGCGGCGGCAGATGGACAGGCCATCCTCGCCGGGCAGCATCAGGTCGAGCACCAGCAGGTCGTAGCGCTCGCGGATCCAGAGCTTGTTCATGGCCTGGGCGTTTTCCGCGGTCACGACATTGAAACCTTGCTCCGCGAGATAGCGGCGAAGCAGGTCGCGCAGGCGGACGTCGTCGTCGACGACAAGGATCTTGGCCGAGTGGCCGGCGTCGGCTTTGGTGGAGCCGGGAGCGGGGGAATGTGGAGTAATCATGGCGCTATGGTAACGTCAGAAGCGAAAGGCTTCATGAGCATGACGAAATGCATTACAGAATGTTACACACTTTACCTTGTACAGGTTACCGCGTCGCACCACGCGGAATACACTGCATTCATGGCTGGTGTACCGGGTAAGAAAACTCACTCAGGGCGACAGCTTAACGCCTTTTTTCTCCCGGTCACAACACAACTTCGCAGCACTTCGGAAAGCGCGATTCCAATACGGTAATTTGAGATGCGGCCTATTCATTATTGTCTGTCCTTGATCCTGCTGTGCGGCGCGTGCGCCTCGCACGCGGGGCCGCTCGGCCAGCGTCTCGAAGGCTGGGGCTGGAACACCTTCCGGCTTCGCAGCATCGCCATCGACCGCAGCGACAAGGCCGGCGAACAGCCGATGCCGCGCGCCGGAGAGCATCGCAAGGACCAGTACTCCGTGTTCCCGGAATCGAGCGGATCGAGTGGCGGCAACGGCCAGGACAACAGTACCACGGCAAGCGAAGGCAACCGCCGGCCCAACCGCAGCATGTCGCCGGAAGAGCGGCGCGCGTTGCGCCGGCAGATCGACGAAGCCGGGCACGACATCTACACGCCGAAACGCTGATCCTTCAGCAATAGTTTCCATTATCGCTTCCTTACGGCAAGCTCCATCGTCAGTTTCACGAACTGGTGGTAGAGCTCGCCGATTTCCCCGTTCCATTGCCTGACTTCATGTTCCTGCCGCCTGACCGTGGCGAGGTCGCCGCGCGCGATCGGCCCGGTCAACGCTTGTGCCGGACCGAGCCGGAACACGTTGTCCACCGTGCCGCGTACCAGCGATTCCATCATTGCCAGCGCCGTGTCCGGCGGCACGCCCGATCGGCCATAGGCCTGTACCGCCACGTCCAGCAAGGTAACGAGATAGTTGCAGGCAAAGACGGCGGCCGAGTGGTACACCAGTTTGTGCTCCGCCTGGATGGCCACCATGCGCGCACCGAGCGCCTCGAACCCCGAGGACAGGGTCTCCAAGGCGCCGGTATCGCCTTCGATGCCGCACCACGCGCCTTCCAGCGATGCCAGTTCCTGCGCGTCCGCGAAGCTGCGGATCGGATGCACGCTTGCCGTCAGCGCGCCCCTGTCCCTGGCACTGGCCAGCGCATGGGAGGAAAGCGCACCGCTGCAGTGAAAGACGATCGGCTTGCCTTGCGGTCCCGCATCGAGAAGGCCGGTGCGCGCAAGCGATTGGCAGCAGGTTTCGATGGCATCGTCGGCGACGGCCAGCAGCCAGCACTGCGCCGGCGCCATGTCGCCGAGGCTGGCGGCGGCGCGGCCGCCTCCGATGGCCAAGACCGCCTGCTGGCTGCTGTCGAGGGAGCGGTTCAATACGTCGCCCACGCAGAACACCTGGCGTTCCTGCCATAGCCGCGCAAGCGTTCGGCCAACCTTGCCGGCGCCAATAATGTTCAGGGTCGGCAGCGTCGTCATCCCGATTGCCCCGATGCCTCGCCGGACGCTGCCTTTGCCGGGCGATTGTGCTCGCGCTTGCCGGCGCGCCATTCCTGTTCGAGCAACGAAAAGCAGTTCAAGTCGTAGAATCTGCCGCCCCAGAATGCCTGCTCGCGATGCATGCCTTCGAAACGGAATCCCAGCCTTTCGAGCAGGGCGATCGAGGCCAGGTTGTCGGGGTGGGTTTCGGCCTGTATGCGATGCACCATCATCATGTTGAAACCGAAATCCAGGATTACCTCCAGCGCTTCGCGCATGTAGCCTTGTCCCTGGCAATCCCTGGCGATCTCATAGCCGGTGACGCAGTTGTGCCAGCTCTTGTTCCAGCGGAACAGGCCGCAGGTGCCGATCAGGCGCTTGTCTTCCTTGCGTTCAAGGGCCCAGCGGTATCCCGTGCCGGCGGTGAACCAGCCGGCGAACAGTTCGGCGAGCTGCTGCCCTTGCGCCTCATCCACCAAGGGATCGACGCCATACCAGCGCATCCATTCGGCATCGGAGTGAATCGCGAACAGCGCCGGCCCGTCGGCGGGAGTCAGGGCGCGCAGGCGCAGCCGCGGACTGCGCAAGATGGGGAAGTGCTTGTTCATGGCGGGCACGGTTCCGGTTCAGGCGGCGAACCGCACGGCAGGCCCGGTCGCATGGTAGGGCCCCTCGGTCGGATGCAAGGCGTCCCTGACCATGCCGCGCTCGCGGAACAGCGGATGGGCAACGGCTTCGTCGGCGCGCAGTACCGGCGTGACGCAGCAGTCGGCCTGCGCGAAACGATCGGTCCAGGCGGCCATGGTGGCGGTGGCGAAGATGGCGTCGAGTTCCGCCTTGACGGCGCGGGCGTCCGCTCCGCCGACCTCCTGTCCGAGGCTCCAGTGGCGGGCCTGCAGGTCCGGCCTGCCGAGCACCGCGCAGCATTGCTCCCAGAACTTGAGTTCGAGCGCGCCCACCGCCATGAAGCGGCCGTCGCTGGTGCGGTAGACGTTGTAGCAGGGGACGCCGCCGGTGAGCAGATCCTTGCCGGGCGCGGCCGGCCTGCCATCATTGTTGACCGCCACCAGCGGCATGATGTTGTGGGCGAATACCGCGTCGGTCATCGAGACGTCGACGAAGCGCCCCGGGCGTCCCATCTTGACCGCGACCAGCGCCGCGAGCATGCCCTGGACGGCGGCTTGCGCGCCACCGAGCAGGTCGCCCACCTGCAGGTTGGACAGGGCGGGCGTGCCGTCCGGCCCGACGTTCTGCTCGAGCATGCCGGCGAGTCCGACGTAATTGATGTCGTGGCCGGCGAGTCGGGCGAATGGCCCGTCCTGCCCATACCCGGAAATGGCGCACATCACGAGGGACGGATTACGCTGCTTGAGCACCTCCCAGCCCAGGCCGAGCTTGTCCATGACTCCGGGGCGGAAGCTTTCGACGACGACGTCCGCCTTCTCGACCATGGCAAGGAATTCCGCGCGCGCGGCCGGGTCCTTCAGGTCCATGCGCAGGAAGGTCTTGCCGCGATTGACCGCGACGAAGAACTGCGACACTTCCCGGCGCACCGGACCCATGGTCCGGGCATAGTCGCCCGGCCCGGGGTCTTCGATCTTGATGATTTCCGCGCCCATGTCGGCAAGATGCAGCGTGGCCACGGGCCCGGGGAGCAGGCGGGTCAGGTCCAGCACGCGGATGCCGGCGAGAGGACGGTCGACGGTGTCGTTCATGTCTGCGGGAATGAGGGAAATGATGGTCATCTTAGCATCAGCCCGTGCAGACTTGCTCTATCGGCAGGACATGATTTCCCTCGGGAACGATGGTCAGGCAAGGATCCGTTCCAGCGCCTCCTGCTGGTCCAGCCATTCGCTTTCGAGCTGCTCGAGTTCCTTTGCAACGTAGGCCTGGTCGAGGATGAGCTTCTTGAGGCTTTCCTTGTTCGCCTCGTCGTAGATGGTCGGATCGGACAGGCTGGCCGCAATGCCATCCTTTTGCGCATTCAGCTTGGCCATCTGGTCCTCGATCCGCTTGATGCGTGATTCGATCGGTTTCTTCAACGCAGACAGGCGCTGCCTTTCTTCGGCCTCGACGCGCTTGCGTTCTTGCCGATCCTCGCGGCTCGGCGCGGCCTCGGTCGCAGCGCCCGGGGAGGAAGATGACGATGATGACGCGGCATCGGACGCCGCCGCCCGGCCTTGCGTACCGTTGCTTTCCGCCTTGCCGAGCTTGGTCTTGAACAGCGAGTCCTTGTAGTCGTCGAGGTCGCCGTCGAAAGCTTGCAGCTTGCCATCGGCGACGATCATGAACTGGTCGGTGGTGGCGCGCAGCAGATGCCGGTCGTGCGAGACGAGCACCAGCGTGCCTTCGAACTGCGCCAGCGCCATGGTGAGGGCTTCGCGGGTTTCGAGGTCGAGGTGGTTGGTAGGCTCGTCCAGAAGCAGCAGGTTGGGGCGCTGCCAGACGATCAGCGCCAGCGCGAGGCGGGCCTTCTCGCCGCCGGAGAAAGGCGCGATCTTGCTGGTCACCATGTCGCCCGGAAAATTGAAGCCGCCGAGGAAATTGCGCAGTTCCTGCTCGCGCGTGGTCGGCGCGAGCCTTGTCAGGTGCCACAGCGGAGACTCATCGTGGCGAAGCATCTCGACCTGGTGCTGGGCAAAATAGCCGATTGCGAGTCCCTTGCCGAGGCGCGCGACGCCATCGAGCGGCGCGAGGTCGCCGGCGATCGTCTTGACCAGGGTGGACTTGCCGGCGCCGTTCACGCCAAGCAGGCCGATGCGCTGGCCGGTCTGCAAGGAAAAATTGATGCCGGATACGATGATCTTGATGGCGGTGTCGTCGCCGTCGTCGTCATTGCCGTCGAGGCGGTAGCCGGCTTTCACATCCTCCATCACCAGCAAGGGATTGGGCGCGCTCAACGGTTCGCGGAACTCAAAGGAAAATTCCGCCGCCGCGCGCAGCGGCGCGAGCTCTTCCATCTTGGCGAGCATCTTCATGCGGCTCTGCGCCTGGCGCGCCTTGGTGGCCTTGGCCTTGAAGCGGTCGATGAAGGATTGCAGGTGGGCGCGCTGGCGCACCTGCTTCTCGAAGGCGGCCTGCGTCAGGGCCATCTGGGCCGCGCGCTGGCGCTCGAAGGCCGAGTAATTGCCGCTGTAGCGCTTGAGCTTGCGTTCATCGATATGCACGATCACGTTCACCACGCCGTCGAGGAAATCGCGGTCGTGGGAAATGATGACCAGCGTGCCGGAGTAGCGCTTGAGCCAGTCTTCCAGCCAGATGATGGCGTCGAGGTCGAGGTGGTTGGTCGGTTCGTCGAGCAGCAGCAGGTCGGAGGGGCACATCAGTGCCTGCGCGAGGTTGAGTCGCATGCGCCAGCCGCCGGAAAAGCTCGCCACCGGCCATTGCATCTGTTCGATGGAAAAGCCGAGGCCGGTCAGCAACTGCTCGGCGCGGGAGCGGACGGTGTAGGCGTCGGCATCGGCCAGCGCCGCATGGAGCTCGCCGATGCGGTTGCCATTGGCGGCATGGTCGGGATGGGCCTCGAGGTCGGCGAGTTCGGCTTCGAGGACGCGCAAGCCGGCGTCGCCGTCGATCGCATACTCGATTGCCGGCCGGTCGAGGGCAGGGGTTTCCTGGGCCACGTGGGCCACGCGCCACTTGGCGGGGAAATCCACCTCGCCGAGGTCGGCATGCAATTCGCCGCGCAACATCGCGAACAGGCTGGATTTGCCCGCGCCGTTGGCGCCGATGAGGCCGATCTTTTCGCCGGGATTGAGGGTGACATCGGCATCCTCCAGGAGCGGCTTGACGCCGCGCGCGAGGGTCACGTGCTGCAAACGGATCATGCTGGCATCAAGCTTTCAACTGGTCGGCGGTAACGAGGAACACCATGTCGTCGCCGGCGCTGGTGGACATCCAGGTAAGTTCGAGGTCGGGGAAGGCGGCCTCGGTGAACGGCCGCTCGTTGCCGACTTCGACCACCAGGATGCCGTCGTCGGTGAGCCGCTCGGCCGCGCCGGCCATGATGCGCCGCACGAGATCCATGCCGTCGTCTCCCCCGGCGAGGGCGATCTGCGGTTCGTGCAGGTATTCCTTCGGCAGGCGGCTCATCGAGCCTGAATTCACGTAGGGCGGATTGGTGACGATCAGGTCGTATTTCTTCGGCGGCACGCGCGAGTAGAGATCGGACTCGATCAGCGTGATGCGGTCCTGCAGGTCGTAGTCGTCGACGTTGCGCTGCGCGACGGCAAGGGCGTCGCGCGAGATATCCACCGCATCGACCTCGGCGTTGGCGAACGCGTCGGCCAGCATGATGGGCAGGCAGCCGGAGCCGGTGCAGAGTTCGAGGATGCGCGTTACCGCGTCGGGATCCTCGATCCAGGGCGAGAAGCGGTCTGGAACGAGTTCGGCGATGAAAGAGCGGGGAACGATCACGCGCTCGTCGACATAGAAGCGGTAGTTGCCGAGCCAGGCCTCATTGGTGAGATAGGCGGCCGGCACGCGCTCGACGGTGCGGCGCTCGATCACCTTGAGCACCGCAGCGGTCTCGTCGGGCAGGAGCCGCGCATCGAGGAAAGGATCGAGCTTGTCGAGCGGCAGCTTCAGCGTGTGCAGGATGAGATAGGCGGCTTCGTCGAAGGCATTGCTGTTGCCGTGGCCGAAGAACAGGCCCGCGGTATTGAAGCAGGTCGTGGCGTAGCGCAGCAGGTCGCGCACGGTGGAAAAATCGGAAGGAGTCATGTTGCCTTACAGCGGGTGAGTTACAGCAAGAGGTTTTCCAGCGCGCGCCGGTAAATGTTTTTCAGCGGATCGATGTGTCGCAGTTCGATGTGCTCGTCGATCTTGTGGATGCTGGCGTTCGGCGGGCCGAACTCGACGACCTGCGGGCAGATGCGGGCGATGAAGCGTCCGTCCGAGGTCCCGCCGGTGGTCGACAGTTCGGCGTCCACCCCGGTTTCCGCCTTGATCGCGGCCTGCATCGCGTCGCAGAGCGCGCCCTTGGGCGTGAGGAAGGGATAGCCGCTGATGGTCCATTTCAGGCTGTAGTCGAGCTTGTGCCTGTCGAGGATGGCGTGCACGCGCTGCTGCAGCCCTTCCGCGGTGCTCGCGGTGGAGAAACGGAAGTTGAAGTCGATCACCGCCTCGCCGGGAATGACGTTGGACGCGCCGGTGCCGGCATGGATGTTCGAGATCTGCCAGGACGTCGGCGAATAGTAATCGTTGCCATGGTCCCAGACTTCCGCGACGAGCTCGGCCAGGGCGGGCGCCGCCATGTGGACCGGGTTCCTGGCCATCTGCGGATAGGCGATGTGGCCTTGCACGCCCTTGACCGTGAGCTTGCCGGACATGCTGCCGCGCCGGCCGTTCTTGATGGTGTCGCCCAGCGCGTCGCCGGACGTGGGTTCGCCGACGATGCAGTAGTCGAGCTGTTCGCCGCGTTCCTTGAGCGCATTGCAGACGATGACCGTGCCGTCAGTCGCCGGTCCTTCTTCATCGCTGGTGATGAGAAAGCCGATGGATCCCTGGTGGCCGGGATGGGCCTGCACGAATTCTTCAGTCGCGACGACCATGGCGGCGATCGAGGTCTTCATGTCGGCCGCGCCGCGGCCGTATAGCTTGCCGTCGCGATGGCTGGGAACGAAGGGGTCGGAGGTCCATTGTTCGCGCGGGCCGGTGGGCACGACGTCGGTATGGCCGGCGAAGACGACCAGTGGCTGCGCGGTGCCGCGGCGCGCCCAGAGGTTGGTCACGCCGCCCTGGGCGATGGTTTCGCAATGGAAGCCGAGTGGGGCCAGCAGTTCGACCAGCTTTTCCTGGCAGCCCTTGTCTTCCGGCGTCACCGAGGACAGGGCGATCAGTTCTTCGGTCAGCGCAAGTGTCTTGCTCATGGAGTTATCGATCGAAAATCTGTTGATAGAGGTCGGGGCTGAAGCCGACATGGGTTTTGTTGCCGGGCACGGCGAGCACCGGGCGCTTCACCACTGAAGGGTTGGCAAGCACGAGTTCGGCGGCCGCGGCGGCGTCGGTAACCGCTGCCTTGCGCGCATCGTCGAGGCCGCGCCAGGTGGTGCCCTTGCGGTTCACCAGCACGTCCCAGGCCACGTCGCGCAGCCAGGCATCCACCAGTTCGCGCTGCAGGCCGGCCTTCTTGAAATCATGGAAAACGTAGGCGATGCCCTGGCTGTCCAGCCAGGCACGGGCCTTCTTGACGGTGTCGCAGTTGGGAATGCCGTAGAGGGTGATCGTTGTCATGCTGTGCGGGTGTTGCGGCGTGCTGCCGCGTCAGACGTTGAGGGTGAATTCGGTGAAGGTCGGGCCGTCGTCCCTGACCGGTTCCGGTTCGGGAAGCGAAGCGCCGGCCCTGCCGCTTGCATTGCCATCGTTGTTGAGCAGCCAGTAGAGGTTGGTCGGCGAATCCGCATTCGCCAGCGCTTCCTCCTGCGTGATCACGCCGTCATTGATCAATTGCAGCAAGGCTTGCTCGAAGGTTTGCGAGCCGGGCGACAGGCTCTTCTCGAGCGCTTCCTTGATCTGCGAAATCTGGCCCTGCTCGACGAGTTCCGCGACGTGGCGGGTATTGAGCAGGACTTCGACGGCGGCGCGCCGCCCGCCGTCGATGGCGGGAATCAGGCGCTGGGAAACGATGGCCTTGATGGTGACAGCGAGGTCGCCCAGCAGCGAGGGCCGCGTGTCGAGCGGATAGAAGTTGATGATGCGGGTCAGCGCCTGGTAGCTGTTGTTCGCATGCAGGGTCGCGACCACGAGGTGGCCGGACTGGGCGTAGGCGAGGGCGTTGCCCATGGATTCCTTGTCGCGGATCTCGCCGATGAGGATGCAGTCCGGCGCCTGGCGCAAGGCGTTCTTCAGGGCGATGTCCATGCTGTTCGCATCGGAGCCGATCTCGCGCTGGTTGACGATGGATTTCTTGTTGGTGAACAGGTATTCCACCGGGTCTTCCAGCGTCAGGATGTGTCCGGAGCGGCTGGCGTTGCGGTGGTCGAGCATAGAGGCGATGGTGGTCGACTTGCCCGATCCTGTGGAGCCGACCACCAGGATGAGCCCGCGCTTTTCCATGATGATGTCGGCCAGCACCGGCGGCACGTTCAGGTCGGCGAGGCGCGGAATGTCCGCCGGAATGAAGCGGAAGACCGCCGACAGTGTACCGCGCTGCCGGAAGGCCGAGAGGCGGAAGCTGCCGGTGCCTGCGACCGGAATGCCGAGGTTGAGTTCGTTGCTGGCTTCGAGTTCAGCGAGGCGTTCCGGCGCCACCACTTCCGCCAGCAGCGTCTTGATGGTCGCGTTGTCCATCTTCTGCTGGTTGACGGGCAGCATGTGGCCGTTGATCTTGACGTGGATGGGCGAACCCACCGACATGAAAAGGTCCGATGCCTTCTTTTCCTTCATCAGCGCGAACAAGCGGTCCATGGCCATGGCGGTCTCCGGTGAGGCGGTTAGACTGGTGATGCGCCCGCCGGCCAAGCGCCGGCCGGGCGGGCTGGATGGCGATCAGGCGTCGCGCAGCAGTTCGTTGATGCCGGTCTTGGCGCGGGTCTTGGCATCCACGCGCTTGACGATCACCGCGCAGTAGAGGCTGTACTTGCCGTCCGCCGAGGGCAGGCTGCCGGAAACGACGACCGATCCGGCGGGGATGCGGCCATAGCTCACCTCGCCCGTGGCGCGGTCGTAGATCTTGGTCGACTGGCCGATGTAGACGCCCATGGAAATCACGGAGTTTTCCTCGACGATCACGCCTTCCACGATCTCGGAGCGGGCGCCGATGAAGCAGTTGTCTTCGATGATGGTCGGGTTGGCCTGCATCGGTTCGAGCACGCCGCCGATGCCGACGCCGCCGGACAGGTGGACGTTCTTGCCGATCTGGGCGCAGGAGCCGACGGTGGCCCAGGTGTCGACCATGGCGCCTTCGTCGACGTAGGCGCCGATGTTGACGTAGGACGGCATCAGCACAACGTTGCGGCCGATGAAGCTTCCGCGGCGCGCGACGGCGGGCGGCACGACGCGGAAGCCGCCCTTGGCGAAGTCCTCGGCGGTGTAGCCGGCGAACTTGGTGGGGACCTTGTCATAGAACTGCATGCTGCCGCCGGCCGGCATCGGCAGGTTGTCTTCCAGGCGGAAGGACAGCAGCACCGCCTTCTTGATCCACTGGTTGACCAGCCATTCGCCGTTTTCCTTCTGCGCCACGCGCAGGCTGCCCTGGTTGAGCTGTTCGAGCACGTGCGCCACGGCGTCGCGCACTTCCGCCGGAGCGGACTTGGGGGAAAAGTCCGCGCGGTTTTCCCAGGCCTGGTCGATGATTTGTTGGAGCTGTTGAGTCATGAGAGCGTTCGCTTGATGTTGATGGGATGGTGATTCGGAACTGGAGGCCGGAAGGCCGGATTCAAAGCTTGCGGGCGAATTCCACGATGCGTTGCGCGGCTTCCAGGCATTCCTCGACTTCGGCGACGAGGGCCATGCGGACCCGGTTGGCGCCAGGGTTCGCTCCGTGCGCCTCGCGCGCGAGGTAGCTTCCCGGCAATACCGTCACATTATATTCGGCATGCAGGCGCTTCGCGAACTCGGTGTCGGAAATTGCAACACGGCCATCCACCTTCGCCCAGAGGTAAAAACCCGCGTCCGGCAGGTCGACGTCGAGCACTTCGCGCAGCAGCGGCGTCACCTGGTTGAACTTGGCGACGTACTTCTGGCGGTTCTCGATCACATGCTGCTCGTCATTCCAGGCGACGGCCGAGGCGGCCTGAATGGAGGGGCTCATGGCGCTGCCGTGGTAGGTGCGGTACAGCAGGTATTTCTTCAGGATCTCGGCGTCGCCGGCCACGAAGCCGGAACGCATGCCCGGCACGTTTGAACGCTTGGAGAGGCTGGAGAATGCGATCAGCCTGGGATACCCGGACCGTCCCAGCTTGTGCGCGGCTTCCAGTCCGCCGAGGGGGGCGGTGTCCTTGAAATAGATTTCGGAATAGCACTCGTCCGAGGCGATGACGAAGCCATAGCGGTCGGAAAGCGCGAATAGCTCCTTCCAGTCTTCCAGCGTCAGCACCGCGCCGGTCGGGTTGCCCGGCGAGCAAAGGTAGAGCAGTTGGACGCGCGGCCAGACCTCGGCGGGAACGCTGCGGTAATCCGGCGCGAAGTTGCGCGCGGGATCGGAATTCACGAAATACGGCGTCGCGCCGGCAAGATAGGCCGCGCCTTCGTAGATCTGATAGAACGGATTGGGACACATCACCAGGGCGCCGGGCACCGGGTCGATCACTGTCTGCGCCAGCGCGAACAAGGCTTCGCGGGAGCCGTTCACCGGCAGGATCTGGGTTGCCGGATCCAGCGGCGGCAGGCCGTAGCGGCGTTCCAGCCAGCCTGCGATCGCCCCGCGCAGGGCGTCCGAGCCGAGCGTCGACGGATAACTTGCCAGTCCGGACAGGTTCGCGGCGAGCGCCTCCTGGATGAACGGCGGCGTGGGATGCTTCGGTTCGCCGATGCCGAGGCTGATCGGACTGAAGGCCGGATCCGGCGTGACGCCGGCAAACAGCTGGCGCAGCTTTTCGAAGGGATAGGGCTGGAGCTTGTCGAGAAGAGGGTTCACTTGGGCTGCACGAAAGGAAGGACGGAAGTGGGCTTGCGGCTAAAGGCGGCATTATACCTTTGGCTCGCTTCCTGACTTCGCCGGCCTGCTGCATCCGTCATCTTGGCTGGTATTGCCTGAAAGCATCATTGGCGGCCGAGATCGTTGTCTTTGGCAAGACCCGAGATGATATGATAGGGCCCTTTCTCGGGCCGGAAAGTTTGCTCTGGCGACAATTTTTGTTATCAGTTGGTAAAGTGTCGACAACGTGCGTCTAAATTCCATCAAACTATCGGGATTCAAATCCTTCGTCGATCCGACCAATTTCCAGGTTCCCGGCCAGCTGGTCGGCGTGGTCGGGCCCAACGGCTGCGGCAAGTCCAACATCATGGATGCGGTGCGCTGGGTGCTTGGCGAGTCCAAGGCGTCGGAACTGCGCGGCGAATCGATGCAGGATGTCATCTTCAACGGCTCGACCAACCGCAAGCCCGCCGGACGCGCCTCGGTGGAACTGGTGTTCGACAACGCCGACGGCCGCGCCGCCGGTCAGTGGAGCCAGTATGCCGAGATCGCGGTCAAGCGCACCCTGACGCGCGACGGCACTTCGACGTACTACATCAACAACCAGGCGGTCCGCCGCCGCGACATCCAGGACATCTTCCTCGGCACCGGCCTCGGCCCGCGCGCCTACGCCATCATCGGCCAGGGCATGATTTCCCGCATCATCGAGGCGCGGCCGGAAGACCTGCGCATCTTCCTCGAAGAAGCTGCCGGCGTCTCGAAGTACAAGGAACGCCGCCGCGAAACCGAGAACCGCCTGCACGACACCCGGGAAAACCTGACCCGCGTGGAAGACATCCTGCGCGAGCTCGGCGCGAACCTCGAGAAGCTGGAAGCCCAGGCCGCCGTGGCGCAGAAATTCCGCGAGCTGCAGGCCGACCAGGATGAAAAGCAGAAGCTGCTCTGGCTGCTGCGCAAGAACGAAGCGAAGGTCGAGCAGGAAAAATTCTTCCGCGACATCGAACGCGCGCAGATCGACCTCGAGGAACAGACTGCCAAGCTGCGCCACGTCGAGACCGAGCTCGAGCACATGCGCCAGGCGCACTACGCCGCCGGCGACCGCGTCCACCAGGCGCAGGGCCATCTCTATCAGACCAACTCCGAGATCGGCAGCCTCGAGGCGCAGATCAAGTTCGTGATCGAGTCGCGCAGCCGCCTTCAATCTCAGCTCAATTCCCTGACCGCGCAGCGCGACCAGTGGCAGCGCCAGGGCCAGCAGCAGCAGGAAGAATTGGCCGAGGCCGACATCGCCCTCGAAGAGCTCGGCGCCCGGGTGGAGCAGGCCCAGCAGGCGGCGCAAAACCAGAACGACCTGCTGCCCGCGCTGGAGCAGTCATGGCGCGAGGCGCAGACAAGGTCGAACGAGTCCCGCAGCCGCATCATGCAGGCCCAGCAGCAGATCGAGCTCGAATCCGCGCACCAGCGCAATGCCTCCAACATCCTCGGCAACCTTGCCACCAGGCGTGAACGCCTGATGCAGGAAAAGTCCGGCCTTGCCATGCCCGACTCGGCCCATCTTTCCAACCTGAAGATGCAGCTCGAGGAAAAGCAGATGGCGCTGGAGGAGGCGACCGGACAGCTGGAATCGGCGCAGGAACAGCAGCCGCGGCTCGAGGAAGAACGCAAGACCGCGCAGGACCAGTTCAACCGCGAAACCGCCAGCAACGCGCAGCTAGAGGCCCGCCTCGCCGCCCTGAAGCAGCTGCAGGAAAACGTGCAGACCCAGGGTAAGGTCCAGCCCTGGCTGAAGAAACACGAGCTTGGCGAGTTGCCGCGCCTCTGGCAGAAGCTGCACATCGACCAGGGCTGGGAAACCGCGCTCGAATCGGTGCTGCGCGAGCGGACTTCGGCCCTGGAGATGTCCAACCTCGATTGGGCCAAGGCCTTCTTCAGCGATGCGCCGCCGGCCAAGCTGGCCTTGTATTCCTCCAACGCGACCGCCACGCCCCAGCCGGAGACGCCCGCCGGACTGCGTCCCTTCGTCAGCCTGCTGCAATTGAACGACCCCGGACTGCGCGCCTTGCTGCAGGACTGGCTGGCCAACGTCTACGTGGCCGACGACATGAACGCCGCCTTCGTCGATCGCCAGCGCCTGCCCGCGGGCGGCTGTTTCGTGACGCGGCAGGGCCATGTCATCGAGCGCGCCAGCGTGCGCTTCTATGCTTCGGATTCCGAGCAGGACGGCATGCTCGCCCGTCAGCAGGATATCGAGAACCTGACCAAGCAGCTGCGCGCCCAGCAGATGCTCGCCGAGGAAGCCAGGTCGCGCGTGGTGCGCGCCGACGCCGCACTATCGCAGGCCACCCAGCGCCTGCAGGAACTGCGGCAGCGGGTCGCCCAGTTCACCCAGTCGGCGCACGGCCTGCAGATCGACGTCATGAAGCTGCAGGAAGTGCAGGAGCGGTTCAACCAGCGCAGCAGCCAGATCGAGACCGATCTCGCCGAGATCGGCGCCCAGGAAGAAGAGCAGCAGCAGGTCCGGCTCGAGTCGGAATCCCGTTTCGAGCAGCTCGACATGGAACTCGCCGAGCTGCAGGAAAAGCATGAAGAGGGGCAGACGGCATTCCTGGCGAAGGAGCAGCAGCTCAACGACGCGCGCCAGCGCCTGCGCGAACTGGAGCGCGCCGCGCAGGAAGCCGGTTTCGCCGAGAAGTCGCACCGGAACAAGATCGAGGAGCTCAAGCGCAGCATCGCCACCGCGCAGGAGCAGTCCGCCCAGCTGTTTGCCAGCGTGCAGCAAGGCCACCTCGAGCTCGAGAGCCTGGATGACCAGGCGGCCCAGGCCGGCCTGCAGTCCCTGCTCGAACGCCGCACCGAACAGGAACGCGCCCTCGCCGATGCAAGGCATGAACTCGACCAGCTCACGCAGAAACTCCGTCAGGCGGAAGAATCACGCATGCAGGCCGAGCGCAGCCTGCAGCCGCAGCGCGACCGCATCATGGAACTGCAGCTGAAGGAGCAGGCCGCCCGCCTGAACCAGGAACAGTATGCGCAGCAGCTGCTTGAGGCGCAGGCCGACGAGGCGGCGCTTGCCGACAAGCTGAATCCGGACATGCGGCCGTCCTACCTGCAAGGCGAGGTCACCCGCCTGACGAACGCCATCGCGGCCCTCGGCGCGGTCAACCTCGCGGCCCTGGATGAACTGGCGCAGGCCTCCGAACGCAAGAACTTCCTCGACGCGCAGCATGCCGACCTCACCGAGGCGATCACCACGCTCGAAGACGCGATCAGCAAGATCGACCGCGAAACGCGCGATCTGTTGCAGGACACCTTCGACAAGGTGAACCGGCATTTCGGCGAGCTCTTCCCGGTGCTGTTCGGCGGCGGCAACGCCAAGCTGATCATGACGGGCGAGGAAATCCTCGATTCCGGCGTGCAGGTGATGGCGCAGCCGCCGGGCAAGAAGAATGCGACGATCCACCTGCTGTCGGGCGGAGAAAAGGCATTGACGGCAACGGCCCTGGTGTTTTCAATGTTCCAGCTCAATCCCGCGCCGTTCTGCCTGCTGGATGAGGTGGACGCGCCGCTCGATGACGCCAATACCGAGCGCTTCTGCAACATGGTCAAGCGCATGTCGGACCAGACGCAATTCCTGTTCATCTCGCACAACAAGATCGCGATGGAGATGGCTCAGCAGCTGATCGGCGTCACGATGCAGGAACAGGGCGTGTCGCGCATCGTGGCGGTGGACATGGAGTCGGCGGCGAACTTCGCCTCGGAGGCGCAGGCGGCCTGATGCGCGCCTTGCGCCAGGCGCCGCGCGCCGGTGAGGGAGCTTCCCCTCAATGACGTGCGGAACGGGCGAGGGCGGCGCGCTTCTGGTAGTAGGCGACGTTCATCTGCGCTTCGCGGGCACGCTGCTGTTCGACGTCCGCGCAGATGAGGTAATGGCGCTCGGCGCGCTGCAACCACCAGTTGTGGATGTGGCGCAGAATGGGGCTTAGCGAGAGCATGGCCAGTTCGAGTAGTCGGAATTCGCGGGAACTTGCCTCCGCCTTGCTGCCGCGCAGGGATGACGCGGACAGCGCGCCGACCGCTCCCTTCAGCTGATGTGCTGCGGCGCCGTCGAAAGCGCCGAGGCGTTCGGTGTCGCCATGTCCAAGCTTACGCGCTGCATTTGCCGTGTGATAAAACTTCATGCGGCCCTCCATGCGATGGTGATGTCGTGGTTGATGGTCAGCAATATCAGGCTGGACCGCCTTCTGTAGCCGGATTGTTCCGTGCTTTTGTGCAGAAGACGGGAGGTGGCCCGGCGATCTGAACCCCGATTGATGGTTCGTCGGTCCGGATGAGTCTTATTGTGAAGTTCGTGCCTGCCCCAGTATTGATTACTATCAATTGGGAACCTGTGGCAGTTTTGGCATGATCAAACCGTGTGGAAATTGATTTCCAGCGGGTAGCACCAGCCGAGCGGACCTTGCGTTTGCGCATGGTTTGTTCAACTTGACAACTCTTTAGGGGATCACTACTCTGGTTCGCTCTCGTGGTGCGCCTGCGGAATGGCGTACCGGACCGGGCCAACGCCCTGGATGAAACAATGATCACATACCACTTTTCCCATAAGCGCCAACGTGCCGGACAAGCCATCCGCGGCGCGCGCCCGACCAGCGAGGATGGCCGCGTATGACCGAACTCCAGGCTAGTCTCATTGCGATCGGCGGCACCATCGTCGTCGGCGTCATCTCCTACAACAAGTGGCAGGAATACAAGGCGAGGAAAACGGTGCAGCGCGCCTTTTCCGGCGAGCCGGAAGACGTGCTGATGCAATCCGCTCCCGCGCAGAAGGAAGCGGCGGCCGGCAGGCAGGAACCCACGTTCGACGGCGCGCAACAGGGCGCGGCGGCAACGGCCTTCCACGGAGCGTCCGCCGAGGCGAGTTCGACGGCTGATTCCGCCCACGCCGCCCAGGCCGAAGGTGCCGCCTCCGAGGCGGCCGGGCAGGGTGCCATCGACGACGCCGGGCAGCCGCAAGTCCGGGCGCGCGCGGTGCAGAAGGATCTTCCCGTCGACGAGCTCATCGACTGCATCATCCCGTTCTCCCTCGAAGGCCCGGTGCGCGGCGACAAGCTTCTGCCCAAGCTTCAGGGGCTGCGCCACGTCGGCAACAAGCCGGTACACGTGATCGGACAGCGCGATGACGGCCTCTGGGAACCCGTTACCCAGGGCGTCGGCTATTTCGACCTGCAGGCCGGCGTGCAGCTTGCCAACCGCGGCGGCGCGCTCAACGAAATCGAGTACTCCGAACTCATCATGCGCCTGCGGCAGATCGCCGATGAAATCGAGGCCGAGGTCGACGTGCCGGACATGACCGAGGTGATGCGGCGCGCCCGGAGCCTGCACCAGTTCGTCGCCGAATACGATGCGCAGCTCAGCGTCAACGTCCGTTCCAACGGCGCGCCGTGGGCCATCAACACCCTGTTGTCGGCGCTCGAGCGCCAGGGCTTCGACCTGCGTCCCGATGGCCGCCTGGTGATGCCGGACGGCGAGGGCGGCGTGCTGTTCTCCATGTCCACCAACGTGACGCTGGCCGAGGAAACCACTTCCCGGCTGACCTTGCTGCTCGACGTGCCGCGCGTCACGCCCGCGCGCGACGGCTTCGGCGCGATGACCGCCTGCGCGCGCATGCTTGCATCGCGCCTCGACGGCACGGTGGTGGACGACGGCAACCAACCCCTGTCCGATGACACGCTGGCCGAAATCGCCGGGCAGGTCGCCGAGTTCTACACCCAGATGGAAGCCGCGACCATTCCCGCCGGTTCCGTGCGCGCGCTGCGCCTTTTCAGCTGACATGCCGACTGATTCGCGAACCGACGCGGCACCTGACGTGCCGCTCATTCCCGCCGCCGACCGCGGCGACTGGTCCGAGCGGGCCGCCTGGCTCAAAGCCGAGCTGAACCGGCATAGCCATGCCTACTACGTGCTCGACAATCCGACCATCCCGGATGCCGAGTACGACAAGCTGTTCCGCGAACTGGTCTCGCTGGAAGAGGCCCATCCCGACCTGGTGACTTCGGATTCGCCGACCCAGCGCGTCGGCGGCAAGCCCTTGCCGCAGTTCGAGCAGGTGCGTCACGCGGTGCCGATGCTCTCGCTCAACAATGCCTTCGGCGACGACGACATCGCCGGCTTCGACCGGCGGGTTCGGGAAGGCCTGCAGCTCGATGGCGAGGCGGAGTATTCCACCGAGCTGAAGTTCGACGGCCTCGCCATCAGCCTGCGCTACGAAAACGGCATGCTGGTGCAGGCGGCCACGCGCGGCGACGGCATGACCGGCGAGAACGTGACCGCGAACATCCGCACCGTGCGCGCCATTCCCCTGCGCCTGCATGCCGCGAACCCGCCCGCGGTGCTCGACGTGCGCGGCGAAGTTCTGATGTACAAGTCCGACTTCGCCAGGCTCAACGAGCGCCAGCGCGAGGCGGGCCAGAAGGAATTCGCCAATCCGCGCAACGCCGCCGCCGGCAGCCTGCGCCAGCTCGACCCGCGCATCACCGCGCAGCGCAGCCTGCGTTTCTTCGCCTATGGCATCGGCCTTCTCGAAGGCGGCGCCATGCCGGAGTCCCATGCCGCGCTGCTGGACTGGTATGCCGGGATGGGCCTGCCGGTGTGCAAGGAACGCGCCGTGGTCCGGGGCGCAGCCGGCGTGCTGGAATTCTTCCAGTCCATCGCCGCCAAGCGGCCAAAGCTGCCCTACGACATCGACGGCGTGGTCTACAAGGTCAACCGCCTCGACCAGCAGCAGAAACTCGGCTTCGTGTCGCGCGCGCCGCGCTTCGCCATCGCCCACAAGTTTCCCGCGGAAGAGGCCATGACGGTGGTGCAGGACATCGGCGTGCAGGTCGGACGCACCGGCGCCATCACCCCGGTCGCGCGCCTCGCGCCGGTCTTCGTGAGCGGCGTCACGGTCACCAATGCCACGCTGCACAACGAAGACGAAGTGCGCCGCAAGGACATCCGCATCGGCGACACGGTCATCGTGCGGCGGGCGGGAGACGTCATCCCCGAAGTCGTGTCCTATGTGCCGGAACTGCGCAAGGACGACGTCCGGGAATTCGTCATGCCGGCGCAATGCCCGGTCTGCGGCTCGCCCATCGTGCGGCCCGAGGAAGAAGCGGTCGCGCGGTGTTCCGGCGGCTGGGTCAAGTGTCCCGCCCAGCGCAAGGGCGGCCTGCTGCATTTCGTCTCGCGCCGCGCGATGGACATCGAGGGCCTCGGCGAACAGCTCGTCGACCAGCTCGTCGACAGGCAGGTCATCACCACCGCCGCCGACCTCTACAAGCTCGGGCTGAGCGCCTTGTCGGAACTCGACCGCATGGCCGAGAAATCCGCGCAGAACGTGCTCAAGGCGCTCGAGAAATCCAAGTCGACCAGCCTGCCGCGCTTCATCTATGCCCTGGGCATCCGGCACGTCGGCGAGGCGACCGCCAAGGAACTCGCCAAGCATTTCGGCAGCCTCGACCGCTTTCTCGATGCGAGCGAAGAAGCCTTGCTGGAAGTGCCGGACATCGGACCGGTGGTGGCGCGATCCATCACCGCATTCCTCGCCGATCCGCTGAACCGCGAACTGGTTGAACAATTGCGCGCCGCGGGCGTCCATTGGCAGGAACACGAGCCGGCGGCGGCCGCGCCCAAGCCTTTCGCCGGAAAAACCTTCGTGCTCACCGGCACCTTGCCCGCCATGACGCGCGACGAGGCGGCCGAGCGCATCGAAGCCGCCGGCGGCAAGGTGGCGGGCTCGGTATCCAAGAAGACCAGTTATGTCGTTGCCGGCGAGGAAGCCGGTAGCAAGCTGACGAAGGCGCAGGAACTCGGCATCCCCGTCCTCGACGAGGCCGGGCTGCTGCGATTGCTGGAGGAATCATGACCACCATCACGAAAGCGGTTTTCCCGGTCGCCGGACTCGGTACCCGGTTCCTGCCCGCCACCAAGGCGCAGCCCAAGGAAATGCTGCCCGTCGTCGACAAGCCGCTGATCCAGTACGCGGTCGAGGAAGCGGTGGCCGCCGGCATCACCGAGATGGTCTTCATCACCGGCCGCAACAAGCGGGCGATCGAGGATCACTTCGACACCGCGCAGGAACTTGAAACCGAACTGGAATCCGCCGGCAAGCATGCGCTGCTGGAGACGCTGCGCAGCACCGTGCCCAAGGGCATCCATTGCATCTTCATCCGCCAGCCCGCGCCGCTCGGGCTGGGGCATGCGGTGCTCTGCGCCCGCCCGGTCGTGGGCGACCATCCCTTCGCCGTCCTGCTGGCCGACGACATGATGGATGTCGACGAAGGCACCAAGCCGGTGCTGGCCCAGATGACCGACATCTACGCCAGGGAGCAGGCCAGCATCCTCGCGGTGAACGACGTGCCGCGCGCCGAGACCCGGCAATACGGCGTGGTCAGCGCGACGCCGTTCAAGGATCGCCTCGAGAAGGTGAACGGCATCGTCGAGAAGCCCGCCCCCGAAGACGCGCCCTCGACCCTGGCCGTCGTCGGCCGCTACGTGCTCGACGCGCGCATCTTCGATCATCTTGCCAAGATAGGTCGCGGCGCCGGCGGAGAAATCCAGCTTACCGACGGCATCGCGGCGCTGATGCAGGAAAAGCCGGTGCTGGCCTACCGCTACGAGGGCCGGCGCTTCGATTGCGGCTCCAAGCTCGGCTATCTCAAGGCGACCATCGCCATGGCGCGCAAGCATCCCGAACTCGGCGCGGCCTTCAATCGCTACCTGGCGGAACTGTCGTGACCGTCCGCGCCATCCTCAAGATGGGCGACCCCCGGCTGCTCCGGCAGGCCGAACCGGTCACCAGCTTCGACACGCCCGAGTTGAATTCCCTTATCGAAGACATGTTCGACACCATGCGCGCCGCCAACGGCGCCGGTCTCGCCGCGCCCCAGATCGGCGTGAACCTGCAGGTCGTGATCTTCGGTTTCAAACAGAATCCGCGCTATCCCCATGCCGAACCGGTACCCGAAACCGTGCTCATCAATCCGGTGCTGACCCCGCTGTCGGACGACAAGGAAGAGGGCTGGGAAGGCTGCCTGTCGGTTCCCGGCCTGCGCGGCATGGTTCCACGCTGGACCCGGCTGCGCTACGAAGGCGTGGACCAGCGCGGGCAGCGCATCAGCCGCGAAGCCGAAGGCTTCCATGCGCGCGTCGTGCAGCATGAATGCGACCACCTCGCCGGCGTGCTGTATCCGATGCGCATCCAGGATTTCACCCGGTTCGGGTTCACCGAAGTCATGTTCCCCGAACTCGACGCGCTCGACGACGATTGATGCCGCCGCCCGCTCTCCCTGCGGAAAGCGACAAGGCAGGAGATCAGGAAAGCGGGAGAGCTGGAGAGCGCGGCGCGTATTCCCCGAATGATAGATGTGGCAAGATGGCGCCATGCCAGCGCCGATCGCCTCCATGAACCCGACACCCCGCATCCTCGTGCTGTACGCCCATCCGGCGCACCATCATTCCCACGTCAACCGCCGCATGTTCGACGCCTTGCGCGGGCTGCCGAACGTCACCACCCGCGACCTCTACGAGTGCTATCCCGACTTCCACGTCGATGTGGCGCTGGAGCAATCGCTGCTCGCGGAAAGCGATCTTGTCGTGCTGCAGCATCCGCTGCAGTGGTACAGCATGCCGGCGCTGATGAAGGAATATCTCGACGTTGTGCTGGAACACGGCTGGGCCTACGGCCATGAAGGCCATGCGCTGCGCGGCAAGGATCTTCTGCTGGCCGTGACCACCGGCGGGCCGCAGGCGTCCTACACGTCCCAGGGTTACCATCGCCGGCCGTTCTCGGATTTCCTGCCGCCCTACGAGCAGACCGCCTTCCTGTGCGGCATGCGCTGGCATCCGCCCGTGGTTTTCCATGGAGCGCGGCTTGCGGACGAGGCGGCGATCTCGCGGCACGTGCAGGTCTACGTCGACAAGCTCTCGCGCTATCCGAGGTGGACGGAAGAACCGGAGCAGCCCGTGCCGGCCGACATCGCGGCCGGCGAATACATCCACGATCCGGAGGAGCCATGACCCAGGAACCCTTGGTGAACGCGCTGGTGTACCTTGCCGCCGCGGTGGCCGCGGTACCGATCGCCAAGCGCCTCGGCCTCGGCGCGGTGCTCGGCTACCTGATGGCGGGCATCGCGATCGGGCCCTGGGGCCTGGGCCTCATCAGCAATGTCGAGGACATCCTGCATTTCTCGGAGTTCGGCGTGGTGCTGCTGCTGTTCCTGATCGGGCTCGAACTCGAGCCGAAGCGCCTCTGGTCGCTGCGGCGCTCGATCTTCGGCTGGGGCACCGCCCAGGTCGGCCTGGTGTCGCTGGCCCTGTTCCTGGCCGGCATGCTGCTCGGCGCAGACTGGAAGACCGCGCTCATCGCCTCGCTCGGCTTGTCGCTGTCGTCCACGGCCATCGCGCTCGCGACGCTCGGCGAGCGCAACCTCATGGGCACGGGCGCCGGTTCGGCCGGTTTTTCGATCCTCCTTTTCCAGGACATCGCCGCCATCCCCATGATCGCCATCATTCCCATGCTCAGCGTCGCGGTCGCCGACGACGCGGGCGGCGACCCGGGCTGGATGAAGGCGGGGAGGGTGGTCCTGGTCATCGCCGCGCTGGTGGTGGCGGGGCGCTTCCTGATCCGGCCCGCCTTGCGCATGATCGCCAAGACCGACATCCGCGAAGTGTTCACCGCCTTCGCCCTGCTGCTGGTGATCGGCATCGGCCTCCTGATGCAATCGGTCGGCATGTCCATGGCGCTGGGCACCTTCCTCGCGGGCGTGCTGCTGGCCGATTCCGAATACCGCCATGCGCTCGAGACCGACCTGGAGCCGTTCAAGGGCTTGCTGCTCGGCCTGTTCTTCATCGCGGTGGGGATGTCGATCGACTTCGGCGTGCTCCTGCGGCAACCCCTGCTGGTGGCGGCGCTGCTCGCGGTGTTCCTGGTGGTCAAGACCGGCGTGCTCCTGATTCTCGCCCGGCATTTCAACATCCTGCAGCCGCAGCGGCTGTTGTTTGCCATCCTCCTGTCGCAGGGTGGCGAATTCGCCTTCGTGATCTTCGGCGCCGCGGCGACCGCCAAGATCTTTTCCCCCGACATCGCCTCGGCCCTGATGGTGGTGGTGGCCCTGTCGATGGTTGCCACGCCGCTGATGCTCCTGGTGCACGACAACGTCATCGCGCCCCGCCTGCGGCGCGCCGACCAGCGCCCGGACGACGACCTGCATGGCCAGAACGAGCCGGTGATCATCGCCGGCTTCGGGCGCTTCGGGCAGATCATCGGCCGCCTGCTGCATGCCAACCGCATCGGCCTGACCGTGCTTGACCACGATCCGGACCAGATCGACCTGCTGCGCAAGTTCGGCTTCAAGGTGTTCTATGGCGATGCCACCCGCGTCGACCTGCTGCATGCGGCCGGAGCGGCGAAGGCGAGGGCGCTGGTGGTGGCGATCGACGGCGTGGAGGAAAGCATTCGCCTGGTGGAAGCAGTCCGCAAGGAGTTTCCCGACCTTCCCATCCTCGCCCGCGCCCGCAACGTCAGCCACTACTACGACCTGATGGACAGGGGCGTCACCGTCATCGAGCGGGAGACCTTCGAGTCCGCCCTGCAGCTCGGGCGGCGCACGCTGCAGGAGCTCGGCTTCGGCGCGTACCGGGCGCGGCAGGCGGCGATGAAGTTCCGTGCCCACAACCTGAAGTCGCTGCTGGATGTGTATCCCTTCTACAAGGACCAGCAGCAGATGATCTCCATGGCCGCGCAGGCGCGGGAGGAGCTGGAGGCGATGTTCGCCAAGGATGCGGAAGTGGTGACCGACGGCAGCCAGGGCGGCTGGCACGGGGAGCGGAAGGAGAAGGCGGCTCGGGTGGAGAATTGATTCGGTATTGGCGCTGAAATGGGATTCCCGCCTGCGCGGGAATGACAGCGGGGGGCGAGTGCAGACAAGGCCGACTTCCGCTATTCCAACTTTGTCATCCCCGCGCAGGCGGGGATCCCATTTCACGGCAGGCTAGAACCTTTCGTCAGCCCGCAGGTAGCGCCACTGTCCCGTCGGCAGATCCCCCAGCTTCACGTTCCCGATGCGTACCCGCTTGAGCCCGAGCACCTTGAGGCCGACCGCTTCGCACATGCGCCGTATCTGGCGCTTCTTGCCTTCCTTCAGCACGAACCGCAGCTGGTCTTCGTTCTGCCACTGCACCTTAGCCGGCAGCAGCTTCTTGCCGTCGAGGGAAAGGCCATGGTTCAGCAGGCGCAGGTCGGCGTCCGGGAGGCGTCCCGGCTTGCCGTACTTCACCCGCACGAGGTATTCCTTTTCGATGGCGGTGTCCTCGCCGATCAGCTGCTTGGCGATGCGGCCGTCCTGGGTCAGCACGAGCAGGCCGACGGAATCGATGTCGAGGCGGCCGGCAGGCACCAGGCTGCGCAGCTGCGACGGATGGAACTGGATCGGCGCCTTGTCTTCCTTCCAGCGGGCCTCGGGCGTGATGAGGGTGACGGCCGGCTTGTAGCCGTCTTCCGCCTGGCCGCTCACGAAACCCATCGGCTTGTTGATCAGCACCGTCACCCGCTTCGCCTGCTGGGCGCTGGCCTGGCGCTCGACGGTGATCTTCTGGTGCGGCAGGACCTTGCTCCCGAGTTCGGATACGACCACGCCGTCCACCCGGACCCAGCCCTGGGCGATCCATTCGTCGGCTTCGCGGCGCGAGCACAAGCCAAGTTCCGACATGCGTTTTGATAGGCGGAGAGGTTCTGTCATTCGTCTTCAGGAAAAGTCATATGCGCAGTGCGTCCAGCAGGTCGGTTTCGAGCTGGATCTGGGTGCGCGCATTGTTGAGCGCGGGGCCGTCCACGAGGAACACGTCTTCGACGCGTTCGCCGAGCGTCATGATCTTGGCGGTATGCAGGTTGACCTTGTATTTCGCCAGGACGTTGGCGATGGAATACAGCAGGCCGGTGCGGTCGTTCGCGGAAACCGACAGCAGGTAGTACTGTCCGCGTTCGTCCGAGCGCAGGTCGACCGTCGGCGTGATGGGAAAGGTACGCGACAGCCGTGAAAGCCGTCCCTTCACCGGCGGAGGCAGTTCCGAGCCGGAGGCGAGGAGCTGCGACAGCTCGTGCTCGATCAAACTGATGATGTCGCGGTAATTCTTGCTGAACGCCGGCTCGGTGACGAGAAAGGTATCGAGGGCATAGCCGTTCTTCGTGGTGTGGATCTTCGCATCGAGGATGCTGAAGTTCTTGCGGTCGAAGTAACCGCAGATGCGCGCGAACAGGTCGGGCTGGTCCTTGATGTAGACCGCCACCTGCACGCCTTCGCCGATCGGGGCGAGGCGGGCCTTGACCACCGGCGCGGCGCTGTCGGTCTTGTTGTAGAAGGAACGGGTTTGCCAGGCGATGTCGCTGGCGTCGTGGCGCAGGAAATAGGCCACGTCGAGCTGCTGCCACAGCCTCTGGTGGGCGTCCTCGGGCAGGCCGTAGAGGCGCAGCGTCTTCAGCGCGGCTTCCTGGCGGTTGCGCAGCTCGTGGTCGGTCGAGGGATCTTCGCCGCCCAGCACCCGCAGCGTCATGCGGTAGAGATCCTCCAGCAGCTTGCCCTTCCAGGCGTTCCACACCTTCGGGCTGGTGCCGCGGATGTCAGCCACCGTCAGCAGGTAGAGGGCCGTCAGGTGGCGTTCGTCGCGCACCAGTCCGGCGAAGCCGCGGATGACGTCCGGATCCGACAGGTCCTGCTTCTGCGCCACCTGCGACATGCTCAGGTGGTGCTGCACGAGGAAGACGATGAGTTCGGTGTCTTCCTTCGACAGGCCATGGTCGCGGCAGAAACGGCGCGCGTCATCCATGCCCAGCTCGGAGTGGTCGCCGCCGCGTCCCTTGGCGATGTCATGGAAGAGGGCGGCGATGTAGAGGATCCAGGCGTCGGCGAAATTCGCCATGAGCTGGCTGCAGAACGGATATTCGTGCGCATGCTCGGTCATGGTGAAGCGGCGCACGTTGCGCACCACCATCAGGATGTGCTGGTCGACGGTATAGACGTGGAACAGGTCGTGCTGCATCTGGCCGATGATGCGGCGGAAGTTCGGCAGGTAGCGGCCCAGCACGCTGGTCTGGTTCATGCCGCGCAGGGCGTGCGTGATGCCTTGCGGCGCCTTCAGGATCTGCAGGAAGAGATCGCGGTTGACCGGATCGCGCCTGAACTTGGCGTCGATCTTGAAGCGCGCGTGCCACAGGGCGCGCATGGTGCGCGCCGTCATGCCCTTGATGTGCGCGTGCTGCGCGATCAGCAGGAAAACCTCGAGCATCGCCGACGGGGTCGTGTCGAAGGTGTCGTCGTCGACGATGTCGAGCAGGCCGTTGATGTCGTTGAACCGCTCGTTGACCGGCGTGGGCGAGGCCTGCTTCGGAAACAGCTGCGCCTCGATGTTCTGCAGCAGGATGGTGTTGAGCTGGGTGACCGCCTTCGCCGCCCAGTAGTAGCGCTGCATCAGGTATTCGCTGGCGCGCCGCGTTTCCGACGTCTGGAAGCCGAAGGTTTCCGCGATCGGGGTCTGCACGTCGAATACCAGGCGGTCTTCGCGCCGCCCGGCGTGGATGTGCAGGCGGATGCGGATGTCCTTGAAGGCGCGTTCCTTCTGCGTGAGCTGGCGCGCCTCGGTCGGCGTGATCAGGCCCCGCTGGGCCAGCTTGCGCCAGGACTCGCCGAGCCCGGCCGCCTTTGCGACCCAGAGGATGACCTGCAGGTCGCGCAGGCCGCCCGGGCTTTCCTTGCAGTTCGGTTCCAGGCTGTAAGGAGTGTCTTCGTATTTCGCGTGGCGCTGGCGCATTTCCAGCGTCTTGGCGTGGAAGAAAGCCTGGGGATTCATTGCTGCCCGGAAGCGGTCCTGCAGGAAATGGAACAGCTTGCGGTTGCCGGTGACGAGCCGCGCTTCGAGCAGGCTGGTCTGGACGGTGATGTCGGCGGCCGATTCGGTCAGGCATTCATCGATGGTGCGGATGCTGTGTCCGATCTCGAGGCCGATGTCCCAGAACAGCTGCACGAGTTCTTCGAGCCGGGCCTGCAGGGCGGCATCGGGCGGCCCGTCCAGCAGGATCAGGACGTCCACGTCGGAGTGCGGAAACAGTTCGCCCCGCCCATAGCCGCCCACGGCGACCAGCGCCGCGCCCGGCGGCATGTGCAGTTCCTGCCACGCATGGATGAGCGCGGCGTCGACGTCCTGCCGCAGGCGCGTCAGGAGGTCTTCCGGCCGGCCGTGTTCCTGGAATGCCGCGATCGCCGCCTGGCGCTCCGCCTTCAACTGCTCCTTGAGCGTCAGGGCAAGCGATGCCATCGTCAGGCCGGGACCGTGCTGTTCTTGGACGGGTCGATGAATGCGGGCGGCGGCGGCATGCCGGCCGATACGGTCAGCACTTCGTAGCCGGTTTCCGTCACCAGCACGGTGTGCTCCCACTGCGCCGACAGGCTGCGGTCCTTGGTCTTGATGGTCCAGCCGTCGCCCATTTCGCGGATCTCGCGGCGGCCCGCGTTGATCATGGGCTCGACCGTAAAGATCATGCCGGGCACCAGCTTGTCGAGCGTGCCGGGGCGGCCGTAGTGCAGCACCTGGGGTTCTTCATGGAAGATCTTGCCGATGCCGTGGCCGCAGAATTCGCGCACCACGCTGTAGCCCGCCTTTTCCGCATGCTGCTGGATGGCGAAGCCGAGGTCGCCGAGGTGGGCGCCGGGCTTGATCTTCGCGATGCCGATCCACATGCACTCATAGGTGATCTCGGACAGCCGCTTCGCGAGGATGGAGGGTTCCCCGACGAAGAACATGCGGCTGGTGTCGCCGTGGTAGCCGTCCTTGATGACGGTGATGTCGATGTTCAGGACGTCGCCGTTCTTCAGTACCTTGTCGCCGGGAATGCCATGGCAGACCACGTCGTTGACCGAGGTGCAGGTAGCCTTGGGGTAGGGCGTGTAGCCGGGCGGGCAATAGTTAAGGGGTGCGGGTATGGTGCCTTGCACGTTGGTCATGTACTCGTGGCAAAGCCGGTCGAGTTCGCCGGTGGTCACGCCGGGCTTGACGAAAGGCCCGATGTAGTCGAGAACCTCGGCGGCGAGTCGGCCGGCGATCCGCATGCCTTGGATGTCTTCTTCAGTCTTGATCGAAATGCTCATAATGGTGCCGGCCGGCGGGGAAGCCTGGCTGGTAGAAAGAGGTCGTGGTCAAGGTGAAATTATAGTCGACCAAGGGAAAAGGCGTACGGTGGGCAGGCGTTCCATCTTGAACAGGAAAGTAAAAATCGGGTAGAATCGCGGGTTAGCTTGAATGCTGTCCGGTACATGCCGGTCACAGCCGGGCTAATCGTTTCGAACCGAAGTATTTTTACCTTGATCCGCGAATGCGCGCCGACAAGGGTGCCTGCCGAACAGACATGACCTGGCAGGTCACTGGCGCGATTCAAGACCTAACCCTGGAGAAAACATGTCCGTTACCATGCGCGAAATGCTGGAAGCAGGTGTCCATTTCGGCCACCAAACCCGCTTCTGGAACCCCAAGATGGCCCCCTACATCTTCGGCCACCGCAACAAGATTCACATCGTCAACCTGGAAAAGACCCTGGGCATGTACCAGGAGGCGATGAAGTACATCCGTCAACTGGCCGCCAACCGCGGCACCATCCTCTTCGTCGGCACCAAGCGCCAGGCACGCGAGATCCTCTCCGCCGAAGCCCAGCGCGCCGGCATGCCCTACGTCGACCAGCGCTGGCTCGGCGGCATGCTCACCAACTTCAAGACCATCAAGACCTCGATCAAGCGCCTGAAGGACATGGAAGCCGCCATCGAAGACGGTTCCGTCGAGAAGATGAGCAAGAAGGAAGCCCTGATGTTCCAGCGCGAAATGGAAAAGCTGCAGAAGTCCATCGGCGGCATCAAGGACATGGGCGGCATTCCTGACGCGATCTTCGTGATCGACGTTGGCTACCACAAGGGCGCCATCACCGAGGCAGCCAAGCTGGGCATCCCGGTCATCGGCATCGTCGATACCAACCACTCCCCGGAAGGCGTCACCTACGTCATCCCCGGCAACGACGACTCTTCCAAGGCCATCACCCTCTACGCCCGCGGCGTGGCGGACGCGATCCTGGAAGGCCGTGCGAACGCAACCAATGAAGTCCTTGAGGCAGTCAAGGGCGGCGCCGACGAATTCGTCGAGGTCAACGAGCAGGCCTGATCCCCTGCGGCCCCGACAGCCGGGCATGAAAAAGGGGCAACAGTCGTTCGCCCCTTTTTTTTAGCCGGCGCGGCATCCGGCGGCCATGCGGCCGCGCACTGAACGTAATTTGAATTCCCGCGTCCACAAGACGCAAACTGAATCAGGAGAATGAACATGGCGGCAATTACAGCAGCGATGGTAGGCGAACTGCGCGCGAAGACCGACGCGCCGATGATGGAATGCAAGAAGGCCCTGACCGAGGCCGAAGGCGACATGGGCCGTGCGGAAGAGATCCTGCGCGTCAAGCTGGGCAGCAAGGCTTCCAAGGCCGCATCCCGCATCACCGCCGAAGGTGTCGTGGCAGCCTACATTTCCGGCGGCGTCGGCGCGCTTATCGAAGTCAACTGCGAAACCGACTTCGTGACCAAGAACGAAGAATTCCTCGAGCTGGCCAGGACCGCTGCCCGCCTGGCCGCGGAAAAGAACCCGGCCGACGTGGCCGCGTTGTCCGCGCTGCCCGCCGGCGAAAAGACGCTGGACGAAGTCCGCGCGGCGCTGGTCGGCAAGATCGGCGAGAACATGAGCTTCCGCCGCTTCAAGCACTATGAAACCACCGGCAAGCTGGTTTCCTACCTGCACGGCACCCGCATCGGCGTGATCGTCGAGTTCGACGGCGCCGACGAGCAGGTCGGCAAGGATGTCGCCATGCACATCGCCGCCATGAAGCCGGTCGCCCTGTCCAGCAGCGACGTGCCGGCCGACCTGATCGAGAAAGAGCGCTCCATCGCCACCCAGAAGGCAGCCGAGTCGGGCAAGCCTGCCGATATCGTCGCCAAGATGGTCGAAGGCACGGTGCAGAAGTACCTGAAGGAAGTCTCCTTGCTCAACCAGCCTTTCGTGAAGAACGACAAGCAGACCGTGGAACAGATGCTCAAGGCCGCGAACACGACCGTCAAGAGCTTCACCATGTTCGTCGTCGGCGAAGGCATCGAGAAGAAGCAGGACGATTTCGCCGCCGAGGTTGCAGCCCAGGTTGCAGCCGCGCGTCAGGCATAATGACAAACGGGCCGCAAGGCCCGTTTTGTCGCGGGCGTCCGGCGTGCGCGCATGCCGGATGTCACGCGGGGATGCCTGAGTCTTGGTGGAACCCCTTGCCGATCGGCGCCACTCTGAAGGCGCCGCTTGCGTTCCAGCAAGACTGAGGGATGCCCTCGGTTCATTCAAGCAACAACCCGGCGGCCGGCGCTCCCAACAGGAACGCCTGGCCGCGCAGCAGCACTGCGGACGATGACCTTCGTCCGGAACACTTTTTGGAGTCCAGCCACATGTCGAAACCTGCGTACAAGCGTGTCCTTCTCAAACTCTCCGGCGAAGCATTGATGGGCGACGATGCCTATGGCATCAATCGCGGCACCATCGAGCGCATGGTCGAGGACGTGGCGGAAGTCGCACGGCTGGGCGTGGAGCTTGCCATCGTCATTGGCGGCGGCAACATTTTTCGCGGCGTCGCGCCGGGTGCGCAGGGCATGGACCGCGCCACCGCCGACTACATGGGCATGCTGGCCACGGTCATGAATTCGCTGGCCCTGGCCGATGCCATGCGCCGCGCCGGCCTGACCGCGCGCGTCATGTCGGCGATCGGCATCGAGCAGGTGGTCGAGCCCTATGTGCGCCCGAAGGCGCTGCAATACCTCGAGGAAGGCAAGATCGTCGTCTTCGCCGCCGGCACCGGCAATCCGTTCTTCACCACGGACACCGCGGCGGCCCTGCGCGGCTCGGAAATCGGCGCCGAAATCGTCCTCAAGGCGACCAAGGTCGATGGCGTCTATACCGCCGATCCCAACAAGGACCGCAACGCCACCCGCTACTCCACGATCACCTTCGACGAGGCGATCGCCAAGCACCTGCAGGTCATGGACGCGACCGCCTTCGCGCTCTGCCGCGACCAGAAGCTGCCGATTAAAGTGTTCTCCATTGTCAAACCCGGCGCCCTGAAGAATGTCATCATGGGTGAGGACGAAGGTACCTTGGTTCATGTTTAATGCAATCTCGCCCCTGACACAGAGGAGAAAATGATGACCGTCGCTGACGTCAAGAAAAACGCCGATCAGAAGATGCAGAAGTCGATCGAGACGCTCAAGGCCGACCTTGCCAAGGTGCGCACCGGACGCGCCCACGTGGGCATTCTCGACCACATCCAGGTGGATTACTACGGTACGCCGACCCAGATCAGCCAGGTCGCCAACGTTACCCTGATCGATGCCCGCACCATCGGCGTCCAGCCCTGGGAAAAGAAGATGGTCGGCGTGATCGAAAAAGCGATCCGCGAATCCGACCTCGGCCTGAATCCGTCCAGCCAGGGCGAACTCATCCGCGTGCCGACGCCGCCGCTGACCGAAGAGCGCCGCAAGGAGATCGTCAAGGTCGTGAAAGGCGAGGGCGAGGACGCCAAGGTGGCGATCCGCAATATCCGCCGCGATGCCAATGAAGCCCTCAAGAAAATGCTCAAGGACAAGGCCTGCTCCGAGGACGATGAGCGCCGCGCGCAGGACGATGTCCAGAAGCTGACGGACAAGTTCGTCGCCGAAGTCGACAAGATGATTGCCGACAAGGAAAAGGAACTCATGACGGTCTGACGCGGGCCGGGTGCGGCGGCATCCTGCCGGCAGTGCACCAAGGGTGTCTCCGATGCTGCCGCCTGCATGGCAGGCTGGCAGCACGCAGCGGAAACCCGCTTTGCCGTCGAGCCGAAATGCAACTTTTCCTCGCCCAAGCCCACGATGTCGGGGTGCCGCTCAAAGAGGCAACATGGACGTCCGGTTTCGGTCCGGCCCATGGCATCCTGGCGCGAACCACCTGGTTCCAGCAGAATTGCGTGGGCGGCGTATGATCTTTTAGATCAGGCGCAAACCCAAACCTGTTTCTATACGGTAAGCTAGGCTTTTCCGGGATCCACACCCTGTTTCCATATCGTCATTCCAAGGGGCGCGAGTACCACATGACCCATATCAGCTCTACGCAAGCCATTCCCGACGTTGCCATCGTCCCGCGCCATGTCGCGATCATCATGGATGGTAACGGCAGATGGGCGACAAAGCGCTACCTTCCCCGGGTAGCGGGGCATGCCAAGGGCGTCGAAGCGGTGAGGGCTGTCGTCGAAGCCTGCATCGACCGCGGCATCGAATACCTGACCCTCTTCGCCTTCAGTTCGGAAAACTGGCGCCGGCCTGCGGAGGAAGTGTCCTTGCTCATGCGCCTGTTCGTGACGGCGCTGGAGCGCGAAGTGGCGAAGATGCACGCCAACGACATCCGCCTGAAGGTGGTGGGCGACCTGTCCCGCTTCGATGCCAACCTGCAGGCGCTCATCGCCAGCGCCGAACGCAGGACCGCGAACAATACCCGCCTGACGGTGACCATCTGCGCCAACTATGGCGGCCGCTGGGACATCATGCAGGCTGTCGGCAAGATGGTGAAGCTGCATCCCGGCACCAGCGACTTCAGCGAAGAGCAACTGGCTCCGCATCTCGCCATGGCCTACGCCCCCGAGCCCGATCTCTTCATCCGCACCGGCGGCGAGGAACGGATCTCGAACTTCCTCCTCTGGCAGCTCGCCTACAGCGAGTTCTATTTCACCGAAACCTACTGGCCCGATTTCGACGGCTCCCAGCTCGACCTCGCGATCACCTCCTACCGAAACCGCGAACGCCGCTTCGGACGCACCAGCGAGCAGCTCGTCGAGCGGAAGAAAGCCTCCTGATGCTGCGCACCCGCGTCATTACTGCCGTCGTGCTCCTGGCCGTTTTGGTCGCGGTTCTGCTCTCCAAGTCCAACCTGCTGTTCACCGTGGTGGCGGCTGCCTTTTTCGCGGCCGCGGCCTGGGAAAGCTTCCGGCTCTTCGGCAACCGCCATCCGATGATCGGCGCAGGCATCTGGACGATCGCTTTCCTTTTCGTCGCCTACCAGGGGCAGGCCGACAAATCCTTCATCCTGTTCGCCCTGTGCGCCGCGATCTGGGCGGTACGCCTCACCCCCTCCCTGAAGATCGGCCTGCCGCCGGTGGACAGCCTCGGCAACCGTCTCCTAAATGGCATCTACGGCGTCGCCATCCTGGGATGCTTCGTCGCCATCCTCGCCTTGCTGCAGCGGTCCGCGCTCTACCTGCTGTCGGTGATGGCGATCGTCTGGATTGCGGACATCGGCGCCTATTTCGCAGGCAAGGCCTTCGGCAAGCGAAAGCTTGCGCCCTCCATTTCGCCTGGGAAGTCCTGGGAAGGCGCGATCGGCGGATGGCTCGCCGTGCTGGTCATCGGCGCGCTCTCGACCATGGTTCCCGCCCTCTCGGACACCTTCGCGGCAAGGGTGCTTGCCAGCTGGGGCTGGGCCGGATACATCCCGGTCATGACGCTCATGGTCGCGGCAAGCATCGTTGGCGATCTCTTCGAATCCCAGCTGAAGCGCCGGGCGTCGATGAAGGACAGCAGCAACCTCTTGCCCGGCCACGGCGGCGTGCTCGACCGCATAGACGCGCTGATCCCCAGCCTTCCGCTCGCCGTCCTGCTGGGCGGCTGGCTCACGTCTTCATGATTGATTGAGCGCGCGTCCCGCCGACGACGCGCTCCGGAACAGGATGCAGAACATCACCATACTTGGCGCCACGGGTTCGATCGGCGTCTCCACCCTGGATGTGATCGCAAGGCATCCGGACAAATATCGCGTCCATGCATTGACCGCCCACCGCCAGGTCGAGGCACTGGCTGCCCAGTGCGAACGCTTTCGCCCGGACGTCGCGGTCGTCGGGACGGAGGAGGGCGCCGATGCCTTGCGCGGCCTGCTCAGGGAAAAAGGCCTGGACACGCAGGTGGCCTGCGGCGAGAAGGCGCTCTGCGACGCGGCCAGCGGTCCCGGGTGCGACACGGTCATGGCCGCCATCGTCGGTGCGGCCGGGTTGCCGCCCACCCTGGCCGCCGCGCGCGCCGGCAAGAAGGTCCTTCTGGCCAACAAGGAGGCGCTGGTCATGTCCGGCCAGCTCTTCATGGATGCGGTCGCGGAAAGCAATGCCGTGCTTTTGCCGATCGACAGCGAACACAATGCGATCTTCCAGTGCCTGCCGCAAGGCTACGGCCGCGATCCTGCCGAGCATGGCATCGCACGCATCCTGCTGACCGCCTCTGGCGGGCCGTTCCTTAACCGCGACGTCGCCACGCTGGCGGAGGTCACGCCGGAAGAAGCGGTCGCGCATCCCAAGTGGGTCATGGGCCGCAAGATCTCCGTCGATTCCGCCACCATGATGAACAAGGGGCTGGAAGTCATCGAGGCGCACTGGCTGTTCGGCGCCCCGGCGGAACAGATCGAGGTCGTCATCCACCCGCAAAGCATCATCCATTCGATGGTGTCCTATGTCGACGGCTCGGTGCTCGCGCAGCTCGGTAACCCGGACATGCGCACGCCGATAGCGCACGCACTGGCTTATCCGGAACGGATCGCTTCCGGCGTCGCCCAGATCTCCCTGACCAAGATGGGTCAGCTGGCCTTCTTCGAGCCTAATTTCGACCGCTTTCCCTGCCTGAAACTTGCGTACCAGGCCTTGTCGGCCGGCGGCACCGCCCCCACCATACTGAATGCCGCCAACGAGGTGGCCGTCGATGCATTTCTGTGTGGCAAGATCGGTTTCCGCATGATCGACCAGCTGATCGACAAGGTCCTGAACCGCCTGCCGTCCGGCGCCGCAGGTTCGATCGAGGCGGTCCTCGAGCAGGACCGGCGCGCGCGCGATGCCGCCGCCGTCCTCATTTCCTGAAAGGGTGCCCCATGTCCTTCCTCCAGACCCTGATCGCTTTCATCGTTGCGCTTGGCGTCCTGATCGTCGTCCATGAGCTTGGCCATTACTGGGTCGCGCGCTGGTGCGGCGTCAAGGTATTGCGCTTCTCCGTGGGGATGGGGCGCGTCGTCTGGTCCCGCCGGTTCGGGCCGGACAAGACGGAATGGGCAATCTCCGCCTTGCCGTTCGGCGGCTACGTCAAGATGCTCGACGCGCGGGAACAGGATGTCGGCAACCTGCCGCCGGAAGACCTGGAGCGCGAGTTCACCCGGCAGAACGTCTGGAAGCGGATCGCCATCGTGGCGGCCGGCCCGATCGCCAACTTCCTGCTCGCCATCGCGGTCTTTGCCGGCCTCTACAGCAATGGCATTCCCGAACCGACACCGCGGCTGCGCGCGGTCCCAGAACAGAGCGTGGCCTACCAGTCTGGCCTGCGGGGCGGCGAGCTGATCACCGCCATCAACGGCGAGGAAGTCCCGTCCTGGTCTGACCTGCGCTGGAAGCTGATGCAGCTCGCCGTCGACGGCGTGCCCGCCAGGATCGACGTCACCAAGGCGAACCCGGCGGCGCAGGGCCAATTGATCGACACCGTCCGCCTTCCCCTCGACAGCCTGCAGGCGTCCGACCTGGAGGGCGACTTCCTCGGCAAGCTCGGGCTCGACCTGGCGCGGCCGCCGGCGGAGCTCGGCAAGGTGGTCGAGGGGGGGCCGGCCGAACGCGCCGGGCTGAAGGCGGGCGACCGCATCCTCGCAGTCGACGGGCGCCCCATGCTGGATGGTCTCGCCTTCGTCACGCTGGTGCGCGGATCGCCCGGCAAGCGCCTCGAGCTCAGCGTGCGCCGCGGCGAAGACACCCTCGCCCTTGCGGTTACGCCGGAAGCGACCACCAGCGGAAAACAGGAAATCGGGCGCATCAAGGTGGAGGTTGCCCTCGCGCCGGAAATGACCACCGTTCGCAGCAGCCTGCCGACCGCCATCGCCAAGGGCGCACGCAAGACCTGGGACACCAGCGTGCTCAGCCTGCAGATGATCGGAAAAATGATCGTCGGCGACATTTCCTGGAAAAACATCACCGGCCCGATCACCATCGCGGACTACGCCGGCCAGACCGCCAGGATCGGCCTGATCAGCTATTTGTCCTTCATCGCCTTCATCAGCATCAGTCTGGGTGTGATGAATCTGCTTCCTATTCCGGTTTTAGATGGTGGCCTTTTACTGTATTATTCGCTGGAAGTTTTGACAGGCCGTGCCATTCCGGAACGCGTCGGCGAGATCGCCCAGCGGGCCGGCGTCGGCATTCTAATGACATTAATGGCCGTCGCCGTCTTCAACGACATCATGCGACTCATGTCCTGACGTTGAAACGGGAACACCGGGTGCCGGGAAGCATGCCGCCGGGGTGACGCAAGTCGCCGGCGGCATTTTGCCGGGCGCTCCCAGACCACGAAGAACCGATGAAATTACAAACCCAGCGTCTCAGTCAGCTCGTTTTCTCCCGCCGTCTCGCCGCCGCCGCCGCATTCGTCCTTTGCGCCGGCCATGCCATGGCCGTCAATCCCTTCGTCGTGAAAGACATCCGGGTCGAAGGCATCCAGCGTACCGAGGCCGGCACGGTGTTCAGCTATCTGCCGGTGCGTGTCGGCGATACCTATACCGATGAAAAGGGCGTGGCCGCGATCAAGGCGCTGTATGCAACCGGATTCTTCAAGGACGTGCGCCTGGAAGTCGAAGGCGACGTGCTGGTGGTCCAGATCGAGGAAAGGCCCGCGATCGCCGCCGTCGATTTTTCGGGCATCAAGGAATTCGACAAGGACCAGCTCAACAAGGCCCTCAAGGAAATCGGCCTCGGCGAAGGACGCATCTATGACAAGGCGCTGGTCGACCGCGCCGAGCAGGAACTGAAGCGCCAGTACCTGTCGCGCGGCCTGTATGGCGTGCAGGTCACCACCACCGTCACGCCGCTGGAACGCAATCGCGTCAACGTCAGCTTTTCCGTGGATGAAGGCGACGTCGCCCGCATCCGCCAGATCAACTTCGTCGGCAACCGCGCCTTCTCCGACAAGGAGCTGCGCGACCTCGTCAGCCTGACCACGCCGGGCTGGTTCACCTGGTACACCAAGGCCGACCAGTATTCCAAGCAGAAGCTCACCGGCGACATCGAGACGCTGCGCTCCTTCTACCTCAACCGCGGCTACCTGGAAATGCAGGTCGATTCCACCCAGGTTTCCATCAGCCCGGACAAGAAGGACATCTACATCACCATCAACATCAGCGAAGGCGAGAAGTTCACCGTCGCGGGCGTCAAGCTGGAAGGCCAGATGCTCGGACGCGAGGACGAGCTGAAATCCCTCGTTTCGCTGAAGGCCGGCGACGTGTACAGCGGCGAGAAGCTGGCAGACAGCGTCAAGCGCATTTCCGAGCGCCTAGGCAACTTCGGCTATGCCTTCGCCAACGTTAACGCCAACCCCGACATCAACCGCGAGAAGCGCGAAGTCTCCTTCTCGGTGCTCATCGATCCGGGCAAGCGGGTCTACGTCAGGCGCATCAACGTCACCGGCAACAACAAGACGCGCGACGAAGTGGTGCGCCGCGAATTCCGCCAGTTCGAGGACTCCTGGTACGACGGGTCAAAAATCAAGCTCTCGCGCGACCGCGTCGACCGCCTGGGGTATTTCAAGGAAGTCAACATCGAGACGCCGGAAGTCGTCGGCAACAACGACCAGGTCGACGTCAACATGTCGGTGGTCGAAAAGCCGACCGGCAACATTCTGCTCGGCGCCGGTTTCTCCAGCAGCGAAAAGCTCACCCTGACGGGCTCGATCCAGCAGGCCAACGCCTTCGGCAGCGGCAATACGCTGGGCATCGACGTCAATACCAGCCGCCGCAACCGGACCATCGCGGTCTCCCAGACCAACCCGTATTTCACGGACGACGGCGTCAGCCGCAGCTACGAGATGTTCCTGCGGACCTCGCGGCCGCCCGAAGTCAATACCGGCGACTACATCGTGCGCACCGTCGGTGCGAACGTGCGTTTCGGCGTGCCGTTCTCCGAGGTCGATACCGTCTTCTTCGGCCTCGGCGTGGAGCAGACCCGCGTGGAGACCTTCACCGGCGTCGCCGGCTACAACGACAGCCCGGAACTCTACAAAAAGTACGTCACCGACTTCGGCGACGGCACCATCGCCAAGACCAACAGCTTCCCGCTCACCGTCGCCTGGCAGCGGGACAGCCGGGACAGCGCCCTGGTGCCGACGGTCGGCCGCTACCAGCGCGTGAACCTGGAGCTTGCGCCGTTCGGCGACCTGAAATACTACCGGGCGGTCTACCAGCACCAGTGGTTCAAGCCCCTGTCGCGCTCGATCACGCTGGCGCTCAACGGCGAGTGGGACTATGGCCATGGCTTCGGCGGCAAGCCTTACCCCATCTTCAAGAATTTCTACGCCGGCGGCATCGGCTCGGTGCGCGGCTATGAAGGCTCGTCGCTGGGACCGCGCGCGGCCAACGGCGACCCGCTCGGCGGCACCACACGCGTGATCGCGAATGCCGAGCTGCAGTTCCCGTTCCCGGGTTCGGGCGCGGACCGCACCCTGCGCTGGTTCACCTTCGTCGATGGCGGCAACGTCTATGCCGAAGGGCAGAAGGTGGAGTTGTCGCAGCTGCGCTATTCGTATGGCGCAGGTATCAGCTGGGTCTCGCCGATCGGCCCGCTGAAGCTCAGTTACGGACGTCCGCTCAACAGCAAGCCCGGCGACCGGACACAAACCTTCCAGTTCCAGCTCGGCACCGGCTTCTGATAGCCGCCCGGCAGGACAGTCACTGGATGCAATGGCATAATAGCAATTTGATTTGCGGAGAATGAACTTGAAGTCCCGACACAATTTTTCCGTTTCTTCGCTGGCCGCGCTGGCCCTCCTTGTTGGCAGCGCGATGCTGCCCGGCATCACGCAGGCGCAGGAAGGGTCGCGCATCGGTTTCGTAAGCACCGAGCGCATCTTCCGCGAAGCGGCGCCTGCCAAGGCAGCACAGGCCAAGATCGAACAGGAATTCTCCCGTCGCGACAAGGAACTCCAGGACATGGCCGCGCGCCTGAAGGGCATGTCGGACAAGCTCGACAAGGATGCAGCCCTGCTGTCCGAAGGGGACCGCGTCAAGCGCCAGCGCGAGCTGGCCGACCTCGACAAGGATTTCCAGCGCAAGCAGCGTGAGTTTCGCGAAGACCTCAACCAGCGCCGCAACGAAGAACTCGCCGTCGTGCTCGAGCGCACGAACAAGGTCATCAAGCAGATCGCCGAAACCGAAAAGTACGACATCGTCTTCCAGGAAGCGGTGTATGCCAGCCCGCGCATCGACATCACCGACAAGGTGTTGAAGGCGCTCAACAAGTAAAGCATCGAATCGGGCGTCCGCATTTTCGCGGCGCCCAGCAAAGGAAGGCCTATGGGCACCCGGCTGGAAAAATTGGTCGAACGCTTCGGAGGCCGGCTTGTCGGCGATGGCGCCATCGAAGTGAACGCCATCGCCCCCATCGACGACGCAGATGGGTCGCAGATCACGTTCCTCTCCAATCCCCGTTTTCGCAGCAACGCCGCGCGCAGCAAGGCCGCCGCGCTCATCCTTGCGCCGGCGGACGACGCTGAGATCGGGCCGGAATACGCCGGCGCTCGCATCGTAGCCGACAACCCCTACGCCTATTTCGCCCGCGTCGCCCAGCATTTCATGGAGCAGCATGCGTTCCGGGCGGTGCCGGGCATCCATCCGTCTGCCTGCGTCGATGCCGGCGCGCGGGTGGCTGCGTCGGCCTGCATCGGCCCGAACGTCACCATCGAGGCAGGCGCGGTGATCGGTGAACACGTACTGATCGATGCCGGCTGCTTCATCGGCCGCGGCGCCAGGGTCGGCGACCAGTCGCATTTCTTCGCCAACGTCAGCTTCCATGCCGGCTGCGAAATCGGAAGGCGCGGCATCATCCACTCCGGCGCGGTGATCGGCGCGGACGGTTTCGGATTCGCGCGCGAGAAGGGCGCCTACATCAAGATTCCCCAGACCGGGCGTGTCGTGATCGCCGACGACGTGGAGATCGGCGCCAATACCACCATCGACCGCGGCGCCCTGGCCGACACCATCATCGAGGAAGGCGTCAAGCTCGATAACCAGATCCAGATCGGCCACAATTGCCATATCGGCGCCCATACCGCCATGGCTGGCTGCGTCGGCGTGGCCGGAAGCGCGAAGATCGGCAAATACTGCACCTTCGGCGGCGCCGCGATGGTGCTCGGGCACCTGACCATCGCCGACAACGTCCATATTTCCTCGGGCAGCATGGTTTCCCGCTCCATCCTCGAACCGGGGCAGTACACCGGCTTTTACCCGCTGGCAAAAAACGCGGACTGGGAAAAAAGCGCCGTGATCGTGCGCAATCTGGCCACGATGCGTGAGAAAATCCGCGAACTCGAAAAAACCGTAAAACGCTTGACTGAAAAACCGTCAGACACCAAGTAAGCACGCAATGAAAACCCTCGACATCAATCAAATCAAGGAATACCTGCCGCATCGCTATCCGCTGCTCCTCGTGGACAGGGTCCTCGACTGGGAATCCGGCAAGACCATCACCGCGATCAAGAACGTGACCGTCAACGAAGAGTTCTTCAACGGACACTTTCCGCACAAGCCGGTGATGCCCGGCGTGCTGATGATCGAGGCGCTGGCACAGACCGCGGCGCTCCTGTCTTTCCTGACCATGGGCACGAAACCCGACTCGAACAGCGTGGTCTACTTCGTCGGCATCGACGGCGCGCGCTTCAAGCGCCCGGTCGAACCCGGCGACCAGCTCAAGATGCAGGTCGAGATCCTGCGCGTCGCCCGCGGCATCTGGAAGTACAAGGCACAGGCCACGGTCGATGGCCAGGTCGCAGTCGAAGCCGAACTGATGTGCACCATGCGCAGCGCCAGCGACGCCAGCCAGCCCGCCCGGGCCGGCCAGGGGACGCCGGCACCGCAGGGTGCGGAAGCCGCGCAACCGGCCGAACAATAACGCGCAATGAGCAACGTCCATCCTACGGCGGTCGTCGATCCGAAAGCCGAGCTCGATCCCACGGTCGAGGTCGGGCCGTATTCCATCATCGGGCCGCACGTCCGCATCGGCGCCCGCACGAAGGTCGGGCCGCACGTCGTGATCGAAGGCCATACGACCATCGGCTGCGACAACACCTTCTTCCAGTTTTCCTCGATCGGCGGGGCGCCGCAGGACAAGAAATACGCCGGCGAACCCACCCGTCTCGAGATCGGCGACCGCAACCTGGTGCGCGAATTCTGCACCTTCAATTGCGGCACTGCGCAGGACGAGGGCGTGACCCGCATTGGCAGCGACAACTGGCTGCTCGCCTACGTCCACGTGGCCCATGACTGCGTGGTCGGGAACAACACCATTTTTTCCAACAATGCGGCGCTCGCCGGCCACGTGCATGTCGGCGACTGGGCCATCATGAGCGGCTTCAGCGCGGTACACCAGTTCTGCAAGATCGGCGAGCATGCATTCGTCGGCATGAACACCAGCCTGACGCAGGACGTGCCGCCCTTCGTGCTGGTTTCCGGCAATCCGGCCGAACCCCACGGCATCAACATCGAGGGGCTGAAGCGGCGCGGATTCACGCGCGAACAGATCGGCCACCTGCGCGATGCCTACAAGCAGATATACAAATCGGGACTGACGCTGGAGCAGGCCAGGGACGCGATCCTGCAGGCGGAGTCCGGCCAGCCCGCGTCCGCGCCGCACCTGCGTCTGATGCGCGAATTCCTCGGCAACTCGCATCGTGGCATCGTCCGATAACCTCGCCATTGCCATGGTCGCGGGGGAAAGTTCGGGCGATCTGCTGGCCAGCCGCCTGCTTTCCGGCCTGCGCCCGCATCTACCGCATGCCGACTTCCACGGCATCGGCGGCGCTCGCATGGCCGCCTACGGTTTTCGCAGCGACTGGCCAATGGAGAAACTGTCGGTGCGCGGCCTGTTCGAAGTGCTGGCGCATTACCGCGAGATCAAGGGCATCCAGAATGCCTTGCGCGACCGCTTGCTGGCCGAACGGCCGGCGGCCTTCATCGGCGTCGACGCGCCCGACTTCAATTTCGGACTGGAAACGCCGCTGCGCGCCGCCGGCATTCCGACCATGCACTTCATCAGCCCCTCGATCTGGGCATGGCGGGCCGGGCGCATCAAGAAGATTGCGAAGGCCGTGTCCCACATGCTGGTGGTTTTCCCCTTTGAAGAAGAGATCTACCGCAAGGCAGGCATCCCGGTCACCTACGTCGGCTATCCGCTCGCGGAAGTCATTCCCATGGAACCAGACGTGACCGCCGCGCGGCTGACACTGGGCCTGGCGCCGCGCGATCGGATCGTGGCCATCCTGCCCGGCAGCCGGATGTCGGAAATCAAGTACAACACCGCGGCATTCGTCGGCGCGGCCCAGCGCCTCCAGCAACGCGACCCTTCGCTGCGCTTCGTCGCGCCCATGGCTGGCGAAGCGCAGGAAGCGCTGTTCAGGAACCTGATGCGCGAAGCCGGCCTGGCCGACGTCCCGGTGCGCATCCTGCAGGGCCGCTCGCACGAAGCCATGGCAGCCGCCGATGCGGTCCTGGTCGCTTCCGGCACCGCCACGCTGGAGGTTGCCCTGTTCAAGAAACCGATGGTGATCGGGTACAAGATGCTGCCGGCGTCCTGGGCCATTCTCAAGCACATGGGTTACCAGCCCTGGGTCGGCCTGCCGAACATCCTTGCGCAAGAATTCGTGGTGCCTGAGTTCCTGCAGCACGCGGCCACGCCGGATGCGCTAGCCGATGCGATCTGGATCCAGCTGGAAGACGAAGTCTTGCGCGCGCGCATCAGGCACCGCTTCAACGAGATGCACCATGCGCTCCTGCGCGACACGGCCCGTGAAAGCGCGCAGGCCGTGCTCAAACTCATCGGCAGGGAGGCAGCATGAGCTCTGGTTCTTCCGGCCGCCGGGCACCGCGGCGCGCATCCGTCCAGGATGCCGGCCTGCCGTTCTTCGACGACGCGCAAGACATCATCTGCGGCGTTGACGAAGCTGGACGCGGGCCGCTCGCCGGCGCGGTCTTTGCCGCGGCCGTCATCCTCGATCCCGCCAGGCCCATCGAAGGCTTGCGCGATTCCAAGAAACTCTCCGAGGCGAAGCGCGACCAGCTCGCGGAACAGATCCGGCGCCACGCGCTTGCTTGGTCCATTGCGTCCTGCAGCGAAGCCGAGATCGACGAAATAAACATTCTCCAGGCATCCATGCTGGCAATGCGGCGCGCGGTCGAAGGCCTGAGCGTGCAGCCGACACTGGCGCTGATCGACGGCAACCGCTGCCCGGTCATGCCTTACCGTTCGCAAGCCATCGTGCAAGGCGACGACAAGGTGGCGGCGATCTCGGCGGCGTCCATCCTTGCCAAGACGGCGCGCGACGCGTCCCTGCTGGCCCTGCATGCCGATTACCCGCTGTACGGCTTCGACCGGCACAAGGGCTATCCGACGGCGATGCACCTCGAGCGCATGCGCCTGCATGGCGTGTCGCCGGTGCACCGCCGGTCCTTTGGCCCGGTGCGGGCGCTGCTCGAGGCTGGGATGGGCAGGTCACGTGTTGGGGAGAACGAGGCATGAAGCCGATCACCTCGCGCGACAATCCGCTCTACAAGGAAATCAAGCTGCTCGCGACGAGTTCGCAGGCGCGCCGCAAGGCAAGGCGCACGCTGCTCGACGGCATCCATCTCTGCGACGTCTATCTCCGGCAGGTCGGGCATCCGGTGCTGGCCATCGTCAACGATGCCGCCAGCGCCCATCCAGAGGTGGCCGCGCTCGTCGCCGAATGCGAACGCCGCCGCGTGCAGGCCATCAGCTTGCCGGATTCCCTCTACAAGGCGATCAGCCAGGTGGAAAACGGCATCGGAATCCTGTTCGTGGTGGATACGCCCGAGCCGAGCGATCCCGGCGCGCTCGCGGAATCCGCGGTGCTGCTCGACAATCTCCAGGATCCAGGCAACATGGGTTCCATCCTGCGCAGCGCGGCGGCGGCAGGCGTCCGCCATGTCCTGTGCGGTCCGGGCACCGTGTTCGCCTGGTCGCCGAAGGTCCTGCGCGCCGGAATGGGTGCGCATTTTCTCTTGAACATCGTGGAAGGCATCGACCTCGAAACGGTCGTTTCAGCAGCCCGGGTGCCGGTCCTGGCGACGAGTTCGCATGCCGCGAAAACCGTCTACGACGTGGATTTGTCGCGGCCGGTGGCCTGGATGTTCGGCCATGAAGGGCAGGGGGTGTCGGAAAACCTGCTGCGCAAGGCGAGCGTTACGGTGGGCATTCCCCACATCGGCAAGATCGAGTCGCTGAACGTCGCGGCCAGCGTGGCGGTATGCCTGTTCGAGCAGGTCAGGCAAACCATGGCAAGCCCGGACGGGAAGACCTGAAAAGACCTAGCCGGCGCTCCCGGTGGCTTGCAGTCCATCGGGCATTTCCACGCATTCCTGGTAGACCAGTCCGGGTTCGAGATAACGTTCGTCGGCGTCGAGGGCAATTGCCATGCCGGGAGGCTGCACCCGGTCGAAGCGGTAGCGCTTGCCGGAGATGATCGCATAACGATGGATCTGGGCACCCATGTAGCTGCCGATCGGTTCGACGAGTTGTTCGGCAACGATGAAACGAGCCCGCCTCGTGGCAAGGCCCTCCGGCTTGCTGCCGTTCAGCACGCCAAGTTTTTCTATGTCCGATTCGACGCTGCCCAGGCCATCCTTCAATGCCCAGAAAAAGAAGATCAGGCCGCCCCAAAGCAACAGCTCAATCAATACCAGGTCCATGATCTGTCCCTCAATGTCTCCCGCTACGCCGTTATCGTCGAGCGTTCGTTATCCATAAGGGTTTTGTAAGCTGGCCGTAAGTTTTGTTCCCGGTTCTGCGACAGAATCGGACGCGAATCAAAAAGAAGTAAATCAATACGAGCGCTTATCCGATTTAATTTCCTGCAATATCATCGCGGCGATTTCTTCAATGGATTTTGCCGTCGAGGAGACGCAGCGGATGCCTTCCCTCCGCATCATCTTTTCCGCCTCGTTGACTTCGTAGCGGCAGTTTTCCGGGGAGGCGTACTTGCTGCCCGGACGGCGCTCGTTCCTGACCTCGGCCAGGCGGTCGGGAGCGATCGACAGGCCGAACAGCTTTTTCTTGTACGGAATCAAGCCGCTCGGCAGTTTGCCGCGCTCGAAGTCGTCCGGGATCAAGGGGTAGTTGGCGGCTTTCACGCCATACTGCATGGCGAGGTAGAGGCTGGTCGGGGTCTTGCCCGAGCGCGACACGCCGACCAAGATCACATCGGCGGCGACGAGGTTCTGGTTCGACTGGCCGTCGTCATGCGCGAGCGAAAAATTGATGGCTTCGATGCGCTGCTTGTAGTCTTCCGAATCGGCGATGTTGTGGCTGCGGCCGATGGTATGGGTGGACTTCACGCCCAGTTCCTGCTCAAGCGGTTCGACGAAAGTCTGGATCAGGTCCATGTGCATGCCCTTCGACTGGCGCACCACCGTGGACAATTCCGCCTTGACCAGGGTAGAGAACACGATCGGGCGCTTGCCGTCGACCTCATACGCGTCATTGATTTCTCGCACCGCATCATAGGCCTTGTCCAGCGTGTCCACGAAAGGCAGGCGCACTTCCTTGAAACGGAGTTCGAACTGCGTCAGCACGGAGTGACCAAAAGTTTCTGCGGTGATGCCGGTGCCGTCGGAAACGAAGAACACGGTGCGGTCGGTGGAGGTCTGAAATGGCGGGGGCAGCGATGGCATGATCTGGATGAAAAAGGGTGCAAGAAAAATTGAATATTGTGCACGGCAAAATCCGGTTGCACACTGTAAAATGGCTTCTAATTTATTTCGCCAACCGTCAACGACCTCCTGTCCGGATGCTTCCAGAGAAGAATACCAAGAAAAGCTCCGCGGAGAAGGCGCACATGCAGATTTCTTATCATCAAAAACCGAGGTTGTTATGTCCAACGCAGCAATGGGGAAATCCCAGGAGGCTACCTACGTAGCATCGTTTGAACACTTGCGGATGACGGATGTTGAATCCGTCGGCGGAAAGAACGCGTCGCTTGGCGAAATGATCAGCCAGCTTGCGGGCGCCGGTGTGCGCGTGCCTGGCGGTTTCGCCACCACGGCGCTTGCATTCCGTGATTTCCTGTCTCACAGCGCCAATGGCGGACCCACGCTCGCCAAGCGCATCGAGGATCGCCTCGCGTCGCTCAACATCGACGACGTGCGCGCGCTCGCCTCGGCCGGCGCGGAAATCCGCCAGTGGATCGTCGACACCCCGTTCCAGCCCCGCCTGGAACAGGAAATCCGCGAGTTCTATTCGAAGCTGGTGGCCGACTCCGCGGCCGAGGTGTCGTTTGCCGTGCGTTCTTCCGCCACCGCGGAAGACCTGCCGGACGCGTCCTTTGCCGGCCAGCAGGAAACCTTCCTCAACGTGGTCGGGATCGACAACGTGCTGGAAGCCATCAAGCATGTCTTTGCCTCGCTCTACAACGACCGGGCGATTTCCTACCGCGTGCACAAGGGCTTTACCCACGCCGAGGTCGCGCTGTCGGCAGGCGTGCAGCGCATGGTCCGTTCCGACCTCGGCGCCGCGGGCGTGATGTTCACCATCGACACCGAGTCCGGGTTCAAGGACGTGGTCTTCATCACTTCCAGTTACGGACTCGGCGAGACGGTGGTGCAGGGCGCGGTCAATCCCGACGAGTTCTACGTCCACAAGCCGATGCTCGAGCAGGGCAAGCTTCCCATCATCCGGCGCAACATCGGCTCCAAGCTGATCAAGATGGAATTCACCGGCGAAGCCAAGGCCGGCCGTTCGGTCCGCACCGTCGACGTGCCCATCGAGATGCGCAACCGCTATTCCCTCAACGAGCAGGAAATCGTCGAACTGGCGAAGTACGCCGTCATCATCGAGAAGCACTACGGCCGTCCGATGGATATCGAATGGGGCAAGGATGGGCGCGACGGCAGGCTGTACATCCTGCAGGCCCGCCCGGAAACCGTGAAGTCGCAGCAAAAGGCCACCGATGCCCAGCAGCGCTTCAAGCTGAAGTCCACCGGCACGGTGCTCGCTTCCGGCCGCGCGATCGGCCAGAAGATCGGCGCCGGCCCGGTGCGTGTGATCCACGACCCCTCCGAGATGGAGCGCGTCCAGCCCGGCGACGTCCTGGTGGCCGACATGACCGATCCCAACTGGGAGCCGGTGATGAAGCGCGCTTCCGCCATCGTGACCAACCGCGGCGGCCGCACCTGCCATGCGGCGATCATCGCCCGCGAGCTCGGCGTGCCGGCAGTGGTGGGTTGCGGCAACGCGACCGATGCGCTCAAGGACGGCACCCTGGTGACCGTTTCCTGCGCCGAGGGTGACGAAGGCAAGATCTACGACGGCCTGCTCGAGACCGAAATCACCGAAGTGACGCGCGGCGAACTGCCAGAGATCCCGGTGAAGATCATGATGAACGTCGGCAACCCGCAGCTCGCCTTCGATTTCCAGTCGATTCCGAATGGCGGCGTCGGCCTGGCGCGCCTCGAGTTCATCATCAACAACAACATCGGCGTGCACCCGAAGGCCATCCTCGAGTATCCCGGCATCGACGCCGACCTGAAGAAGGCGGTCGAATCGGTGGCCCGCGGCCACGCGTCCCCGCGCGCCTTCTACGTCGACAAGCTCGCGGAAGGCGTGGCCACCATCGCCGCCGCCTTCTGGCCGAAGCCGGTGATCGTGCGCCTGTCCGACTTCAAGTCTAACGAGTACAAGAAGCTGATCGGCGGTTCGCGCTACGAGCCGGACGAGGAAAACCCGATGCTCGGCTTCCGCGGCGCCTCGCGCTATATTGCCGAAGACTTCGCCGAGTCCTTCCAGATGGAATGCGAAGCGATGAAGCGGGTGCGCAACGACATGGGGCTCACCAACGTCGAGATCATGGTGCCCTTCGTCCGTACCCTCGGGCAGGCATCCAAGGTCGTCGACCTGCTCGGCAAAAATGGCCTCCGGCGCGGCGAGAACGGCTTGCGCCTGATCATGATGTGCGAAGTGCCGTCCAATGCCATTCTCGCGGAGCAGTTCCTCGAATTTTTCGACGGCTTCTCGATCGGTTCGAACGACCTGACCCAGCTCACCCTGGGCCTGGACCGCGACTCCGGCATGGAATTGCTCGCCGCCGATTTCGACGAGCGCGACCCGGCGGTGCGCGCCTTGCTGACGAAGGCGATCTCCGCCTGCCTCGCTCAGGGCAAGTACATCGGCATCTGCGGCCAGGGCCCGTCGGACCATCCGGATTTCGCGGAATGGCTGATGAAGGAAGGCATCGCCTCGATCTCCCTGAACCCGGACACCGTCCTCGACACCTGGCAGAAACTGGCCTCGGCGGGCTAAAGACGCCGAAGTGCAAGCCCGGCAGCGGCGTTGTAAATTTGCAATGCCGGCTGCCGGGGCCTTGGAGCCTATGGAAATTTCGACTAGACTTTGGGCAACTTGAACATTCAATACCACCAACAAAAACAGCTGTACCTTGGTATCTTGAACCCCGTCGCCTTCGGCCGCGGGGTTTTTTATTGCCGCCGTCGATAAACCGTTCGCGGCGCGCTTGCGTTCTGGCGGCAGATGGCTTGAATATCTGCAAAGGAGGTGGCCCATGGCAAACTGGATCGTCTGGATACTGCTGGCTGGCGTGCTCGTGGTGCTCGAACTGTTCACCGGCACCTTCTACCTGTTGATGATTGCGCTCGGACTGGCGGCCGGCGGGCTCGTGGCGCTGGTCGGGGCAGGAGAGGCGGCCCAGTTCGTGGCGGCGGCCATTGTTGGCGTCGCCGCGACATCCATCTTGCACCGCACCCGCCTCGGCAAGCAGACCCGGCATGCGGCCTCGCGCAACCCCGACGTACTGCTCGACATCGGGCAGCAGCTGCGAATCGACAGCTGGTCGGAACGCAGCGCGCGCGCCTCCTACCGCGGCGCGGAGTGGGATGTCGAACTCGACGACAGCTTCCCGGAAAACCGCATTCCGCTTCCCGGCCACTATGTCATCAGGGAAATCCGAGGCAGCCGCCTCATTGTGGTCCCCGCCGTTCATCACGCCTAGAAAGGATCAGCGATGTTCACGTTCGGAAACCTCACGCTGCTGCTGCTCATCATCGCCATCGTCATCGTCATCAAGACCATCCAGGTCGTGCCGCAGCAGCATGCCTGGGTCGTGGAGCGGCTGGGAAAATACCATGCGACGCTGGGCCCCGGGCTCAACATCGTCCTGCCCTTCATCGACCGCATCGCCTACCGGCATTCGCTGAAGGAGATTCCCCTCGACGTGCCCAGCCAGGTATGCATCACCAAGGACAACACCCAGCTCCAGGTCGACGGCATCCTGTATTTCCAGGTCACGGACGCCATGCGCGCTTCCTACGGTTCCTCGAATTACGTCGCCGCCATCACCCAGCTGGCCCAGACCACGCTGCGCTCGGTCATCGGCCGCATGGAGCTCGACAAGACCTTCGAGGAACGGGAACACATCAACAAGAGCATCGTCAGCGCGATCGACGAGTCCGCCGCGAACTGGGGCGTGAAGGTACTCCGCTACGAGATCAAGGATCTCACGCCGCCCAAGGAGATCCTGCACGCGATGCAGGCCCAGATCACCGCCGAGCGCGAGAAGCGGGCCCTGATCGCCGCCTCGGAAGGGCGCCGCCAGGAGCAGATCAACATCGCCAGCGGCGAACGCGAGGCCGCGATCGCGCGGTCCGAAGGCGAAAAACAGGCTGCCATCAATCGCGCCCAGGGCCAGGCGGCGGGCATCCTGGCGATCGCCGAAGCCACCGCGGAAGCGTTGCGCAAGACGGCCAACGCCATCCGCGAGCCGGGCGGCATCGACGCGGTCAACCTCAAGGTGGCCGAGCAGTACGTCAATGCCTTCGGCCAGCTCGCCAAGACCAACAACTCCATCATCGTTCCCGCCAACCTCGGCGACATGAGCGGCCTCATTGCAAGCGCGCTGCAAGTGGTCAAGTCGCAAGGCAAGACCTGATCGCGTGTAAGCCGGGAGGCCGCCATGATGCGCATCCTTGCCGCCGGCGCCCTGATTCTGCTTCTCTGGTGGGTCGTCGCCCGCCACCGCCGGCAGCGCCTCTCCGTGCGCGAAGCCTTCATCCGCGGGTATGCTTTCCCGAAGGGCTTGTACGAGAGGCTGGGCGAACGCTATCCGCATCTTTCCGCGGCGGAGCGCGCGCAGGTCGGCCATGGCTTGAAACAGTTCTTCCTTGCCTATGCCCGCACCGGGAAATTCGTCTCGATGCCTTCCCAGTCCGCGGACGCCCTGTGGCATGAATTCATCCTCTACACCCGCGCCTACGAGGTATTCTGCCGGCAAGCCTTCGGCCGCTTCATGCACCATACGCCGGCGGTCGCACTCGAAAAGAGACGGCAGGGCAATGGAGGATTGCACCGCATCTGGCACGAGACTTGCCGCCAGGAGGGCATACAGCCGTCGCGGCCGGCGCGCCTGCCGCTCTTGTTTGCGCTCGACGGCATGCTGCAGATACCGGGCGGATTCTTCTACCACCCGGATTGCAAGGGACTCATCCAGGCGGACGCCTCGGCCGCGACGGTGTATTGCGCCGGAGATTTCGGCGGCTCGTCTTCCTGCGGCGGGGATGGCGGATCGGACACTGACGGCGACGGCGATGGCGGCAGCGATAGCGGCGGCGATTCCGGATGCAGCGGCGGTTGCGGCGGCGACTAGCGCCGGTTCTGCTTCATGATCTTCTGCTGTTCCCGCTGCCAGTCGCGCTCGCGCTCGGTATCGCGCTTGTCGTGCTGCTTCTTGCCCTTGGCGAGGCCGATCTCGCACTTGATCCGGCCCTTGCCATAGTGCAGGTTGATCGGCACCAGGGTGTAGCCGGCACGCTCCACCTTGCCGATCAGTTTCTTGATCTCGTCGCCATTCAGCAGCAGCTTGCGGGTGCGGACCGGGTCGGGGGAAATGTGGGTGGAAGCGGTCGGCAGCGGACTGATGTGCGCGCCGAACAGGAAGACCTCGCCGCTGCGCACGATCACGTAGGCTTCCTTGAGCTGCACGCGGCCGGCACGGATCGACTTGACTTCCCACCCTTCCAGCACCATTCCCGCTTCGAAGCGTTCTTCGATGAAATAGTCGTGGAAGGCTTTTTTATTGTCGACAATGCTCATGAGTGTGGGAAACGGGCGGGTCGGTTAAAATTCGAACCTTCTATTCTATCAAAACGGTCTTTTCTCGATGGCGGTCGTGCACAAGTCGGTATTGCTGGCATACAGCGCGGAACAGATGTATGCGCTCGTGGAACGGGTGGAGGATTACCCGAAATTCCTGCCCTGGTGCGGCGGCGCGGAGGTCAGGGAGCGAAGCGAAGACAAGGTGGTGGCGTCGGTCGCCATCAACTACCATGGCGTGCGACAGAGCTTCACCACCCGCAACCTCAATACCCCGCCCGAGCTGATCGAGATGACCCTCGTCGAAGGACCGTTCCGGCAATTGAACGGGCAATGGCGTTTCAAGGCCTTGCGCGCCGACGCCTGCAAGATCGAGTTCGACCTGAACTACGAGTTTTCCAGCCGCGTGCTGGAGCAGTTGATCGGCCCGGTATTCAACATGATCGCCAACAGTTTCGTCGATTCGTTCTGCAAGCGCGCCGAGGCAGTCTATGGCTGAGTTGCGCGTCCAGGTATGCTACGCCCGGCCTGAGCGGCAGATCCTGATGGACATCATGGTCGCGCAGGGCTCGACCTTGCGTCAGGCGATCGACGCGAGCGGGATGCTGGCTGAGGCGCCGGAAATCGATCTGGACCAGGCCCGCGTCGGCATCCACGGCAAGGTGAAGACGCTCGACACCGTGCTGCGCGAAGGAGATCGCGTGGAAATCTACCGTCCCCTGATCGCCGATCCGATGGAATCGCGGCGGCGGCGCGCGGAGAAGAAGAGGGACTGATCGGCTGCGCAGATTTAAGAAGGTCTTTCGGATAAACCGATGTGCGGGCCAATATGCGGTGTCATTCCCGCGCAGGCGGGAATCCCATGTTGCGCCTCTCCGGACGACGGAAATGAGATTTCTGCCAGCGCGGGAATGACAGTGATGTGATGCGGCATCTCCATTTCATTGAAAAATTCTCGCAAATCGGCCGGGTTTAACCCACTTGGCTCACCTTCCCTTTGCCACTCACTTGCACTTGTCCAGGATGCGGCGGTTGTCCGCGCTTTCGCGGCTGCGCTGCGCCTCATCGAGGTAGATACGCTCGCCATTACTGGAAAGCCTGCTGATGCGCTCGCCTGACTCGAGCGAACGCTGGTAGTCCCTGGCGCGTTCGCAGTTGCGGCTCATGTCCTGGGCGAATTGATCCTTTTCCGCCGTCTGCCGCTCGCGTTCCTGACGTTCCGTCATGCGCTTCTTGTAGTCGGCATTGCGCTCGGCGGTGGAGGGCGGTCCTTTGGGTGCATCGCCGGCGGGCGCGGCGTCCGCGGATGGCTCCGGGGAAGCGGCGGGACGGCCTGGCTGCTTGAGGATGCGCGATGCCGGCACGTCGGTCGGCGGCGGACGATCGGAGAATTGCTTGACGCCGCGTTCGTCGAGCCAGAGATATTGGGCCAGGCCCGTCGCGGGAAAGGCGGCTGCGAGCGCAATGGCGAATGGCAGGGCGCGGAAGAAGGAAAGAGGCGTCGGCATGATCTTCGTCGAGGTGGCAAGGCGGGAAGTCCGCGGGGCAACATGCCGATTTCGCCATGCTTTACCAAACGTGTCAACGCATGAAACCGCGAATTACGGTTTGATTTCATGCAAAAACAACGGCGCATCCGCCTTTTCTGTATAATGCCGCTTTGCGCCTATAGGAAACACTATGCGTCTACTCCAGAAAGCACTCACGTTCGATGACGTGCTCCTCGTTCCGGCCCACTCGGACATCCTTCCCAAAGACACTTCCCTCAAGACGCGCCTCTCGCGCAACATCTCGCTGAACATTCCCTTGCTGTCGGCGGCGATGGACACCGTCACGGAAGCGCGCCTCGCAATCGCCATGGCGCAGGAAGGCGGCATCGGCATCATCCACAAGAACCTGAAGCCCAAGGACCAGGCGCGCGAAGTTTCCAAGGTCAAGCGTTTCGAATCCGGCGTCGTGCGCGACCCGATCACCATTCCCCCCACCACCCGCATCCGCGACGTCATGGCGCTCTCCGAGCAGCATGGCATCAGCGGCTTCCCCGTCGTCGAGGGCAAGACGGTCGTGGGCATCATCACCAACCGCGACCTGCGCTTCGAGGAAGAGCTCGATGCGGAAGTGCGCGCCAAGATGACGCCGCGCGAAAAGCTGGTGGTCGTGAAGGAGGGCGCCGAGCTCTCCGAGGCCAAGCGCCTCATGAACAAGCACCGCCTCGAGCGCGTTATTGTCGTCAACGACGACTTCGAGCTGCGCGGCCTCATCACCGTCAAGGACATCCAGAAATCCACCGAACACCCGAACGCCTGCAAGGATGAGCACGGCAAGCTGCGCGTCGGCGCGGCAGTCGGCGTGGGCCCGGACAACGACGAACGCATCGAGCTGCTGGTGAAGGCCGGCGTCGACGTGATCGTGGTCGATACCGCGCACGGCCATTCCAAGGGCGTGCTGGACCGGGTGAAATGGGTCAAGACCCGCTACCCGCACGTGGACGTCATCGGCGGCAACATCGCCACCGCGGCCGCCGCGCTGGCCCTCGTCGAACACGGCGCCGACGGCGTCAAGGTCGGCATCGGCCCCGGCTCCATCTGCACCACCCGCATCGTCGCCGGCGTGGGCGTGCCCCAGATCACCGCCATTTCCAACGTGGCCGACGCACTCAAGGGCACAGGCGTGCCCTGCATCGCCGACGGCGGCATCCGCTTCTCGGGGGACATCTCCAAGGCGCTGGCAGCCGGCGCGTCCAGCGTCATGATGGGCAGCATGTTCGCCGGCACCGAAGAAGCGCCGGGCGAAGTCATCCTGTTCCAGGGACGCAGCTACAAGTCCTACCGCGGCATGGGCAGCCTCGGGGCGATGTCCGAGGGCTCGGCCGACCGTTACTTCCAGGATCCCGCGAACAACGCCGACAAGCTGGTGCCGGAAGGCATCGAAGGCCGGGTGCCCTACAAGGGAAGCGTGCTGACCATCCTGTACCAGCTGGTGGGCGGCGTGCGTTCCTCCATGGGTTACTGCGGCTGCGCGACCATCGACGAACTGCGCGAGAAGGCCGAGTTCGTCGAGATCACGGCGGCCGGCATGCGCGAATCGCACGTGCATGACGTGCAGATCACCAAGGAAGCGCCGAACTACCGCGCCGACTGAGTCAGCGCGCTTTGGCGGCATCGCCGCAGAGACCATGAGCCAACCCGACAGCCCACGACCGGGCGCCGCACCCGCATTGTCAACCGACGCCGCGGACGGCACCCACACCAGAGCGGATTCGCAGCTGCTGCGTATCCGCCGGGTGGGTCGGCGCCTGTTCGGCGTGGCGAACTGCGTGATCACCTTCGAGGCGCTGCGTGCCAAGGCAGGGCAGCGCACGACCGGTTCCGCCGAAAGCCGTTTCTGCTATGAGCTGCCCCCGTCCGCCGAGCCGGTCGTCGCGCTGGATGCGCGCGCGCATCCGCTGCTTGGCGAACACCCGGGCGTCACCGGCGCGCCGCAGGTCCGCTTCTATGCCTCGCATCCCATCTTCAACCACGCGCGCGAGCTGCTCGGGTCGGTCCACCTGGTGGACTACGCCGCGCGCTCCGGCTTCAGCGAAAGCGACCGCTGCCTGCTGTCCGACATCGCGGCGCTGGTCGAGCGCGAACTTCAGCTGCGCGCGGTAAATGCCTACCAGAGCGACCTGGAAAAAAAGAACAAGAGCCTGCGCCGCAAGTCGCTGGTCGATCCCTTGCTCGGCACCTGGAACCGGGGCGCCATCATGCGCATCCTGAACATCGAAGCGGTGCGCTGCGACAAGGCCAGCCTGCCGCTGTCCCTGATCGTGGTCGACCTCGATCACTTCAAGAAGATCAACGATACCTACGGACATCCGGCAGGCGACCAGGTGCTGGTGCGCATCGCGAGCAGGCTGCGCGCTTGCATCCGGCCGCAGGAAGCGCTCGGGCGCTATGGCGGCGAGGAATTCCTCATCGTCCTGCCCGGGTCGTCGTCCCAGACGGCCGCCGCCGTCGCCGACAGGATGCGCGCCACGATCGCCGCGCAGCCCGAGCTGATCAACGACGCCACGCTCAACCTGAGCATCAGCGCAGGCGTGGCATCCACCGACCTGTTCACCACCGCGACCACGGAAGAACTCATCAGCCGGGCCGACATCGCGCTGTATGCCGCCAAGGATGGCGGACGCAACCGCGTCGTGCTGGCGACTCCCGAATCAACCTGATCCTCCCCCTGATCTTTCCCTTCACATTCCCATGCACTCCAAGATCCTCATCCTCGATTTCGGCTCCCAGGTCACCCAGCTGATCGCGCGCCGCGTGCGCGAAGCCGGCGTGTTTTCCGAAGTGTTTCCCTACGACGTCAGCGACGAATTCATCCGCAACTACGGCGCGGCCGGCATCATTCTTTCCGGCGGTCCTAATTCGGTGACCGAGGGCGACACGCCGCGCGCGCCGCAAGCCGTGTTCGAGGCCGGCGTGCCGGTGCTCGGCATCTGCTATGGCATGCAGACCATGGCGGCCCAGCTCGGCGGCAAGGTGGAGAACGGCCTCGTGCGCGAGTTCGGCTACGCCGAGGTCCGGGCCCGGGGCCATACGAAGCTCCTGAACGGCATCGCCGACTTCGTCACCGCCGAAGGCCACGGCATGCTCAAGGTCTGGATGAGCCACGGGGACAAGGTCAACGAGCTGCCGCCCGGCTTCAAGCTGATGGCGTCCACCGGCAATTGCCCGATCGCCGGCATGGCCGACGAGGAGCGTCGCTTCTACGCGGTGCAGTTCCACCCCGAGGTGACCCACACCGCGCAGGGCAAGGCCATGCTCAGCCGCTTCGTGCATGAAATCTGCGGCTGCAAGTCGGACTGGAACATGCCCGACTACATTTCCGAAGCGGTGGAAGCCATCCGCAAGCAGGTCGGCGACCAGGAAGTGATCCTCGGCCTCTCCGGCGGCGTCGACAGCAGCGTGGCCGCGGCACTGATTCACCGCGCCATCGGCGACCAGCTCACCTGCGTCTTCGTCGACCACGGCCTGCTGCGCCTCGACGAAGGCAAGATGGTCATGAACATGTTTGCCAAGAACCTCGGCGTGAAGGTGATCCATGTCGACGCCACCTCGCAGTTCATGGGCAAGCTGGCCGGCGTGACCGACCCCGAGGCCAAGCGCAAGATCATCGGCGCCGAGTTCGTCGAGGTCTTCCACGCCGAATCCGACAAGCTGAAGAACGCGAAATGGCTGGCGCAGGGCACGATCTATCCCGACGTCATCGAAAGCGCCGGCAAGGGCAAGAAGGGCGCACACACCATCAAGAGCCACCATAACGTCGGCGGCCTGCCCGAGACGCTCAACCTCAAGCTGCTCGAACCGCTGCGCGAACTGTTCAAGGACGAAGTGCGCGAACTCGGCGTGGCGCTCGGCCTGCCGCACGACATGGTCTACCGCCATCCCTTCCCGGGACCCGGTCTCGGCGTGCGCATCCTCGGCGAAGTCAAGAAGGAATTTGCCGACCTGCTGCGCCGCGCCGATGCCATCTTCATCGAGGAACTGCGCAACTGCGTCGACGAGGAAGGCCGTTCCTGGTACGACAAGACCAGCCAGGCCTTCGCCGTCTTCCTGCCGGTCAAGTCGGTCGGCGTGATGGGCGATGGCCGCACCTATGAATACGTGGTTGCGCTGCGCGCGGTGCAGACCCAGGACTTCATGACAGCGCACTGGGCGCACCTGCCGCATGAGTTGCTGGGCAAGGTGTCGAACCGCATCATCAACGAAGTGCGCGGCATCAACCGCGTGGTTTACGACATCTCCGGCAAGCCGCCGGCGACCATTGAGTGGGAATGACGGCGGGCACGCCGTGATCGAAGCAATACTGTGACTTACACCGTCAAGGAAATTTTCTACACGCTGCAGGGCGAAGGCACGCATGCCGGACGCCCCGCTGTATTTTGCCGTTTTTCCGGCTGCAACCTCTGGACCGGCCGCGAAGCCGACCGTTCGAAAGCCATCTGCCAGTTCTGCGACACCGATTTCGTCGGCACCGACGGCGAGCGCGGCGGCAAATACGATGCGGATCAACTCGCCGCGCTCATCGATTCGCTCTGGCCGTCGTCGCACGCGCATGCCAAGTTCGTCGTCTTCACCGGCGGCGAACCCTTGCTCCAACTGGACGCGCCGCTGATCGATGCCATGCATGCGCGCGGCTTCATGATCGCCATCGAAAGCAACGGCACCATCGACGTGCCGCCCGGCGTCGACTGGATCTGCATCAGCCCGAAGATGGGCGCGCCGCTGAAGGTCCGCAAGGGCAACGAACTGAAGGTCGTGATTCCGCAGCAAGGGCAGGACCTCGGCGAGTACGAGGCGCTCGAGTTCGACCACCATTACCTGCAACCCATGGACGGGCCCGACGCCCAGCGCAACACCGCGCTGGCCATCGAACTCTGCAAGGCCCGGCCGCAATGGAAGCTGAGCCTGCAAACCCACAAGCTGCTGCAGATTCCCTGAACCAACCAAACGCATGCTCACCATCACCCGCAAACTCGAATTCGACGCCGGCCACCGCATTCCGGATCACAAGAGCCAGTGCCGCAATTTGCACGGCCATCGCTACACCCTGGAAATCACCCTGGCCGGCGACATCATCCGGGAAGAGGGCAGCTCCGACCAGGGCATGATCATGGACTTTTCCGACGTCAAGGCCATCGCCAAGAGCCATCTCGTCGATGTCTGGGACCACGCTTTCCTGGCCTATGAAAAGGATACCGCCGTGCGCGAATTCCTCGACAGCCTGCCCGGACACAAGACCGTGATCATCGCCAGCATCCCCACCGTCGAAAATCTGGCGAAGACTGCCTTCGACATACTCAAGGCCGCCTACCAGGACCGCTACGGCACCGGGCTGCGCCTGCAGAAGCTGGTACTCCACGAAACGCCGAACTGCTGGGCGGAAATCACGGCGGATGCCTGACCATGGACGACGCCGTCTACATGCAGCAAGCCATCTCCCAGGCCCACAATGCCTGGGCGCTGGGCGAGGTTCCGGTCGGGGCGGTCGTCGTCAAGGATGGCGAAGTCATCGCCACCGGCTTCAACCAGCCCATCGGAACACATGATCCGACGGCCCATGCTGAAATCATGGCCTTGCGCGCGGCGTCCGCGATCCTCGGCAATTACCGGCTGCCGGGCTGCGAATTGTTCGTCACCCTCGAACCTTGCGCCATGTGTTCCGGTGCGATGATGCATGCGCGGCTGGCGCGCGTGGTCTTCGGCGCGGCCGACCCCAAGACCGGCGCCTGCGGTTCCGTGGTCAACCTGTTCGAACAGCAGAAGCTGAACCACCATACCCTCGTCACCGGCGGCGTGCTCGCCGAGCAGTGCGGCGGCCTGCTCAAGGAATTCTTCGCGGAACGGCGGCGCGCCCTCGGTTCCCGCGATGCGGCAAACACCGCCGGCATTGCCTCCCTGTCGCTCCCATCCTTGCCTGATGTAAATTAAACCCCTTGCCGTTGCGCGTAACATCGGAAAAATCGCGCACGACCGTGTAAAGTCGGAAAAGCAAAGGTGCACATTTGAGGTGCCTTTGCACGCACGACGCGCGCAAAAGCATCCACTTCGGGCGGTATTGGCTCATTCGTCAGCATCCGATGTGCTTCATTGTGCATGGCACAACGCTTGCAAACGGCACGGAGAACGCGCGGCGGCGCGCCTCGACCGGATGCCGCCGCATAACAAACTGCCTTATTTCAAAAGGGGAATGCCGTGCCGACACTTCAAAGCAATGGCATCACGATTGCCTACGAAACGCAGGGGGATGCCTCTGGAGAGCCAGTCCTGCTCATTGCCGGGCTCGGCCTGCAACTGATTTCCTGGCCCGAGCCGTTCTGCCGCACCCTGGTCGAGCAGGGCTATCGCCTGATCCGTTTCGACAACCGCGACAGCGGACTCTCGAGCAAGATGGATGAATACGGCAAGCCGGACCTCGCCGGCGCCTTCTTCCGCTCGATGTTCCACATGCCGGTGAGCAGCGGCTATACCTTGCATGACATGGCGCAGGATGCGATCGGCGTGCTGGACGCGCTCGGCATCGCGCGCGCCCATGTGGTTGGCGCATCCATGGGCGGCATGATCGCGCAAATCATGGCGGCAAGCCATGCCGGGCGCGTCAGCAGCCTGACCTCCATCATGTCGACCAGCGGCCGCCCCGGCTTGCCGGGACCGACCATGGCAGCGAACCAGGCGATGTTTTCGCGTCCCGCCAATCCGCGCGACCTCGACAGCGTGGTCGATCATTTCGTCCGGCTCTTCAAGGTGATCGGCAGCCCAAAATATCCCACGCCCGACGAAGAGCTCAGGCGCATGGTGGAAGCCAGCGTCCGGCGCAATCCGTCGTGGCGCGGCACGGCGCGGCAAATCATGGCGGTGGCAGGATCGGGCGACCGCGTCGCCTTGTTGCGCACGGTCGAGGCGCCCACGCTGGTCGTGCACGGCAGCGCCGATCCGCTGGTGCCGATCGCGGGCGGAAGGGATACCGCCTTCCTCGTTCCCGGCGCGGTCCTGCACGAGATCGAAGGCATGGGCCACGACCTGCCGCCGGGCCTGTCGGAACAGATCGCCGCGCTGATCGCGGCGCACTGCGCCGCCGCTTCGGCTCCCGCCGCGCACCGGGCGTGACCGGGCACGCCATCATCGATATCATGCTTACTTCCTGGAGCACTCCATGCTTGCAAAACTGATGCAAACCGCGAGAACCACGCTCGACCAGATCGGCGCGAAGGCGGTCAATGACGAAGACATTGCCCCGCCGAGCTGGCTGCTGCTGGCGCTGGAAGGCGGACGCGCGCCATGGGAGCTATGGGCCTCGGTCCTGACGCTGCCGGTGCTGCGCAAGGCGCCGCAGGGCGACGGCCACCCGGTGCTGGTCTTTCCCGGCCTCGCCACGGGCGATTTCACCACGCTGTTCCTGCGCCAGTTTCTGCGCGACCGCGGCTATGAGGCCTATGCCTGGGAGCAGGGCCTCAACCGGGGGCCGCGTCCCGGCGTGATCGAAGCCTGCCACGAGCGCGTCAAGGAATTGCACGCGCGGCACGACCGCAAGGTCAGCCTGATCGGCTGGAGCCTCGGCGGCATCTATGCGCGGGAGATCGCCAAGTCGCTGCCCGAGCACGTGCGCGTGGTGGTCACGCTCGGCACGCCCTTCGCCGGGTCGCCCAAGCTCACGAATGCATGGCGGCTGTTCGAACTTGCCAGCGGCATGCAGATCGACGCCAATCCCGACCTGATCGCCAGCCTGCGTGAGTCGCCGCCCGTGCCGACGACCTCCATCCTGAGCCGTACCGACGGCGTGGTCGCCTGGCAGGCCTGCCTCGAGCGCGAGACCGAGCGCTCTGAGAACGTCGAAGTCCATGCGAGCCACATCGGCATGGGCCTGAATCCGACCGCGCTGTATGCGATCGCGGACCGGCTGGCCCAGCCGGAAGGCGCGTGGCAGCGTTTCGACCGCGAGGGCCTGCAGGGAATGAAGCGGCTGCTTTACATGGATCCGCACCGCAGTTCGCTCTTCCGCTGGTAAGCACGTGAAGAATTGATGAATGCCGCGCGGGTCGCGGCGGGGCGGGAGTATGCTAATCTCGCGTTCTGCGCCGCCCCGGCGCCGTCATCCCGCCGCCATCTCAACGTTGCCGGCGGAACATCTCGCGGAGCGCCCATGACCCATTCGACCGATCCGGTTTCCTGCGGCATCGCCATCGTTGCCACCAGCGGCTATGCGCCCGACGAGCAAGCGGTCGCGCGCGCCATCGCCCGCTTCGAGTCAAGCGGCTGCCGCGTATGGAATTACTACGATCCGTCTGGCAAGCATGAACGCTTCGGCGGCGACGACGCCGCCCGCGTGGCCCAGTTGCATGCGGCCGCCCGCAATCCGGAAGTCGATGTCATCGTCGCCCTGCGCGGCGGCTATGGCCTGTCGCGCCTGCTCGGCGACATCGACCTGCAGCTGCTTGCCGAGTCGGGCAAGCGCATCGTCGGCCATAGCGACATCACCGCGCTTCAGATGGCGCTGCTCGCGCGCCAGGGCGCGGCTTCATTTGCCGGCCCCATGATCTGCGACGACTTCGGCCGGGAAGATCCGAGCGAATTCACGCTCGGCGAATTCTGGTCCTGCCTCGCCAGCGATACCCATGACGTCCGCTTCGATGCGGGCGACAGCCCGGACCTCGACCTGAGCGGCATCCTGTGGGGCGGCAACCTCGCGATGCTCTGCCATCTCGCGGGCACGCCTTACCTGCCGCGCATCGACGGCGGCATCCTGTTCCTCGAAGACATCAACGAACATCCCTACCGCGTGGAACGCATGCTGCTGCAGCTTTTCCATGCCGGCTTGCTCGACCAGAAGGCCATCGTGCTTGGCGATTTTTCCGGCTACCGGCTGAGCCCCTACGACAATGGCTATGATTTCGACCGCATGCTGGCCTACTTGCGGGAAGCGATCGACGTGCCCATCGTGCGCGGCCTGCCTTTCGGCCACATCCGCGACAAGACCACGCTGGCCGTCGGCAGCCATGCGCGCCTGCGGTGCAGCGGCGGCGAGGCGGTGCTGAGCATGTCTGGCTATCCCGCGCTGGACAAGATGGGGACGAGGTTGCTTGGAGAGAGCGCTTAATTTGCATTAGGGGTTTCCACCCGGCAGGAACCGGCATCGGCCATGCGGCACTCACGAGTCTTTCCGCCACTCCGCGTGCCTCATGCATCCTGTCGCCTTCCCATCCCCCAGCCTTGCCGCCGAGGCGGCCGACGTTTCCGCCGTGCCTGCCGTACCTGCCCAGCCCGCCCGGTCATCCGACTCTCCATGCATCACGCATCGACAGCCTGCCAGCCAGCTTGCGGAAGTCGGGGCGGGCGAAGACGATGGCTTCAATCCGAGAATCTTCCCGCCATGCAGGTCGCTGCCGCTGATCGCCGACACGCTGTCCTGGGCCATTGCGCGCGGCGACGTCGACTGGATCGCCGGTTACCTGCTGAAGTCGAGCGGCGCGACGGTGCACCGCGATCTCGTCCAGCAGCATGAACTCGTAACGCGGGCAGCCGCAAGGAATTTCGTCGAACGCCAGGATCTCGGATTCCTCGATGCCGTGCTGCGCCGCGCCGGGATGAACCGGGCGGAAGGAAATGCCTTGCTGTCGGGCGTGGCGCGGCAATACCGGAAAATCTTCATGCCCTTCGCCAGCCGTCCATACTGCCGGCGCCAGGCGGCCGCCTTCGAAAGGGAGATCGTGAAGCTGCGCCGCATCCTGCGTCCGCACGGCTTCGACCACGGGGAGCCGCGTCCCGGCGCCGGCCTGGCCAACCATGCCAACAGCCTGCCCATCACCAGGGGCGGCCGCCGGGCCTTCTCTCCCATGCATCTCGCCGCGTATGCCGCCATGGATGAAACGGGAGTTCGCGGCTTCGAACGGCGCCTCGCAACGATCCGGAAGCCAGCCCAGGCCAGGGCGAGGTTGCGCTCGGTAGGCGCCGATGCCCTCGACGCCTATTTCCTGGAAGAGCTGGCCCAGGGCGGCATTCATCTCGACGTCCGCCAATTCGGCAAGCTCGTGCGCGCCCTCGGCAGGCAAATGCAGGACCATGCCGAGCAAAGCTGGGTAATGTTCATCCCGCGGTTTCTCGAGCGCGGCCGCGAAGGCTGCCTTTGCCTCAACCTGGCCCGCAAGGGGCGGATGGTCGATTGCCGCGTCTACCTGCCGGAGGTGAGCGCGAATGCCTTCCGTCTGTCGAGGCCGCTGGACCGACCCGAGGCGCTCGACACGCTCGGACTGGACGCCTGGCTGGGCAAGGACCGCCTGGACCGGCTTTGCGTGGAAAGCCGCCTGCTTCATGTCGCCAACGTGGACGAAGCCGTTTGCAAGGATCATGCGGGACGCCTCTTCGATGAGCGCGACATCGATTCCGCCCTGCATGCCTTGCTGCTGTCGATGGAAATGGGAGACAACGAAGGCATGCGCTTCATCGGGCCGCTCCTCGCCCGGCAAAGCTGGCAGCATGGCGCGGAATTCCAGCAGGCGCTCGCGCGGCAGGAGACCCACCTCTCGCGGGCCTTGCTCACCGCCTTCGAGGCGGACAGCGGCGACGTGATCGCATCCTTCGCCGACATGCTGGACCATGTCGACATCCAGGACACGGCGCTGCTCAGGCGGCTGGCCAGTGCCCGCGGCGACGGCGGGCATGACGGCTTGCGCGTGGCGATGCAGGACGGATGCGCTACGGCGGTCCGCGCCGCAGGGAAGCTGTTCCTTGCCTGCGGGATCAAGGAGCGTGATGACCTGATCGAATTGCTGTGCGCGTCCGGTCCCAAGGGGCGTTCCGGGCTCTACCAGGCGATCGTGAACAACGACGCCGCCACAGTGGCAGCATTCGGCGACCTGCTGCGCACGCTGCACGGCGCGCTGCATCTTGACGGCGACACGGTCACGGACATCCTGACCCATGGCTCGCGCGGGCATACGCCGATGACGCCGGCCATGCGGAAGAGCTTCGCCAGGGGCGGCAGGGCCTATTGCGCCATGATCGAGGGCATCGTCAATGATGGCCTGGCGGTGTCGCCCGCCTGGCTCGCCGCATGCATGGAAAGGCCGGGGCGCGCGGTGCCGCGCCATGCGGCGGCCTTGCGGACCTTCCTGCAAGGCTTGCCGGCGGAAGTGCCGGACACCGGCGCGGCGCCGTCAGCCTATCGGCGCGATCAAGAACTTGGCGCGCAGGGCGAGGCTGTCGCCATGGCCGAGGATGGCCAGGCCTGGCCGGTTGGGCATGTGGAAGGCGTCGATGGGATGGGTGATCGGCTCGAAGCAGAAGCAGTCCCCGCCGGGCGGGCGATACATGAGGCTGTAGCCGTTGCAGTCGGGCATGACCATGCTTAGCTGGTAACCGCGGTCGGGATAGCTGATGACGGCCTTGCCGTTCCAGCCGGTGAAGCAATTGTCGATCAGCGGACCATCCAGCGCGGCGGGCTGGTTGTAGTTCCAGGTCTCGGGCAAGGTGTTGGAATGCCCCGTCGGTATCGGATCGTCGCCTGACAGGAAGACGCCTTCGGCGCGGGCCATGAAGCGGGTCTGCGCGTTCGACGGAAAGTAGGGGTGCAGTCCGAGCCCGTAGGGCAGGGTGCCGTCGCCGAGGTGGGTCACGGTGAGGTCGATCTGCAAGCCGTCATTAAGCAGGGTGAAGGTTTGCGAACCCCGGTAGTGATACGGATCGTCGTCGAAATGCTTGGAATCGAGCGTCAGCTTGATGCGGTCGGGCTGCTGATCGGCGACGGCCCAGCTCTGCAGCCAGCCGTCGCCATGGATCGGGTAATGCTCCTGCATGCGGTTGGCATGGATCGGGTAGAACCTGCCTTCGTGCTCGAAGCCGCCGCCCGTGATCCGGTTCGACCACGGAATCAGCGGGAAGCAGGCCGTGGTGTAGCGGTCTTCCGACGCGCCGCTCCACGGGCGGAACAGGGGGATCGTGCCGTTATCGTTTTTCCATTCCCAGGCGGTGACGCTTCCCCCCATGTTCGGCGCGAGCTGGAGGCGCTGCCTGTCGTTGTCGAGCGTGATGATGCTGGCGGTCATGAATCATCCCTTGAATTTGTTGGCCGGCGCGCCGGCGATGTCGAGATCGACAGCGAAGAGACCGCCTGCCAGCGGTTCTCGTTCCAATTCCCGTGGGCCGAGGCCATCTGCCGCCGAGGTGATGAAGAGGGTGCGGAAATGCGGGCCGCCGAAGGCGACGCTCGTGATCTGGGAGCAGGGCAGGGTGATGGCATGCGTGATCTTGCCGTGCGGATCGTGCCGGGTGACCTTGCTCGCGCCCCAATGCGCGATCCACAGCCCGCCTTCCGCATCGGTGGTCATGCCATCGGGCGATCCTTCGCTTTTCTCGAATTGCAGGAACAGGCGCTTGTTGGCGACCTCGCCGGACTCGAGGTCGAAATCGAAGGCGAAGACCCTGCCATTCACGCTGTCGTTGTGATACATGGTGCGGTAGTCCGCGGACCAGGCCGGGCCGTTCGTCACCGGGTAGCCGGTGTCCATGCGCTTCACCTCGAGGTCGGGCGTCAGGCGGTAGAGCGAGCCGGTGGGCGACTTGCAGGCGAAATCCATGGTGCCTGCCCAGAAGCGGCCCATGCGGTCGACCTTGCCGTCATTGAAGCGGTTGCCGGGCATGTCGGGTTCCACCCGCACGGCCTGCCGCAGTTCGCTGCTTGCGGGATCGAAGAAGGCGAAGCCGTGGCGCTGGGTGATCACCAGGCCGGCGGCCTGCTCGCGTTCGGCGATGGCGGAAATCTCCTGGTCGAAGTCCCAGGTCTTCTGGCCAGCCTGCATGGAGTAGCGATGCAGCCGGTGGCCCAGAATGTCGACCCAGTACAGCGCCTGTTCCTTGTCTGACCAGAGGGGACCTTCGCCCAGCAGGGCATGCGCGTCCCAGACGCATTCCGGTGTTTTCATTGTCTTCTTCCCTGTCGATTGTTTAATGGCGCTAATGGGATTCGCGCGGCACGGGCGCGCCGCTGCTACCCACCAGGAAGTCGAGGTCGGCGCCGAGATGGGCCTGCTGCACGTGCTCGACGTAGAGCTTTGCGTAGCCACGGTCCGGCATGGGCGGCGGCGTCCATGCGGCGCGCCGGCGCGCGAGTTCCTCGTCGCTCACCTCGAGATGCAGGCTGCGTTCGCCGACGTCGAGCATGATCATGTCGCCGCTCTTCACCAGCGCCAGCGGTCCGCCGGCCGCCGCTTCGGGCGAGGTATGCAGCACCACCGTGCCGTAGGCGGTGCCGCTCATGCGCGCATCCGAAATGCGCACCATGTCGGTCACGCCTTTCTCCAGCACCTTCTTCGGCAGCGGCATGTTGCCGACCTCGGCCATGCCGGGATAGCCCTTGGGACCGCAGTTCTTCAGCACCATCACGCAGTTTTCGTCGATGTCGAGCGCCGGGTCGTCGATGCGCGCCCGGAAGTCCTCGATGTCCTCGAACACCACCGCGCGTCCGCGGTGCTTGAGCAGCGCGGGCGTGGCGGCGGAGGGCTTGATCACCGCGCCGTCCGGCGCGAGGTTGCCCTTGAGGATGGCGATGCCGGCGTGCGGCTTAAAGGGATCTTCGACCGTCTTGATGACTTCCCGGTTGTAGCAGGGCGCGTCCTCGATGTTCTGACCGAGGCTGCGGCCATTTGCCGTCAGCGCGTTCAGGTGCAGCATGCTGCTGATCTCGCGCATGACCGCCGGCACGCCGCCGGCATAGTAGAAGTCTTCCATCAGGTAGTGGCCCGACGGCTGGACGTTCACCAGGCAGGGCATCTCGCTGCCCAGCCTGTCCCAGTCTTCCAGCTTCAGCTCGATTCCCATGCGCCCGGCGATGGCCAGCAGGTGCACGACCGCATTGGTCGAGCCGCCGATCGCCGCATTCACGCGGATCGCGTTCTCGAAAGCTTCGCGGGTCATGATCTTGTCCATGGTCAGCTCTTCCTTGACCATCTCGACGATGCGCCGGCCGCTGAGCTGGGCGAGGCGGTTGCGCCGGGTGTCCGGCGCCGGGATGGCCGCATTGCCCGGCAGCGACATGCCCAGCGACTCCACCATGCTCGCCATGGTGGACGCGGTGCCCATGGTCATGCATGTGCCGGCCGAACGGTTCATGCAGGCCTCGGCGTCGGTGAATTCCGCCTGGGTCATCTGGCCGGCGCGGACCATTTCCGACATCATCCAGACGCCGGTGCCGGAGCCGATGTCCTTGCCTCGGAACTTGCCGTTGAGCATCGGACCGCCCGACACCCCGATGGTCGGCAGGTTGCAGCTCGCCGCGCCCATCATCAGCGCGGGAGTGGTCTTGTCGCAGCCCATCAGCAGCAACACGCCATCGATGGGATTGCCGCGGATCGACTCTTCCACGTCCATGCTGGCGAGGTTGCGGAACAGCATGGCGGTCGGCCGGAGCTGGGTTTCGCCCAGCGACATGACAGGGAACTCAAGGGGGAATCCGCCTGCCTCAAGGACACCGCGCTTGACGAACTCGGCGAGTTCGCGGAAGTGGCTGTTGCAGGGAGTTAACTCCGACCAGGTATTGCAGATGCCGATCACCGGGCGGCCGTCGAACTCGTCGGCCGGGTGACCCATTTTCTGTGTCCAGCTGCGGTGCACGAAGGCATCGCGGTCTTGCCCGCCGAACCAGGCCTGACTGCGACGTTTTGGCTTTTCTGTAGTCATAGGGTTCTCGTGGGGGAATTCATGCTGCGAGGCGAGGATTGGGTCTGAGTCCGCCGGCGTGGCGCCGGGGTAGTCTCTCAGCATCAATATTGATTAGGCCGATGTTTGAAAGTTCAGGAGAAAGGCATGATGACTCCGGGCTTTCCATGCCATCGTTCACATAACAGGCTTTACCGAGGAGGACGCCATGACCGCATCAACCACGCCGGGCACGACAGCAGCGCCCTTGCTGGGCATCGACTGGGGTACCAGCAACCGCCGAGCCTATCTGCTCGACGAGCGCGGCGAACTGGTTCGCAAGCACGAGGACGACGCCGGCATCCTGAACGTGCAGGGCAGGTTCGGCGATTCGCTTCGCGATCTGCTGCAGACGCTGCAGGTCGGCAGCGCCGACATCATCCTGTCCGGCATGGTCGGCAGCCGCAACGGCTGGGTGGAGGCGCCTTACCTCGATATCAGCCAGCCGATCACCGAACTGAAGAATCACCTGCTCGAGGTCGACAGCGGACTGCCCGGCGTGCGATGCCGCATCGTGCCGGGCTACCGCTATCTCGATCCCCAGGGGCTGCCGGACGTGATGCGCGGAGAAGAGGCGCAGGTTCTCGGCGCGCTGGCGCTGAGCGCCTCCAGCGGCTGGTTCCTGCTGCCCGGCACCCACAGCAAGTGGGTGCATGTCGAGGATGGCACCGTCCGGGCGCTGCTCACCTTCATGACCGGCGAGCTCTTCGCGCTGATGTCCCAGCATGGCACGCTGTCGAAGGTGATCACCGCCGAACAGTCGATTCCCGCCGCCTTCGAAGCCGGCTTGCGGGCAGCGCCGCACGGCGCTTTCACGCACATGGCCTTCTGCTGCCGCGCCCTGGTCGTGACCGACATGATGCCGCCGGACCATACCGCTTCCTATCTGTCCGGCCTGCTGATCGGCAGCGAGCTCGACGACATCCGGCGCCGCAGCGGCGGCGATTTCAACGTGCCGGTGCAGGTCGTCGGCAGCCCGGGGCTCTCGGCCCGCTATCTCAACGCGCTGGAACTGCTCGGCACTCCCGCGCGCGCCTGGCAGCCTGACGGCGTGTACGTCGCCGCGCTGCGCCATCTGTTCCAACTCGAAAGGTAGTCCATGTCCTTGTTCCAGCCCTCGCCGCTGCCCCTGGTAGCGATCCTGCGCGGCCTGACCCCGGCCGAAGCGCCGATGGTCGGCCACGTCCTGTTCGACACCGGTTTTCGCATCCTTGAAGTGCCGCTGAACCGGCCCGGCGCGATCGAAGCGATGCGCATCCTGATGCAGAATGCGCCGGCCGACGCGCTGATCGGCGCCGGCACGGTGCTGACGGTGCAGCAGGTCGACGAAGTGAAGCAGGCCGGCGGCCGCCTCATCGTGTCGCCGCATTGCGCGGTCGACGTCATATCGCATGCCGTGAAGTCGGGCATGATCGCCATGCCGGGCGTGGCGACGCCGACCGAAGCCTTCCAGGCGCTGAACGCCGGCGCCCAGGGACTGAAGCTGTTTCCCGCCGAAATGTTGCCGCCCGGCGCGCTCAAGTCCATCCTCTCCATCCTGCCTGCCGGGACGCCGCTGTTTCCGGTGGGGGGCATCCATCCGCAGAACATGGCGCCCTACGTGGCGGCGGGTGCGGCCGGATTCGGTATCGGTGGCGCGCTGTACCAGCCGAACATCGAGGAGGGCGCCTTCCGGCGATCCGCCGAGGCCTTCATGAGCGCGCGGGAAAAGCTGCTGCAGGGGGCTTGACGCGGGCGTCCGGCAGGGCGTGCGGGTCCCATCATCTGTTAAAATACCGGGTTTTCCGTTTGGCCGGACTGAAATAAGATTCCCGCCTGCGCGAGGATGACGACTTGCAGGCAGCCGCCTGCCACGGTCCTGTCATTCCCGGCCGGGCGGGAATCCCATTTGAACGCCATGCTTCCGCAACACGGCGCAAACGATTTTCCGCATTCTTCCCAAAGGCTTCACCGTGCTTTCCACCGCAAACATCACCATGCAGTTCGGCCCCAAGCCGCTGTTCGAAAACATCTCCGTCAAATTCGGCGACGGCAACCGCTACGGCCTGATCGGCGCGAACGGCTGCGGCAAGTCGACCTTCATGAAGATCCTGGGCGGAGACCTCGAACCCAGCGGCGGCCAGGTGATGCTCGATGCGAACGAAAGGCTGGGCAAGCTGCGCCAGGACCAGTTCGCCTTCGAGGAAATGCGGGTGCTGGACGTGGTGATGATGGGCCACACAGAGATGTGGGCGGCGATGCAGGAACGCGACGCCATTTACGCCAACCTCGAGGCAACCGACGACGACTACATGCGCGCGGCCGAACTGGAAGCGAGGTTCGCCGAGTACGACGGCTACACCGCCGAGGCGCGCGCCGGCGAACTGCTGCTGGGCGTGGGCGTTCCGACCGACCAGCACAACGGCCCGATGAGCAACATCGCCCCCGGCTGGAAGCTGCGGGTGCTGCTGGCGCAGGCGCTGTTCTCCAATCCCGACATCCTGCTGCTGGACGAGCCGACCAACAACCTCGACATCAACACCATCCGCTGGCTGGAGACCGTGCTCAACGAGCGCAACTCCACCATGATCATCATTTCCCACGACCGCCACTTCCTGAACCAGGTCTGCACCCACATGGCGGACATGGACTACGGCACGCTCAAGATCTATCCCGGCAACTACGACGACTACATGCTGGCGTCGTCGCAGGCGCGCGCCCAGCAGCTGGCGACCAACGCCAAGGCGAAGGAACGCGTCGCCGAACTGCAGGAATTCGTGCGCCGCTTCTCGGCCAACAAGTCCAAGGCGCGCCAGGCGACCTCGCGTGCGAAGCAGATCGAGAAGATCAAGGTGGAGGACGTCAAGCCTTCGAGCCGCCAGGAACCCTTCATCCGCTTCGAGGGCGAGAAGAAGCTGCACCGCCAGGCGGTGGAAGTGGAAAACCTCTCGAAGTCCTATGACCGCCGCATCTTCAACGACCTTAACCTGCTGGTCGAGGCCGGCGAAAAGATCGCCATCATCGGCGCCAACGGCGCGGGCAAGACCACGCTGTTGCGCTGCCTCGGCGGCGAGGTCTGCGGCATGCGGCCCGACCACGGCGTGGCGAAATGGGCCGAGCATGCGAACATCGGCTACATGCCCCAGGACCCCACCGAGGAATTCGCGGTCGACAAGAACCTCACCGACTGGATGACGCAGTGGACCAAGGAAGGCGACGACGACCAGGCGATTCGTTCCATCCTCGGCCGCCTGCTGTTTTCCGGCGACGACGTGAGGAAATCGGTGAAGGTGCTGTCCGGCGGCGAGAAGGGCCGCATGATGTACGGCAAGCTGATGCTGGGCCGGCACAACGTGCTGCTGATGGATGAGCCGACCAACCACATGGACATGGAGTCCATCGAGTCGCTCAACATCGCGCTGGACAAATACGCCGGCACGCTGATCTTCGTCTCGCACGACCGCGAGTTCGTGTCATCGCTGGCGACTCGCATCCTCGAGGTGCGCGAGGGCGAGGTGATCGACTTCCAGGGCGGATATGAGGATTATCTGACCAGCCAGGGCATCGAGTAAGAACCTGCGGCGGCGTGGCTTCGAAACGGGATTGCCGCCTTCGCGGGAATGAGAGCGGCTGAGGCGAAATGACCTGGAGGATCGGCAGCCGGCGTCGAATGCTTCGCCTCGTGATTCCCGCGAAGGCGGCAATCCCATCTTGCCTGCACGGCGTCGCTCAATCCGCGTCGCCGAACTCCGCCAGCAAGGTGCTGCCCATTCCCTCAGATTCACCTTCTCCCAGCAGTTTGTCGAGGCGGTCGCGCAGGGCGCGCGCCACTTCGTTCCCCTTCGCCTTCAGCACGCCTTCCAGGTAAGGCCGCCGCAAGGCACGCAGTTCTTCCAGTGTGCCCGCCTTTTCCACCTTCAGCTGCAGCGCATAGCCGCGCAGGCCCATGTTGCTCTTGATGGTTTCGTTGAAGAACGCGTAGACGCGCTGAAAGCGTTCCGCATCGGTCACCACCGGCTGCGATTCAACTGGCAGGTCGGCGATGGAAAGCGTGGTGTCTTCGGCGAGAGGCGGAAGGGTGTCGCCCTCCGGCGTGGTGATGTGGATGACAGGCGCGGGAGCGGCTGCGGCGGTGGATTCGATGTACCCCTCCGCCAGCAGTTCGGTAAAACTGGCGTCGGTCAATCCGAGTCCGCCTACGGTTTTCAACAGGTCGCCCGCGGTGTGCTTGCCGTCGATCAGGACCAGGAGGGTGCGAAGGCGGGGGGTAAGGCGGTACTTGCGCGTAGCGATTTCATCGCGCCCTTTTTCTGTCTTGTCATAGACTGTATTCATGCCTATCTCGTCGTGTGCTCGCCAGTGCGTGAGCTGTTGTTGGAGGGTGTTCCTGGCAGCAATCTCGTTGTTGTAGCGCTATTAGTCACTTTTTCAGCGTGTGGTCTCTTGATTTTAGTCATGATTCGGCCGGCTGCCCATGCGGTTTTGTAAAAATCTGTCTCGATCCTGTACGTATTGTGGTGAAAGCATGCAAGCCATGTTGATAAAACTTCCCGCAGCTCAATATTGGAATCTCAGGCATACTTTCGGCTTTTGCCGCCACCGTATCGCTACCTTGGCTGTCGACCATGCAAATTCTCCCTATCAAGACCGTTGAATTCGAGCGTCCGCAAATGCAATCCGGCACCAGTTGCGTCGCGAACGCCTGGGCACGTGTGCCGGCCAACCCCGGCCCGGAGGAAAAAGCCGCGCTGAAGGCGCGCATCAAGCGGCTGTTGCAGGAAAAGCAGGCGGTTCTCGTGGCGCATTACTACGTCGATGCCGACCTGCAGGATTTGGCCGAGGAAACGGGCGGCTGCGTTTCCGATTCCCTGGAGATGGCGCGCTTCGGGCGCGACCATCCGGCCAAGACCCTCGTGGTCGCCGGCGTCAAGTTCATGGGCGAGACCGCGAAGATCCTCAGCCCGGACAAGACCATCCTCATGCCCGACCTCGACGCGACCTGTTCGCTCGATCTCGGCTGCCCGGCGGACGAGTTCGCCGCGTTCTGCGACCAGCATCCCGACCGCACCGTGGTGGTCTATGCGAACACCAGCGCCGCCGTAAAGGCGCGCGCCGACTGGATGGTCACCTCGTCGATCGGCCTGCAGATCGTCGAACACCTGCATGCGCAGGGCAAGAAAATCCTGTGGGCGCCGGACAAGCATCTCGGCGGCTACATCCAGAAGAAGACCGGCGCGGACATGCTGCTGTGGCAGGGATCCTGCCTGGTGCATGACGAGTTCAAGGGCATCGAGCTCGAACTGCTGCGCAAGGAACATCCCAAGGCGAAGATCCTGGTGCACCCGGAATCTCCGGAAGCGGTCGTGGCCCAGGCCGACGTCGTCGGCTCCACCTCCCAACTGATCGCCGCCGCGCAATCGCTCGATGCCGATGAGTTCATCGTTGCCACCGACAACGGCATCCTGCACAAGATGCGCATGGCGGCGCCCGGCAAGCGCTTCATCGATGCGCCGACCGCGGGCAATAGCGCCACCTGCAAGAGCTGCGCGCATTGCCCCTGGATGGCGATGAACGGCCTCGAGAACCTCGCGCGGGTGCTCGAAACCGGCGCCAACGAAATCCATGTCGATCCGGAGATCGGCCGCAAGGCCTACGTCTGCATCGACCGCATGCTCGATTTCGCGGCGAAGGCCAAGGCGAACGTGCGGCCGTCGGGCGACCTGGCGAAAGAACAGCAACTGTTTTCGGGAGTGGGACCGGCATGAGCACTCTGCGCAACCCCTTCGCTCCCTTCGACGCGGCGCTGGCCGCCGCCTTCGAGCAAAACATTGCCGCCGCGCTGGCCGAGGATGTCGGCACAGGAGACGTGACCGGCCTCCTGGTGCCTGCCGCCGAGCGCGTGCAGGCACGCGTGATCGTGCGCGAGCAAGCCATCCTCTGCGGCGCGTCCTGGTTCGAGGCGGTGATGCTGCGGCTCGACCCCGGAATCCGGATCGACTGGCGCCATGCCGAGGGCGACCAGATGCAGGCGGACAGCGAAGTGTGCACGATCGAAGCGCCGGCCCGCGCCTTGCTGACGGCGGAGCGCACGGCCCTGAACTTCCTCCAGCTGCTGTCGGGCGTCGCCACGGCCACCCGGGTCTACGTCGACCTGATCCAGGGCACGCGCGCGGCGATCCTCGACACGCGCAAGACCTTGCCCGGCTTGCGCCTGGCGCAGAAATACGCGGTCCGGGTCGGCGGCGGCAAGAACCAGCGCCTGGCGCTGTATGACGGCATCCTCATCAAGGAAAACCATATCGCAGCGGCTGGCGGCGTCACCGCTGCGATGCGCGCCGCGTTGGGCCTGGAGTCCGGCGTGCCGATCCAGATCGAGGTGGAAAGCCTGGATGAATTGCGCGAGGCATTGGCGGCGGGTGCCACGTCCATCCTGCTGGACAATTTTTCCCTGGCCATGATGCGCGAAGCGGTCGGCATCACGGCCGGCCGCGCGCTGCTCGAAGCCTCGGGCGGCATCAACATGAAGACGGTGCGGGACATCGCGGAAACCGGCGTCGACCGGATCTCGATCGGCAGCCTCACGAAGGACGTGCGCGCGACGGATTACTCCATGCGGGTCATCTGATCACAAAAGCGAGGGCGGCCGACATGGCCGCCCCAGCAACCGCTTCCCGGCTCAGGTCTCCCTGACCACCTGGTCGCTCCACTCGAACGCCTGCATCTGGATTTCCCGCAGGTCGTCGATCGACAGGGCGAATGCCTCGAGTTCCGACAGCAGCGCGAGCATGCCGCTGTCGGCGCGTTCCAGCTGCTCGGCGAAGTTCAACAATTCACCCAGCCAGCCGCTGCGGTCCAGCAGGGCGCAGGCGACATTCTCGTTCACCGGCATCTGTTCCAGGATCTTGGGCATGGGCATGCCGAACAGGGTATCCATGAGCGACATGATGCCGACGGTGAAGGCGACTTCGGATATGCCGCGGCTGCCTTGCTTGAGCTTCTGCGCGAGCAGTTCGAGCAGCTTGCCGCGCGTGGTCGCCAGCACCAGCAGCGGCGACTTGACCCCGGGCTTGGTGTAGGCGTCGGTGTAGAGCAGGATCTGCAGCCATCGCTGCAGCTGGCGGCGCCCCATCAGGATCAGCGCCTGGCCGACGGTGCCGATGCGCTGGGTGGAGCAGAATGCCGGCGAATTCACCATCTTCAACAGGTTCAGGCCCAGCGCGGCATCCTGCTTGATGGCGCGCTCGATGTCGACGTTTTCACTGTCGGAGTTAATCATTCCCATCACCCGCAGCAGGGCGAGCTGGGAAGGCGATAGCTTCTTGCCGGTCAGGACAACCGGCTTGGCGAAGTAATAGCCCTGGAAGAATTCGAAGCCGAGCTCGAGGCAGAGATTGAACTGCTCGACCGTTTCCACTTTTTCGGCGAGCAGCTTCTTGTTGAAAGCGCGAAAGCGCTTGCTGAGGCTGATCAGTTCGGAATCGCTCATGCCCATCAGGTCGACCTTGATGATGTCGACATAAGGCAGGAGGCGCTCCATGCCCGCGGTTTCGCCGATCACGTCGTCGAGCGCGAAGGAATAGCCGGCGTCCTTGAGTTCCGCCACCCGGGCAACCACCGCATCGGTTACCTCCACGGTCTCCAGGATTTCGAGAACGACGTACTTCGCGGGCAAAATGCCGACGAAGTCGCTCATCAGCACGGTGGAATCGATGTTGACGAAACCGAGAGAGTCCCCGATGACGTTTTCGATGCCGAGCTCGGCGGCATGCGAGATCACGGCGGCCGTCGCCGAGAGGTCATCGATCACGCCGGCGGTACTGGTGTCGGCACGCCGGAAGAGCAACTCGTAGGCGACGAGCCCCTGGTCGCGGTTGAGGATCGGTTGCCGCGCCAAGAAAAAATCCTTGGCGCGCGGGCTTTGCATCACCGCTTCCTGCATGGAATGGCTCATCGGCAGATCTCCTCACTATCTCGCCTGTTCTAAAGTGGCGATTTATTGTCGTACGGCATTATTCTGCCTGACTTATGGCTTTCGCAATAGTAAAAAGAAATGCTGTTTTCGAGAAATATTTGACGCAGGTCTAACGGCGCGGCGGTTCCAATACTGTCGGTAATGCTTTCGGCAGCGTTTCCGGGAAATCTTGACTGAAATGCAAGCCTCGGCTTTCCCGGCGCGACAGGGCGCTGTCGACGATCATCGAAGCAACGTCGACCAGGTTGCGCAGCTCAAGCAGGTCGCGCGTGATGCGGAAATGGGAGTAATACTCGTAGATTTCCTCGCGCAGCAGGCGAATCCGGTGCTGGGCGCGCTCCAGCCGCTTGGTGGTGCGCACGATGCCGACGTAATTCCACATGAAGCGCCGCAGCTCGTCCCAGTTGTGGGCGATGACCACTTCTTCGTCGGCGTCGGTCACCCGGCTCTCGTCCCAGGCAGGCAGCTCGGGCGCCGGCTGCGCCGGCTGGCGCTCGATGTCCTGCGCCGCCGCGCGTCCGACCACCACGCACTCCAGCAGGGAGTTGCTGGCGAGTCGATTGGCTCCGTGCAGGCCGGTGTAGCCGGTCTCTCCGACCGCATACAGGCCCGGCAGGTCGGTGCGGCCGGCCAGGTCGGTCACCACGCCGCCGCAGGTGAAGTGCACCGCGGGGACGACGGGAATGGGCTGCTTGCTGATGTCGATGCCCAGCTCTAGGCAGCGGGCGTAGATCGTCGGGAAATGTTCTTCCAGGAAGGCTACCGGCTGGTGGGAAATGTCGAGGTCGACGTAGTCGAGGCCGCGCTTCTTCATCTCGAAGTCGATGGCGCGCGCCACCACGTCGCGCGGCGCGAGTTCGCCGCGCGGATCGTGCGCAGGCATGAAGCGGCGGCCGGCCGCCGGACCGGCTTCCGCCGGCAGCTTCAGCAAGCCGCCTTCGCCGCGCACAGCTTCGCTGATCAGGAAGGATTTCGCAAAGGGGTGATACAGGCAGGTCGGATGGAACTGGATGAACTCCATGTTGGCCACGCGGCAGCCCGCGCGCCAGGCCATCGCGATGCCGTCGCCGGTGGCGGTGTCTGGATTGGTGGTGTACAGGTATACCTTGCCCGCGCCCCCGGTCGCCAGCACCGTGTTGTCGGCCGACACGGTCAGCACGTGGCCGCTGTTGACGTCCTGGACGTAGAGACCGAGGCAGCGGGGGTTTCGCACGCCCGGCTCGATCTTGTCCGACTTGATCAGGTCGATGGCGAAGTGGTGCTCGAGAATCGTGATGTTCGGATGGGCGCGCGCCTTCTGTTCCAGGGTTACCTGGACGGCGTGCCCGGTGGCATCGGCCGCATGGATGATGCGCCGCTGACTGTGGCCGCCTTCCCGGGTGAGGTGGTAGCCGAGTTCGGCGGTGGCGTCGCGGGTGAAAGGCACGCCCTGGCTGATCAGCCAGTCGATGGCAGGGCGGCTGTTCTCCACGATGAAGCGGGTGGCGCTTTCGTCGCACAGGCCGGCGCCGGCGACCAGCGTGTCGGCGATGTGCTGTTCATGGCTGTCGGCGGAATCGAGCACGGCGGCAATGCCGCCCTGGGCCCAGTTGCTGGCGCCGTCGAGGAGGGTGCGCTTTGAAATGACGACGACCTTGCGGGTCTCGGCGAGGTGGAGGGCGACCGAGAGGCCGGCCAGTCCGCTGCCAACGATGGCGACATCGAATTTCATGGGAGGTGGTATCCGAAATGGTGTGACATGACGCGATGCGACATCTTACCACTTGGCATAATGATGATCTTCGGTTCCAATGCGGTCTGCCATTGACGCAGTCATTGCCGAGGTTGCCCGGCCCGGAAATGCCCGGAATCGCCCGGCAAGGACCGTCACCGCACCGACCAACACGACAAAACCGATCCAGTTCCTTCCATGACCCGATTGTTCCGACGTTTCGCGCTTGCCTTTGCCCTCATCCTGATCGTCCTGGCGGGAACGATCGCCTGGTATGCATGCGCCAGCCAGCCCAGCCACGCGGGCAAGACCCGCCTGCCGGGACTTCGCCAGCAGGTGGAGGTACTGCGCGATGCGGAAGGCATTCCCCACATCTACGCCGCCGCCATCGAAGACGCGTACTTCGCCCTCGGCTATTCGCACGCGCAGGACAGGTTGTGGCAGATGGAAATCAACCGGCGCATCGCCGCCGGCCGCATGGCGGAAATTCTCGGGCCCAATGCCCTCGACATCGACCGCTTCCTGCGCACCCTCGGCGTGCGCCACAATGCCGAGGCGATCGCGGCCAGGCTGCCGGGGGATACCCGCGCCGTGCTCGATGCCTACGCACGTGGGGTCAATGCCTTCCTCGACAATCGCACCGGTCCCTTGCCGCCCGAGTTCCTGCTGACGGGCGCGCCCGCGCCGGCGCACTGGGAAGCGGCCGACTCGATCGGCTGGCAGACCATGATGGCCTGGGACCTCGGCGGTAACTGGACGCAGGAACTGCTGCGAATGCGCCTCGCCCAGACCATGTCGCTGGACGAGATCAATGCCTTCCTGCCGCCGTATCCCGGCGACGCGGTCCTCCAGACCATGGACTACACCGGCCTGTATCGCGGCCTGAAGGGAACCGTGGCGCAGCTAGAGGCAGTGGCGGCCATCGCGCCGCCGTCCTACCTGCCGGGCATGGGCTCGAACAATTGGGTGGTCTCAGGCGCGGCCACGCAATCCGGCAAGCCCTTGCTGGCCAATGATCCGCACCTCGGCCTCTCCGCGCCGGCGCTCTGGTATTTCGCCCACCTGTCCGCGCCGGGATTGAACGTGATCGGCGCCACGCTGCCGGGCGTTCCCGGCGTGGTGCTCGGCCGCAACGACCGCATTGCCTGGGGATTCACGAATACCGCGCCCGACGTGCAGGACCTCTACATCGAAAAGATCGACCCGTCGAATCCGGGCCGCTACCAGACGCCGGACGGATGGGCGGATTTCCAGGTGCGCACCGAGATCATCAAGGTCAAGGGCCAGCCCGATGTCAGCCTGCCGGTGCGCGAGACCCGGCACGGTCCGGTGATCAGCGGCGCGATCGCGGTGGCCGACAAGCTGGCGCTCGATGCCAGGTCGCATGTCGTTTCCTTTGCCTGGACCGCACTGCGGCCGGACGACCTCACCGTCCAGGCCGGCATCAAGCTCAACCGCGCCGGCAACTGGGAACAGTTCCTTGCCGCGGCGCGCGACTTCACCGCTCCGCAGCAAAACATGGTGTACGCCGACGTGGACGGCAACATCGGTTTCATCGCGCCGGCGCGCATCCCGCTGCGCAAGCCGGAAAACGATCTCCATGGCCTTGCCCCCGCGCCGGGATGGGACGCGCGCTACGACTGGAATGGCTTTCTTCCCTTCGAGGAACTGCCGCGCCAGTTCAATCCTGCCTCGCATCGCGTCGTTACCGCCAACCAGAAGATCGTCGGTCCGGATTATCCGCATTTCCTGACCAGCGAATGGTCTCCGTCCTACCGCGCCGACCGCATCGGCCAGTTGCTCGACGGCTTGCCGCGCCATACGGTGGAAAGCTTCATGCGCATCCAGCAGGACGTGGTGTCGCTCGCCGCACAGGAAATCCTTCCCGTGCTGAAGCGCACGCAGGCGTCGTCCGACAGGGGCAGGCAAGCGATGTCCCTAATCTCGGCCTGGGATGGAACGATGGCCGCCGACCGGCCCGAACCGCTGATCTACAATGCCTGGATGCGCATGGCCTCGCGACGGATGTTCGAGGACAGGCTGGGCGATGCCCTGATGAAGGATTACTGGGAGCAGCGCAACGTGCACGCGCCGATGGTGGCTGCGCTTACCGGCAAGATGCCGCAGGCAGGCTGGTGCGTGCCGCGCGGCGAGGCCCCTTCACCCGGTGCCTGCGGTGCCTTGCTTTCCGCCTCGCTGGAGAGCGCGCTGGACGATCTTTCCCGCCGCTACGGCAGCGACATGGGAGCCTGGAAATGGGGCAAGGCGCACGAAGCGCGCTCCGAACACCGGCCGTTCTCCAAGGTCGGCGCGCTCGCGCCTTTGTTCGACATCCGTGTCCCGTCGCCGGGCGATACCTACACCGTGAACGTCGGGCGGTTTTCGCTGCGCGACGAGAAGGAACCCTTCGTGAACCGGCATGCGGCCAGCCTGCGGGCGATCTATGACCTTGCCGATCTCGAACGGTCGGTATTCATGCATTCGACCGGGCAGTCGGGGAATGTGTTTTCGCCGCTGTACCGTGATCTCGCGCAGCGCTGGGTGGAGGTGAAGTATCTGCCGATGCAGATGCGGCGGGAGAACGTGGAGAAGGGTGTGGCGGAGAGGCTGGTGCTGGCGCCTTGAGGTTGATCTGGCGTGCGGCAGAGGCGCGAACCAACGTGCTGGCGACAACGCCCAAGCCTCTGTCATTCCCGGCTGCGCGGGGATGACAGAGCACGATCAATGGTGTTTAAGTTAATTCAAAGGTCCTTTAAGCACCCGCTTAGAGTTCAACGTTCATGCGGTCCTGCCGCTGGCCTGCGGGCGCTCCATCAAGAGATAACGCAGGCATGTCAAGGGCCGGTGCAGGCTGCGGCCGAGGCCGCGGGGGAGCAGGCGGCGCCAGGCTCTGCGTTCGCGAATGACGAAACGCAGGTTCAACCTCCATGCCCTCCGGGAGGTGCGAGGGTAATGTGGCTGGCAGCGAAGACGGCAGCGAAGACGGGGAAGTCGGGGACATGATGCTCCTTCAATAGGTGAATGGCTCCCTGCGGTCGACGCAGGAAACACGCACCACATGCCGGAGAAACGGCCCTGCAGAAAGGAATGACATGACTGATGGCATGACTGGCGTGCATGCCATCAGTGGACGGGCGCAACCTCGTGTTCCTGTGCTTCCCGGAAAATTAGTTTGTATTAAGCCGCCCCATCCCGGTGTCCCGCGGACTTCTCGGCGAGGCGCTCGCCAAGCATCGTCCCAAGCGCCGTTTCCACCTGGCGCACGAATGCCTCGTTCTCAAACAGCACCGCATTCTCCCGAAGGATTCTTTCGCTGCATCGTCCGCGGAATTCCGTGTCATTGGCCAGCCGAAGGGCGAGCCCGACGTAATCCTCGACGGAATCGGCGACGAGGTCCATGAAGCCCATCGCCCGGTAGATGCCGCAGGTATGGCGTTCACGCTGCATCCGACCGGGCAGGGTGACGACGGGAACGCCAAGGTGAAAGGCTTCCAGATTGGTGTTCTGGCCGTTGAAATGAATGGTGTCGAGGATGACATCGGCGCAGGAGACCAGCCGCAGATAGTCGAGATAGGCAAGCGACTGGATGAAGCTGACGCGGTCCATCCTGTCGCCAAGCACGCCACGCAGCCGGCGTTCAAGCGCCGGGCGCAGGTCCTCCCTGGCTGGGTCGATCAGGACGATCCTCGCATTCGCGTCGCGCTCCAGGATCTGGCCGAAGATGCGATCCATCACCGGCTGGATCTTGAACAAGGTCTGCGGACACAGGTAGAGGCGATCCTCGCCGCCGAATCCGAATGCGGCACGGTCGCCTGGCTTGACCGCCGGCGGACGATGATAGTAGGAGAGCGTGCCGGCGCCGGGGATCATGACGAGTCGCTCGGCGTAGTCGTCTTGCGCGTTCTCGACCTCGTAAAAATCGGAAGAAATGAAATAGTCCAGGTTGGGAACGCCGGCCGTGTCGGGATGACCGAACGAGGTGCATTGAACCGGGGCGAGCCTGGCGAAGGACAGCAGGTAGCCGAGCGGTTCCATGCCGATGTCCTGGTAAAAGAGCAGGTCGAGTTCCAGAGAGGCGATCGTTTCCCGCGCCGCTTGCAGGTCATCGGCCGGCACGGTGACGACCCGGTCCGCGCTCGCGTCGATGGCGTCGGCCATCGCATCCCGCGGCGAAGCACCGAGGCGCACCAGGATGACCTCGAACCTAGACCTGTCTAGCCGTTCCACCAAACCGCGCGAGGTATTGCCGATGCTGTGCGCATGGAAGAAAGCCGATGCGAGGCCGAGCCTGATCCGGGTGCCCGGGCCTTTCCAGTTCGCGATGAAGGGCGCCGTCCAGGAAAGGGAAGGGGCCGCCTTCAGGTGGATATTTGCCAGGCGGCTGTTCATTTCCTTGTTGCCGATGCCGTGATAGGACAGCGGAAAGTAAGTCGAAGGAAACCGCAGCGGCGACGCCATGCGCGCGTCGCCGCTTTCGAGCGCGTCCAGCTTGCTTGCGATGCTGGCACGGATCTGCAGCGGATAGGCATCGTCCGGCACGACCTTGCGCACCAGCAGCGCCTCGCGGATGAGATAGCCCGCCGCCTCGGACGGGTTTCGTCGCGCAAGCTTGAGCAAGGTGGCGGAACAGGCGTCGAATTCGCCGGCCTGGTACTCCGCTTTCGCCAGGTTTTCGGCGATGCGCACGCTGGAGGGATCGAGCGCGAGCGCCTTCCTGTAAAGGACGATGGCTTCGTCCGGCCGGTTCTTGTGGGTGTGCAGGATCACGCCGAGATTCGACAGGGCGTCGACGTGATCCGGCTTCGCGGCCAGCGCCTGCCGGAAGCATTGCTCCGCTTCGTCGAACAGGCCGCCGGCCGTAGCCAGCATCGTTCCCTGGTCGTAGAGGCAGGCCGCCAGGATCCGCTTCGCGACGACGAGGTCCTTGCCGAGGCTGATCGACTTCCTGCAACGCTCGCCGGCCTCCACGAACTGGCCCATGCGGGCCAGCGCCTGTGCTTCAACCAGATACTTGTTCATGCGTGCTCATGTGCGTTCATCATTGGGCCGGGCGATGTCATCCCTGTCCGCCGGAGACCACCTTGACCTTGCCTGCGGCTTGCTTTGCCCGGGTGCGGGCAAGCTCCACGTCCTCCGCCCGCGCCAGTGCCACGCCCATGCGGCGGCGCTCGAAGGCCTCCGGCTTGCCAAACAGGCGAAGGTCCACGCCCGGCACCGACAGGGCCTCCGACAGGCCTTCGAAAGCGACGCCTTGCGCTTCCATCCCGCCGTAGATGACGGCGGAGGCGCCGGGCGAGGCCAGGCTGGTATCGACGGGCAGGCCGAGGATCGCCTTGGCATGCAGTTCGAACTCGCTCTGCACCTGGCTGGCCATCGTTACCATGCCAGTGTCATGCGGACGGGGGCTGACTTCGGAGAACCAGACCATATCGCCCTTGACGAACAGTTCGACGCCGAAGATGCCAAGCCCGCCGAGGTTGCCGGTCACCTTGGCGGCGATGTCGCGCGAGCGTCGCAATGCCTCGTCTGACATCGGATGCGGCTGCCATGACTCGACGTAGTCGCCCTTGACCTGCACATGCCCGATGGGTTCGCAAAAATGCGTTGCCGGCTTGCCGGCGGCGTCCAGCGCGCGCACGGTCAGCTGCGTGATTTCATAGTCGAAATCGATGAAGCCTTCCACGATCACGCGGCCTGCGTCCACCCGTCCGCCCGCCGCGGCATACTGCCAGGCCGCGTCCACGTCGCCCGATCCGTCGAGCTTGGACTGTCCCTTGCCCGACGAAGACATGACCGGCTTCACCACGCAGGGGAAGCCGATCTCCTGGCAGGCGGCGCGCAGTTCCTCGAGGCTGTCCGCGAAGCGGTAGGGCGAGGTCGGCAAGCCGAGTTCCTCGGCGGCGAGGCGGCGTATGCCTTCGCGGTTCATCGTCAGCCACGCGGCGCGCGCCGTCGGGATCACGCTTGCCTTGCCCGCCTTTTCGAGTTCCATCAGCGTCGGCGTGGCGATCGCCTCGATTTCCGGGACGACGAGGTGCGGGCGTTCGCGTTCGATCAGGGCGGCAAGGGCAGCGCCGTCGGTCATGTCGATCACGTGGGAACGATGTGCTACCTGGTGGCCCGGCGCGTTGGCATAGCGGTCGACCGCGATCACCTCCACGCCGAGGCGTTGCAGGGCGATGATGACTTCCTTGCCAAGTTCGCCCGAGCCGAGCAGCATGACCTTGAAAGCGGAGGAAGACAGCGGGGTACCAAGGCGGGCGGGAGTGTTCATGGCGATAGTGAAGTTGGGAAAAAAATTATCTTAACAGAGGACCGCGCTTTGCCCGGCGCGGAGTATGGTGGACGGCAATCATCCGCCATGGAAGGAAGCCATGAACGCACTACGCGCCGTCTTTGCCAGCTGGGGCGCCATGCCGCCCGGGTCGCCGGATTCCGGCAAGACGACATTGCTGAGCGGATACCAGATCGCCGGGGAGAGGATCGCGGTGGCAGCCGATCCGCGCGTCACTTCCCTCATTCTTTCCGGGCTGGGACTGACGAGGCTGCCGCCGGCCCTGTGGGAAATGGACCACCTGGAAGACCTTGACCTCTCAGGCAATCGGCTCGCCGTCATTCCCCGCGAGATGCTGCGCCTGCGCAACCTGCGCCGGCTCGACCTGAGAGGCAATCCGGTCACGCTGGCCGAATGCGACCTGCGTGCGCTCCCGGGGCTGGGAAACTGCCTTCTCGATGCGTCCGAAGCGATTGAACGGCGCGCGGCCGCGATCCACACCGGCGTGCGCTTCCATGAAGGACCCTCCGGCATACGCACAGGCGATGGCGTCATGTGGGTGGACCGGCGGCTTGCCGAGGATTGAAGCACGGGAGTAAGGCCTGGCGATGCGACGTGGCATCCGTTCCCGGCGTCAAGATGAATGCCGTGCAAAACAATGCGGCGGAAACGATGTCAATACTGGCATCACCCCCATGCAACGCATTCCGGAAAGGATCATTCCATGACGAACCTCACCAATGGCGCTTCCATGCCGCTGTGGCTGGATACGGCAAGCGTGCCGCGCTTTCCTCCCCTTACCACCGACAAGCAGACCGACGTGTGCGTGATCGGCGCCGGCATTGCAGGAATGACCGCCGCCTACCTGCTCGCCAGGGAGGGCAGGCAGGTCCTGCTCATCGATGCGATGGGCATTGGCGCCGGCGAAACCGGCCGCACGACAGCCCATTTCTTCCCGCCGGACGAGTGGTACGCGGGCGTCGAGGAGGGATTCGGCGAGAAGGGAGCGCGCCAGGTTGCCGCCAGCTTCGCCGGCGCCATCGACTTGGTCGAGGCCATCATCCGCACGGAAAACATCGATTGCGGATTCGAGCGCCTGGATGGATACCTGTATGCGCTGCCGGGCGACGGCTTCAAGGATTTCGACAAGGAAGTCGCCGCCGCGGTCAGGGCGGGCGTCGACGCGGAAAAGCTCGACAAGGTGCCCGGCTTGTCCTTCGGCACCGGAAGCTGCGTGCGCTACCGCAACCAGGCGCAATTCCATCCGGTGAAGTACCTGGCCGGCCTGGCGCATGCCATCGTCAGGCTGGGCGGGGAAATCCACGGCGGCACCCAGGCGCTGGATGTCAGCGGGGATCCGATCATGCAGACAGTGCGTACGCAGTGGTCGTCGATCCGCGCGCAGGCCGTCGTGGTGGCGACCAACACGCCCTTCAACAACCGCATGGTCATGCATACCAAGCAGGCGGCCTATCGCACCTACGCCGTCGCGTTGCGCGTGCCGCGCGGCGCGGTGCCGCGCATCCTGCTGTGGGACACCGGAGACCCGTACTATTATGTCAGGCTGGAAACACCGGACGCGGCGGCGCAGCACGAATACCTGATCGTCGGCGGCGCCGATCACAAGGTGGGCGAGGATGACCATCCGGAACATCGCTACGACGAGATCGAGCGCTGGGTGCGGCAACGATTCCCCATGGCGCAGCAAGTCGAATACCGCTGGTCGGGAGAAGTGATGGAACCCGCCGACGGACCGGCCTACCTCGGCCGCAATCCCATGGACGACGACAACGTCTACATCATTACCGGCGACTCGGGCAATGGCATGACGCACGCAACGATCGGCGCCATGGTAATCACCGACATGCTGATGGGTCGCGACAATCCCTGGGCGGCGCTCTACGACCCCTCCCGCAAGGTGAAGCATGGCCTGACCGATTTCATGAAGGAACAGGCCGACACGCTGGTCCGCTATGCCGACTGGGCCAGGCATGGCGAAGCGGAATTCGTCGAGGAAATTCCGCCCGGCGAAGGTCGGATCATGCAGATGGGCAGCGGCAAGCTGGCGGTGTACCGCGACGAGCAGGGCGGCTTGCATGCCCTTGACGCTACCTGCACCCACCTCGGTTGCGTGGTGCACTGGAACGGCGGCGAAAAATCCTGGGACTGCCCCTGCCACGGATCGCGTTTCGGCACCGACGGCCAGGTCCTGCACGGTCCGGCAGCGACGCCCTTGCTGGCGGTCGCGGTGGAGCAGCCCGGCATGCCTGCGCCCGACGCGGGACGCGACCAGCCGCCGCGGCCGGATGCCCACTAAAGCGAGCCAGGAAGCCCGCCGGAAAACAGGCGAAAAAAAACCGCCGGACGGGCCGGCGGTATCAATCCGGGCTTCCCTCGCGGGTCGCCCGGGACGATTAGCACTTGCTTAGTCGTTGGCGTAGATGTCGTTGTCCTTGGTTTCGCGGACGAACAGCATGCCGACCACGACGGTGACCAGGGCGATCACGATCGGATACCAGAGGCCGTAGTAGATGTCGCCCTTGAAGGCCACCAGCGCGAAGGCGGTGGTGGGCAGCAGGCCGCCGAACCAGCCGTTGCCGATGTGGTAGGGCAGGGACATCGAGGTGTAGCGGATGCGCGTCGGGAACATTTCCACCAGCATCGCCGCGATCGGGCCGTAGACCATGGTCACGTAGAGCACCAGGATCGTCAGCAGCAGCAGGACCATGCCCTTGTTCATCTGGGCAGGATCAGCCTTGGTGGGATAGCCGGCTTTCTTGATGGCATCGGCAACGGCGGCGCTGAATGCCTTTTCCTTGGCAGCGGCTTCTTCCTTGGACAGCTTGGATGCGTCATAGGACTCGATCACGCTTTCGCCGATCTTCACCGTTGCCACGGAGCCTGCAGGCGCTTCGGCATTGGAGTAGTTCACCGAGGCGGCAGCCAGCTTGGCCTTCACGATGTCGCAGGAAGACGTGAATTTCTTGGTGCCGGTCGGGTTGAACTGGAACTGGCAGTCCTTGGGATCGGCGTTCACGACCACGGGTGCGTTCTTGATCGCGGTTTCCAGCGCCGGGTTGGCGTAGTGGGTCAGCGCGTGGAAGATCGGGAAGTAGGTCAGCGCGGCGATCAGGCAGCCGCCGAGGATGATGACCTTGCGGCCGATGCGGTCGGACAGGGAGCCGAAGATGATGAAGAACGGCGTGCCGATCACGAGCGATGCAGCGATCAGCAGGTTGGCGGTCGCGCCATCCACCTTCAGGGTCTGCGTCAGGAAGAACAGGGCGTAGAACTGGCCGGTGTACCAGACCACGGCCTGGCCGGCGGTCAGGCCGATCAGCGCCAGGATGACGATCTTCAGGTTCTTCCACTGGCCGAAGGACTCGGACAGCGGAGCCTTCGAGGTCTTGCCCTCTGCCTTCATCTTGGCGAATGCCGGCGATTCATTCATCGACAGGCGGATCCAGACCGAGACGGCGAGCAGGAAGACGGAGACCAGGAAGGGAACGCGCCAGCCCCAGTCGGCGAAGGCTGCTTCGCCCACGGCGGTACGCGTGCCTAGGATCACCATCAGCGACAGGAACAGGCCCAGGGTCGCGGTGGTCTGGATCCAGGCAGTGAAGGCGCCGCGCCGGTCATGCGGGGCATGCTCGGCGACGTAGGTTGCCGCGCCGCCATACTCGCCGCCCAGCGCCAGGCCCTGCAGGATGCGCAGGCTGATGAGGATGACAGGGGCGGCGATGCCGATGGATGCGTAGTTGGGCAGCAGGCCGACCACGAAGGTCGAGACGCCCATGATGAGGATCGTTACCAGGAAGGTATATTTGCGGCCGATCATGTCGCCGAGGCGGCCGAAGACCAGCGCGCCGAAGGGGCGCACGATGAAGCCGGCAGCGAACGCCAGCAGCGCGAAGATGAAGGCGGTGTTCGGATCGGTGCCCGCGAAGAACTGCTTCGCGATGATTGCCGCAAGGGAACCGTAGAGATAAAAGTCGTACCACTCGAACACGGTGCCCAGCGACGATGCGAAAATGACTTTCCGCTCTTCCGCCGTGATTCCGCGTGACGCTGTTTGAACTGTCGCCATGCTTGTCTCCTCAATGATTAGTCTGTTTGCGCGCACCTGCATTGCCTGCAGGCGCTTGCGCATGGTTTTTCCATTCCAACGGAAATGCTCCGGCACAGGACAAAGGGGCGGCGGATTTCCACTGGACTGGAATAGGGTGGAGTGTGCGACGCGAAACTTACGGCTGCCTTTCTTGAAACTTACAAAACCTTACAGCAACGATGGTAATGATGGCAGTGAGGGCTGCTTCCCGGCGGCCTTCCCGCCCGCCTCCGCAGCCGCGTTATTTTTTACGAACGATCGTGCTAAAACTATGTTATTCTGCCATTCAGACATCGCGCCCGGCCTCGTCCAGCGATGCTCCGGAATGATCGGCCGGGCAGGAAAATCCATAACACCGACAAGCATCACGACCAACTCACCAAGACAAGGAGCTACAAATGACTGACGCCGTCATCGTTTCCACAGCCCGTACCGGCCTGGCCAAATCCTGGAAGGGCGCATTCAACATGACCCATGGCGCGACCATGGGCGGCCATGCGCTCAAGGCGGCGATCGAGCGCGCCAAGATCGATCCGGCGGAAGTCGAGGACGTGCTGATCGGCTGCGCCACGCCGGAAGGCGCGACCGGCAGCAACATCGCCCGCCAGATCGCCCTGCGCGCCGGCTGCCCGGTCACGACCGCCGGCATGACCATCAACCGTTTCTGCTCCTCCGGCCTGCAGACCATCGCCACCGCCGCACAGCGCATCATTGCCGGCGAGGGCGACGTCTATGCCGCCGGCGGCGTCGAGTCGATCTCCTGCGTGCAGAACGAAGCCAACCGCCACATGATCGTGGAAGCCTGGCTCAAGCAGAACAAGCCGGAAGTTTACTGGCCGATGCTGCAGACCGCGGAAACCGTCGCCAAGCGCTACAACATCAGCAAGGAAGCCCAGGACGAATACGGCGCGCGCAGCCAGCAGCGTGCCGCCGCCGCGCAGGCTGCCGGCAAGTTCAACGATGAAATCGTTCCGATGACCACCATCATGGGCGTGGCCGACAAGGAAAGCGGCATGCTCACGACCCGCGAGGTCACGATCTCCGCCGACGAAGGCATCCGCGCCGACACCACCTTCGAAGGCGTGTCCAAGATCCGCACCGCGCTGCCCGGCGGCGTGATCAGCGCGGGCAATGCCTCGCAGTTTTCCGACGGCGCCTCGGTGGCGATCCTGATGAACAGCAAGCTCGCCGAGCAACGCGGCCTGCAGCCGCTGGGCATCTTCCGCGGCTTCGCCATCGCCGGCTGCGAGCCGGATGAAATGGGCATCGGCCCGGTTTTCGCCATTCCCAAGCTGCTGAAGAAGACCGGCCTGTCGGTCAGCGACATCGGCCTGTGGGAGTTGAACGAAGCATTCGCGGTGCAGGTGCTGTACTGCCGCGACAAGCTCGGCATTCCGGATGACCGCCTGAATGTCAACGGCGGCGCGATCGCCGTCGGCCATCCCTACGGCGTTTCCGGCGCCCGCCTGACCGGCCATGCGCTGATCGAGGGCAAGCGCCGCGGCGCCAAGTACGTGGTCGTTACCATGTGCATCGGCGGCGGCCAGGGCGCGGCCGGCCTGTTCGAAGTCGTCTGACATCGGTAATGCATGGGCGCTGCGGCGCCCATGCTTGCATTGGGCGTTCCCGCAACGGGGACGTCAGCTGATCGCATCCAGAACATGCATTGCGTGCCGCCGCGTGGCGCGCACGCCCGGAGATCCAACATGCAATCCAAGATCGTTTCCCGCCGTGATTTCGAATTTCTGCTTTACGAATGGCTCAATGCCGAGGCGCTGACCTCCCGCGCCCGCTACGCCGACCATTCGCGTGAAACCTTCGACGCCGCGCTCGATACCTGCGAAAAGATCGCCACCGACCTGTTCGCGCCGCACAACAAGAAGAATGACCAGGAAGAGCCGCATTTCGACGGCGAAAAAGTGCACATCATCCCCGAGGTCAAGACCGCCTTGAAGGCGTTCTGCGAATCCGGCCTGATGGCGGCCGGCCAGGACTACGAGTTCGGCGGCATGCAACTGCCCTGCCTGATCGAAAAGGCCGGCCTTGCGTATTTCAAGGGCGCCAACGTCGGCACCTCGTCCTATCCCTTCCTGACGATCGGCAATGCCAACACCCTGCTCAAGTGCGGCACGCCCGAGCAGATCGACACCTTCGTCAAGCCCATGCTGGAAGGCCGGTTCTTCGGCACCATGTGCCTGTCCGAGCCGCAGGCCGGGTCGTCGCTGTCCGACATCGTGACCCGCGCCGAGCCGCAGGAAGACGGCAGCTACCGGCTCAAGGGCAACAAGATGTGGATTTCCGCCGGCGAGCACGAGCTCTCCGAGAACATCGTACACCTCGTGCTGGCCAAGGTGCCCGACGAGAACGGCAAGCTGATTCCCGGCGTGAAGGGCATTTCCCTGTTCATCGTGCCGAAGAAGCTGGTCAATGCCGACGGTTCCATCGGCGAACGCAATGACGTCGTGCTGGCCGGACTGAACCACAAGATGGGCTACCGCGGCACCACGAACTGCCTGCTGAACTTCGGCGAAGGCAAGTTCAAGCCGGGCGGCAAGGCTGGCGCGATTGGCTACCTCGTGGGCGAAAAGCACAAGGGTCTCGCCAACATGTTCCACATGATGAACGAAGCGCGCATCGGCGTGGGCCTGGGCGCGGTCATGCTCGGCTATACCGGTTACCTGCACGCGCTCGAATACGCGCGGGAGCGCCCGCAAGGCCGTCATCCCCAGGCCAAGGATCCGGCGCAGCCGCAGATCCCCATCATCCAGCATACCGACGTCAAGCGCATGCTGCTCGCGCAGAAGGCCTATGTCGAAGGCGGGCTCGCGCTCAACCTGTATTGCGCGCGCCTGGTGGATGAGGAGCGCACCGCCGAATCGGAAGAAGCGCGCCGCCACGCCACGCTGATGCTCGACATCCTGACGCCGATCGCCAAGTCCTGGCCGTCGCAGTGGTGCCTGGAAGCCAACAACCTCGCCATCCAGGTGCACGGCGGCTACGGCTACACCCGCGAGTACAACGTCGAGCAGTTCTACCGCGACAACCGCCTCAATCCCATCCATGAGGGAACGCACGGCATCCAGGGGCTCGACCTGCTCGGCCGCAAGGTGGTCATGCAGAACGGCGCTGCGCTCAAGGCGCTCGGCGCGGAAATGATGAAGACCATGGCGCGCGCCAGCGAAGTGCCGGCGCTCGCGGGCTACGGACGGGCGCTCGGCGCGGCGCTGGACCGCATCGGCAAGGTCACGCAGGCGCTGTACGCGGCCGGCGACCTCAACAAGACCCTGGCCAATGCCTCCGCCTACCTCGAAGCCTTCGGCCACACGGTCGTGGCCTGGACCTGGCTGGAGCAGGCCTTGCTCGCGGTCGGCAAGGAAGGCAGCCACGATGCCGATTTCTATCGCGGCAAGCTGCAGGCCTGCGCCTATTTCTTCAAGTGGGAACTGCCGCGCATCCAGCCCCAGCTCGACCTGCTGGAAAGCCTCGACACCACCACGCTCGACATGCAGGACGCGTGGTACTGAACCATCCCGACGATACACCATAAGCACACCATAACAGGAGACCCAGATGCGCACTACCAAGGAATTGTTCGACCTCACCGGACGCACCGCCCTCGTCACCGGCGGCTCTCGCGGCCTCGGCCTGCAGATCGCCGAGGCGCTCGGCGAACTCGGCGCGAAGATCGTGCTCTCGTCCCGCAAGCAGTCCGACCTCGACGAGGCGGTGGCACACCTCAAGACGCGCGGCATCGAAGCCAGCGCCATCGCGGCCGACCTCAGCCAGGAATCCAGCGTCGAACCGCTGGTGGAAGAAGCCCTCAAGCGCCTCGGCCACATCGACATCCTGGTCAACAATGCAGGCGCCACCTGGGGCGCGCCCGCCGAGGACTACCCGGTCGATGCCTGGGACAAGGTCATGAACCTCAACGTCCGCAGCATCTTCCTGCTGTCGCAGGCGGTCGGCAAGCGTTCCATGATTCCCCGCCAATATGGAAAGATCATCAATGTGGCATCGATCGCCGGCTTCTCGGGCAACAGCCCGTCCTCGCCGATGAAGACGGTGGCCTACAACACTTCCAAGGCGGCAGTCATCAACTTCACCCGCACGCTCGCCGGCGAATGGGGCGTGCATGGCATCACAGTGAACGCGATCGCTCCCGGCTTCTTCCCCTCGAAGATGACCAAGGGCCTGCTGGAAAAGGCGGGCGAGGGCGCGATCGCCCAGCGCGCTCCGCTGCAGCGCATCGGCGATGACGAAGACCTCAAGGGCATTGCCGCCCTGTTCGCCACCGATGCATCCAAGCACATCACCGGCCAGGTGATGGCGGTAGACGGCGGCGTGTCGGCGGTGCACTGATGGTCATCCAGCCCGGCAGCCCGGCGCAGGCGTTTCCCGTCGAGATTCCGTTCCTGCACGATCTCGGCGTGGAATTCCTGGGCATGGGGAACGGCGAGGCACAGGTCGCGCTTAACCTCGAGCACCGGCACACCAACAGCTGGAACGTCACCCATGGCGGCATCGTGATGACCTTGCTGGACGTGGTGATGTCGATGGCCGGGCGTTCCCTCGACCCGGACGCGCGCGGGGGCGTGACGGTGGAAATGAAGACCAGCTTCCTGCAGCCTGCCGGCCAGCCCGGCGGGCGCGTGGTCGCCAAGGGTCGCGCATTCCACAAGTCGATGACCCTGTGTTTCTGCGAAGGCGAATTGTGGAGCGGCGACAAGCTCGTGGCCAAGTCCATGGGCACGTTCAAGTACCTGAAGCGCGTCGATGCCGCGAAGAGGAAGGACCCGGGCAGCCGCCCGAGTCCGGGCAGCGACGAAGCGCTGTCCACCTGAGCGCATGACCGCATGAGCCCGGCCCGCCAGGCGCAAGCATGTAGCAATGTCCGCAGCGTCAGCCTGCGGGACTAAACCAAGATTGAAGACAAGGAGACAAGATGTCCACATTCAAGCGCATCGTTCTCGCATCGCGTCCGCAAGGACAGGTCGCGCCAGACAATTTCCGGCTGGAAGAGGTGCCGGTTCCCTCGCTCAAGGACGGCGAGCTGCTGGTCCGCAATCATTACCTGTCGCTCGATCCCTACATGCGCATGCGCATGGAAGACGTGAAGAGCTACGCCGCGCCGCAGGCGATCGGCGACACCATGGTCGGTGGCACGGTGGGCGAAGTCGTCGACTCGAAGAATCCGAAGTTCGCGGTGGGTGACAAGGTGCAGGGCATGCTCGGCTGGGCGGAGATGGGCGTCTCCGACGGCGCGCTGCTGCGCAAGCTCGACACCACCCACATTCCGCTTTCCGCCTACCTGGGCGCGGTCGGCATGCCGGGAATGACCGCCTGGTATGGCCTGACGCAGATCATGCAGCCCAAGGAAGGCGAGACCATCGTGGTGTCCGCCGCCAGCGGCGCGGTGGGCAGCGCGGTCGGCCAGCTCGCGAAGCAGCGCGGCTGCCGCGCGGTCGGCATTGCCGGCGGCAAGGAAAAATGCGACTACGTGGTCAATGAGCTGGGCTTCGATGCCTGCATCGACTACAAGGCGGGCAATCTCGCGGCCGATCTTGCGCAAGCGACGCCGAACGGCATTGATGCCGTGTTCGAGAACGTCGGCGGCGAAGGCTTCGATGCCTGCCTGGCGCGCATGAACCCGTTCGGACGCATTGCGCTCTGCGGCCTGATCGCTGGCTACGATGGCCAGCCCATGCCGCTCAACAACGTGCGTTACCTTCTGACCATGCGGCTGACGCTGCGCGGCTTCATCGTGTCCGAGCACATGGACCTGTGGCCGCAGGGCTTGAAGGAACTCGGCGGTCTGGTGGCGACCGGCAAGCTGAAATACCGCGAGACCGTCGCCGGCGGCCTGGCCGCCGCGCCGGAAGCCTTCATGGGCATGCTGAAGGGACGCAACTTCGGCAAGCAGATCGTGAAGCTGATCTGAGGATGCCATGGCAGAAATCATCTTCCATCACTATCCCAACTCGCCGTTCTCGGAAAAGATCAGGCTGATCTTCGGCTTCAAGAAGCTGGCCTGGCAATCGGTCGTGATTCCCGCGATCATGCCCAAGCCCAAGCTCATGCCCCTGACCGGCGGCTACCGCCGCACGCCGGTCATGCAGATCGGCGCGGACATCTATTGCGATTCCGCGCTGATCGCCGACGTGCTGGAACGCATCGCGCCCACGCCGACCCTGTACCCGGCCGCGGTGGAGGGCGCCTCGCGCATCCTGGCGCAATGGGCCGATTCCACCTTGTTCTGGACCATGATCACCTATCTGTTCCAGCCGGCGGGCGTGCAGAGCGCGCTCGGCAACATGTCGCCGGAACAGGTCAAGGCCTTCGGCGCCGACCGCGCCGCCTTCCGCGGCAGCATGCCCCGCATGACGCTCCCCGAAGCGACCGCCAGCCTGTCGCTCTACCTGCAGCGCCTGGAAAACATGCTGGCCGGCGGGCAGGATTACCTCTTTGGCAGCGCGCCGAGCATCGCCGACTTTTCGGTCTATCACTCGGTGTGGTTCCTGCGCGCCGCGCCGCCGGTGGCCGGCATCCTGGATGCGGCGCCGCGCCTGCTCGCATGGGCGGACCGCATGGCGGCATTCGGCCATGGCGACCTCGAGAAGATGAACGCCGACCGTGCCCTGGAAGTGGCGCGCGAGAGCAGCGGCGCGGCCTACGATGCGCCTTTCGTCGATCATCATGGCGTGCAGCCTGGCGACAAGGTGGCGATCATGCCGACGGACTACGGCATCGACCCGGTGGAAGGGGAACTGGTACTGGCGACAGGCACCGAACTCGCGGTCCGGCGACACGATGAGCTTGCCGGCACGGTGGTGGTGCATTTCCCGCGCATCGGCTTTCAGATGAAGAAGGCGTAGGGCTAGCCCGGTCATTCCCGACTCCCTTAATTATCCCCGGGAAGGCGGGGATCCCATTTCGGCAGTCCGGTGCGCCGCGCAATGGGATTCCCGCCTGCGCGGGAATGACAGAGAAGACCAGAACCGACCTCGACCATAGCAACCATTCGCAGATATTTAGGAGACCTCACATGCAAAATTTCAAGGATAAAGTCGCCGTCATCACCGGCGGCGCGAGCGGTTTCGGACGCGAGTTCGCCAACATCGGCAAGGACCTCGGCATGAAGCTGGTGCTGGCGGACGTGCAGCAGGATGCGCTCGACAAGACACGCGCCGAACTCGAAGCGCAAGGCGCGGAAGTGCTGGCGATGCGTTGCGACGTGCGTAAGGCGGAGGAAGTGCAGGCCCTGGCCGATGCGACCATGCAGCGCTTCGGCGCGGTCCACCTGGTATTCAACAATGCGGGCGTGGGCTCGGGCGGGCTGGTCTGGGAAAATTCCATCGCCGACTGGGAATGGGTGCTCGGCGTGAACCTCTGGGGCGTCATCCACGGCGTGCGCACCTTCACGCCGCTGATGCTGGAATGCGCGAAGAAGGAAGCGGGCTACCAGGGTCACATCGTCAACACCGCGTCGATGGCGGGCATGCTGAATGCGCCGAACATGGGCATCTACAACGTGTCCAAGCACGCGGTTGTGTCGCTCACCGAAACGCTGTACCAGGATCTCGACCTGATCGGCGCGCCCATCGGCGCCTCGGTGCTGTGCCCGTATTTCGTGCCGACCGGGATCAGCCAGTCGCACCGCAACCGTCCCGAGGATCTCAAGGACGAGACAGGCCCAACTACCAGCCAGCTCGTAGCGCAGGCGGTGTCCGACAAGGCAGTCTCTTCCGGCAAGGTAACGGCTGCCGATGTGGCGAAGCGCACCTTCGACGCTATCCGCGACAACCAGTTCTACGTCTTCTCGCATCCCCATGCGCTTGGCAACGTGCAGACGCGCATGGAAGACATCATGACGCTGCGCAACCCCAGCGACCCGTTCGTTGCCGCGCCGCAGATCCGGGAGATGCTGCAATCGAAGCTTCGCGGACAGTGACATGACGGCCCCGATCCTGGAAGGGCAATACGCGGCGTTGTCCAATGGAACGCGCCTGCACTATGCCAGCGCCGGCGAGCGAGGCAAGCCGCTGCTGCTGTTCGTGCACGGCTTTCCCGAGTTCTGGTACGAGTGGGAAGCCCAGCTGAAGGAATTTGGCGGCGACTACTTTGCCGTCGCTCCCGACCTGCGGGGCTTCAACCTGTCCGACATGCCGCAGGAGCTGAGCGCCTACAAGGCGAAGCACATCGTCGATGACCTGCGTCTGCTGGCGAAACATCTCGGCTATGACAAGTTCACGCTGGTCGCCCACGACTGGGGCGGGGCGATCGCCTGGAATCTCGCGATCGCGCTGCCGGAACTGCTGCACAAGCTGATCATCATCAACTCGCCGCATCCTTACCTGTTCATGAAGGCGCTTGCCGAAGATCCTGCGCAGCGCAAGGCAAGCGATTACATGAACTGGCTGCGCGCGGAAGGATCGGAAGAAGCGCTGGCGAAGGACGACTTCGCCTTGCTCGAGCGCCTGCTGAACGGCATGGGTCAATCGCCCACGCCATGGTTCGACCAGAAAACGCGTGCGCGATACCATGAATGCTGGGCGCGCGGATTGCGCGGCGGCGTGAATTACTATCGCGCCTCGCCGCTGCATCCTCCAACAGACGATCATCCCGGCCCGCTGAAACTGCAGCTCGATCCTGAGGATTTCCGGATCAAGGTGCCCGTGCGCGTCATCTGGGGCGAAAGCGACATCGCCTTGCCGGTGTCACTGTCGCATGGCCTGGATGCGTTCATCGACGACCTGCGCATCGAGCGCATTCCCGAAGGGTCGCACTGGATCGTGCACGAGCAGCCCGAGCGTGTGAACCGCTTGCTGCGCGGCTTCCTCGCGGATTGAAGTCCGCTCGCCCATGAGCGGTCAGGCGGGCATGTCGCCGATCGGCGATAATGCCCCGCTCGACCTTCATTCCCTGTTCAACGAAACATCATGTCACGCGCCGATTTCTCTTTTTTCCATTCGCTTCGCGTCCGCTGGGCCGAAGTGGACATGCAAGCCATCGTCTTCAACGGACACTACCTGACCTACTTCGACGTCGCGTTCACCGAATACTGGCGCGCCACCGGCCTGCCGACGGTAGTGCAGCAGGCGGAAGAGGGCAAGGAACTCTTCGCACGCAAGTCGACAATCGAATACCTGGCGCCGGCGCGCTTCGACGACGTGCTGGACATCGGCGTGCGCTGCGCCGCCTTCGGCCGGACATCGGTGCGCTTCGTGCTGGAAATCCACAAGGGCGATGAACACCTGATTTCCGGCGAACTGGTGTACGTCTATGCCGACACGACGGTGCGCAAGGGCGTGCCGTTTCCCGAGGAGTGGCGCGATAGGCTGTCGGCATTCGAGAAGACGGTGCCGGAGGCGGCATGAGGCGTGAGACGGCGGCGCGCCTCGTCACCGGCGACTGGGAAAGCATCAAGGAAGGTGCCCAGGCCGTGCGCTACGACGTCTTCGTGGTGGAGCAGCATGTGCCGCTGGAGATGGAGTGGGACGAGATGGACGCTCTCAGCCTGCATGTCGTCGCGTATGACGACGCGGGGAAGGCGATCGGCACGGGCCGGTTGCTGCCCGACGGACATATCGGCCGCATGGCGGTGCGCCCCGAGGCACGCAATAGCGGTCTCGGCGGACGCATGCTGCAGGCATTGATGGACAAGGCGCGCGAGCGCGGCGACCAGACGGTGGTGCTGCATGCCCAGACCCAGGCAGAACGGTTCTACCAGCGGCATGGGTTCGCGCGCGAGGGGGAAGAGTTCATGGAGGCGGGGATTGCGCATGTGACGATGCGCCGGGAGCTTTGCTGAATTGACGGGGGCTGTCCGCCATGCTGGCTTCTCCGCCCACGTCCTTCGTTCCCGCCTTCAATCAGCGCACGACATGCTCGTACAAGGCCGCGTCGCGCTCCCCGGCTAGCTGAACCACCGTCGACGAGCGCGTGCCGTATTCCGGCGACTCGATGAACGCCGCCGACAGCACGCGTTCCCATTCCTTGCTGACGCCGGTATGTGGCAGTCGGCAGTCGGAGGCGCGCGTGGTATCGCTCAGCATCTCGATGTAGGCTTCGCGCGGCGCGCCCTGGCACAGCAGGCTGGCGAACTGCGCCTTGGTGCGTACCACCTTGGGCCAGGGGGAATCGAGGGAGGCGTTCGACAAGCCATAGACGCCCGGCGCAAGCGGCTTGCCGTTGCGCGGATCGTCTTCCGCCTTGTTGGAGAACCAGACGAGGCTGCGGTGATGGCCAATCAGCAGGTTGAAACCGTTGTAGCGGTGCGCGCCCGCGGCTATTTCGCGGATGTAGTCTTCCGGGCTGAGCGATCCGGCGAGGTAATCGCGCACCAGCTTGCCGCGGCTCGGCGCATCGCTGCGCTTTTCGTTCGGCGCGCGCACGTTGGTGATGCAGGCAAAGCGGCCATCGCGGTTGATGCCCATCCAGGTTCCGCCATCCCGCCGGTCGCGTCCGGCATAAATGTCAGGGTGGTCTTCCCACCAGTGGGCGGGCTCGGTGGGGCGCTCGAAGAACTCGTCGCGGTTTCCCGCGGCGAGCAAGGGCATTCCCGGTACGACCTGCCACGCAAATACGATCAAGCACATGGTGCAACATCCACAAAACACTCGACATGGCGCTGGCCGTCGATGAACGAGGCCAGGCCGGCTTGCTCGACCGCGCGGTCGATCCCTTGCCTGGCGCCGGCGGTCACGCCGGCGTAGGTTTCCATCCAGGTCTGTCTGCCGTCTTTTTCTTCGGGGCGGCGCTTCAGTCCGGTGACGATACCATATTCCCGCGTCAGTCCGCTTTGCATCGCGAGCACGCGGTCGCGCAGCGCGTCCGCGTGCCGCGGATCGACGCGGTAGTACACGTACAGATCCATGCTCAGGCGGGATCGGTGAGCGGGTAGGGCAATTCGCCGAATCGCAGCGCCGGGCCGTCCGGCGCGCCGAGGTGGATGGTGCCGGCGTCCAGCGCCGCCAGCTTGATCTCGACCAGGCATTCGGTCTCGCCGCTGGCGTTGCGCTCGGCATTGACCACCATGCCGCAAGGCTGGCCCGGATCCTCGCTGGAGAACAGCTCGCCGCCCACCGGCACGTCCTCCGACTCCGACGCGATCGTGGCCAGCTGCATGCGGCGCTTGAGCTTGCCGAGGTACTGGCTGCGTGCGACGATTTCCTGGCCGGGGTAGCAGCCTTTCTTGAAGTTGACGCCGCCGACGAGTTCGAAGTTGATCATCTGCGGCACGAACTGCTCCTGCGTTCCCTGGGTAATGACCGGCATGCCGGCGCGGATCTCGGTCAGCCGCCAGGTGCTCGTTCCGGCGGGTGTGAGGGCGGCGCAAAGCGCGGGCCATGCCGCCTGCGCCGTTTCGACCGGCGCGATCCACTGGTAACGCGGCTGGCCGCCGGCGTCCGCGAGGCGGATCAAGGTGCCCGCTTCAGAAGACGCCGCGAGGAAGGGCGCGCCCGGCAGGTTGGGGAAATGGCCGCGCAGCGCGGCGCCGGCCTTGGCTCCGCCTAGGCCCAGCGCCACGAAACGATCGGAGGCATCGGCCAGTTTCACCTTGGAGCGCAGGATGAACATCTGCAGGCGGCGCTGGATTGCCGGCTGGAGATGATGTGGAAGCTGGAGGAAGATCGACTCGCCCTGTTTCCAGGTCAGGAAGGTCGCCATCAGCCGGCCCTTGGGCGAGCAGTAACCCGCCAGCCGCGCCGTGCCCGGCCCGAGGTGCTCGACGTCGTTCGTCAGCTGGTTGTGGAGGAAGCCCGCCGCCTCCTCGCCGGTTGCCTCGATCAGGCCGAGATCCGTCAGCGGCGCGACGAAGCCCTCGGCGATCTGTGTGTCGGCAACCTGCTTGCCGAAGCTGGCGATGTCGCCGAAGGACGCGATGGCAGGATTGTCGGTCGCCAGCGTGGCGCCGTGTTCCATCAGAAAATGCAACCAGGCATTGCTCATTTCAGTCTTACCCTCTTGTTGGCTCAACAACGTATGATGACGTCTCGATTATAGTGATGTCTGCCTTCGCGCGTCGGCGGACTGCCGGCGTCGCGCTTGATCTTTCCCCATGAGGATTTATTTAGTTGAAGAAATTTCTGGCATTCGTTCTCCTGGTGGCGCTGGGCGCCGCCGGCTACGGCTACTTCTGGGTGCATCATCCCCTCATTCCCGCCGGCGGCCAGCCGATCGATTTCGCGGTCAAGCCCGGCAGCAGCGTGCGCGGCACCGGACAGCAGATCGAGGCTTCCGGCATCCCGGTCAATCCGCTGATGTTCGCGCTGCTGGCGCGGTTCAGCGGCAAGAGCGGACGGCTCAAGGCCGGCAACTACACGCTCAAGCCCGAGACCACGCCGCTCGGCCTGATCGAGCAGCTGGTGCGCGGCGAACTGGCGCAGGAATCCCTGGTGGTCATCGAGGGCTGGACTTTCAGGCAGATGCGCCAGGCGGTCAACGCGCATCCGGCGCTGCGCCACGATACGGTGAATCTCGGCGACAACGAGCTCATGGCCAAGGTCAGCAGCGACTACAAGGTCCCGGAAGGCATGTTCTTCCCAGACACCTATCTGTTCGCCAAGGGCTCGAGCGACCTGCAGATCTTCAAGCGCGCGCATGCCCTGATGCTCAAGCACATGGATGACGAATGGGCGCGGCGCGATCCCGCGGTTCCCTACAAAAACCGCTACGAGGCGCTGATCATGGCCTCAATCATCGAAAAGGAAACCGGGCAGGCCGGGGAGCGCGACATGATCGCCGCGGTGTTCGTGAACCGGCTAAAGCGCGGCATGCTGCTGCAGACCGACCCGACGGTCATCTATGGCATGGGCGACAAATTCCAGGGCAACATCCGCAAGCGCGACCTGGAGACCGACACGCCCTACAACACCTACACCCGCCCCGGATTGCCGCCCACGCCGATCTCGCTGCCCGGCGCAGCCTCGATGGCGGCCGCGGTCAATCCGACGAAGACCGACGTGCTGTACTTCGTGTCGCGCGGGGACGGCACCAGCCACTTCTCGAACAACCTGAACGACCACAACCGCGCGGTGAACAAGTATCAGCGCCAGCAATAGCGGCGGGGCGGGAAACCGGGCGATAATGCCGGCTGACATCGCACCACGGGCTACACCATGACAGTTGGCAAGTTCATCACTTTCGAAGGCATCGACGGGGCAGGGAAGTCGACCCACCTGCAATTCGTCGCCGGGCTGCTCGGGCAGCGCGGCATTCCCGTCGTCGTGACGCGGGAGCCGGGCGGCACGCCGCTCGGCGAGGCGCTGCGCGAGATGGTCCTGCACCAGCCGATGCACCTCGAAACCGAAGCCTTGCTGATGTTCGCCGCGCGGCGTGAGCATCTCGCCCAGGTCATCGAGCCGGCGCTCGCGCGTGGCGACTGGGTGATCTCCGACCGGTTCACGGACGCGTCCTTTGCCTACCAGGGAGGCGGAAGGCGGCTTTCTCGGGAAAAGCTGGAAATCCTGGAGCGCTGGGTCCATCCGCACCGCCAGCCCGATCTGACCCTGCTGTTCGACGTGCCGCTCGAGGTCGCCCGCGCGCGCCTCGACGCCACCCGCGAACTCGACAAGTTCGAACAGGAAAAGGCGGATTTCTTCGCCGCGACCCGCGCCGAGTACCTGCGCCGGGCCGAGGAATTCAAGGCCCGCTTCCGCATCATCGATTCCACGCGGCCCATTCCCGACATTCACAAGGAACTTGAAAATATCATCGCAGGGCTTTGATTTTCAAGGGAATTTCATACCGTATTAAAGTCATTTCTCATGACCGATTTCGCTTATCCCTGGCTGGCCGGACCTTGGCATCGCCTGCAAGCCTTGCGGGAACGCCTGCCCCATGCCCTGCTGTTCCATGGCCCGGAAGGCATCGGCAAGACCGCCTTTGCCGAACTCTTTGCCCAGGCCTTGCTGTGCCAGGCTCCCGCGCCGGATGGCCGGCCCTGCGGGCGCTGCGATTCCTGCGGCTGGTTCAGCCAGTACAGCCATCCTGACTACCGCCGCGTGCGTCCGGAGGTCCTCGACGAGGATGGCGGTGAGGGCGGAGATGGTGACGCGAACGCCGAAGATGCCAAGGAAACGAAAGGCGGAAAGTCCAAGGCGAGCAAGACGCCATCGAAGGAAATCAAGATTGACCAGGTCCGGGCCCTGGCCGATTTCATGAACATTTCCACGCACCGCCAGGGCTTGCGGGTGGTGGTGCTGTATCCGGCCGAGGCGTTGAATACCGCCTCGGCGAACGCCTTGCTCAAGACCCTGGAAGAGCCGCCGCCGGGAACGGTATTCCTGCTGGTGTCGCACAGCCTGGACCGCCTGCTGCCGACCATCCTGTCGCGCTGCCGCAAGTTTGCGCTGGCCATGCCGCCCGCCGCCGAGGCGATGGCCTGGCTCGAAGGCCAGGGCGTGAATGAGGCGGACGTCTGGCTGGCAGAACAGGGCGGCGCGCCGCTGAACGCCCTGGCCGCCTCCGAATCCGGCATGCGCGAAGTCCTGGACGAATTCCTCCATCTCTTGCTCAAGCCCGGCACGGACAGCGCGCTCAAGGGTGCGGAAAAGCTGCAGAAGACCCCGGTGCCGCAGCTCGTGGCGTGGCTGCAACGCTGGGTCCATGATGTTATCTCACTGAAACTTTCGGGCAGAATCCGGTATTATCCCCGGTACCGCCAGCAACTCGCCGCGCTGGCGGACAAGGTGGACACCGCCGGCCTGCTGCGCATGCAGAAGAGCCTGAACGACAGGCGCGCCGTCGCCGAACATCCGCTTGCGCCGCGCCTGGTGATCGAAGACATGCTGCTGGACTATGCGCGGATCTTTCCGGCGCAGGCCCGACAAGCATGACGTCGCAGGTGAACATGACGCCGCTGCCGGCGGCATGAGGCCGGCCTCCGGCGATCCGAGCGTACCAAGACCGTGAAACGACACACGACATGACAGACCTGACCGCGACCGTACCCAACACCAGCAATCCGGTGATTGCCCGTCCCTCCGTCCTGTCCCTGCCGATCAAGGAAAAGGCCGCACTCTATGCCGCCTACATGCCCTTCCTCGCCAACGGCGGCATCTTCGTCCCGACCACCAAGGCCTACGGCATCGGCGACGAGATCTACCTCATTCTCACCCTGATGGATGACCCGACGAAATATCCGATCGCCGGCAAGATCGTCTGGGTGACGCCCGCCGGGGCCAACAACAACAAGGCGCAGGGCATCGGCGTGCATTTCTCGTCCGATGAAAGCGGCCAGCGCGTCAAGCACCGCATCGAGGAATTGCTCGGCGCCGCGCTTCGCTCCTCCCGCGCCACCCATACCCTCTGATTCTCTTTCCTGGCTTTCATGACGTATTCGCATCGCATCGCCCGCTTCGACGACCTGCCAGAGATCGTCGCCATCTACAACAGCACGGTCGCCTCGCGCGAGGTGACCGCCGATACCGAACCGATCTCCGTCGAATCGCGCCATGCGTGGTTCCACGACCATGTGCCCGACCGGCGCCCGCTGTGGGTGGTGGAAGAGGAAGGAAAGGTACTGGGCTGGCTGTCCTACTCGAACTTCTATGGCCGGCCCGCCTATTCGGGCACCGCGGAATTGTCGATCTACATCCATGAAGCGGCACGCGGCAAGGGCCTGGGCCGCTATTTCCTGGAACAGGCAATCGCCTTCGCGCCGCAAATCAAGGTCCATACCTTGCTCGGCTTCATCTTCGGCCATAACCAGCCCAGCTTGCGGCTGTTCGAAGCCTTCGGCTTCGAGCGCTGGGCCGACATGCCGCGGGTGGCCACGCTCGATGGCATTGAGCGCGACCTGGTGATCATGGGCAAGCGCGTCGCCTGAATTTTCCCGGTTTCGCCCGCCGGCGGGCCGGCTTGCCAGGCGGCGGCCACCGCGGCATCGGCGTAAAATGCCGGGATGTTCATCGATTCCCATTGCCACATCGATTTCCCCGAGCTCTCCGCCCGGCTTCCGGAAATCCTCGACAAGATGCGGGACAACCAGGTCAGCCATGCCCTGTGCGTCTCGGTCGACCTGCCCGACTTTCCGCGCGTCCGCGCCCTGGCGGAGCAATATCCTCACATCTACGCCTCGGTCGGGGTGCATCCCGATTACCCCGAGACGCCCGAACCGACGGTCGAAGAGCTGGTGCGCCTGTCGGACCATCCGAAGATCGTCGCCATTGGTGAAACCGGCCTGGATTACTACCGCCTGGAAGGCGACCTCGAATGGCAGCGCGCCCGTTTCCGCACGCACATCCGGGCCTCGCGCGAGACCGGCAAGCCCTTGATCATCCACACCCGTTCCGCCTCCGAAGACACGATACGCATCATGCGCGAGGAGGGTGCCGGTCCGGATGCGGGCGGCGCCGGCGGCGTCATGCACTGTTTCACCGAAAGCCTTGAAGTCGCGCAAGCCGCGATGGACATGGGCTTTTATATTTCCTTTTCGGGCATCGTCACCTTCAAGAGCGCCAGGGAGTTGCAGGCGGTTGCCCGGGCGGTCCCGCTGGAGCGCATGCTGATCGAAACCGATTCGCCTTACCTTGCCCCCGTGCCTTACCGCGGCAAGATGAACGAACCGGGCTTCGTGCGGCATGTCGGGGAGTTCCTCGCCACCTTGAAGGAAGTGCCTCTGGATGAACTTGCGCGCCAGACGAGCGCCAATTTCCATGCGCTGTTCAAGGTGCCCGCCGGCCAGTCCACTCACCCGGAAACGACATGACACCTTCTTCTTCCGTTGCGCGCACCCTGGTGCTCGCGCTTGCCCTGGCGGCATCCGCGCCGGTGGCGCTGGCCGGCGCCTACGATGATTTTTTCCGCGCCGCAAAGCTCAACGACGCCAAGGAAGTCCAGACGCTGATCGCGCGCGGCTTCGACCCGAACACCCAGGACGAGGCACGCGGCGAGACCGGGCTCATGGTCGCGCTGCGCGAGGGATCGATGGAGACTTTCCAGGTCTTGCTGAATGCGCCCGACATCAATCTCGAAACCCGCGCCCGCAACGGCGATACCGCGCTGATGATTGCCAGCTTCCTCGGCAACCTGCCGGCGGTGAAAGCGCTGCTGGACAAGGGCGCACAGGTGAACCGCCCCGGTTGGACCGCGCTGCATTATGCCGCCGCGATCGGCAACAACGACATCGTGAGCCTGCTGCTCGAGCAGCATGCCTACATCGATGCGGAGTCCCCCAACAAGACCACGCCGATCATGATGGCGGCCCGCGCCGGCAAGATCTACACCGTCAAGCTGCTGCTGGACGAGGGCGCCGACGCCACGCTCAAGAACGATCTCGGCATGACCGCCATCGATTTCGCGGAAAAGAACAATTTCAAGGATATTGCCGAAGGCCTGACCGCCCGGCTGCGCAAGGCCGGCAAGCTTTAGGCAGGGCACCGGAAAAGACTGGTGCGCTGCAGCGGTCAGCGTGACGCCGGCAGGGCAAGCGTCACCTGCAGGCCACCGGCGGGATGATTGCGCAGGGAAATCGTGCCGCCATGCTGCTCGGCAATGCTGCGCGCGATCGTCAGTCCCAAGCCGGTGCCGCCGGTCTCGCGGGAACGCGAGTCTTCCATGCGATAGAACGGGTCGAAGACCTTTTCCATGAACGCGTCGGGAATGCCCGGCCCCTGGTCGCGGATGCGGATCATCGCGAACCCGTTTTCGAGCGAGGTTTCCACCTTGGCGGCATGGCCGTACTTGACGGCATTGTCGAGCAGGTTGGTGAGGCAGCGGCGCAAGGCCACCGGACGCGCCATCAGGGATGCGCCGGTATTGCCATGCAGCGCCACGCTCTGGCCGGCGTCGCGCGCATCCTCGCACAGGCTTTCCACCAGCGAATCGAGGTCGAGCCGCTGCAGGGGTTCGGCGGATTCCATGCTGCGCGCGAGGTCGAGGCCTTCGCGTACCATGGTCTGCATCGCGCTCAGGTCGGCGATCAGCCTGCCGCGCAGTTCCTCGTCGTCGACCTTTTCGAGGCGCAGGCGCAGGCGGGTCATGGGCGTCTGCAGATCATGGGTGATCGCCCCCAGGATGTGCGAGCGCTGCTTGATGTGGTGGCGGATGCGGGTCTGCATGGCATTGAATGCGGCGGCGGCCTGCCTGATCTCGGTGGAGCCGCGTTCCGGCAGGGGTGGGCGTTCGATGTTGTTTCCCAGTTCGGTGGCGGCCTGCGCCAGATGTTTCAGCGGCTGTATCGTCATCCGGGCCACGATGGAGGCCAGCAGACCGACGAACAGCACGAACATCGCGCCGTAGGTAAGGATTTCCCCGTTCGGAGTCACCGGTACCGGCCGCGGCGCGCTGACGGTGAGCTTCACTTCGGAGCCGTCCTGCAGCGTCACCATCAAGGCTTCGCAGCTGCGGCGGTCGATGCGTCCCTGGGGCTGGCGCGGCCCGGGCGGCGCGCAATCGGTATCCCGCGGCCGCACCGAGGAGACGGTATAGCCCTCGGGTAAGCGGTTCGACAGGCGGGTCGCCATGCGCGACGGCTCGTCCAGGATGTCTTCGAGTCCGCTCGCCAGCTCGGCGCGCATGCCGAGGCGGCTGGCCGCCTTGAGGTAGTGCGACCGAAGCTCGGGCTCCATCGTGTCCAGCGACTGGATGAACTGCGACACCCGCTCGACGGAATGAAACTCGCGGAACTGCGAAATCATGCGTTCACGCTCGCTCATGCCGAGGCTCAGGGTCAGAAGGGCGCTGGCCACGACCCCGGCCACCAGGATCAGCACCACCCGGCCGGTCATGGATTGGAATACCTGGCGCATCATTCCTTGGCGACGGTGGTGGCCAGGACGTAGCCTTCGTTGCGTACCGTCTTGATGATCTGCGGCGAGCGCGCGTCGTCGCCGAGCTTCTGGCGCAGCCGGCTGATCTGCAGGTCGATGGAACGGTCGAAGGGATCGGCGTCCCGGCCCTGGGTGAAGTTGAGTAGCTGGTCGCGGCTCAGGACGCGGTTGGCATGGTCGAGGAAGACCTTCAGCAGCCGGTATTCCGCGCCCGACAGCGAGACGATGGTGCCCTGCGCGTTCACGAGATGGCGCGCGGTGAAGTCCATGGTCCACCCGGCGAAATGCACCTGCTGCGCCTCGCTCGCCTGCAGGTTAGGCGGCAGGGCGTGGGTGCGGCGCAGGACGCTGCGGATGCGCGCATACAGTTCGCGCGGCTCGAAAGGCTTGGCCAGGTAGTCGTCCGCGCCCATCTCCAGGCCGAGGATCCGGTCCAGCGGCTCGCCCCGGGCGGTAAGCATGATGACCGGCACCTGCGAGCGCGCCCGCAGGTTGCGGCACAGGGTGAGGCCGTCGTCGCCCGGCAGGTTCAGGTCCAGCACGATCAGGTCGACCGGATTTTCATCCAGGGCTTTCCACATGGCCTTGCCGTCCGCCGCCGTCAGGGCGCGGTAGCCGTTTTTCTCCAGGTAATCGGCCAGGAGCGAACTGATATCGCGGTCGTCGTCGACCACCAGGATGCGGGGCGTATTTTCCATGTCGGCATTATGGCAATTTCATCGTGCGATGTATGCTGGAATTGTATCGCGCTGTTTCGCCCCGGCGGCTTGACATAGCGCGATACAAATCCGGCGCCACGCGTTACGCGCCGACATGCGGTTCTTACATTTGACGCGCATGATGACCACCGTGGAAGGCCCCCAGCCTTCGTCACATGTCACTTGAAAGGAGACATCATGATCACGATTCGCAACGGTTTGATGATTGGACTCGCCGCCCTGTCATTCGGCGCCGCGCCTCTGGCCGCGCTCGCCCAGGATGCCAGCGGCGCGAGCGGAACCGGCAATGCCGCCAGCGCGAGGGCGGACCACATGGAAAAGATGCGGCAGCGCATGGAACAGCGCGCCGCCGATCTCCATGCCAAGCTCAACCTTTCCCCCGGACAGGAAGCGGCCTGGAATACCTGGATCTCGCGCATGCGTCCCGCCGCGCCCGCACAGCGTCCCGCCCAGGCGGACATGAGCCAGCTGACCGCGCCCGAACGCATGGAACGCATGCTGGCCCGCATGAAGGAGCATGAAGGGATGATGTCGGACCGCCTCGCGGCGACGAAGGATTTCTATGCGACGCTGACGCCCGAGCAGAAGAAGACCTTCGATGCGGAGTTCAAGATGGGCATGCGGCACGGGCATCACGGCTAAGGGCTTGGCTTGATGGGGCAGGGCGTTTCCGCCCCATCATCCAGCTTGATGCAAAATGGGATCCCCGCCTGCGCGGGGATGACAGCGGCCCGAAGCCTCACATCCGTTCCCTCCCTTCTGGGGGAGGGAGCGCATTTCGGTCAACGTCGGCCCATCAATTCACCGCCGCCTCGTAAGCACCGATATCGATTCCTCCCGCCACGGTTCGCGTCCGCGTCCTGGCAACATCCACATATTCATTCATCGGCACCAGCGATACCCCCGTCGCAGCGATGCCCGGCTGGCTGCCCGCGTCGATGAACGGCGCGCCGGCCGCAGGCTGCAGGTCGAACGCCTGCCGGTTCACGAAGGCCGGGGCGCTTGCCTGGTAATTCGTCCGCAGCGTGGCGCCCGCCTGGCTGGTCACCGTTCCCGGACCGGCAAACACGTTGTTCTGGATCAGCGCGGGCGTGGACACGCCGCCGCCGATCACGATGAAGGTTCCGCCGGCGGCATCGTTGAGGAAAGTATTGTTGACCACGTAGAGATCGGTTCCAGGATTGACCGCGCCTTCTTCCGCATACGACAGCAGGTAGGGATTCTGGTTGAGCGCCGGTTGCTGGATGACATTCCCGATGACGTAGCTGGTGCCGCCATTGGGCAGGTCGATCTCGTAGCTGGGCTGGCCGCTGGCCGTCGAGCCGGTCTGGCCCGGAGGCGTGCTGGAAAAGCGGTTGTAGGCGATCGTATTGGTCTTGGCGCGCGACTTCAGGTTATGCCCGACGTTCGCGTCGTGCGAACTGTTGTACCGGAAGACCAGGCTGTTGACGTTGCCGATGTAGAGGTTGTGGCTGTAGCCGTCGCCAAAGCCGTTGTGGCCGAATTCGGAATACTCGATGACGATATTGCTGACGCCGTCATTGTTCGTGAGGATGCCGTTCTCATTGTCGTGCAGGAAGCTGTTGCGCAGCGTGAGGTGCTTGCCATCGAGGCGGATCGCCGCGCCGTTTTCATCGGGCACCTTCGCGCCGAACATCTCGACGTTCTCGATGAGCGTGCCGCTGCCGCCGACGACCCAGGTTCCCTTGCCATTCGCATTCCGTCCGGCGGCGTCGATCTTCGCCCGGCCATTGATGCCGCGGATCTGCAGGTTGTTCGCATAGAAGGCGCAGACGTCGCCGGAATAGGTGACGGAGGCGTCGATCTCGATCGCCGCGCCGTCAGGCGCCACGGCGAGTGCCTGGCAGGGCGTCGCATAGGGCTTGCCGGGTCCGACCGACAGGGTGGCCGTGGCTGGCGCGGGCGTGGGCGACGGTGCGGGAGCGGGTGAAGATGTCGGCGAAGGGGCCGGCGCGGAGGTCGGGCTTGGCGCGGGTGCCGGCGCCGGCGAAGTCTTTTGCGGCGTGTTGGCTTTGCCGGGAGCCTGGGCGGCGCCGGATGCGGCGGCCTGCACGGTGTCCACGCCCACCGCGCCTGCCGTGGTGTCGGCCTGGGCCGCCGCAGTGCCTTCGGCGTTTAGCGAGCCGCCACCGCCGCAGCCGGCGAGAAGAACGAGCGCGGATGCGCAGCCGAGCAAGGGCCGGGAGAACCGGCGTGTCGGAATCTTTTTCATGTACCCCCCAAGAAATCAACCTGCATTGTCGTGACTTGAGCGGGTCTTGCCATCATCGGTTACACCTGGAAGCAAGTGTTTAGCCCGGGATACGAAATCGTGGCGGCATGGCCATATGACCAAGGCAAGGTCCCGAAACAAGAAAAGCAAGGAGTTGTCGCAACGAGCGCAAGCCGGCCGGCACCGCTGAAAGACATCGGCAACCGGCTTGATTTCGGTCAACTTTGCAAGAAGGCTTGCGGATATCCCGCCGGAGAGTTTAGGCTCATGATACGGGCTTCGGATGATGGAGAGGGGTGAGGGTGAAGGAAGGGGGCAACACGGAACAAAAGGGAACGGTCCTCGTGGTCGAGGACAGTCCGACCCAGGCGGAGAAGCTGCGGCAACTGCTGCGGAGCGAGGGCTACGCGGTCGCCATCGCGCCCAACGGCCGGATCGCGCTGGAGGAGATCGCCCGCGCCCTGCCATCGCTCGTCGTGTCCGACATCATCATGCCGGAGATGGATGGCTACGACCTGTGCCGCGCCATCAAGGCTAGCCCGGACGCGCGTTCTGTGCCAGTCATCCTCGTCACTTCCCTGATCGATCCCAAGGACATCGTGCGCGGCCTCGAATCGGGCGCCGACAATTTCATCCGCAAGCCTTACGACGACCAGTATCTGCTGTCGCGCATCGAGCAGGTCCTGCTGAATCAGCGGCTGCGCCACGAAGCGCCAGGGGACGGCGGCATCGCGCTTTACCTCGACGGCGAGCGGCACGTCATCCATGCCGAGCGCCAGCAGATCCTCGACCTCCTGATTTCCACCTACGAGCAGGCCGTGTTCGTGAACGACGCGCTGATCGCGCGCGAACGGCAGGTCAACACGCTCAATGCGCAGCTTGCGCACCACGCGGCGCAACTCGAAGCGACCAATGCCGAGATCGCGCGAAAAAATGTCGAGCTCGAACGCGCGAGCCGCCTGAAATCCGAATTCCTCGCGAACATGTCGCATGAACTGCGGACCCCGCTCAATGCCATCATCGGATTTTCCGAGGCGATGCGGCAGGGCATGCTGGGCGCGGTCTCGTCGCAGCAGGAGGAATACCTCGGCGACATCTACGACAGCGGCAAGCACCTGCTGGCGCTGATCAACGACATCCTCGACATGTCGAAGATCGAGGCGGGCAAGATGACGGTGCATCCCGAGCCGACCGACCTGCGCCAGCTGCTGCACAGCAGCCTGATGCTGTTCAAGGAAAAGGCGATCCGCGCCGGCCTGCACCTGCGCCTCGAAATGGAATCCATGGGATGGGCCAGGCTCGACCAGCGCAAGGTACGGCAGATTCTCTACAACCTGCTGTCCAACGCGGTCAAGTTCACGCCGGACGGCGGCACCGTGACGCTGCGCGCCTGCCGCGTCTCCCACTGCGAGCTCGACGGCATGCGGCTGATCGCCGGCGAGCCGGGCAACCTGCAGGACATGCTGGAAATCCGCGTGCTGGATACCGGCATCGGCATACATGAATTCGATCTCGACAAGCTGTTCCAGCCGTTCGTGCAGCTCGACTCGGGCGCGAACCGGCGCTTCGAAGGCACCGGCCTCGGGCTCGCGCTCGTCAAGCAGTTCGTGGAATTGAAGCGCGGCGTGCTGGCGTTGCGCAGCGCACCGGGCAAGGGCTCGGAATTCGCCTTCTGGCTGCCGTTCCGGGAGACGGCTCCGCCGGTGTCAGCGCCCCTTCACCAGTAATTCACCAATAGTTCTCGGTCAGGAAATGGCCCGGCAGGGCTCGCCTGACCGGCCGCAGCCCACGTTCGTGCAGGAGGCGGCGCGTGTCCTCGATCATGTCCGGATTGCCGCACAACATGATGCGGGACGCCTCGTCGGACAGGGCAACGCCGGCGGTGCGTTCGAGTTCGCCGTTTCGCAGCAGGTCGGTAATCCGCCCCTGGAGATCGGCGGGAGGTGCCAGCGTGGATTCCCGCGTCACGAGACGCAACAACTGCAGCCGGGCACGTCCCGCCTGCGCGTCCTGGCGGGCCATGGCCTCGAGCTCCTCGGTGTAGCACAACTCCTCTTTGTGGCGCACGCAATGCACCAGTATGAGCCGCTTGAACCGTGTCCAGACCTCGCCGTCGCGCAGCAGGGCGATGAACGGCCCGACGCCGGTACCGGTCGACAGCATCCACAAGTCATCGCCGCCGGTGAACCTGTCCGGCGTCATGAAGCCAAAGGGTTGCTTCTCGATCAGCAGCGGGCTGCCGGGCTGGATGTGCTTCAGCAGCGAAGTGAAACGTCCGCCTTCCACGAGGATGCCGTAGAACTCCAGGCTGTCCGTCCCGGGCGCCGAAGTCATGGAGTAGGCGCGCCAGATCACGTCATTCCTGTCGGGCAGGCCAAGCCGGGCGTACTGGCCGGCGACAAAGGAATATTCTGCGGGGCGGGTGGTGGTGAATGTCAGCAGGCGGTCCGTCCACCAGCGCACCTGGGTCACGGTTTGCAGCGTGGATTTGCCCTTGGCGAGAACTTCGTCGAGCATGCGGACTCCTTTCATGAAATGCCTGGTGGTTATTTTAAGCTATACTTTAAATACATGTTTAAGGAAACTTCATGAGCCGAATCGTCTTGCTTGAAAAAATCCACCGCAGCGCCGCCGACCACCTGAAGGCGGCGGGTTTCACCGACATCGTGCAATTGCCGACCGCCCTCAAGCCCGAGGAATTGCCGGCCGCGCTCGACGGCGCGGACGCCGTCGGCATCCGTTCCGCGACCCAGATCCGTGCCGCATCGCTGGAAAAACTGTCCCGGCTAAAGGCGATCGGCTGCTTCTGCATCGGCACCAATCAAGTTGATTTGACCGCGGCCGCAGCGAAGGGTGTCCCGGTGTTCAACGCGCCGTTTTCCAATACGCGTTCGGTAGCCGAACTCGTCATCGCCCAAGCCATCCTCCTGCTGCGCCGCATTCCCGAGAAAAACATGCGGACCCACCGCGGGCAATGGGACAAGAGCGCCGCCGGCGCCTATGAAGTACGCAACAAGACCCTCGGCATCATCGGCTACGGCAACATCGGCGCGCAGGTCGGCATTCTTGCGGAAGCCGTGGGCATGCGGGTGAACTACTACGACGTGGAAAGCAAGCTGCCGCTGGGGAACGCACGGCCGGCCGCCAGCCTCGACGAACTGCTGGCGTCCGCCGACGTCGTGACCTTGCACGTGCCCGGCGGGAGTTCCACCGAAAACATGATCACCGCGCCGCGCCTCGCGGTCATGAAGCCGTCGGCAGTGCTGATCAATGCCTCGCGCGGCGGCGTGGTCGACATCGACGCGCTCGACGCCGCCCTGCGGGAAAAGCGCATCGCCGGCGCCGCCCTCGACGTCTTTCCCAAGGAACCCAACAACGACAAGGAAGAATTCATTTCGCCGCTGCGCGGGCTGGACAACGTCATCCTTACCCCGCACATCGGCGGCAGCACCGAGGAAGCCCAGGAAAACATCGGCCGGGAAGTCGCGGAAAAGCTGGTGCGTTTCCTGAAAGCCGGCACGACACGGTGGGCAGTGAATTTTCCGGAAATCCGGCACGTGGAGAAAGAGGCGCAGAGCAGGGTGCTCAACGTGCACCGCAACGAACCTGGCGTGATCGCCCGCATGAATGCGGATTTCGCGCAGGCCGGGCTGAACATTGTCGCCCAGCACTTGCAGACCAAGGGCGCTATCGGCTATGTGTTGACGGACGTGGATGCGCCGATTCCGCCGGCATTGCTGCAGAAGCTGCGGGCGGAGCCGGCGACGATACGGTGTGAGCTGGTTTGAGGCCGGGGCGGCGAACGCCGGAATGGGATTCCCGCCTCCGCGGGAATGACAGAGGCAGGCGCTGACGGCGGAGGTGGGTGCGGATGACCTCGGCTTGTGCGAATGCCCCCTATACCCGCTTGCTCGTCACCACCCGGGCCTCCCCGCGCTCCCCCGTCGTATGCAAGGTAACCGGCCGCCGCCAAACCCTTCCGATATATTCCAGCACCCGCTCGGCCCGCCCCAGATCCAGCCCGCGCCCGTCGCTCTGGTTGTCATGCACCAGCTGCAGGCTCCCATCGACATGCAGATGGTTCGCGGCAATCCTGGGCGCTCCATAATTGAACTTGGGCGACAGAATAGCCTCATGCACTGCATGCACATCCGTGTTGGCGATACGAATATCGCCATCGCCGCGCTGCTCATAGACGAAAAGCTCGAGCTTCTCGATCAGATCCTTCGTCAGGTAATTCCGCACGAAGCCAAAGTCATCTTCTTCCTTCATGATGCGCCGCGCATTGCTTAGGCCATGCTTTTCGATGATGTCTTCCCACATCGAAAATCCGAGGTGGTAAGGATTCACCGCGAGCGCAAGCTGGCGTTCCGCGGCATATGGCCGCACGACGTCGGAATGGGCCTTGATGGCTGAGAGATACAGATCCTGCGGCAGGAATTCGGCCTCACGGAGCAGCCGGGCGTGCCAGTAGGAAGCCCATCCCTCGTTCATGATCTGGCAGGCGAACACCGGATAGAAATAGAAGGATTCCTCGCGCACCGCCATGAAGATGTCGCGCTCCCAATCCTCGAGCTCGGGGGCGTAGTGCGCAATGAACCACAGCAAGTCGTATTCCGGTTGCGGCGGGATGGCGGCGCGGCGCAGGTTGTGCGAGGCCTCCGGCATCGGCGTTTCGCCGGGCAGCGAACGGAAGCGCTGCAGGAAGGGATCCGGGGGTGCTTCGTGGCGCTGGTGCGAGGCGGCTTCCTGTTCCTTGGGCGTGGGATAGAGCGCCCGGTGCAGGTCGCGGTTGACGTCGATGTGCGGTTCCAGGGCCAGGGCGGCGTCGAGCACCGCTTCCACCCGTTCCTGGCCGTGTTCCTGGATGGCTTGCTCGATGCGGTGGGCCCGCGCCGCGGCCTGTTCCAGGATGTGTCCGCCGGCCTGCTCCATGAAACGCGCGAACAGGTGATTGTTCTTCGCGAAGTCCGCATGGCCGAGCACGTGCGCGGTGACCAGCGTGTTTTCGGGCAAGGTGTTGCCGTTCACCAGGTAGGCATGGCAGGGGTCGCCGGGGAACATCACCTCGAAGATGCGCGAATGCCCCATGCCCTGGCGTATCAGCTGGTGGATGTAACGCACGCCGAACGACCAGTGATGCATGCGCACCGGCAGGCCGTAGACGGCGATTTCCATCATGAAGTTGTTCGGGACCATCTCGAAGTCGACCGGGTAATAGTCGAGTCCGAGCTTGCGGGCCAGGTCTTCGATCTGGGAGGAATATTTCCTGAGCTGCTCGATGGCTTCAGCCGACGTCGTGGTGCACATTCGCCTTCCTTATTCGGTTTCCTGCTGCACGAAGAACTTGCGGATTGCCTTCCACACGTCGTCGTGCCGCGACAGGATGCTGCTGCCGATGGGCGCGCCGCTGCGCTCGATCTCGCCGCAGAGCATCTTCATTTCGGTCTCGGTGCTGCGCGGCGAACCGGGCACGGTCTCGACGTAGCCCATGAAGTTCACCAGTTTGCCGAGCCGCTCCAGGTATTCCATCGCCGCCGGCCTGTCCTCGGTGAAGTTCTCGCCGTCCGACGCATAGAACAGGTAGCTGTTGTAGCGCGACGGGTCATATTCCGCCTCGACCATTTCCAGTGCCAGCTTGAAGGCGGTGGACGCGCCGGTGCCGCCGGTGCCGCTGACGTTGAAGAACTCGCTTTCGGCGAATTCCCAGGCTTGGGTGGTATGGGCGATGAAGCGGGTCTCGACCTTGCCGTAGCGGCGCCGGATGCCTTGCAGGACGAAGAAGAAGAAACTCTTCGCCAGCTTGCGCTCGGCGTCGGTCATGCTGGCGGACACGTCAAGGGCGAAGATGACGACGGCATTGGTCGCGGGCTTGCGCCGCAGTACCAGTTGCTTGAAGCGCAGGTCGTCGTTGGTGAACGGCACCGGGTTTTCCTGGGTGGCCCGGCGCTTTATGGCTTCCTTGACCGTGCGGCGGCGGTCGAGCCGGGCGCGAGCGCCATGCTTGTCCCAGCCTTCGCGCACGTACTCGTCGTCGTCGACGGCGGTATTGCGCTTGGGTTGCAGGTCTGGAAGCTGCAATTCTTCCCAGAGCCAGTCGACGATATCATCGACCTTGAATTCCAGCAGCAACTTCACTTCGCCTTCGTTGTTGCCGCCTTCGCCGCTTTCGTCGCCCATCTCGGGCTGGGCCTGCCGCAGCACGTCGCCCGGCTTGCCCTTGCCCTGGCCGGCGCTCGACTGGGTATGGGAATGCGAATCGTTGAGGCGGAAGCGGGCATGTTCCAGCATCTTGACGGGAACCTGCACCGTGCGGTCCTGCGAGCCGGTGATGACGTCCGGTCCGGCAACCAGGTTCGGCAGGTTCTGCTGCACCGCCTCGCGCACCTTCTGGTTGTGGCGCAACCAGTCCCGCGAACCCCGGGAGAACAGGTCGTACCACGGGGTCTGCGCGGAGATCGTGTTGTGGTCAATCATAGAGAAGCCTTCGTTCGTCCATCATCCCTCTCACTCCTGTGCCATGAGCGTCGTCACATAGTTGAGAGCCTCGCGCGCGCTGTGGCTGTCGTAACCGTACTCGTCCACCAGGCGCCGTTCCACGACGGAGATCTTGTTGCGCACCTCTTCGTCGGGCCGGGTCGTGGAGCTGACCATGCGCAGCACCTCGCGGCGCTGTTCGAAGAGATATTGCTGCACGGCGTTGTGCAATTGCATATGGCTGTCGAGCGTAAACTTCTCGCCGCGCTTGAATGCGCCCATCGCCTTGCGCACCACCTCCTGCCGGAAGGACTGCTTGCCGGAATCGGAGATATGGATCTTTTCCTCGACCGAGCGCAGGAAACGTTCGTCCGGCTTGCGCTCCTCGTTGGTGATCGGATCGCGGATATGGCGGTTGTCCAGCGAAGCCTCGACCTCGTCGAGATATTTGTCGAGCAAGTCCTGGGCCTCCTGTTCGAAGGACACGAACAGCGCCTTGTGCACGTCTTCCTTGACCCAACGGTTATAGAAATCCTTGCGTGCGAGCACGAGGTAGTCGATCCACTTGCGCTTGCGCTTCGGGTCGATGCGGGCGTCATTGTCGATGGCATCCTTCAGGGCCAGCAACACATCCATGGTCGTCAGGCTCCTGGCGTTGGACTGGATGATGGCGTTCGACAGCGCGTTTATCACGAAGCGCGGCGAAATGCCGGCCAGGCCCTCATCCGGCATGCGCTGGCGCAGACGCTCGGTTTCCGCCTGCGCATGGCCTTCGACCTCTTCATTGGCGTAGAGGCGCACCTTCTTGCTTAGTTCAAGTTCCTTCTCCTCGCCCTCGTGCAGGCGGGTGAGGATGGCGAACACCGCGGCGGCATGCAGCACGTGGGGATCGAGGTGCACTTCGCGGAAGGCGGGCGCGGCGGAGGAAATGAGTTTCTTGTAAATCCGGGCTTCATCCTTGTAATTCAGTGTGTAGGGCACCTGGATGATCACCATGCGGTCCAGCAGCGCCTCGTTCTCGCTCTCCTGCAGGAACTTGCGGAACTCGGCGAGGTTGGTGTGCGCCAGAATGGTTTCGTCGAGGTAGATCAGCGGGAAGCGCGACACCTTGACGTTCTTTTCCTGGGTCAGCGTGAGCAGGAGGTAAAGGAATTCCCGCTTCACCTTCAGAATCTCGATCATCTCGAGCATGCCTCGGCTGGCGGCATACACCGCGCCGGACCACGACCAGGCCCGCGGATCGCCTTCATCGCCATATTCCGCGACCTTGGACAGGTCCACCGAGCCGACGAGGTCGGCCAGGTCGGCGGTCGTCGGGTCGTGCGGCGCGTAGGTGCCGATGCCAACGCGGCCCGCTTCCGAAATGAAGACGCGCTCGACCGGCATGCGCAGGAAGTCGCCGGCGTAATCGTTGTCCAGGCGCGAGCGGCAGTGCGGGCACATCTCGCCGGAAATATCCACGCCGTAGGTTTCGCGGAACTGGCCGCGCAGCGAATGCGGCACGAGATGGAGCGGCGATTCATGCACCGGGCAACCCTGGATGGCATAGATCGCGCCTTCTTCCGTGAGGCTGTATTCCTCGAGGCCGCGCTTGAGCAGGATCACGAGGGTGGACTTGCCGCCGGAAGGCGGGCCGAGCAGCAGCAGCAAGCGCCGTCCGACCTCGGACCCGGCAGCCGCGGCCTTGAAGTAATCCACGACGCGCTCGATGGATTCATCGACGCCGAACAATTCCTGCTCGAAGAGCTTGCAGCGGAAATTGCCGTCTTCCTTTTCGCCGCCCATCCAGCGGATCATGTCCCACATGTACTGGTGCGAAGTGCGGGCCGCCGCCTTCGGATCGTTGGGCAGCACAGTTTCAAGAAACTGGGAGAGCGTTCCGGACCAATAGGTCGCGCGGTGGTCCTTGGTGAAGGCAATCAGGCTTTGGATAAAGTCGTCTTGCCTGCCGGTATGGGTGGTGTCCTGTTGCGTGGTCATCGCATGTTCTCCCCGTCAGGTGTCCGATCCGTCTATACAACGGCCGAAGGGTGGTTTACGTTGCAGTCGCTCTCGCTTCGATTCAAGTATAGGGCGCATCGGAAACAGCCAATCGTGACCAGTATCAATGAAGGGTCCGACCTCATCACGTTTCCGGCAATCCCTACAACACGAGTTAGCAAGATGCATGCAAGCACATTGCGCGCTGCGGCGCGCGCAGTACCCGCTCTTGAATGAGACGCCCATGCGCGGTGCCGGTTGCATCGCAATGCGGTGCAAAAAGGTGCTTGTCGCTGGCACTCGGAGCGGCCTTCTGCTGCCATGGAATGAATGTCTTGCGGCATTGAGATCACGCAAGCGAGGCAACACAAATGCATGGAACTTTCATGTACGCGTTTCCTTTGCGCGACACGTTATTTCGACATGGCACACGCGATGGCGGCCTGCGTTACACTGGTTTCAACGAAGAATCATTTAGCGGATGGAACAAAGCTTGCATGAGTGAAGCGTGGCTTGCATCTTCGAAAGTGGTTTTTGCCGCATCGCCGTGCACCATCGGTAGATACGTGCATCGGCTTGGTGAAAGTTACATTGCGTATTCACATTACCGTTCGCGCAGTACCGTCCGCGCAGCCTCGGCTGCGCAGTAGTGTTAGTTGAAGGAGCCCGATCGATGACGATTACCCTTGCCCGTCCGCATGCCGTGTATTCGACCCGCGACGTGGAAGCCGCGCAGGAGAGGGCGCGGACGCTCAAGTCGCCTGAACTCGAAGCCTTTTACGACAACATGCTCGCATTGGGCGGCGAGCGCTTCGTGACGACGCCGTCCTCGCGCGACGCGCTCGATCCCCTGTATGAAGACTGCCCCAATTTCGATGAAGTGCTGGATGACCTGTCGCGTTATCTCGGACTCGCGCTGGCCGGCGGTTCCGGCGTCAACATGATGCCGGTGCTGCTGCTCGGCGACCCCGGCGTGGGCAAGACGCATTTCGGCAAGCGCCTCGCCGCGTCGCTCGGCACCGAATTCGAATTCATCAGCATGAATGCGCTGTCCGCCGGCTTCGTCATCACCGGCAGTTCGTCTACCTGGAAGGGGGCGAAATGCGGCAAGGTTGCGGAGCGTCTCGTGCGCGGCAAGTTCGCCAATCCGGTGGTGCTGCTCGATGAAGTCGAGAAGGCGAGCGGCTCGACCCAGTCGGATCCGATGGCCGCGCTCTACCAGTTGCTCGAACCCGAAACTTCCCGCGCCTTCCATGATGAATTCATCGACATCGACCTCGATGCGAGCCAGGTGTTCTGGGTGCTGACCGCCAACAGCCTGGAAGGCATTCCGGCGGCGCTGCTCAGCCGGATGGCGGTGTACGAAGTGCCGGCCCCGACACAGGAACAGGCTGCCGGCATTGCGCAGCGCGTCTACGCGGGCCTGGTGCGCGAGCTCAAGCTGACCCAGGTGGACGCCGAGCTGGCGCAGAACGTGCTCGACAAGCTGGCCGGCGTGTCGCCGCGCGAAATGCGCAAGGCGCTGCTCGACGGGCTCGGTTTCGCCGTCGCCGCCGGACGGCAGGCGCTCGTGCCGGAAGACATCCGCATCAAGCATGAACCGGCGCGCCGGAAGATCGGCTTCTGACAACACGAAAGGAGACGGCTCACGTGCGACGCTTGCTAACCTTGCTGTTTTCCCTGCTTGCCCTCGTCGGCTGCGACCGGCAGGGCAGGCCGGTCGAAGAATTCGGCCTCGACAAGCTGGCCAAGGGCGTATCGACCGAATCGGAGGTGCGCATGGTGATGGGCGAACCCGACCATGTGCGCACCGACCCGCAGGGCGCGAAGATCCTCGAATATCCGAAGGGACCGGAAGGCGCGCGGACGTGGTTCTTCCTGATTGGCAGCGATGGCAAGCTGGTTGATTACCAGCAGGTGCTGAACGAAAAGAATTTCGCGCGCATCACCCAGGGCATGACCCAGGAAGAGGTGCGCGACCTGCTGGGCCGTCCGCGGTCGGTGGTGCAATTCAAGCGCAAGAACGAAGAAGTCTGGGACTGGCGCTACCTGAGCGGCACCGAGCCGCGCCTGTTCAACGTGCATTTCGACATCGATACCCGCCGTGTCACCGGCACCTCCTCGCTCGACGCGAACAACTATTGAGATATCTCCAATGCCTGGACAGCATTGAACCCGTTGAGAATCTGGCATGTCTATCGAACGAGGCAACGCCGGACGGTCTTGTCGCCAGGAACGCAGGCGTGCCGCATCATTCCCAAAACACCCATGGAGGTCTTGATGAAAAAACGCTTAATGGCTTCGCTGGCATCGCTGCTGCTGGTATCCGGCGCAGCGCTGGCAGCCGATCCCTCGTCGGAAATCCGCGAAAGCACCGATCCCGACAAGGCTGCCGCGGTTGAACAGCGCGCACGTGACATCGCCGCCGCCCAGCAGATGAACGGCGATACGTCCGGCGCGAGCAGTACCCAGGGCAGCAGCGCCTCGGGCAAGCATCACCGCCGCCATCACGGCAAGATGATGAAGAACCGCAACCAGCCCGCGAAAACCCAGGACGGCGCGGCCACCGAGTCGAAGTAACACGGCTTTTCCTGCAATCCTGTCCTGCCGCCATCCCGGTCCGGCGCAAGCCGCGCCGGGATTTTCAGTTAACGGGCCGGGATGCTGTCCAGCCAGCCGAGAATGGCGGGCCAGAGCAGGCGATGCGCGTTGCTGCCGACCAGCGCCCCAACGTGCGCGAGGCCGATGCCGGTGTCGCCGTCATACGCCAGCCGGTGCTTGTCCCGGCTGCTTGCCGCGTCCTGGAAGACGGTGACCGATTCCGGCGGGATGATGAGGCTGCGCGGGTCGATCACCGTGAGAAACGGAGACACGATGCTGGCTGGTCCGATGGTCTTGCCCTGGATGTCGAGTTGCCCGAGCATCAGGCGGTCCTGCCGGTAAAGCAGTTCCACCACTTCCTCGAACAGGCGCGATGACATCGGCGCCTCGTCCAGCGTCCAGCGCTCCACCAGCAGGTGTCCCAGCATGTCGTCCGGCGAACGCAGGCTGTTGAAGAAGTCCGCGATCCGTTCCGCGCCGAACGAGGTCGGCGAAGCGGACATGCTGGCAAGGTTGAGCACCGAGCCCGGCACGGTCGCATGGCTGCGCGTCACCTGCCGGGCCTGCGGACCGAAGGCAAGCAGCGGCTGGAAAGATCCGGAGGAGGTGCCAAAGTGCAGCGGCGACTCGACGGTGACCAGCGCGCGCACCTTGTCCGGACGCATCGCGGCATAAATGGCCGCGAAGATCCCGCCGAGCGAATGCCCGAACAGGGCCACCTTGCCGCCGATGGCCTGCACGCAGGCATCGAGCAGGCGAAAACCGTAGTCGTCCAGGCCGAGCAGCGGGCCGGACGGCGGATCGGTCCATTCGACGAGATAGACCTGCATGCCATGCTGCATCAGGCGCTGCACTACGCTGCGTCCGGGCGAGAGGTCCCAGATGTAATGCCGCTTGATCGGTGCCGGGACGATGAGCGCGGCCGGCGCGCCGCTTGCCGACTTCGCGGCGGCGAAGCGGTGCAGGCGTGCGCCGGGTTGTTCGAGCACCACGGTGCCAGGGGTTTGCGCCGGCCCGAGTCCGGCGCGTTCCATCGCGATGCCGCGGCGGCGGCGAGCCTGGTCCATGGCTTCGAAGCACCAGCGGACGCTGCTGAAGTAAGACGCCATGGAAAGTTCCGGCGTGGTATTGACGGAGGACATGAGAGGAGCGGAGAAGTGGTTCGAGGGAGTTTGGTACGGGCGGCAGCGGATCGTTCCCGTTGCCTCCCGTCTTCTTCCATGCCGTCGAGACCGGATACCGCTGCGGTGAGGGTGTCAGTCGAAGGCGATGTTGTAGAACAGGGAGATGGCGCTGCGGCTACCGGCTTCCGCCTCCAGCGACAGGCGCGGCGTCAGCGTGAACCGGAGTTGCAGCACGCTGCCCGCGTTTTCCAAGCCTTGCTGGTAGCTGACGTAGAGCCGGGAATTGATCTGCTTGCCGATGGTAATGATTCGCTGCTGCAAATTATCCGCGCTCTTGCCCACGCTGAAGGTGTCCAGCCCGAAAGCGCTGGCGAGGCGCGACTCCACGCCCGCAGCCGCGCCCTTGGACAGCAGCGTGCCGGCCGCGCTCTGCAGGGCGCTGATGTCTCCTTCCCCGGCGCTGGAAAGGCCGCGTCCCAGCACCAGCCAGGACAGCTTCTCCGCATCCGGAACGGTCGGCTCCGACACGAGGGTCACGCGCGGTGCGAGCACGTTGCCGCGCACCGACACGCCGGCCTCCACCTCCTGGCCGCGCCGCATCGCGAGGATGTCGAGCGAGGGATTGCCGATCGGCCCCGCGAAACGCAGCACGCCCTGCTCGATCTTGAGGGTGCGTCCATAGGCGCTGAAGCTGCCCTCTGCGATGTTGAAGGTTCCCGTGCCCTGCAGGCTCCCACCCGGATCGTTGGTCACGTGGACCGCGCCGACCACCAAACCGTCGAGTCCGCGGCCCGTGACCTTGACGCCCTTGCCGAGGTCGACGTTGACGTCGAGCGCGGCCGGCACCGCCGTGGGCTGCCGGCGCGGCTGGCCGTCGATGACCACGTCCTCCGAAAGCCGCGGCCGGTCGGGCAGGCCGAGGTCGACGAAGCCCTCATCCACCCGGAATCCGCCATTGACCGTGAGCCGTTTCTCGGCCAGGACGATGGCGGTGCCGCCGCTGACCACGATCCGCCGGTCGCTGCGGTTGACCGCCGTGAACCGCTTCGCGTCCAGCTGGAGCTTCGCCGACAGCGCGGTGCCCAGCTCGATCGGTCCCGACAGGGCGACCTCGCCGTCGCCGCCGCGGAATGTCAGCTGCTTCAGCTGCAGCAGGTTGTCACGGAATTCACCCTGAAGGACGCCTTGGCGCAGGTCGAGTCCGAGGTTCGACATCGCCACCCGCAGGTCGGCGCCTTCCACCTTGCCCGAAAGCTGGGGATCGGCGCGCGTGCCCGCCAGCGCCACGTCGCCGCGCAGGCGGCCCTCGAGCGTCCATGCCGGCGAGAGCAGGCTGGCGGCCCAGGCGATGGAAGGCACGTCGATGCGGGCGGTGGCCGATACCGGCGCGTCGGCAGGGATCAGCAGCTTTTCCGCGCCGCGCCCGGTCGCGCCGCGCCCGGAGACCTGTATCTTGCCGAGGCGGGATCCTTCCGCCTCGAGTTCCAGCTCCAGCCGGCCGTTTTCCGCGCGTGCGCTGGCGGCCAGGGTGCCGATCCCGAGCGCGACCGGGCTGCCGGCTACGATGGTCATGTCGCCGCGTTCGCGCCGGACCGACAGGCGGCCGTCGACGGTATCCTGCATGCGGAAATCCCAGTCTGCCGCGAGCTGCAGGTCGGTGCGTACCGGCGCGGAAGGCTGCAGCTGGCGAATCAGTTCCGCCACCTGGATGTTGTCCGCATGGCCCTTGCTGCTGACGCCGTCGGGATCGCGCCGGAATTCGTCGACCGCCACCCGGCCCGCCGGTGTTTCCAGGACGAAGCGCTCGAGGCGGAGGTTGCGCGCATCCAGCGCGAGCGACGCCGGCGCCGCAAGATGCGACTTGAACCGGCCGTCGCTGTCAAAGCGGCTGATCTCTCCTTCCCAGCGCGGCGCGGAAGCCGCATTGCTCAAGCCGCCGTTCGCGGTGGCCATCCACACCTGCCTGGCTTCCTCGAGGCGCAAATTCACGACGTGGCGGCCGGTGGTGCCATTGGCGTCGGCGTCGAGCTTGTTCGCGCGAAGCTGAGGCGTTTCGATGCCTTCCATGCGCAGGGCAAGCGAAAGAGGGGCATCGGCCGCGGTGCCGATCCGCGCCTGGACCGACGCCGTATTGAGCCGGTACTCGGCCCATGCCACGCGGCTGGCGTCGAGGGTGACGTTGCCCTCCCTGAGCGGCACCGGCTGGCGCCGGTCGACCTGCACGTCGGCCTTGCCCTGCATGCTGTCGGCGCGCACGCCGCCCGGGAGCTTGAGCTGCGAGGCTGTCCAGGTCGCATCGATGCGCGGCAGGTCCAGCGTCCCGCGCGCGGTGCCGCTGGCCTGCAGGCTGCCGCCGAAGGCAGGGCCGAGCTGCGCCAGCTGGTTTGCGGCAAGCTGGAACTGCACTTCGCCGCCGCTCTCCGTCAGGCTGCCGCTGGCATCGAGGCGGTTCAGGCCTGAGGCGAGGCGCAGCACCGGAATCTCGAGCTTGTCGCCGCGCAGCCGGACTTGTCCCTGGCCGGCCAGCGGCTGGCCGGCCAGGCGGCTGTCGGCGATGTCAAGCTTGAGATCCGCCTCCAGCCTAGGCGCGCGCTTGCCGCGCAGCCCGATCTCGCCATTGAGCGTCAGCTCCGGCCATTGCGCGAACTTGCCGAGGTCTTGCAGCCGGAAGGCTTGCATCTTCCCCTGCAGCTGGAATGGCTGCTCTCCAGCAAAGGACAGGGTTCCGCTGGCATCGAGGCGGCTGGTGCCGGTGCGTACCGTGGCCGCGGTCACGCGCACCTCCTGGCCGGCCAGTTCGGCGCTTGCCGCGAGTTCGAGCGGTTGTCCGCCGGGCGCGACGCCGTCGGGTTCCCGCAGGGAGAGGTCGACCTTGCGCCGGCTGCCTGCCTGGCGCAGGTCCGCGCTGCCGCTCAGCGCCGTCCGGCGCCAGGCCGGATCGAGAAGCTTGAGGTTGAGGCCGCGGATGTCGAGATGCAGGCTGGCCTCGGCAGGTGCCACGCGTCCCTTGCCCTCGATGCGGCCGGCCGCTGCAGTCGCGGTGCCGGGCTCGGCGATGATGTCGTCGATATCCACGCCGTCTTTCTTCTGCGCGAACGCGAGCGAAAGCGCGCGCAGCGGCAAGAGCTGCTTGCCGAGCGGTCCCGCCTCCTGGTTCTGCACACGCAGCGTGCCCGTGCTGTCGGCTCCGGACTTGAGGTCGAGATGCAGGACGGTATGCGGCAGGCGCGGGTTGAATTCGCGCAGGTCGAGCTTGTCGGCGACGACGTCGGCATTGGCCAGCGGCTGCATCGAAAACGGATGGAGCAGCGCGCTGCCATTGATGACCGCCTCGCCGGAACGGAATTGCAATCCGGCGCTCGCAACGGCGAGCGAGCCGCCGAGCACGAGTTCGCCGTTGCCCTGGATGAGCTGGTCGTCGAGCTTGCCGCTGACGTCCGCCACGAAGCGGCCGCGCAGCGCGTAAGGCTTTTCCACGCCGAGGTCGGCGTCGCCCTGCAGGAGCGCGCGCGCGCCGCTTTGCGCCTCGGGGCTGCCGGCCTGGGCCTTGTCGAGACGCAGGCGGTACTGCCGGCCATCGAAGGAGAGGGCGGCGGCCAGCGGCCCGAACGTTGCCAGCGGCACCGGTCCGCGCGACACCACGCCTTGGCCGACGTTCAGGGCGTCGATCTGCAGTTGCAGGGGCAGGCCGATACGATCGGGCAGGCTGGGCGGCTTGGGAATCGCGTCCGGCTGGTTGACGATGTCGATCCGCGCCGCGCCGGCGCTGCGCACATGCAGCCGGCGCTGCAAAAGCGCGGCGGGATCCCAGTCGAGGCGAACATCCTTCAGTACGACGCGCCGATCCGGCTGGACGATGGACAATTGCGCGAGCTTGAGCGGTCCGAGGAGGCTGCCCTCGACGCCTTCCGCCTGCACGCCGGGAGCGGCCTGCCGCAGCACGAAACGCGCGCCGGACGATGTGCCGACCAGCCAGTAGCCGGCAAGCGCGAGCAGTAGCAGGAGCAACAAGAGAATCGCAATGACCGTCGCCGCCGTGCGGCTGTGCCGGCGAACGGGTTTGCCGGACGGCGCCGTCGACGTGTCCCGGACCGACTGGCCGCGTTCAGAATCCATAGCCCACCGAGAAATGCAGGCGCGGCCGATGCGTCTCGTGGTTGTACGCGAGGTCGACGTTGACCGGGCCGATCGGGCTGCGCCAGCGCGCGCCCACGCCCGTGCCATGGGCGAAACGGAATTCGCGCCACGAATCGGCGGCATTTCCGGCGTCGGTGAACGCGGCCACACCCCAGGGCGGCTTGAAGAAGTACACCACTTCCGCGCTCAGGACGGCGCTGACCGGGCCGCCGACGATCGCGTCGTTCTGCGCCGGACCCAGTGTGTTGTAGCCGTAGCCTCGCACGCTCTGGTCGCCGCCCGCGCGGAACAGCAGGTCGCCCGGCACCGTGAGCCGGCTGCCGCCGAAAACCTGGCCGGCGAAGCCGCGGAAGATGGCTTGCCATCGCGGCGCGAACGGAATCAGCGTGGTGCCGCGAACGACGGTGCGCAGGATGTTGGTTTCATTGACCAGCCCTTTCGGGCCCGCGCCGATTTCGGCGGCCAGCAGATAACCGCGCCGGGGCGTCAGCGGATGGTCCAGCCGGCGCTGGGTGTAGTTGAAGGACAGGAGCACCGCCTGCCGCGTGGCCTCGAAATCGCCGATGCGCTGCTGGTCGCCGTAATAGCCCACCGACCAGACCTTTTCATCCGCCTTGTTGGCGCTCGACAGCCGGCTGACGAGGCGCAGCTTGTCGTCGGTCTCGCCGGCGGCGACGGTGCGTTCGAGATGGGCGCCGACGCTGGGCTGCCAGCCGTTCTGGATTGCCGGGAAGAACAGTTCCGAGCCGAGCAGGCGGGTGTCGCGGTCGATGCGAAGCTCGGATTCCAGGCGCCAGTTTCGCATGAGAAAGTTGCGGTCCAGCCACTTGGCTTGCAGGCGGGCGCCGGTATCGGTGGAGTAGCCCACGCCGAAGGACAGCCGCTTGCTGGTGTTTTCGACGAGGTCGACCCGCACCGGGGAGTTTTTAGGGTGGTTGACGTCGGCTTCGACGGTGGTGAACGCGGTGCGGAAATAACCGGTGTCTTCCAGGCGCGACTGGAATTCGTTGAGCTTTTCCAGCGAATAGGCATCGCCGGGGCTGATCGGGTTGAGCAGGTCGATGAGGTCGCGTGAATAGCGCTGCAAGCCATGGACCTCGAGGGTGCCGAAGGTGAAGGCAGGGCCGGAATCAACATCGATGCTGAGCACCGCGCCATGGTTTTCGCGCTGGATCAGGGCTTCGCTGTGCACGATCCCGGCGGCCGCGAAATCCGCGGCCAGCAGTCCCTTCAGCAGCTCGTTCTTGGCGTTCACCCAGGCTTGCTGGGTGAACCGGTCGCCGGGGTCGAGACTCCAGCGCCGCTTGAGGCGCTCGACGCGCCGCGGGTCGGCGCGCGGCCCGTCGACGATCTCTCCCTTGAAGCGCAGGTCGACGCGGGTGATGGTAGTGGGCGGCCCCGGATCCACCTTCAGCCGGGCCACACGCTCGCCGCCGGAAAGGTCGAGGCTGGAGGTGATGGCCGGCGAAAAATAGCCCTGGGTCGCCAGGAGTTCGCGCACGTCGTCGGGCGCCGCGTTCATGAGTCGCGTCAGTTCCTCGTCGGAGATGATGGCGTCTTCCTGGCGGCGGAGCAGGGCGACGTGCTGGTTCAGGAGGCTGGACAGGGCGCGGAAGCCATCCAGTCCTTCCAGCTCCACCTGGTAGGCCGCGCCGAGCGCCGGACCGGCCTGCAGGAAAAGGAGGGTCAGCAGGAACGCCGCCAGCGCATGCCGCGCCTGGCTGGAACGCCGGGAGTCCGGGGCAGGCGGGGTGTCTGGGGTTGCGAGATGCTGGCGTCGTACAGGCGGTGCCATCCGTATCCGTTGCTGGGCTGGTGAAAATGCGTGCATGATGCGCAAGGTCGCCGCATCTTGCAACTCTCGCATGAAGCGCCCGGCCCGGCGTTAGGGCAAATCAAGCAACCCGTTTGCAGGATGCGGGCGGCGGGCTGTGTGATTCCGGATTGGGCGGCCCCTGCAGGATGGCCGGGGCTGACCTACAATCCAGTCATTCCCTTTCATTCACCATGGAGCCATCGATGCGACCGATCCTGCTGGCGGCAGCCCTGTCATGCACCCTGTCATTCCATGCGGCCCAGGCCCAGGGGAACGCCCCCCAGGGGGCATCGCCCGCGCCGACGCCTGCACCAGCGGCAGCGGGCGGCGGCACGAGCAATGCTTGCCCGGCCATCCTGAATTACCGTTTCAATCGGCTGCAGGATGATGCGCCGCAAAACCTGTGCAACTACGCCGGAAAGGTGGTGCTGGTCGTGAATACCGCGAGCTATTGCGGCTTCACCAGCCAGTACGAGGGGCTGGAAAAACTCTACGCGGACTACGCCCCCAAGGGTTTGGTGGTGCTGGGATTTCCGTCGAATGACTTTGGTGGCCAGGAGCCGGGCGACAGCAAGCAGATCGCGGACTTCTGCTACAACACCTATGGCGTGAAGTTTCCGATGTTCTCCAAGTCATCGGTCGCCGGCAAGGCCGCCAACCCGCTGCACGCCCGCCTTGCCCAGATCACCGGGACCGCGCCGAAGTGGAATTTCTACAAGTACCTGATCGACCGCAACGGCAAGGTGGTCGACAGCTACTCCAGCCTGGTCACGCCGGACGACAAGAAGCTGCTCGGCGCGATCGAGAAGGCGCTCGCGCAGAAGTCCTGAGGCAAGGGCAGGCCGGCCAGCGGCCTTGTCCTGTCAGAGGAAACGGTCGAGGATTTTCCGGCTGCCCTTGTCGAGCGCGGTCAGGTCTTTGATCAGGAACTGCACGCCATGGTTGTCGGCGATGAGCAGGCTGCCTTGGCCGACGCGGCGGATGTCTTCCTCACCCTTCAGCACGAAGCGCGCGGGGCCGCGATCGGTCTCCACGTCCCAGGTGCTGGGCGTCGCGAAGCTCGACACGTGTGCGATGCGCGAGATCTGGGGCAGGAACTCGCGGCTGGCGAGTTCTTCTTCCACCAGCGCGCGCGCCTCGGGGCCGAGATCTTGCAGGGAATTCAGCCAGGCCAGTTCACTGCCGTCGGCATTGACCAGCGACAGGCCCTCGTGCGGCGCGGCGATCGGGAAGGCGCGCACCGGCACCACGCCTTCGTGGCGTTCGCCATCCGGCGTTTCCAGCACCAGGCGGCCGAAGCTGTTCCGGTAAAGCGTGAATGCGCTCATGCTGCCACCTCGTCGGACATGGTTTCCTGGCCGGCGGCTTCGTTCTCCGCCAGCCTCGCCTGCGCCTGGTGCAGCCGATAGTAATGGCCCTTGCGCTCCAGGAGATCCTCATGCTGCCCGACCTCCACGATCTGGCCCTTGTCCAGCACCACCAGCCGGCTTGCCCGCCGCAGGGTGGACAGGCGGTGCGCGATGGCGATGGTGGTCCTGCCCCGGACGAGGTTGTCCAGCGCCTTCTGGATCTCGCGCTCGGTGGTGGTATCGACCGACGAGGTCGCCTCGTCGAGGATGAGGATGTGCGGATCGATCAGCAGTGCGCGGGCAATCGAGATGCGCTGGCGCTCGCCGCCGGACAGCGTCTGGCCGCGTTCGCCCACCAGGGAATCGTAGCCATGCGGCAGGCGCAGGATGAATTCATGGGCGTGCGCGGCCCGCGCGGCGGCAACGATTTCCTCTCTGGTCGCGTGCGGCTTGCCGTAGGCGATGTTTTCCGCGATGGTGCCGAAGAACAGGAAGGGCTCCTGCAGCACCATGCCGATGTTGCGGCGGTAATCCGACACCGCGAACGAGCGGGTATCGACGCCGTCGACGCGGATCGATCCCTCCGAAACGTCGTAGAAGCGGCAGATCAGGTTGACCAGGGTGCTCTTGCCGGAACCGCTGTGGCCCACCAGGCCGATCATTTCGCCCGGCTCGATCGCCAGGTCCACGCCGCGGATCACCGCGCGGTTGCCGTAGCGGAAGCCGACGCTGCGCAGTTCAATGCGGCCTTCGATCTTTTCAAGCTTCACCGGATTGGCGGGCTCGGGCACGTTCGAGACGTGGTCGAGGATGTCGAAGATGCGCTTCGCGCCTGCCGCCGCCTTTTGCGTGACGGAAACGATCCGGCTCATGGAATCGAGCCGCGTGTAGAAGCGGCTGATGTAGGCGATGAAGGCGGTCAGCACGCCGACCGTGATCTCGCCGCGCGACACCTGGAAGATGCCCACGCCCCACACCACCAGCAAGCCGATCTCGGTCAGCAGGCTCACTGTCGGCGAGAACAGCGACCAGACCTTGTTTACCCGGTCGTTCACAGCGAGGTTGTGGGCGTTGGCTTCCTTGAAGCGGGCCGACTCGCGTTTTTCCTGGGCGAAAGCCTTCACCACGCGGATGCCGGGAATGGTGTCGGCGAGCACGTTGGTCACTTCGCCCCAGATGCGGTCGATCTTTTCGAAGCCATGCCGCAGCTTGTCGCGCACGACGTGGATCATCCAGGCGATGAAGGGCAGGGGCAGCAGGGTGACCAGCGCCAGCCAGGGATTGATCGACACCAGGATGGCCGCGGTCATGAAGATCATGAGCACGTCGGTGGCGAAGTCCAGCAGGTGGAGCGAGAGGAAGACGCAGATGCGGTCGGACTCCGAGCCGATGCGGGCCATGAGGTCGCCGGTGCGCTTGCCGCCGAAATATTCCAGCGAGAGGCGCAGCAGGTGATCGTAGGTGCTGGTGCGCAGGTCGGCGCCGATGCGTTCGCTGACCAAGGCGAGGATGTAGGTCTTGGCCCATCCCAGGGCCCAGGCCAGCAGGGAGGATCCAAGAAGGCCGGAAAGATAGAGGCCGGCGAGCTGGACGTTGATGGGCTGGCCGTTCTGGTAAGGAATCAGCACGTTGTCCATCAGCGGCATGGTCAGGTAGGGCGGAATCAGGTGGGCGGCGGTACTGATCAGGGTGAGCAGGAATCCGGCCAGCAGCTGGCCGCGATAGGGCCGGGCGAAGCGCCACAGGCGAAACAGGGTCCAGGTCGAAGGCGGCGTGTAGATTTCCTTGGTGCACACCGGGCAGTCGTCGGAGTCGTCGGGCAGCGTCGCCTTGCAGCTCGCGCACACCGGCTTTTCCGGCGGCCTGACGGCCTGGCCCGCGACCAGCGCGTCGCGGTGCGATTCGACGTGTTCGATGAGGCGCAGGGCGGACGGATTGTGTCCCAGCGTGTAGCGCCAGGTGCCCAGGCGCGCATGCTCGTCATGAAGTTCGAGGGTGCCGACACCGGCATGGTCATGATGGACCAGCTCCAGCCCCTTGCGGTAGGGCCAGTCCTCCCACTGGGCGGCGCCGGGAGCCTTCGCCATCAGGCGCCGGTTGGTGGCGGCGACCAGCCCCTGCCTGAAGTGCAGGTGGGCGTCGAGGTCGATCTCGACGAACCCGAGGAGCTGCTCACCGTCCCCGAGGCGGGCACGGATCTCGGAATTCCAGGGATCGGGAAGGATAATGCTGGGTGACGACATGCGGTTGTGTTCTTTCTCGATTCGACAGGAGTGTCAGGCGTGACCCGACAACAACGCCGGCCGGCGTTGGCCGGTTGATCGATGTGGCGGATAATGTGGCTCGTTGCGCAACTGCCGCCGGCCTGGCGCGGCAAGTGTGGACAAACGGAGACTTATAGGGGCGTTTGCCCATGACTGTCAACAACTGAAACACGGTGGCCGTAGTATATTACCGACTGGCATTTTCTTTCGGCTCCACGTAAACCAATCACCTTGCATTGCGTTATCTGGACTTGTGATTTTCTCAGGCGCCCACGACGCTGCATGCACCAACCATGAATAAACGAAACATTGACATTATCAATGTGATACCGCTGCGGGGCCCCAACATCTGGACGTACAGGCCGGTCATCGAAGCCTGGCTCGACATCGGCGAACTCGAAGATGCCCCGTCCAACACCATTCCCGGATTCTACGAACGACTCACCGCCTGGCTGCCCGGCTTGATGGAACACCATTGCGGCGTCGGCGAGCGCGGCGGCTTCCTGCAGCGCCTGCGCGAGGGCACGTGGGCCGGGCATGTCATGGAACACGTCATGATCGAGCTGCAGAACCTGGCCGGCATGCAGACCGGATTCGGCCAGACCCGCAGCACCAGCACCCGCGGCGTGTACAAGATGGCGGTCCGCGCCCGCCACGAACAGGTCAGCCGCACCGCGCTCCAGTCGGCCCGCGACCTCGTCATGGCGGCAATCGACGATACGCCCTTCGACGTCGACGCCGCGGTCGCCGCCCTGCGCGACATGGTCGATTCCCTCTGCCTCGGTCCCAGCACCGCCTGCATCGTCGATGCTGCGACCGATCGCCGCATTCCCTCCATCCGCCTCAATGACGGCAACCTCGTCCAGCTTGGCTACGGCGCCTGCCAGCGCCGCATCTGGACCGCCGAGACCGACCGCACCCCGGCCATCGCCGAAAGCATTTCCAGCGACAAGGACCTGACGAAGCGCCTGCTGGCCTCCTGCGGCGTACCGGTGCCCGAGGGCCGCATGGTGAACAGCCCGGAAGACGCCTGGGACGCCGCCGAAGACATCGGCCTGCCGGTGGTGGTGAAGCCTTCCGACGGCAACCACGGGCGTGGCGTCTCGACCGACCTGCGCGTACGCGCGGAAATCGAAGCCGCCTACCATCTGGCCGATGCCGAGGGCAGCGACGTGCTGGTCGAGCGTTTCATTCCCGGCGACGAGCATCGACTCCTGGTGGTGGGCGGCGAAGTGGTTGCCGCCGCGAAAGGGGAACTCGCGACCGTCACCGGCGACGGCGTCTCCACTATCGTCCAGCTCATCGATTCCCAGATCAATACCGATCCGCGCCGCGGCACGACCGAGGATTTTCCGCTCAACGTCATTCGCCTCGAGGATGATCCCGCCGTGGTGCTCGAATTGGGCCGCCAGGGATTGACCGGCGATGCCGTTCCCGAGAAGGGCCGCACAGTGCTCATCCAGCGCAACGGCAACGTCGCCTTCGACGTTACCGACCGGGTGCACCCCGAGGTCGCGGCGCTGGTCTCGCTGGCCGCGCGCATCGTCGGCCTGGACATCGCCGGCGTCGACCTCGTCGCGCGCGACATTTCGCGTCCGCTGGATGAACAGCAGGGCGCGATCGTGGAAATCAATGCCGGCCCCGGATTGCTCATGCACCTCAAGCCGGCGAGCGGCGAGCCGCGCCCTGTCGGCCGGGCCATTGTCAACCACCTGTTCGACGCCAGCGAGAGCGGCCGCATCCCGGTGGTCGGCGTCGGCGGCAGCCGCGGCAAGACCATGGTGGCGCGCCTCGTCGGGCGCCTGATGAACCTGCATGGCCTCTACGCCGGCGTGGCCTGCAGCGACGGCCTGTACTTCAACGAACGCCTGATCGACAGGAACGACTGCGCCAACTGGGAATCGGGCCACCGCGTGCTGATCAACCGCGCGGTCGAGGGCGGCGTGTTCGAGAACGGGCCGCGCTCCATCCTGGCCGAAGGCCTGGCCTACGACCGCTGCCTCGTCGGCGTGGTCACCAACATCGATACCGCCGAATTGCTGCCGGAGTTCCATGTCGACGACCTCGAGCGCCTGATCAAGGTCATGCGCACGCAAGTGGACGTGGTGCTGCCCGAAGGCGCGGCGGTGCTGAATGCCGCCGACCCCAACGTGGTTGCGCTGGCCCCGCTGTGCGACGGCGAGGTCGTGTATTTCGCGATGGATCCGGAGTTGCCTGTGCTCGCCGCGCAGCGCGAGCAGGGCGGACGCGCGGTGTACGTGCGCGGCGAGCAGGTGGTGCTGTCGGTGGGCGCGGAAGAATCCGCGATCTGCGAGCTGGCGGACATTCCGCTGGCGGCGTCCAACGTCTGGCCGGACCGGCTCGAAAACATCCTCGCGGCGGTTGGCGCCGCGTGGGCCGCCGGCGTTCCGCCCGATCTCATCCGGACCGGGCTGGAGACCTTCGACGACGACTTTGCGCCGGCAACGGCCAGATAATAACAATCATCACGGGATAACCCGTTGCGCCTTGGCACGCAGGCCCGCCGAAGGGTCGCGGCACGCAACGGGAACAGAGGAAATCGCCAATGGAAATTTCGCGCATCCGCGCCCTGCGCGGCCCCAATCTGTGGAGCCGCCACACCGCCATTGAAGGCATCGTTGCCTGTACGCCGGAAGAGCGATCGATCGCGCAGCTCCCCGGCTTCGAAGCCCGGCTGCGCGCCCGCTTCCCGGAAATCGAATTCCTGCAGCCGGCGCAGGATCCGGCCGGCATCACCCTGGCGCACGTGCTGGAAAGCGCGGCCCTCGGCCTGCAGGCCCAGGCCGGCTGCAAGGTCGCCTTCAGCCGCACGGTCAAGACCGTCGAGGACGGCGTCTACCAGGTGATCGTCGAATACACAGAGGAAGCCGTCGGCCGCCTCGCCTTCGAGACCGCCGAAGCCCTGTGCCGCAGCGCGCTCGAAGACACCCCCTTCGACCTGCAGGCCGCCCTGGCGGAACTGCGCGAACTCGACGAGGACATCCGCCTCGGCCCGAGCACCGGCTCCATCGTGGACGCCGCCGTCAAGCGCGGCATCCCGTACCGCCGCCTCACGGAAGGCAGCATGGTGCAGTTCGGATGGGGCAGCAAGCAGCGCCGCATCCAGGCCGCCGAAACCGACATGACCAGCGCCATTTCCGAAGCCATCGCGCAGGACAAGGAACTCACCAAGGCCTTGCTGGACGCGGCCGGCGTGCCCGTGCCGAAGGGCCGTTCCGTCACCAGCGCGGAAGACGCCTGGAAGGTCGCGAGCGAGCTTGGCGGACGCGTCGTCGTCAAGCCTCGCGACGGCAACCAGGGCAAGGGCGTCGCGGTCAACATCAGCACGCGCGACGAAGTGCTGACCGCCTACGCCGCCGCGTCCGACATCAGCTCCGACGTGATCGTGGAACGCTACCTGCCGGGCCATGACTTCCGCATGCTGGTAGTCGGCGACAAGCTGGTCGCGGCCGCGCGCCGCGCGCCGCCGCAAGTGATCGGCGACGGCGTGCATACCGTGCGCGAACTGGTCGAGCAGGTCAACCGCGACCCGCTGCGCGGCGACGGCCATGCCACCTCCCTGACCAAGATCCGCCTCGACGCGATCGCCTTGTCGGTGCTCGCCAGGCACGGCTTCGATGCCGACAGCGTGCCGCACAAGGGCGCCCACGTCATCCTGCGCAACAATGCCAACCTGAGCACCGGCGGCACCGCCACCGACGTCACCGACGACGTTCATCCCGAAGTCGCGGCGCGCGCCGTCGAGGCGGCGCAGATGGTCGGGCTCGACATCTGCGGCGTCGACGTGGTGTGCGACAACGTCATCCAGCCGCTGGAAGAGCAGGGCGGCGGCATCGTCGAGGTCAACGCCGCGCCCGGCCTGCGCATGCACCTGCAGCCATCCTTCGGCAAGGGCCGCGCGGTCGGCGACGCCATCATTTCAAACATGTATGCGGAAGGCGACGACGGCCGCATCCCGGTGGTCGCCGTGTCCGGCACCAACGGGAAGACCACCACCACCCGCCTGATCGCCCACATCCTCACCTGCAACAAGCTGCGCGTCGGCATGACCGGGACCGATGGCGTGTACATCCAGCATCGCCGCATCGATACCGGCGATTGCAGCGGCCCGCGCAGCGCGCGCAACGTGCTGATGCACCCGGACGTCGACGCTGCCGTGTTCGAAACCGCACGCGGCGGCATCCTGCGCGAAGGTCTCGGCTTCGACCGCTGCGACGTCGCGGTGGTGACCAACATCGGCGTCGGCGACCACCTCGGCCTGAGCTTCATCAGCACCGTCGAGGACCTCGCCGTGGTCAAGCGCGTGATCGTGCAGAACGTCGCGAAGCACGGCACCGCGGTGCTGAACGCGGCCGATCCGCACGTATCCAGGATGGCCAAGACCTGCCCGGGCTCGGTCACCTTCTTCGCCAACGACCGGCACCTGCCCATCATGGCGACGCATCGCGCCAAGGGCCGACGCGTGGTTTACCGCGACGGCAACGACATCGTCGCGCTCGAGGGCACGTTCCAGCAGCGCCTGCCCCTGGCCGGCATTCCGCTGACGCGCCAGGGACTCATCGGCTTCCAGGTGGAAAACGCGATGGCCGCCATCGGCGCGGTCTGGGCCCTGGGCATCGACTGGGAAATCATCCGGCAAGGCCTCGCGAGCTTCGTCAGCGATGCCGATACCGCGCCCGGACGCTTCAACCTCTTCAACTACAAGGGCGCGACCCTGATCGCCGACTACGGCCACAATCCCGACGCCATCCAGGCGCTGGTGAACGCGGTCGACAGCATTCCCGCCAAGCGCCGCTCGGTCGTCATCAGCGGCGCCGGCGACCGGCGCGACGAAGACATCCGCCGGCAGACCGAGATCCTCGGCGGCGCCTTCGACCAGGTGGTGCTGTACGAGGATGCCTGCCAGCGCGGACGCGCGGACGGCGAGGTCCTGTCCTTGCTGCGCCAAGGCTTGAACGGCGCGAAGCGAGCCGCCGACATCCATGAAATCATGGGCGAGTTCCTGGCGATCGACACCGCGCTGGCCGCCCTGCAGCCGGGCGACCTTTGCCTCATCCTGGTGGATCAGGTGGAAGAGGCGCTTGCCCACATCAAGCAACGCATTGCCGAGGCTCAATAAAATGGCGGAGGGATGAAACACCTTGTTTCATCCCTTACCAAATCGCCGTCGACGGGCTTGCGATAGAGGCGTTACATGGACACCTTTACACCACGAGGCTCCCATGAAAACGCCGACTTTCTTCATCCCGATTCTCGTTTCCGCGCTCGTCCTGAGCGCCTGCGCCACCCAGCCTTACGGCTATCCCGCCACCCAGGGCAGCGCCGCTACCGTCCCATCTTCCATTCCCGTCTATAACGCCTCTTCCGCCTATGCCACCCTCGGCACGGTGGAGGCGATACGCATGGACCAGCCGAGCGCCAGCAACGGCGCAGGCGGCGCGATCCTTGGCGCCGTCGTCGGCGGACTGCTGGGCAACCAGGTCGGCAATGGCCGGGGCCGCGCGGCGGCGACGGTGGCCGGCGTTGCCGGCGGCGCCATGCTCGGGGCGCAGATGGAACAGCGCAACGGCCAGCAGGCGGGCGCCTACCTGCTCGACGTCCGCCTCGATAACGGCGGATACCGCACGCTGCGCCAGTCGGACATCGCCGGCTTGCAGGTCGGCAGCCGCGTGCGCGTCGACAACAACGCCGCTTATCGCTATTGATCAACCCTCAGCCACAAACCCACCCACTACCGCACGAACCGTGCCCAGGCCGCAGGGTCAAATTGCTGGCAAGAGATTGAACGCATTCAGGAGGTTGCCGTGGGCATTCTTGATTCGGTCCTGGGACGGCGCGAACCAACGATGAAATACAAAACGATCGATGGCGGGCATCCCGCGCCCTACCCGGACATGACGGACGCACAGCTCTACAACTACGAAGTGGCTTTCGGCGTCCAGAAACGCACTTTCGACAAGCCCCCGGTGTCGGCACGCCCGGCACGGGAACGGGAGCGCATGCGGCCCAGCGGCGGGCGCCGGATCGAGATCCCGCCGCAGGAACCGGCCACGATGCGCAATGACGCGACGCGTACGCGCGCCGAACCGCGCCTCGATGACGCCTTCCGCATGGAATTCGCCGCGGATCCGGATCCCGGCCTGGACGAGACGCCGACCCTGCGCGCCACCGAGAGACGGCCCGCACCCGACATCGAACCGGCTTTCGATGGTGGGCACGAGGCGGTGCGAGAAGACGCGCCGCGCCATCCCCGCCCCCATTTTTCCGATGCGCCGGCCGAGGAGCATGGCGAGTCCGACCTGCCCGCGCTGGACCTCAGCAAGCCGGTCCGCACCATCACGACGAAGCAACCGGTGGAAATCATCACCATCCGCGCGCGCCATCCGGTGTACAAGGTGCACGGCTACATCGGCGACGACCAGGTCGTGACCTTGTTCACGGTGGACGGCCGCATATCCGAGCATGGCCTGCCTTTCCTCGAGAATGTTCCGCACCAGCAGCGGCTGTACGTGAACGTCTATCGGAACCCCGATCCCATGGGGCGCGAACGGTTCATCCTGACCCAGCATTCCAGCCGCGAGGAAGCCGACAGGCAGGCACATCCGGGACGCCTTGCCTGTGTCCCGGTGGAATTTGATCAGTGACATGGCTCGGATTGCGACGTCGCAATTCGTAGTAACAATGCAAGAACCACACGCCATCTTCCGCATCCCAACCTGAAGCGGCGAGCACCATTCCGCCGGATTGGCTCGCTTCACAATTCAGGACTCAAGGAGGGAAGATGGAATTCGCCTGGTTCATCCTCGTGGGCTTGATTGCCGGCTGGCTGGCCGGCGCCATCGTGGGCGGCGGCTTCGGGGTCGTCGGCGACATCGTCGTGGGCGTGGTCGGCGCCTTCATCGGCGGCTTCCTGTTCCGGGCCGTCGGCTTTTCCGCGGACGGCGGGATGCTTGGCAGCATCGTCGTCGCCACTGTCGGCGCCATCCTTCTCGTACTCCTGCTTCGGCTCATCCGCCGTGCTTGAGCCTCATCGCATCCCGGCAACCTCGCAGGGTGCGAATACGTGCCTGGCGGCGGAATAACAATTAGCCGCCCATAACAATCACAGAAAAATCTTCGGAATCAGTTGCCACCGTGCTATAAATTCGGTATTGATGATGGTTGTCATACACGAGAAAAATCGCCGGGGGGCCTGCCTTGACCAATTACCGCATCGGGACGCGTCTCGCGTTCCTTTCATCGATCCTGTTCGTCTTCATGATCATCATCGGCAGCGTCGGCTGGATAGCCTTGCGCCATTCCCACGAGGGCATGGGCAAGTCGCTGGCGCAGGCCGGCACCCTCACCGGAATGATCGACACGTCGCGCCACGCGCAAGTGCAATTCAAGGTGCAGATCCAGGAATGGAAGAACATCCTCCTGCGCGGCAATGACGAGGCGCAGTTCAAGAAATACCAGGACGCTTTCGTCGCCGAAGGCAAGGTGGCGCAGCAAAGCCTCGCGAAACTCCAGGAACAGGCCGTGGCAGGCGGTTTCGATCCCAAGGCTATCGTCGCGGCGCAAAAATCGCTGACCGATCTCCAGGCGAAATACCTCGAGGCACTAAGACAGTTCGACCCGGCCAAGCCGGACAGCGCCCAGGTCGTCGACAAGCTCGTGAAAGGCATGGACCGCGAACCCACGAAGCAGCTCGATGACATCGTGCAGTCGGTCGCCGACCATGCCCGCGCCGCGAGCGCCGCGCAAATGGCCGACGACGATGCCAACTACTCCCGTGCGAGCACCATCCTGGTGATCGTCGCCGTCGCGGCCCTGGTCATCGGCGGCTTGCTGACCCGGTTCATGGTCTTCGGCATCACGCATCCGCTGGGGCACGCGGTACGCTTCGCCCAGGAAGTCGCCAGCGGCGACCTGTCGCGCAAGATCATCCCGCGCGGCAAGGACGAGACGGCCGAACTCATGCGCGCCCTGAGCGACATGACGCAGAGCCTGCACAAGATCATCGGCGAGATCAAGACCGCCTCCACGACCATCGTTTCCGAGGCGACCCAGATCGCCGACGGCAATCTCGATCTTTCCTCCCGCACCGAACAGCAAGCCAGCGCCCTCGAGGAAACGGCCTCGTCGATGGAAGAACTCATTTCCACCGTCCGCAACAATGCCGAACACGCCATGTCGGCCAATAACCTGGCGTCGGAAGCGTCCGACGTGGCGCGCAGGGGCGGGGAGGTGGTCGGCGACGTGGTACTGACCATGGATTCGATCAATGAATCGTCTCGCAAGGTGGTGGACATCATCAGCGTGATCGACGGCATCGCCTTCCAGACCAACATCCTCGCCCTGAATGCCGCGGTGGAAGCGGCCCGGGCAGGAGAGCAGGGACGTGGTTTCGCGGTGGTGGCGGCCGAGGTCCGCAACCTCGCCCAGCGTTCCGCGGGCGCTGCCAAGGAAATCAAGGCGCTGATCTCGGATTCGGTCGACAAGGTGGATGCCGGCACCAAGCTGGTTTCCAATGCCGGCGCCACGATGCAGGAGGTGGTGAACAGCGTGCAGCAGGTGCGCGACCTGATCGGCGACATCGCCAATGCCAGCCAGGAGCAGGCGTCCGGCATCGAACAGGTGAACCAGGCGGTGTCGCAGATGGAGCAGGCTACCCAGCAGAACGCCGCGCTGGTCGAGGAGGCCGCGGCAACCGCGCAGGCGCTGCGCGAACAGGCCGGCAAGCTGGCCGACATGGCGCAGACTTTCCGTACCTGACAGTTGCACACTCGCTGCCGGATCGCCTCTCAGTAGGCGTAGTACGGACCGTTCCCTGCCGGCGTGGCGCGGCCATCGATCGCCGTGGTAACGTTCCGTCCGAGGAAGAAGGGGAGGCCCCAGTCGAAGGTCGTCGTGCTCGACAGGGAACTCGCCAGTCCCGGCACCACGCCGATGCTTGCATCCTGGCTGAATACCGCATCGGTATTGACCACGTCGAAGGTGACCGTGCTCTGCTGTCCGTTGGTCCCCTGGTTGACGGCGCTGAGGTTCAGCGTCTGCGGTGGACAGTAGAAGCTGGTGCGGCAGCGAGCGATGGTCGTATCGCGGAAGAAGATCCCATTGGAACCGCTGTCGATGAAGCCGCGCGAGAAGCTGCGCCCCTTGTAAACGGTCGTGAAGTACCCGGTATTCGGACTCACGGTGATCACCGTGGCGGCCCCGAGTCCGTTGTTGGGCTGCGTCCCGATGCCGAAGGTCATCGCCCCGGTGACCGACGCGGTGCCGGGGTAGGGCACGGAGGGAAAGCTCAGGATCACGCCGTTGTTGTTGCGCGCGAACGAGGCCACCGGGTTGCGGACCTGATTCGCGAGCGCGAGAGCCACCGATTCGCAATTCGTGCCACACGCGTAGTAGGTCTCGAAATCGGCGCTGCGCTCGCAGCCCGGGCCGCAATCCTCAACAAACAAACCCACGCCCAGCACGCCGTTCGCGCCGAAGCTAGACACGCTGTTGATGTCGCTGCCGCCCGATGAGCAGGCGACGGGGACCTCGTTGAAGGCCGGGTCGGCAAGGATGTTCACCGGCAGGTTGGACGCCTGTTCGCCGCCGATGCGGAAGTCCGCCTGGCGCACCGGTCCCCAGGTGAAGCCGTCCGCGAACTGCGTGCATTCGCCCAGCGCCAGGCCGTTCGCGCTGAGCTGCGCGGGCAAGGCGAGGGCAGGGTTGAGCGCAGAGGCGAATACCCGCAGTCCGATCGAGCCGGTATCGACCAGGATCCTGTCAATGGTCTGGCATGTCGCGGTGCCGGGAACGCAGATGGTGACGTTCACGAAGGGAAGGTTGGGGCTGGAACTGAGGCTGCTGCTGATCGTGACCGGAACAACGTTGCCGCCCGCGGCCTGGGTCGCGGCGGCGCCATTGCCGCCAGTGGCAGCCGGCGTGGTTCCCGCCGCCGGGGCCGATGGCGCCGGATTGGACGAGCCGCCCCCGCCGCAACCGGCAAGAAGGCTGGCCGCCAGCACGCCGCCAAGCAAGACACGCCAAGCACGCGCCAGGGCGCGCATTGCCAGATCCATCGGCCTCATTGCAGGTCCTCCACGGTGATGCCTTCGGGAACCGCCGAAGGAAGATAAGCCAGCCCGGAGAAATTGCGCGCATGCGCGGTGGAACGAACGACCAGGCGGTCATTGTCCACGCTGGCGCGGTGATGTCCGCCGCCACTGCTCGCCGCTTTGGTGAATTCCGCGAAGTGCGCGCCCAGCAGGGTCCGCAGGTTGGGTTTTGCCGGTCCGTCCCAGCTCACCGCGAAGACCGTGCCGTCGGCGCCGGCGTATTCACGGATGGTGGTGCCGGCCGCGTTCACGTATTCATTCAAGGAATAAGCACCCGACGACGACCGCAACCCAGGCTGGACGGCGCGCTGTACCGTCGATCCTCGCGCCTCCGGCGACAGCCTTTCCCCGAGCGCCGCCCCGGCGGAATTGCACAGCAACATGGCGCCGAACAGCAAGGCCAGCGCAGGATAAAGCCGGATGATTGCCATCGCCATCCCCTCGGATATGCATTTCGTTAAGATTGCTTCTGGTTGGTTCGACAATGAAAGCGCGTTTAGTTCTCGGCGCAATACAGCCATCTCCCGGAAAGCTGATCTGGTCGTACGGTCGGCGGCATCGAGCCGATCAAGGGAACTGTCAAATCGGCATGCTCGTCTCACTGGCACGCCTGTTCCTTCCATCGCGACATCAACCAGGGCCGCAATCCAACCATCATGGCAACGACAACGACGCGCCAAGCGCGCAGAAACCCCGATCAACCGCTGAAGATAGGCATCGTCGGCCTCGGCAAGATTGCCATTGACCAGCACATTCCCGCCGTGCGGGCCAACCCGGGCCTCGAACTCGTCGCCGGCAGTTCGCCGCGCGGCAGGCCCGAAGGCATCGAGGCTTATCCAAGCCTGGGCGAGATGCTGACCGCCCATCCGGAAATCGAGGCGATCTCGATCTGCACGCCGCCGCAAGTCCGGCGGGAGATCGCCTGCGAAGCGATCGCGGCGGGCCGGCACGTCTTTCTCGAAAAGCCGCCGGCCGCCACGCTGGGCGAAGCCGAGTCCATCCGTCTGCTCGCGGAGCGGCATGGGGTAAGCCTGCTGGCAAGCTGGCATTCGCGCTTCGCGCCGGTCGTCGAAGCCGCCCGCGACTGGATCATGCACCGGCAGCTTCGCCAGGTAACGATCACCTGGAAGGAAAACGTGCGGCAATGGCATCCCGGCCAGAACTGGATCTTTGCGCCGGGCGGCATGGGCGTGTTCGATCCGGGAATCAACTCGCTCTCCATCCTGACCCGTATCCTCGGCGGCACCATCATCGTCAGCAAGGCCGACCTGCATGTTCCCGAGAACCGCGATGCGCCGATCCAGGCGGAACTTGACATGGTTACGGAAGAGGGCGTGCCGATCCGCGCCGAATACGATTTCCTGCAGGAGAACCAGCAGACCTGGAGCATCGCCGTCGAATCGGCAAAAGGCGAACGACTGGCCCTGCACATGGGCGGCACCATTCTCGAGGTGGATGGCAAGGTGGTGCGCCAGGAGAAGGAAGCCGAATATCCCGGACTCTACGCGCACTTCCGCGAACTGGTGGTTCAGGGGCGTTCGGACGCGGACTTCTCGCCGCTGCGCATCGTGGCCGACGCCTTCCTCGTCGGCAAGCGGATCGCGGCGCCGGCCTACGTGGAATGATCAACCAAGGAGCAGAAACCATGTCCAGTCACACGCGCCGCGCCGGCCAGGACCAGGCGCCAGAGACATCATCACCGGGCGACAATCCGGTGGTGGAAACGCCGAAGGATCTTACGCCTGACGACGCGGCCTACCGGGATCTCACCCAGCGCGACCTCGCATCGGGCGACCCGGACCAGAGGCAGGAAGACTCGCTCGACGATGCAGTCGAGCTGACCTTTCCCGCTAGCGATCCGCTTGCAGTGACAGGCGGCGTTACCAGGATCGACGTGCCGAAACAGCCGGGCTGAGAACAGGTTGAATATGGGTTCTAGTGAAGATGCCGTGGAGGTGGGGCGGGAAACGATTCATGCAGGCCGCGAAGCCATTCCATCACCTCATCGACGTCGCAGCGCCCGAGGGCAAGACATGCGAATCCTTGTATGTAGGCGCGCTTCATCGCGTCGCGCCTTGTCAACTCGGCCAGCGGGCAGGCGGCTGTCCTGAGCCGAGCATCGATCTGTTCGAGTTCACCTTGCAAGTCCAGGCTCAATGCCTCCAGCATGAGTTTCAGCCTGGCATCCGTATCCTGCAGTTTCATCTCGCGCTCCTTTCATGGATCGAACCTGAAGCGACAATGTCTTCCAAACCTTCCGGCCTACACAGCCGGAGGTTTGTCCGGTTCGCCGGCGGGTGGCAACTGCAAGGCCAGAAGGTAAAAATAATATACAGGTTAGTGGATAAGCTTTGTTCGATCCATGACATGGCGGAAACTGCTTTAGTGGCTTGGATAACACTGGCTATTTTACATAAGAATAATTATGCGTAATTTGCGTGTAGCGCCCGAATTAGAATGTCCCGAACGGGCCCAATCAGAATGTCCCGGTTGGCACAAATGATAGCCTGCCTGGCGACCTAGGCTGGAAGCTGTTCCCACAGCGATCCAGGAGACGCCATGGCCAGTTCCGGAGTCATCACCATGAGTATGCGCGAAGTCGACCGGCTCAAGACACTGCAGGCAGTGATCGACGGCAATCTTCGGGCAGCGACGGCTGCGCAGCGACTCGGGCTCACCAAACGCCAAGTCAACCGGCTTTTACAGCGGTACCGAGAACATGGCGTCGTTGGACTGGTGAACCGACAGCGCGGTCAGCGTGGCCACCGGCAGCTGGCGTCAGGTCTGGCGCAGATGGCGCTGAACATTATCCGCGAACGGTACGCTGATTTTGGACCGACCTTGGCTTGCGAGAAGCTGCGTGAAGTGCACGGAATCGTTCTTGGTAAGGAAACGGTGCGCAGGCTGATGAGCGACGCTGGCCTCTGGATTCCTCGTGCTCTGCGTTCTGGGTCGATCTATCAACCAAGGAACCGCCGCAACTGTGTTGGCGAGCTGATTCAGATCGACGGCAGCGACCATCGCTGGTTTGAGGACCGGGCACCGGCCTGCACGCTTCTCGTTTATATCGACGACGCCACCAGTCGGTTGATGCACCTGCACTTTACGCCGTCGGAGTCCACGTTCAGTTATTACGAAGCGACGCGGCGCTACATTGAACTGCATGGCAAACCACAGGCGTTCTACAGTGACCAGGCCAGCGTCTTCCGCTGCAACGCCAAACACGCGACCTCCGGGGATGGTCATACGCAGTTCGGACGCGCGCTTTATGAGCTCAACATCGAGAGCATTTGCGCCAACAGCAGCCAGGCCAAGGGGCGCGTAGAACGGGCCAATCTAACACTGCAGGACCGGCTGGTGAAGGAATTGCGATTGCAGGGCATCTCGTCGATGGAGGCCGCCAACGCGTATGCGCCCTCTTACGTCGCTGACCACAACAAGCGCTTCGCCAAACCACCGCGCAACGACTGGGACGCGCATCGGCCACTGCTGCAAGGCGAAGACCTGAACACGATCTTTACCTGGCGCGAGCAACGCAAGGTGTCGCACGTGCTGACGTTGCAATACGATAAGACGATCTATCTGATTGCAGACTCCAAGGCCAACCGCAAGCTGATTGGCAAGTACATCGATTTCTATGAATACCCGGACGGGCACATTGAAATCCGTGCCGCGGGCGTCGTGGTTCCGTATGAAACCTATGATCGCCTGCCACAAATTGATCAAGGTGCGATCGTGGAGAACAAGCGGCTTGGACACGTACTGGAAGTGGTCGAGGCTGTGCAGCAACAGCGTGATGACCGGCGTAGTCGCGGCGATGTACCGGTACGGACGAACCGCGGGCAGCCGTCATCCCGGGTGAAAGCAGCGGCGGGAAAGAAGCGGCAACGGCAGCTCGGTGCCGAGGATCTGGAACGGGCGCTCCATAGCAACTTGCTGCATTGAATTGTACCGTCCGCCGCGATCTTGCTGGTGGTCGAGGTAGGGAAACCCTACCCTGCCCTTACGCCCATTCCGCTGTCGCGGCTGCTTGCTGGAAACCCCGATGCATAACCGGGACATTTGAAAACGGCTGCAGGTGGGACATCTGAAAATGGTTGCAACATTGCGTGTGGGAGCCATTTTAAAATGTCTCAATCTAGCCAGATTCAAATGTCCATTTTCTGGCTAGGTCAAGCTGGAACTTCCTTTCCTTTCAAGGAGTTCCGCCATGGCGAACCATGGACTGATCACGATG
>NZ_JAAIVB010000089.1 GCF_010974945.1 Noviherbaspirillum galbum | reverse complement strand
GACATCGTCTGCACGTTGCCCCAGCGGTCGGTGGTGATGTTCACCAGGGGACGCAGTCCGTCGGCGCTGGCTTGAGGTTTGGTCGTGACGACGCTGGTGCCGCTGGTGGAGGTCACGCTTGCTGGCAGCGCGCCGGGCGCCACTGACATCGGTTGTGCGGCTATGCGGGCGGCGGTGGCGGCCTGCAACTGCTTTTGCGCGAGATCGGCCTGCTCCTGCTGCTGCAGTGCGGCCAGGCTGGTGGTGACCTTGTCGCTGAGCAGCGTAGCTCTGGCAACGTTGTCCAGTGTGGCGCTTGTTGGCTGTTTCAGTCGCGCGCCCAGGTTCGCTAAGAAATCCGGCGCGGCCCCGTTGTGCACCGTAGCCGATGCGCTGACTAAGCTACATTATGACAAGAGACCTGCACGCGCTCTTTTAACACACAACATTCAACATCGGTGCCTGAAGACAAGCAAGAATGCGACCGGTGGTTGAGAGTTGCTGGTATCAACCGGTATGGGTGAGTCCTCAAACTTAAATCAACTTTTTTATTGCCACTTCAATGCGCTTCATAAATTCTTCATCTGCAATTAGAAAGTTTGGAAATTTACATTCAAGGCTTTTGTAGTTCTCATCTGCCAAAGGAACATATTCGTCGGCGTCTAAAAAAACACTATTAATCGCGTCATAAATATTGCTGTCGAAATGTGACGTTTCTTCTTGGAATAAGCTGATATAAAAACGTGAGAATTCCTCTAAGAAAATTTCATTATTTATTACCTTATTCATTAGATTTATAGTAAGCACCCGGCGATCCCGGCTTGACGGAATCGTCATGAGCTGAACGGCGGGATCAGATGGGCGTCCAGCGATGCGGCAGCAGATCGCTGATGCAACTGCCGGGCAGCGTTGGCAAGCGCTCAAGCACATCGTTCATGTAGGCGTGCGGGCCATGGCCGTTCAGCCGTGCCGAATGGAGCAGGCTCATCACCACAGCAGCGCGTTGACCGGCACGCAGACTACCGGCGAACAACCAATTCTTTCTGCCAAGGGCAATCGGGCAGATTTGGTTCTCGACCCAGTTGTTGTCGATTGGCACCGCACCTTCTTCAAGATAGCGCATCAGTGCTCCCCAGCGCTCCAGGCTGTAATGGATTGCCCTGGCGGTGGCGCCACCTTCCGGCACACGCTGTCGTTGCGCCCATAGACGGGCATGCAAGGTGTCGGCCGCTGGTGTGCCCAGCTTCTTTCACAGCATTTTTCTGGCTTCGCAATTTACCTCCTGTACCTGCCGTTCAACGTCGTACAGCACGCCAAACAGCTTTAGCGCTTCCTCGACATTCTGGTTTTTGTGGTTAGCATACAGCTCATGGAACTTGCGGCGTGCCTGTGCCATGCCGCCTGCTTCCATAATACTTTGTCGGAACAGCGCCTTGTAACCGGCGAAGTCGTCGCAGACCAGCGTCCCTTGCCAATCTTCCAGGAATTCTCCGGCATGGCGTCCTGCACGCGACTCGGCGAAGTCGAATACTACGGCTTTCATGCTGCTCATGCTGGTACTGCAATAGCTCCACAGGTACGCGCGATGTGTCTTGCCAAGGCCTGGCTTGAGCATTGCCACCGGCGTCTCGTCGGCATGCAATACCGGCTGCGCCAGCAGTTGCTCTGCCAACGCATCGACCAGCGGCTGCAATCGCACACCGTATACGCCAACCCATTGCGCCAGAGTGGTGTCCGGGATCGCAAATCCGGACCGTCCATAGATACCGCTTTGGCGATACCAGCGGAGCTGATCCAGCACTATTGGCACCAGAACTTGTGCCAATAGTGCTGCTGTGGGGATGCCCTTGTCGATGATCTGCGGCGGCACCGGAGCCTGCACCAGCGTCTCACACTCCCGGCACACCCACTTGCAACGTACATGGCGCTCCACGGTGAACGCGCCGGGCTGGCAATCAAGCTTCTCGGCTACATCTTCGCCAATGCGATGCAGGTGGCAACTGCAATGGCAGCTGCTGGAGTCCGGTTCGTGATGCACATCCTTGCGCGGCAACAATGCCGGCAAGGCGACGGGCTTGGACTGCCGTTTCTGGTCCTTGTCGTTAGCTGGTTTGATCGGCGCCAGCTGCTCGATCTCGGCCGTCAGCATTTTCCCACCTCTGATAGAGGCCAGCTGACAACGGCCCTCACTGGCCCGCGGCGCAATTCAATGCGCAACTCGGCATTGCAGGCAGATGTAGCGGACGCCGGCACGAGAACAGGAACAACGGAAGCAGCCGCCGCCGCTGCAACAGCCCCTTGGCGGCGCATGGCACGGGCACGCCAATTGTGAATGAGGTTGGCGTTGATGCCATGTGCCATGGCCACGGCGGCAATCGATGCGCCAGGACGTTCATACCCCGCCAGGATTTGCGTCTTCTTGGCGGCGTCATAGGGCCGTCGACGCGCGGTCGTAGGGATCGGTTCTGTCATGAGGAGTCCACTTTTTTAGGTGAACATGATCATCCTTATCGGCCGATCCTGCCACAACGAGGGTTTGCTAGGTGTTTACACTCGTCAAAGCTAAGCAGACAATGTTCGTGCTTGCTTACCAATTTAGGCTTAACCCTAGACAGGCGGTAATATTGCGTAGCAAAATGGAATTTGCCGCTTGGCACCAGCACTACGTTCGATGACATGCCGTTGTAGTGAATTTATTTGGATTACTGGTCGTTTGAGAATTGGCATCTCGGTTTGACGATCAACATACGCTCAGCACGCAACTTCTTAAGCTATTCGTTTGGGCCGGATTCGTCAGTGAACGAATTGGCACACTAGTCTTGAACGCCGGCCTTCAGCTGATTGATCAACTCGCCCGATAACGGTGAGAGTGCCTTTTTCGCAGTGAGCTTCTTTTTAAGTGTTTTCTCGGTGACTATTGCATCAGTTATGAAGTATCCCTTTCAAATTTTTGATGCAACCTTACACAAAGACCTTAGCAGATCCAATAACTTAAGAGTGCGAAACTCTTTCGAAGCGTTCAGCGACGATCCGAAGTATTTTTCGGCCGCCCCAAGCATCTACAAAGTTAAAAACCATAAAGCTGGCAACCGATTCTTCTTCAGTCGCCTCGCAGCATTCGATTAGATAACTGCCATGACTTTCCAATTCTCCATGACTCAGTGCTTTTCCGTGCGGGCTTAAACTAAAAAGGCTAATTTGATTACAAAAAATTAATGTATGACCTTTTTCCTGCCAATCAATGTAGTCAATTTCAATATTGACTGGGTCAATCCTTATGTCTTTAATAATTGCGTCGTTAAAGTTAATTTTTTCGAACTCTATCATCTCTTCTTTCCTTATCAATTTGTATTGGACAATTTCTCACCCGGCAAAAATCCTGTGCCGGAACCAGCGGTGTATCCTTTGGGTTCCAACTTTATGATTAGGCCATTCCTGTTCGCGTTGTTCCACGATATTCCCTCTGGCTTTATTTCAATATGGTAATGCTCCCCGTGATGCCTTGGATTAAATTCAGCGTCGTCTGATTTAAGGCCTTCAGGATGACTTTCAAAACGTATTCGAGTGTTCTCATTAGGTTCCCAGACAAACCTTGGTGTTCCGTCCGGTGTCAAGCCAGATTTTGTTGGCTGGACTCCCAATATTTCACTCATTCTCTCAGGGCTACTTGGAAATTCGTTGAAGGGCAACGAATTGACTCTACTGGAATTCCCGCTTCCTGAATTGAATATTATGTTTGCGCCGGATGAGCTTTCAGCTGGGCTGACATACACCGTAGATCTTGCCTGCTGATTATTCGGAGTGATCAGCGGACTCGACACAACTGGCCCGTTATCAGGCGTCACCATGACTGAGGAACCTTGCTGTCCTGGCATAGGCGTAGTTAAGACTCGTGCCCCCGAATCGCTTGGCGCACCGGGGTTCCACTTAATTCCATCCTTTTGCGTCACTTCGCCAAATAGAGCGGGGTTATTCAACCTAAAATTTACGAACGCTTGCTCAACGTAAGCGTTAGTTGAGCACCGTGGTTGACGGCGAAGTGGAAGTCAGGCGGGGACGGCGAAGGAAGGCAGTTCGCCCGCGACGTTCCAAGGCAGCAGATCATCAATGCGGTTGATTGGGTGATCG
>NZ_JAAIVB010000088.1 GCF_010974945.1 Noviherbaspirillum galbum | reverse complement strand
CACATCACTCCGATGGCGCAGGCAGGCGGTACCGCAGGGGTACAACTTATATTGGCGGTTGCGTGTATCAATCTCACACGCTGCATCCATAACCGGTCAAGGTTATAGAGACAAGCCGCACGGGCAATTAGTATCGGTTAGCTTAACGCATTACTGCGCTTCCACACCCGACCTATCAACGTCCTGGTCTCGAACGACCCTTCAGGGAGATCTAGTCTCCGGGAAGTCTCATCTTGAGGCAAGTTTCCCGCTTAGATGCTTTCAGCGGTTATCTCTTCCGAACTTAGCTACCCGGCAATGCCACTGGCGTGACAACCGGTACACCAGAGGTTCGTCCACTCCGGTCCTCTCGTACTAGGAGCAGCCCCCCTCAAACTTCCAACGCCCACGGCAGATAGGGACCAAACTGTCTCACGACGTTTTAAACCCAGCTCACGTACCACTTTAAATGGCGAACAGCCATACCCTTGGGACCGGCTACAGCCCCAGGATGTGATGAGCCGACATCGAGGTGCCAAACTCCCCCGTCGATATGAACTCTTGGGAGGAATCAGCCTGTTATCCCCAGAGTACCTTTTATCCGTTGAGCGATGGCCCTTCCATACAGAACCACCGGATCACTATGTCCTACTTTCGTACCTGCTCGACTTGTCAGTCTCGCAGTTAAGCACGCTTATGCCATTGCACTATTAGCACGATGTCCGACCGTACCTAGCGTACCTTCGAACTCCTCCGTTACACTTTGGGAGGAGACCGCCCCAGTCAAACTGCCTACCATGCACTGTCCCCGATCCGGATAACGGACCAAGGTTAGAACCGCAAACAAACCAGGGTGGTATTTCAAGGTCGGCTCCACGGCAACTGGCGTCACCGCTTCATAGCCTCCCACCTATCCTACACAGATTGGTTCACAGTCCAATGCAAAGCTACAGTAAAGGTTCATGGGGTCTTTCCGTCTAGCCGCGGGTAGATTGCATCATCACAAACACTTCAACTTCGCTGAGTCTCGGGAGGAGACAGTGTGGCCATCGTTACGCCATTCGTGCAGGTCGGAACTTACCCGACAAGGAATTTCGCTACCTTAGGACCGTTATAGTTACGGCCGCCGTTTACTGGGACTTCAATCAAGAGCTTGCACCCCATCATTTAATCTTCCAGCACCGGGCAGGCGTCACACCCTATACGTCCACTTTCGTGTTTGCAGAGTGCTGTGTTTTTATTAAACAGTCGCAGCCACCAGTTTATTGCAACCCCTTCATCCTCCGGCCGCAGGGCCTTCAAACTACCAGGGCGTACCTTATCCCGAAGTTACGGTACCAATTTGCCGAGTTCCTTCTCCCGAGTTCTCTCAAGCGCCTTAGAATACTCATCTCGCCCACCTGTGTCGGTTTGCGGTACGGTCTCGTTAGACTGAAGCTTAGAGGCTTTTCTTGGAACCACTTCCGATTGCTTCGCGGCACAAGGCCACTCGTCCCATACCCTTGATTCA
>NZ_JAAIVB010000087.1 GCF_010974945.1 Noviherbaspirillum galbum | reverse complement strand
GCGCCCGGATTTGCCAAGGCGCCATCTTCGATACAGAAACCGGGACATCCAACACCCGGACAACCTTCCGCGATCCGTCCCCCCATCGCATCTAACGACGGTGCAGGAATATTAACCTGCTTCCCATCAGCTACGCATCTCTGCCTCGCCTTAGGGGCCGACTCACCCTGCTCCGATGAACGTTGAACAGGAAACCTTGGGCTTACGGCGTGCGGGCTTTTCACCCGCATTATCGCTACTCATGTCAGCATTCGCACTTCTGATACCTCCAGCATCCTTTACAAGACACCTTCGCAGGCTTACAGAACGCTCTCCTACCATATGTGCAAAGCACATATCCGCAGCTTCGGTGACTGGCTTAGCCCCGTTACATCTTCCGCGCAGGACGACTCGATCAGTGAGCTATTACGCTTTCTTTAAAGGATGGCTGCTTCTAAGCCAACCTCCTGACTGTTTTAGCCTTCCCACTTCGTTTTCCACTTAGCCAATCTTGGGGACCTTAGCTGGCGGTCTGGGTTGTTTCCCTCTTGACGCCGGACGTTAGCACCCGACGTCTGTCTCCCACGCTCGCACTCACCGGTATTCGGAGTTTGCAATGGGTTGGTAAGTCGCGATGACCCCCTAGCCATAACAGTGCTCTACCCCCGGTGGTGATACGTGAGGCACTACCTAAATAGTTTTCGGAGAGAACCAGCTATTTCCAGATTTGTTTAGCCTTTCACCCCTATCCACAGCTCATCCCCTAGTTTTTCAACACTAGTGGGTTCGGACCTCCAGTACCTGTTACGGCACCTTCATCCTGGCCATGGATAGATCATCTGGTTTCGGGTCTACACCCAGCGACTAGACGCCCTGTTCGGACTCGCTTTCGCTTCGCCTTCCCTACTCGGTTAAGCTTGCCACTGAATGTAAGTCGCTGACCCATTATACAAAAGGTACGCCGTCACCCCTTTCAGGGCTCCGACTGTTTGTATGCACACGGTTTCAGGATCTATTTCACTCCCCTTCCGGGGTTCTTTTCGCCTTTCCCTCACGGTACTGGTTCACTATCGGTCGATATCGAGTATTTAGCCTTGGAGGATGGTCCCCCCATGTTCAGACAGGGTTTCACGTGCCCCGCCCTACTTGTCGCAAG
>NZ_JAAIVB010000086.1 GCF_010974945.1 Noviherbaspirillum galbum | reverse complement strand
CGGGGTTCTTTTCGCCTTTCCCTCACGGTACTGGTTCACTATCGGTCGATATCGAGTATTTAGCCTTGGAGGATGGTCCCCCCATGTTCAGACAGGGTTTCACGTGCCCCGCCCTACTTGTCGCAAGCCTAGTTCCACAATGCCGATTTCGTGTAAGGGGCTATCACCCTCTATGGCCGGAGTTTCCAATCCGTTCCACTATCGACACTGCTAAATCCTGCTGGCTGATCCCATTTCGCTCGCCACTACTTTGGGAATCTCGGTTGATTTCTTTTCCTGCAGCTACTTAGATGTTTCAGTTCGCCGCGTTCGCTTCCTTACCCTATGTATTCAGGTAAGGATGACTCAATGAGCCGGGTTTCCCCATTCGGACATCTGCGGATCAAAGCTTGTTTGCCAGCTCCCCGCAGCTTTTCGCAGGCTACCACGTCCTTCATCGCCTGATATCGCCAAGGCATCCACCATGTGCACTTAGTCGCTTGTCTCTATAACGTTGACTCCTGGGTGCGACCCCAAGAACGTTACGGAGGTTGAGTTTGCGTGCCGTATTCCAGACTACTCGACCAGTGCTTTCACACCGGCGAGAACTCTTTCATACATATGATTGATACAATCACAACCCGTCGATCTTCCTTCATGCGCCTTGCGGCACACGTCGGTTGACCAACAAATTCTTTACTACTTCTTCCAGATTGTTAAAGAGCACAACAGCCTATTGATCGAAACGATCAAACCGAAACCGCATGGCCACCGCTTGCGGTGTTGCCGCCACTGGCTTGGGTTTGTCGTCTTGACGGTACGAAACCGGACGGAACAGGAATGGTGGAGGTTGACGGGATCGAACCGACGACCCCCTGCTTGCAAAGCAGGTGCTCTCCCAGCTGAGCTAAACCCCCATTTCGGACTTGGTGGGTCTGGTAGGACTTGAACCTACGACCCCACGCTTATCAAGCGTGTGCTCTAACCACCTGAGCTACAGACCCGTTCGGATCAGTTCCCAGTCGCTAATGCACACCGCTTGACGCACCCGGCAGACTTGCTGCCGACTGCCGACTGTTCCCTGTTGTTGCTAACACGCCGATAAGTGTGAACGCTTGACATGGTGCGTTCTCTAGAAAGGAGGTGATCCAGCCGCACCTTCCGATACGGCTACCTTGTTACGACTTCACCCCAGTCACGAATCCTACCGTGGTAAGCGCCCTCCTTGCGGTTAGGCTACCCACTTCTGGTAAAACCCGCTC
>NZ_JAAIVB010000085.1 GCF_010974945.1 Noviherbaspirillum galbum | reverse complement strand
AAGCACGTACGCGTGAGGAGCTCGATGAGGCGATTAGAAAAGCCATCAATACCATCAGCAACCGAGACTCCCGGGGCTGGTTTGCTCATTGCGGTTATCCCCTAAACCAATAGGTAATCCGCTGTAGGGCAGAAAGCTAACGCTTCTGGTGATTCAAAGGGAGTCGAAGCGCAGAATGCATTAGAAGAAGCAACGAAAGAAATGTTTCGACTAACGAACTTGTTCGAGACCGCTACGGGTAACCTGACATATCAAATGGCATCGGTCAGCGAGTACGAAAAGCTTCACGCTGACGCGCTGGAGGACTTGAACCGAAATAAAACTGCGCTCAAGTTGCGTAATCTTGGCGCCGAAGTTCATGATATCGAGTTAGCGAAAAATCGTTGTCCAACCTGCCATCAGGACGTTGCTGACTCATTGCTTATTGAAGTAGTCGATGGACCACAAATGGACCTCGAGGCGAATATTGAATACCTCAAGAAGCAGACAAGTATGCTCGACCGACAAATTGCCGGGGGCCAGAAGGCAGTCAAAGATACGGAACGATTACTTTGTGACCTTTCACAAAAAATTGAGGAAACACGTTCTCTTTTGGGTGACCTGCGTACTGACGTCGCGACCGATGCAACAGCGTCACGTGCTGTCGTACGACAGCAAATTCAGATCGAGTTGGAAACTGAAAGACTGCAAAAAACAGAAGTAGAGGCTGGAAAACTTCTCCAAAATCTAGATCAAATTGCCGAGCGTCTTCGATTGAACCAAGCAGCACGTGCCAAGGTACCGAAGGAGTACTACTCCGAGGAAGACAAACGTAAGATAGGGGTATTTGAAAAATTATTCCGCGCTAATGCAAGTGCATTCGAGTATGAGAGCGCGCCAATTCGAGATATTCGCATCAACGAGGACACGCTTGTCCCGTTTCTTTCGAACATCGAGCTTAGGGAAATCAACCTCACCCCAACATCTAAGGCGCAGCGTCCAACACTTTCCACAACGGATATCAAAGCGGATTCAAGCGCCAGTGATTTCGTACGTCTGATTCTAAGTTACCTATTAGCTCTTCATCAAGCATCTGCACTACCTGAAGGGGGCAGACGCCATCCTGGGATTTTGATGCTCGACGAACCGGGCCAGCACTCTATGGCTCAATCTAGCCAAAGGGCATTGTTGCAACAAATCGCCGCGTGCACCTCTCTGCAAGGTATCGTTGCTGCATCTTTTGACGAATCACCTGAGGTGTTTCGCGAGGTCACACACGGTATTGAGTTCAAGCTGATTGAACTAGACGCCAAATCGATTGCGCCTCTTATTAATAACAATTCCGAGAATAGTAGTAACGATTGACTGGCGAGAGAATGTTTGCACAGAGCTATAAATCGTTACTTGGCATTCAACTTGACGGTTGCATCTGACTTATGGGTCAACTCACTACAGCGGATTGCTTATTGGGGGGTACCGTACTTTGCACGCAATTTAATGCGATTTCTGTCAAATTTCTCTGTCACATCATTGCTTTACACTTCTGAGGGGGGTAACTCCCCCGAAAAGTAAGCGGAGTTGAAGGTAGAATTTTCCACCATCAGAGAGAGGAAGTTCTACATGTAGAAGTCGCGTTTTTCGGAGAGCCAGATCATGGCCATCCTCAAACAGGCAGAAGCGGGCACTTCGGTACCGGAGTTGTGCCGGAAGAATGGCATGAGCTCTATCTTGTTATACAAACAACGCAGTTCCCCAGGCCAGTTACTTTTGCGCTTATTTGCGCCGCAACAATGCATTCATCGCATTTTCTTCGAACTGCCCAGCCTCTTCGATGTAGCCTTGGACTGTCCCGTCATGACGCCATCCTCCCTGCCGCTTGATATCCCGCGGACTGGCGCCGGCCCGGTAGGCACTGGTCGCCATGCCGCGCCGCAGGCTGTGACTCGATAGTTCAGGCACGGATTCCAGTCCAGCGGCCCGGGCGCAGCTTTCAAGAATGGCATTGACACTGGCTGGATTCAGCGCCCTCGCCTGCACTTCATCCCACTTGGTGATCGCCCGGAATAGCGGACCGTCAGCGATGCCGGCCACATCGAGCCAGGTCCGTAAGGCCGTGGCCGGACAGCAAACACCTGCGCCATAGGGAATCGCCTTGCTGATCCCCCTGCCCTCCTGATCCGTTTTGGATCGCGGCAAAGTCAGCACGATACCGTCCTTTTCCCATGCCACATGACTGACCTCCAAGCTGACGAGTTCACTGCGCCGGAAGCCACCGAAAAAGCCGATCTGCAGCAACGCGATATCCCTCCCCGCACGCAGTGTCCTCAGTCCAGCGAGGTGGCTCGCGATGCGCTCGAGGTCCTCCACCGGCAGCGCCCTGGCTTTTCGCTTGGGCTTGCCATGTAGGCGCGCAATACCGGCCAGCGTCTTGCGTACCGTCGGGGTGCTGGTCGGATCAGGAAACCCCTGTTGGTGGTGCCACTGCGCCAGTGCGGTCAGGCGAACGGCAAGCGTACGCGGATTGTGGGAATCGGCAAACGCAAGCAAGTAACGGATCGTTGTGCCCTCATCGCACGGCAGCACCCCGCCCCACGCCAGGAAATGGCGGACCGCCGAGCGGTAGGCGCGGCGGGTGTTATCAGCGGTCGCCGCCGCCAGAAACGCCTGATGCCGGGCTGCCAGAGTGATTTCCGCATGTGTATCGACGTTACGCATGACGACGTTGGTACCGTTTCCGGCATCGGCATTTGGCAACTGTGGAATGTCCACGTTTGGATTCACTTTGTTGCTCATGATGGGCAGCTGTAACGGGGAACAGCGCAGGATAGCACGGCGAGTGAATGAATAACCCGCGATAAGCGCCTTTATCGCATGCCAAATTCTCCTAGAGCAAAAGCTGCTCATTCCGTACATAAAAGCAGTGTTACAATCGTACGTAACATGACATGATATTTGCAGGGGATAGATGGCTCGAGCAGGTATTTCCTATACGGACGTCGCACGCGCGGCATCCCAGCTAGTTGCTGATGGTAGAAGTCCCACTGTCGACAGTGTGCGGGAAGCGCTTGGCAGCACCGGCAGCAAGAGCACGATCAGCCCCTACCTCAAGCGTTGGAAAGAGGAACACCAGGGAGAAATCGCTGCGGCCGAGTCTGGCCTGCCCGCGACGCTGATCGAGGCGGTCAAGGGTCTGCACCAGCACATGCAAGCCGACTTCACCCTGCAGGCGGAGGCGCTTCGGGAAAAACACGTCGTGGCATTACAGGAAGCCGCGGCTACAGAGCGGCAACTTCGCGCTGAACGCGATGCGATTCGCACTGCACATACCGCGCTTGAAGAAGAATGTGCCCGACTGCGAACCGTACTGTTAGACTTGCAGCAGCAATATCAAAACCAAACCACCACCCTCGCCGCCACCCGTGCGGAAAAGGACGGGTTGCAGCACCGCCTGGCGGACCGTGCCGCCGAGGTCGGCACGCTCGAGCAGCAGCTAAACCAAACGCGCGCCCAGTTCGAGTACTTTCAGGAAGCCACCGCGGCGCAACGCATGACGGACCGCCAGGCATTTGAACAGCGGATCAGCCGTCTTGAGCATGAACTGACTGCAGCCCAGCAACGCACGGCAAGTCAGCAAGTGCTACAAGCACGCCAGGAGGCGCAGCTCGGCCAGCTGGAAAGTCGGCTTGAGCAGGCGAAGGAAGAATCGAAAGCCAACCTGGACCAGGCGATTAGTCTTCGGACTGAACGGGATCGGCTCGCGGAAAGGCTTGAGGCGAGTGCAGTGGCGCGAGATGACGCCCTGTCGCAAGCCACGATGCTCGGCGCCCAAGTTACCGAAGCGCGTGTAACTGCTGCAGGATTCGAACGCGAAGCGACATTATTGGCCGAGACTGCCCGGATGGCAGAGCAAAAGGTCGCGGAATTAACGCAGGAAAAGTTGGAGTGGATGCAGGAGCGGACTGCGCTGATGCAGCGGCTAGAGGCAAATGGGGATGCGGCAAAAGCAGCCAGTTAAGGCTAGGTTACTTGCCGTGAGTTAAGACAAGCGGCACTTTCTCTTCACCCAGTACGGATAGGGTCAGTTTTCGGTGAACGTCAACAAGCAGGCCGTCCGGTTGGCCATTCATCCCTCTTGCAACGTGGAAAAAATCGCATACAGCACTATGCCTACCCAGAGCCGTAGCGAGTGAAAAGTCAAAAAGTCATATTGTCCATTTCGGTCCTTCCCTTCAAATTTGAGACGGCATTCGGTCATTCACCTGTGACGCGTTCCTTTACCCAGCCGTCAAGATTGATCCAGTAACGCGTCGATTTTCCCTGCCCCGTTATGGTTAGCATCCCAAGTCTTGCCAACGCTCCAAGGTCGCGTGAAGCAGTGGCTGGCGACACACGAGCCAAGCTGCCGTACTTCCGCGTGCTCATGCCGCCATCAAAGCCCTGCGGGCCGGCGTCGAGGAGCACGTTGACGACCTTCCGTTGGGCCTCGCTAAGAGACTTGCCAGCGTGTTCTGCCCAGAATTGGGCTTTTTCAAGAGACCTATCAAGGATGAGCGCCGATTCCTCGCATGCCAACTTGAACTGGTCGGTGAACCAGCAAATCCACTCCGTCACGTCCAGATCGCCCTTCTGTGCCCGCTCTAGCTGCAGGTAGTATTCGTCGCGTGCAGTGGCCATTCGGCGAGAGATCCCAAACAGCCGTGTGGCCTGCTGGATATCCTGGGCCAAGGCCATGTCGATAATTGCTCGCCCTACGCGGCCGTTACCGTCTTCAAACGGGTGCAACGTTTCAAACCAGAGGTGAGCGAGGCCTGCCCGCACCAATCCATCGATATCAGCCGTATCTTCGCCGGCACGCGTCCGGTTAAACCAGGTGAGAAATGTGCCGACCTCACTCTCTAGCTGTTCGGCAGGCGGCGCTTCGTAATGGGATGTTTCCCGGCCTTCTGGTCCGGACATGACGGCAATGGGATCGGTCCGGAAATCGCCCACCTTGATCTGGCGAATGGACGAATACCCCGTGGGAAACAGGGCCGCTTGCCAGCTACAAAGCCTGTCGCGAGAAAGCGGTTCTTCCCAATGGCGGGACGCATCCGCCATCGCGTCGAGCAGGCCTTCTACATGACGCGAGACAGGCCCCGCGGGTGGGTTTTGAAGCCCAAGGCGTCGCGCGACAGACGATCGGACAGCATCGAGGTTGAGTTTTTCGCCCTCAATGGCCGCTGTGGCGATGGCCTCTGAGACCCAGACTTCATTTTCTGCCCCTGGAAGAGCGTGAAGACCAATTGCACTGGCTTTGCCAAGCAGTATGCCCTGCGCTCGCCGTGCGGCGGCAACAGTAGGCAAAAGGCGGCTGTGGTCAAACCTGAATCGTGGCCAGTCAACGCGTTGCCAGATATATTGAGGCGAAAGGGTCATTAATACGAATCAAATTGTGACGTGTATCTGGTGAATATACACCATACGCCTCAAATTGCGAGGTGAAATTGAGGGGATGCGCCTCACGGCCGTATCTTGGCATGTTACGAGCTGCAGTTTGAATGCGAATATTGCTCGACGGAACTTAAGCATGCGGTACGCAACAAGCGAGCGGCAGCAGGACTGATTCATCATTCCGACAGGGGCGCCCAGTATTGTGCTCATGCCTATCGCCAACTGCTGGAGCAGTTCGGCATACGGGCGTCGATGTCGCACAAGGGAGACTGCCATGATAATGCGCCGATGGAAAGCTTCTGGGGCAGCCTGAAGAACGAGATGACGCATCATCAGCGGTATCCGACGCGGGCTCAAGCCAGGGCAGCGATCCAGGAGTACATCGAAATCTTTTACAACCGCCAGCGGCGCCATTCAGGCCTTGGCTACGTGGCACCCGCCATGTTTGCCGACTCTTGGGAATTCGTGCAGGTTGCTTGAAACAAGAGTGTCCGTTATTGACAGTACACCTCAGTTCTCTTGCTGGTTCAGTACCTGCTGCTGGGACTTGGTAATGTGGCCTATTGATGTTCACGTAGAACATTCCCAATGGGTCAGTTTTCGGTGAACGTCAACAGCAAAGGTAACGCAGCTGTTCGTTGGGACGGGCAAGCGCCAGTTCGACAAGCATTTTGGTCATTCCTGCTCCAGCGGCCGTCTCTACACCGATCCGCCTGGCGCCTGACCAAATCGGAGCAAGTTGCTCTGCGGTCGGCGCCGGCTCATTCGCCAGTTGTCCCTCCTTACTATTCTGCATCGTCAACCTCCTTCATAAGCACGATCGGGTATTCCGAACCGAATAATTCCCCGCCTGCACAATCCAGCCCATGCTCTTGGGGAAGGCCTCTCAGTGACTTGGGAGCGACCGCAATCACCGTTCCAGTAAACCTGGCGCCCCTTGAGGGAGTTCTCCTGATAACCCGCGACAAGGGTGAATGTCACCATGTCAGTGGCGAATTGGTAGACAGCGGCCCGTTGCTTTCGCTGTGTTGTGCTCGACCTACCCCCCAAGTCGGCTCCTTTTCTATGTCAGCCTTTCCTTTTCATCGCACGCTCTCGCCGCTTAAGTTGCTGAAGGTATAGGGGCTGGAAGTCAAACGGCAGGCCGGTGTACGACCAACTGGCGATCATCGCCAAAAGTTTTAAGGTAAGCTGAGCGTACCCAAACTCTGTTCGTAATTTCTGGGCCTCTTCTTCGCTCAGTCCAGGAGGGATATGAAGTCCCTTGTGTAACTCTGCAATCTCTTCGGTGTCGACCTTTGGCGGCTTGAGCATCGACACTGCCCTCTTAAAAAACTGGTCCGCCTTGGCTTCCCTCCGCTCCCGTTCCTCTTTAGTCTCGCCTCGATACTTTCTACCGTTCTTTGCCATCAGTTCTACTCCTTAATCATGTGGCCGTGAATTCTCACAGGTGTCATTACTTCAACGCTTCCCTTGCGGGCGCCAATTTCAAGCTTCTGCGCCCTCAATCCTTCAGCAATCCGCACGCATCTGGCTGCCGCCGTCTACAGTGCGTGGAACACAACCTAGCGTTCGTCATCGCTTCGTTCGTCATCCCGTATTCATCACGGCTTGTCTTAGCGAGACGGTCTCTACCCAATCGGCGGCGGCGCCGGACCAGCCGCAAATTGGATCAGTTGGTCAGGTTGGAAGCCGGCGTATCACGTCCAATCTCAATCTTTATGAGATAAGGGCTTTCCCAGTACCAGGGCCCAGATCGGGTCGTTGGGAATTTCGCCGACAGGCTTGCGCTTGACAGATGTCTTTGCCGCTGCCTCTTCCTTCCGTTTGTCCGCCCGCTCCTTCGCCTCTCTCACCGCTTGTAGAGTCGCTTCCCCAGATCTCCGGCCAGCGAGAAAGGCGCCGGAATATGCCGGGATGACCGATTTGCGCCCGTGACCGAGTGATTCGCTGACCTGGTGGTACGCAAAGTCGCTAAGTACGCGACGGGCCTGTTCCTTCGACATTGAAGGCGGGATAGTGATCCCCCGGTAACGCTCGGCAATCTTCTGAACGTCATGTTTGGCCTGGTTCGGCGACGAAGGGATTAACGCCACCGCGTTCGTAAAGGCCTGGTCAACCGCGGCCATCCGGTCCAGTTGTTTTTTGCTCAACCTCGTCATCAAATCGGCTCCTTCCCGAGATTGTTTTTCAACACGGCGTCCAATACTTCGTCGCTTATCTTGCCGGTGCCGCCTCGCACAGTCGCTGTTATCCCCCACTTCTCGAGGGAATCACATCCATATTGTTGGCGCAAACTATGGCTTGTAAACCCATAATCGGCTTTCGTGATCCCAAATTTGGACATTACGTATTCATACCTGCGCTCATTTTGGGCGAGGGTTTTGTTAGGATTGGCGATATATCCGGGATGGTGTCGGTTCCTCGCAGGCACATGGTTCTTGAGCGCAGTTAGCACAAATTTCTGGAACGGCTCTTCAATAGGCACGGTCCGATAGCGGCCGCCTTTGGTCCCCTGGCTCATTTCTATATAGAGGCCCCTATCGTTGACGTGCGGTTTGAAGCAGCAGGTCTCCCGCACCCGCGCGCCAAAGGCCATTGCAAACAGAAACTGCATGGCCACATGCCGGTCATACGCATACATTTTGCTCACCAAGTCCTTAACATCGATTTCGTTCTTGGACGGTGATTTGTCGACTTTGGCCGCATATTCGACTTTTAATTCGGGGCAGTAATAAGCCATCGGCTTAACCAGGCCTGGCTTCCCCACCCACTCACAAAAGATTGCCAGGATCGATAAATTGTTTTTGATCGTCGAAGCGGCAATTCCTTTCGCTTTCCAAAGTTGCACGAGCCGCCCTATGTGGCGTGGTTTTATATTTTTAGGATCTTCAATCTTGCAACCACACTCGTTTCTCAACTCACCGAAGCACTTAAACAACACGTTCGTGCGGGTCTTTTGCGTTTGCAACGAGGCGTGCCCCGACTTGCCGACCTTCTTGTGAACGTGCTGAGCGATGACCCAATCCAATTTCGGTTTAAAACCGCCATGTGTTGGCTTCTCTGGACCACTACTTTGAAAAACCGCCGAGCGGCGACGGGGCAATTGATTCGTTTCTATTACCTTCATTTCCATTCCTCGCTCTGCGCCTGACTCCCACGTCGACCGTATGCGCAAACTCAATGTTCGGCGCACGCCGTCTACATCAGACGCGTGTAATTTTCGTGAGCTTTACAACTTAACTATCCAAACCTTGGACGGGGGCACGCCTACGTGCGTTGCGGGGCGAATTTTCTTAAAAAACGTACGAACCTCTCCTCGTCCCATTTCTGGGTGATGGAGAGCCTGATTGAGATGGGTAACCATGTCAGATCGGGAACGGCCCCGCGTCGGAGCCGCTGTAAGGCGCTTTGTCGTTCCGCGCCAACGCCATGTCCTTGAGGTACATGGGGGATACAAATCAAATCCTTCGATCCTCAACGAGAGTCACGACTGCCACCGTCATGGCGTTGGGCACCTGATGCGGTCATCCTGCCCCAATTAGTGGGGCCAATAGGAGTCAACCGTCTGTCTTTGCGACAGAGTCAAGGTTCGGATTTGACGTGATTTGGGGAGGTTGTCACTGCAGTTTTTTTTCCCAAAATCGTCCGGGAAGCCGCATGAAACCTCATTTTTTCCAAACTCTGTTTTCAGCACATTCCGAAAACAAAGTCTTTAAAAAAACGGCGATGCCGTTTTTTGTGCTACTGATCTTTCAGTGTAGGCCGATCGGGCCTAATGCTCTGCTGCATCCGGCAGCTGGTATCGCGACGTGGGTCGCTGATGGGATGCATTTTTGAATACGGATAGCGGAGTTGTCAAGCGCTTTTTCTTAAACGCCGCTGGGTTGCCGTCATGCCGCGTCTACATCTCAGAGAATTCACTCACTTATTCAAGCCTCCAGGTCAAATTCCGCTCCTAAAATCATCCGATTTAGCCATGCATAACCGAACCGCGGCAGCCTCGAATTTCGATTTTAAAAAGTGTCCTGATCGCGCTATTTTTTACTGCTAGCGGACAAATTTTATCGTGCCTGACGGGGTCTGAAAGAAACTGACCTGGTCGCGTATAAATACCCGCCATATTTTGTAGTTTTCGACCTCGGTGCGGCATCAAGACGCTATTTTCAACGGTTCAAATGCGAATTAACCCATTTCGACGGGTTATTCGCGAGGTTTCTCAGGGGGCGGTCAGCGGAAAATCCAACTGTTCCACTAACCTGAGGATGCAATGACACAAAAAACTGTGAGAGCCAACGACGTTGGATACGGTAACAACAAATTCACGACATCGAATCTGGGTAAGGCCGCGGACGGCTCGGCGCAAGTCGGTGTTTTCCCAAGCATTGTCGCCAAGGCGAAATCGACGGAATCTGTTGGGGACTTGTTCGGGCTCGCCCAAAGCAATAACATCGCCGTCCAGGCAAACAACGCTAATTTCATTGTCGGTGATACTGCACTGAATCACACCGACGGGACTTCTGGTCGCAACCTAAACCCAAATTTCCCCATATCGGATCCCTACCTTGCGCTAGTTCGTGGCTCGCTATACCGGATGGCGGTGTCAGCAATCGATCTGCTCGTCGTAGGCTTGCCAATGAATACTTATAACGTGCACAAGGACGCCTTGCGCGAGCGACTTATCGGTGGCCATACGATTCCCAACCCCTACAAAAAGGATCGGCCGAACGCCGGCAACCAATTCAGCGTTGAGGTAAAGGCAGCTCGTGTCTTGCCACAACCGGTCGGCGCCCTGATCGCATACAGCATGCCCCGCGGACTTTATGGAAAAGTGGCTAAACAAACCAATCTGGTTTTGGATGTCGGGTACGGAACTTTTGACTGGTTCCTTGCTGAGGGTATTGTTGCCCAAGATGCCCGTTGCGGCGCATACCAAGGAGGTGTTTCCGCCCTGCTTATGGCAGTTGCCGACCATATCAATCCGGATCTGAAAGCCATGACGCGAATCCTGCGGGATATCGATAACGCGCTCAATGGCCAGGATTCGACCTTCTATGCAGCTGGAAAGGACCACAATATTTCCGACTTTACTTCCATTGTTGAATTGAAGGCTCAGGATCAGATCAACGCCATGTTGCATAGTGTGAAGTCGATGACGGATGTTCGTAACGTGGTGCTGACGGGAGGTGGAGCAACCATCTTCAAGCCAATCATTGAAAAGATGCTTCCGGGCCTGCAGTTACTCGTTGACGAAAACCCGATCTTCAGCAACGTTCTCGGCTTTCAGATGTACGGTGAAGCGACGATCAGCCAATCCGCATAAGGACACATAATGGAAAACTCCAGCATTCGCATCAGAATAACTATCGGACCAGGCGATCCGGTTCACGATGAAATCAAGCACTTGCCGATAGGCGCAGAACAAGGTCGGCGCGCGGCTTCTATCGTGGAGCAATGGCATCTTGGCGAGCGTTACGGTCGTGGCTATAGTCAAGTAGGGCTCCCCAGCGCAACTTCTGGAGCGTCATTTACGGTTGCGTTCACCATCAAAAAGAGCAATCGGGCATACGATGAATTCGCCCGACGCAGTCCTGGTCTCGAGCGGCGCCGGTATGCGCTTGCGGTGTTAAATTGTTGGACTTTAAACGGGAAGTGCGCGCAATCGGGCACTTTGGTTCCAGTCGGCATTGTGCCTGTAACGCAAGAGGGCACCGTGAATTCGCAGCCCTCCCCCGTAAATTACGCTCCCGTTGCGCGTGAGGAGGCACCGGACACGGCTTCCGCCTCCAAAACTATTACGTTGGACTTCAGCGCTCAGGACCTCGACGTATACCATTAGAGCCTCATCGATCCATGTGGTAGACGGGAATGTCAAGCAGAATAGGCACTTCCCGCCTCCCCATGGAACCCGAGGACGCAACTACTTGGCGCACCGAAGAAGCACTCCCGATGCGAGAGTACTTAGAATAAAAGCAAGCGCGCTTGCCGCCCCCATAACAGTTCGCCAACGTGCGGACTGCACTCAGACTGAAGACACTCGGCGAAAAATTTGCTTGAGCGTTCGAAAAAAGTCGCCCTTCCCCTCTTGATTTCGCAAACTTCCTTGTTACCGTTTTCTCAGGCATACAGCCAAAGGAGCGTAAGCATGGATACAAGCAAGAAGGTAAGCCCAACTTGGGTAGCCGATCACAGTTTGAACGAATGGGTCAAAAAGGATTCGCGGTCGGTGGCCGCAATGTTGGCCGGCTCAGGCGACGGGCGGGAGCGTCAATATGCGCAGTTTCTCAGGATGAGTCGGCGGGTCCAACCGAATATTTCTGAAGAGGAGCGCATGGAAGCCTATTCCAATTTCTGCCAGGATCGAGCATGCGGGAATTTTCCTTCTGCCTTCACCGTTTTCTTTAATGGCGCAAAGAATGGCTCCAAATTTAAGTTTTTGGCCAAGCATCCCCGGTTAGCCCTATGCCTAGATTTTGCCGTTCATTGTATCCCGAATGCGGTCCTAGCCGTCTTTTCTAAACAATGGATGAAAAATAACTATTGATTGTTCAATTCTGGCATGTTCCGTTTTAACACCAGCGCGGTCAAACAATTGCTATGGCTTAGCAACACATTAGCATGCAGTCAATGTAAGCATTATCCGCGCAATGGCAGTCACGGACGCCGGCGGTGGCAGCCTGCAGACCCGAACGATTCGATATGTTTTTTTGGAGTTGGACGTTTGGATATCATCTCATTTCGCTCGAAGAGTCAGCACGCTAACAGAGACTCTGACGCCGTATTTTCGGAGAGCATGCTCCGCTGTGTATATGCTTACAGTGAGATAGCTCTCCCCGCCGCGCTCAAAAATGAATAGTTGAACTTGCAATGCTAGCGGAAGCGCGTTTCTTCAAAATGAGACGAGGAAGCTCGGCAAGATCATCACGCAACCGACTTCGGCAGTAATTATCCGCAGAACCCGGCATCCAGCGAGCGCAAATACCGTAACAATGCGTTCACACGTCCTTGTTCCACCAGTCTTTGCGCCGTAAAGCCTTCGAAGACCGGAATCGGCTCGTTGATGTACCACAGTTCCAAGTCATGCTGTTCATCGAAGACTGACTTGGCTACGTCCATCACCCTGCTTTTATCGCTTTCGTTGTCAGCATGGCATCGCGCCCGTGCGTTCATCTGTTACCCTTCTACCAGTTATAGGAATTGCCTCGATGTGTTAGCCAGCATGGCAAGCATGCCTGAAACGTGTACCGGCAACGCGATGGGACTGTGACGCCCCTACGATTGTGTTCATTGCCTGCATCACATCAGATCTATTCACCGGCGTCAGGTCCCGTCCTGCGCGTCTACTGATCCGAATATTGATCGCTTCCTGCAAAATTGCAGCCACATTCGCAATGGACTGTCCCTTCAATATGGAAGCAAGGGTTTCGGGCAATAACACTGGATCGAACGTGGCGACACTGGATTGACACCATCTATCAATATAGCGTGCCAGTGTTTCCTGGGACGGTAAGTGAAACTGCAGTTTTTCCGTGAATCGGCCGCCTCGCAGCGCTGCCGGATCGAGGCGTTCTGGATAATTGGTGGCGGCAATAAAGACCAGGTCTGGCGGGCGCCCTTTTGCACCATCCATGACCGTGAGCAATTTGTTCGTCACGGATGCATAGGATGACGCTTCCCGCCATAACAGTACGTCGTCGGCTTCATCAATAAAGATGATCGCTGGACGCAGCTCCATTGCTTCACTGACTAGCTCATCGATATGGCATGGATTGACCAGCAAGTCCTGCCCCGTCGTCGCCAAGAACGCCCAGCTACTATCCTTGGCCAGAGCACGCGCCGCTTCAGTCTTGCCCGTTCCGGGAGGGCCGCTAAACAGAATTCCGGTTGGCGCTGTACCGCCTTTCCCTTGCAGCTGCTCGACTTCGCGAAGTCGATACAAAATTCCCTGTAGACGCTCTGTGAACGGGGGCGCAAACACGAGTTCGCTAATACTTTTAGTTTGTTCCGGTAGCTTCCCTTTGTGTCCTTGCACAAGACGTAGTGCCCGGCACAGCATCGGATAGTCAATCGTCGCAAATTTGATGCCCTGCCTTACTTCTGGGATCTGCTCAGCCACTGCCTGCAGACGCTTTACTGAAAAGCCTTCCCAACGCTGGGCCGCTAGTGTAATTGTGTCGCCTTCTATATAACCAAGCCCCATGTGCTGTACGATGGCATCTTCCAGGATGGCACGCCGTGCATTGAAGTCAGGCGGCGGCACTTCAATTTTGAAGTCGAAACGGCCTTCCCGGATTACCGCCGGATCCAGCCGGTCCATATAATTGGTTGCGGCGATCAAAATAACGCGATGTCGACGTAGCTTGACGATTTCCGCGAGTAGCGTATTGACCATCTGAATTCCTTCGCCAGAAGAAGAATGGCGAGCACGATGTTCAGCCACCGATTCGAACTCGTCAAAAAACAATACGCAAGGCGCCTGGGCTGCTGCTTCACGGAATACCTGCACGAGGTTTTCCGTGCTTTCATTAATCCACCTGCTTGCCAAATCTCCTGACGTAATCGAAATCAGCGGCAGGTCAAGCTGGCCAGCCAATGCCTGAGCGAAGTACGTCTTGCCACAGCCGGGAGGCCCAAACAGAAGAATGCCATTCCTGGTTTTGCTAGCACGATTAGTCAGAAGGTTTTGACCAGCGGTCCATAGCCGTTGTTTGATGTTTTCCATGCCTGCTATCTCGCCGAACGTCACAGTTTGGACGCAAGCACTGTAGCGACGTTCGACCGCAGGAGTGGTGCTTGGCTTTGCCGGAAGAGATGGTAGATCATCCTCGTCTTCCGGCAGGACAACGTACGGCAATATTCGATAGATCAACCATGACTCGAACAACGCAGCGACCAGGGCGCCCCAATTTGAGAGTTCCGAGACAGAATACGCTGCCGAGACACAGCAGCTGACAATCAGCGCTGCTGCAGTGCAAAAGGTACTCCATTGCCTTTTGAAGACGTGATGCAATCCGCAAGACATCGCAATGAAGGCGGCAATGTTATATACGATGCTGTGAAGTCCGTGCCGGTGATGTGATAACAGACTGCCTGTGCTAATTGCCAGTGATGCCAGTAAAGCCAGGGTAAGAAATGCATGAAATACCAAGTATCCGTACCATGCCATCCGTGGGAGCTGTTTCGTTGAAGGGGAAGTTGTCATAACCGCTTTCAATAAAGGAGACCTTTTGACACTATCCTAAAAGTGTGTGAGGTCAAGACCCCATCCCGCCTCAAATGCTAAGGCGGCGGTAATGGACCTGCTGGCAAAAATTTCGTCGGATAAGGCGCGGCTTTTAAGTCTGTGATTTCATCTGAGAAGATCGCAGCAAGTTGAGCTTCGGGCTTCGAGCGCAAATTCATATTAAGGATTTGGCGTCCCAACGAGACATTGAAGAATGTTGTCTTGACCTGAGCCTTTTATGCGGTACTCTGGTCAGAGAACTAGTGAGGAGTAATAAATGCCTATCATTTTGAACAGACGATTGCGGCTTACAAAAGCTGAGCAGGAGGCCTATTCACGAATTACTTGCAGCCTACGAGTACCGCTTACTATCGAGGAATACAACCAAACGTTGATGAAAACTGCGGAATATTGGGATGAGATCGCCGCCGAAACGAATGATCCGGCGGCCCGTTTTTTGGCTGCGCTGACACGCGATGACACACTTTAGACTGCGCAGATCAGCGACATATGGGGATAGAGCTAGCGAGACTCGAAATTTTTCTTGAGTTGTAGTTAGCAAGGCCAGACGCAAATGTCTGCGGATCATGGCTGTTTCGGTTGTGAGCAGATGGTAACTGGCCAATTACATCATCTGCATGACCACGGCGCGGACGTGCTTGAGCCAGTTGCGGCGTCGATCAAGTCGTTGAGCCGTCGATTTTGCCGAGAGTGTAGACCGGGTTAACCTCCGCGGCGCTGTCGAAAATTTAGCCAGGCGCTATGCATGAAAACACCTGCCAAAGCTTTTGCTTTAGCAGCCTGACTTCAGATGATTTCAATAGGTCAACAATTTGACCAAAAGGCTGAATGCTTGCCAAGCAAATTGGGCTAGGGACGGCCGTCTTCTAGACCAACTCTATTGGCCGTACAGAAATAAAGTACGTTCGACGCATAAAAGTCGAAGGCGGTAAAAAAGTCGAAGGCGGTAAAAGTGTGAGTTGCGAGTGTTAAGCGCGCTCGCGTTCTAGACGGTCCATTTCTGCGCGCACGCCTCTGTAGGCCCCAACAAGTGGCGCAAAGTACAAACGCAAACTGCTAATGAAAATCATTCGAATGTCGATCATTTTGTTATCCCCTTAATCAAATTGATGCCGGCAACTATTAGATTAACAAAGAATAGCGGTAAGTCCAGCTCCAGCATATTTGGACGTGTCAGGATTTCTGTGTGCGAGGTCGGTTTAGTTAATAGCGTTGGTGAAGCGCTCGCCAAACATGATGGCGAACTGATTGTCCGCCTGCTTCCACGTCCGTTGCGGCATCTTCCAGTCTTTTTCGATATTGCGTAAGGCCAGGAACAGTAGCTCAGTGGCTACCTCGTCGCTGGGGAAGTGTCCGCGGTTCTTGACGATCTTACGCAGCCGCATATGCAGGCTCTCAATGGAATTGGTAGTGTAGATGATGGTTTTGACCTCAGGGGGATACGCAAAGAAGGGAATCACTTACTGCCATTGACGCTTCCACATCGCCGCTACCGCCGGAAACTTGCTGCCCCAAGGGCCAGCGGCAAACTCATCCAGTGCCGCAGCTGCCAGGTCCGCATTGGCTGCTTGGTAGATCGGCTTGAGCGCTGCCGCCAGGTCCTTGCGGTCCTTCCATGCTGCCAGTGTGGTCGAGTTACGGATCAGGTGCACAATGCAGGTCTGGATCTGCGCCTGTGGATAGACCGCCTCAATGGCTTCCGGGAAGGCCCGTAGGCCGTCCACTACCGCGCTCAGGATGTCGTTCAAGCCGCGGTTCTTCAGGTCGTTGAAGACCTTGAGCCAGAACTTGGCGCCTTCGGTTTGTTCGATCCACAAGCCCAGCACTTCCTTGCGTCCATCGGCACGCACGGCAAGTGCCAGGTACACCGCTTTGTTCTTGACCGTTCCTTCGTCACGGATCTTCCGGCGCAAGGCATCGAAGTACACGATCGGATACATCGCCTCCAGTGGCTGCTGTTGCCACTAGGTGACTTCTTCGATGACTTCGTCGGTAATAGTAGAAATGAGGTCCGGCGATACTTCGGTGCCGTACAGCCCCAACAGATGGCCCTGGATCTCCCGGACCTTCATGCCGCGTGCGTACATGCTGATGACATGATCATCAAAGCCGAGCATGCGCCGCTGGTGTTTGGCCACCAGTTTGGGCTCGAAGCTCGACAGCCGGTCGCGCGGCACATCAAGCTGCAGTTCGCCCCCCGGTGCCAGTACCTTCTTGGGCGACGTGCCGTTGCGGTGGTTCTTGCTGGCCTCGCCTTCGCTGGCCAGGTGGTGCGTCAGTTCGGCCGACAGCATGCGCTCGGCCAGCATCTTCTTGAGCTGCCCTGCCAGTCCGGACTCGCCCAGGATCGATTCAGCATCCTTGTTCTGTACGGTCGCCAGCAACTGATCAATCAGTTCGACTAGAAACGGTGGTGGTGCTTTCTGCTTTTTAGGCTTCTTGTTGGTCATTGCTTCGGTCATGGAAAATCCCTTTCGGCATTATTTCACGACCTCGCTTTACGCAGAAATTCTGACAGGCTCCAAAGTTTGCATTAAATAATCCTATGTTGAAGTTATTGCCTTTCTCCGGACGACCTCCTCCTATATCCCGAGCAGCACCGCAATTAATCCAAGCTTACAATCTCACGGCCTTACACACGCATAACCTCTGCTCCATTTGGAAGAGTGATTCCGGCGCCAGGCCGAACGCCCAGCATTTCGTAAGGTGGCCATGACGCCACTCACGAGGTAGCACGAACACGGGCTTTCCCCAATATCCCCTGTTTCAGCTGCAACGCCCAATATCGATCCAGGATTTGTACAGCCAAGTCGAAGTCGTCGTTTTCAGCGGGGTAATGCCGCCGCCCGCCGGCTAGGCAGCTCAAATCGCGTGCCGCTCTGGCACGTCAGCGCCAGCGACAACGCCATCGACACCCTCTACGAAGGCTACGGCTACGCCTAGCTGCCGCACCATCACCTGTGCAGCATTCTGCAGAAACACCATTTGCGCGTGCTGCCGCTAGGTAGTATTGTCACGCAGACCCGCATGATGTACCTCGTGCACGGCAATCCCGGGCGGATTAGTCACAGCGCGCCGGCTGGCCGACCTGTTTCAGGATCTTTCGCGCGTCCTGGCCGTGGCGGAAGGGAGTGGGAGTCGAACCCACCAGACACGCCATGCGCGTCCCGCCGAATTTGAAGTCCGGGCGCTCCACCGGGATACGATTCCCTTCCGTTGTCCTGCACATCATTGCCGGGTTCATGCGGCGATCCGACGCCTGCCGCCAGCGTAGCGGGTAATGCGCATGCGGTCCATGAATTCCAGCACTTCGATCGTGACGTTGCGGCCCAGCCCCGACCGGTCGCGATAGGCCGCCGCCTCGAACATGCCGCCTACCGATTCGCCGGCGAGCTTCTCGGCCACGCGTGCCAACTCATCCATCGTTGCGGGCAGGAAGAAGCGGTTCCTGGCGACGCGCACAAGGTGTCCAAGGCGGCTGGCGTGTTCGAGGAAGGCGGTCAGCGCCGCCAGGTCGATGCCGAGCATCTTCGCCATCTCGCCGGCCGCAGGCGGACGCAAGCCCGATGCCTGCAATACCCCGTTGACTTGCGCCAGCATCGCCGCATTGTTTTCCGACAGGCGCGGACTGTGCTCCGCTAAACGCAGGCTGATGCCTTCCCGCTTGATCTGCCCTTCTTCGCACAGCGACCTCAGCGCCGCGCGCCATGCCGGCGCCAGGGTGCGCTCGCCAAGCTGATCGGCGAGCATCGCTTCGCCCGGACCGATGCCTTCTGGCTGCGCATCGTGCCATTCGCGCAGGTTAGACAGCAAGCGGCTGCGCATGGCTTGCCAACTACTTGCCGTGACGCCGCGTGTTTCGCCCGCATCCGGGAAAGTGGCCAACGAAAATTGCCCCAGCAAGGCAGCGGATTCGTCGGCGGTGAGATTCCATGCGCGAACAAAGCGGTCGAGCCACACGCCATCGGGCTGCGCATCCAGCAGGCGCTCCAGCGCTTCGCGCGGCGTGTCGCATGCCATCGCGGCGAGATGCGCCAAGCGCGCCGGCTTGGCCCGCCCGCGCACCGCTCCGTCAGGGTCGAGCGCGACGCCGCCGGCAATGGTGTGCCGCGCCGACTGGTCGCGCAGGATGAAGCGGTCGCCGCGCAGCAGCATGACGGGCCTGTCAATGATCAATTGCGCCAGCGCGGATGCGCCCGGCGCGATTGCCTGCCCTTCCAGCAGGGCCACCCGTGCATTGACCGCGGCGGCGCCGCAATGCAGGTGCACCGGCGTCCAGTGCGCCAGCGGCTTGTCTTGCGAAACCGGCACGGTGATGCGCACATCGCAGCGTTCGGTCGGCACATGCGCGTCCGGTGCAACGATCCAGTCACCGCGTTCGATGGATACCTTCTTGAGGTCGGTGCCGGCCAGGTTCAATGCGCAACGCCATCCGGCGCAGGCGTCTTCCGCCGCGCGATTGTGCACATGGATGCCGCGTACCCGCAGCGACACGCCTTGCGGGGACACCATCACCTCATCGCCGATGCGGATGCGGCCGGACGCCACCGCGCCAGTCACGACCTGCCCTGTCCCGGCCAGCGAAAAGCAACGATCGACAGCGAGGCGGAAATTACCTTCGGCCGGATGCTTCCTTTGCGCGCGCGCCGCCTTGGCGAGATGGGTTCGCAAAGCTTCGATACCGGCTCCGCTGGTCGCTGCCACGGTAAATGCAGGCGCATTGCACAAAGCAGTCGGCGACAGTGCCGCGGCGATCTCGACCTGCGCCTCCGCAAGGCGCGCCGGCGACACGCAGTCAGCCTTGGTGATAGCAACGGCGCCGTCGCGGATGCCGAGCAACTCCAGTATCGCCAAGTGTTCGTGCGTCTGCGGCATGGGACCATCGTCGGCCGCTATCACCAGCAGCGCGTAGTCCACCGCTGCCACGCCGGCCAGCATGTTGCGCACGAAGCGCTCGTGTCCCGGGACATCGACGAAGCCGACGGGGGCGCCGCTGCCGAGATCAAGATACGCAAAGCCGGGCTCGATCGACATGCCGCGCAGCTTCTCTTCTTTCAGGCGGTCGGTATCGACCCCGGTCAACGCCTTCACCAGCGTGGTCTTGCCATGGTCGACATGGCCGGCGGTGGCGATGATCACGCTCTCCCCTCGCCGGCAAACAGCCCAATGAATTCCGCCTCGTCTTCGAGGCAGCGCAAATCGAGCAGGAAGGCGCCGTCGGCGATGCGCCCGATTACCGGCACCGGCAATGCGCGGAACGTCGCGGCAAGGCCTTCGAGCGCCCTGCCCGCAACGCGCTTCCCGCCGGTCGGGACCATGCGCAAGGCGACACTCGACAGCAAGTTCACCGGCAAGGACCCGCTGCCGATCTGGCTTTGTACAGCGAATACCTCCACTTCGGCGCGACCCGCGAGCCACGCTGACACCGCAGGCTGGACGCGCCGGGCCAGGGCATCGATCTCGTCCGCTGCGCGCGCCAGCAAGCGGATTGCCGGCACGCGCCGTGCAAGCCGGTCCGGGTCGGCATACAGCCGCAGCACGGCATCCAGCGCTGCGATGGTTAGCTTGTCGCAGCGCATGGCGCGCTTCATCGGATTCTTCTTGATGCGCGCCACGAGGTCGGCACGGCCGACGATGATGCCGGCTTGCGGTCCGCCCAACAGCTTGTCACCGCTGAAGGTGACGAGGTCGGCGCCATTGTCCAGCGCCTCCGCGGGTGTCGGCTCGTGCGGCAGGCCGAAGCGGGCGAGGTCGACCAGCGTGCCGCTGCCGAGGTCGACCACAAAGGGCAGGTCCTTGTCTTTCGCGAGCGCGCCGAGTGCCGCTTCATCCACCGCAGCGGTAAAGCCTTCAACCCGATAGTTGCTGGTATGCGCCTTCAGCAGCAGCGCCGTACGGGCACCGATCGCTTCCGCGTAGTCGCCCAGATGGGTGCGGTTTGTCGTGCCGACTTCGCGCAGCTTGCAGCCGGCGCGCGCCATGATGTCCGGCAGTCGGAACGCTCCGCCAATCTCGACCAGTTCACCGCGCGACACAATGGCTTCCTTGCGTGGAGCGAGCGTGTTGAGGGTAAGCAGTACGGCCGCGGCGTTGTTGTTCACCACCGTCGCCGCTTCCGCGCCGGTCAGGCGGCACAGCCAGCGTTCGATATGATCGTCGCGGTCGCCGCGCTTGCCGGTGTTTAGATCGAATTCGAGGTTCGATGCGCCGGACGCTACCTTCACCATGGCATCGATCGCCTCCGGCGGCAGCGGCGCACGACCGAGGTTGGTGTGCAGCACGGTACCGGTCAGGTTGAACACCTTGCGCAGCGAGGGCGCGAGCTGTTCAAGTGTGCGCGCGGCGATCGCGGCAGCGATGTCGTCATCGGCGCCGATCTCGCCCGATGCGCGCCGTGCCGCGAGTTCCTCGCGCGCCGCGTCCACGACCAGCGGCCTGCCGTGCGCGGCGGCGAGTGCTTCCACCGCGGGCCAGCGCAAGACGCTGTCGACCGACGGTGGACGGGTACGAAGTCCGGGTACCGCGCTCACGCGGCACCCGTGTCAGGGCGCGGTGATTCCCCGCAGGATCTGCTCAACCGCCTGGTCGGCGAGCGCGCGCAGTTCGTCGTCGGTACGATCCTGTATCGGATGGCGCACGAACACCATCGCCGGATCGAAACCGAGCACCTTGGACTGCAGCGTTGCTGCCTGCACGAATTCGGTAGATGCAATCGCTACTCCTGGAACGCCTCGACTTTCGAGGTCTGCAATGTCATGCATACAGCACGACGTGCAAGACCCTCAGTCAGCCAGTCCTTCGATGACGACGTCGCATTCCGCCGCGATCTGTTGCTTGAGCGCGGTGGGCGCGACGCGCGTGAACGTCGGCTTGCGGTAGCGTTTGACGCCGATGCCGAGCGCTGCGAGCCGTTCATCGATGCGGTCGAGGAAGACGTTGCCGCGCGCCTTGGAAATGTCGAGGATGCCGACCGTCAGGCCGTCGAGCGATGCCGGCCGCGCCAGCAGCGCGCGCATGGCGGGGGAACGCTCGGCTGTGGGGTCGAGCAGGATGCTTGGTTCTTTCACGAACGAATCTCCTTGGTAACAGGGGTGGAGCCGACCGGGCCGGAAGCGGCCCAGCCGGCGATCACGGCGGAAAACAGGCCGGCGGTGCCGCCAGCGCGTACGATCAGCAAGCCACCGGGCCGGAACTTGGGCACCGTCGCGCCAGCCATGGCGGCAGGCAATCCTTCGGTGATGCCGCCCGCGCCGACAACCATTTCGCTGCCCGGCAATTGCAGCAGTCGCTCCAGTTCCTCCCGCAGGCGCGACTTGCTCCAGCCGGCCTCGATGAATACGCGGCTGTGTTCGGGCGATACCACCAGCAGCGCATCGCCCGCCATCGCCAGCTTGGGATGGTCGACCGCGCGCAGCGCGAGCGCAAAGCTGCGCGCCAGCGATTCCGGCGTGCGGGATTTCTGGTCGACGATGCCTTGCACGCCCTCGCCCGCGAACAGCGTGACGGTCGATTGCCCACGCGTGAAGCCGCGCTCGACGGCCAGGCTGTCCCACGCGCTGTCCTCGGCCTCGGCAAAGCAGAAGGTGTATTTGCCCGGCGTGCCGAGCGTGGCACGGTCGAGCTCGCCGGGGCGGCCGCCGCCGACGTTGCGGATCACCAGCTGCAGGGCGCGGCCGATCGTGGCGTTGGCACGATTCCCCTGCCCCAGCGCATTGACGCCGGAATTCATGCCGACCGCCTTCGCCATCGGGCCGTTCACGATCACCAGCGGACTGGCGAACATGGTGGTGCACAGCACGCCATGCATGCCGAATTCATCGATCAGCGCCGCTTCGACGGCGGCCAGCACGATAGGCAGATATTCCGGCTTGCAGCCGGCCATGACGGCATTGATGGCAACCTTCTCGACCGTGCATTCCACGAGGTCGGGTGGGACCATGCCGATCACCTCATCGGGTGCCCGTGTGGTGCCCGCCAGCATGCGCAGCACGCGCTCGCGCGTGGGCGGAACCACCGGCAAGCCATCGGTCCAGCCGCGCTCGAAGCAGACTTCCATCAGGTCTTCGGAACCGGCGATTTCGACGGCGCGCGCACCGAAGCTGACCTTGCCGAAGCGCACCGCCAGCTCTTCCGCCACACCGGGCTCCAGCGTCTTCGAACCGCATCCCGGCCGAACTGCCGGCAAACCTTCCCCGAGGTCGGGCTGACCGGTCAGGCGCCGCCAATCGTCGCGATGCCAGCCATAGGTACGTTCGACTTCCCGCCCTGCTTCCATGCGGATCAGGGTGGGAACGATCTCGGTGTTGAGCCGGTAGGAATGCTCGAGCGTGTCGTCCAGCACCGCGCCCGGCACGTCCGCCGCATAGGCCGGATCGTCCTGGATGTAGACGGCGAGCGGCGTCGTCCCCGCAATCTGGCGCAGCAGCGGCTCGACCAGCAGGCAGGTCGGGCATTCGCGCTTGGCGATGACGATGAGTCCATCCTGCACGGGAGTCATCTCAAGCTCCCAGGCGGTACGGTCCGCCGCGCTCCAGCGCGCGCAGGTAGGCGGGACGCGCATGGATGCGGGCGGCGTAATGGCTGAGGTTCACGTAGCGGTCCAGCAGGTTGCGCGCATCCGCCGCTTCCACCACGAAGCTGACCTGGATGTCGGCCGCCGACAATTCCGCGCCCAGCAGGAAATCCTTTTGCCCCAGTTGCGCATCGAGGTACGACAGGTGGTTGTCGATCTCGCTGGTGATGCGCGGCTTGAGTGGTGCGCCGGCATCGCCCAGCCGCCCCACATACAAGGCCAGCAGCATCGGCAGCATGGCTGAACCTTCGGCGAAATGCATCCACTGCAAATACTGGATGTAGTCCGGCGAATCGGCGGCCGGCGCCAGGCGGCCGTTGCCGTACTTGCGCACCAGGTACTCGATGATGGCGCCCGATTCGGCGACGACCAGCCCGTCATCGGTAATGACCGGCGACTTGCCGAGCGGATGCACCGCCTTCAGTTCGGGCGGAGCCAGGCGCGTGACCGGATCGCGCTGGTAGTGCACGATCTCATAGGGAAGCGCGAGCTCTTCCAGCAGCCACAGGATGCGCTGCGAGCGCGAATTGTTCAGGTGGTGAACGACGATCATCTTGTCTCCGCCGGCAGGGGCCGCGCTCAGGATTTATTGGGACGCTTCATTTCGCACGACGTCGGCTGCGCTGCGACATAAGTCCCGATTTTCTTTTCGGTCTTCCAGCCGTAGCCGGTGTTTTCCTGGTCGTATTTCACGTCCTTGCCATTGACCTTGGACCACGTCGCCAAGTATATCGGCTGTTGCGCCTGGTGGTCGGCCTTGCGCATTTCCACGTCGCCATTGAAGCTCTTGATGGTCATGCCTTCCATCGCGTACGCGACCTTGACCGGGTCGGCCGTGCCGGTTTCCTTGATGGCGCGCGACAGCATCGCGATGGCGCTGTGGCTCGACATCAGCCAGTAGTCTTCGTTGTACTTCTTCTTGAATGCCTCGGCGACTTCCTTGCCGGCAAAGGTTTCATTATTGATGTTCCAGTTGCTGACGTTTTTCACGCGGTCGGCACCGGCCGCGCCCATCGCCGTCGGCACGCCGGTGGTGTAGGCGGTGTAGGTGTAGAAGTTGACCTTCAGGTCGGCGTCCTTGGCCGCCTTGATCAGCAGCGCCAGGTCGTTGCCCCAGTTGCCGGTGACCACCGAATCCGCCCCCGAAGCCTTAATCTTGGTGATGTAAGGCGAAAAATCCTTGACCGTGGCGATCGGGTGCAGGTCGTCGCCGACGATCTGGATGTCGGGACGCTTGCGCTTGAGGTACTCCTTCGCCGCGCGGCTGACCTGGTGGCCAAGCGCATAGTTCTGGCCGAGGATGTACACCTTCTTGACGTTCTGGTCCGCCGCCATGTAGCTGGTCAGCGCCTCCATGCGCATGTCGGAGTTGGGCTCGAAACGGAAATGCCAGAAGCTGCACTTGCTGTTGGTCAGGTCCGGGTCGAGCGCGGCGAAGTCGAGGTAGACGACTTCCTTGCCCGGGTTGCGCTCATTGTGCTTGTTGATGCCGTCCACCAGGGCCAGCGCGACGCCGGAGCCGCCGCCTTGCGTGATGTAGTGATAGCCCTGGTCGATCACCGTCTTCAACTGGTTGAGCGATTCCTGCGGGCTGCCCTTGCCGTCGAAGCCGACCACTTCGATAGTGTTGCCGGGGCCGGCCCACTTCTGCTGGCTGGCGATCTCGGCCAGCATCTGGAAGCTTTTCAGCGCCGTCTGGCCGGGCGGCGCGAAGGCGCCGGACAAGGCATCGATGAAGGCGATCTTCACGGTTTCGGCGGACGCCGGGGCGGCGATTGCGGCGGCGAAGGCCGCCGTGCAGGCGAGCAGGGTCAGGGGACGAGTCATGTCTTTCTCCTTTGATTCTTCTTCTGGTTTGGGTAGCGTTCGGGAGTCAGGCGGACGATGCCACCCTCCTCTTTTCTTCATCCTGCAATTCTTTCCTGGACAACTTGCCAACCGCGGTTTTCGGCAGACTGACCCGGAATTCCAAGGCCTGCACCATTTCATGCTTGCCAAGGCTGTCTTTCAGAAAACCTTTTAGTTCGTCGAGCGTGAAGGAGGGTGCACCCTGCTTCAGCGTGATGAATGCTTTGGGCGCCTCGCCGCGATAGGCATCGGGCACACCGACCACCAGTACTTCGGCCACCGACGGATGCTTGTAGATCGCTTCCTCGATATTACGCGGATATACGTTGTAGCCGCTGCAAAGAATCATGTCCTTGATGCGGTCGACAATCCACATGAATCCATCGTCGTCCATGTAGCCGACATCGCCGGTACGCAGGAAGCCGTCAGGGGTCATGGCTTCGGCAGTCGCCTCGGGTTTTTTCCAGTAACCCGTCATCACGTTCGGGCCGGCGATGCAGATTTCGCCCTGCCGACCGTAGGCTACCGGCTTTCCCGGATCATCGACGCTGATGAAACGGATCGTGATGCCGGGCAAGGGCACGCCGCAGGAACCGATCTTATGACGGCGCTGCATCGGCGTATTGGTGCCGACGCCGCAGATCTCGGTCATGCCCCAGCCTTCCTGCAGCTTGCAACCGGTCAGCGCTTCATAGCGTTCATGCACCTCGACCGGCAGCGGCGCGCCGCCGGAATTGCTGAGCTTCAGCGAAGAAAAATCATTGCCTTCGACGCCGGGAAACATGTTGATGGCGGTAAACATGGTGGGCACGCCGAAAAACACCGTCACGCGCTTCTCGGCCAGGTCGCGGATCGCCGCCGCCGGATCGAAACGCGCATGCAGCACCAGCGTCGCTGCCAGGCGCACGCCGAGCAGCAGGTTGAAGGTCAGCGCGTAGATGTGAAACAGCGGCAGGACGGCAAGGAAAGTCTCCCGGCCGTCCTGCAGGCCTGTGCCGCCGGACAGGTTTTGCACGGCCTGGCTGCATCCGGCCGACAGGTTGCCATGCGAAAGCATGGCGCCCTTGGGCAGGCCGGTCGTGCCGCCGGTGTACTGCAGCACGGCGATGGTATCGTGCAAGTCGATTGGCGCAACCGGTGCGCACAAGCCGTCGTTGTCAAGCAAGCTGGCGAACGCGATGCGCTGCGCGTCCCAGGCCACGTCGCACAACTGCCCCTGGCTGCGCAACTCCGCCTGCACCTTGTCCGGCGCGCCGGAGACTTCGCCCATGTTGCCGACGACGAGGGTCTTCAGGCGCGTGCTGCCTAGCAGCTTGTTCATGAGCGGATACAGCGATTCGAGGTCGAGAGTGACGATAATGTCGGTTTCGCTGTCAGCGATCTTGTGTGCCAGCACCGCGCCGGCATCCAGCGGCGAATAGTTCACCACGGTCCCGCCCGCCTTCAAAACCGCGAAGAATGCGATGGCGTAATGCGGCGAATTGGGGAGGTAGAGACCGACCTTGATGCCCGGCCCGACGCCCAATGATTGCAGGCCGGCGGCGAAGCGCTGCACGCATTCATGCAGCTGCGCGTAGGTGTAGGCCTTGCCCTGGAATTCGATGGCATGCCGGTCCGGCGCGCGCGCCGCCGCATCGTCCAGCAGATGATGAACGGGCAGCATATCGATCTTCGCATTCCAGGGAATACCTGGCGGATACGACTTGATCCAGGGTAAGTCGGGGGTTGTCACTGCGTCCTCTCTCGGCATTGTCGCGCCCGCCAATCAAACAGGCCCGGCATCGGCGTCATTGTCTAGTTTGCATCAACCGCGTACAGCTTAAAATGCCGACAGAAATGAATCCAATGATTTTGCTCGATGAGAGACTATGCACGCGGTGCATGACAGCAACGTAAACCAGGCGGCGATCAGTGCTGCGGCTCCTGTGGCGGGGCCATGCAAGCGAGGATCTGCTCGCGCAGCCAGCGCGCCGCCGCGTCGTTGTCACTGCGGACATGCCAGTACAGGAACAACTCCAGGCGCAGGGACGGGAAAGGCGCGGGCAAGACCTGGTTCTGCATCGCCTGGTTGGCGATCCTGGCAAAGCAGGCCGGCATCGTGGTCAGCATGTCGGTTTCGCTCACGATGCGGCAAGCGGCGGCATACCGCTGGCACCTGACCCGCACCTGCCGCGTCATGCCTGCGCGGCTCAAGCTGATGTCTTCGATGCTCAGGCCGCGGCGCCGCGACGACACCTGGACATGCGCCTGCTTCAGGTAGGTGTCCAGGTCGACGCTGCCGTCGATGTCGGGATGACCCTGGCGCGCCAGCACGACCAGCGGCTCGGATAGCACCGGCGCATGCACGACGTCTGGCGACGTCGATATCAGCACGTCGATCGCCATGTCGAGCGAGCCGTCCAGCAGCGCGGGTTCGACCCGGCGCCGGTCGCTGTAGATGGCCTCGATCGAGATGCCGGGCGCGGCCGGCCCGATGCGCCGCAGCAGCGGCGGAAGCAGCAACGAATCGAAGGGGTCGCCCATTGCGATCGCGAAGTGGCGCCTGGTGGTGGACAAGTCGAAACGCGCCGTCTTTTGCAGTGTGCATTCCATGCTCTGCAGGGCGTTGCGCACGTCGACGATCAGGATGCGTGCCAGCGGCGTGGGCGCCATACCGCGGCTGTTGCGCTCGAACAGAGGATCGTCGAACAACTGCCGGAGCCGCGCCAGCGCATGGCTGACCGCCGACTGCGACAGGTGCAGCTTCCGCCCGGCAGCCGTGATGCTGCCAAGCGTGAAGATGGCTTCAAAGACGATGAAGAGATTGAGGTCGACGCGGGACAGGTCCATGGGGGCGAGCTTGATCGGGTTGCGGCATTGTAGCCGGCATGAAGTCTCCGCGCGGCAAGCTTTTTCCCGCCACCTTCAAGTTATATCACTTCTTTATATAAGCTTATCGCCAAAATAAATTAGAAAAATATGCTGCGACGCATTAAAGTTCCTCCTGTCTCCTCCAACTCTCCTTGAATTGGATTCAGCCCGCGAGCCGCAAGGCCAGTGGGCTTTTTTTTCGCCTCGCTGCCCCGCGCCCTCGGACAGTTGCGGCCCCGGCGCGGCATATCCGCTTGCCGCGCTCGGTCAGAATTCTTCCCAATCACCGCCACGGACCGCCTGCACCGCAGGCACTTTCCTGGCAGGTGCGGCAACCCTGGCGGATGAGGCCTTGCGCACCGAAGGAATCGCTCCCTGCTTCACCGATTCGCGCGGAGCGGGTAGCCTCGTTAGCTGCGGCATACCGCTCAGCTTGAAGACGTTTACCGTCTGCACCAGCGTCGCAGCCTGGTCCTGCATGGCTTGCGCCGCTGCCGCCGCTTCTTCCACCAGGGCGGCATTCTGCTGGGTGGCGTTGTCCATCTCGGCAATCGCGTGATTCACCTGTTCGATTCCGGCGCCCTGCTCGGCGCTGGCGTCGGTAATTTCCGCCATGATGTCGGTCACGCGCCGGATACTGCGGACGATTTCATCCATCGTCGCGCCAGCCTGATCGACCAGCTTCGAGCCCGACTCCACCTTGCCGACCGAGTCGCTGATCAACGACTTGATTTCCTTCGCGGCGGACGCGGAGCGTTGGGCCAGGCTGCGGACCTCGGTTGCCACGACGGCGAAGCCCTTGCCCTGTTCGCCGGCGCGCGCCGCTTCGACCGCTGCGTTCAGCGCAAGAATATTTGTCTGAAACGCGATGCCGTCGATGACGCTGATGATATCGACGATCTTTTTTGACGACGCATTGATCGACCCCATCATGTCGACCACCTCGGACACCACATGCCCGCCCCTAACGGCCACTTCGGACGCCGTGGATGCCAGCTGATTCGCCTGTCTGGCATTTTCGGCATTCTGCTTGACGGTCGAGGTCAGCTCTTCCATCGACGACGCGGTTTCTTCCAGCGAGCCGGCCTGCGATTCGGTGCGCGCCGACAAGTCAGCATTGCCCGTCGCGATCTGTTTCGAGGCAGCGCTGACCGATTCGGCCGAGACATGCACCGTGCCGATGACCCGGGTCAGGCTTTCCTGCATACGTTTCGTGGCTGCGAAGAGCATGCCGATCTCGTTACTGGAATCGTGGTCGATGCTGGAGGTCAGGTCGCCGCTCGCCATGCGGTCGAGATGCGCGCCCACTTCCGATAACGGTCGCTGAACAATGCGGCTCAGCGCCCAGCGTGCCAGTCCGGCCACCAGCAGGGCAAGCACCATGCCGGCGATGATGACGGTCTGCAGGCGGCCAAATGTGTTGCCGGCGGCGGCTTGAGCCTCATCGCCGCGGGCCGTCGCCTGCTTGGAAAACTTCTCCAGCTCGGTATTGAATGCGCGCGAGGCGGCGATGCTTTTCACGGAGCTGATCTGATCGTATGCGACTGTATCGCCGGCGATCACCGCTTTCTGCTCAGCCTTGACGCTGTCATTGAGGGCTTCGTACGTCGATACCAGCTTTTTCGCCAGGTCCTGGTCTTCCGGATCGATACTGGGCATCTGCGCAAAGCTGTTAATCAGTTTCTGCCCTTGCTCCAGGCGCGTGCCGACCGTCTTCATTAAATCCTTGGCCACAGCTTCGTTGCCTACGCGCGCGGCGCTCTGGGCGCCCGCCAGCGAGACGCGGGCGCGCTGCGTCGCGGCGAAGGCGCCATTGACAGCCTGCACCTCGTCCGTCACGGCACTCAAGCGCTGAACTGAATCGGCGGTATGGCGAAGGCCATTCCATGACACGAAGTTGCTGGCGCCCATGAATACCACGAACAACACCAGTACGACCGTCAGGCTGGTACTGATCCGTAGCTTCCCGAGGATCGACATGCCGGCACCATGCGCATCACCGCGATCCAGATTACTTGCTGCAATCATCTACTCTCCACGTCTTCTTTTCTTGAATCACGTCGTGCGGTTCAGGCGGCCGGCGTGCCGGCCGATCCCCATTTCAAGCCTGACTTCAGCTTGTCGATCTCGACGAGGACCACCTGCGCTTGCGCGGCTCCCCTGACCCGATCCGATCGTGTTGTTCTAGGCCTTCCGGGTAAGCGGGACCAAGAGCCATTCTGGAGAATGCTTGTTCAATAATCAGCCTGTAGATTACTGTGGTGGGCTAGGAAATAATCCTATTGCCAAGCGCAAATCATTTTGTTATTCCGGAGATCGGCTGTCACGATGCGTCATGCATGGAAAAGTGCGAGGAAAAATGGATGGACGGCAACCACAAATCGTCGACTTGACAATACCCCTTAACAGCGTAGTATGCGTCTCACCTGTCGCGTTCCTACATGCCAAAACATTCTTTGGACGATCTACGCGCATTGGTTGGACATGCGTCTTGGTGGGAGCGATCGTTGCTTTGCGATGAACCCGAAGCCAAGCCAGGTCCGACTCCCTTGGACCACTGGTCCCTGGAGTGCTGGCCACGTGCGGCAGGTACAATTCCAACGGCCTGCTTCGATAGCGGGCCGTTTTCTATTGCGCGTCCCCAACTCACTCATCGCGCATGGCAAGCCAAACACCTTGTCGTTCCCTGACTGCCTCTCTGGCAGGCGCGGCGTCCTTCAGGCACGCAGTACACGCATACACGATGCTGGCGAAGTAAAAATACGAATGCCACATCCGAATCGGCTGTTCTTCCGTATATCCATTGTGACCCCATTCAAGAGCCTCCCCTCGCAGGGATAGGTTCCAGGTGCTCTTCCGCACCATGGGGCATGACTGTCGTGCGCCCCTTGCGGCGCACAGCACAGCCCTCGCAACGACCAATGGAGCCTGTCATGAAAACATCCCGAATCCTTTTTGCCGCCGCTGTCGCCGCACTGTCCTCTTCCGCCATCGCCGGGACCAATACCAATTATCCGTGGAGCGAGCCAAGCCTCGATTCGAGCAAAACACGCACGGAAGTCCGATCGGAGCTGGAAAGCGCCTACCGGGAAGGCACGCTCGTCCGGGGCGCTGACTACAATTATCCTGCCATGTCCGCGAAAGCCGGAAATCGAACGTCGAAGGAAGCGCCGCACGTCCCTCAAAAGGCGGCACGCCAGAATGAGAGTAACGTCTTCATGTATGGCGCTTGAATGCAAGTTCAGTCCAGCCTCAATAGGCTGATGGAGAAGACCACGCAATGGCGCTTCACGCCAGCCACGCACATCGTGATGGCATTCCACGAGGCGCTGCTGCAGTTCGAAGCCGGGGGCGGGCAGCTGGCGCGCTACCGGCACAACTACGACACGCTGATGGCGGGAATGGTGGAACTGGGGCTGGAGCCGTTCCTGGACCAGGCGATCCAGGCGCCGATCAGCGTGACGCTGCTTGCGCCGGCGAGCCGGCAGTACAACTTCCAGGAGTTTTACCGGCGAGTGCGGGAGAAGGAGTTCATCTTGTATCCGGGCAAGCTGACGCAGGCCGAGACGTTCCGGGTGGGCTGCATCGGCGCTATCGGCGAGGCGGAGATGCGGCAGGCGGTCAATGCCATGCGCGATGCCCTCAACGACATGGGTATCCTCAAGCATGAGTCAGCTGCGGCTCCGGTCACCGACTGAAAAGCACAATAATAAGCAACACCTTGGCTCTTCTTTTCACAGCCGGCAAGTCGAAAAATATTTGCCAAGCGCCATGTTGTAAGAATTTTCCACTTAACGTCACTAGGCGCGATGGTCGTGAAAATGTTTCGTGAACATATTGGCGCAGAAAAGCGCCGCAATCCCCGTTGCCCTGGACGCGCCCCAATAATCATGAACAAAATATTGGGCACTTGTTAATGATGAATCTGGCGTCTCTTTCCATGACGGGCATGAGGTTTGCTTGAGTTCGGAATCGCTGCTCTTAGCGCTGTTGAACATACAGTCTATTTAAGCGAGAAACAATCTGTTTGGCCGCATGGCTTCTCTACCCCGGCCACGATCAACGACAGGAGATGCATAGATGGCTCAAGACAAAATTGCATTAGAGGCGGTAAAAGCTGTCAGCAACCTGATGCTGAAGATGCCCGATTCTTCAGCAATGGCAGACGCGCTGAACGTGTTAATGATGACCAATTACAACCTGATGCGCGATATCGAAGGAGACGAATTTGTGCGCGCCTGGCTTCAAACCGCCTTGAATGACCTGGAGACAAATCCGCCGGCAATCAAGATACATTGATCTTTCCTCGCCTATGTGTTTAAACCAAGAAACGCGGGTAGGGAGTGATCCGAAACGCGGGTTTGGCGTGACGGCTTGCGCATCGCGCTGACTACCGGGATGTTCTTCTGTGGGAGCGTTCACATACAGCAGGCTTGACCTTGCCGCCTGCATGAGCGCACCAGCTCGTCATTGCGGGATTTTTCGCGCGATTGCGTAGGGCGCCGCAATTCGATGAACTGGTGCGCTCTATTTTTTCTTGAAATCTCGTTCTAAGTGAAATGTGACAAAACGGATCTGCCAAGCAATCGATGATTGCCGATGGAATATTGAATTGGCGATCGCGTGGTTTTGTCGATGATAAAGGTTTTAAGTTGGAGAAATTGAATTATGCTTTCAAGAGGGCCCACTACCGATCCCTGATCCCGACATGATGCCTTCCCTCTCCATTTTTTCCCTGATTGCCCTTGGGTTGATCGTTTCCTTCCTGCTGACCACAATTCGGGTCGCGGATCAGTACAAGAGAGCCGTAGTCCTGCGCTTTGGACGCTTCGCAGGTGTCAGGGGCCCGGGACTTTATTTTCTGCTTCCATGGGGCATCGAGCGCGCGATTCCGGTCGACATCCGCACGACGACATGGTCCTTGCCGCAACAGGAGGCGATCACCAGGGACAATGTGCCCGTCAAGATCACGGCCGTGCTCTGGAATCAGATCGTCGATCCCGCCAAGTCCGTTCTCGACGTCGAAAATGTCGAAGCCGCCATCCGCCAGCTTGCCGCGACGACCATGCGCAGCGTGGTCGGCCTGCACGAGCTCGATGAGGTCTTGTCTGGCGGCGGCCAAATTGCCGCCATCATAGCGCAGAAGATCGAAGAGATCGCGCCCCGCTGGGGAGTCGAGGTGAGCAAGGTGGAAATCGCCAACGTCGAAATTCCAGAAAACATGCAGCGGGCCATCGCCCAGAAAGCGGAGGCTACCCGCGAGCAAGCCGCCCGCCTCATCAAGGCCGATGCGGAATTCCTGGCGGCGAAGAAGCTGACCGACGCCGCGCGCCTGATCGCGCAGACGCCAGAGGCCCTGGAATTGCGCCGCATGCAGATGCTGACTGAAATCGGCGCCGAACAGAACACCATGACCGTCATCATGATGCCCAGCGAATTCGTCCAGGCGGCCGCGGTCTTTGCCAGATCCGTCCCGCCCAAGCCTGTCGAATAAGCCCAGTGCCATCGCGCTCATCGTTTCTGGAATTCCGGGATGGCAGAGGCATGGGGTACCGCTTTCGCCGAACGCTTGACCGCTTGATGGATCTCACTTTTGCGAACCGGATGATGTTTCCCCCCGTATTTGCGCATCGAGGAGATTCCGCAGTTCCGCCAGGTCTTGCGGGGCCGCATCCGAAATTGCCCAATAGCGCAGTCCGTGATCCGACCACGCGAGCAGCTGGAATCCCTGCCTCGACACAGATTGCTGCGCCGTTCCATCCTTTCCTTGTTCCGGCCAGACGAACAGGTTCACGATGTGTTGGCGATGTTGATACACCAGTGCGGCGACGGTTCGTCCATGCAGATAATCAAGCCGCCCGCCGATGAGGGTGTAACCCCGCGCCGCGAAATCGTATGCTGGCGGCGAGAAATCCAGCTTGCCCGTGAACCAGGGTTTCACCATGTGCTGGTCTGACGATGCGACGTCGGTCAAGTGGCCGACAAGTAGCGAGCGATAATGACTCGACACAACATCTTCTTCCAGCCCATTGGTCGAGGTAGGCGCCGCCATATATAGGCCGAGCGTCACCACGAATGCGGCGCTTGACGCCAGCGCGGCACCGAAATTGATCCAGGCCCAAGGCCACTTCCCTGCTTCGCGCGACACGGGAGGACGATGCGGCAACGCCGAGAGGATCCGCTGCTTCAAGTGGGCCGGCGCGGCGTAGCGCTCGCCGTGCATTCGGACGTCCGAAGAGAGTCCAGACAGCGCTTCATACTCCTCCTCGCATTCGGGGCAGTTCGCGACATGCGCAGCGAATTGCGCCATCGTCGCGGCATCGAGTTCGTTATCGATGCGGGCCGTCATCAACAGACGATATTCCGTGCAATCCATCTCATCCTCCGGACGCGTACTGTTTCAGGTATGCGACGAGCAGTTTTCGGGCACGCGCGAGTCGCGACATGACCGTACCAATCGGAATACCGGTCACTTCCGCGATTTCCTTATAGGACAAATCGTCCATCTCCTTGAGCACGACAACCTCGCGGAAGGTGCCCGGCAACCGGTCCAGCGCGCGATTGACCGCATGACGTGTATCGCTGCGGAGCATGGCGCTTTCCGGAAGCTCGACACCCTGCGTGCCCAGGGTGTCGGATTCGCAGGCGGCATGATGCAGTTCTTCGTCGAATGCAATGTTGTCTTGCTCGTGACGATCGTCGCGCAGTGACGTGAAATACGTGTGCCGGACGATCGTGAGCAGCCAGAGACGCGCATCGCCGCCGCGAAAGCCATCGAAAAAGCGGAAAGCGCGGACAAATGCCGCCTGCACCAGGTCCTCGGCGTCGTGGTCGTTGCGCGTCAACCAGCGCGCCAGGTTGTAGGCGGCATCCAGATGAGGCAGCACGATCGCCTCGAATTCCCTGGTCTTGTCGTCATTCTCGAAACGCTGGCTCATCCGGTTTTTTCCCCATGTCAGGGTGCAGGACTCGTCTTGCAGCGACTTTATTCCCGAAATATTTTGCGCGTCGATGGGAATAACGACGGGCGCTTCCGGGTTTTACAGCATGGGGGCATGGTACACGACGAAAGGAAGGGCAATGAAAACCTGGATATGTATTGGAATGACGCTGGCCGTCTGTACAAGCCTGGCTCATGCCAATGGAAACGCGCTGCGTGGTCAGGCGTTATATCAAAGCTTGTGCGCGGGATGCCATTCCATCGACTACAACGGCGTTGGCCCAGCCCACAAAGGCGTGTTCGGACGCAAGGCAGGAAGTGCGCCGGATTATGACTACTCTCCCGCGCTGAAGTCATCCTCAATCATCTGGACGGCCGCGACGCTCGACCGATGGCTGAGCGATCCGGAAAAGCTGGTTCCCGGACAAAAGATGGGCATCCAGGTGCCATCGGCTGCGGATCGTGCCGACCTCATTATCTATTTGCGCGAATTCACGCGGCAACCTTGATTCCATTGAAGGAGAACATGATGATCGATCGCAGGGAATTCCTAAGGCTGGCCGCCGTCGGCGGCGGCGCAGCTTTCCTAAGCGCCTTCTATCGGCCAAGCCTGGCAGGCGTACCCGGCACGCCCATGACAGGCGAGGACGACTTTTATTTCGTTCAACTGTCCGACAGCCATTGGGGATACGCCGGGGACGCAAATCCAGAAGCCGCGCATACGCTGCCCATGGCGGTTGAAGCGGTAAACATGCTGTCGACGCCACCCGACTTCGTCGTATTCACCGGCGACCTAACGCATACGACGGACGACCCAAAAGAGCGACGCCGGCGCCTGGCGGAATTCAAAGACATTGTCAGCAAGCTGAACATCAGGACGATGCACTTCATGCCGGGAGAGCACGATGCATCGCTTGACTTCGGTGCCGCATTCAAAGAATTCTTCGGACCGACCCATTACACATTCGATCACAAGGGAGTGCATTTCATCGTGCTCGACAATGTCTCCGACCCTGGGGCAAGGATCGGCGATAGCCAGCTTGATTGGCTGCGCCAGGACCTTTCGTCTCGCGACAGGCAGGCGCCGATCGTGGTCTTCACGCACAGGCCGCTATTCGATCTCGTGCCGAAGTGGGACTGGGCCACGCGCGACGGCGACAAGGCCGTCGAACTGCTGATGCCTTTCGCGAACGTGACGGTGTTCTATGGGCACATTCATCAGGAACATCATCGGATGACCGGCCATATCGCACATCATGCCGCGAAGTCGCTCGTATTTCCGCTACCTTCGCCAGGATCGCAGGACAAGCGCACGCCTCTTGCATGGGATGCCACCAAGCCATTCAAGGGTCTTGGCTTTCGCGAAGTGGAGGCGAAACCCATATCCGCGGCATACGAAATTGCCGAGTTCCCTGTCGTGAAGGTGTGACATGAACCGCTCCAGACGTTATCTATGCGTCGCCGCGCTTGCAGGCGCCGGGCAATCGCTGCTCGGCCGGCTGAGCGTTGCGCAGGATGCGCCGTCCAGCAATCCGCGCATCATTCAGGTCACCGCCAGAAAATTCCAGTTCTCTCCCAATCCAATTCATCTGCGCAAGGGTGAATCGGTGGTCCTGGAAGTCATGGCTGTCGACTTCATGCATGGCTTCAATATCCCCGATCTGAAGATGCGCATTGACCTGGCGCCAGGCCGGATTACCAGGATACCGCTGATGTTTGAGAAGGCCGGCACCTATGATTTCTTGTGCGACAACTTCTGCGGCAGCGGGCATGAAGAGATGAATGGCAAGTTGATCGTGGCGGCCTGATTGGACGCGATGCTGCGACGAATTCGACAACCCAAGACGCGCCCACCATTGTCCGCACCTGCCTGCCGGCATTCCCGCCCAGATGGGAATTTCATCTGTTGAACCGGCCGGCAGCGGCTGCGTTATCCACGCATGTCTTTCGACTACCTTGACCGCATGTGAATGCTGCCGGGTCGTCAGCTGCGCTCGCACCACGAATCCGGACTTGTTGACTCCACTTGATTTCCGGTGGGTAATCGTTGCCTGCAGCCGATGTCGGGACTTTGGGCGGGCACTGGATTTGCAAGACGTATCAGACGCTTTAGCCGTTGCATGGAGGAACGACGGATCGGTATATAGCTTGAAAAATCCAAGACCCGTGTCAATGAGCCGCCTAAGGGAATGCGATCCATCACAAAGGCAATGTCGGCATGGAAAGCTACATTGTCACGAACTGTGCTGTTCCTGATGGAACACCCGGTCTGAGCTATCGATTCCAAGGAGAATGCCCATGGTCAGGCACCTGCAACTCACGTTGATGTCCATTGCCGTTTCTTTCGCTTTCACCGCGTGCGGCGGCGGTGGAGGCGGTGGCGGCGGAACCACCATCGCCACGAATGATCCCGGTACCGGCACCTCCAGCACCGGGACCGGCGCTGGCACCAGCACTGGCACAGGTACCGGCACAACCACCGGCACCGGTACAGGTACCGGCACAGGCACGACGACACCGGCGCAAGCCGCCCTGCCCGCCGCGCTGCCGGCCTCGGCCGTCGTCACGATGTCATGTCCAGATGGCGGCAGCTATCAATGCAGCGGCAGCGCGCCGCTTCGTACGGAAAACGGCGTCACCCTGACGAGCTCCGGCGTCTATGCCTATGGCAAATCGACCAGCGATCTCGCCACGCCGAACCCGAATGTGGCAAGCGCGACCGGCTATGCGCCGGCGAGCGGCGGCATCGTGGAAATGCGCGTGGCCAAGGATGCCAACGCGCTGCCCAGCGGCACGACGCTCCTGCTGAGCAACCTCGGCATCAGCTGGGATGGCAAGACTGAACGTCCGCCTATCATCGAAAACTTCCTGGCCACCCAGGGAAGAGTGACCTTGGGCGCCAATGGCGCGGTCGTGGTCGGCGCCCTGCCGGCCAGCACGGATCTCGGCTTCTATGACTATGCCACCAAGGGAGCTGCCGCAACCCAGGCCAACTACGCCAACAACCATTACTTCCCGCGCACCGCGCCATCGCGCTGCCCGAGCGACGTGCCGGCAGCGTCCTGCGCGACGACGGAAGCCAGCGCGCCCCAGATCGCTTCCGGCGACTGGCGCGCGGGAGGTACCGAGCCGGACGTGCTGCGCGCCGACCGGTTGCATGAGGATGGCGACATCCATGCCGGAAACGACCAGCCGGCGGCGAACGGCACGCCGGCTTACCTTACCGGCGCGACCGGGCCTGGCGTGCCTTTCCCCGGTGCGAAGGGATACCGCAGCCTGGACAACTTTGGTTATCGCTACGCGAACCTCACCCGCTGGGTGACCCAGGATGGCGTCAATATCGTCGAGTGGAACACCACGAACGAGCACAACCAGAACCGGCGCGGCCTGGTCAGCTATGGCGACGTGACGCCGCCTGCAAGCGTGCCCGCAACCGGCACGGCCAATTACGTCGGTGTCGTGCGCGGCTGGTACACGCCCAATGGCAGCGCGGACCCGACTCCCTTCCGGGCTGACGCGACGGTGACCGTCGACTTTGGTACGCGCCAGGCAACGATCGCTGTGAGCAACCCGGTTCCCGACGACAGTTCTACCGCCTCGTTGCCGGTCGCGCTGACGATGACCGCCGGATTTGGCGCCACCGCCAGCAATGTCGCCAACTACATGACAGGCACGGCAGCCAGCGGCCAGATGAACGGCGGGATGGGCGGCCGCTTCTTCGGGCCCGTGGCGGGGGCGGGACCGGCGGAAGCCGGCGGCACCTTCACATTGAATGCCAGCAACGGTCAATCGATCATCGCAGGCTTCATCGCATTGAGACGATAAGCGGGCACCAGGTCGCAAGCAGGGAGGCCGGTGGGCGCAGTACGCCCACCGGCCGTCTTTACGCCGTGCCGGTGTGCCGAACCCCCGATGTTGGCAGAAGCAGCTTTTACTCCTTGGACACCGAAGGCATTCAGCGAGAATCCCATGTTTGGCATCGACCCCCGCGCCGCAAAAATCGCCTGGACGGTCTTCCTGGTTGGCCTCGGGCTGTATCTCGTCTATGCGATCCGCACCACCATCCTGCTGATCGTATTTTCCGTGTTCTTCGCCTACCTGCTGTTTCCGCTGGTTCGCCTGGTCGACCGCCATACGCCGCGGCGCTTTCCACGGACCGCCACGCTGGCCCTTTCGTTCTTCCTGGTATTCGGGGTCATTACCGTGGCCGGCGCCGTGGTCGGCAACCAGATCGTGGACGAGGCAAGCCGGCTCGCGACGCAATTGCCTACCCTGCTCGACCCGCACAATCTGTCGCGGCGTATACCCTTGCCCGATTTCCTCGATACGCAGCGTGACCGCCTGGCTGCCTTCATCAGCGAGCAGTTGCGCGCAGGCACGGGGCAGGCGTTGCCATTCGCCCAGCAGTTCGGCACGGTCGTCATGCACACGGCCGGCAACCTGATTTACCTGGTACTCGTCCCGATACTCAGCTTTCTGCTCATCAAGGAGGGACCGCGCATCGCCGAGCGGATACAGGCCGGCCTTAGCCGCTCGAGCAGCAAGCTGTGGGTGGCCATCTCTGGCGACCTGAACGTGCTGCTATCGAGCTACGTGCGGGCGTTGATCCTGCTGGCGCTTGCCACATTGCTCGTCTATGGGCTGGCGCTGGCTGCCTTCGGCGTGCCCTATGCCGCCCTTCTCGCCGGCGCGGCGGCGCTGCTGGAAGTCATCCCCGTGGTGGGGCCGTTGACTGCCGCCGCCGCCATCATCGTCACCTGCCTCTTCAGCGGCTTCCCGCACACGCTTTGGGTGCTTGCCTTCATCATCGGTTACCGGCTGATGCAAGATTACGCACTGGCGCCTTACCTCATGGGCAAAGGCGTCGAGATTTCCTCCCTCATGGTGATTCTTGGCCTGGTGGCCGGAGAGGAGCTCGGCGGCATCGCCGGGGTTTTCCTGTCGGTGCCGGTCATCGCGGCAATCAAGATCATTCTCGTGCGGATCGATGCCGCGCAGCCGCCGGCGCCGACTGATTCCCCACCGCCTGCGCGGGACTGATTGTCGCCTCGCCAACCTCGCTCAACCCGACCAATCAGTTCTTCGCTGCATCATTGTCAGCCCATTCGTTGCGCTCGCGACATTGCCGCGAAAACATTGCGTATCAGGGATGACTTTACTCAACAGCTCAACACACTTCGGCCATTGTTATTTGATTAACATCTCATTCGCATGGAGATGTTTGGGCCTGCTCGGATAGGCGACATCCCGACAAGCGTCGCTCTCACAACATGGAGACGAAACATGCAGAAAATTCGCATTCGCAGGTTACTGTCTGTCTTTGGGAGCATCAGCCTGTTACTTCTCGCGCCTCAGATGGCGCAGGCCGCCTCCGCGACGATCATTCGACTTAGTCCCGGTATCGTCAGCAGCATGCCTCTGTCCGCCAACGGCGCGGACACCGGCGTACAGGCAACGGAACTCGACAGCACCGTCGATGTGGACGGCACCGACCTGCGCGGAAGCGGCGGCAAACCGATCGTGGGCGGACGCGTCATCAATCGTTCGATCGCCAAGCATGTCGGCACGGGCAGTTCCACGAATTCTTCTGGCAGGGCCAAGTCGAATCCCGAAGTCGTGTCAAGCTTCGACGGTCTCAACCTGCGCCAGCAGCGGCTCGCAAACAACGGCAATCAGTTCACCGTCGAACCTCCCGACCAGGGACTCTGCGCCGGCAATGGCTATGTGCTGGAATCGGTCAACGATGTGCTGCAGGTCTTCGATGCAAACGGCAATCCGCTTACCGGCGTCGTCGATCTCAATTCATTCCATGGCTATATTCCAGCCATCAACCGCGGCGTCTCCCCGACGAAATACGGTCCATCCATCACAGACCCGGTCTGCCTTTTCGACAAGGACACGCAGCGCTGGTTTCATGTCGTGCTGACGCTGGACCGCGTGGGCACGTCGTCCGCTCTGTCGGGCAAGAATCACCTCGACATCGCGGTCAGCACCACCGCGAGCCCGCTCGATCCCTGGATCATCTATCGCTTGCCCGTGCAAAACGATGGCACCGACGGCACGCCCAATCATCAATGCGACGGCGGCCCCTGCCTCGGCGATTATCCTCACATCGGCGTCGATGCGAATGCCATCTATCTCACCACCAATGAATTCTCTCTCTTCGGAGATGGCTTTTACGGCGCCCAGATCTATGCGCTGTCGAAGCGGGCGCTGGCCAACAGGGCAAGCGGCATCCCGGTGGCCTTGTTCAATACCTTCGATCCTTCCGTGCCTTATCCGGGGTTCACCGTATGGCCTGCGCAAAGCCTGACGCATGACCTCGACAATAACGGCACGGAATTCATGCTGAGCTCGCTCGCGGTCTTCGAAAACAGCGGCAACTCCAACCAGATCGTGCTCTGGAAGCTGACCAATACCCAGAGCATCGACTCCGCCACGCCCGCCCTGCAACTGACCGCCACGGGCATGCCGGTGGCCACCTATGGCGTGCCGCCTTCCGCGAAACAGAAGGCAGGAAGCACGCCGTTGCGCGACTGCATCGCCAATGCTTACAACGACGGCTGCAACGCCCTGCTGGGCGTGCCTCGCACCAGCAATCCCATCTATGATCTCGACAGCAGCGACTCGCGCATGCAGCAGGTTTTCTACGCCAACGGCAAGCTTTGGGGCGCCTTGGGAACGGCGGTACAGATAGCCGGAGATACGGAAGCCCGGGCGGGAATTGCCTATTACGTGGTGAATCCGAATTCCGCCAAGGTGACGAAGCAGGGAGTGATCGCAATGGCCGGCAACAACGTCACCTACCCGGCAATCGCTGTCACCGAGTCGGGACGCGGCGTCATCGGCTTTACCCTGGTCGGCAATGACCACTTCCCGACGGCCGCCTATGCCGCGCTCGACGCCTTGACGGGAGCAGGCGACGTGCACATCGCCAAGGCCGGCGTCGGTCCTGCGGACGGCTTCTCCGGCTACCTGCCATACAGCGACAGGCCGCGCTGGGGCGACTACGGCGCAGCCGCCAGCGATGGCACGTCGATCTGGATCGCCAACGAATACATTGCGCAGACCTGCACCGAACCGCAATTCATGGCAGCCCCATTCGGAAGCTGCGGCGGCACCCGTACCTCCCTGGGTAACTGGGCGACCCGCATCACGCGCCTGAATCCGTAATCCGCAAATTGCCCTGCCTCTTCTGGTCGAAGAGGCAGGGCGTGGACTTCGGATCGGCCTCTGGCAGCGCCCGGTGCCCACACCAGGCGCTGCCAGGGCGGAATGCCAAGCCGTGCATCTTTCCCATTCATTGCCGCAGCAGGCTCGCGATATGATCCGCGGCGCTACGCAGCAACGGCAGGATGTCGGCGACCCGTTTCTCTGTCATGCGCGCCTGGGTTGCAGCGACGGTGATCGCCGCGATCGCGCTGCCGGTCGAACTCAGGATGGGCAGCCCGACCGCGCTCACGCCGGGCACTGCCTTGTTGGAGATGAATGCGAATCCTTGTTCCCGGGCGCGCATGCAATGGGCGCGCAGTTCTTCCACGTCGAGGTCGCCATATACGCTCAACCGGGGAGCGATCGACGCCAGCGTGCGGCTTACCTCCATGTCTGTCAAGCAACTCAGCAGGGCCAATCCGCCCGCGCTTACCCCAAGCGGCTGGCGGCTGCCGACCGGGACGGCTGGCGTCTGGATGGGGTAGGTGCCCTGCACCCTGCTCAGGCAAACCGCATCGTTGCCGCTCTTCACGAAGAGGAAGCTCGTATCTTGTGTCTGCCTGGCGAGCTCTTCCAGCACGGGCCTGCAGAGCTCTCCCAGGTTGAACTGGTGGGCTGACGCCAGCCCGAGCTCAAAGACGAGCGGGCCGAGGGTGTAACGGCGCGACGCGCCATCGCGGACAAGCATGCCTTCGCTCATGAGCGCCTGCAGCAACCGGTGCGCGGTGGGCCGTTCCAGTTCAAGTTCGGTCGCCAGGTCCGTGAGACGCATGCCACCGGGTGCGTGCTGGGCAATCAGTTTCAAGGCGCGCACGGCGCGGGTGATGGTTTGTGCCCCAGGTACGTGAGTTGAACCCATCCGAACGTCCAAATAGTGGAAATAATCCGTAAGCGATTGACACTGCAGCAAGCGCAAAAATACCATGGTTTGAAAGCAAGAACGATGTTTGCACGCTGTGTTGAAGATTTTCAATATGTGGCCTTCCAAATAGTGGACGGCAGCTTGCGCATGCGGGCGTCCACGACAGGCAACGAAGACACCATTCAAGGAGAATGCCGATGACCGAGCAAACACCAGGGCAAGCGCCCGGCGGTCCTACCGCGCGCGAACGCGTCAGGTACGAGCCGATCTCGCAGCGCCGCCCTTTCGTCCTCCCGGATAATGCGCGCGTCGCGGTCTGGACCATCGTCAACATCGAGAACTGGCTGCCGCAGAACCCCATGCCGCGCACCGTTCTCCCTCCTCCGATGGGGCAGCCCCTGCTTCCCGACGTCCCCAACTGGTGCTGGCACGAGTACGGCATGCGCGTGGGGTTCTGGCGCTTCGTCGAGGTGCTGAAGGCGCGCGGCATGCGCGCCACGCTGGCGCTCAATGGCTCCACCTGCACCGAATACCCGGCGGCGTGCAAGGCGGCGCTGGAGGCGGGCTGGGAATTCATGGGTCACGGCTTCGAGCAGAAGCCGATGCACCGCGTCGAAGACCAGGCCCAGGCGATACGCCGCACGGTCGACGCCATCCGCGCGTTCACCGGCAAGACGCCGCGCGGCTGGGAGAGCCCCGGCCTGACTGAAACCGCCGAGACCATCGACCTGCTGGCGGAAGCGGGCATCGAGTATGTGGCCGACTGGGTGCTGGATGACCAGCCGGTGCCGATCAAGACCCGGAGCGGCGAGATGATCTCGGTGCCTTATACGGTGGAGATCAATGACGTCGTGATGTCGGCGATCCAGCAGCAGCCTTCCGACGAGATATTCCGGCGCGGCAAGGACCAGTTCGACCAGCTTTACAAGGAGGGCGCGACGATCCCCAGGGTCATGGCCATCTCGATACATCCGTATCTCACCGGGGTGCCGCATCGCATCAAGTACCTCGAAGCCTTGTATGACTACATCCTGTCGCATCCGGGCGTGGCCATGTGTACCGGCGAGGAAATCCTCGATATCTACAAGGCGCAGGCCGGGAGCGGACAGGCATGACGCCGCGCCGAGTATTGCTGGTCTCAACAGGCGGCACCATCACCATGACCAGCGGCGGACCGGCGGGCGGCATCAGCCCGACGCTCACCGGTGAGGACCTGGTACGCGCGGTCCCCGAGCTTGCCCGGCGCGCGGACCTGGAGGTCGTCTCGTATTCGATGATGCCTGGCGCCTCCCTGTCGCTTGGCGACCTCGTCCGGATCGCCGACCTGGTCGACGGGCGCATGGCCACGGACTTCATGGGCGCGGTCGTGGTGCAAGGCACGGATACCATCGAAGACACGGCTTTCATCCTCGACATGCTGGTGAAGTCCGACAACCCGGTCGTGGTGACGGGCGCCATGCGCGGCCCCGCGGCCCCGGGCGCGGATGGCCCGGCCAACCTGCTGGCGGCGGTGACGGTCGCGAGTTCCACAGCCTCCGCCGGCCTCGGCGCGGTAGCCGTGCTCAACGATGAAATCCATGCCGGAAGCCGCGTGCAAAAGTCGCACACCGCCCTGCCCTCTGCCTTCACCTCGCCGGGGTTCGGTCCCTTCGGGCGCGTCATCGAAGGACGGGTGCACCGGTATGCCCGCCTGCCCCGCCTGCAGGCGCTGGCACGCCCAGCCGACGCCGATGCTACCGGCGTCGCCCTGGTGACGATTCCGCTCGGTGACGACGGCCGCCTGCTCGACGCCCTTCCCGGCCTCGGCTACCGCGGCGCGGTCATCGAAGCGATGGGCGCCGGCCATCTTCCGGCGCGGGTTGCCGACAAGGTGGAAGCGCTCGCCGCCGTGATGCCGGTCGTGCTGTCGACCCGGGTCCAGGCCGGCCCGGTGTTCCAGGGCACCTATGGATTCAAGGGCTCCGAAATGGACCTGATTGCCCGCGGCGCGATTCCAGGTGGATACCTGACCGCAGGCAAGGCCTGCCTGCTACTGCGGCTGCTCATCGCCAACGGCCTGTCGGGCGACGCCCTGCGTGACGCCTTTCATGCACGAAGCAACACCCCGCTCGTCGAAACGCCTGACTAGCGCGGCGACGGCGCGGACATAACGACAAGCCGGAAACCCGGCACACAACCCACTCGGATGGAGACGAAACATGAACAAGCACAAAGCCGCACTTGGGATGTTCATCATCCTGCTGCTGTCGTACGTGATCAACGCCATGGACCGGCAGCTGTTTTCCGTGCTCGCACCGGACGTGCGCAAGGCGCTCGGGCTGAGCTTGCCGCAGGTCGGGCTGGCGGCGACGGTATTCACGCTTGGGATGGGGGTCGCGGGCATCCCGACGGGGTACATGCTGGCTAAGATGTCACGTCGCGCGGTGGTAGTCATGGGCCTGGTGATCTTCTCGGTGGCGACCTATTTCACCGCCTATGCCAAGGGCATGCCTGACCTGCTGCTGTACCGCTTCGTCTCCGGCCTTGGCGAAGCGATGCAGCTGACCGCGCTGCTGGCGATCGGCACGACTTACTTCCTGCAGCACCGCGCGGTCGCGGCAAGCTCGCTCAACTTCACCTTCGGCATCGGCGCGATCATTGGCCCCAACCTGGGCGCGGCCATCCTTGGCGCGACGCAATGGCAGATGCCCTTCATCGTGTTCGGCCTGTCCGGCGCCGGCGCGCTGGTCCTCATCCTGTTGTTCGTGAAGCCATGGTTCACCGAAGTCCAGGCGTCCCAGCAAGAGACCGGCGCCGTGGTCGAGCAAGGCCTGGCCGACACGATCTGGGACAAGACGCCGATGACGCTTGCCCTCGCAACGGTCTTTGCCGGCCTGGCGATCTACGGCTATCTTGGCCTGTATCCCACCTTCCTGCGCGACGGCCTGGGTTTCACGCCCAAGGAAGCAGGCCTTGCGGTCAGTTTCTACGGCTTCGGCGCCCTGCTCTCCCTGTTTGGCGGCTGGCTCGGCGACAAATACGATTACCGCCGGCTGCTGTTCATTTCCCTGGTCATCTCGGCCCTGTCCGGAGGCATTCTTTTCGCCGGACTCGGCAAGTCGCTGACCTTGCATATCGTCTTCTCGTTCGTGTTCGGCGGCGCCATCAGCGGCATGGTGTACTCGAATCTTTCGGCGGGCATCATCAAGTCGGTCAAGCGTGAAAACGCGGCGCATGCGTCGGGCCTGTTCGTAGCCAGCCTCTACATCCCGGCGGCATTCGCGGGCTATCTGCTTGGCCTGCTGAAGGAGAACTTCGGATGGGCGAACGCCGGCATCATCCAGGTCGCCGGATGCGCAATCATTGCCGCCATGCTGGCGCTGATTGCCGCATCGGGCCAGCGCCAGCCTGTGGCGCTTTCGCAAACCTGAGCGAATTTGATGGCGCTCACGATATGACGAAAAGCAAGCCCGGCAGCGAGAAGGAGGACTGACGCAAACATTGTGTGTTAGCTTGGAAACTTTTTAGCCACCCCGGCGAACCCCATGCAGCATGCGCGGGAGGGCAGCGTACCAAGATGAAGTGGAAGGTTGTGACGTGGTTTCGCTTCTGCCATGGCGGCCGGCAGCATCTGGCCGGATGGCAGAAATTCCAGCTTAAAAAAAGGAGACAGGAATGAAACGGTTCGCATTGCTTGCTTTATCCCCATTCGCCCTTCTCGCCGGCGGCAACGCGGTCGCTGCCGACCCGATCGCCATCGGCATCAGCATCGCCCAGTCGCCTCCCGGCTCGGTCGTGCAGGGCACGCAGGTCAAGGACGGCGTGGAGATCGTCAAAGACATGATCAACGCCCAGGGCGGCGTGCTGGGCCGCCAGATCAAGCTGGTCTACGAAGATAACCAGGGCATCCCCGAAAAGGGCCGCGCCGCCAGCGAGAAGCTCATCTCCAAGGACAAGGTCGTCGCCATCGCGGGCGGCCACCAGAGCTCCGTCTGCCTGGCGGAAATGGAAGTGGCGCACCGCTCGCACGTCCCCTACGTCAACACCAACTGCTGGTCGGACGACATCCGCAAGAAGGGCTATCCGGAAGTCTTTAACCCGTCCAACTACAACACTCGCGTTTCCACCGCCATGGCGGAAACCATCGCCGCGATGGGCGTCAAGCGCGTGGTCGCGTTCGCAGAAAATACCGACTACGGCATCGGGCAGGCGAAGCTGATGGCCGAACTCATCAAGGCCAAGGCGCCGAACGTCGACTTCAAGTACGAAACCCTGGACCGCGCCGGCAAGGATTTCACGCCGGCCATCCTCGCCTTGCGCGCCAATCCGCCGGACATGGTCATCAACATCATGCTGCCGCCCGCGGCCTACATCGTGATGAACCAGCTCTACGAGCAAGGCGTTGCGCCGAGCGCGAAGACATGGAGCTACGATGGCGCCGGCATCGCCGACTATCCCGACTTCTGGCAGAACGTGAAGGACGCCGGCAAGTACATGGTGTCGTTCGGCCTGTATCACCCCAAGATGGCGATGCCGGACATGGGCCAGAAGATCGCCGCCGAATACAAGAAGCGCACCAAGAACGACCCCAACCGGCTGATCTTCCAGGCGGCCGATTCCCTGCTGCTGATCGTCGATGCGATCAAGCAGGGTAAGAGCGCCGAACCTGAAGCCATCATCAAGACCATGCAAGGCATGACCTTCAACGGGGCGCGCGGCACCTTCCAGTTTTCGAAGGAACCGGGCTACAAGTTCCAGCAGTGGGTCGACATTCCCTACGTGAACTATCAGCTCACGGCGGTAAACCAGCCCATCGCCGAGTCAGTCCTGATCCAGCCTCCGGGTGGAAAGCTCGACGTCAGCAAGCTGGTCAAGCCGGCCAAATAGACGATGGTCCCCCATCCCGCCGCGGGGTGGGGCTCTCGCTTCGTCCGGAGCATGCGGACTGGTTCAGCGGGCTTTTTCGATTCTGCTTGGTGGAGGAACTGATGCTGGCGGCTGATCTTTTCATCAATGGCTTGATCATCGGCCTCTTCTACGCGCTGATGGCGGTGGGCCTGGCGATGATCTTCGGCGTGCTGAAGATCGTGAACTTCGCGCACGGCGAGTTCTACATGGTCGGGGCCTACGCTTATGTCCTGATATCGCTGAAGCTCGGCGTATCGCCCTGGATCGCCTTGCCGCTGGCCGCCGCCGGCGGCGCCGCGCTTGGCTGGCTGGTGGAACGGCTGCTGATGCGGCCCCTGTACGCCGGCTACGGAAGCTGGAGCATCATGAAGGACGAATATGCGGTCGTGGTGACCTTCGGCCTGTCCCTGCTGCTCATCAACCTGGTCGACAAGGTCGTCGGCCCCTATCCCTTCCGCGGCCCGACATTGATCGACACCTCGCGCTTCGTGATCGGTCCGGTGATGCTCAACGGCCAGAAGCTCATCGCCGCCGGGCTGTCGCTCGTCATCCTGGTGGGCCTGGCCTTGTTCATCAAGCGTTCGCTATGGGGCCGGCAGATCCAGGCGGTCGCGCAGAACAGGCTGGGCGCATCGCTGGCAGGCATCGACGCCACGCGCGCCACCAGCCTGATCTTTGCCATCTCCGGCATGCTGGCCGCGCTCGCCGGCGGCCTGCTTGCCCCGGCCATCAACCCCGCGCCCGACGTCGGCGCCTTCCCGGCGCTCAAATCGTATGTGATCGTGGTGCTTGGCGGCATGGGATCGATCTGGGGCAGCATGGCGGCGGCGCTCCTGCTCGGGGTGCTGGAATCGTTCTTCGCCGTGTATGTTTCCTATGACTACCGCGATGCCTTCGGCCTGCTGGTGCTGATCCTGGTCCTCCTGTTCCGGCCGCAAGGCCTCCTCGGCGAGAAGGGACGCGAAGTATGAGCACCATCCGCAATCTCTGGTCCAACCGCCTGCGCACCGACTTCCGGGCGGCGCTCGCCGTATTGTTCGTCCTGGCGCTGCTGCCGCTCGCGGTGACGAATTCCTATACGCTGGGCATCCTGATCGTGAGCATGTATTTCGCCCTGCTCTCGCTGGGCTGGAACCTGCTGGCGGGATTCACCGGCCAGTTCTCGCTGGCCCCTGCGGCCTTCGCCATGCTGGGCGCCTATGTCACGGCGCTGCTCAATTACCACTGGAAGGTGCCGCTTGCCATCGGCATCCCCGCCGCGATCGTCGTCACCGCGATCGTCGGCTGGGCGCTGGGCAGGATCGCCTTACGCCTGAAGGGACCGTATCTGGCCTTGACGACCTTGTCCTTCGCGGAAATTGCGCGTGTCGTGATCGGCAACTCGCATGAATTCACGCGCGGCGACCAGGGACTCAACGTGCCGACCCTGATGGAAAGCCGGCTCGGGTACTACTACCTTTTCCTGGCGGTCCTGCTGCTGGCGGTATGCGGCGTGTATGTCTTGATGAACCGGCGAACCGGCCGTTTCTGGCTGGCGATCCGCGACGATGAAATCGGCGCCGAGACGCGCGGCATCGACGTCGTGCGCTACAAGACGCTGGCCTTTGCGATCTCGTGCGCGATCTGCGGCTTTGCCGGTTCGCTTTACGGCACCTTCAGCCAGCTGGTCAGCCCGGAGATGGGCTTGCTGCTGCAGACCGGCCTGGTGATTTCCATGGTGGTCATCGGCGGCATCGGCACCCTGGCCGGCTCCCTCATCGGCGCGCTGCTGGTCTACCTCGCCTCGGAGTGGCTGCGTGACTTCGGCAATATCCAGATGATCGTCTTTGCCATCGTGGTGATCATCTTCGCCCGCTTCTTCCGCACCGGCCTCTGGGGGATGGTCACCTATTGGCAAGGAAAGAGCGCGCACGCCAGGGATGCCTCGGCCGCAGCCACGAAATCCGCCGGAGAAATGTCATGACGCTGCTCAAGACCAACGGCCTGTCCAAGCACTTTGGCGGCGTGGCCGCAGTCGACAAGGTAGACATCACCGTCCAAGCCGGCGAGATACTCGGCCTGGTCGGCCCCAACGGTTCGGGCAAGACGACGGTGCTGAACATGCTGTCGGGCTTCCTTGCGCCGGATGCCGGCGAGATCTGGTTCGCGGACCAGAACGTAACGCGCATGAGCACGGTGCAACTGGCCCGCAGGGGCTTGCTCCGCATGTTCCAGATGACCCGGGTATTCCCCCGCATCTCCTGCTTCGACAACCTGCTCGTGGCCGGCATGGCGATGGACCTGTCGGAACGGGAGGCCGCCAGCCGCGCGGCGGCGCTGCTGGAAGAGCTGACCCTGACCCATGTGCAATACCTCGATGCCGGCTCGCTGTCCGGCGGCCAGCGCAAGCTGCTGGAATTCGGCATGTGCTTCATCAAGCCGCCGCGCATCGCCCTGCTCGACGAACCGTTTGCGGCGGTCCATCCGGTCATGCGCGAAACCATGGCGGACTTCATCCGCCGGCGGCATGCGCTCGGCCAGACCTTCGTCCTTGTCAGCCACGACATGCCCATCGTCGTCGACCTTTGCCAGCGCGCGGTATGCATGAACCTGGGGCGCGTGATCGCCGAAGGTCCGACCCGCGCGGTGCTGGAAAGCGCGCCCGTCATCGAAGCCTACCTGGGGAACGCCAGCCATGCCTGAAATATCTGAGCGCCTGCTTTTTCTCGACAAGGTGACCGCCGGCTATGCGCAGGACATCGACGTCCTGCGCGATGTTTCGCTCGAAGTGCATGCCGGTGAAATCAGCGGCCTGATCGGCTTGAACGGCGCCGGCAAGTCGACCGTGGTCAAGACCATCTGCGGTTTCCTCGCGCCCAAGGAAGGCAGCGTGCGCTTCGGCGAGCAGGACATCAGCGGCATCGCGCCCCACAAGCTGATCGACCATGGCATCTGCTGCATCCCGCAGGAATCGAGCCTGTTCCCCTACCTTACCGTGGAGGAAAACCTGCTGCTGCCGATGCAGGGCCGTGCCAGGAAATATGGGAACACGCTCAGGCAGCGCTATGAAGAGGTGCTCGACACCTTCCCGACGGTGCGCGAGAAGCGCCGGGCCCAGGCGGGCGACCTCTCGGGCGGGCAGCAAAAGCAGGTCGAGTTCGCGAAGGCCTGGCTGCAGCGGCCGACGCTATGCCTGATCGACGAACCCAGCATCGGACTCTCGCCTATCATGGCCGAAGGCGTATTCACCTGGATAGAACGATTCGCCAAGGCGGGAATGGGAATCCTGCTGATCGACCATAATGTCCGGCGCGTGGTCAAGATGTCGGACCGGGTGCACGTGCTCAGCCTTGGTCGCATTACCGCCGCGGGCCAGCGGAAGGACTTCGAAGGCGACCTGCACGAGCAGGTCAAACAATGGCTGGGACTGAATTTCTGATGCGCGAATTGACAGTACAAAATCTGAGCAAGGCGGCCTTTGCGCCGTTCGGCGTGGTGATCGACGCGGCAGACGCCGTGCCGGAAATGATCAACGACGGGACTACCCGGCGCCATGCCGACCTCGCGAGCCTCGACATCCGGGGCGTCCCCGGTGACGGCGACCCCAGGATTCATCTTTACGTCGCCTCGGCGCGCCGGTTTCCGCTGCGCCTGGCGAACCTGGAGCGGCACCGGCGCGCAAGCCAGGTCTTCGTTCCCTTGAATGGGCAGCGCTTCATCGTGGTGGTGGCGCCTGGCGGGCCGGCGCCGGAATGGGAACGCATCGAGGCGTTTCTGAGCGCTCCCGGACAAGCCATCAGCCTGCATCGCGATTGCTGGCACCACGGCCTGATCGCCTTGCAAGACGGAGACCGCTTTGCCGTCATCGAAGGCGGAAGCTACCGCCTGGATACGCAGGAGTTGGCGGCGCCCGAGGAAATCATGCTTGTTGCTCCAGGCCTCGAATGACGGTCCGCCCGAAGCTTTAACCGGCAACGTCCCCGTTGCTGGCATTGTGATATCGTGGCGCTCGCACACAGGACGTCGATACGCTGAATCTAGAGCAGACATGGAAACTTCTTCTAACGCCGAAACCTCCGGCTTGTCGGAACGCGACATCGCGTTGCTGCGCAAGTCGATCGCCATGTCTCATGAGTCCCGGGACCGCGGACGCCATCCGTTCGCCGCTTTGGTGGCCGACGAGTCCGGCAACGTGATTGCCGCCGCGGTCAACAACTCGATGCCGCCGGAGGGCGATCCCACGCAGCATGCGGAACTGGTTGCCGTCGCACAGGCCGCTCGCGTGCTCGGTCCGGAACAACTCGCCAGGTGCACCCTCTACACGAGCGCCGAGCCTTGCTGCATGTGCGCCGGCGCGGTGTATTGGACGGGAATCGGCCGCGTGGTCTATGCACTTTCCGAGCATGCGTTGCTTGGCCTCACCGGAAGCCATCCGGAAAATCCAACTTTTTCCCTGCCATGCCGTGAAGTGTTCTCGCGAGGACAGCGCCGCATCGAAGTCATCGGCCCGCTGCTGGAAGACGAGGCCGCGCACGCCCATGAAGGCTTCTGGAACGGCGCGCACGAATAGTCCGAGGCTGCTTTCACGATCGATGAGTTCTATCCAAGGAGCTTGCACGTTCCTGTCCAGAATGCCGGAGACAAACTTGACTGCAATGATGCGTTCGGACGGTACGTGAAGCCCATCGGGCACGGCTCAGCCTGACACCTGCTGCGATACGAGCGCACGCAATTCCTCCGTCGTTTCGCCGCGTCCGTCCGGCGACCAGCCCGGCGGCATGGCAAGAATCTTCAGCGCTTGCATGACGCTGCCCGAGCGGCGCATGTCGGCGGCGATGGCACGCCATTCATCAAACTCGAGACGCAACAGGTTCCTGGTACGGACCGGCTTCACGAGGCCATAGACGCAGGGCTCCGTTTCCTCCTCTTCGGCATAGGTGCCGAACAAGCGGTCGAAGATGATGAGCACGCCGCCATAGTTCTTGTCGAGATAAGGCAGGTTGGAGGCATGGTGAACGCGGTGCGCCGATGGCGTGTTGAACACGTATTCAAACCAGCCGAGCTTGGGAATCCATGTCGTGTGCAGCCAGAACTGGTAAAGCAGGTTCAGCGTGAGGGCGGCCAGCACGACGGTCGGCTTGAAGCCGAGCCAGGCAAGCGGCACGAAGAACAGTCCGGTCCCGGTCAGCTTGCCGGTCCAGCCGAGGCGGAAGGAAGTCGAGAGCGTAAGCTGGTTCGGGCTGTGGTGCACGCGATGCGTGGCCCAGAAAAAGCGCACGCGGTGCGCGGCGCGGTGATACCAGTAATAGCAGAATTCCTGGCCGATGAAGAGCGCCACGAAGGCGGCGACGCCATCGAGAGGCACGGTATAGATCCGGTGTTCCCATGCAAACCCGAAGACCGGCGCGGCAAGGCTGAACGGCAGCAGCGCAACGATGCGGCGGCCGATCAGGTCGAGGATGGACAGCCGCGCTTCGTTCCAGTCGAAATCAGGGCGGCGGCGTTGCAGCACCACGGCCTCGATCATGGAAATCAGTACGACGGCGATGGACGCCAGCAGCTCGAACTTGTGCAGGGAAGTCATTGTGAATTCATCCTTGGAAGTGCAGGTGGAAGGTATGATATGAGCAATGCTCATGTTTTGGTACTCGCCTTTCACACCTGGAAAGACTTCGTCGGAAATGCAGAAAAATCAGTCACTTAAGCGCCGCGCGCCGCAGCAGGACCGGGCGCGCGCCAAGGTCGAGCTCATGTTGGAGGCGGCCACCCGCCTGATCGACCGCGATGGTCTCGATGCGCTGACGACGAACCGCATCGCCGAGCTGGCCGGCGTCAGCATCGGCTCTCTCTACCAGTACTTTCCGGACAAGCAGTCGCTGCTGGCGGCGCTCGCCAGGCGCGAATTGAACGGGGTCATGCAGCAGATCCTGGCGGCACTGACCAGCCCGCCGCCCGACACGCCTGGCGGCCGCGTAAGGCAGATCGTACGGGCCGTGTTCGGTGCCTTCGGCGGCCGGACCGGAGTGCAGAAGCAATTGCTCGAGCGCGCGCTCACGCCCGGGCGCCAGCTGCCGGCAGACCTCGCGCATGGCATCGTGGCCGGTTTGCTGACCGATATCGGCGTGACGACGCATGGCGGCCAGCATCGCCAGCTCACGCCCACCGAAGCATTCGTGCTGACGCATGCGTTCGCGGGCGTGGTGCGGGCCGCATTGACGCAGGCCTCCGGTCCCGCGGAACGGCAGGCCATTGAAGACGCTCTGGTACGGCTCGTTGCCGGCTTCATTTTCCAGGCAGGAACGACCATTGGAGAGACAAGCCCATAGCTATGCCTTCTCTCAATGCCTATAAGGTGATGCGCTGCCTGAAGGGCAAAGCGGTGCATGAACTTTCTATGCGGCAAAGCAGGCAACAACGCTATTCACCACCGAAATACCCAATATAGGTAATGGCAATTGGCATTATGCTGCGACGCAGCATAGGATGACCTGTCGACGGCAAACGCTTTACGGACTCAGTTCCTGCCGGCAATCCGGCGGAGCTGTTCCTGAAGCTGCCTTTATCAGGAAGAGTTCAACATGCATATCGTCTATATTCACGGCAACCGGGCAACGCCCAATTGCTTCAACTTCATCCGTTCCCAACTGTCCCGCCAGCACGAAATCGTCCTGGAATATGACAGCGAGCAAGGGTTTTACAACAACCACGAAAGGATGCTTCAGCAACTGCAGGGAATCGATGAGATCTTCTTCATCGCCCACTCCCTCGGCGGCATCCACGCCCTGCACCTGGCGAATGCGCTCGCCGACAAAACACGCGGCGGAGTCACGGTAAGCACGCCCTACGGCGGCAGCGAGGCTGCCGTGCTCGCCAGGCTCGTGCTGCCTTTCACCCAGGTCCTCAAGGACATTCATCCGCTGAGCGCGCCGGTTCTGCAAAGCAAGGAATTCAAGATCGAGCGTCCCTGGACGAACGTCGTGAGCATTCATGGAGGATCGCCTTTCATGGCCAAGCCGAACGACGGAGTGGTGACCCGGGACTCGATGCGTGACCGAAGCGACATCGATCTGGTGGATGTGGAAAGCAACCACTATGAGGTGCTCCAGAGTCCGGAGACGGTAAAGATCATCAAGGACATGCTGGCGGCACTCGACGCCGAGCCCGCGCAGACGGTTCCGTATGGATCGCTGGACGGGCGACGGTTTGCGTCTTGACATCGCCACGATGTGAATTCCCTACTTCGTCACGCGCTTTACCTGCTCCGCATTCATGGCGACGTTGCAGTTGCCACGCACATCAGGCACGAGCCCGCAGGCAGTTTTTGCGGGATTTCGTGCCTGATACCGTTCACCCGACCGCTAGAATTGCCTCCCGTCATGGAATCCGGATCGTCAACCTAACGAAGCTTGTGCCGTTTTCCAAAGGCAGGCCGACGGGCCGTTTGCGCGACCGACACTCAACGACGAGATCCAACGCCATGCCGGCAGAAATGAATTTCTCACAAGATTCCACCGCCTTCGGTCGGTACATGAAGACCTTGCATCGACGAATGAAAACGGGACTCCACGTCCAGCGAATGCCGTGGCTCTCGCTGCCGATCGCACTGGCCGCGCTCGCCGGCTGTGCATCGCAGCCCTCCCGCCCCGCTGGCGGCACGCCGCCGGATTTCGCCATTCCCGCCGCCTCGCTGCTGCCTGCCCTCAACCGCGTGACCTGGGGAGCCAGCACGTCCACCTACAAGGAAGCGCAGGCCGTCTCTTTCAACCGCTACCTGCAGCAACAGCTGCATCCCGCCAACGCCAGGCTACCCGCGGCGATCGATGCCCAGATCCGGAGCATGACCATCACGCAGCGCCCGATGGACCAGCTGGTGATGGAGCTGGAGCAGCGGCGCAAACAGGTCGATGCGATCGCCAACGACGACGACAAGAAGGCCGCCCAGCAGGCCTACCAGGACGAGCTCAACCGCCTGGCCCGGGAAGCCGCCGCGCGCTCGTTGCTGCGCGACGCCTATTCGTCCAACCAGCTGCAGGAGCAGCTGACCTGGTTCTGGATGAACCATTTCAATATCCATCAGGGCAAGCACAACCTGCGCGCCATGGTGGGCGACTACGAAGAGCACGCGATCCGTCCCCATGCGCTCGGCAAGTTCCGCGACCTGCTGCGGGCCACCGTGTACCACCCGGCGATGCTGCGCTACCTCGACAACGAGCAGAACGCCGCCGGGCACCTCAACGAGAATTACGCGCGCGAGCTGATGGAACTGCATACGCTCGGCGTCAACAGCGGGTACACGCAGAACGACGTGCAGGAGCTCGCCCGCATCCTCACCGGCCTCGGTGTCAACCTTGGCAACCAGGCGCCGAATGTCAGGGCTGGCTTGCAGGGCCAATACGTGCGCCGCGGTTTGTTCGAATTCAATCCCAACCGGCACGACTATGGCGACAAGGTGTTCCTCGGCCAGCCGCTGAAAGGCCGGGGCCTGGGCGAGGTGGACGAGGCCCTGGACCGGCTATGCCGCAGTCCGGCCACGGCCCTCTACCTCAGCCGCAAGCTTGCCGTGTATTTCACCGGAAACGAACCGCCGCAACCGCTCACCCGGCGCATGGCCGACACGTTCCTGCGGGCGGACGGCGACATTGCCGCGACACTGGCGGTCTTGTTCGCATCCGCCGAGTTCAGGCAGTCGCTTGGCCGCGCATTCAAGGATCCGGTCCACTACGTCGTCTCAGCGGTGCGCATGGCCTACGACGACAAACCCATCCTGAATGCCAACCCGATGGCGGGCTGGCTATATCGCATGGGCGAACCGCTGTATGGCCGCCAGACGCCGGACGGTTACCCGCTCTCGTCCGCCGACTGGCAGAGCTCGGGGCAGATGACGACGCGCTTCGAGATCGCCAAGTCCATCGGCTCCGGCAGCGCCGGCCTGTTCAAGAGCGAAGGCCCGCAAGGGCAGGACCATCCAGCCTTCCCGCAGCTCGCAACGCCGTTGTATTACGACGCTTTCCAGAAGGTGATCGGCCCGGCGACGCGCCATGCGCTCGAGCAGGCGGTCTCGCCGCAGGAATGGAACAGCTTCCTGCTGGCCTCGCCCGAATTCATGTTCCGTTGATGTGGAGCCGCCATGCAAAGACGCGCATTGTTGAAATGGCTGGGCACCCTGCCCCTGACCGGTACGGCAGTCGGATATGCGAGCCGCGTGCTGGCGGCACCCGCCGCGCCGGCGAAGCTGCTGGTGGTATTCCTGCGCGGCGGCTACGACGCCGCCAGCCTGCTGGTACCGTTTGGGAGCGATTTCTATTACCAGTCGCGTCCGAACATCGCCATCCCCAAACCCTCGGACGCGCCCGGCGCCAGCCTGCCGCTCTCCTCCGACTGGGCGCTGCATCCCGCGCTCAAGGACAGCATCTATCCGCTGTTCCAGGCGCGGCAGGCCATCTTCGTTCCCTTCGCCGGCACGGATGATCTCACGCGCAGCCATTTCGAAACCCAGGACACGATCGAGCTGGGCCAGGCCCAAGGCCGCCGCGACTACCGCTCCGGTTTCATGAATCGCCTTGCCGCCGTGCTCGGCGGCACGCAGCGTTCCATGCCCATCTCCTTCACGGACCAGCTGCCGCGGATTTTCCAGGGCAGTGTCGATGTACCGAACGTTGCGCTGCGCACGATCGGCAAGCCCGGCCTCGACGAACGCCAGAGCAAGATCATCGCCGCCATGTATGCCAACCAGCCGCTTGGCAGGCAGGTCGAGGAAGGCTTTGCCACCCGCGGCGAAGTGATGCGGGAAATGGCCGGCGAAATGGAAGCGGCCAACCGCAACGCAATCAATACCAAGGGCTTCGAAATGGAAGCCCGCCGCGTTGCTTCGCTGATGAAGGACAAGTACCAGATCGGCTTCATCGACGTTGGCGGCTGGGACACGCACGTCGGGCAGGGCGCCTCCAGCGGCTATCTTGCCGGACGCCTCGATGAACTCGGGCGCGGGCTCTCGACGTTTGCCCATGCAATGGGGCCGGACTGGCGCAAGACCGTGGTAGTGGTGGTCAGTGAATTCGGCCGCACCTTCCGCGAAAACGGCAATCGCGGCACCGACCACGGCCACGGCACCGTGTTCTGGATCCTGGGCGGCGCGGTCAGCGGAGGCAGGATCGCCGGAGAGCAAATCGACCTGCGCGCGGAAACCCTGTTCCAGAACCGCGATTACCCGGTCCTCAACGAGTATCGCGCGATACTGGCCGGCTTGTTCGCAAGAATGTATGGCCTGAGTGGCCAGCAACTCGAGAGCGTGTTTCCCGGCGTGACGCCCAAGGCGCTCGGGCTGGTGTAGACACTGCGTGCTTGCAGTGCTTGCAGTGCTTGCAGCCGCAGGGGCATGGCGCACGCCGGGTCCATGTCTGGCGAGAGGAGACGCATCAGCGATGGGACAATGCCTGCGCGGCACGGCTTGCCCCCTGAAAATTCCTGTTACAGCGCTTACAGAAAGTCCGTCGTCGTCACCGCAGCCCGGTCGTTATGGGCAGTAACGGCGCCGCCTTCCCGCGCCGAACCACTGAAAGGACACCCTCATGAACGCTCGCTCCATCGCCCTCACCGCCCTGCTGTCTTCCATTGGCATGACCGCCTTCGCCCAGGCACCGGCCTCCAATCCCGTAGGCCAGGTGAAGGCCGACAACGCTGCCATCCGCCAGGACAACCGCACTCTGCGCGCCGAGACGCGCGACATCCGCTACGACCGGCAGGATATTCGCCAGGACAAGCGCGACATCGCCCGCGACGGCAAGGAACTGCGGGCCGACGTGGTTGCCGCGCGCGCCGACCAGCGCCGCGAGGATGCCGACGTGGCCAGGGGCGATTTCAAGGATGCGCGCAAGATGGAAAGGGCACGCGAGAATGCACTGCGGGAAGCCGGCGCCGAACGCCGCGACCTGAAGAAGGACCGGGCAGACCTCTCCAGGGACCGCGGCGACATGCGGAAAGACCTGGTCGCCCGCAACGGTGAATACCACAAGCGCGGCGCCGACATCGCCCGCCGCAACAACGACGCCGGCAAGATCAACTAAGCCGGCCAGTCGAGACGGATGCATCGGCGCATGACGCCGATGCGCTCGCATCCCCGCGGCGTCCCTGTCATACTCTCCCCATCGCAACGGACGCAGATCAGTCAACCACATGGCAATCACAGACGCCGAGTTCGGGACTGCCCTTGGCGCCGCACTCCAGCATTTCAACCATGGCCACCTGGCGGACGCGGAAGCCATCTGCGTCCGCTTGGTGCACCAGGCGCCGGCCCATCCCGCCGCACGTCAGCTTGCAGCGGTCATTGCCCTGGCCAGGAACGATCTGCAGTCTGCAAGCAATCACGTCATCGAAAGCCTGAGAGGGCGTCCGCAGCATGCGCCTACGCTCGTTCTGGCCGGGAAAATCGCCCGGGCGGAAGCGCAGTCCCAGCTGGCGATCGCGTATTTCGAGCAGGCGGCGAAATTCGATCCCGCATCCGTTGAAGCGGTTTATCAACTCGGCCTGACACTCTACGCCGTGCGGCGCATACAGGACGCCGCCACGGCGCTGGACCGTACCGTCGCATTGGCGCCGTCCTACGCTCCAGCCTGGTTCTCGCTCGGACTCGCGCGGCAGGACCTGCAGGATCTGGACGGCGCGGCGGCCGCCTTCCGGTCGGCCTTGCAGCACCAGCCGGACTACGTCGAAGCGGCCGTCAATCTTGGCCTGGTGCTGCAGGAGGCGCGCCGGCTCGAGGAGGCCATCCAGGCTTACCGCCTCGCCGTGCGACTGCGCCCGGAAACCTACGCTCGCGTCGCACATGCGCTGACCGCAGGCAGCGCGGGCCGCCTGTGGCTCAATCCCGAGCACCTGCGGGCAGCCCTCGTTTGCTGAGATGCCTACTTGCGCTGCCGGAATCGCTTTCGATACACATTCGGCGCCGCCAGGATTTCCGCAACCGTCGCGGAATAAGCGATCGCATTCTCGCCTTCCAATGTTTCGAACACGAGTTCCGGGCGAGCGCGCGGGACGGCAAAGCATTGGGCGACCGGCATTCCCTTGGGGAGGACTCCCTGGAACTCCGGATCCAGCCATGTCGCCGGGAAGTTGATGCCGCCATCATGAAAGTGATCGGCATCCACCAACCCTGACAACAGCCGAAACGGCAGATCAGGCCGGTTTACAGGATGGGTGGCGAACAGGGACCAGCCCGTTTCGAGCTCGATGGTCCAGAAACTGTTGAACTTGATGAGTACCGCATCCGGTCGATGCAACGGCGTGCCCAGGACTTGCGCCGGCGGATGGAAGCTGAGTGGCGAAGCCGGGTGCTGGTCTACCGTAATGGGCGGCGCCGGCCAATCCCATTCAAACACGCCGCCTTCCACGCGGACATCGCAGGGCAGCGAAATCATGAACCCGTGTGCCATGGCGTCGACGAATGGCGGACACTGCTTGACGGTCCGGACATCCCGCCCATGCAGGTCTGAAAACGCTTTCGCAGGCATGCTCTTTAACCAGTCGGGGATCGCTTCCCTCGCCAGCTTCGGGCGGGGCAGGATATCGATCAGCGCGGGATCGCAGCGGAAGGTAACTCGCATGGCAGTCAGATGAATTGGTTGATGCAAATATAACCGTTTTGAAGAGTTCCGGGTCGTGCGCTGAAGAAGGACAGTTTTCGGGATCCTGTTCTCGTATCGACGCTCATGCAAAGGGCTGCCGCCTCCGATACCAACGCCGCACCTGCGAACCCGCACGACGGCCTGTCATTCCTGTCGCTCGATCACGCGGCCGATCATGCTGCCGATGCGCTCGGCGAGCGGCCGCTTTTCCCACTCGGCCAGCTTCACCTCGGGACTGCGCGAGAGATCCAGCTGGAAGTCGTCGCCCAGCCGGGCGGCAAGGGCGGGATCGCGGACCGCCAGGTTCACTTCGTCATTGAGCTCGAATGAACGGCTGTCGAAGTTGGTCGATCCGACGACTGACCATATGCGGTCGACTACCATGATCTTTGCGTGAATCATCCCGGGCTGGTATTCGAAAAGACGAATCCCTCCCCGCAGCAGCTCGCCGTACAGCCGCCGGCTGGCCAGCCGAGCAAACAGGTGATTGTTGTGCGTCCCCGGCATGATGACCCGGATTTCGACGCCGCGCGCGGCGGCTGCCAGCAGGCACCGGCGCAATGCACGGTCAGGCAGGAAGTAAGGCGAATTGATGAGGACCTCTTGACCTGCCGCCGCGATCAGCAACTGGAAAAGAGTGCGCGAACGGGTGCTCCGCCCGGCTGTAGGATTGCTCCCCAGCGCGAGCGCAATGCCATGATGATCGCGTGGATGCGGCACCCTATTGTCTTGCGGAAAAACTTCTTCGGCAGCCAGGATCTCGCCGCTGCCTTCCAGCCAGTTATCGATGAACACCGTCTGCAATGCGACGACCGCCGGACCTTCCACCTTGACTACCGTATCGCGCCAGGGAGGCAAGCCATCCTGCGTTTCGTTCCAGTGCCCGGCAATGCCTGCCCCGCCGATGAAACCGGTCGTACCGTCGACGATCAGCAACTCACGATGAGTACGATTGTTATAGCGCTTCAAGGTGTACCAGCGCAGCGGCTGGTACCACACCACCTGGCCGCCAGCCTCGCGCAGCGGGGCAAAAAACCGGGACGGGGTAAGGATGCTGCCGAAGGCATCGACGATGATACGCACCGTCACGCCGGCCGCTGCGCGCTCGCTGAGCGCATTGATGAATCGTTTTCCGATCGGGCCTTCGTGGAAGATGAAGGCCTCGATGTGAATGGAGGTCCTTGCCGCCGCGATCGCCCGTAGTTCGGCTTCATAGAAATCCGCACCCCGGGTATGCACCTCCCAGTGCGTCACGACGGTCGGCGACTCATCGATGACCGCGCACAGCAGCGATTCGAACTCGTCCGAAGCGCTCGCCGGCAACGGCGTGCCGATCCGGTAGTCCAGGCCAGGCTCAAACAGAACGAGGAAAATCAGCGCGCTGACAATGCCAATCGAAACGACCGATATCACGGCAAAGTAGTCAATCGTCATAGGCGCGTTTGTTGAGGGTGTTGAACGTCCATTGAGGCCGGAGGCAAAAGACGGGCGCTTCGCATCATTCGATCGTTCATCATACCTACCGCCGAATACGGCTTCTTGCGATCGCTGAAGATCGCATCACGCTGCACTGAATGAAAGGATCCGGCGCCAGATGCCTGCCAGGAAGCGTTCCACGAGGTAACAAGACACCTGCCAAGCAGTGATGGAAGGATATGCATTGGGGAAGCGTATGATGATAATGACTTGTCCACAGCATAATGAGCCCATGACGCCATGAATTACCAGGAAATCCTTTTTCGTCTCCTGTCGGCGGTCCTTATCGGCTGCATCATCGGCCTCGACCGCAACCTCCACGGCAAACCCACCGGCATGAAGACGATGGGATTGGTGGCGCTTGGCGCGTCCTTGCTGACGATGGCCAGCATGGATTTCACGATGCGGCAGGATGCGGCCGACATGGCCGCCGTCAGCCGCGTGATTCAAGGAATCATTACCGGAATCGGATTCCTCGGGGCCGGCGTCATCATCCACGAATCGACCGGATCGCGCGTGCACGGCTTGACCACGGCGGCTTCCATCTGGATCACGGCGGCGCTAGGTATCGTCTGCGGGATGGGATCGTGGCAGATTTCCGGCATCGCGTTGCTGCTCGTGATGCTGCTTTTCTTCATTGGCCGCCCGCTTGAGCGCCAGCTGCATCAGCGTTGGCTGCAAAAACCGGCTGCCGAGAAGGATGCGATTGCGCAGCACGAAGAATGAGCCCGGCTGTCTGCGCCTCCGGCCTCGCATCCATCATTTCCTTTGCCCGGACGACTTCCGCCACCGCCTCCGCCTTCAGCGTCAGCGGTATGTGGCCGACGCCGGGAACCAGGGTGACCGGTACCGGACGCCCGGCGGATTTGAACAAGCCGTCGAATTGATCAGCAAAGAACAGTTCATCCTCCTGACCGGCCACAATTCGCATCGGCTGCGCCGCAGCGCGAATGTTTTTCCGATAGTCCCTCAAGGGTTCGAAATTTTCAATTAACGCATACGAATACGTTGGGGTCAGAAGGCGTTCGGCCGCATCGTCGATGGCGAAGCGAATCACGGGAAGATCGTCGAACGAATGAAGATGGATTCGATTCAGGAGCGAAATCGCGACATAGCGGGGAACCCCTACGCTGACCCATCCGCCGCTGGCCTTTCGCCGTGTCGGCGCATCGTAGCCGATATAGGGCGACAGCAGCAGATAGCTCGCAAAAAGCTTCTGCCGCCTGTCGCCGGCGAATCTGAGGGCAAAGCCTCCTCCCGACGAAAAACCTCCAAGCGTCGCCGGGCTGGCCGGCTTGACCGCATGTACGAAGTCTTCGAGGTCGTCCTCAAGCTGGCCGACATAGCCGATTTCGCCTCGTATGCCTGAGTCGCCATGTCCCCGGATGTCGAGGGCGTACACGGCAAAGCCGGCCTTTGACAGCGCCTTCGCCAGCACATGCATGCTGGTGCTGGAGCCGGCTGAACCGTGGACGAGCACGACGCTGCCTCTCGGATTGCTTGCAGGCAGATAGGCACGATAAGCCAGCCGTGTGTTGTCCCTCGCGACAAAGCCCCTGGCAGCTGGCAGGTCGGAAAAGTCGACCGTGCGAAATGGATCGCTGACGCTATGAAGCGTAGGAGGAATGACAGGTCCCCCGAAGGCAATTGCTGCCGCCAGCGCAACCAGCAAGACAACAAGCGGAATGGATACCCTGACGATCGTTTTCATGGCGGAACCCCGTGGGAATTGAATGGCGCCACTGTAAGCGACCGGGGACCAACAGGAAAAAGGAAATGCGACGAAACGCAGGTGTTGCGGAGCAAACGGTGCCGGATGCCGATAAGCGGTTTGGATTCCCGCACTGCTGCGCGAACGAGGGCACGGGATTTTCTGATCGGCGTTTCCGTTACCCGGCGTCAAGCGATCTATAATTGAAAATTCGATAACGCTTTTCCTAGGTCATGAGTACCCTTCAAAGTCCCATGCTGGTCCTGGCCGGCACATTCTCGTTCGCAGCGGCCGCAGCACATCTGGCTTGCATCGTCGGCGGGCCTGGCTGGTACCGCGCCATGGGGGCCGGCGAACGGATGGCACTCGCTGCCGCGCGCGGCCAATGGCGCCCCACCATCGTCACTCTGCTGATCTCCGCAATCCTTGTGACCTGGGGCCTGTACGCCTTGTCCGGAGCCGGTGTGCTCGCGGAATTGCCTTTACAGCGCTGGATCCTGCCGGTCATTACGGCGGTCTACCTGCTTCGGGGCTTATTCTTCATGCCGCTGCGGGCTCATTTCCCCGGCAATAGCGCTGCGTTCTGGTACTGGAGTTCCGGCATTTGCGCAGCAATCGGCGTCGTTCATCTCGTCGGACTCTGGCAGGCCTGGGGTTAGCCGAACGCCTGCCTGACGGCTGGGCAAATTTGCTCGCGGTACGGCAATGCCGCTGCACCGGCCTGAAGTCATTCAGGAATGCGGCAAAAAATAGGCAAATCAACAGCGCCTGTGGCGATGGCGACACCGTTGCCCGAATACCGGTGTCGCCGACCTACCTCAACTTCAGCGGAAGCCAGCACTCAGCCGGTCAACCATGGCCTTGATGGCCGAAAGCTGGACGCCACTTTTCTGCGCGTAGTTGAATCCATAGAAGCCGACCGTGTCCCAGCATGCGTTGGAATTGGATTGCGTTCCGCTCGCGACGGTGGCATAGGAATTCGCGTCTGCGAGGGCCTGCGGGAACAGAACGATCATGTTGTTGGTGTCCGCCCACCGGGTATAGCCTGTGTTCTTGATGAACTTGTCGCCGATGGTCGCATAGTTCTGGGTACAGCCATGCATCGCCACGTGCAGCTTGCATTGGGCGCCGGCGGCACAGGTTGCGGGTACGTACACCCATCCTGTATCCGCCATTCCCAGGTTGGCAGTAAATTCACGCTGGTTGAATTCGCGGTAGTTTGCCGCTGCAGGCGCATTGTTGCGAGCTTGCAGCGTGCCGTAGAACTGGGTGAGCACCGCTTTTGCGCCGTCATAGGAACAATTGGAGATATAAGGCGTGAACGAGGTGCTGCAGGGATTGTTTCCGGCGGATGTGAAATCCGTCGGGAACACATGGCCTGTATTCGCCGCCTGGATCAGGTTGACCGAGGGAACGCCATTGTTGGCATACTGCTGCTGCACGGCCAGCATCGGGTTGACGCCAACCGTGTTGTCCTTGGTTCCGGTAAAGAGATAGATCTTCTGTTTCGCGACATTGGCCTTGTCGTCGATTGCTCCGCCGCTCCAGTTATCGATCGTGTTCTGCATCGTCGCCAGCATGGAGGATGTGATGACATTATTGTTCTGGCAGGACCCATAAGGAAAGCTGTACTGGCAGGTGTAAGGCGTCGCCGCGAAGATGCCGACGCCCTTGAACGTCGCGGAATACGCATAGCCGAGGTTGATCGCCATCACGCCGCCGGACGAGAGGCCTGACACCGTGATATTGGTCGTGTCGACGTTCAGGCTCGGCAGCGAGACGACAGCCGAAGCCGAGAACGCGGCCATGCTGAGGGTCGCGGCCATGAGATGTGATGCGATTCGCTTCATTATTGTCTCCGGTAACTTGTTGAAATTGTGGTGCAGGCAGCTTACAAGCCCGCATATTTCATTTTAGGAGCCGGAAATTCATGCACCAATATCGCCGGAGCACATGTATCGACATCTGCGCATGTCATTGTCTGCCATTGACGGCGCATTGATGGCGGCACGGCTCGACGCCGCATCGCATTCAAGTCACGGTAGAATTTCCGGAAATGCTCCCGGCGTCGCGGGCATGAACAAGGAAAGGCGGACATGGACATTGACCCTCTGGACGCGGCTGAGCGTGCGAGCGCACAAGCCGAGCAAGACCGGAAAACATCGCGTCTCAACACTCTTGTGGCCATCACGGTTGCTGTTCTTGCGACCTTCATGGGCATCTGCAAGGTCAAGGATGACAACATCGTCCAGGCGATGCAACAGGCGCAAGCGAACAAGATAGATCATTGGGCGTTCTATCAGGCCCGTAATATCCGCGAGGAACTAGCCAAGGCAACCGTCGTTCAGCTGGAGCTGGCCGCTGCAGGAGTGGCACCGCAGGAACGCGAGCGTTACGCCGAAAGCATAGCCCGCTACAAGAAGCTGGCCGAAGAACAAAACCGGAAGAAAGACGAGCTCAGGGTGCAGTCCGACCAGGACCAGAAAGACTATGACGCGGCAAATTTCCGTGACGATCAGTTCGACCTGTCCGACGCCCTGCTGGCCATTGCAATATCCTTGCTCGCGGTAACTTCTCTCACCCGCAAGCCCTGGTTATATGCCATTGCGATGGTGCCGACGACATTTGGTTTGTTGATGGGTTTGTCCGGGCTCCTGGGCTGGTCGATTCATCCAACCGGGTTGATTCGCCTGCTCTCCTAGCGCAGCGGCGAACCATCTCTGCTGGAGATTGGCTTGGCTCCAGCGACAAGGTGTGGCGGCGTTCGGTTTCCATTAATGTTTCCTACTACGTAAGGGCCCCATTCCATGCGCACATGCCTGTTTTTCCTTGGTCGCTTCGCCGCAGCCTGCCTGGCCCTTTCCCTGGCCACCGGTGCGGCTGCCGACGCCATCCCCGCCGAAGCCTTCTTCAACCATCCGGCGATCGACAATGCCGCCCTGTCGCCGAACGGCCGCTACCTTGCGATCCAGATGGCGCGCAAGGACGGGCGGGTGATGCTGGCGACCATGGAGATCGCCACGCGCAAGCTGCAGCCGGTGGCGAACTACAAGGACGTCGATGTCGCCGAATTCCATTGGATCAACGACGACCAGCTCGTCTATAGCGGCACCGATTTCCAGAGCGCCCAGGGAGAGTACCGCTTCACCAATGGCAATCTGATGACGGTCCAGCGTGACGGCTCGGGTTTCAAGGCGCTGAAAGGCGGGAGGTTCTACCGTGCCAGCGCCCTGCAGGACTCTAGCGACATCTACGTCAACTGGGCCGAATTCACTACCAAGTGGGACGTGGACAGGATCAACCTGGCCAGGCTGAATACGGCGAATGGAGAATTGAAGACCTTCACGCGTCCGGGCAAGACCATCGGCTGGTGGATGGATGGGCAGAACGTTCCGCGCGTCAGCCGGACCCTAGATCAGGCGCGAATTTCCTTGTACTACAAGGACGACGCCGCGGCCGATTCTGCCTGGCGCAAGATCAGCGAGGGCGAACAATACTCGGGCGAAGTGGTACTTCCCCAGTTCATCGGACCCGATGGCACCCTGTACGTCACCGCGCGCAAGGGCAAGGACAAGTCGTCGCTTTATACCTTCGACGTCAAGACATCGCGCCTGGGCAGCGAGCCGGTCATTACCCTGGCGGATTATGACTTTCATGGACAGTTCGTCGCCGACGGCAAGACGCTGCTCGGCGTGCATGTCGAGACCGACGCGCCTGCAACGGTCTGGTTCGACGAACGCATGAAACGGGTGCAAAAGGAAGTGGACGAGCGCCTGCCCGGGACGGTAAACCGGCTTTCGTCCAGCGTGCGCAACGAGACTTCCTGGATCCTGGTCAGGGCTTTTTCCGACGTACAACCCGCCAGCTTCTACCTCTACGATACGGAAGCACGCAAGCTCGACCTGATCGGGAAAGCCCATCCAGCGATCGACCCGGCAAGGATGTCCACCATGGACATGATTCGCTATCCGGCGCGGGATGGCTTGCCCATTCCAGCCTATCTGACGCTGCCAGCGTCGAAGGACGCGAAGAACCTGCCGCTCGTGGTGCTGGTGCATGGCGGCCCCTGGGTTCGTGGCGGGCACTGGCAATGGAATCCGGAAGTCCAGTTCCTCGCGTCCCGGGGCTATGCGGTGATCCAACCGGAGTTCCGCGGCAGCACCGGCTATGGCTTCCGGCATTTCCAGGCAGGCTGGAAACAATGGGGGCAAGCCATGCAGGACGACCTTGCCGATGCCGCGAAGTGGGCAATCGAAAAAGGAATTGCAGATCCGAAGCGCATTTGCATCGCCGGAGCCAGTTACGGCGGTTATGCAACGCTCATGGGCTTGATCAAGGACCCAGAGTTGTTCCGCTGCGGCGTGAACTGGGTCGGGGTAACCGATATCGACCTGATGTATTCGGCGACATGGAGCGACTCTTCCGAAGATTGGCGGCGCTACGGCATTCCCTTCCTGATTGGCGACCGGGAGAAGGACGCCGAGATGCTCAAGAATTTTTCCCCGGTACGGCAGGCAAGCCGGCTGAAACGCCCCTTGCTGATGGCCTATGGCGTCAATGACCGCCGGGTGCCGATCGAACATGGCGTGGCCATGCGCGATGCCCTGAAGGCAAGCAACCCGGACCTCGAATGGATCGAGTTCCAAGGAGAGGGGCACGGATGGAAGCTGGAAAAGAACCAGGTCGAGTTCTGGACCCGGGTGGAAACTTTCTTGGATAAGCATATCGGCCACTGACTCGTTTGGGCGGCATTGATATTAGCGACTGTTGAACTTAACCTGGCAACATCAACGCTTGTCCGATTCATTTGGACGATCAACAGGAGGCGTGATGGGCAAGGTATTGATTGCGGGGGCGGGGCCGACAGGGCTGACGCTGGCGTTGTGGCTGACCGCTCAGGGCATTCCGGTGCGCATCATTGACGAGCACGGCGGGCCGGGCACGGAATCGCGCGCCATGGTCGTCCATGCGCGCACGCTGGAACTGTATCGGCAACTGGGATTGGCGGAAGGTGTCGTCGCGGCCGGACACGCCGCCACCCGGATGCAGTTCTGGGCCGAGGGCAAGCCGCGGGCGGCGTTGTCGTTCGGGGATGCCGGCGCGGCGTCGACGCCCTATCCGTTCGTGCTCGTCTTCCCGCAAGACCGCCACGAACGGCTGCTGGTCCAGCGCCTGGACGAACTCGGCGTCACGGTCGAGCGCGACACGGCGCTGACCGGATTCACCGATACCGGCAACCACGTGATCGCACAATTGCGGAAAGCCGATGGCAGCGAAGAGAGCGTGACCACGCCTTACCTCGTCGGCTGCGACGGCGCCCGCTCGGTTGTGCGTCACCGGCTTGGAACGGATTTCGAGGGAAGCACCTATGCGCATCTCTTCTACGTGGCGGACGTGGAAGCCAAGCTCCCCGGTCCGCCCGGCGAAGCCCAGTTCGCGCTGGACCACGGCGACTTCGTTGCGGTGTTCCCGTACGACGACCGCGGGCTGGTCCGGCTGATCGGCACGGTGCGGGATGAGCGCGCCGGCCGCGCTGACAGCCTGCGCTTCGACGACATCCACCAGGACGCGATCCGCAGCCTGGGGATCAGTGTCTCGACGGTCAACTGGTTCTCGACCTATCACGTGCACCATCGCATCTCTTCCCGTTTCCGCGTCGGCCGCTGCTTTCTCGCGGGTGACGCGGCGCACGTGCACAGCCCAGCCGGCGGCCAGGGCATGAACACCGGTATTGCCGACGCCGCCAACCTGGCATGGAAACTTGCGGCAGTTCTGCACGGCCAGGCCGGCGCGGGAATCCTTGACAGCTATGAAGCCGAGCGCCGGGCCTTCGCGCGCCAACTCGTGGACACGACTGATCGCGTGTTCACCTTCATTACGAAAGGTGGCGGGTTCGCGGAATTCGTCAAGGCGCATGTCGCGCCGACGCTGTTGAGTGCGGCCTCCCACAGCGATCATGTGCGCGCATTCATGTTCCGGCTGGTGTCGCAAATCATGGTCGGCTATCAGGATAGTCCGCTCAGCCAGGGAAAGGTGGGGCAGGTTGCGGGCGGAGACCGTCTCCCCTGGGTGCAAGCCGATGGCATGGACAATTTCGCGCCGGCGGATGCTATCGGCTGGCAACTGCATGTGTACGGAAACGTGGCGACCGACGTGACGGCTTATTGTTCGAGCCGCGGCATCGCTGTACGCACTTTTCCGTGGACGGCGGCGCACGAACGGGCCGGACTGGAACGGGATGCGTTGTATCTGCTGAGGCCCGACACCTATGTGGGGCTGGCGACGAAAGATGCGACGGCGGACACGCTTGCGCGCTATCTCGCCGCGCTTGCGGGTTGACGCACCGGTACCCATTCCATCAAGGCTCCGCTATCTAACTTGACCGGCGGCGATGGAAAGTCTTTCAGTCATTTACGGGCCTGGAGCAGGAGCGTGCTATCGGACCGTTGCGAAAATCCATGTCTCCAGGAAGCGGACATCGAGCATCCAGTCTGGAGGCCGGCTCTACTGGGCCGAAGTGCTTGTCCTTCGCACAGCCTGCAGGTCACCGACCAGGGCTAGGGCCCTGCCCGTCTATTTACCCTGGGGTTTTTTGGGGTTAAGGACTTCCAGAAGTCGCAGAACCAGTTGCACGTTCAGACCATGATAATCACGATGTTCAGTATTCAGTTGGCTCTTCGCGGACTCGGTACGAAGGTCTCTCCTTAGCGAAGACAATAGTGCTTCGCGTTCATGGGGAAATAGCGATTTAATTGCTTGATGCATTCCTGGCACTCCAATCGATAGCTGGCAGATCTGTGATTGCTGAGAATTTCTTTTTGGGGGATTGAAATTAAAAAAGTGTCCTGGAAGCTGGGGATAGTAACCTCCAGGACAAAAGGCAAGACCAATGATGAGAGACCGGCTATTGGCCTTGAGGAGACACTCTGTCTAAAAGAGTTTTCATGCTCGGATTCGGCATTCTGGGTTACGGTGTTCTTGCACAATTAAATGCCGATTCCTCACACTAATTTGAGCTGGAACTCATCACTTATCGCTTCTGCATCCCCTGCGATGCGATGACCTGCTCCATTCCAACCAGCCAGATAGTTTCAATCCGCTCCAGAATTTCTTGCTTCATCAAGCTTGTCGATCTGGCGGATGAAACGCGACGATTCGTGGACAGTTTCCCCAAGTAGCAACCAAATTCCTATGTGCGATTGACCACTGGATTGGTCTTTTGGATGTCCCCGAATGACCATGCTGTGTGTCGAAAATATTGGCTTTGGGCAGCGAAGTAATGCACCGGACCACGGCAACATCCTCGACAGTGGAAGTTGAATACATGAACCGACGCTGACAAATGCCAACCTCGCACATTTGATTCGAAGGGTCCACAGCCTGACACTGCGGCAGTTGCAACTTCATGTGCGTATTCCGATCCTCGCACGCATCAGGTTCGACAGCGACTTCGGTCGCGACGGCAAAGACCTACACCGTTCCGGCGGCGTACCCAGGTGGACAGAATCAAAACGGTTTGGCAAGAAGGAATAGTCCGCAATGCCGCAATTAGCGGCCGCGGGCGCTCTCAAGCTGAATATCGACAACGGATCCGAAGCCGCCTGTCGCCAATGCAGAAAGTACAGTCAGTTCCCGAGGAACTCCTCGCATAGCTTGGCCGCCGTCTCTTGAGCTTCACATATCTTTCTCTGCCCATTCGGACGAAGACAAACGCACCTTACCCCATCCGCGCCAAGGCGACGTGCAATCAGTCCAATTTTCTCGAGGGGCATCAGCTGAAGCAGAAGTCGCGAGCGAGGAACACTGAGTTTCTTTGCGAGATCCGCTGTTGACAGGGCACCTTCCGCCGCGTCCAGCGCATCAAGCAGCACAAAATCCGCCCAGGAGATGCCATGCAAAATGCCGAGTTCATCATCGAGTTTGAAACTCAACGCAGCCTGGCGATGATGCCGGTCAAGACAAATCCGTAATGGTGAAGTGCTCATCGGGCGGCTCCGGCTTGTTGCTCATATTGCTCCCGATAGATCTGCTCAAGTGTGCGTAATTCTTCGAGGTAGTCAAAGTTGGAATCTTCCCTCTCCTTCAGAAGCTCGACGATCTCAAAATCGAACCGGCCTGGGCCGCTGCGATTCCATTCCGCTTGAAGTGCCTTGTTGGCATGTGACCGCAGCCGCAGCTCGAATTGAGCGCGATTCATTGCGCCATGCACGTTGCGGCTCGATGCGACAAGCACGTCGCCCGTTTCCTTGTCGCGAATGATGTATATCCCCATCGGTGGAAAGGCGTCCCGGGCCTGACGGGAAATGGCGCGCCGGCTAAGCGTGGTGGTATCGGTTGTCATTGGCAGTCTTTCGCGATTTGATTTGAATCGACATCAGTGATTTCAAATTCATTGGGTATCCGTGATGCTGGGCATCGTTGTGCCTGGTTACTTCCCGCTCTTAGCCGGTGCGGTCTCCGGACTGGCGAGGCGCATGAGGTAACGACCGATATCGTCTGGCCATTCCGTTGCCAATCGTTCCAGACGGTCTAACTCTCCCGCGAACAGGGCCCGGCTCGCTTCTTCAAAATTCGGGAGATCCCCCGCCAGGACAAGCATCGCGTTATAGACGCGTTCATCCCGGCGCCGCTGCAGGTCACGCGTGGAGTTTGCCTGCCTGGCTTCGTGCACCAGCTTACGCAATACGACCGACGCGCCTCCGGGCTGCGACGCAAGCCATTCCCAGTGCTCGGGGAGCAAGGTCACTTCCCGTGCAACCACGCCTAGCCGAGGCCTTCCCCGGCCTTTAGCGGGCGCGTCCTGTTCGCTCGATGCGGGCTGGGTGGAAGGCTGCTTGTCCGCGTAGCGCGCTTCCACCTCCGCTACAGTGCCCCGCAGGTCGAGTTCGACCTGCTTTCCAGTGTCATCGTCGAAAACGAGAGGAAGAACGTGCGGGTCCTCTTTCAGTTTGCGACAGAGGGCAACCGCAACCTGGCTCAGCGCTCCTGATGCGACCGATTGCGCGCCGCAAAAGGCGGTGTAGGTTTTTTGTACTTGAGATTCCATGGCAGGCATGACGATTCACACTTGAATGGAATAAATATTACCCGGGTAAATTTAATCCGTCAATATTACCCGGGTAAATTTATGCCTGCGAATCGCCATCGGAGCCCCGTTTCCATTTCCCAAAGGTTTCCAGGGAGTCCGGCATTAACCGCGTGCGGTTTCTCACAGCACGAGTTCGTATTCCAGTTTGCGGATGTCGCCTCGCCAATATGGTTTGATGCCGTCGGCAGGAACCCACGAAACCTCGCCCGACAATGGCACAAGCATTCCATCGCGTACTTCGTAGTTCCAGAAGCGGCCTTGCCACGGCGTTGGAATGATCCGGTCGCCGACCGTCCGGCCTCTTGCCGGCGCACTGACGGTATCGATCAAGCCTTGTTCGTTGAAGGTGAACAGCAAGCTCACCATGATGTCGCCGTCGACGAGGGTAGCGCGTGCGGAATGATGGTCGACCGATGTCCATTGCACGCCCTGGCCCGGCAGAAGCGCCGTCGGATACCAGGCCGCTTCCGCAAGGAAACGCATCAATTCACCTTCCGCGGCGGCTTTCGTGCCGCGCATGTCGGCCACGGTGAACAAACCCAGTAGCGCGGCATGCAGAATGCCCTCGCCGCCGACATAGGCGTCATGAACATGGACCGGCACTCCGGGCAGCATATTGACGCGGGCGTTCCAGTCGAAGCCAGGACGGCGCAAGATGACACGCTGGTCCGAGGAAAATGGCTTCCACATTTCCCGTTCGTCGCCCATGTTGAAAGTCCCGTGGTGTTCGACGCGCGCCGCGGAAATCAGGTTTTGGCCGTCCTTCAAAACCGTCCTGAAGTAGGCTTGTACGGGGGCAGGCAAGCCGTCCAGCTCCCTCGGGCTGTAACGATGCGGCTTGCCTGTGGCGCGTGCCGCCTCAAGCTGCGCCCGCAGGTCCTGCGTTTCCTGATCCCATCGAAATGCGCCGTAGCGCTTCAATGCGACCATGACCGCCATGAGCGCGAGGATGGATAGCAGAAGCAGTCTCACCACCGTCGTCATTCGCGAGCAAAGGAAATCTGGCGCCTGTTCGGCCGGCAAACAGCGCTGTCCCGTGGACAGACGTGTTTCAGAACCGAGAACGGAGGAGTCGCCGCAGGGAAGACAATCAGGCGGCGCGACGGCGGCGCTTCAGCTTCGCGACGATCGCGGTGATCACAGAGCGTTTGGTTTTGATGCGAGTGTGCAGTGAGCGTCCCATGGCTTTCTCCAGTTCGATTCCTCCATTTTCCGGATCCAGCGCGCGACCGCTGTGACGCAGCGCACAAAAATTGAAAAACAACATCCAAAACTTGCTCGCAAACAGGCGAAAAAAGCGCTATAAGATCCAGGCAAAATCGTCGCACGCCGTTGCCTCGCAATCGAACATCGAATTCCGGAGATGCATTTGAAATTCATACACGCCGCCGATCTGCACATCGACAGCCCGCTGCGCGGCCTCGACGCCCACGCCGGCGCACCGGTCGACCGGTTGCGCGGTGCGACCCGCCGAGCGTTCGTGGCCCTGATCGACCTCGCGCTCGCGCAGAAAGTCGACTTCGTGATTCTTGCCGGGGACATTTTCGACGGCAACTGGCCGGATTTCCACACCGGCCTGTTCTTTCGCGAACAGCTCGTGCGCCTGCGCCAGCATGACATCGCCGTGGTGATCGCCCGCGGCAACCATGACGCGGAAAGCCAGATCACGAAGCAGCTGCCGGCGGTGGACGGCGTGCACGTGTTCTCGACCGACGCGCCGGAAACCGTCATCCGCGAAGACCTCGGTGTCGCATTGCACGGCTACAGCTTCCCTCAACGGTCCGTTACACATGACGTCGTTCCCGACTTCCCGCGCGCCATTCCGGGCATGTTCAACATCGGCGTGCTGCATACCAGCCTGACCGGGCGCGAGGGCCACGACGACTATGCGCCGACGTCGGTCGAAATGATGGCGACCCGCGGCTACGATTATTTCGCCCTGGGGCACGTCCATGCCCGCGAGGTCGTGCGCGAGGCCCAGCCGCGCATCGTTTTCCCCGGCAACCTGCAGGGCCGCAAATCCAACGAAACCGGTCCCAAGGGTTGCGAGCTGGTCACGGTGCTCGACGGCCGGATCGCCAGCGCGGAGTTCGTGCCGCTGGACGTGGTGCGCTGGCATCGCCTCGAGCTGGACGTCGCCGGCGTCGCGACGCTCGAGGATCTGGCGCGGACATTTCACCGGGCCGTCTCGCAGCTGACCGATGGCGCGGCCGACCGCATGCATGCCATCCGGGTCATCGTCCAGGGCGAATCGCCGCTCAACCGGGTCGAAGCCGAACAGCCCGGCACGGTCGAGGCCGCGATCATCGCCGCCCTGCAGGACATGGAAGGCCCAGAGATCTGGCTCGAACGCGTCAAGACCACCTTACGCACGCCGATCGACCGCGATCAGGCAGCGCTGCGTACCGACGCCGTGGGCGAAGTGGTGGCGCTCGTGAATGAATTGATGGCCGACGAAGACCGGCTGGCAGGCTGGATTGCGCGCGAGCTGGGCGGCCTGACCTTGCCGCCACCCCTCCAGGAACTGGATCCGACAGCCGCCGACGCGCAGGCCATGCGAGCCATGCTCAACGATGCCGAAGCCACCGTCCTGGCCCACCTGGGCGCCATCGAGGCTGATGGAGAACAAGCATGAGAATCCGGGAGCTGCACCTGACCGCCTTCGGTCCCTTCACCGAGCGCGTTCTCGATTTCGGCAAGGACGGCCAGGAACTGGTTTTCATCCACGGGCGCAACGAAGCCGGCAAGTCTTCCACGCTCAGGGCCATCACGGATCTGCGCTACGGCATCCACCCGCAAAGCAAGGATAACTTCGTCCACCAGCACCGCGACATGCGCATCGGCGCCCTGCTGCTCGACCATGCCGATGTCGCCCACACCGTGGTTCGCCGCAAGGGCAACAAGGCAACCCTGACATTCGCCAACGGCGATCCGGTGCCCCCGGACGTCGAAGCGCGCATCACCTGCGGCCTGTCGAAGGAAGAATACGAAAGCATGTTCGGCCTGGACCACGAGCGCCTGCGGGCCGGCGGTGAGGCGCTGCTCGCTGGAGAAGGCGATATCGGCGCGGCCCTCTTCGAAGCGAGCGCCGGCGTGCGCAGCATCGCCGCGGTGCTGGAGCGCCTGGACCAGACCGCGCGCGAGTTCTACATCCCCAAGGGGCGCGTTTCCAGGCTCAACGAGGCCATCCGCGATTACAGCCAGCATCGCAGTGCCTACACCAATGCACAGGTGAAGCCGGCGCAGTGGGGCGACCTGTTCAAGCGCCAGCAGCACGCGCAGGAAAAGGTCGCCGCGCTGGAATCCCGGCAGCAGCAATTGCACGCCAGCCTGCGCCGCGTCACCGAGCTGCGCGCGGTGGCGCCGCTGCTGCGCACGATTGACATCGCCCAGGCGACGCTCGACGAGTTAGGCGGCCATTCATTGCTGGATGAAAATGCGCCGACGGAGCGCGCAGGTGCGCAGGCGGGACTGGCCGCCGCCGAGCATAACGCGGCAACCGCCGCCGCACAGATGGAAGAAGCGCGCCGGAAGCTGGATACCCTGCTGCCGGAAAGGCCGGTGCTGGCGGCAGCTGCCGGCATCGACCGCTTGTCCGCGTCCGTGGAAAACCTGGATCGCTATCGCAGGGAACGCGATGACGCCAATGGAGACCTGATACACGCGCAAGCCACACTCGCGGCGCAAGCCAAAGCGATTGCACCCGGGGAGACGGTCGAACGACTGCAGCAGCTCGCGCCAAAGGCGGGTGCCCGTGCGGAGATCGTCAAGATGCTGCATTCGGCGGAGACGGCACGGCAGCGGCTGGAGGATCACCAGCTATCCGCCAGCAGCACCCATGACGACGATCGCCCGCAGGAGCGCGCGCTCCTGCCCGATGCGGCGGTCCGCCAGGCATTGCAACTGGCGCGGGAGGCCGTCGTCCGCCAGGAAGGTACGCTCAAGCGCGCCGCCAGATTGCCGGGCGAGATCAACTCGGCCCGTCGCACGCTGGACGCGACATTGAAACTGCTCGGCATTGCGGCCATCGACGACCTGCTCGCCATTCGTCCCTTGTTCGATGGCGAAATCGACGATGCGAAAGCCGCATTCGACCAGGGAGAGACACGCAAGGCCGACCTGGAAAAGCGCATCGCCGAGATCGCGGTCGCGCTGCGAACCAACCAGGACATGCGCGAGCAATTGCTGACCGACGGGGCCGTTCCCACGGCCGACGACGTCGCCGCCGCGCGGGCGCAGCGCGACCAGACCGTCGCCCGGATGCGGATCGCCGGGACCGCCGCAAGCCATGACGCAGAAGGCACCGAGCCGCTCGATGTCACATCCTGGCAGACGCTCGCGGACGAGATTCGTCACGCAGACACCCTGGTCGATTCCCTGGCGCGCGATGCGAAGCGCGCCACGCAACTGCAAGCTTGCCTGCGCAAGATCGCCGACCTGGAGCGTGACCGCGACATGCTGGTCAAGGAACGCCAGGCGATCGAGGCGCGCCAGCAGCAGGAGCAACAAGCCTGGCAAGGCCTCCTGGCGCAACGCCAGCTGGCCCAATTGCCGCCGGCCGCGCTGCGCGAATGGCAGAACCTGCTCAACCAGGCGCGCACGCAAAAGGAAGCGCTCGATCTCCTGGACGACGAGCAGCGGCAAGTGGCCGACACGGAAAAGCTGCTCGCGAACGGACTGCGCAAGGCGCTGGGCGAGGTAAGCGAGGTGCATGGCGGGATCGACGCCGATGGCGGCCTGGACGAACTGCTTGCTCATGTCGACGCCATGGAGAAGGAATTCGCCCGGCTGGAAAAAGCTTCGGCGACGGCCGCGGGCAAGCGTGCCGAGCGGCAAGAGCAGCGCGCCCAGTTTGCGTCGCGGGAGAAGCAATTGACCGAGGCGCTGGAACGCGCCCGCACGGACCTTGCCGCCGCCTGTACCCAGCTGCTCCAGCCAGCCAATGCCAGCGTCGCCGAGGCGATGGCCCGCCTTGACGACTTCGATGCATTGAACGACGCGGTCGCCCGTCGGGATGCCGCGCAGCTCAAGCTTGACCGGGCGAGCCACGCGATCGCTGCGCTGGAACAGCAGGCCAATGCCCTGGCTCATGCCATCGGCGACGCGGAGCCCGCCGATATCCGGCTCTATGCCGAGCAACTACACACCCGGCTGGAGCAAGCGCGGTCGGTCGCCACGGCGCGCACGGTCGTCGAAAAGGCGATTGAACAACATGTGGCCGCGCTGCGCGAACATCAGGAATCGATCGCCGCTCACCAGCGCAAGCTGGCCGCCTTGTGCGCCGCCGCCAACGTGCAATTGGCCGACGCCCTTCCTCATGCCGAGGAACTGTCCCGCCGAAAACGCGATGCCCAAGGCATGATCGACCGGGCAAGGGCCAATCTTGCCCTGGCCTCGTCCCGCACGGAACAAACGCTGCGGGAGCTGCTGGCCAGCTGCGACGTCGACTGCCTGGATGCCGACGAACAATCCTATCAGCAAGAGCTGGCCCAATTGGAGGCGCAGGTTCGTGCCGCGCGTACTGTCGAGGAAACGGCACGGCGCGAACTGGAAGCGGTGGACGCCTCCGACGTCGTCATTGCGGAGCGTCAGCAGATGGAGCGGGCATCGGCGGCGATCGCATCCGCGCTGCCGTCCTGGGTACGCGCGCGCCTCGCGCACAGCCTGCTCGACGAGGCCCTACGGCGCTTTCGGGAAAAGGCGCAAGGTCCGATGCTCCTGGCGGCAAGCCATTATTTCCAATGCATGACCGACGGCCAGTTCGTGCGGCTGGTAAGCGATGACAACACGGAAGGCCGCCCTACCCTGCTCGCTCAGCGCGGCGGCGGCGCACTCGTCGGCGTGGAGGGCATGAGCGAAGGGACGCGCGACCAGCTTTATCTCGCCTTGCGCCTGGCGGCACTCGACCTGCGGCGCGAAGCGGGCCTGGCCTTGCCGGTCGTCCTGGACGACGTGCTGATCACCTCCGACGATGCCCGGGCGCGCCACGTGCTGGGCGCCCTGTCGCAGTTCGCCAAGGGGCACCAGGTCATCCTGTTCACTCACCATGCGCATCTGCTGGGCGTCGCCGAGAGCTGCCTGCCGCCGCGCCAGCTCGCGGTCGTTGCCTTGTAGCGATGAAGACCGGCGTTCGCCTGGCCTGGGGACCGCTTTCTATTGGCGCACGACGCCCAGCTTGAGCCCGACGACGCCGAACAGGCGATTCATGGTCTGGACGGTCCCTTCGCTTCGTTCGCCCTCGATGTCCTGCAACGTGCGAAACCCGACGCCGGCCAGCGTCGCCAGTTCGGCGGTCGTGAGCCGCATGGTCGTCTTCAGATGGCGTATTGCCTGCGGCAGGGACCATTCAGGATGGGCTAGCACATCTTCCACAGCCTGCTTTCGCAACGCCAGTTGCTCGCTCAGGGACATCGCGTTGTAACGTTTATCCACCTATTTGCCTCCGGGTCTGCATCAACGCAAGTTTTCCAGTCTCATCGCTTGCTTCTCGATGGACGGCAAAAGATAAGCATGGACATCGTCGTCCATGCCCATCGATACCCCTTCGGCCGCAATGCGACGCAGCGCTGGCGCCATCGCTTTCAAACCCTGCACCAGGCTGTCCCTGCTTGGAGCGGGCGTGGATGTCGAAGGGGCGCGCTTGCCACGCTTCGGCGGCGCGACGACTTGTCGTGCCAGCTCGCCTATCCGGTCGATGACACGGCCCCAGTCAGGATCCCCGTCGTCATTTCCCTCCCAGCGGATGCGACGCGCAATGCCGTCCGGATGCAGGTACATCGGCGCGAAATCGTAGAGCGGCGTCAGGCCGATGTTGCCTCGGAAATCGCGCTGGATCGCCGTATTGCGCGCGTGGTTATCCTTGTTGCCCAAAGCCAGGTTGGCGATGTCACGCTTGATGTATTCAAGCACGTCTTTCTCGGGATGGGTACAGCGCAGAAGCAGCTGCGAGCACACTTCGTCATGACTGGGCACGGCCCCGAAGCCCGGGATCCCGGTGAGTGTCGCTACGCTTTCCTGCGCCAGGCGCGTCACGCCGTCTGTCTCCACGACCCGGTCGAATCGAGGAATGAAGAGCGCCCGGCCCCGTAAGTGCAGCGGTCCGTGCACGCGCAGTCCAAGCATCCGGGCCAACTCCATGTATGGCGCTTCATGCCGCATGATGGCCGCCAACTGGCGGTCCGCACCGCGACCGAACTTGACGATATAGTGCTGACGGGCCTGTTCGTCCGGCAAGGTATGGTCCAGATAAAGCAAGCCGTCATCGGCGCGCGTCAACAGCAGCTTTGGCCATTCTCCTTGCACGCCTGAAGAACCGGCAACGAACAGTCCATGCCGTGCAAGGTACTCCGTGAAGTGCTCACCGCGCGTGGCAACCTCTTCGTCGGTGAAGCCGCGCAGTTCTCCTGCGTGCGTATCAAGCCATTGCGCCGCTTCCTTGACGCGCAAGTTGCCGATCGGGTTGCCCGCCCCCGCGAGCAAGAGTCGCCAATCGGCCTCGATGCCGGCGGTAGGTGACAGATCGAGGCGCCGCAGGAGTTCCTCGCGACCAAAGCCTTGCGGCAGCATGTCGATCAGGAATACCGGCCAGTGCGCTTGCTCGGCTGGCGCGAGACCAACCGGGTATTGGCAGGAGAACGCGTGGGCATCACGTGCGCCGCGATGCGCCACGGCCCAGTCGACGGCGTAGCCCGTGTAAGTGCGGGCTTTCCAGCCGAGGTTCTGTTCACCGAACATGCTGACACTGCCAACGTCGTGCCAGCGATGCTCGGCGAATAATTGGATTGTGCATTCTGCGGTCATATGCACGGAATAATATCATTAAAGCCTATTTAATCTTTTTAAATAGTGATATTTTTCCGTGTATTTACGAAGGATATGGCGCTGTGCCATGAAGTTATGAAGCCCAGCAACTTCGCGCCAACTCGCGAAGCCAAGCTACAAAATCAAAAGGCCGGCGATTGCCGGCCCTTGTTCCGCTTGGTGCAGGCGGCTCAACAGCACCAGGCTTCTATCAGTTCGTGATAAATCGTCACTGCCTCTTCGATGCGCGAGACTTCACAGTATTCGTTTGTCTGGTGGGCCATCTGCGGTTCACCCGGCCCAAGGATGACGGTGGGTGGATTGCCGAGCGGGCCGAGCAGCGCGGCCGCATCGGTGAAATACGACACGGTCTTTGGCTGCAGCGGCTCCTCGAAATGTTTCTGGCAGACCGCGAACACTTGCCGCATCCAGGGATCGTCCGGCGGCGTGTAGACGCTTGCGGCATCGATCAGGGTCTTGAACCGCAGGTCCTTGCCCAGCCGTCCGCACAAACAGCTGTAGACATGGCCATGATCCTGCCCGGCCACCGTTCGGATGTCGATCTTCACCTCCGCCGCGTCGGGCACCGAATTGATGTTGAGGCCACCGCGCACCGTGCCGACGTTCAAGGTCGGCTTGCCCATCAGCGGATGCGGCCCTTCCTCGAACTCGAAGGTTTCCAGGGAAGAGATGGCGCGGGCGATCTTGTAGATCGCATTGTCGCCCTGATCAGGCATCGATCCGTGGGCCGTGACGCCCGCCGCGCTCGCCTCCAGCCACAGGACGCCCTTGTGGCCGACCAGCGGCTGGTTGGACGTGGGTTCGCCGACCACCAGCGCGCCCACCTGGCCGAGGATGGCTTGCGCATCCGGCTGTTGCACCAGGTGGAAGGCGCCTTCGCAGCCGGTTTCCTCGCCGGCGGTAATGATCAGGGTAAGACCGGGTCCGGACTTGATTCGCCCGGCCAGAGCGACCGCGGCGACGACGAAGGCGGCGACGCCGCTCTTCATGTCGCTGGTGCCGCGCCCGTACATGCGGCCCTCCACGATCTCGGCACCGAAGGGGTCATGCGCCCAGGGCGCGGCGCCCAGCGGCACCACGTCGACGTGGCCGGTGAATCCCAGGGCCGCCTTGCTGGCCTGGCCGCCGATCCGCGCAACCAATGTGCTGCGGCGGGGACCGAATTCGACGAAGCGGCAGGTAAAGCCGGCCTGCTCCAGCAGGCGGGACAAATGCACCGTGCACTGGTCTTCGTTGCCCGGCGGATTCACGGTATCCATCCGCACCAGCGTCTGTGTCAGGGCGATCGCTTCGCTTGTCAGTGACATGCTGAACCTCGTTGAATGCTCGTGAGGCCAGTGTAACCGGAATGCCAATTTTCGGCTGGCTATGCCCCTTGGCTATGCCGTCTGACTGAGACCTCTAACTACGCCGCCTGACCTGCCAGGTTGGAGTAACGGTCGCGCAATTCCCGCTTGAGCACCTTGCCGATCGCGCTGCGCGGCAGCGATTCGACGACTTCCACCGCTGCCAGGCGCTGCATCTTCCCAAGCCGCTCGTTCGCCCAGGCCAGCACCGCCGGCGCGTCCAGCGTCACGCCGGCACGCGCGACCACGAAGGCGACGGGCGTTTCGCCCCAGCGCTCCGACGGCACGCCGACGACCGAGGCGTCTTCGAGGTCCGGGTGCCCGAGCAGTACGGCCTCCAGGTCGCTGGGGTAGATGTTGAAGCCGCCGGAAATGATCATGTCTTTCTTGCGGTCCATCAGCACGAGGAAGCCGTCGGCATCGAAGCGCCCGACGTCGCCGGTGCGGATGAAGCGGCGCCCTTCGGCGTCATGCCATTCCGCTTCGGCGGTCTTGCCCGGCTGCTTGTGATAACCGGTCATCATGGAGCCGGAACGGCCGACGATTTCCCCCGTTTCCCCGGCGGACACTTCCCTGCCCTCCTCGTCGACGAGGCGGAACTCGCTGCCCGGCGCGGGCCGGCCGACGGTGTGCAGCTTGTCCGGAAACTCATGCGCCGCCAGCACGCAGCTGCCGCCGCCTTCGGTCATGCCATAGAACTCCGTCAGCCCGCCCGGCCAGCGCCCGAGCACTTCCTTCTTCAGCGCCGCCGAGAACGGCGCGCTGGTGCAGAACTTGGCGCGGAACGACGACAGGTCGTAGCGGCCGAAATCCGGCATCGCCAGCAGGCGCTGGTACTGCACGGGGACCAGCATGGTATGCGTCACGCGATGCTTCTCCGCCAGCGCCAGGTAGCTGGCCGCGTCGAACTTTTTCATCAGCACGGTGGTGCCGCCCAGCGCCACCGTCGCGAAGAAACTGACCAGCGTGGTGTTGGAATAGAGCGGGGTCGACAGCAGCGTCACCGCATCGGTGCCGTAGCCGTTCATCACGCCGCGCTGTACCTGGCCCCAGCGCATCGAGTGGGGCTGGACGATGCCTTTCGGAGCGCCGGTGGTGCCCGACGAATAGATGATGTTGAACGGCGAATCCGGCCTGACGTCCACCGGTATCGGCGGGATGTGTGGTCCGGCCAGCCATGCGTCGAAAGCCTTGCCGCCAGCGACGCCATCGAGGGACACGCGACCAATGTCGATGCGGCTGCCTGCCGGAGCCAGCGCGGCATCGGCCATCTCGTCGAGGAACAACATGCGCGCGCCGCAATCTTCCAGCATCACCGCCAGTCCTTCCGCCGCGGTCGATGGCGCCAGCGGCGCCACGGCGACCCCTGCGCGCAGGCTGCCCAGGAACAGGACCGCGTACTCGATCGAGTTGGCGGCGCAAATCGCGATGCTTTCGCCCGGCATCACGCCATCGCGCTGGAGCGAAGCCGCCACGCGATCCATGATGGCATCGAGGGATCGATAGGTGACGGTGATGCCATCCTGCACGAGGGCGGGATGCTGCGGGCGCTGCGCCGCCTGCAAGCCGATCAGTTCCGCAATCGTGCCGAAGGATTGCGCGAGGAGATCGGCCGCGGTGGTATCGGGAATCTTCATGGTGGACCCGCCTTCGCAAAAATCAGAACGACGGACGTTTCATCTGGCAGGTCGACGGCTGCGTCGCCACGTAGGAATCGACCTTCTGCAGGGTCTTCCAGCCATATCCGGTGCTCTCCAGGTCGTATTTCACGTCCTTGCCGTTCGTCTTTACCCAGCCGATGATATAGAGCGGCTGCTGCAACTGGTGGTCGGATGCGCGCATCGCGAGTTCGCCGTTGAGGCCCTGTACCTTCATGCCTTCAAGCGCCATGGCCACCTTGACCGGGTCGCCGCCCTTGGCGACCTTGACCGCCTCGCTCATCATCGCGATCATGTTGTAGGGGCCGATGGAAGAGAAATCCTCGTTGTACTTCTTCTTGTAGTCCTCGACGATCTTGCTTCCGGAAAAGGTCTCGTTGTTGGCATGCCAGCCGACGGACGTGCTGACGTGGCCGACGCCGCTGGCGCCCATCGTCGTGGCGACGCCGGCGCCCGACGCCTGCACGCCATAGAAGTCGACGTTGACGCCCATTTCCTTCGCCGCCTTGACCAGGAACGCGAAGTCGTTACCCCAGTTGCCGGTCAGGACGGTATCCGCGCCGGAGGCCTTGATCTTGGCTGCATAGGGCGAGAAGTCCTTCACCTGGCCGATGGGATGCAGGTCGTCGCCGACGATCTGGATGTCTGGCCGCTTGCGCTTCAGGTATTCCTTGGCCGCGTCCCTGACCTGCTGGCCGTAGGCATAGTTCTGGTTGATCAGGTACACCTTCTTGATCTTCGGGTCCTTCGCCATGACGGTGGTCAGGGCTTCCACGCGCATGTCGGAATTGGCGTCGAAGCGGAAATGCCAGAAGCTGCACTTGCTGTTGGTCATGTCCGGGTCGAGCGCATAGTAGTTGAGCAGGACCACTTCCTTGCCCGGGTTGCGCGCATTGTGCTTGTTGATCGCGTCGAGCAGGGCCAGCGCGGCGCCGGACCCGATGCCCTGCGCCACGTAGCGGTAGCCCTGGTCGATGGCGGACTTGAGCAGGGCCAGCGACTCCTGCGGGCTTCCCTTGTTGTCGAAGGGGACGATCTCGAAGGAGTTGTTGCCGGCCCATTTCTGCTCGTTCGCCACGGCGGCGACCGCCATCATGTGCTTGGACACCACCTGTCCGGCCGCAGCCAGCGGCCCGGACATCGGCTCGATCTGCGCGATCTTGATCACCTCCGCGGAGGCGGCATGCATGCTCGCCGCCGCAAGGGCAAAGACCGCGAGCGCGCAAGCCCGCCTCGGTGTGAACATCGGCGGATTGGATGTGACGGGAACGGCGGGCAGCATGGGTTTCATCGATATCTCCATTTTCGGGGGTGAACCGGTGTTGTTCCCGGTATCGGCCGGCACATGCTGCCGGCCGCTCATCTATCGCACGCCTGGACGTCCGGAAGCGGCGCGCATTGTCTCACTCTCTGGCTCTCTTGCTATTTGCATCTTTCACTCGGCGTGCGCCGGCGCGGCCGGCGTCGCGGGTGTGTGCGACTTCCTGCGGTACTTGAAGCTGCCGATCGCCTTGGCGACGAGTTTGCCGGCATCGTCGAGAATCTCGCCCTCGCAGAAGCAGACCGAGGAACCGCCGCCCGTGGCGTGGCCGTGCACGTGAAGCCGGCCCGCGCCCGGGCCGATGAAATTGATCGACATGTCCAGCGTGACGATGCCGGTCGTGAAGTTGTTCCGGGACAGCGCGGCGCTGGCCAGCGCCACGTCGAACAGGGTCATGATGACGCCGCCGTGGGCCACGCCATAGATGTTCATGAGATCGGACTTCTCTTTCTGGACGAAGTGCGAATGCCCGCCGGCGGCTTCGACCAGCTCCATGCCGAACAAGCGGAGGAACGGATTCCGGTTGACCGGATCGTGCAGGACTTCAAGCGTATTGGGGTCGATGATACGTTTCATGGTTGACTCGCTATCCAGACGGGGCGCGGCATCATAGACCCCGCGCGACGATTTCCTTCATGATTTCATTGGTGCCGCCGTAGATCCTCCCTACCCGGGCGTCGATCCAGGCACCGCCGATCTCGCATTCCGACATGAATCCATACCCGCCGTGCAGTTGGAGGAATTCATCGAGCAGCCGGTTCTGCATGTCCGAGCCATTAAGCTTGGCCATCGCCGCGCGTTCGGCGCTTAGCTCACGGCGCAGATGCAACGCCAGGCAGTCGTCGACGAAGACCCGCAGCATGGTGAGCTGGGCCTTGGCTTCGGCCAGCTTGAAACGGGTGTTCTGGTAATCGAACACCGTCTGGCCGAACGCCTTCCTGCCTCGCGTGTAGTCGATGGTCCGCGCGAGGAAGGCCTCGATCGACGCGGCGGCGCGCACCGCAATGATCAGGCGTTCCTGCGAGAGTTCATGCATGAGGTACTTGAAGCCCTGGCCTTCCTCGCCGAGCAGGTTGGCGGCCGGAACGCGCGCATTTTCAAAGAACAATTCGGCGGTGTCCTGCCCGCGCAGCCCGATCTTCTTCAGGCGCTTGCCGCGCGTGAAGCCGGGCGTGCCCTCTTCCACGCAGAGCAGGGAAATGCCCTTTGCGCCGGGCTCCGTGCCGGTCCTGGCGACGACGATGACGATCCCCGCATTGTGGCCGTTGGAGATGAAGGTCTTCTGTCCATTCAGGATGAAGTGGTCGCCATCCCGCCGCGCGCTCGTCCGGATCGCCTTGACGTCGCTGCCCGCCCCGGGCTCGGTCATGGCGATGGCGCCGATCAGTTCGCCGCGCGCCATCGCCGGCAGCCAGCGGCGCTTCTGGTCCTCGCTTCCATACGCATGCAGATAGGGAGCAACCACCTCGGAATGGACGCTGAACCCGAGGGCGCTCGCATTGACGCGCGCCAGTTCCTCGATCAATACCGCCGAATGGCCGAAGTCGCCGCCCTGGCCGTAAGGCACGGGCAGCATGCAGTTCAGCAAACCCTCTTCCCCCGCCTTGCGCCACAAGGAAACGGGAACGATGCCCTGCTCTTCCCATCCGGCGTGGAAGGGCTTGATTTCCCGCTCGACGAAGCGCCGGACCTGGACCCGGAACTGTTCGTGATCGTCGCGGAAAACCGGCCGCGTCATGCCATCCATGCTGACATTTCCATTTCCGTCTCCCGCAGAGTCTCGTCCATCCTGATTTGTCCAGTGACGCGGGCAGCGTTCACGCCGCCATCATGCGCATTCTCTGCTTCGCCTCTTCGTACTCCGCCTTCATCCGCGCGATCACCTCGGCCGCCGGTTCGACCGTGTCGATGTTGCCCACGCCCTGGCCCGCGCCCCAGATTTCCTTCCAGGTCTTGGGCTTGTTGTGTCCGGTGTCGAAGTTCATCTTCGACGGGTCCGCCGACGGGAGGTTGTCCGGGTCGAGTCCGCTGCGCGCGATGCTGGGCTTGAGGTAGTTGCCGGGCACGCCGGTGAAGTAAGGCGTGTACACGATGTCGGATGCGGCCGAGCCGACGACCATGTTCTTGTACTCCTCGCTCGCATTGGCCTCGCGCGTGGCGATGAACCGGGTGCCGATGTAGGCCAGGTCGCAGCCCATCGCCTGCGCGGCATAGATCGCGCTGCCGTTGGTGATCGAACCGGACAGCGCCAGCGTGCCCTTGTAGAAGGAACGGATCTCGTTGACCAGCGCGAAGGGGCTGAGCGTGCCGGCATGGCCGCCCGCGCCCGCGCATACCAGGATCAGTCCGTCCACGCCAGCCTCGATCGCCTTCTTCGCATGCCTGACGTTGGTCACGTCGTGCAGTACGATGCCGCCGTAGCCGTGCACCTTGTCCACCAGCGATGCCGGCGAGCGCAACGAGGTGATGATGACCGGGACCTTGTGCTCGACGCAGACTTCCATGTCGGCGTCGACGCGGCTGTTGGAATGGTGAACGATCTGGTTGACGGCGAACGGCGCGACCTTCTTGCCGGGATTTGCCGCCTGGTAGTCGGCAATGCCGTTCTTGATGCGGGTGATCCACTTGCCGAGTTCTTCCTGCGGCCGCGCGTTCAGCGCGGGAAAGGAGCCGACGATGCCGGCGCAGCATTGCGCGATGACGAGGTCGGGATTGGAAATGATGAACAGCGGCGAAGCGATCACCGGCAGGTCGAGCTTTCCTTCGAGATTCTTGGGCAATGGCACGGCGTCTCCTCGTTCCTCAATGTTGTCTGTATCCTTGCGAAAGAGATTAGCCGCTTGTACCGCCGCGGCTCAATGGCCTTGTCCTTCAATTCGATTGGCAAAATGTGCCAAACGCGGTTTTGTTTGCCCGCCGCGCAAAAGTCGAGGCAAAGCGCTTTTCATTGTCGCCGCGCTTCTCTAATATGCAGAAAAGCCGGAATACAACCGAGGAGACGAGACATGACGGGACCGCTGTCGGGAGTGAAGGTAATCGATCTGTCGGCGGTGGTGTCGGGGCCCATGGCCGCGGGCATGCTGGCCGAACAAGGCGCGGACGTGATCAAGATCGAACCGCCCGGCGGCGACATGAGCCGGCGCGTCGGTCCGGCCAAGGGCGACATTTCCGCCATGTTCATGGCGATCAACCGGGGCAAGCGCTCCATCGCGCTGGACCTGAAACTGGCGCAGGCCCGCGAACTGCTGCACGAATTCATCCGCGGCGCCGACATCCTGATCGAGAATTTCCGCCCGGGGACGATGGCGCGGCTCGGCCTGTCGTACGAGGAGGTGCGGAAGTCGAATCCGGGGCTGATCTATCTCTCCATTTCCGGTTTCGGGCAGAGCGGCCCTTATTCCCATGCCCGGGTCTACGATTACGTCATCCAGGCGGCATCGGGCTTCGCCGACGCGCACGGCAACGCCGAGACCGGCACGCCGGGCTTGCTGCCGACGCTGATGTGCGACAAGCTGACGGCGCTGCATGCGGCCCAGGCCCTGTGCGCCGCGCTGCATGCGCGGCATGTGTCCGGCGAAGGCCAAAAGATCGAACTCGCGATGCTGGACGCGAGCATCGCCTTTCTCTGGCCGGAAGCCATGTACAACCAGAGTTTCCTGGAAGATCCGCCGCCGCGCGCACCGGAATTCGGTGCCAACCAGAAACCCTGGCAATGCCGCAATGGCTGGTTCACCAGCATGACGCCGCAACCTGACGAATTCGCCGCATTCTGCCGCGGCTTCGGGCGACCCGAGCTCACCCAGGATCCGCGCTTCGCGACCATGGAGGCGAGGCGGCGGAATTACCAGGCGCTGCGCGAGATCCTCGATCCGATCGCGCTCGAGCAGGATGTCGATGTGTTCGTCGAGCGGCTGGTGAAGGAAGGCGCGCCGGTCGGGCGGGTCAACGTCAAGTCCGGGCTGGGGAATGATCCGCAGGTGCGGCATAACGGGACGATTTCACGGTATGCGATGGGGGATGTGGGGTTGGTGCAATTGCCCCGGGCGGCGGCGGTATTCGGTGGTACTCCCGGACCAGACGGCCTGCACGCGCCGCATGTGGGACAGCATGGGCGGGAGTTGTTGGAGGAGCTCGGGAAGGAACCAGGGGAGATTGAGGCGTTGATTGGGGCGGGGGTGGTTTGTGGGGTTGTTCCGTTGGATTGAAAAGCTCCCTCCCTTTCAAGGGGAGGGGACATGGCGGGAATCCCATTTCCCACGCCCGGCGTAACTCGCATTGAACCGTCGACGCCCCCTACCTGAGATACTTCATCGTCGCGACCGCCGTCGCAACCAGCAGCCCGCCGTCCAGCCACGCCTCGCCGCGGGAGAAGAAAATCGATTTCCCCCGCCGTTCGACCACGCCCACCGCGGTGAGCATCTCCCCCACCCCATTGGCCAGGAAGTTGGTGGTGAGCGACAAGGTGACCGCGTGCCGCTTCGTCGCGGGATCGGACGAATACAGGCCGGAATAGCCGGTCGCCGCATCGAGCAGCGAGCATATGGTGCCACCATGCACCACGCCGCTGCGGTTCAGCATGTCCGGCGTGATCTTCAACGCCAGTTCCACCCGGTCTTCCGACCAGGCGGTGATGCGCACGCCCATGCTTTCCAGCGCGGGATTGTCGAGCGGATAAAGGCTGGAAGACGCCGGCGTCATGCGCACTCTTTGATCATGTTGCGCGCGATGACGATCTGCTGGATCTGGGTCGAGCCCTCGTAGATGCGGAACAGGCGCACGTCGCGATAGAAGCGCTCGATGCCGTATTCGGCCATGTAGCCGGCGCCGCCGAAGATCTGCACCGCGCGGTCGGCGACGCGGCCGCACATTTCGGTGGCGAACATCTTGCAGCAGGAGGCTTCGGTCGCGACGTTCTCGCCGCGGTCGCGGCGCTGGGCGGCATCGATCACCATGCACTTCGCCGCGTACACTTCCGCCTTGCTGTCAGCCAGCAACGCCTGGATGAGCTGGAAGTCGGCGATGCGCTGGCCGAACTGCTTGCGCTCCACCGCATAGCGCAAGGCATCGTCGAGCATGCGCTCGGCCACGCCTACGGCGATGGCGGCGATGTGGATGCGCCCTTTTTCCAGGACCTTCATCGCCGTCTTGAAGCCCTTGCCTTCGACGCCGCCGATGATGTTCTTCGCGGGAACGCGGCAATTCTCGAAAATCACGTCGGCGGTGTGCGCGCCCCGGTGGCCCATCTTCTTGTCGTACTTGCCGATGGTGATGCCCGGCGTGTTCGCCTCGACAATGAAGGCGGTCACCCCGCCGGCGCCTTTGTCCTCGGGGTTGGTGCGGGCCATGAGGGTGAAGATGCCGGCGTGCGGGGCATTGGTGATGTAGCGCTTGGTGCCGTTGACGACGTACTCGTCGCCGTCGCGGACGGCCGTGGTGCGCAGCGAGGCGGCGTCGGATCCGGCTTCGGGTTCGGTCAGCGCGAAGGAAGCGATGATCTCGCCGGTGGCCAGGCGGGGCAGATAGGTTTCCTTCTGTTCCGGGGTGCCGTCCATCAGGATGCCTTGCGAACCGATGCCGACCGTGGTGCCGAACAGCGAGCGGAAGGAGGGAGAGGTCTTTCCCATCTCGAACATGACCAGGCTCTCTTCCTCCATGGTCAGGGCGAATCCGCCGTACTGTTCCGGGATGGTCAGGCCGAACAGTCCGAGTTCCTTCATGTCGCGCACGATGTCTTCCGGAATCTCGTCGGTTTCCTCGACGATGGCCTCGGCCGGCACCAGCCGTTCGCGAACGAACCGGCTCACGGTGGCCAGCAGCGCATTCATGGTTTCCTGGTCGCGGATCATGTTCCTATCCTCCTTGTTGTTGTGTGTTGCCGTTCAAGTTTAACCCCTTACTGGCGCCGATGACTCGTCAAAGGACGTCCGCCGTGCCGAGGATGGCCGTCGACTGGCTGGACAGCGTTCCGCCGTTGCCATGCGCCAGGGCGGTTGCGGCGCGCGGCACCTGTCTCTCCCCGGCCTCGCCGCGCAGTTGCCGCACCGCCTCGATGATGGTGAAGATGCCGTACATGCCGGGATGCACGCAGGAAAGCCCGCCGCCGTTGGTATTGACCGGCAGCTTGCCGCCCGGCGCGATGCCGCCGTTCGCCACCAGCGCCGCCGCCTCGCCCTTCCTGCAAAAGCCCAGGTCTTCGAGAAACAGCAGCGTGTTGATGGTGAAGGCGTCGTACAGTTCAACCACGTCGATGTCCCGCGCCGACAGCCCTGCCATGTCGTAGGCCGCCTTGCCGGATGCGGTGGCGGCGGTGACGGTCAGGTTTTCCATCGAGGACACCTGCCGGTTCCATACCGCGGTGCCGTTGCCCAGCACATAGACCGGCTTCTTCGGCAGGTCCTTCGCGCGGTCGGCGCGCACCAGTACATAAGCGCCGGCGCCGTCGCTGACCATGCAGCAGTCGCGCACGGACAAGGGGTCGGACACCATGCGCGCGTCGAGCACCTGCTCGATCGTCAGCGGATCGCGCAGGAAGGCTTCCGGATTCAGCCTGGCCCAGGCACGGGCGGCGACCGCCACTTCCGCCAGGTCGCGCCGGGTGGCGCCGAATTCATGCATGTAGCGGGAGGCCACGAGCGCGTAGGCGGACAGCGGCAGCAAGGGCTCGTAGGGCATTTCATAGGGTTGCGGGTCGAGGAAGCGGCGGCTGGCCACGATTTCCTTGCGCCCGAAGGTGGCGCTGCGCTGGGCGCTGCCGTAACACACCAGCACCGCATTGCACTGGCCGAAATGCAGGGCCTGCATCGCGGGCAGCAGGTGGGCCACGAAGCTCGAGCCGCCAAGCATGGTGCCGTCGATGTAGCTCGGGCGGATGCCGAGATACTCCACGACAGGCATGGTCCACATGGTCGCGCTGGCGCTGGCCGTGCACAGGCCGTCGATATCCTGCATCGTCAGGCCGGCATCGGCGACCGCCGCCCGCGCCGCGCCCGCGAGGAGTTCCATGTCGGTAAAACCCTTGGCCTCGCCGCAGCCGAAGGTGGCGACGCCGGCCACGGCAACCGAGCCGCGCAGGTCCCGCAGCGTTGCGCTCATTGCCGCTCTCCTTCACCGGAGGCCGGCACGAAAAGAACCATGCCCTTGCCGCCGGAAACGCGCACGCTTGCCCGCACGCGGTCGCCTATTGCCACGGCGCCCGACCTTTCCACGCGGCTCATCATCCGCACGCCTTCATCAAGGTCGATCAGCGATACGTTGTAGTCGCCGCCGGCATCCGGCTTGCGCCTTACCGTCGTCACGGCATGCACGGTCCCCATGCCGGACGGCGCGACCCACTCCAGCGCCGCGGAGCCGCAATGCGGACAGAGCTGGCGCGGATAGAAGACGTGCGCCGTGCAGCCTCCGCAGCGCTGGATCATGAAATGCCCGGCATCGAGCTGCTGCTGGTAGACCAGTTCCACGCCTGTTTTTTCCGCCGTGTTGTTTTCCATGTTTTACCGGTATGTCTTGATATAGGTGTTTGATGCTTCAAGCGCATTTTTCCTGCTGTCGTCGCCTGGCTCTGTCATCCCCGCGAAGGCGGAGATCTCATTTTGCGTTCCTCCGGACGAGCGAAATGGGATTCCCGCCTTCGCGGGAATGACATGGGTAGACGGTAATGCCCGCGAAAATCATCTCCCGTCCACGCCGCTGACGCTTCCCTTTTCCTTCTCCTGCAGCTCGCGCCAGAGTATCTTCCCCGTGCTCGATTTCGGCAGCGCATCGACGAATTCCACCGCGCGCGGCACCTTGTAGGTCGCCATCTGCCCGCGGCACCAGGCGATGACGTCGCCTTCGCTCAGGTTCCCCTTGCTTTCCGGCTTGACGACGAGAATCGCCTTGACCGACTCGCCCCGGCGTTCATCCTGCATGCCGACCACGCAGGCTTCGTGGATGGAGGGATGCGAATACATCATGTTCTCGACTTCCGCCGGCCAGACCTTGTAGCCGGAGACGTTGATCATGCGCTTGAGCCGGTCGCACATGAAGAAGTAGCCGTCCTCGTCGACGTAGCCAAGGTCGCCGGTACGAATGAATCGCTTGCCGTCGCGTTCGAAGAAAACTTCCCGGTTCGCCGGCTCGTTGTTCCAGTAACCCTTCATGACCTGCGGGCCGTGGGTCACGATTTCACCGACTTGTCCCTGCGGCAATTCGTCCAGCGTCGTCGGATCGACCACGCGCGAATCCACGCCGAACACCGGCATGCCTAGGCACTGGCGCTTGGGGCGCCACAGCGGATTGGCATGCGTGCCGGAGGCAGTCTCGGTCATGCCGTAGGCTTCGATGTATTCGAGCCCGTACTTTTCGCGCAGCATGAGGGCAACCGCTTCCGGCATTGCCGCGCCGCCGCCGGTGATCAGGGTCAGGCTGGACAGGTCGTAGCGGTCGAGGTCGGGACGGGCGAAGAAGTCGAGCACCATGGCGGGCGGAGCGGCCCAGGCGGTCGCGCCATAGCGGCTCATCAGCGAGGCGGCGTTGTCGCGGTCCCAGCGCGTGAGCAGCAGCGCGGTTGCGCCTAGCAGGATGGGAATGTTCATGCCGTTCTGCATCCCCAGCAGATGGAAAGCCGGGGCGCTGGCGAAGAACACCGAACTCGGGAACAGCTGCCGCCACGCCTGGCTGTTGGCCGCCACCGCCATGAGTGTGCCATGGGTATGGATGCAGCCCTTCGGCAAACCGGTGGTGCCCGAGGTGTAGGGCAAGAGGCAGATGTCGTCTTTACCGGCCAGGTGCGGCGCCGGAACGCAGGCCGCGGCGAGCGCCGCGTTCCAGGAAACCGCCCTGTCGTGCGCGATGGCGGCGGGCGCTTCCCGCACCACATCGGGAACGTTCAATTCGGTGGGCGCGCGCAGGTAGTCGCCATACCGGAGCACGAGCGCGTGGTCGATCGCTTCCTTGCCGTCACGTCCGAGCAGCGGCGTGACCGCCGGCCAGAGTTCCTGGGCGACGATCGCGGTCCGCGCGCCGGAATCGGCAGCATAATGCGCGAGCTCGCGCGTGGTGCTCATCGCATTGACCGGGACCACTACCGCATCGGCGCGCATGACGGCATAGTAGGCCACCACGAACTGCGGACAATTCTGGCTCATCAGCAGGACGCGGTCGCCCTTGCGGATGCCGAAGCGCTGCTGCAGGAACCCGGCCAGCGCGTCGACTTCCCGCTTCAGCTCGGCATAGCTGAGGACCGTATCGTAGAACACCAGGGCCGGCTTGTCCGGGTAGCGGCGCGCCGCCACCTCGAGGTTGTAGACGAGGCTGGTATCGGGAACGTGCAGGGTTTTCGGGAACCCCTTGGGCCAGTAGCGATGGTGCAGGGTCGACACGGTGCAGTCTCCAGTCCCGGTGATGGCGCGTCATTCGCGCTCGATGGCGCGCGCGATGACTTCCTTCATGATTTCGTTCGATCCGCCGTAAATCTTTCCGACCCGCGCGTCGGCGTACATGCGCGCGATGGGGTATTCGAGCATGTAGCCATAGCCGCCATGCAGCTGCAGGCATTCGTCGATCACCTGGCAATTCATTTGCGTGGTCCACCATTTGGCCATCGCCGCGGTCTGCATGTCGAGCTTTCCGGCCATCAGCTGCATCACGCACTGGTCGACGAAGGTCTGGGCGATGGTCGCCGTGGTCTTGCATTCGGCGAGCTTGAAGCGGGTGTTCTGCAGCGCCATCAGCGGCTGCCCGAAGGCCTCGCGCTGGCGCACGTAGGCGGAAGTCTCCTCCACCGCGCGCTGCATCACCGCGACCGCGCCGATGGCAATCAGCAGGCGTTCCTGCGGCAACTGTTCCATCAGCTGCGCGAAGCCCCGCCCTTCTTCCCCGCCGAGCAGGTTTTCCGCCGGCACCCGGACGTCATCGAAGAACAGTTCCACCGTGTCCTGGCCGCGCTGGCCGATCTTTTCCAGGAACCGGCCCTGGCGATAGCCCTTGAGGTCCCGGGTCTCCAGCATGACCAGCGACACGCCCCGGCCTCTCGCGGACGGATCGGTCTTGACCGCCACGCAGACCAGGTCGGCATGGTAGCCGTTGGTGATGAAGGTTTTCGAGCCGTTGATGACATACTCGCCGCCCTCGCGCACCGCCGTCGTCTTGATGCCTTGCAGGTCGGAGCCGGCCGACGGTTCGGTCATGGCGATGGCGCCCACCATCTCCCCCGTCGTCATCCGCGGCAGCCAGTGGCGCTTCTGCTGCTCGGTGCCGTAGCGCAGGATGTAATGCGCCAGGATGCCGCTATGGACGTTCAGGCTGAAGCTGTTGGACAAGGCCCGGTTCTGCTCGATGCAGATCACCGCTTCGTGCAGGAAGTCCCCGCCGCCGCCGCCGTACTCCTCGGGGATGCTGGCGCACAGCATGCCGATCTCACCCGCCTTGCGCCAGATGTCGCGGTCGGGATGATGCTGGGCGCGCCACTTGTCCTCGTACGGCGCGACCTCGTTGTCGAAGAACCTGCGGATCGAATCCCGGAACAGTTCCAGGTCCGGAGTCATCCAGGGAGGGGAAGAAGCGCTCATGTCGGTGCAGATAGCATGCAAAAAAAGGGAAACATCCGGAGACGCTCAGCCGCCCTAGGGTCGGCCGCCGCCGCAGACCAGCACCTGGCCGCTGATGTAGTTGGATTCCGGCAAGCAGAACAGGTAGACCGCGCCCGCCGCTTCCTCCGGCGTGCCGGCGCGGCCGACCGGAATAAGCGCTTCGGCGTTCTTGAGCACCTGCGGATTGACGCCGACCTTGATCTTGCGTCCTTCGATGTCGATGCTGGCGTCGGCATCGGCGGCCGCTTCCGTCAGGCGGGTCTTGATCAGGCCGAAGGCGACGCTGTTGACGTTGACCTTGTAGCGTCCCCATTCCTTGGCCAGCGCCTTGGTCAGGCCATTGATGCCGGCCTTGGCCGCGGCGTAGTTGGCTTGTCCGGCGTTACCCATGACGCCCGAGGTGGACGAGATGTTGACCACCTTGCGGAATACTTCCTGCCCGGCTTCCGCCTCTTTCCTCGCCGCGGCGCGGATGAACTCGGAAGCGGCGCGCAGGATGCGGAAGGGCGCGGTCAGGTGGACCTGCAGGATGGCGTCCCATTGCTCGTCGCTCATCTTCTGGATCACGTTGTCCCAGGTGTAGCCGGCGTTGTTGACGATGATGTCCAGTCCGCCGAAGCCGTCGACGGCGGCGGCGACGAAGCGCTCGGCGAAGCCGGCTTCGGTCACGCTGCCGGCGCAGGCCAGCGCCTTGCCGCCGGCGGCGCGGATCACTTCCACGGTGTCGTTCGCGGTGCCCGGATCGAGGTCGTTGACCACGACGCTCGCGCCCTCGCTGGCCAGCTTGAGGGCGATCTCACGCCCGATGCCGCGGCCGGAGCCGGATACGATTGCCACCTTGCCTTCGAGTTTCTTCATGTCTCTCTCCTGTGTCCGTCATGCCATGGCGATGATTGCGTCGCCCTTGAGTTTGATGTCGCCGTCCTGGTTGGTTGTCGTCAGCTCGACCCTGACGCGCCGCTCGCCGTTTTCCTCAAACTTTTCCACCACCTTGCCGGTGCAGGTGATGGCGTCCCCCACGTGGGTGATCGCGGCGAAGCGCACGCCGAAGCTGCGCAGCCTGTCCTGGGGCACCCAGTTCGTCAGCACCCGGGCGAGGTAGGCCATGGACAGCATGCCGTGGGCAAACACGTCCGGCATGCCGGCGCGGCGGGCGAAATCAATGTCCACGTGGATGGGATTGTGGTCGCCCGAGGCGCCGCAATACAGCGCCAGCGTATGCCGGGTGATCGGCTCGGTTGTCAGGGAAGCGATTTCGTCGCCCACCTGCACCGCGTCGTATGCGAATGTCATTCTTTCCATGCGTCTTCCTGTGTTGCTGTGTGGGACGGGTTCAAGCGTTGCGCACCACCGTCACGCCGCGCAGTTCGGCGACCAAGTCGCCGCGCTGGTTGGTGACGCGGGTTTCGCGCACCACGAACTCGAGCGCGCCGTTCTTCTTGTCGTAGATGTCGGCGATGCGCTGCTCGAAGCTCAGCGTGTCGCCCGCATACGCCATCGCGTGGTAGGTGAAATGCTGCTCGCCGTGCAGGATCCGGCCGATGTCGATGCCCAGCAGGTCCCGCACCGCGGACGGGTTGGGAGAATCCATCTCGAGGCAGAACAGATAGGTCGGGGGCACGGGCAGGGATGGCATGCCGGCGCCGCGGGCCGCGTCCTCGGAGTTGAAGACGGGGTCGGCCTGGCCGGTGGCCTTCGCGAAAAAGCGCAGGCGACCTTTCTCGACTTCCACCGAGTAGCGCGGCAGCACATGGCCGATATGGCGTTTGTCGATCATGATGTTGACCTTTCCGGTGCTGGTTGGTGCCGATCAAGCCGACTGGTACATGGTAACGACGCATGCGCCGCCAAGCCCGAGGTTGTGCTGCAGGGCCACCCGCGCGCCTTCCACCTGGCGCTGGTCGGCCTGTCCGCGCAGCTGCCATACGAGTTCGGCGCATTGCGCCAGTCCGGTCGCGCCCAGCGGATGTCCCTTCGAGAGCAGCCCGCCCGAGGGGTTGACGACGACCTTGCCGCCGTAGGTGTTGTCGCCGTCCAGGATGAAGCGCTCGGCGGTGCCTTCCGCCGTCAGGCCCAGTCCCTCGTAGGTGATGAGTTCGTTGGCGGTGAAGCAATCGTGCAGCTCGACCACGTCGACGTCCTCCGGGCCGACGCCGCTCGCCTCATACACGCGCCTGGCGGCGGTGCCCGTCATGTCATAGCCCACCACGCGCCGCATGTCGCCGGAATCGAAGGTGCTGGCGGTGTCGGTGGTCATGGCCTGGGCGGCGATGAAGACGCGGGTATCGAGGCCATGCTTCCTGGCGAAGTCTTCCGATGCCAGCACCGCGGCGGCGGCGCCGCAGGTCGGCGGGCAGCACTGCAGGCGGGTAAGCGGGTTGAAGACCTGGGGCGCGGCCATCACTTCGTCCAGCGTGACGGTCTGGCGGAAGATCGCCAGCGGATTGCGGGCCGCATGCTGCCGCGCCTTTACCGAGATGCGAGCGAAGGTTTCCGGCTTCGTGCCGAAACGCTCCATGTGCGCGCGCCCGGCGCCGCCGAAGAATTGCGCGGCGCGCGGCACGCCATCCTCGAAACCTTGCACGGCGACCATGGATTCCTGGAAGCGCGCCAGCGGCGAGGGACGATCGTCATAGGCGCCCTTCAGCGCGCCCGGGCTCATCTGGTCGAAGCCCAGCACGAGCACGCATTCGGCTGCGCCGCTGTCGATCGCCTGGCGCGCCAGGAACAGCGCGGTGGAGCCGCTGGAACAGTTGTTGTTGACGTTGAACACCGGGATGCCGGTCACGCCCACGCCGTAGACGGCGGCCTGGCCCGAAGTCGAGTCGCCATAGACGTAGCCGACGTAGGCCTGTTCGATGAGTTTGTAGTCGACGCGGGCATCTTCGAGCGCCTGCTTCGCCGCGCGCGCGCCCATCACGGAATAGGGCTCGCTCGCGCCCGGCTTGGTGAAGGGGATCATGCCTACGCCCACCACTTGTACTTTTCGGCTCACTGTCGATTCTCCTCTCGAGGTATGTTCATGCAAGTGCTGCGGACTCGCCTCGCTTTGCAATGAGGGTAGATTGCCTGCGCGGGCACGGCCGAACAATGGCGGAGGGCGACAAAAAGCATTGGCCAAAACGACCAGGACCGGCGGCGATGCCTGTCCCGCGGTTTGGTTGGCCGAATTGGTTTGCCAGGGGGAAATTGATCGGCGCCGGATGGATCTGGCGCCGCGAAGCGTTATGCCGGCGTCGCGCCGGCGCCGTTCGCGTGCAGCCGCGTGTGGCGGTATTCGCCGGGGGCAACCCCGGTCCATTTCTTGAACGCGCGATGGAAGGTGCTCGGCTCGGAAAACCCGACCAGCACGGCGATTTCGATCAAGGTGAGATCCGGCCGCGCCAGGTATTCGATGGCAACGTCGCGCCGGAGGTCGTCCTTGATGGCCTGGTAGCCCTGCCCTTCTTCCTGCAGGCGCCGCCTGAGGGTTTGCGGCGTCACCGCGATCGATTTGCTGACTTCCTCGAGCGAGGGCATTTCACCGGCCAGGTGGCGGCGCAGGATGCGCCGGATGCGTTCCGTCACGTTGGCATGGTCGCGGTACTTGATCAGCAGGCTGGCCGGCGCCTGGTGCAGGAACTCTTCCACGCTCTGCACGTTCTGCACCACCGGCAGGTCGAGCCAGCGTTTCTCGAAGCGGAAGCCGACCTGGCCATCCTGGTAGCGCACCGGCGCCTGGAATACGCGGAAGGCGTCGGACGACAGGTTCTTGTCGAGGTTGCAGTAATCGACGTCGATCAGCGGAATGCGCCTGGCCACCAGCCAGCAGGCAAGGCCGAAGGCGAAGAACATGAAGGTCCGCTCGACGTAGCGCAGGCGCGCGTCGCGCTCGGCACGGGCCTGGAGCACGACATGCGCGATGTCGCCCTCGATGCGCAGGCGCGGCACGAAGTCTTCGAGCGCGAGATGATAGTAGCGGAACCCCTGGACCAGGGCTTCGCGCAGCGAACGGCAATGCACCAGGGCGCGGCAGTTGCGCGAGAAGGTCCCGATCTTGACCGGGCGCGAGCACAGGCCCCAGAGTTCGTCGCGCGTGACGCGGGTAAGCGTGCGGATGAGGGCCGCGTATTGCGCCTGCGAGACGCGCGACAGCGGCGAATCGAGCAGCGCCGGGGAAATGCCGGAACGAAGCAGGATCGCGGATATGTCTCTGCCCTGTTTGCGCACGCCCTGCAGGATCTGCTCGACCTGGAGGATCGCGATGGTGTTGTGGGTGACCGTCATGGTTGAAAGCTCGGGCAATCGCTTCTGCTGGCGTAAGCATAGCGTATTAGATTGCCCGCTGCATGCGCCCGCTACAGCGCGGCGCGGCATTCCCGAAGCGCGGTGATGTCTTCCTCCGCGTATCCGAGTTCGCGCAGCACCTCGACGGTGTGCTCACCCGGCGCGGGCGCCTGGCGCGCGACGGAAAACGCGAACCGGCTCATCTTCACCGGGAAGCCCACATGGGTCAGCGACCCGAGCCGCGGGTGGACGGTGTCGTGGACCATGCCGCGTTCCCGGAAATGCGGATGCCGCAGCGTCTCTTCCAGCTTCAGTACCGGGCTGACGCAGCAGTCGACGCCGGCCAGTTTTTCTTCCCACTCGGAGAGCGTCATCGATGCCACGACCCGTGCGACTTCTTCCTGGATGCGGCGCAGGACCTCCGGCGGCGCATTGCGGTCGCAGGCCTTCAGGTCGGGCCGCGCTATCGTGTCGCAGAACGTTTCCCAGAACTTGGGTTCGAGCGCCGCGACCGCGAGCACGCGGCCGTCGCGCGTGCGATACGGACGATAGTTGGGCAGCCCGCCAGAGATGCTGTCGCCGCCCGCGGGCCGCGCCTTGCCCTCCGCATTCACGCGCGCCAGCGGCAGCACCGCATGGGCGAGCGTGCCGTCGCTGATGGCGACGTCGAGGTAACGGCCGCGGCCGGTCCGCGAGGCATCGAACAGCGCCGCCAGGATGCCCATCGCCGCCGTCAGCGATCCGCCCATCAGGTCGGCCACCGGCAGGTTGGACAAGGCAAGCGTGGAGGCGTCGCTGCCGACCTGGTCGAGTGCGCCGGCATAGCCTCCATAGTTCATGTCATGTCCGGCCAAATCGCGGAAAGGACCGGACTGTCCATAGCCGGTGATGCTGCAGTAGACCACCCGGGGATTGACGCCGGCTACCTTCTCGTAGCCGATGCCGAGACGGTCCACGATTCCGGGACGAAATCCCTCGACCACGATGTCGGCGTCACGCGCCAGGTCGAGAAAGGCTTGCACGCCGGCCGCCTGCTTCAGGTCGAGGCGGATGCCGCGCTTGTTGCGGTTCACCAGCGCCTTCACCGGCGCCGCGGCATAGTCGCCCGCGCCGGTGTCTTCGATCTTGATCACGTCGGCGCCCATGTCGGCCAGGTGCTGGGTGCAGACCGGCCCCGGCAGCAGGCGGGTCAAGTCGAGTACCTTCACGCCTTGCAGCGGGGGCTGGCTTGTCATGGCTTTCTCTCCTGTTGTCTCATGGGAATGGCGATGCGAAAAATTCTAGCGGCCGGACCTTGACGGGCCAATGGCAGGATCGCTGTTTCGGCGATGGCAGAAATGCTCAGGCAGCGCCGGACCAGCGAAGAATGGCAGCTTTTGCCAACGCGTTTTGGAAAGAATCGCCATTGCCGCGATGCCGCGGAAAACGCGAATATCGGGTAATGAACCGGCGCTCGGGCAGCCGGCGCGGGCACCGCCTTCAAGGAGACAACGGGAATGAACCTGACACAAGGATTGCATCGTGCGCGGCAAAATCATCCGGACCGGATGGCGACCATCTTCGGCGAGAGGCAGCAGAGCTTCCAGCAGATGGCCGAGCGCGTGGCGCGCCTGGCCGGCGCCCTCCGGTCGCTGGGCTTGGGCGCCAACGACCGGATTGCGATGCTCGCGCTCAACTCCGACCGTTATGTCGAATACTTCCAGGCGGCATGGTGGGCGGGCGCCGTCGCCAACCCCGTCAACACGCGCTGGAGCCTGTCGGAGATCGCATATTCCCTCAACGACTGCGACAGCCAGGTGCTCATCGTCGACGACCAGTTTGCCGGCATGGTGGACGCCATCCGCGAACAGGCCCCCTGCGTCCGCACCATCATCCACGCCGGCGAGCAGGCGACGCCGCCGGGCATGCTCGGCTACGAGGAATTGATCGCCGCCGCGGCGCCCGTCGAGGATGCGATGCGCGGGGGCGACGACCTCGCCGCCATTCTCTATACCGGCGGCACCACCGGCTTCCCCAAGGGCGTGATGCTCAGCCACGCCAATTTCTGGATCGCCTCGATTGCCCGGATGGCGGAGATGGGCGGACAGCCAGGCAGCATCTCTCTGATCGCCACACCGCTGTTCCATGTCGGCGGCGCTGGCAGGCTGGTCGGCCAGTCGATAGGCGGCAATACGGTGGTGATCGTGCCGTCCTTCACGGCGGAGGGCGTGCTCGACGCCGTGGAACGGCATGCCGTCACCGACCTGATGCTGGTGCCCACCATGCTGCAGATGCTGCTCGACCATCCGCGCTTCGAGCGCAGGAAGATGGCCACCATCAGGCGCATCAGCTACGGGGCTTCGCCGATCTCGTTGCCGCTGCTGGAACGCACGCTGGACCTGTTTCCCGGCGTCGAGTTCGCCAGCGCCTACGGCATGACCGAGACGGCCGCCGCCGTGTGCGGCAATCCTCCCGCCAACCATGGGCCGGAAGCGCGGGCGAGCGGCCTGGTCAAGTCGGTTGGCCGCGCCGGGTATGGCTGCGAGATCCGCGTCGTCGATGCCGATGGGGAAGAGGTTCCGCGAGGCGCGGTGGGCGAAGTCATCATCCGCGGCGGATGCGTCATGCTCGGCTACTGGAAGAAGCCGGAAGAGACGGCGGCCGCGCTGCGCGGCGGCTGGCTGCACACCGGCGACGGCGGCTACCTCGATGCGGACGGCCACCTCTACATCGTGGACCGCATCAAGGACATGATCGTGACCGGCGGCGAGAACGTGTATTCCGCCGAGGTGGAAAACGTGCTGGCGCGCCACCCGGCCGTCGCCATGTGCGCCGTCATCGGCATTCCCAGCGCGCAGTGGGGCGAGAGCGTGCACGCGGTCGTGGTGCTCCGGACCGGCGCCCAGGCCAGGGAGGACGACTTGCGCAGCCACTGCAAGACCGCGCTCGCGGGATACAAGTGCCCGAAATCCTTTGATTTTCCGGAGGCGATGCCGCTGTCCGCAGCAGGCAAGGTCGTCAAGACGCAGTTGCGCGAACCGTACTGGCGCGGACAATCCCGCAAGGTGAACTGAACGGCGCAGCCGCCTGAACGAGACGGCTGGCTTGCCTGCGCGCCGCTCCGCGGCGCGCATGGCTTCATTACTTGGGCCAGGAGTAAGGCGGCGCTTCCTTGTTCAGGAAAGCGGCGACCGCATTGCGGTGATATTCCGACGAGCGCGCGACGCCCTGTCCCGCCGCTTCCATTTCCAGCAAGGCGCCGAGCGTGCTCGTCGGCGCGGCATTGAAGACCCGCTTGCTGATGCTCAGCGCGGTCAGCGAGGCGGCGGTGAAGCTGAGCGCGATCTCGCGCGCGCGCCCGGCGATGGCGTCCGGCTCGTGGATCTCGGCGACGATGCCCAGCTGCCTGGCTTCCTCGGCGCCAAGCTCGCGCGCGGAAAACGCCAGTTCCTTCGCCCGCTGCAGGCCGACCACGCGCGGCAAGGTGTAGAACACGCCGCAGTCGGGAATGAGGCCAAGCTTCAGGAAAGACAGGCAGAAGCGGGCGCGCGGCGTGGCAAGCACGAAGTCCGCCGCCAGGGCCAGGCCGAAGCCGGCGCCGAATGCGGGACCATCGACCGCGGCGATCACGGGACGGTCGAAGTTGATCAGTTCCTCCACCCACAAGTGCAGGTCGAGCATCCGGTCCCTGCCCTCTTCCGCCGTGCCGGCTCCGCTTTGCATGCCCCGGATGTCGCCGCCGGCACAGAACGCGCCGCCCGCGCCGGTCAGCACGAGCGCGTGGATGCTGCGGTCGCGACGCACCTCGGCCACCGCCTCGGCCAGTTCGGCTCGCATCACCTTGTCGAGCGCGTTCTTCTGCGCCGGACGATTGAGCGTGATCGTCGCCACGCCGTCTCCGACGTCGTAGCGTATGGTTTGAAACGCTTCTGCTTTCATGCTGTCTCCTGTATTCATGCGTGTCGCGCGGCGTTCAGATCGGGTCCCAGCTGAAGACGTCGGCGGACCGGTCAAGATCGTAGAACGAGGCTTTCAGCGCGGGCATGCCATGGCTGGCGATGGACTCCGGCGTCCATCCCTCGGAACGGTGAACCGACCGCAGGGGGCGCGGCTGGCTCATCAGGAACATCTCGTTGTTGCGCACCGCGAAGACCTGGCCGTTGACTTCTGCGGCCGCATCGCTCGCCAGGTACACGGCGAGCGGCGCAATCTTGTCCGGGGTCATCTGCTTCAGCCTTTCCACGCGCGCCTGCTCCTCCGGCGTGTCTGCCGGAATCGAGCTCGTCATCCGGCTCCAGGCGAACGGGCAGATGCAATTGGAGCGGACGTTGTAGCGCTGCATGTCGAGCGCGATCGACTTCGACAACGCGGTAATGCCGAGCTTGGCGGCGGAATAGTTTGCCTGCCCCATGTTGCCGACCAGGCCTGACGCGGACGTCATGTGGACCAGGCTGCCCGACTCTTGCTCCTTGAAGTAAGGCGCCGCTGCCTTGCTGGTGAAGTAGGCGCCATAGAGGTGGACTTTCACCACCGCGTCCCAGTCTTCGACGCTCATCTTGTGAAAGATGCGGTCCCGCAGGATGCCGGCATTGTTCACGACGCAATCGATGCGCCCGAAGGCCGCGACCGCGGCTTCGATGATGCGCTGCGCGGACCCGGCCTCCGCGACGCTGTCGCCATTGGCGATGGCCTGTCCGCCGAATGCCTTGATTTCCTGCACGACCTGCTGGCCGGGATTGAGTCCGGTGGCGTCGCCGGTAAGCGATGCGCCGATGTCATTGACGACGACCCTTGCGCCGCTGCGCGCCATTGCCAGGGCGATCTCCCGTCCGATGCCATTGCCGGCGCCGGTGACCACCACCACCTTGTCCTGCACCATGTTCTGATTCGTCATTCGTCTCTTCCTTCGTGTTCTCTTGTGTTTTCCGTTGAACCGCGGAGTGATATCAGGACAGCATGCAGCAACCCGCACACAAGTACAATTCGGTTTTGACAAACGGGGGATTCGGGTTAGCCGAAGCGAAGCGAATCGCCGGCTAACTCCTGCACGAAGTACTTGCCGCCGGCATCCTTGATGTCATGCAGGTTCTTGCAACCATTGAGGTCGATCACTTCGAAGGCGCCGCGATCCATCCGAGTCTTGCCATCCATGGCGCCGAGGTCTACGCATTTACGTTCGGCCAGGCGCCTGGCGTATCGATCCTGGATAGCCCAACCTACCCTGTAGAATGCGGCTTGAACGGGACGACAAGCGAGTGTGAATGGCGATGCAAACCACGGCATTGGAAAAGCAGCTGCATTTTCTGAGGGAAATTGACCGGCTGAAGACCGTCGTAAGGCAGTCCCCGCTGCTGGACAAAAGCCGAAAGGAAAATTCCGCAGAACATTCCTGGCACCTGGCGATGTATGCCCTGCTGCTGAACCAGTATGCCAGCGGGACTGTAGATACCAATCGCGTCATACAGATGCTCCTGTTGCATGACATCGTCGAGATAGACGTCGGCGATTTTCCGATTCATGGCGGGCTTTCAAGCGAGTTGCAAGCCGAGCAGGAATGGAAAGCGGCGGATCGATTGTTTGGCTTGTTGCCATCGCCACAGGGAAAGGAACTACTGGCTTTATGGCAGGAATTCGAGCGTGCCGAGACAGAGGACGCGAAGTTTGCGAAGGCGCTGGATCGATTCCAGCCGCTCCTCATCAATGTATTTACCGGGGGAGGAACATGGACGGAGAACGGCGTTTCGCTTGAACAAGTGTTTTCCCGGTACGGTCCCGTGATCAAGAGAGGCGCCCCGCTGCTGTGGTCGGTATGTGAACGGTGGGTAGTGCAACACTTTGCCAGACAGGCGTCGGAAAAGTCCCCAGGCACAAGTTGATCCCATGCCCTGGACACAACAGACGATGATGATTCAAAAGAGGCGCACCCCGGATCACTTGTGGACACTGCCGGCCGCTAATTTTCTCCGGAGCGTAACATCCGGATTTCGTCCGCCAGCCAGTCGCGCAGGGCACGAACCTTAGGGTTCTCGTCATTGCCGATACGGTATACCAGGTCATAGCCCTTTTCCGCCTTGAGCTTGATGTGCGCAAATGGCGCAACAAGACGTCCGGCAGCAATGTCGTCGAATACCAGCACGCTGCGCCCCAGAGCCACGCCCTCTCCCCGGATTGCGGCTTCTATCGCCATGCTGCCGTGGCTGTATGCCGGGCCGCGCATGGTGCGTCCCGAAGCAATGCCCGCCGCACCGAACCACTGTTCCCAGTTGGCCTTCATGCGGTCCTCATGCAGCAGCGTGCACTTCGCCAGGTTCGCGGGAGTGTTCAGGCCTCCCATTTCGGCCTGGTACGCAGGGCTGCACACGGGTGTCACGGTTTCGTTCATGATCCGTTCCGCCTGGGCCTGCGGGTAACGCCCTTTCCCGTAACGCACCGCCACATCCACTTGCCCATTGTTCAGGTCCACGTTGGTGTCCGTGACATCAAGATGGACATCGAGTTCGGGATGACGTGCTTTCAGGCGATGCAGGCGCGGAGCAAGCCACTTGCTTGCAAAGGATACGCTCGTGCTGATGGTCAGGCGCGCCACCGGGTCCTGGATGCGCAGCCGTACGGCCTCCCTCGTCAGCTCGCCAAGAAGGCGCGTGACGGCGACATGGAACTCGGCCCCGGCTTCCGTGAGAACGATCTGGCGGGTCAGCCGCTGGAAGAGTGGTACGCCAAGATGATTTTCGAGCGCCTTGATCTGACGGCTCACCGCGCCGTGGGTCACGTGCAGTTCGTTGGCGGCAAGCGTCATGCTCAATAGCCTGCCAGCGGCTTCGAACGCGCGCAGCGTCTGCAATGGAGGCAGGCGATCAAACATGGGCAATCTGCATGCGTGAGTTATATTCACGCATTATGTGACGATAAATGGTTTGTCAGCAAGCGTGTTGAACGCCAATATGGGTGGCGAAGCGGCAGATCCAGTCTTTGCCGAGAATGAAGGAGCAACGATGCAGTCCGATACCTGGCTTATTTTTCTTGTTACCTGCATCGGCCTGTCGCTTTCGCCCGGCCCGAACAGCTTGCTCGTCATTACCCATGGCGCGCTGCATGGCAGCCGCAAGACCTTGTTCACCATCGTCGGTGGCGTGATCGGCTTTATCGTCATCATCGCCCTGTGCATGTTCGGCATCGGCGCGCTGATCAAGACGTCCGTCGTCTGGCTTACCGTGCTGAAGTGGATGGGCGGTGCCTATCTTGTCTGGCTGGGCATCCAGACCTGGCGTTCCCCGCCCATTGCGGTCGAAGCAGGCCCCAGGCCGGTCAGGGCCGGCCGCTGGCTGCTCTTTCGCCAGGGCTTCCTGTCGGCGGCAACCAATCCCAAGGGCTTGCTGTTCTTCAGTGCCTTCCTCAGCCAGTTCATTGACCCGCATCGGAGCCTGCTACCCCAGTTTGCCGTGGTGGCCGCAACTTACTCGGCCACGGAATTCCTTGCCGAGTATGCGATGGCGAGCGCGGCAAATCGTGTCCGTCCCTGGCTGGCACGTGTCGGGCAGCGCTTCAACCGTGTTTGCGGCGGGATCTTCGTTGCGATCGGCGCGGCGCTGCCGCTACATGCCTGAAGCCACTGCATGAAACCGTATTTCCACCAGGGCTGGTCAGCCAGCCATGCTTCTTCGCCATGGATCTCCTTGTTTTCAAACTGATTGTCACCCCGTTGTTGCTTCTGGCCGCCAGCATGGCTGTGCGCCGCTGGGGCGAAGCGATTGGGGGTTTCCTCGTTGGGCTGCCGTTGACTTCCGGGCCGATCTCCGTGTTCCTGGCACTGGAGCACGGCCCTGTTTTCGCAACGCAGGCAACATCGGGATCGCTTACCGCCACGGTTGCCCAAACCGGCTTTTGTCTGGCCTACTGCCGCCTTGCGCACCTGGGTTGGCCGACCGCGCTGGGCGGTGCTTGCGCGGCATTCGCGCTGGTGGCAAGTACGCTGCAATCGAGCGGGATCGCTCAAACCGGGTTGTTTGTCGCTGCCCTTCTGGCAATGTCGCTGGTCCTGCACCTGACGCCCAGGGAAGCGGTTGTCGGCAGCAAGCTGGCGTCACCGTGGTGGGACCTGCCGGCACGCATGGTCCTGATTACCGCCCTGGTCGTTGGCGTAACGCTCATTGCGCCGCATATCGGGCCGGGCGTGAGCGGCGTACTGGCGTCCTTTCCCTTCATCGCGACGATCCTCGCCGTATTTGCCCACCGCATGATCGGTGGCATTGCCGCAAAACAGGTACTGCGCGGGATGGTTTCGGGGCTGCTGGGGTTTGCCGTCTTCTTTTACGTGTTGAGCCTGACATTGACGCGCACCACCCTGCTTCTCGCCTACGGCACCGCGGTCGCCTGTGCCTTGACGATACAAGCATGCGCTTTCTACCGGATGCGGCGACTTCATATCCAGCGGGCGAAATAGGCCGGTCACTCCGGTTGAGTCATCGGATCGCCGCCGGGGGCCGCCTTTGGCCAATTTCCACCTTTCAACCTCGCCTCCGACACGTCGGCTGATTGACGCAAATCAAACTGCCGCGGGAAGAACTTGACTAACGGAAATGCTCTCATGGCCAACGCGTGCGGACTCAGCAAGCCCTTCGACGGCTCGCCGGCTGATACACGATGTTTTTGATCGGTGCAGTATTTCAGCGATGACCTTGCTGTACTTGCAAATCCTTATTTGGTATCGTTGGCTGGTGACCGGGACCGGCAAGCGACAGGGCAGGACGCTGTCCCGCAAGCCGGTCAGCGGGCAACCGGGGTCGAGTTTTATTCTTTGTCCCGAAAAATTCGACTTTACCCGACCAACCTCTGCGAACCGGCCTTGCGCCGCCGCCATATCGAGCCATACCGATGATAGACCCCTCCGACCAGCCGCACTTGCGCAGCGGCGGCGCCATGGGCGCCCTGATGCGTTGCCACGACTGGTCGACGACCCCCCTTGGCCCAATGGAGTCATGGCCCCAGTCCCTGAAGACGGCCGTGAGCCTGATCCTGCGCGCCCAGCAGCCCATGTTCATCGGATGGGGTCCGCGCTGCATCTCGCTTTACAACGACAGCTACATCTCCATCCTCGGCAACAAGCATCCTCAAGCGCTCGGCCAGCCGATGGCCGACGTCTGGAGCGAGATCTGGGACGAGCTGCGGCAGTTGAACGAGGCGGTCATGCGCGGCGAGTCGCTGTCGTTCGAGAACAAGCCATTCCAGCTGACCGGTCGCGAGACGCCCGGTCCGCACTATTTCAGCTTCACCTACACGCCCTTGCTGGATGACGACGGACAGATCGCAGGCATCTTTTGCGCGGCGATCGAGACCACCTCGGCGGTGAGGCTAGGGCAAGAGTCCCGCGCCGGGCGCGCGGCGCAGCAGGCCCTGGCCGAAAGCGAGGAACGCCTGCGCCTGGCCACTGACGCCGCCGAGATCGCGTTCTGGGACGTGAACGTGACCGACGGCAGCCTGATCTGGCAGCCGCGGCTGCGAACCATGTTCGGCATCACGACCGACGAACCGCTTTCACTCGACGACTTCTTCAGGGGGCTGCATCCGGACGACCGGCCGATGGTCGCCAGCGCATTCGCTGCGGCGTGCGACCCGGAGCGCCGGGAGTTCTACAACATCGAGTACCGCACGATCGGTCGCGACGACGGCGAGGTGCGCTGGGTCGCCGCCAAGGGACGCGGACTGTTCGACGCCACCGGCCGCTGCGTGCGCGCCAACGGCACGGCAATGGACATCACCAGCCGCAAGACCGCCGAGCTCGCCATGGAAGTGGCCCTCGAGGCAAGCCGCACCGGCACTTTCCACTGGGACATCCGGGATAACCGGCTCACCTGGGACACCGCGCTCGACCGCCTGTTCGGCCTGCGCCCGGGCGAGGTGGTACGCAGCCTCGATCAGTTCATCGCGCTGGTCCATCCGGACGACCGCGACGAGGTTATCCGATGCTGCGGCCGCTGCCGCGATGCCGGCGACGATTTCGAAATGGAGTTCCGGGTGGTTTACCCGGATGGTTCGGTGCACTGGCTGTACGACCGTGGCCGCACGTTTCTGGACCCGACGGGCCGCGCCAAGACGATGACCGGCGCCTGCGTCGACATCACCGACCTCGTACGCGCCCGCGAGGCGCTCAAGCTCGCCGATCGCCAGAAAGACGACTTCCTGGCCACGCTTGCGCATGAGCTTCGCAACCCGCTTGCTCCCTTGCGCACCGGGCTGGACCTGCTGCAGAACGTCAGCGCCGGCCTGCCGGACCAGGGGCGGCAGGTGCTGGGCATCATGCAGCGCCAGCTCGACCACATGGTGCACCTGGTCGACGACCTGCTCGACATCGCGCGCATCCGGCAAGGCAAGATCCTGCTGCGGCGGGAATCGATTTCGCTGCACGCCGTCCTCGAACAGGCGCTGGAGGGCGTGCAGGCCTTGCTCGACGCGCAGGGACAGGTGGTCGTGTGGGAAGGCGTGGACCCGGCGCTGCGCGTCACGGGCGACCTGACCCGCCTCGTGCAGGTGGTGGGCAACCTGCTCAACAATGCGGCGAAGTACACGCCGCGCGGGGGGCGCGTGACGCTGCGCGGCGGCGAAGCCGACCAGGCGGGCATGCTGTTCATCGAGGTGACGGACACGGGCATCGGCATCCCGGCCCAGATGCTCGACCACGTTTTCGACCGGTTCGCGCAGGTGCAGCAGCACCTGGACCATGCCCAGGGCGGACTTGGCATCGGCCTGAGCGTCGTCAAGGGCCTGGTCGAGATGCACGGCGGCCGCGTTTCCGCCGAGAGCGCCGGCCCGGGCGCCGGCAGCCGGTTCCGCATCTGGCTGCCGCGATCGGATACGCCGAAGCCGGCCGAGGCCAGGCTGCCATCGCGTGTGGACGGGGTCAGGAAACGCAGGGTGCTGATCGTCGACGACAACCGCGACGCCGCCGAAACCATGGCCTTGCTGCTGGACATGAGCGGCCACGAGGCACTCCTCGCGCACGACGGGCAGACCGCCGTGGAGATCGTGAAACAGCATGATCCTGCCGTGGTGTTCCTCGACATAGGCATGCCGGGCATGGACGGCTACGAGACCGTGTCGGTGCTGCGAACCTTGCCGGGCGCGCATTCCCGCGTGCTGGTGGCGCTCACCGGCTGGGGCACCGAAGCCGACCAGGCGCAAAGCCTCGCGGCGGGCTTCGACCTCCACCTGACCAAGCCCGTCAAGATCCACGAGGTCCAGCGCGTGCTGGCGGCGAGGTTCGGCCAAGAAAACCAGTCCGCGACGATGTTTTCGATGTAGCCGAGGCGCGCGATCTCCGCGCGCCTCAACCTCCCTTGTATTTTTCCACGGTCAGGATGAGCTTGTTCCGGACCGGGGTCTTGTACGATTTCACCTCATCCGCCTGGAAATACTTCGTCAGGCAGGCCGCGAGGCGGCTGGCGTGCATGGAACTGGCGATGCCGCCGTTGGGGTCGAAAAATTCTACCTTCCCCATCTTCGATCCGCATGCGCCCATGGTGTGGCCAGGCACATGAACGAGGAAATATCGCGATCCCGCGCTGCTGCTGAGCCATGCGGTAAACGCCGCCATCTCTTCGAGCTCGAAGGTTCTCTGCTTTTCGGCTCCATTCTTGTCCATTGCCGGACGCAGGCCGGTGAGTTCCTGCCACATCTTTTTGTTTCGCTGATTCTTCCAGATCAGATTCGAGCGTGCGAACACCGGGCTGCTCATCACCTGGTTGGCGTCATGCAGGAAAGCGGAAGACGTTCCCTTCATTTTGCTTTCCAGCCAGACGACCGAGAGGCCGTAGCAGATTCCCCCGCCTCCTTCATCCCGTCCAACGCCATGCGCGTTAATGGCATCCATCTGGCCATAGGCTGAAAAATTGCAGTTGTTCTGGAACGCGGCATTCTGGAATACTTCTCTGACCCTGGCCAAGTGAGTCCCCTTTTATCAATGACGTTTTGGATGAATTGAAGAAGAGCGCGAAACCGCTCAAGACCGGCGATCGAATGGACGGGCTTGAATTCCGCCATCGATTCGCCGATTGATACACGCGGCGATGGCTATTCGCTCAATCCCACCAGGTTGGCAAGCCGGTTCAGGTCGCCCTCCTCCCTGACGATTTCCGCCATCAGTTCAGGCAAGGGCATCTTCCCCCACTTGACGGCGCGGCGCAGCAGGTAAGGCGTCGGGCTGTGCGGTTCGACCGTCGCGAGATAATCGGCGATGGCTTCCAGCGTGGCATAAGCCTCGAGGCGGGTCTGCCAATGCGAAAGTTGGACGGGCGGTGCCATGGGGGTTTCTCCTGTGAATGCGGCGGAAACAGGGATCGCGAGGTCGAACGGCTGTGGCACGGCGGGCAGGCTCGCCGGTTCGATTTTCGCGGGAATGAGTTGGGTCAGCAGGCGTTCGATCGAGGAAAGCGTGACGTGCAGCTTCGAGAGATTCGGCGAATCCATGCCAAGCTGCGCGTCGACGAAACCGGAGATCGACGTCAGGCAAGCCAGGCATTGCCGGACGAGTTCGAGCCGGGTCTGCAGCTCGAGTCCGAGGTGATGATGGGCGTAGGCGACGAGGTTCTCGCGGGTCAGCGGCGCCTCCGCGGCGGTTACGTCGGCCGGCCTGGGCGGCTCCTGTTCTTCTCCCGCCAGTTCCTTGGCGGTCATGCGTTCCCAGTCGGCGAAGCTGATCTTCGGCGGCTTCCGGCCGGCGATGTTCATCACCGGTACCTGCACCTTGATCGTCATCGACATCGACTCGTTCAGCCACACCAGCGGCGCGACCCGGGCATCGGCGTCGTTGTCTTCCTCGATGACGGGATGAATCGTTCCCCAGTGCGTGCGCAGCAGGCCATCGATCAGGTGCAGGCCGCGCAGCAGGCCTTCGAAGCCATGCTGGCGCGTCCACGACTCGAGCAGCCAGGCGGCGATCTGCACGTCCTTCGAGCGGTGGGCAAGCATGTCCCTGCACTTTTCCTCGATCAGGGGCCAGTTCGCCCGCTTGAGCGGCCGTTCCCAGGTACCCATCGGCAGGCTTGGATCATCCTCTTCCCGCGCCAGGCGGATTTCGGTGAAGACCGGATCGTAGCGCATCGCCGGACCACAGGGTTCGGCCTCGGAAATCGGTGCCAGCAGCGCTTCCAGCTCCGCCTGGTGTTCGGGATTCATGAGGATCTTCGGTTTCGGTTCGCCTGGAGGGCACATCGGCAATATCTCAAGGTGTATTGGTGCGGGAGCTGGGGCCGGGGTAGGAGTCGGACTGGTGACGATTGCACGCGCCTTGTCATAGAGATTCGATAAGCTACCGGCGAGCGTTTTCATTGTTGCCATAGGAGTGAAGGCCGCGCGCGCTATTCCATTGCATGAGCGACCTCGCGCGCGGCGATCAGCTTGCCCAGTTCCAGCGCAAAGAACCGGGCCGCGATCGGCGACGACGATTTATGCAGGTCGATGACCGTCGCCTCGGGCGGGAAATAGATTTTTTCGGAGAGGGCGATCAATCTGCCGGTATCGAATCCATCGTCGACTTCATGCATGGCGATCACCGCATGGTCCGATTTATTGTCCAGCAGGGCCTGGAACGGATTCGGACCGGCATACTGCGACGGCCAGCCATCGTTGATGCAGGGATGCAGATTGTAGAAACCCATGCCCGGATACTGGTGCAGGCGCGCATTGATGCGCTGCCCGAAAGTCGCGGCGATGCAGACATCGGGCCGCCACGCATTCTCGTAGATGTCGTAGAACGCCTCCGTCTTCACCCGCTCCTTGTAGACCGGAATGCGGTGCACTTGGGCGAGGCGCTCCACCATGATTTCTTCCGTCCGGGTATGCGGATAATTCCAGACGCGGCGTTCGCGGCTGACGAAGGACGACGAGACGTCGTCGGTCGCCACGCCGACCACCTGGACCATTTTTGAAACCGGCCCCTTGAGAAGCTCGCTCAGGACATGAAAGCCACGATAGAAACTGCCAAAAACGGCGATCCGAACTTTGGCTTGCGGCGCGCGGGAAGACATACGATTCAACTTTCACCATTCAATTTTTATTGCTAACGGCGATCCTGCCCGAAGGCTGGTTCGCCGGCGCGCATGCCTACCACGTCGGCGCCCGCACCGGGAAGGATCCCGGCCATGCCAGCGGCGCGCGCTTGCCGGCGGGACTGACCGCCAGCTTGACGTAGACGCGCGCACGCGAGGCGCGCGGCTGCGCACCCGGGTTTGCCATGTTCGTGACCAGCGGGAACTCGAATTTCAGCAACTGCGCCCTGGCGTCGCTCGAACCAGACTCGGCATCGCGGTGCCCCGCCATCAAGGAGAGCAGGGCCCATTGATCGTCGAACCGGTAAGTCACCGTGCGGTCTTCCACGCTGAGATCGCCTTGCAGTGCGTCCGCCGCGGGAATCACCGGACCATCGCGCGCGACGCGCATGGTCAGGGTAATCGGCATGCCCGGCTCCCAGCGGAGCGGACGCATCGGATCCCGGTTCTTCATGGTCTGCCCGCCCACGGTCAGGGACCAGTCGATGATCTTGTTGCCGTCGATTTCAGCGGCCGCATTGGCCCGGAATTCCGGCGTCAGATCCAGTCCCGGCACCTGGTTGTCCTCGGTCGGATAAAGCGGTGCGAGAAACTCGCGCACACGCTGCATCTGCTCTTCCGCGCGCTTGACCGATGCCACGCCCTGGGAAACGTCGCGGGCAGGCGCGAGCGAAATGGACTGGGCGCGATCGAACAGCTTCAACACCCGTCCCACTTCCTCGACATCCGCGGCGTTCCCTTTCTGCATCGGGTCGAAGCTCACCTGCCTGAACGGGAAGCGGTTCGACAGGTCGCGATTGAAGGCTTCCGAAAACCGCGTCCAGGCTTCCTGGAACTCGGTCTGCTTGATCTCACGACAGCGCGTATAGAGGCCTGCCTGCAGCAACTGCATGCGCTCGGAGAAGGGATCGGCCGCGCGGCGCTGGGCTGTGCGCGACGACAGCTTGTCCATGCAGTTCTTCACGTCGACCTCGGACGATCCGGCGAGGATGAATTGTTCGAGCATCATCAGGCTGCTGGTCGGACTCTTGAGCCGGTAGCGGCCGACGTCAGCCACGATCGCCTGCCAGCGGGCCACGAGCGGATTGGCGGATTGGCCCGCGCCAAGCTGGGGCAACAGCCCTTCCGCTTCCTTGCCGGCGGCATCCACGAATGCCACCTGCTGCGCGACATAGCCAGCCAGGGTCGATGCATCGACGGCGCCGAAGGCATCCACGAGCGGCGCCTTTTCCCCGGTCCATGAGCGGAAGGCCACGTCGCGCGGCATGAAGATGTCGGCACGGGAGAAGCTGCCATCCAGCACCTGCAGGCGGGACAAGGCGTCCTTGGCCAGGACGGCCGACAGGCTGTCGGCGACGTTTTCCCCGCCCAGCTCGCGCAGCCAGGCGCGCAACTGCAATGCGCGGGCGCGGTCGGCATCGGCCGCTGGGGCCTGCATCTCATTGACGGAGACGACGAAGGCCTGGGACAACAGGTCGCGCGCGGCTTCCGCCAGCGCCGCATCGTTCATCCTGGCGGCCGGCGCCTGCAGCATGACCGGGAAGCGCGTCATCAGGTCGGTCTGGAATCGCTTGCGCATGTCGCCCAGCGCGAGCGCCTGGTCGAGGCGGCTGCGGTTCCATGTGACGGTGCCGCCAGCCGGTACGTCGGGAATGCGGCTGAGCCGGTTGACCTTCATGTAAGGCTGCGCCAGCAGCGCCGACAGCGCGTCCAGCAAGGCCTTGCGGCTTGGTGAAAACGCCCACGACGACGACGTGTCCGACCAGGTCAAGCCTTGCACCATCAGCGGCGAAAACTTGTCCGCGGCCAGCGTATCCTCCCAGGCGGCCTGGAACTTGGCGAATCCATCTTCCGCCCTTGTCTTCGCGTCCGCGGCGACATTCTTGCCGAGCAGAGGAACGGCTTGCACGCGCTGCAGGAGCGCATCGTGCGCCTGGCCGAGGTGGAGCGTCCGGCTGCGCATCCACGCCCCTTTGTTGGACCCGAGCAGCGCTTCCTGCTTCTGCAGGGTGTCGTGCAGGGAATGCCATGCCTCGATGGTGGCGACGGGGTCCGAGGCTCCCGGCGCAACGTCCATCAATGCGGTCATGTTCCGCGCGATCGTCTGCTCCGACTTGAGCAAGGCATTGTTGGCGAACAGCCGCTCGTAGGTCGCTTTGAGCGCCAGGTCGAGCGCGCAGGACGTCGCTTCCTGCAATGGCTTCACCGTGAGCGCCGGCGTGTCCTTGATCGCTTGCCGGAACAGTTCCGCCGTACGGGTGGCATTGCCGTTGAGCTCGGCGCCCAACAGCACGCGCACCACGAGCGCCAGGTCCTCGCTGGAGGGCGTGTCGTCGGCGTCCTTGAGCCGGCCGATGGCGCGCAGCACCTGGTCGAGCTCTTCGATCTGCCCGACATACTGCAAGGTGGCGCCGAATTCCGGCAGCTCTTCGATGTTGAGCGCCGCCACCGGCTTGCCAAACGTCATGTCGTTCCACTGCGACGGCAACGAGCAGCTCGCGCCGGCGATCAGGTTGCCCGACACCGGATCGGTCGGCACGCCGGTCAGGCGGCTCGCGCGCTTGAAGATTTCCCTGCGCATCGGATCGAAGGCGTTGTCGGCGAAGCCTTGTTCCAGCTTGCGGTGGACGCGCGCGTGCAAGTCATCGATCCATGCCCAGGAACCCGGAAGGAAGACGGAACGCAGGTGGGCCGCTCCCATCCGTTCGATGTTCATCAACGCATCCATCGCGCGTTGCCGGCTCTTCGCGGGGTCGGCAACGTTGTCGCGCGCCGCCTCCATGCCGTCGCGCGAGCTGCGCTCCAGGCGGTTGAGGGATGAGGTGATGTCCCGCACCTGTCCATGCAATTGGAACGAGGCGACGCCCATGCCGATCACCCAGACGGCCGGCACGCCGATCATGGTCCAGCGGGCAACGCGGCCGAGCGCGGGCCGGCGCATCTGTTGCGAGGTTGACGATGAAACGAGTCCGGCTTCGGCAAAGATCTTGCGTTCGAAGACGTCGCGCAGGAATGCCGGCAAGGCGCTGGACTGGCTCAATGCCAGGGCTTGCGATGTCGATAGCGCCGTTTCCTCGGCGGCCTCCGCCGCAGCGTCGCCCCCTTCCTGGCTGAGCGGCAGGCTGAGCACCGGGCTGCCCATGCCGCCCATGCCGCCCATGCCTGCGACGAGTGCCGCGGCCGGGCTGCAGTCGCCGGTGAAATACATGCCGCGCAACAGGAAGGGCTCATGGTAAGCGCTTGGGCGCATCAGCTCTTCGGTGAACAGCTTGAGCCCGGCGCGCAGGCGGTCGATGTCGTTGGCAAGCATGAAATAGCTTGCGCTGTTGGAATCGCCGGACTCGAGCGCGCACAGCTCGGCGGAGGTGTCCGCGACGGCGCGTACGACTTCATTCATGGCCGCGTCGACCCATTGCGCCTGGAAGGGCGCGACGAGTTCGTAGGGCGACGACCAGCCGAGCATGGAGCGGCGCATCGGCTCTGGCAGCGCGGCGGAAAACGCGGCAAATCCCGGAATGGCTTCGCAACCCGCGATCACGAGGTAGATCGGGAAACGCAGGGCAAGCCGGTTTTGCGCCAGCCAGAGCCGGCGGTGGATCGACTTGGCGCGGGCGACAAGCTCGAGCTGCGACGCGGAATCGGACTGGAGGAAAAGGCTGGCCGGAATGGACAGGACGATGGAATCGAAGGGGCGATCCGGCCGGTAGCTGCGGCACAGCCCGAGGAAATCGTCCCAGGTATTCGAACTGTCGGCGGCATCCGGGTCGGACGAACCGAGTTGCTCGGACTGCAGCTGCACCGCGACGCCATTGTCGAAGAAGTTCCAGCTGATGCCTTGCGCGGCGGTGCTCAAGGTGGTGTCGGCGCTCAGCGCGCTTTGCAGGCCCGACTGCACCAGCGGCAACTCCTGCCCTTCCCTGCCCTCGTTGAGGATGAGGGTCCAGGACAGGTCGTAGCGCTCCGAGCGGCTGGCGAGATTGCTCTCGATCAGTTCGACCGCCAGCCGGAAGGAATGCTTGAGCGACTCGGCGCTGATGAGGCGGGGTTTCTGTCCGGCCGGCTTGTCCTGCTTCTCGGCGCCCTTCATGGCGGCCCAGATCACGATGGCGAGCAGGAGCAGCACGACCACGGTGAGGCAGATCAGCGTGACGATGGCGGTGTTATCTGACAAGAAGTTCAACACGGTGCTGTCCGCCTGTCAGAGATGAGGGTTGAGCGACGCGGCGACCGTGCCGGCGCCGGCGCTGAGCGCCTCGCGCGCCGGCCAGGACTGCCATAGCCACAGCAGCTCGGACAAGCCGAGCAGAAACAGCAGCGCCAGCAGGAAGAGGACGCCGACGCGGTTGATGCGCGGCAGCCGCTTGGCGGAAAGATGCGACATGGTGCTGGCATACGGCTGCTCCGACAGCGACCGGTCGCGTCCATTCATGTCCGCCGGCCGCATGTAGATGAACTGGAAGAGTTCGCGCCGGTATTCGGCGATCTTTGCCTGTCCGGCCGCACCGCGGTAGCGTCCCTGGAACCCGAGGGACAATAGATAGAGGTAAAGGCGTCCGACGCTGCGCCGCGAGGCTTCGCGCTCGCTCAGCAACTGGTCCAGGTCCTGGAACACCCGTTCACCGGCAAAGCTGGTCTTGAACAAGGTCGCTTCGATCAGGACATGGTGCCAGTAGGCGCGTCCCGCCCAGTCGGTATTGAGCATGATCTCGTCGGCCAGCGCCGCTTTCAGGAAGCGCCCCTGGACCTCCGGCTCGATCCCCGCCTTGCCGCCGATGCGCCTCGCCTCCAGCGTCTGCAGCTCGATCAATTGGCATAGCTGGCCGCTGAACGACTCGGCCGCCGACTTGGCGTCCGCCTCGCCAACCTGGCTGGCCGACTGCGCGAGACGCGACAGCATATCGAAGAAGTCGCGAAACTGGGTCGAGGCAAGGTCGGTGCCTTCATTGATCGTGCTGCCGGCAAAGCCGAGTTGAAGACGCGGCGACGGGCTGTGGGGAGCGGTATTGGATTGCACGGTCATCAGCCTTTAATGAACAGCACCACTTCGTGCGGACGTTGGGCAAGCGTACTTTCGTTGGCGTTGCTGATCATCAGCGGCTGGTCGGCGACGATGAACTGTTCCGACACCTCGATGCTGAAGAGGGTGTACCCGGCGCTCGAACGCAGGCCCAGCTCCGGCGCATCGTCGATGCGCCGGCGTGCCGCGCCCAGCACCCGGCGGTCGGTCAGCGACGTCCAGACGGTCTTGGAGCCGATGACGGCGCCCGCCATCCATTGCGCCAGCTCGCGCTCGGCGTGTCCGCGCAGGCCGATCACCAGGCGCGCGCCCACCCAGTCCGGCTGCATCGTCAGGGAGAAGGCCTGGCCATCGAAGCCGAAGGTACTGGTCTTCCATTCCTGGCTGACTTCGTCGACCAGTTCCGACAGGGCATTCAGCACGGCATCGAAGGCCGGTGCGGGATCGGCATGATCATAGGCCGGAGGCAGGATCGGCACCGCGCCGGGACGCAGGGTCGCGAGCGGTCCGAGCTGGGCGCAGAGCGCCAGGAACAGGGGTACGGGCTGCACCACCGGGCAACGCAGCACGGCTTCGAGCACCGGCAGTTGCAGGATCAGGCTAGACAGGCGTGTTTTCTGTTCAAGGATTGTCAGCCGGTCCTCGAGGCGGGAAGACGGCGATGCGGTCTGGCGCGCGAGGAAGACGGCCTTGCTTCGCATGTGCGACGCGAGGGTCTGGGCGCGCTGCCGCAATGATGAGGACAGGGGCACTTCCAGCATGGGCGGCAGCGCCTCGCCGCGCCGCACGATCTCGTTGTCCTTGCGCACGGTCATGAGGCGCAGCGACACGTAAGCGGCGGCCGGCGCCGGTCCGGCGGCCAGCGAAAGATTGACCGCCATGCGCGGAATGTCCGCCGCCATGGCTTCGGACACTTCGTCCTCCACCATCGCACCCTCGGTGCCGCAGAACATGGCTGGCTGGCCGGGCACGCGCTGCGAGCGGGTTCTGCCGACCACGAGATAAACGGAGACATCCCCGGTCTCCATGTCGGCTGCCCATGCCGACAGGTCAAGCTCCAGCGAGCGGCCGGCCGATTGCTCTACATCAAAGCTCGCGGCCATGCCGTTCGGTAAGATGGCATCGATGGACAGGATGCGCAGCAGCCCGGTGGTCAGGAGCGATTCGTCGATCGAGAGATTGCGCACGCCCCATCCATAGGGTTGGGTGGCGAGCGACTGCCATGCAATAAGGGCGTCGACGCGCGCGCCTTCCTGCTGAAAATGCTGAGGCGTCAGCAGCATGCCTTCATGCCACTGGATGCGGTCCGTGAGTCGAAGAGATGTCATGAACTTTCCATATCCTACTGCGCGGGCCCAGTCTTGAATTCATTGATCGTGAAACTCTGCGCATTCAGCCGCACCGAGTATCCGGAGTTGTTGAGCAGCAGCCGGGCGCGATGTTCGCCGGGCGAGGCATAGTTGGCAAAGACGAATGCCGCCCAGGCGCGTTCCTTGCCGTAGCTCTTGGCATCCAGCTGCACGGCCTGGGTCGGCACGAGCTCGTATTGATATACCGTGAAGGCTTCGGGGAAGGTGCGCTGAAGCTCGTTTCGCGAGGAAAACCACTTCGCGGCAGGCATCGTCACGAGGCTGTCGAGCACCGCTTTATCCTTGATCAGGACCAGGTCTACCGCGACAGCGCTATTGGCATTGGCGTCGTCCGCCGCGGCGATGGCAACGGACTTCCAGTCCGGTTCAACCGGCTTGGGATCGAGCCCGATCAGCGAACGGGTGCCCGCCACGACGCTGTTGAGCGCGCCGCAGCCGGAAAGCGCAACGATGAGGCACGCGGCAAGCAGCGGCCGCAAGCAGCGCGCCGGATGCGGTTGCCGGCCCGTCGATTCAATGCGCCGCTGGTTCATGACCGGCCCCCGACACCATGTACGTCGCCAAGAACATATTCCATTCCATCAGTTGGATGTGTTTGCCGTTGCATCGACGGGCCTCTACAGGACCAGCGGAAGGGCTCTGCGCAAGCCGAATCCGATTCCGGCGCAGAACACCGTCAGTAATGCAACCGCCAACAGGATTGATCCAAAAACTACCTGCTTCCGCTCCAACGTCAGCGTGATGGAGAAGGCGCGCCAAGGCTCAGAAACTTGCCCGTCATTAATATACAGTCCATCAGACACGAGCGCAAATAGTGCGGACGACACGAGGAACGACAGCAGATTGCGCGCACCCTCGCAGATACTTTCAAGAAGAATAAAAACCGGAAGTACGGCTTCCAGCGGCAAGCCGAGCGAACTCATCACGAACGTCCCCAGCACCACCGACTTGACGCCGTAGACGCCGACCGACAGCAGCGCCGCGACCCAGGACAAGATGCACAGCATGCTGGCCTCGCCAAGGCTCAGCGGATGCCCATACAGGTTGGCAAGGAAGATGGCAAGAACGGAAAAGAACAAGGCTTCCCCGGCCTTGATGAAAACCGGGGCGATCGGCGAATACAACTCCACCAGGCCGCGGCTGAAGCCGAGCCGGACGCTCATGCTGTGGATGAAGCCGGGCACGGCGGCGATTCCGACCGGAGAAAACAGGCACACCGTAACCGGTTCCCGCAATGCCACCATGACATCCCACGGCGACCGTTTCAGGCGCCAGGCGATGGCGCTGACCGCCAGTGCGCCAACCAGCGCGGTGGCGCCGACGAAGGTGACGAGAAAGCCCCGCAACAGGACCAGGACCTCGATGCCGGCGGTACTGGTCGCCGCCGCGGCAAGCACGAACGCGGCGGCCGGCAGCAAGGCATTGAACCGATTCACCAGCGTTTCGAGCGCGCGGTACACGCCCTCGAGGATGTTGGTCAAATGCGACGAAGTTGCCGGATTCTGCACGGATACCGCGATGCCGAAGGCGATGACGCCGATCATGATCGCCGGCAGCGAGCCCGCCGCCAGCACGGAATAAAAGTTGTCGGGAACGATGGACGCCGCCGACCACAGGTCCATGCCATCGTTGCCCGGCTCCCGCAACGACATCATGAATTGCGACTCTGACTTGAGCGCGAAGCCGCCGAGCACCCTGGCGTCGTCCACCGACAAACCCGACCCGGCCGACACCAGGCTGGCGACGATCATGCCGAGGGCCGAGCAAACCAGCATGGCAAACATCGACATCAGGAGCAGGAGCAGCAGCCTTCGTCCGCTGCCCGGCATGGAAGACAATCGCTGCAAGCCAAAGAATACCGCCAGCACGACGAATGGCAGGGAAGCCATCTGGATCAGCGACAGGTAAAGGGTGGACATGCCCAGCATCAGCGAGATCCCGCCCGGGAACAGCACGCCGGTCCATCCGCCCAGCAGGACCGCGGCGAACAGGGTCGCGGGGTGCTGGAAGATGTCCGCGAGTCGGATGATGGGCCGGGATTGCATCATAATTGCACCGGCTTCGGACAGATCATGGCCACCGCGGCGCAGCCGGTCATCACCGTCACGGTCGTCCTGGCCATCGCGCACACCGGGTCCACTGCCGCGAACAGGAGGAATGCCGCTTCGAAGGGCAATCCGAGATAGCTGCACGTGGTGCCGATGAGGGAGATGGTCACGATTCCCGCCATCCCCGAGGACGCGAACCCGAGCATGACCGAGACCAGCATGAGCATCACGGTATCGACCGCCGTGACCGGATGGCCATAGAGCGCGGCGATGAACAGCGTGCCGCAGACGTAATAGGCGACCGGCCCCATCCGCAGCAGGGAGATGCTCAAGGGAACGAGCAGCTCCACCCGGGACCGGGGGAAATGCAGCTTGTCGACCAGGCCGCTCACCATGGCGGGCATGCAGGTCGCGCTATTGTTGGTCGCGATGCCCAGGGCGAACGGTTCGCGCATGGCGATCACCACGTCCGACAGCGGCACGCTTGCGCGCCTGACGAGCAGCCAGAGCGCCAGCGCCAGCAGGACGGCGGAAACGAGCACGAAGGCCGCCACGAAGCCGCCCATGGCCTTGAGCGGTTCGAGGCCGCTGACGGCGATCTGGCTCGCGGTCATGCACACCAGCACCAAGGGAATCGGCAGGTTGATCCAGCGCGTCAGCGTCTCGCAGGCGCCGTAGATCGTTTCGAGCGCCTGGCTCAGGCCGGCCGCCATGCGGGTCGGCACCTGGCCGACGGCAAAGCCGAAGAGCAGCGCGAACACCAGCGCCTTGAGGCTTTCCCCATTGGCCAGAGAAGCGAAGATGTTCGCGGGAATCAGTGAATTCACGACATCCTGCACGCTCAATTCCCGTGGCGGCTCTTCCTGGACGCGCAGGGACATCTCCGTATTGGTCTGGTTCGCATCGATGCTGATGATGTTGCCGAGCGCCGCGAGCGTTTCCCGCGGCAGGTCGCTGCCCGGCCGCAGCAGCAGCGATCCCGTCGCCGCCAGGATCGCCGTCCCCATGGAGATCGCGGCGAACACGACGACGACCTTCTTGATGATCCGGCCCGCCCCGCCGTCGCGGTAGAGTTGCTGCAGGCTGAAGATCACGGCCGACAGCATGAATGGCAGCACGATCATCTTGAGCAGGTCGACATAGACGACGCCGACGATACCCAGGTTCTTCGAAAACGATGGCGCGGCGACCCCGAGGACGCCGCCCGCCAGCAGGCAGGCCAGCACCACCAGCGGGTGAAGCGCCCAACGTTTGAAATGCTGCATTCGGGTCAAGGTAATCACTGGCATCTCGCTAGTTCATCATTTTCAGGACGCTGGCGACGGTCGGCTTTTCCGGGCGCTGCGCGATCAACTCGTTGACGAACGACAGCAAGGTCGCGTCGCGCACCCCGACCATCATGCTCAGGGAAGATTCAAGGTCGTTGAAGGTCACCGTCCGCAGGGTCAGCGCCAGGCTCGGATCGCGCCGCAGGATCGCCATCACCTCGAGTTCATCGCGGTAGGCGGCAACGACCTCGCCCTTCTTCACCGCCGCGACCGCGTCGCCCCAGGTGGGATAAACCACCAGCGTGGCGTTCGGAAAATTGCGGCGGCCGAATTCTTCCCAGGATGAGCTGCCGATGACACTGATCTTGCCCTTGAAGTTGCGCAGGACCTGCGGCACCGAACTGCCGCCGGCGATCTCCGCGAAACGGACGCGGTTGATCAGCAGGGCGTGGCCAAGGCGCATGTAGGTGCTGGAAAAATGCACGATCTGTCCGCGCTTCAGGGTCCTGGCGAGGCGGCTGATGCCCAGGTCCGCCTGGCCGGCGGCGACGGTTTCGGCAACGCCGTCATACGTCTCCGGCGAACGGTCGAACCGGACGGGAACGCCCAGCTCCTTGCCGATCAGCCGCGCCAGGTCGACGTCCGTGCCATTCAGCTCGCCGTTTTTCTCGGAGAAGAATGGCGGGTTGTCCGTCTTGAGCATCGCGACGACGAGTTCGCCGCGATTGACGATGCGGGCGATATCGGGCGCGAGCAAGCGGCCGTCGGCGACGCGCACCAGCGGCGAGGGGTTTTGCGCGAGTGCCGATGTGTCCGCTTGCAATGCAAGCTGCGGTGCCGCGACAGCGCGCGCATTCGACGCGGCCTGTCCCGCCGTGCCCGCCGCCTGCGCGACGACGCCGGAGCCGAGCAGCATTGCAAGGCAGAGCGACATGAGCCCGGCGCCGAACCTGGCGGACGCACGGGAAATGGGGAACCTGATTGAACGGATCGTCATGGCGGGTCCGATCAGGGAGCGGCTTTCGGTGCCGACATCATGCCTTCGGCGCTGCCCTTGGCCGCCGCCGCGATCTCCGTGCCCTTGCCGGATACGGTCGCCATGCCTGACCTGGCGTCGGCGACCAGCCTGGCCGGATTTTCCCGCGCCACGCCGCTCATCTGCCGTCCGACCTGGAAGCCAAGGGTGAAGAGAAGCACGAGCAGGGACACGCCGCAGAACAGGGTCAGGGCGATCAGTCGAGGGGTGAGGCTGAATCGGTATTCCATGATTGTCACGCTCAATGAGTTAAGGGGTAAGGACGGTGAATTGTCCGGGCACTTCGATGCTGATCACGCCGCCCCACATGCACATCAGCTTGGAGGAGTTGTTCAGCGTCGGGAGATTCGCGTTCAGGACGGTCGGCGCGCCGGTCACCCAGGGCGCGGTCGTCGCCGGCACGCAGGGCATGGGCGTCAAGGCGCCAAGGGCGGCGGCGGTGGCGGCCGCGACCATCGGATTGGATACCGACTGGCACATGCCGAACGGCGGAATGTTCATGATCGGCTTGTTGTCCATGATGTTGGCGGCGGGGGTGCCGGAAAATACCCGGTTCACCGGCAATACCACCAGGCTGGATGGCGCAACACCGAAGGTGCAACGCAGCATGCCGCCCATGCAGGTCTGCTGTGCCATCAGCTTCCCCTCACGAGTTTTTGCAGCCGGTCGAGCAGGTCCGGCGTCGACGCCGCCAGGTCCGAGCGCCGGCCCTTGCTGTCGTAACGCACTGGCTCGGCCGTCGGCACGCCATGGCGGTAGGTGGTCTCTTCCATCAGCGTCCCGTCCGGCCAGTAGCGGCGCATCGGCCCGTGCAGGACGTTGGCCTGGTAGACACAGGTCTGGACGATCTTTCCTTGCCGGTCGAAGTCGATGGACTCGCCCTCCAGCAGGCCAGCCTTGTAATGCGACTTGCGCACCCGGGCATTTTCGTGGAAAAACTCCGCCGGTCCCTCGATCGCGCCCTTTACGTAGTGCATCCTTGCCGTCAGCAGGCCGGCCTCGTCGTAGGTCTGGGCGAGACCGGAGGGCACGCCGCCCGCCATCGACTGGACGGAAATGCACCGGCCGTTGACATGGATCTTCATGGTGCCGTGCGCCACACCATGCAGGTAGTCGGTTTCCTGCACGAGCTGGCCATCTTCCGCATACGCCTGCATGCTGCCGTGGAGGACGCCATTCAGGTAATTCGCCTTCATCACCGGCGCGCCGTCATCGGCGTACCGCTCCAGCAAGCCATGCAGCTTTCCCTCCACCATCTGGCAACGCATGAGCAGCCGGCCGTCCTCGCCGTTTTCCTCGAACAGGTGCGGCACGATTTCGGCCCCGCCCTCGGCGGGCGATCCGTTCGCGCCGTCCCGCGGCGCCGCGTCATGGTTGTCGGGGAGCGATGTCATGTCAATTCAGCTTTACGAGCGAACCCTTGAGCACGAGGATGCCGCCCGCTTCCACGCTGCTCATTCCATCAGCCTTGCTGCTGATCATCGGCGCCTTGCTTTCGATCTGCGCCGTCCCCTGGTTGACGATCTTTATGCCCTTGTTGGTCAGGTTGGTGCCTGCCTCGCTGGTCAGCGTTGTGCCGGCCTTGGCCTCGAGCGCGGTTCCCGCCTCGAGGTTGAAAGCGGTCTGGGCCTTCTGCTCGATCGCGGCGCCGGACTTGATGGTGATGCCGCCAGTCGCTTCGATGACCAGCTTGCCATCGACCTTGAGCTGGTAATCGCCCTTGATCGTGTGGGTGAACTTGCCGGCGTTCGCATGGCTTTCGTCGCCGGTGATGTCCAGCGTGCGCGTTCCCTTGACCTTGTGCGTTTCGTTTCCCTTCTTCAGCTCGATGGTGCGGTCGCCTTCATCGAGGGTATGCGTTTCCGCGCCCTTCTTCACGGTCGTGGTCAAGGCATCCTCGATCTCGACCTGCATGTCCTTCTGCGCGTGCATGTAGAGATGTTCGGCGTCCTTCTTGTCCTCGAAGCGGAGTTCGTTGCCTGCCGTTCCCTGCTTGGACGAACGGGTACGGATGACGGTCTGGGTCTGGTTCGCCGGCAGCGTGACGGGCGTGGCGTTTTCGCCGTTGTAGACGCAGCCTGTCACCAATGGGCGCTCCGGGTCGCCATTGAGATAGGTGATCACGACTTCCTGCCCTACCCTTGGCAGGAACAGGGCGCCGAAGCCTTTGCCGGCCGCGGATTGGGCCACGCGGATCCAGGTCGAACTCTTGTCGTCCTTGACGCCGTCGCGGTCCCAGGGGAACTGCACCTTGATGCGGCCATGCTTGTCCGTCCAGATTTCTTCTCCGCTCGGACCGACCACCAGGGCGGTTTCGCAACCGACGGCGCGCGGACGCGGCGTCTGCATCGGCGGCCGGAACGGCACGGCAGCCGGGAAGGCTTCGAAGGAATTGGTGTACAGCTCGTCGTGTGCGGTATGGTGGATGCGCCGCAGCACGTAGGCGGCGTTCAGGCTGTCGACGAAATGGTCTTTCAAGGTGAATTTCGTGCCGGCCGTGAAGGGATAGCAGAAGCTGTCGCCCCGCAGGATCTCGGCTCCGGCCTGGCTGGCTTCGACCCTCGCCTTGGCGATGGCCGTTCCTGCCGCGACCGCCAGGTGACCCGCCGCGAATTCATACGCCGCGCCGCTGCCCGTGGACGCCGAGTGAGAGCCTTCGAGCGAGGTGCTCGGCTTCTCGAAATCGTAGTCGCTGGCGATCGCCTTTTTCAAGGCGATTCCATGCTCGTGGGCAAACCGCGGCACGGTGTCCATGAAGTTTTCCATGCCGGTTTCGGGGAAGAACCTCGCGGTCGCCGCGCCGGCGCACGTCGCGAAGTTCGAGCTGGCATCGCCCAGCACCATGGTGTGGCCGCTGCTGGTGCAGGTGAAGAAGTAAAAGATGCCGGCGTGCTCCATCAGCCGCGAAATGAAATCGAAGGCGGTTTCGTCGTACTGCACGCAATAGTCGAGCGGATCGTAGGTCTGCGTCAGCTTGTCTTCGAAGGTGATGCCTTGCTCGGTCAGCACCGCCTTGATGATGTCGGCGACGGATTTCGCCTGGTAGATCTTGCGGTCGCGCGACAAGGTCAGCAGCCACAGCTTGGGCACGAGTTCCGCCTCGTAGCTGGCGAAGTCCCGGTTGAAGCCGCTATGGATGAAGCGGGACACGATGCCAGTGATGTAGCGTGCTTCGGCGCCCTTGATCTGCATCTTCACCGTCACCGATTTCCCGACGATGCTGGCCGCATCCAGGGTCGTCATTCCCGAGCGCATGTGCAGGTTGAACTTGAACAGCTCCGAAATGCCCTCGCTGCCTTCCATCGCATCCAGCAAAAGGTCATCCGTTCCAAGCGGCGTGGTGATGTGCAGGAATCCTCCCGCCTGCTTGAATCCGGTTCTCATGCGCGTCCACCGGCGGGCGCGCCGAGGGCGCTATCCTGGAAAGCGAATGCGAACTGCTCGTCGGCCGACACGTGCATGTGGATCGCGCTGAAAGGCCGCTGCATGGAGAGGCGTTCAAGCACGAGCGACGACAGTTGCGGCAGCACGGTCTGGGTAAGGATGAAGTCGATATTGCGCGCGCCGCTATCAACCTCGGTGCAGCGGGCCGTGATCAGGCTGCTCACGCTGTCTTCCCAGGTGAATTTCGCGTTGTGGTTGTCGGCGAAGCGCTGTGCCAGCTTCTCCAGCTTGAGGTCGACGATGTTCCTGATCTGCTCGTCGCCGAGCGGATAGTAAGGGACCAGCACCAGCCTGCCCATGAAGGCGGGACTGAACTGGCGCAGCAGGGCCGGACGCAGCCGTTCGACCAGTTCGCCGGGGTCCGGCCTCCTGCCCTGGCTGCAGGCCTGGGTAATGACGTCCTGCGCCGCATTCGACGTCAGCAGGATCAAGGTATTCTTGAAGTCGATCGACACGCCTTCGCCGTCTTCCATGGTGCCTTTGTCGAACACCTGGAAAAACATCTCGAGCACGTCCGGGTGCGCCTTTTCCATTTCATCGAGCAGCACCACGCTGTAGGGCCGGCGCCGGACCGCCTCGGTCAGCACGCCGCCTTTGCCGTATCCGACATAGCCCGGCGGCGCTCCCTTGAGGCTGGAGATGGAATGCGCCTCCTGGAATTCCGACATGTTGATCGTAACCATGTTGCGCTCGCCGCCGTACAGCATGTCGGCCAGCGCGCTCGCGGTTTCGGTCTTGCCGACGCCGCTCGGGCCGACCAGCATGAATACCCCGACCGGCTTGCCGGGATCGTCGAGCGCTGCGCGGAACGTCCGGACGCGCCGGGCGATCGCATCGAGCGCCTGGTCCTGGCCGACCACGCGCTCCGCCAGCCGGTCCTTCAGATGCAACACGGTATGGATCTCGTCGGCCAGCATCTTGCCGACCGGGATGCCGGTCCAGCCGGAAATGACATCGGCGACGATCGTCGAGTCGACGCACACCGGCACCAGCGGCTCGTCTTCCTGTATCGCTTCCAGGCCTTTCTGCAGGCGCTGCAACTGGAAGGCGCGCGACGACCTGACCTCCTCGTCGGCGTCATCGCCATTGCCGACAGACCCGGCGATCTTCCGGCGCAGGCTCAGTATTTCGCTGACGGCATCGCGCTCGTCCTTCAGCTTGTCCGCCAGGCGTGACTGCCGCGCGCGAAGCGTGCCGAGCTGCTTGTCGAATCGTGCGATGTCCTCGCCCCGGTCTTCGCCGCGGGCATGTTGCTGCTGCGCGATGCGCAGTTCCTCGCCGATGAGCATGATGTCGCGCTCGATGGCTTCGAGCTGGGGCGGCGAGCCCGCCTGGCCGATGGCAACCCGGGCGCAGGCCGTGTCGAGCACGCTGATTGCCTTGTCGGGCAGTTGCCGGCCGGTGATGTATCGGTCGGAGAGCCGCACGGCGTCCAGCACCGCCTCGTCGAGGATTTCCACGCCGTGGTGCTTTTCGAGGGTCGCGACCATGCCGCGCAACATGCTGACGGCGACGTCCTGGACCGGCTCCTCGACCTTCACGACCTGGAAGCGGCGGGCCAGCGCGGGATCGCGCTCGACGTATTTCTTGTATTCCGCCCAGGTCGTGGCCGCGATGGTGCGCAGTTCGCCCCGCGCCAGTGCGGGCTTGAGCAGGTTGGCGGCGTCGCCCTGCCCCTCCGCGCCGCCGGCGCCGATCAGCTGGTGGGCTTCGTCGATGAAAAGGATGATCGGCGTGGCCGATGCGCGCACCTCGGCGATCACCGACTTCAGCCGGTTCTCGAATTCACCCTTGATGCCGGCCCCTGCCTGCAGCAGTCCCAGGTCGAGCGACCTGACCGAGACGTTGGCCAGCGCCGGCGGCACCGTGCCTTGCGCGATCCGCTGGGCAAAGCCTTCCACGACCGCCGTCTTCCCGACGCCCGCCTCGCCGGTCAGGATGGGATTGTTCTGGCGGCGGCGCAGCAGGATGTCGATGATCTGGCGGATTTCCTCGTCGCGGCCGCGGATCGGATCGATGCGGCCCTCGCGCGCCAGTGCCGTCATGTCGACGGTGAACTGGTCCAGCGAAGGCGTCGATCCCGGGCGGCTCGACGGCAGCTCCGGCATGCGCGCGCCGCCATCCGACGGCGCAGGACTCGTGGCGGCGTTCGCCGTGACGGCGCCCTGGCCGCCGCCATCCTCGGCCGATTTCGCAAGCAGGGCCGGCAGTTCGCTGCGCAACTGGCCGCGCGGAATCTTCAGCAGCTCCGGCGCCGTCTCGATCAACAGGCCGCGCAAGCTGTCCACCTCGAGCATGGCAAGCAATACCGTGCCGGAGCGGATCTGCTGGCTGCCGAGCAGCATGGAGCTGAGCAGCCACGCTTCCTGGAACAAGGGCATGAAGTGCGGCGACAAGGCCGGCGTCCGGCCGTTGCCGCGCTTGAACCCGCTCATGCTTTGCTGCAGTTGGGCGGTGACGGCGGCCGGGGCGATGCCGAAGCGCTCCAGCAGGAGCTTCAGGTCAGGCGCGCCCGATTCGATCAGCTGGATCAGCAGATGTTCCAGCTCGACGTTGAACTGGGTTTGCTTGACGCAGAGTTCCGCCGCCTCGACCATGGCCCGCTTGCATTCGGGGTTGAGTCTGGACAGGAGAGTACGGATATCGATTTCCATGGCTTCAGCTTCCTTCCGGCGTCGATTGTCCATTCGGCGAGGCCGCATCCGGCCGCAGCGCGAAGCACGGGGTTTGGTATGGCTTGCCGGCACGCGCGCCGCCACCAGGGCTGCATAACCATGCGCTCAGCCCGAGCCTCGGCGGCAAGGCCGACTTGCCATCGAGACGGGTTGCGGGGCTATCCTTCAGGTCGAGCTTGACGACGACCCGGATGTCCCGCTGCAGGTGCCGCGCGACCAGCCAGCCCAGCAAGGCATAGGCATCGCCGCCGGGCAGCAAGGATGAAAACAAGGGCGTCGGCAGCGGCGCGGCGGTGAGCTCCATGGCTGCGCCCTGGTCCCAGGCGCGTGCCCCGAGGCATGCGCCCATTCCCAGCCTGGCCTGGTTGCCTGCGGGCGGCTTCCTGCCGTGCAGGCTGGCTTGCTCTTCCTTTGCCAGCGCATTCCAGCCGCCGACGAACTGGCGTCCGGAGAAGTGCACTCCCATGCGGTCGCGCACGACGGCGAGCAGCGACGCCATCGAGCGCGGCGCGGCGCCCTGAACGCCGGCATGGCGCAGCCAGGCGAGTTCGCCTCCGGGGGCGCGTGCACCTTCCATGCGTCCCAGTCCGGACAACGCATCCAGGCTGCGGACCAGCGGCGCGCCCGCAACGTCGCCGGCGCTGAGCGCGAGATGGTGCTTGCGCCGGCCGCGATAGAAGAAGCCGAGCACGCGCTGCTGGAATATGTCCAGGAAATCGAGTCCGGCGTGGTCGCGCAGGCGCTGGCGCTCCAGCAGCATCTCGGTGAATGCCAGGGGCAGCGGTCCTTGGGCGCCGGCAAGGGAAAATGCCGACGACTTCAAGGTCAGCGGCGGTCCGGGCCGTTCGCTTTCCGCCAGAGAGGAAATGTCGCTCGCGGCGAAGCCAAGGCTGACCTGGCCACCCAGGCGCACCGCTTCATCAATGCCCAGGGAAGTCCCCACGGCCTGGCGTGCTGGTTCGCTCCGCTCCAGGATGCTGATCGCCTGGAACAAGTCGAAGTCGTGCGGCGCATCCCGCAGCAAGGACATCAGATCAGACATTGCCGTCCACTCATCGCTGGCCACTGCATCCACGGCTCGGCGTTGCGGTGGACCGCCAGCCGGACGAAAGAATTCGCGGAAGTGTACAAGGCAAAGAACCGGGACAGCACGCCGGCCAGCACCAGCGGAGAGGTGCCGACGAATGCCTCCGCGTCGAACTCCAGCCTGATGTCGGTGCCCCGGCAATGGCCGCGCCAGGTATCCGTGCCGAGCCTTGCCGTTGCGACGGACGCCTGCATGCTCTTGATGCCGCGGACCTGCGCCTGGTCGCGGGCGCTGTCGCCGGCGAAAAGCATGAGCATCTGCTGCAGGGTATGCACGCCATTCGTGCCATCCACCAGCGAGCGGTGGTTCAGGCGCAGCAGCGACACCAATGACCACAATGCCTTTGCCGACATGACGGGCGGCCTTTGCGCGCTCGGCTGGTACAGGGTCTGGATGCGGGTCGACGTCGAGATGCCGTCGCCGAAGAAGCGCGTGCCCGGACCGACCTGCTCCGCGAGCATGCGGTTGGTGCACAGCAACTGCGCATAGACGACCGGCACGTCCGGCACGGCGCGCACGTTGCCGCGGTCGACGAAACTGAGGAACACGTCGGTGCCGCTGATGTCCTTGCGCAGGCTCATGTCGCGCCGCATGGACCAGTAGATCCCGCCGCCGTCGCGCTGGTCCGCTTCCGACTGGGCGAACACGGACGGAATCGTCTGCGGGCGGTCGGCATTGGGGTCCGACGCGGTGACGGCCAGGATGGAATGGACTTCCGTGACGGCGTCGCGCTGGTAGTCGGGCGCGAGGCGATATTCATAATGCCGCCGGTCGAGCCAGATCGGCTCGCTGGTCTTCGGAAAAAGATTGACGACGGGCACGCAGCCGAGAAGGAAATTGTCGGCCGACAGCAGGGACAGCACATGCGCGCTGCGGTTGAACACGAACCGTACCGAGAACGACTGGCCGGCGCCCAGTCTCCCGCGCAGGCCGGTCAGGTCGAAGAACTGGAATTTTCGGGGAAAGGCAAAGTATTCCTGCAGCAGGCCATAAGCCGGATGGGCATGGGCTGGCTGGGGCAGGACTTCCTCGCCTTCGTCGAATCCGACTTCCTTCAGGTTGCGCGGACCCAGGCGATGAATTCCGCCTTGCGCAGTCAGGATCTCGATGCGTTCCATGCCGCTGATCAGCAGCTCATGCAGCGGCATGGTGGTCAGGAGGTCGCCGGACAAGTGAAAGCGCAGGCTGTCCAGTTCCAGTTCCGCCACGTCGATGCCCGCGTCGGCAGTCAGTTCCAGGCGCAGGGTACGCGTGTCTTCGAGCTTGATCGCAGTGACGTGAAGCGGCCACAGCGTGGTGTCCCAGCCGGTCTGGAAGCGGCAATTCTCGCCGCCGGCCGCCGTCGCCGAAAGCATCGTGTGCCGGGGCACCGGCATACCGGACGTGACCTTGCCTTGCGACGAGTCCAGCGCCATCTTCACCACGGTCATGGCTGGAACGGGCTGCGTCAGGCTGGGACAGAGATTGTCCAGCATGGCACCGGCGATCGTCGGAAAGTCCCTGTCGAGGTCGCGATGGACGCGTGCCGTCAGGAAGGCTACCGCCTCGATCAGGCGCTCCGTGTGGGGATCGGGCGATTCCGCTTCGCTCAGCGACAGGCGTTGCGCGACCTTCGGGTAGCGTGTCGCGAAATCGGCCGACTGCGTGCGCAGGTAGAGCAGTTCCCGCCGGTAGTATTCGAGAATGTCGTCCTGCGTGTTCACGGGCGTCGTCCTAGGTCGCGATTTGCAAAGTACCCGCTGCAGCCGGTTTCGGTCATCATGCCGCCGCCTCGACCTGGACGGCCTGCGAATTCAGCGCGACATCGAAGCTCACGCGGCACAACTGCCGGCCAAGCATGACGGCGGCGGCAAGCGTCGCCCGGGCCGCGTCCGGCCTGGTCCGGTCTGCCTTGACCTCGATGCGCACATGGGAAAGCCTGGGTTCGAACATCTCGACGCAACGCTGCAATACGCTTGCCCAGATGTCCAGGTCGACCTGCGACTGCGGCGAGAGGCTCAAGCTGTCGGGCAGGCCATAGTGCAGCACCGAAGGCTCACAGGAAAGGAACTCTTCTACGGTGAGTCCGTTCCGGGTATTGAACAGGCGTGCAAGATCGAGCTCCAGCGAACGCTGCAGCCCGCCCGCGTCGAGCATCCTGCCGTCCTGCGACGCCGACGCAAGCCCGCAAAGCCGATCGAAGAATGGAACAATCGACGCCGCGATCGCTTTTGACATGATTCTGAAGCACTCTGTCGAAATCGTGGGGCAAGCACGGGCGCGCCGCTACGGGCGGCACGCCCCGATGCTCGGCGCAGCCGATGAGCCAGACATCCAGTCGTTGCCGGATGCCAGCCTCGTCAATCGGCCTTCATCGTCTCCAGGTTCCAGTTCCAGGTACCGGTTCCCTTCGCGGTCGAATCCGACTTCTGCTGGGTGAAGTCGCACTTGAGCTTGGTGAAGGCAAGCGAGAAGCTATCCGAGGGCACACCGCCACCGCCGGACGTGGAAATGTTGGACACCATGGCGTTCGTCATTTCGTACTTCATGAAGCTCATGTACTTGCCATTCTCGACGCGGCCGACGTGCAGCGTGGCGGTGCCGATGTTCAGGCCCTGGGTGCAGGCCTTGTACAGTTCGGTGGTCGACAGGTCGGACATCTTCGCGAACGACAGCTCGGAAAGCGTCGGACGGCCCGAGGTACGCTCGGTATTTGCCGAATCCATCTGCAGCGGAATGAACGCGCTGTGGCTGAAGGACAAGACGATGAGCTTGTCGATGAAACCCGTGATCTGGCAATTGCCCTTGATCGTCGTTCCCAGATCCAAAATCAATACATCAGACATGACTGTCTCCAATTATGAGGAGCCGAACCAGGCGCCTCTTCGGCGCCTAGTCCTGCGGCATCGGTTAAAGTGAAATCAGCTTAGGCCGCTGCGGCAGGCAATTCGGCAACCAGGCGGATCGACGTGGTCAGCTCTTCCATCTGGAAGTGCGGACGCAGGAAGACCGTGGCCGAATAGGCGCCCGGCTTGCCTGCAACTTCGGTCACGTCCACGCGTCCTTCAGCCAGCGGGAAGCGCGCTTTCTCGCCCTGGGTCGCGTTCGGGCTCAGCAGCACGTAAGCGCTCAGCCAGTTGTTGAGGTAAGCCTCGACGTTCTGGCGGGTCTGGAAGCTGCCGACCTTGTCACGCATGATCACCTTGATGTAATGCGCGAAGCGCGACGCCGCGAGGACGTAGGGCAAGCGCGAGGACAGCGCCGCGTTGGCGTTCGCCGCATCGAGGTTGTACAGCTTCGGCTTGTTCACCGTCTGGCCGCCGAAGAATGCGGCGAAGTCGGAACCCTTGGAGTTGACGGCGGCGATGAAGCCGAGGTCGTTGAGTTCCTTCTCGCGACGGTCGGTGATGGTGACTTCGGTCGGGCACTTCAGCACGACATCGCCTTCATCGGTCTTGTATGCGTGGGCAGTCATGCCGCTGATCTTGCCGCCGCCTTCGACGCCGCGGATCGCGGTCGTCCAGCTATGCTTGGCATAGGCGTCGGTGATGCGCAGTCCCAGCTGGTAAGCCGAGTTGGCCCACAGGTATTTCGAATGGTCCTTGCCGTTGACGTCTTCCTCGAAGTTGAAGCTTTCGATCGGCGAGGTCTTCGCGCCATAAGGCAGGCGGGCTGCGTAGCGCGGCAGCACCAGTGCGACGTAGCGTGAATCCTCGGATTCACGGAAGCCGCGCCAGGATGCGAGTTCGGCGCTCTCGAAAATCTTCGACAGGTCGCGCGGAACGCCAAGCTCGGTGAACTCGCCCATGTCGAACAGGGACGGCGCGGCCGCGGCAACGAACGGCGCGTGGGCAGCCGCTGCCACTTTGGACAGGCGCTGCAGCAAGGCGATGTCCTGCGGGTGGCGGCCGAAATAATAATCGCCGATCAGCAGCGAATAGGGATTGCCGCCGAAGGTGCCATATTCTTCTTCGTAGACCTTCTTGAACAGGACGCTCATGTCGTGATCGACGGCGCCTTCGAGGTCTTTCAGCAGTTCCTTCTTGGAGACGTTCAGCAAGCGCAGCTTCAGCGTCGGGCCGGTCTCGGTGCCCATGACCATGTCGTGCAGGCCGCGCCAGGAGCCTTCGAGCTGCTGGAATTCGGGGTGATGCATGATCGCATTGAGCTGATCGGTCAGGATGCGGTCGATCTCGGCGACGCGTTCGTTGATCATCGCCACCACGCCCTTGTCGGGAGCGGTTTTCATGCCTTCATCAAGGATCTGGGTCGCGAACTGGCCGAGCAGGGTTTTCGCGTAGGCTTTCTGGGACGGCTCGATCGCCATCTTGCCTTCCTGGACGATACGGTCCAGCAGGCTAAGGTCTTGGGTGGACGCGCTGGCGCCACCCTGAGCAGCTTGACTAGTTGCCATGGTTTAACTCTCTGAATTCGATTGGAGGATGCGCTTGCCGGACACGGTCAGGCGGGCGTCGCTTCGGGACCTGCTTCGGCGGGCGCTGCGGGTGCGGCTTCCGCTGCAGCGGCGCCACTGCCCTTCAACGCTTGCAGTTCCTGGGAGTTCTGCACGATGTTCTCGAGCAGCGCATCAAGCTCATCGTTACCGTCAAGCTTGCCGAGGAGGTCGCGCAGTTGCTGGCGGACTTCGAGCAGCTTGGCCAGCCGGGGCACCTGCTTCACGATTGCCTCGGGGTGGAAATCATCGATCTCGGTGAAGTTCAGCTCGACTTTCAGGTTGCCTTCGCCCTTCAGCGTGTCAGGCACCGACATGTCCAGGCGCGGGGCAATGTTGCCCATCACTTCGTTGAAGTTGTCGCGGTCGATTTCGATCAGGCGGCGATCCTTGAGCTTTGCCGGCGGCACGAGCGGCTTGCCCGACAAGTCGGCCAGCAGGCCAACCACGAGCGGCAGTTCCTTTTTCTCGGAGGCGCCACCGGTTTCAACGTCATAAGTAATCTGTACACGCGGAGGACGATTGCGTCCTACCCATTTTTGCAAGCTGTCTGCCATTCCCTCACCTTCGCTTGGTTAACCATACTAGTGATCATTGGAGTATTCCCAAGACGCGATGACAGAAGAATCAGCTCCGTTTTCCGTTGCGCTTCGAAGGCGTGACTGTTTGTAACTTGTCTTTAGGAATCAGGCTCATGTTATGGGGAAAAAGTTGAACGAACAAGAACTTTTTTGGGATTTATCAAAGAACGCATTGCGGAATCTCTTTTCGAACACAACCGCAATGCAGCAAGAATAAAAAGTCATGGCCAAGTCACAAATCTCGCACCACTCAAGCACGAACGCGGACATCAAATGGCGTGATGCCCTATTGTTTATCGTTGCCTTATGCAGTACGGGGATCGCGTAGACGGAACGAGGTTGAGGTTTTCAAGGCGCCTCGTCCTTGATCGCATCGATAAGACGGGAACGCAGGGAAGCCTCGAGTGAAGAAGCAAGTTGTGGCGCATCGCCCTCGCCAGGCAATGCGGGTTCGTCGTTCGGATGCGCGGCATCAAGGGCGGGAGCGTCAGACGCAGAGACCTTCGACAATGCATCATCCTGCACTGCGGGGGCGGCACCCATGTCGGCCATCTGTTCTGCGGGGCTTTCGACTGGTTGGGCTGCAATGCCTTTGCCAATTTCTTCGGTGCCCGCTTTCGCCATTGCTGCCTGAGGAGAGGTCTTGATTTCGAGCCCGGCATCAGGCTTGCCTGCCGCCTTGGACAATTCACCGAGATCGATAGCCGCCGAAACATCAGGCACATCAGGGCTTCCGATTTTCATGCCATCGGACTTTAGCGTCAGGGCATCATCCGAAGTGGATGCCGGCGGCGGCTTGAGGGCCTTGTCCGGCATTGCCAACGACCCGGCATCCGGCAAGCTGCCGTCGGCAAGGACAGGAGGCTTCTCGCCGGGCTGCGCGGCGGCATGCGCATCGCTATCGTCGGGCGCGTCCGCCGATACGCTTGCGTCGGCCGTCTTGCTTTCGTCCGCTTCCGGCGCTTGTGATTCGGCTTCAGGCGGAGCTACCGCGTCTGACACCGATTTACCTTCTGGCACGGCCGGTACGTCCGAAGATTCAGCCAGCTTGTCCATGCCAGCGGCAGCGATCGCTGTGTCGCCCTGCATTCCTGCCAGCTGCGCTTGCTTTGCCTCTTCAGTCTTCTCCGCTTCTTCTGCATCCACCGTCTTGCGGCCCGCCGATCCAGGTGCTGCTGCCTCCTCCGATACAGCCGAAACCGCATCGGCGGTCTTGCTGGCCTTATCTGCATCGGCACCATCTGCATCGCCGGCGTCATTCGCGGGCATTGACGAGGAAGCCGACGCTTCGGCGTCCGGGCTGCCCTCTTGCGATGCGTCCTGGCGCGATGCGGATTCACCATCGCTCTCGCTTGCCGCCGATGTTTCGGCAACGTCCGCATTGCTGGCAGCATTTGCATCGGGACTGACACTCTCTTCGGACTGGGCGCTCGACGATGATCCCGCCTCCGCTCCTGCTTCCGCGGATGCCTTGTCGCCCTTGCCGTCTCCAGGGTTGGCGCCGGGCTCCGCTCCTTGAGCTGTCGCTTGATCTGCGGCTTGACTTGCAGCCCGATTCGCCGCCTCGTCTTCCCGCTTTGCCAACATCGATTCGCCGCCGTGCTTGACGACTTCGGCGTCAACGATCGCTTCCGCGGCGACGACGTCCTTGCGCGCCACTTCCACCTGGGCCTGGACTGCCTGCACCTCCGTCAGCGTTGCATCAATCGCTGCCTGCGCCTCGTTCTTTTGCGCTTCCGTCTGCGCTTCCGCATCGCGGGAAGCCTGTGCCACATCCGCTGCGGCGGACGCGATATCGGCAGCCAGCCCTTGCTCAGCCGCCTTCGCTTCTTCGGCCGCAGCCATCGCGTTATCCGTCTCGGCCTGGACGTCCGCAATGAGTTGTTCGCTGACCGGACCCACATTGCTTCCCACCGACTCTGCGTCGGCACGGGCTTCCTGGAACGACCCGTTCATCTCGTCCACCGACGCGTCCGCCTCATCCGCTGCCGCCTGCGTCTCGGCCTGCATGCGGCTGGCGGTGCTTTCAATCTCGGCCAGGGTGGCATCCATGGCGGGTGCCGCTTCACTGGCGCGACTCGCATCGGTCTCCAGCTCGCTCGATGCCGATTGCACTTCATCGGCTCCCTGCGCCACTTCGTCCGATGCCTTGTCCGCATCGGCACTGGCTGACTCGTTGAACCTGCCCGCGGCCTCCTGCCAATCGTCCGGCGCGCGCACCCCGGCGGCCAGGCTGCCCGAGCCGTCGGCAAGCTGCACGGTAACGGTGGAGATTGCATCCAATGCGCTTTGCACCGCCGCCGGAATCTCGGGGATGCCTATGTCGAGCGCCGAAATCTTTTGCACCACCTGGTCCACCAGCGCCAGCATCTTGGCCTCGGCTGCCGCGATCTGCTGCTTCGCGGCGCCGCCCAATGACGTGACCTGGGACTGGCAGGCCATGATTTTTTCGACGAGCTGGGCAATCAGCTGACGCGCCTGGGCCATGGCGTCGGTCAGGAGGCCATGCACGGTGCGCAAGCCTTCCTGCGCGAGTTCAGCCGCCTGCCCCACGGCTTCCTGCCCGCGCTGCAATGCTTGCAGCAGGGGCTGGCTGGCTTCCTTGATCTTCTGTTCGAGCGCCGCGATGCCCTTGTCCAGTTGCGCCGATAATTCCTGCTGCAGCCGGTTGACGAGGGCTTCGCATCCCAGCTTGTCGAGCAAGGCCTGCAATGCGGCGTGAACCTTCGCAAGGACTGTCTGCATGGCTTGTTCGGCGATGTCGAGCTGACGGGACATTTCCGGCGGAACCGCGCCTGCCATCGTCGACACTTGCTGCAGCGCCGCCTGCAGCTTGGCGAGCAGCGCGACCAGGGCATCGATCGCCTGCCTGAGCTTGGCGATGGCTTGGTCAAGCAGTGGCTGCAAGGCATTGACCGCGCCTATTCCCTGCAGCAGCAAGCCATCGGCCGTGGCTCCCGCCGCCTGCACGGATTTTTTCGCAGTCGCGATGGCCGTCTTCACGCCGGGAATCATCGCCTTCACGCCGACGAACAGGGTGCGCGCCGCCATGAGCGGCGGCGCTTTCATCATGTAACGGGTGCAGACCTCGATGGCGTGGTTGCATTTGTCCTCGGCCTGGTCAAGCTCGGCACGGGCGCCGTCAAGGGCGGCGTTCGCGCTGGAAACGAAGCCCGGTATGCGGCCCCTGATTTCTTCAAGCAAGGCGGCTGCCTGGACGATGCTGTCTTGTACCGGAGAAAAATTATCGGGCAGCGCGTTCAGCGTGGCTTTTGCCTTCTCTGCCTCGGCATCCAGTTCAGCAAGCAGCGACTGTATCTGTTCGACTTCCTCGGCAACGACGCCCACTACGGCGTCCAGGGCTTCCTTGACATTGGTGGCCCGGGTTTCAAGCGCATCGACAGGCTCGTGGACCTTGGCGAGCAAGACGTCGACGGCGGCTGCCGCGGCCTTCAGGCGCTCGATCACCGCGTCCGTCTGGGCACGCGCCACGCCGATGGGCGCGGTCACCAGCTCACCGCCATGTTCGATCTGCGAGGCAGCTTCCTGGAACAAGGCATCGCAGGACGATGCGGCCTCGCGCAGCGAGTCCTGCATGCGTTCGACGAATGCGATTTGCTCCTGCAGCGGCAGCAGCAGGTCGTTGCCGGCCTTCGACACGAGGTCCGAGACGCCACTGATGACGGACGCCGCCTTCGCGCTGGCATCATCGACTGCGCCAGTCAGGTCGGCAACATTCGTTTGCAAGCCGGCGCGCAAGGACTGGATCTGCGCGATCGAATCGCTCTGCAGCGACTTGGCCTGGGCCGTCAAGGCAGCCGACGTGCTCCGGGCTGCGGCATTGAGCGCGCCTGCCTGCGCAAGCCGGGCGAATTGCTCCGCCAGGGGACGCAGCCGGCTTCCATACTGTTCGAAGAGCGCGGTCGCCTGCGCCGCCTGGCTGCCCAGCGCCTGACCTCGGGCAGGCAGGCTCTGGAAGAACGCCAGCTGCGGTGCCATGTCGGGCACCAGGGTCGGCAAGGCCGGTATCGCGGCAGCGAGCGACTTGACTGACTGCACGGCTGCGTCGGCCACCTGCCGCGCGCTTGCCGCTTGTTGCACGAGCGGACCGGGGATCGCGGCGGCATCCGCGCCAAGCTTGCGCAGCTTGTCCGCGGCGGCGGCAAGCCCGTCGGTAAAGCAGGACACGATGGGAGCGGGATCGACCAGCGCGGGAATGGATTTCACCTGCGCCGCGATGGCGACCGCATCGGCGGCGACGGACGTCGCGCAATCCTCGACGTCCTTCGCAAACGCCTTGCCCTGTTCGGCCACGGTTTTCGCGGCAGTCTGCACGGCATCCGAAATCCGGGTCGCACTGCGCGGCAACACCTCGAGCGAGCGGTCGATGACTTTCATGGCGCCTTCCCGCCGGGCGACTTAGAGTTGCTTGAGTTCGTCATTGGTGCGGGCGGCGGCGTCGGAAATCGATGTGGTGATGTCGGCCACCTTGGAGGGTGCCGGATCGAGCGACAAGGATGCGGACTTGACGTCTTCCATGGAGGCAGACACCTGTTCCAGCGATTGGTCGAGCTCCGGCAAGACTTCGGCGCCTTCGATCCGGATCTCTTCGAGCGCAGGCAGCAGATTTATTACGACGGGCGCCTTCGGCAGCGCGCTCAGGGCAGGCAGCGCCGACAAGGCTGCCTGCGACGCGGCGGCCGACGCCGCAGCGCCCGGCGCGATCAGCCGGCCGGGACGTGCGCGGCGGGCATGCTCCTCCATGACGACGATGGCGCCTGCCTTCAGGCGTGTCCCTAGGGCATAAAGCCAGCCGTCCACGCCGCCGTGCGACGTCACGAGCGATGGCCCTGAGCGCTGCAGCACCCATTTGAGCTCGGCGCGCGCAGCGGGATCGCTCAGCCAGAATCGCAGGTAGTGATGCGCCTCATCGGCGGAGGAGAACGCGCGCCGCACCCCCGAGACATGCGGCTGGCTGCCAGGCGAACGATGCTCGAACAATGCCTCCATCGGCTGGCCGCCGGATTCGTAGAATGTCACGCGGCAGGACTGGCGCCAAAGAGTGACCAGGGGATGGAGCATGGGTAGACGGGTTGATTGGTTGTCGATGGCAAGGCCATCAGGAGACCGCTGGCAGGTCCAGGTTGCGCCGCGTTTGCGCCGCATGGGCGGCGGCCAGCTTTTGATGCAGCGCGTGCATGTATTTCGATTCCTTGAACCAGCGGATCATCGATGTGAAGAGCAATGCCGTCACGACGAAATAAAGGCTGCAGTAAAGGTAAACCGGGATCATTACCTTGGAACCCGTCGCGGCAATCAGGAAATTGCAGCGGCTGACCAGTTCGCTTACCCCCACGAGGGAAGACGCGCTCGACGCGACGAAGGAAATCAGGAAGGCGTTGATCCAGGTAGGAATGAACAGGAGCGCGGCGCCAATGTCTCCCTTCGACCAGGACCGGTACCCTACCACCAGACTCTCGGACGTAAATGCCAGCGGCGCGGCAGCGAGGCCAATCACCGCCTTGATCCATTGCGGGAAGTAGACGACCGTTGCCGTGCCCGGCAAGGTGAACTCGGTAGGCAGCACGAATACCGCATAAAAGATCAATGCCAGGGTGGGCACGCCGCGCATCAGCTTCGAGAAGCGCTCGGCGATCATGGCCGGCTTGCCGGGCCGGGTCACGCGCACCCAGGCAAGGCCCGCGCCGAGTAGCGTTCCGAGCAACACTGCCTGGACCGCGATGAACACGTTCCAGAAAAAGCCCTGTAGCAGGAAGGGCGTCCATGTGGCCAGGAACGTGAAGGTTTCAATGAGCATGGAGCGCCACCCTGGCAAGCAGCATGCGTTCCGCAATGTTGAAAAGTGCGGTCCACAAGTTAGTGATGATGTAGAAGGTCAGCAGCAGGACAGTCATGATCAGGAAGATATTGCCCTTTTCCGCAATCAGCAGGCTGCTGGCGCTGAGCAGTTCGGGAATCGCGATGGCGGACGCGATCATTGTCTGCTTGGTCAGGTTGATCAGCGCCTGCTTGATCGGCCAGCTCGAGAACTCGGCCGTCTGGGAGAGGTTGTGGAAGGACAGCCTGAATGCGGGCCGGTAGGTCCGGATGTGCCTGGCGGCTTCGAGGAATGCGCTCATGATCAGCCCGGCCGTGTAGTAGCCGAGGCAGAATGCCGCGATAGGAAAGGCCGGCAGCTTGATGCCGAATTCATGCATCAGCCAGCCTCCGACCCCGAAAAAGATCAGGTACATCATCAGCAGCGGCGGCGTCATCCTGCCGTAAGCCATTGCCGCGGCAATCGCCCGCGTCCACCATGACGTCTTGCCATCGATCGCCACCGCGACCGCGATGCCGAGCATAAGGCTGATGGCCACGCTGCTTGCCACCAGCAGCATCGTGTAAAGCACGCCTTGCGCGAATTGCTTGCGGTCGTAAGGGTCGTACACGATGTTGAGGTCGATGCCGGTTTGCTCCTTGAACCACAGCCCGACCGCCTGCAGGCCTTGCACCTCGGCGCTGGATACGTATTCCGCGCTGCGGCAATTCGCCGACCAGAGGCCGGAATCGTTGCGCGTACAGGTGTATTTGCCGGTGGCGTCCTGGTGCGCCCAGAGCTCCTTTTGCTTCAGCATCCAGTCGGAAATGTCGATGCCCCATTTCCTTTCGTTCTCGATCAGCCATCCCGTCCGATGCAGTTCGGCGAGCAGGTCGCCGATCTTCACGTCAAGCTCGCTGCCGCGTTCGCTGCGCGCCAGGAACACCGACATCGGCGTCACCAGCGCCTGGGGCAAGGGCATCTTGTAGGCTGACCAGTCAGGCTGCTTGAGGGTGTTCTTCAGCGCCCCCGTGGCATACAGGAAGCCGATGCATTGCCCATCCTTCAATGCCAGTTGGGCGTCGCGGACCGTCTTGTAGACCTGCAGCTTCAACAGGTAGCGCTCGGCCATCGGCTTGTTGAAATAGCTTCCCTGCAGGGCGCAGATGGTGCTGCCCCGGGTTTTTTCCCAGGTGTCGACCGCCTGCTGCGGATGGAAAAGCACGTTGACGCCGGTTTCGCTATAGCCGGGCTCGACGGCCGCGGCGATCTGGCGCCTTGCCGCCGTGTCGCCGACCGTGGCGATCAGGATGTCGACATCGCCAAGCTCCAGCTTCTGGAAGCGGTTTTCCGTCGTGATGCTCACCTTCTGGAGCTTGACGCCGAGGCGGTCGGACAGCAGCTGGGCAAGGTCGCTTTCGAAGCCGATCACTTCTCCCTTGGCGTCAAGCCAGTTATAGGGCCGGAAATCAGTCTTGACTCCGACCCGCAGGGTGCCGCGCTTCTGGATTTGCTCCAGCGCCTTGCTAGGCTTGAATTGCTCTGCGGAAACTACCTGGGCGAAAAGCAACAGGCTGATGAAAGCGATTTTTTGAAAGAGCGTTTCAAATTTCATTGTCTTGCCAAGCCCGTTTGCCTGTGTATCCAGTTCCCGGACTGTCTCCCTGCCTGATGGCCCGCGGCGGCCGTGTTCATTTCGATCGTCGACGAATCGGCATCCGGGATGGTCAAGACAGCTTCCATCGTGGCGCCGAACATGTGTTGGGGGATATTACTGTCCACGCCAGTATTTGCCAAACGGAATTTTCCATCAAGCATCTTGCGGAGAGCCGGCTCGGCCCGCTGGCAGGGGGCCGGCGGACAAGTTGCGCTTCCATTTACAAGCATGGAATCGCATCCTTGTCATGTTGCATTTTTAAGGTGACTACACCAAAAGGCTCTGGTATAAGCTCAACAGGATAGGTTTCCCCTCGGAAAAATTCATCCCGGATTCGTATGTCAATTGCCCAGCCCACGGGGAGCGGTCCCCTGCAAAAGAAGCTCACGAACGACTTCGTCACCGCCAACCGGGCGCATGCTGCGCACAAGGCGACTTTCAGGACGTTTACCGACGAGGAAATCAGGCGGCTGTGCACGTTTGCTCCCCCGCAGACCTACGATGCATGGATCAAGGCAACGAATGTGGACGGGATCATGTCGACCCGCCTGCTGCAGACGACCAAGAGCCGCGGCGAGCGCCTGCAGCGGGTCGACCGGGCCTACAAGGCGTGGATCGAGTATGCCGGCCCAGACGGCATTACCCACGCCGGCAACGCCGAGAACCTGATGAATGCGTTGCAGACCTACATCGGCGTGGCATACAGGCTGGGCGGCACGGTTGCGGAGACGAGCGTCGTCAGCAGGGATTACCGCGACGCCCGCAACCGCAACAACGTGATCACTGACACCCTCAGGCTGACCCAGCTGATCAACGCCCTCAGGGATTCCAGTCCCGCCTCCAACGAGGAGGCCCGCAAGATGACGCGCAAGATGATGCTGACCTTGCTCGCCAACATCGACGTCGAGTGGAACTGGGTCGGGGATTCGATCGTCGGCGCCCTGACGATTCTTCCGGTCGCCAACACCCTCGTGGACAGGTCCAACCAGAAGATGGCCGCCGAAATCATGGAGGTCGTGGAAGGCGGCGTCGCCACCGTCGCCGGCGGCATCTACACGGGATATACGCAATATACCGAGTATGGAAAGCAGGGTAACGGCGTCCTCAAGTTCCTGAAGGACCAGTTCAAGAAGTTCGCGGCCTGGGTGGTTGACAAGCTCAAGGACAAGTTCCCGGGCAGGCTTTCCGAACTGGCGGACCTGGTCGGCAAGGCACTGGGCGTCGTGTTCAAGTTCGTGGCCAAGGAAGCCGCCGATTTTGCAGGGGGCGCCGCCGACATCGTGCAAGGCCTTGCCAGCCTGATCGAAGATGCATGGACGCGCCGCAGCATCACGATCCAGCAGTCCGAACTCGTGACCAGCGATGGCGCATTCGCCCTGATCCGGGCTGGCATCGACAGTGGCATCGCGCAGCGCCAGGTGATCTCTTCATGGAAGATCATCAAGGGAACCATCTCCGTCGCGGTCGCGGCAACGACGGCAGCGGCGGCACACAAGATCGCGGACCTGGTGCTGGCAGGCTTCGAGTTCGTGTTCAAGATGCTCTATACCTTGTTCGAGGAAAGACGAATCAAGGCATTCCTGCTTGAAGCAAAGACCTTGTGGCGCAACATGAGCAACGCCCCCGCCGCGCCCGCTGCATCGACTGCCTCTGCACCTGCGTCCGACGCGGCACCAGTGGTCGTGCCGCCCGCTTCGCGCGGCACCATGCCGGAATTCAAGGCAGCGCATTATTCTCCGGATGACTTCCTGCACAACCGGCGCGCGGCTTACCTGAATTTCCTGTATTCGATGACCAAGGCCAGTCCCATCATGGCCGCCATCGTCATGAACTCCGGCATCTTTGCCGACAAGGATGACGTCTTCCATGCGGCGACGCCGCGCAGCACCGATGACGTCGGCCGCGCCGCCGAGCATATCGCCACCCTGAAGGCGGAAGCGACGCGCTTGATCAAGGAATGCAGCTTCAATGTGAAGCCTGCTCCGGTCAGCGTACTGGCTGGCGAGTCCAACGCTGATTACCAGAGGTTGTTGAACAATGTGAAAGGCGCGACCCAGCCGGTGCTGGTGACGGCGTAAGCCGATCAACGGAATATTGCAGTTCAACCGCCGTCAATGGACCGGCCTTGCCAACCGGTCACTTGAATCTCGATGGCAACATGCAGGACTGAGAACGCGTCTTGGCTTGGTTTTCCCGCTGATATTTCCAGCGAAGAAAAGTGCCCGTTTCATGGCCCCGCGCGATTTAGATCAAAGCGGCTGCAGCCAGAAAGCGGAGGATGAAGGCATCGATAGACGATTCCCGCCACCGGCGAACCCGGCTTATCGCTTCCGCGATGGCAATTCCGGCATGACGCGTTCAGTAGGCCCACGGCCACGCAACGTCTAAAACAGGGCGAGAGCGCCCTGCCCTTCTCAGCTTTTCCTGTCCGCGCCCGCCTCCTGCGCTGCTGCATGAGCGCGCCAACGGCTCGTACCCAGGGTGCGGGCTTTTACAAAGGTATTTTCATGAACCAGCAAATTTCTCCTACCCTGACCGATAGTGGCGTCCTTTTCACCGTAACGGTCGATTCGCTCAGGCATCAATGTCTTATCCAAAAGGATGCTCTCATGCAGCTGACCGGCTCGCAGCCCGGCAACGCTGACTTGGACGAGATGACGGTATTCCGCTCGTTCGAAGGCAAGATCAGCGGCGTGGCGAGGCGGCTTGTCGCGGCCGGCGTGCAGGGTGGACCGCTAGTGCTGACGCGCAATACCTTTGCGGCCCCGCCTGTCGCATCCTGACCCGGGCTGGCCTCCCTCTCGCCGTCCATGGCCGGCCACTGTGTTATAGTGGCCGGGCATCACGCCACGTATCCGGCTGGGTGCATGTCCTTATTCACAGTCACGCGTCCAATGCGGCGATGATGCTTCGCGTGATCCTTGCAAGCCGCCCCTGGCTTGGCGCTGACATGTTTCGCGCCATTCATGTCGTCCAGCGTCCTTTTGGAAGCACGCCTGCTGGACTTTTTTAATCACTCATCTTTTTTCGTTCTGGCTCCCGGGAAGTTTTACGGTTCCAGGTTGTCTCTGCGCGATTTAAAGCTATGACAAACATATTGGAACATCCATGTCTAAAGAAGACCTGCTTGAGATGATGGGCCTCGTCACCGAAGTCCTGCCCGATTCACGCTTTCGCGTCGATCTGGAAAACGGTCACCAGCTCATTGCCTATACATCCGGCAAGATGCGGCAACACCATATTCGCATCCTTGCCGGCGACAAGGTTTCGATCGAAATGTCGCCCTACGACCTGAGCAAGGGCCGCATCACCTTCCGTCACCTCGAAAAACGCGATGCCGCAGTTGGCCGTTTCCAGCGTCGCCGCTGATCAATCGATGCGCTCGAGCGCTTCCTTGAAATAACGGGCACGCTCGACATATTCGTTGCCGTTGCGGCGCATGCCTGAAATGGCTTCCTCGCTCAGCTGCCGTACCGCCTTGGCCGGTGCGCCCAGGATCAGCGAGTTATCCGGAAACTCCTTGCCTTCCGTGACCACCGCGCCGGCGGCAACCAGGCAATTGCGGCCGATGACCGCGCCGTTCAGCACGATGGCCTGGATGCCGATCAGCGTCCCTTCCTGAATGATGCAGCCATGCAGCATCGCCTGGTGCCCGACCGTCACGTCGTCCCCGATGGTCAGCGGGAAGCCGGGGTCGGCGTGCAGCACCGCTCCCTCCTGCACGTTCGAGCGCCTGCCGATGGTGATCGGTTCATTGTCGCCGCGAAGCACCGCGCCGGGCCAGACGCTGGTGCCTTCCTCCAGCCGCACGTCGCCAACGAGCGTCGCCTCGTCGGCGACGAATGCGGAGGGATGCACGACTGGCTGCTTGCCGCCTATCCGGTATTTGGCCATGACGCTCTTCTCCCGGTTCAGGCCGCGCGGTCTTTCCTCAGCGAGGAAAGAATTTCTTCGGTGTGCTCGCCGGCGGCCGGCAAGGGACTGCGCACGCCCGGGCGGCGTCCGCCCATCAGCAGCGGCAGGAGCACGACATCGGTGCTGCCGCCGTCTTCCGTCTGCATCGGCACCAGGCCGCCGCTGGCTTTGAGGTGCGGGTCATCCAGCAGTTGCTCGGGTCGGACGATGGGCGCATATGGGATGCCCGCGGCTTCGAGACGCGGCGCCAGGTCACCGGCCTGGTGGTCCTTCAGGATCGCGCCGAGCTGCTCCAGCAGCTGCGGGCGAACCGCCACGCGCGAAGCGTTGTCCGCATATTCCGGCACATCGAGCAGTTCGGGGTGGCCAAGCAGGTTGCATAGCGTGACGAATTGCTTGTCGCTGACCGCGCCGATGAACAGCTGCTCGTCGCCGGCCAGCGTGAAGACGTCATAGACGCTCCACGCCGATACGCGCGAGGGCATCGGCGGCGGCGGCTCGCCCGTCATCGAGTACTGCTGCATGTGCTGGGCGGCGAGCAGGACGCAGTTCTCGAACAGGGCGCTCTGCACTTCCTGGCCGCGGCCGGTGCGGTCGCGTTCGCGCAGCGCGGCCAGCACGCCGATGGCGCCGAACATGCCACCCATGATGTCGTTCACTGACGTTCCCGCGCGCAGCGGCCTGCCCCTGGGGCCGGTCATGTAGGACAGGCCGCCCATCATCTGCACCACTTCGTCCAGCGCGAGCCGCTTCTCGTAGGGCCCGGGCAGGAAGCCCTTGTGCGACACGTAGATCAGCCGCGGATATTTCCTCGACAGTGTCGCGTAGTCCAGTCCGAGCGAGGCCATCAGGCCGGGACGGAAATTTTCCAGCACCACGTCGCAGGAGCCGATGAGTTCCGTGGCGGTTTCGCGGCCCTCGGGAGTATTGATGTCGAGGACGATGCTTTTCTTGTTACGGTTGAAGGTCCGGAAAAAGCCGATGCCCAGGCCAGGCAGCTTGCGCGTCTTGTCGCCGCCCGGCGGCTCGACCTTGATCACTTCGGCGCCGAGGTCGGCGAGGATCATGCCGCAGGTCGGGCCCATGACCATGTGGGTGAACTCGAGCACGCGCAGGCCGGACAAGGGCAAGCTGTCATCGGATGGATTGGTGGTGTTCATTGCAACTCCTTATGCCGCGTTTTATGCCGCGTTCGCGACACGTGTTTGTTCAAAGGTGCGCGGAAGGCCGGCCTTCCACAGCGCGCCATGCAGGGCTTCGCCGTCGAGCCAGCGCGCGATGTCGCTGCGCAGTTCGAGCAGGGCGGGCAGATCGATGCCGGTGCCCGCTCCCATGCTGTCGAGCATGTAAGCCAAATCTTCGGTCGATGCGTTGCCGGATGCGCCCGGCGCATGCGGGCAGCCGCCGATGCCGGCGAGCGAAGCATCGAAGCGATTGACGCCCGCTTCGAGCGCGGCATATACGTTGGCCAGCGCCATGCCGCGCGTGTCATGGAAGTGTCCGCACCAGAAGCGGTCGCCCGCGATCCGGACTGCCTGCTCGAAGAGTTCCCGCACCGCGCGCGGATCGGCGAAGCCGACGGTATCGGCCAGGCTGACGCGGTCGGCGCCCGCGTCCAGCGAGGCCTGCATCAAGCGCAGGACTTCCGCGCGCTCGACCTTGCCTTGCAGCGTGCAGCCGAAGGCGGTGCCAACCCCGCCCTCGATCAAGGTGCGGGAACCGGCTGCGTCCCGCGCGGCGCGGATGCGGGCCACTTCGGCGACGACGTCGTCCGGCGTCTTGCGCAGGTTGGCCAGGCTATGTGCATGGCTGGCGGACAAGGGAACGATCATCAGGTCGGCGGCGCCGTCGATGGCGCGCTTCGCGCCTCTGAGATTGGGTACCAGCACCGAGGCGAACAGCCCGGGCAAGGTCTTCGCGCAGGCAAGCAGTTCGGCGGTGTCGGCAAGCTGCGGCAGCAGTTTCGCCGGCACGAAGGAGCCGACCTCGATCTCGCGCACGCCGGCGGCGTGCGCGCGCCTGAGCCATTCGAGCTTCTGCTCGGTGGGCAATATGGTGGCGATGCTTTGCAGGCCATCGCGCAAACCCACTTCGCGGATGGTGACGTTGGCGGGAAAATTAGCCATCTTGGATACTCCTGGACCTCTCGATTCTTTACGGTCTTTTGCGAATGGGGAAGGATCAGTGCGAGATCTCTTCCAGCGACTTGCTGTTGGTGGCCGGGCCGAACAGGCCGATGACGATCATGACGATCACCATGCAACCCACGATTGCGGCAAACACGCCGGTGACGCCGTGGTCACGCAGCAGGTGCGCGATCACGAAGCCGGAGAACATCGCGCCCAGCCGGCTGAAGGAATACACCACGCCTGCGGCACGAGCCCGGATGCGGGTCGGAAACACTTCGTTCTGGTAGGTGTGATAGCACAGCGACAGCGTGGAATTGAACAGGTTGATCAGCACGCCGAGAACGATCAGCAGCACCGGGTTGGCGGTCTGGGCAAACAAGGTACCGATGGCGGCGATCGCCCCTGCGCAGATGACGATGAGCCACTTGCGCTGGATGCGGTCGGCGACCGTCATGGCAAGCAGCGGTCCGACCGGGCTGGCGATGGCGATGACGGTGGCATACATCAGGCTCTTGGTCACGAGCACGCCCTTGGCGATCAGCAGGGTCGGCACCCAGTTGGCGAAGCCGTAGTATCCGATTGCCTGGAAGAAGTTGAACACCAGCAGCATGAGCACCCGGGAACGGTAAGGCCCGGTCCACATCTCGAGGAAGCCCGCGGTTTCCACCGGCGCTGCCTCGATCGCCTTGGCGGGCGCGGGCAACGGCCTGCCGGTTTCGGCGGCAACCTTCGCCTCGATGGCGCTGACCACGCGGTCCGCGTCCGCGCCGCGGCCATGCTGCACCAGCCAGCGCGGGGTTTCCGGCATGGCCTTGCGCAGGAAGCCGACGATGATGGCGCCGCACGTGCCGATGAGCACGATCCAGCGCCAGCCGTCCAGGCCGAGAGGCGCTTGCGGCACGAGGAAGGACGCCAGCAGGGAAACGATGGGCGCGGCGGTGAACATGATGGCCTGGTTCAAGGCGATGGCCTTGCCGCGCATGTGGGCCGGAACCATTTCGACGAGGTAGGTCGTTACCGTGACGATTTCCACGCCAAGCCCGATGCCCGCGATGAAACGCCAGATCAGCAATCCTTCCGGCGTGTTCTGGAAAGCCATGATCGCGGAAGCGACCGAATACCACACCATGGCGCCGGTGAAGGCCGAGCGCCGGCCGAAGCGGTCGGCAAGCCGGCCGCAGAAAAAGGTGCCGACGAACAGGCCCGCAAAGGTGGCGGCGATGAAGCCGGCGATGCCGGTATAGCCGAAGAAGGTTTGGGTGGTGGTCGTCAGCAGGCCCGCCTTGGCCAGGCCAGGGGCGATGTAGCCGGTAAAGATCAGGTCGTAGAACTCAAACCATCCGCCCAGCGACACCAGCCCGGCCATCTTCCAGAAATGACGGGTTGCCGGCATGCGGTCCATGCGCGCGGCGATCGTCCCGGCCGTGTGCGCCGACGACTGGGCGTCGTCCTGGCTGGTTGATCCGGCTACGCCGGACGGCGGCGTCCCGGCCAACGCGCCGGGATAAGTGACAGACTTCATTTTGTCTCCTCGGTTAGGTGTCAACATCCACCCTGAAGCAATGCAATGGTTTCTGAACGGCTTGCCCTGCGGAATCCTCGGAGCGCTCCGCGCAGGAAGCACTCATCGGGATGCCTTGACTATTTTTGATTAACAGGCGAGTGTTCCCATTCTAGGGATTCTGCAGATCCGGAAAAGTGATATTTTGGAAGCACTTGGATTCCAAATCGGAATCCCTGGACAACGGAGGGAGAAGGCAACGACCATGCGGGACATCGATATCAAGACCTTGCGGCTGCTGGTGGCAGTGTGCGAACACCAGAACATCAAGCACGCGGCCGAGCAGGAGCACATCGAGCCATCCGCGATCAGCAAAAGGATTGCCCAGCTCGAGGGATCGCTGGGAACGGCGCTGCTGGTGCGTACACGGCGCGGCGTGCAGCCGACGCCGGCAGGGATGGCCTTGCTGGAACATGCGCGCACCATCCTGTTCACGCTGGACCGCATGGCAAGCGACATTACCGCCTTCAGCGGCGGCGTACGCGGCCACGTGCGCGTCGTGGCCAGCACGTCCGCCATCGCGGAAATGCTGCTCGACGATGTGGCCGCATTCATGCGCGACGAAGCCAATCGCAACGTGAAGGTGGATATCGAGGAGGCCCTGTCGCGCGACATCGTGCAAGCGGTGCTGGACGAACGTGCCGCGGTGGGAATCTGCTGGGACCAGGCCGATTTCAAAGACCTGACGCACCTGCCTTACCGCGCGGACCAGCTTGCGCTGGCGGTACACGAGAGCCATGAACTAGCGGGCCGAAAACGCATCGCCTTTGCCGACACGTTAACCTACGAGCACGTCGGCCTGCACCCGAACTCCGCGGTATACCCGATGCTTCAGCGTGCCGCTGCCCAGGCGGGCGGCACGATAGCCTACCGTGTCGTCGTATCGAACTTCGACGCCGCATTGCGCGTCGTTGCCGCCAACCTGGGCGTGAGCATCATCCCGATGCAGGTTGGTTCAAGCTATGCGTCCAAGGTGAAGTTGATTCCCTTGTCCGACGCCTGGGCCAAGCGCCAGTTCGCGGTATGTTTTAAAAGCCAGGAAAAATTGCAGCCGCCGGCGTTGCGGCTGGTGGAATACCTCACGTCGGCCAACAAGGCGACTTGATGCAAGACCGCGGCGACGGCTGCAACGGCCTTGGTGCCCCAAAACCCAAACCTGCACTACCACGCATCACACAGGAAAATTCTCCCATGACCACATCCGCTGCCGAAGCCTTGTTCAACTCACCGGCCGTCGCAACCCTCCGCGCTGATCTGGCGCTGGCACTACGCGCCGCCGCGCATCATGGACTTGGCGAAGGCGTCTGCAATCATTTCAGCATTGCCTTGCCAGGCAATGATTCGCTGTTCCTGCTCAATCCGCGAGGGTTGCTGTGGAGCGAGGTGCAGGCGGACGACATCGTGCTCATCGACGAGCACGGAAACAAGCAGGCCGGACGCCATGAGGTCGAACCGACGGCGATGTTCATCCACGCCGCCATCCATCGGCTCGCCAGGAAAGCCTGCGTGCTGCATACCCACATGCCGCATGCCACCGCACTTACCCTGACTGAAGGCCGGACCATCGACACGACGCTGTCGCAGAACGCCATGCGTTTCCATGGCCGCATCGCGGTCGACGAGCACTACAACGGCCTGGCGCTGGATGCCGCGGAAGGCGAACGGATTGCGGGCGCCATGCATGGTGCCGATGTCATCTTCCTCGGCAATCATGGCGTCGTCGTGTGCGGGGAGCGCATCGACCATGCCTACGACGATCTCTATTACCTGGAGCGCGCATGTGCCGCCCAGGTCCTTGCCGAGTCGACTGGCCGGCGCCTGCGGCCGGTCGATGAATCGATCGCCCGTCGCGTGGCGGCGCAAACGCTTGGGGAGCGCTTGCAATCCGAGCTGTTCTTCGAAGCGCTGCGGCGATCGCTCGGCTAGCATCCGGCTGGCGCGGCGGCAAGCATGGATGCAAGGAATTCCCGCGCTACCTTGTCCGGCATTGATCAGACGCAGAGCGGCATTCGGGCATGCTACTAGGATCAAATTCCTACACCGCGACAAGATGGAGGTAGACATGCCAAAGTTTGTTATCGAACGCGAGCTTCCCGGGGCGGGCAAGCTGTCGGATGCGGAATTGCAGCAGATCTCGGCGAAGTCTTGCGACGTGTTGCGCAAACTTGGTCCGGAGATACAGTGGCATGAAAGCTATGTCACCGACGACAAGATCTATTGCGTCTACCAGGCTCCGAACGAAGCGGTGATACGCGAACATGCCGCGCAAGGCGGGTTTCCTGCCAATAGCATCAATGCGGTGCGCAGGGTGATTGATCCCTCGACCGCCGAAGCCCGTCCCTGATCATTGGATCTCGTGCGGTCGTCCGACCGCACTTCCGGCGCTCTCATGCCCCATCTCTCCATGGAATGGACCCTGGACTTCGCAGTGTCCGGCTCCACCGGATGACTTAGGGGCGTGAGGCGTCATTAAGCCCTGCCTCGGTCTTGCCTTAACCCCGTCCCTTGGCCTTTCACTGCCGGCAAAACGGCAAAGCCGTCTGTCTGTTTAAATCGGCCTTTGCCGATAGTTCCGTATTTTGATCTGAAGCGATCCACTTGCTTTAGGTTGATAAATCTCAATCGATTAGCTTTGTCTTGGACAAAATGTTGACGGCTGGAAAGATCAATGCGAACATACGCCTTAGTTTCCTTAGTGAAACATTTATCCAACAAGCAGGTCTTCATTTACCAATCTATTTTATTCGGGGAAAAAGAGCATGAGCGGTCTGGAACTGGTCTCCTTCGGCAAAGCCGACATCGATAACGTTCTCAAGAAAATGGCTTCGGGTGACATAGACAAACTTGCGTTTGGCGCCATCGAGCTGGACAGGAACGGCACGGTTTTGAAGTACAACGCCGCCGAAGGCGCAATCACGGGCAGGAACCCGGCGGCGGTGATCGGCAAGAACTTCTTCCGCGACATCGCGCCCTGCACTGCCACGCCAGCGTTCAAGGGTGTTTTCGAGCAAGGCGTCAAGGACGACAACCTGAATACCCTGTTCGAATATGTGTTCGATTACCAGATGAAGCCGACGAAGGTGAAGGTGCACATGAAGAAGGCGCTGAGCGGCGGCAACTTCTGGATCTTCGTCAAGCGGATCTGATCATGCAAGCGAGCGCAGGCAAGGCGGAGGCAGGCATTGCGGATTGGTGGGAAGACGGGCATGCCATGCATCGCTTCGTCTGCGACCTCGTCGCTTCGGAACTGGCCGCCCTGCGCCCCGCAGGCGTCGCCTTGCCTGCCCGTCCCTGGGCCGGCGGGCTGGATGTCGTGCAGGATCTCGGCGCGGACTCGCTTGAACTCCTGTCCATCGCGACGGCATTTGCCGAGTGCCTGCACATGCATGAATCGGGACTGGAGGATTACCTGCTTGCCCGGACGACGATCCAGGATTGGGTTGGCATCGCGCAAGCCGCACTGCGCCATTTCTCCTCGAGGCTGACCTTTCGTACTTCCGGCAGCACCGGCACGCCGAAGCCATGTAGCCACCCGATGGCGACGCTGGAGCAGGAAGTCCGGGAACTGGCACTGCTTTTCCCTGGCCGCCGGCGCCTGCTCTCGGCCGTGCCGAGCCATCACATCTATGGTTTCCTGTTCACCGTTCTGCTGCCGCGCGCGCTCGGCATCGACGCCGCCCAGATCATCGACCTCCGCGGCAGCTCCCCTGCCCGCCTCGCGCGTCAACTGCAGGCCGGCGACCTGGTCGTGGGCCATCCGGAATTCTGGCGTGCCTCGGCAAGACTCATGCACGGGGTGTCGGCCGATGTCGTCGGCGTGACCTCTACCGCCCCCTGTCCCGATACGGTAAGCCATGCGCTGCAGGAAGCCGGCCTGGACAGGCTCGTGCAGATCTATGGCAGCTCGGAGACGGCAGGCATCGGCTGGCGTGATCGCCCAGAGTCTTCCTACCGGTTATTCGGGTACTGGAAAAAGGCCGGCGACGAGGACAACCACATCGTCCGCGCCTTGCCGGAGGGAGGGGAAGTGCGATACGCCTGCCCCGATCTCATGCGCTGGACGCGGGCCGACGCATTCTTGCCGGCCGGCCGGCTCGACAACGCGGTCCAGGTCGGCGGGATCAACGTATTCCCGTCGAAGGTAAGGGAGGTGCTGATGCGGCATCCGGATGTGCTCGATGCCGCCGTCAGGCTGATGCGTCCGGAAGAAGGCAATCGCCTCAAGGCATTCATCGTTCCGCGCGCGCCTGACATGGACCGCACGCAATTGCACGAGCGCCTGACCGGCTGGGCGAGCGGTCATTTGTCGGCGGCGGAGCGTCCCAAGGCATTTTCATTCGGAAGCGCCTTGCCCAGGAGCGAGCTGGACAAGCAGCGGGATTGGGACATCGTTCCGGTCATTCATTGACTGGCATGTGCCGAAGGCGGCTGGAACAAAGATTGCGGCTAGTCCTTCGCCGCCGGCGCCACCGATGCCCCGCGTATCCCGTGCCGCGACAGCGCTGTGGCAACGAATCCCTCGGCCTTCATGCGCTCGACGAACTGCGCAAGAAAAGCCGCCGCCTCGGCGCCCCGGCTCTTCGGCGTGCCCATCGCCTGCCGGATCACCATGAAGCGTTCGTTCAGGAGGCGCAGGCCGCCGATGCGCTGTGCATCGGCTTCGAGCTGCTGCTTCACGCCCGCGGCCACCTCGGCGCCCTGCTCCAGGAAAGTGTCGACCACTGCCGGCGACGTCGGCGAACGCAGGATGCTCGCATGCTTGAGGGTGCGCGTCAGGTAAAGGTCGTAGGCGCTGCCCTTGCCCACCATGACACGGTTGGATGCAACATCGACCTCGTCGTTGGAACGCAGCGGCGAATCCTGTTTCACGAGGTAGTAGCCTTCGATCAGCACGTAGGGTTCCGTGAAGGCGATCTGCTCGCCGCGCGCCGGGTCGATGGCGAAGAAACCGATGTCGGCCTGTTCCGAGACGACGACATCCACCGATTTCCCGGCAGCGTCCACCACCACGAGTTCCAGCTCGACGCCAAGCACCCTGGCGAACTCGGCCGCCAGGTCCACCGAGACGCCGGCTGGCCTGCCGGACGCATCGGCATTCGCCAGGATGGGGTTGCCGAGGTTGATCGATGCGCGCAGCTTGCCGGTCGGGGCGAATGCCTTGAGGAGGGAGCCTGGTGTGTTCATGGAAGTTTGGGCAGGTCAGGGGGAATTTCTTTGCGCGCGAAGAACGTCTTCGATCTTTGCCAGCGAGGACATGGTGTGCAACAGGTGTTCACGGATGAAGGCAGAGGCTTCGTCGTTCCTTTCGCGTTCGAGAAGATCGAGGATGTGCAGGTGCTGGCGGCAATGTTCCGGGTAGCGCTCGCGCTGGGCCATCGAGCGGTAGGACAGCAGGCGCCGCACGCGATTGACGCGCTGGATGGTGTCGATGAAGAAGGCATTGCCCGATGCTTCCACCAGGCTTTCATGGAAGCGCACGCCGCGGTCGTGCAGCTCGTCGGCGGTGGCGGATTCAATGCCGCCATGAAGCAGGCGCAGCTCGGTGGCGCGGCATTGCTCCAGCACGCTGCGCTCCAGCCGGAAGCCGGGCTCGAGCAAGGCGGCCGGCTCAAGGGCCAGGCGCAGGCGGTACGATTGCAGCAGGCTGTCCGGCGTGGTCAGCATGGCGGAAAACGCCCAGCCATAGCCGGGCTTGCGTTGGGCCCATCCCTCCTTCGCGATGCGGCCCAGCACGGCATTGAGCTGGGTGGCGGTGAGGTCGTAGCGCGTCTTGATGAGCTGCTCGGAAAACTCTTGCGGCAGGCTGCCGCGCAATAGGTCGTCGGCAATCCGGAAGTAGGTGCCGGTGACCACGTCGGATTCGGCCAGGCCCAGGTGGCTGACGATCTCGGACATCGATTCCGTCAGCGGCCTGGCAACGAAATAGCCGCGCCGATGCTCGCGCGTCACGATGCCCTTTTCGTGCAGCAGCGCGAGGGCATCGTTGACCGGCTGGCGCGACACGCGCAGCCGGTCAGCCAGCATCTGGGCCGGCAGGTGGCGGCCGGCATCCCAGGCTTCCGTCTTGATCAGTTCGACAATCTGTTTCGTGATCGATGATTCCACGCTCATGACATTCATGGTTCCCGGGCCGGTGAAGCCGTCCCCTCCGCCGCATTATGACCCGGCTTGCGCCGAGATGGTGCCGCGCAGGATGTGGGGAATCACCCCGCCCTGTCTCAGCAGCTCGGTTTCCAGGCGGGTTTCCACCGCCGCCGTCGCCTCGAAGGACTCGACCGTTCCGTTGACGCGCACCAGGCGCACCGGCACCTTGCAGCGCGGCTCCATGCGTTCGGGCAAGGCCTCGATCTCGATCCGGTCGCCCGGCGCGATGCGCAGCGCCGCCGGAGACAGTTCGCCCGGCAGCCGAAGCGGCAGGATGCCCATGCCGATCAGGTTCGAGCGATGGATGCGCTCGAAACTCATGGCGAGCACCGCGCGTATGCCCAGCAGGCGCTGGCCCTTCGCCGCCCAGTCGCGCGACGAGCCCGTGCCATAGCGCTCGCCCGCCACCAGCACCACCGGCGCGCCTTCCCGCCGGTAACGCGCCGCGACCTCGAAGATCGGCGCCACCTCGCCGCTGGGGACATGCAGCGTGTGACCGACCGGCGCCAGCGGATGCAAGAGGTTGCGCAGGGTCTTGTTGTAGAAGGCTGCCCGGACCATCACTTCCCAGTTGCCGCGGCGCGACGCGAACACGTTCAGGTCGTCGCGGTCGTCGCCCTTGTCCACCAGGAAATCCGCGACGAAGCTGTCCTTCGGAATAGCGCTGGCGGGCGAGATATGGTCGGTCGTGATGTCGTCGCCGAGCACGAGCAAGGGATAGGCCGCGTAGGCGCCGAGCTGGCTGCCTTCTGCCAGCGAGGCGAACGGCGGACGCCGCAGCGCGGTCGATGCCGGATCCCAGGGAAAGCGCGGCGCGACGGGCACGTCCAACGCATGCCATTCCGGGCTGCGGCTGGCCAAGGCGAAGGCGCGCGGGAAATCGCCCCTCTCGACGCCCCGTTCGACGCATTCCGCGATCTCCTCCGGCGCGGGCCACAATTCGTGCAGGTAGACCGGCTTTCCGTTGGGCGTTGCCTGGACGGGGTCCTGGCTCAGGTCGATTTCCGCATTGCCGGCAAGGCCGAAGGCGATCACGAGCGGCGGCGACATCAGGAAACCGAGGTTCAGGTCGGGATGAACGCGTCCCGGGAAATTGCGGTTGCCCGAGAGGATGGCCACAGGCTGGCTTTCGCCGTCGGCGATCGCCCGCTGGATCGGCGGCGTCAGCGGACCGGTGTTGCCGATGCACGTCGCGCAGCCATAGCCCACGATACCGAAGCCAACGGCTTCCAGATCCTCCAGCAGTCCGGCACGCCGCAAATATTCCGCAGCGGCGGGAGACCCGGGCGACAGCGAGGTTTTTACCCAGGCTGGCACCCTCAATCCCAATGCGCGGGCGCGGCGCGCGACCAGGCCGGCGGCGACCAGCAGCGCCGGGTCGGAGGTGTTGGTGCAGCTGGTGATGGCGGCGACCGCGACCGGGTGGCGCGGCAAGCCGCCGGCATGGCGCGGCATGAAACCGGCGCCCTCCAGCGCCCGGGCCGCCTCGCTGTAGTCCAGCAGATCCTGCGGCCGCCGCGGCCCGGCAATGTGCATGCGGATCGCTGCCAGGTCGATGTCGACCACGCGGGTGTAGACCGGCTCGTTATCCGGATCGAACCACAGGCCGTTGCGCTTCGCGTATGCCTCCACCATGGCGACATGGACTTCGCCGCGCCCGGTGCCGCGCAGGTAAGCCAGCGTCTGCGCGTCGACCGGGAAGAAGCCGGTGCTGGCGCCATACTCGGGCGCCATGTTGGCGACGACCGCGCGTTCGCCTGCCGACAGCGCCGGGACGCCGGGCCCGAAGAATTCGACGAACTCGCCCGACACGCTGATGGCGCGTAGGCGCTGCGTGACCGTCAGCGCGAGGTCGGTGGCCAGCACGCCGGCCGGCATCCTGCCGCGCAGGCGCACGCCGATCACGTCAGGCACGCGCAGCATGGTCGGCATGCCGAACATCACGGTCTGCGCCTCCAGCCCGCCCACGCCCCAGCCCAGCACGCCGATGCCGTTGATCATCGGCGTATGGCTGTCGGTGCCGATCATCACGTCCGGCACGACCCAGCGTTCGCCGTCCCGCTCTTCGGTCGTGACCACGGTGGCAAGCTGTTCCAGGTTGATGGTGTGCATGATGCCGGTGCCGGGCGGGTGGATGCGCACGCCTTTCATCACGGTCGAGGCCCAGCGCATGAAGCGGTAGCGCTCGCCGTTGCGGCGCATCTCGGTGGCGAGGTTGAGTTCGAGCGCGTCGCGCCGGGCGAAGAATTCCACCGCCAGCGAATGATCGACCGACACGTCCACCGGCAGCCCGGGATTGAGCAGCGCCGGGTCGTGGCCGGCTTCGGCAAGGGCATCGCGCATGGCCGCGATGTCCACCAGGGCCGGCGTGCTGGTGGTGTCGTGCATCAGCACGCGGCACGGCTGGAACGCGATTTCCGCCTCGCTGGTGCCGCGTTCGAGCCATCCCAGGATGGCGTTGATGCCCGCCTGCCGCTCCTCGCCATCCGTGTGACGGAGGATGTTTTCCAGCAGCAGGCGCAATACGACCGGCAGGCGGGTCAGCGCGGCGCCGCATGTTCCCGGCAGGTCGGCAAGACGGTAGGACTGTTCCTGGTAGCGAAGGTACGCAGGCACCATCGAAGTGGTGGGGGCAAAAATATTCATGCATTTATTCTTGCATATTTAAAGAAATATATGCAAGATAAAGAAAAGAAAAAACTGCCCCGCACCTGGAGACATGGAATGAAAAGCAACAAAACAACTAATCCCCTGATCGTTTCCCTCGATAAAGACGCCCCGCTGCGCCGGCCCTCGCCGCTGCACCGGGACCAACGCCGCCTGATGCTGAAGGCGGTCGCCGCGGCCTCCTTGGGGCTGGCTGGATGCACGTCCGTCACCCCCTTTCCCGGCCCTTTTCCGACAACCCGCTCCAAAGGATTTCCGATGTATGCATACGTAGGCTCGCGTACGACACGCGAACGCAACGCCCGCGGCGAAGGCATTACCGTCTTCAAGGTCGACCAGGAACACGGCCGGCTCGACCAGGTCCAGCTGCTGCGTGACCTGGTCAATCCGTCCTTTCTCGCGCTGGACAAGCGCGGCGAGCACCTGTACGCGGTGCACGGCGATCTCAGCGACATCAGTGCCTTCCGGGTCGACAAGGCGTCGGGCAAGCTGCAGTTCCTTAACCGCCAGAGCACGCGCGGCAAGAACCCGGTCCACCTGGCGATCGATCCGAGCGGACGCTACGTCGTCGTCTCCAACCATCTCGGCTCGAGTCTTGCCGTGCTGCCCATCCGGCAGGATGGCGCGCTGGACGAGGTCACGCAGCTCGTGACCCTGGACGGACCGCTGGGACCGCACCGCGTGGAGCAGAATCTGGCCAAGCCGCACTTCAATCCCTTCGACCCCGGCGGCCGTTTCGTGATCGTGCAGGACAAGGGACTGGACCGTACTTTCTCTTTCCGCTTCGCCGACGGCAAGCTCACGCCGGCCGACTCGCCGTTCGTGATTTCCCGCGAAGGCGCCGGACCGCGCCACATGGCCTTCCATCCGAAGCTGTCCATGGCGTATGTGGTCAACGAGCTCGATTCCACCGTCACGTCCTATGCGTATTCCGCCGCCAATGGCAGCCTGGCGCCGAAGCAGATCCTGTCGACCCTGCCGGAAACCTTCACCGGCAACAGCCGCGCTTCCGAAATAGAGGTCGATGCCAAGGGCCGCTTCCTGTATGCATCCAATCGCGGCTATGACAGCATCGCCGTGTTCGGCATCGACCCGGCCAGCGGCTTGCTGCATGCGGTCGAGACAGCGCGGACACAAGGCAAGACGCCCCGCTTCTTTGCGCTCACGCCTGACAACCGCTTCCTGTTCGCACTGAACGAAGACAGCGACAGCATCGTCTCCATGGCGATCGACCAGGACAGCGGCAGGCTCATGCCGACCGGCTTCTCGGTCCAGTCCGGCAGCCCGGTCTGCATGGTCTTTTCTTCGAATGCCTGACGGCGCGGCCCCACTTCAAAAAGGACGCCGTCTTCGCTGACGGCGGCAACGACATGTCTTCATCCCATTCCATCGACGAGCAGGCCCTGGTGCGGAAGATCACGTGGAAGATCATTCCCTTCGTGTTCATCCTCTACGTGATTTCCTATCTCGACCGCGCCAACATCGGCTACGCCGCACTGCAGATGAACAAGGAGCTCGCGCTGTCCAGCGAAGCCTTCGGCTTCATCTCCGGCATTTTTTTCATCGGCTATTTCTTGTGCGAGGTGCCGAGCAACATCGCATTGAACCGCTACGGCGCACGCGTCTGGATCGCGCGCATCCTCCTGACGTGGGGCGTGATCTCGGTAACCTGCGGCTTCGTGCAGAACGCCACCCAGTTATACGTTCTGCGCTTCCTGCTGGGAGTGGCGGAAGCGGGCTTCTTCCCTGGCATCATCGTCTACCTGACGTTCTGGTTCCGGCAGAAGGAACTCGCGACCACGGTTGCGCTGTTCACCGCGGCCATCCCGGTGTCGTACATCATCGGCGCGCCGCTGAGCACCTGGATCATGGATAACGTGCACTGGCTGGGGTGGAGCGGTTGGCGCTGGATGCTGGTGCTGGAAGGGGTGCCCGCGGTGCTGGGAGGCGTCCTGTGCTTCCTGTACCTGATCGACAAGCCCCAGGATGCGCCATGGCTCTCGCGGCAGGAGAAGGACTGGCTGCTGGCGGAACAGGAAAAGGACCGCAAGGCCCGGCCCGCCGCTATCCATTTGAGCTTGAAGAAGACGCTCGCCAATCGGCGCGTGCTGTATCTGTCGTTCATCTACTTCGTCTACCAGTGCGGCAGCCTCGGGACGGGCTACTGGATGCCGCAGATCATCAAGGCGTTTTCCTCATCGCTGTCGCATACCCAGGTCGGCCTGATCGCGATGGTGCCCTACCTGTTCGCGACGATCGTGATGGTCTACTGGTCGCGCAGTTCGGACAAGCGCAACGAGCGGCGCCTGCACTCCGCCCTTCCCCTCGGCCTGGCTGCCGCGGCGATGTTTGCCACCGGCCTGGTGAAGGATCCTTATCTTGCGACCGCGATGATCAGCCTGAGCCTGGCTGGCCTATATGCCTTCAAGTCGCCGTTCTGGGCCTTGCCGACGCTGTTCCTCTCGCGCGAAACGGCCTCGGTGTCGATCGCCGTCATCAATTCGATCGGCAACCTCGGCGGCTTCGTCGGTCCCTTCTTCATCGGCTACGTCAAGGGCGCGACCAACAGCGCCACCACCGGCCTGATGCTGCTCGCCGGCCTGGTCGTGGTGTCGTTCTTCATGACCTTGCTGATTCGCATCGGCGATCACGCAGGCGCGCCGGCGCCAACCAAGGCCGCCGCCCGCTAAGCCGCTCGCCTTTCATCGTCATCGGATCTGATTTCCTCTGTGCCGGAAACGGCGCGGAGCGGGTCCCTGCACGCCGGTCAGGACCAATCCGGCACGTTCATTCACAACTTCAAGAGAAACCAAGTCAAATATGAAATCATCCGCAATTGCAATCGGCATGTTGGCGCTGACGTCAGGAGCCGCATCCGCCCAGACCAACGTAGCGCTCTACGGCATCGTCGATCTCGGCGTGAAATACGAGAAGGGACTGTCGACGGCAGGCGGAACGTGGGCAGTGGCCTCAGGGCAGCAGTTCGGAAGCCGCATCGGCTTTCGGGGGACGGAAGATCTCGGCGGCGGCCTCGCTGCCGACTTCTTGCTGGAAAACGGTTTCAATGCGGATGACGGCAGCCTGAACAATGGCGGCCGCCTGTGGGGCCGGCAGGCATGGGCAGGACTGCGGGGCGGGTTCGGAAGCCTTTATCTTGGCCGCCAATACAGCGCAACCTATAACGCCTTGAATGCGATCGATCCCTTCGGACTGAACCAGGCTGGAGACGCGCAACGTGTTTATGGCTACGGACTGGGCAAGGTCGATCCCATCTCGCGTTCCGACAACACCGTTACCTATGCCACTCCCATCTTGAATGGATTCAAGGCTGCGCTGGGACACAAGTTCGGCGAGACCGCAGGCGCCTTCAACGCGGGCAGCAGCAAGTTCATCGGCTTGTCTTATGTCGGCGGCCCCTTGAACATCCAGGCAAGCTACCAGAATACCGATGGCGTGGCCCTGGGGGCGGCAACGACACAGCTTGGTTCGATCATCGTGCCCGCCGGCCTTGGCGCGGCGACGGTCACCGTCAAGAACGCATTCATGGGCGGGATGTACGATTTCGGTTTAATAAAAGCGCACCTTGGCTATGGCGATACCAAGCTTGGCGCGGTTGGAACGACGACCATCCGGAACTACCTCGTCGGCGCAAGCGCGCCCGTCGCCGGCGGCACTGCCATCGCGTCATGGAACCGCACCAATCTGCGCGACATCGCCGCAGGCGCGTCTAACCAGTATGCTTTTGGCTACTCATATCCGCTCAGCAAGCGTACGAACCTGTACACCTCGGCAAGCTATACCCGTAACGACGGGGGCGTACGCCTGAGCGCCGCATCGAACGGCGACAGTGCCCGCGAATTCCAGGCAGGCATTCGTCACGTTTTCTGATACGGCCATCGTTGATGCCTCCAGTACCTTCCATTACCGCACTTCCTTCAACACACGATTGATTGGCGGCCTGGCATCCCGCAAGACCCGGTGCGAAGAAAAAGGGCCCGCACGTTCTCCCACCGGTTCATGATTTTCAACGCTGACGTCCGGCTTCTCCCGGGCGCATCCCAAGGTGTCGGGTCCCGCCATTCACCTCGCAAGGAAACTGTCGGACCCGCGCCGGCACATCATCCGACCCGTCTTGTGAAATGATCATCGCCTTCGTGGCTTAGATCAAATTTTCCCTTTTATTTCAACGGTTTATCTTCGCCGCCCGGCACGCGACCACGCCTGGCACGGTCCTCGCAATATACCGATCAAGCGCAACACAAGGCGCCCACCACCTCAACCACCATCACTCTGGAGTAACACCATGACTGCACTGACCATCAAGGACATCACCACCGCTGCCACCCTCGACGCCAAGGAAATGACCGCCGTGCGCGGCGGCATGGGCTTCCCCGCTTCCTGGGGCCCGCAATTCAGCTTCACCAAGGACCAGTTCAACTTCACCGCCGACCAGAAACTGGGCCAGTCGCAGAACACCCTGGTCAACAACGGCAACAACGCCGCCTTCGTCTCGGACATCACGTCCAACGTGCATCCGACCCAGAACGGCTCGAACAACATCAGCCTCTGATCGTCAGACCAAACCCAACATCGACCACCGCCTTATCCATACCCTTTACCGGAGAATGACCATGACTTCCCTCGCCATCAAAGACATCGCTACCGCCACCGACCTCGACAGCGCCGACATGACCACCGTGCGCGGCGGCACCTGCTCCTACCCCATGCCTTCGCTGCCTTCCTGCTACGGCATGCCGTCGCTGAGCGCCAAGTCCAGCGACTTCAACTTCAACGCCACCCAGAGCCTGGGCCAGTCGCAGAACACCGAAGTCAATAACGGCAACAACGTCGCCTTCGCCTGCGGCATCACCAGCAACGTCAACCCGACGCAGTGCGGCAGCAACAACATCAGCATCGGCCACTAAGCCAGTCGTTTCCTCACCAGGAGAACAGCATGTCGAACCTGCAAATGAAGGACCTGGCCAGCGTCGAGGAACTCGATGGCCGCGCCATGGCCGAGGTGCGCGGCGGCAATGACGCCGCAGCCGCCTGGCTCAAGCAGATGGGGCCGGTGGCCAACGTGAACGTGGGCGTGAACCAGAACATCACGCAACTGCAGAACGTCGAGGTCAATGCCCTGAACAACGTGGGTGTAATCGGTGCCGGCTTCGTGGCGCCGAACCTGACGGTCAGCCCCTCGCAGTGGGCCGCCGCCAACCTCGCACTGTAAGCACTTCCGCGGCGGCATGGCGCCGGCCCGAGCAACTTCCGTTAGCCGGCGCACTTGCTTCAATGCAGAAAAAAGGCGGCCCCATGGGGCCGCCTTAGCTGCACCAGCCTCAGCCCCTAACCCAGAGGCTGAGGCTGGGCCTTGTCGTCGGGCGCGGCGTCATAGGCATCGATCGCGACGGGAGTTGCCGAGTCCGAGGCCCCGTTGATCAGCGCCAGAACGCCGGCAACGAAGCTGTTGCCGGCAGTCGCATTTCCATTTGCGGCTGGCGTGGTTCCGGACCCGCTTGCTCCTGAAGATGCCCCGGTCGCCGTGCCGCTGTTGTTGGCAAGATTCGCCACCGGGGTATCGCTGCCGCCGCAGGCAGTCAGGAGCGTCGCCGCGAACGCCAAGGCTGATGCCTGAAAGATGATTTTCTTCATGGCACCTCCTCATTGCCCGGCCGTGCCGGATGTCGCTGCCGAATCCGTACCGGCGCGATTGCCCGGGATCGGCGGATTCAAGTACGGAAAGCGGCTTAGGTAGCTATCGGCATTCTTGCGCACGCCATCGGTGAGCGGAAGGCCGCCAGCCGGCGCGTCAGCAGGCTTGCACCCTACCTTCAACGCATCATTGTCTCCCGTCAGTACGCAAAGGGCGCCCATCGCCACCCGCAGCGACAGGTCCGTCACATCATCGGCGGGGCGGCGGCCGTTCGGGAAGCCCGCGTTGTCACCGGCCGCGACACCCATCGGGTTCTGGGACGCCACGGGCGTCGGGGAGATCGACGTATTCAGGCGCATCATTTCAGATGCCACGACATTCTTCGGCTGGTTCAGGCCGGACAAGCCCTTCAGGAAGACCGTCACGAGGTCGGTGCGCGGGAAGTTGGTCGGGGCCTTGGCCGCGGGGAACAAGGTTTGCACCAGCGCTGGCAAGGTAGGATTGGTTACGTAGTTGGCAAACTGGGCGTCGTCTGTCGGCTTGGAGGCATTGAAGCGGTCCTTGTCGTCCATGCCGATGACCACTTCATTCACGAGGGGCATGCCGAGGCGGGACACCTGTGTCCACGCGCCGCCTTCTTTCGCGGCATTGTTGAAGCCGGACGGAGCGGGATTGAGTAGGCGGCCTTGCCGCACGCTCGCCGTGGTCCATGCGCCGATGACAGGGTCGTCCTGGCTGGCCACGCAGGAGATCGGAATCTCCATGGCGATGGCGCTGACGTTCTTGCCTTCCAGGTTATTCTCGTTGCCGCCGTACTCGGGGCCGAGCGGATTCAGATTGAACAGGTCGAAGATCTTGCCCACGGCGATGTAGAACGATTCCTTGCGCTGCCCTACAAATACCCGGGCAGGCGTATTGCACCCCGGGATGTTGACGTTATAGATATGCTTCTGGGCATATTGCTCGTACCCCTGCGGGAAGGTTTTTTCACCGATGTTGTCGGTTGGTTTGTCGAATTCGGCCGCACCGGTGCCGGCATTGGTGACAGCTGCGGCGCTTCCGGTCCTGCTGTCGCCGCGGACCGCATTGATGGTGTAGGTTTCGCGCACATTGAGCGTGGCCGGGTTAACGTCGCCAATAGGGCCGGCATTGAGCAGCGGAATCTTTACCTTCTTGTCTCCTACCTGCAGCGCCGCGCCTTTGGAGGTGTTCTTGAAACGGAACTGGAACGTAAGGTCTTCCTTGCCATCGCCGTTGTTGTCGAAGTGGATTTCGTACATCGCATTCTGATCGAACTGGTAGAAGTTGGGTCCACCGTACGGATCCTGGAACGGAATGTAGTTGGCCAGCACGGTGACATACCCCTCTCGCCCCTGCTCGTAACTCCTGAACAGATACAGGTCGGTCGCATCCACCTTGGGCATGTTGGTCAATGCAGGGGACTCCCGGTGGCTCGATGCGAACGCGGGATAGGCTGACAGGACCCACAGCGCCCCTGTCGCCATCACGACACTACACGTCTTCATTGCTTTTGTTACGCGCATGATCTATTCCTCGAATTGGTTGGTGTACTTGCAAACCCGCTCATGACATGACGCCGACGAATCACCGTCGACGTGGCCTGTTTGAAAAGCAAATCTGCTAATAGTTCGAGGTAAAATGACGAATTTGCCGATTTATCTGGTCGGGTGAGCGCCATTTATTCGCGAGCGCGCGATCATTTTTAGGCGTATCTAAAATGTTTTGACGAATTCGATAGCCGCTGAAAGGCAACCGATTCACATCGGACGGACAAGCTTCATCGAGGCGCTACTCCAGTCGCCATGCAGCGTGCCTGACGACGAAGATCGTGTTACATGGCAAGGCTTCTTGCGAACTCGACTCCGCTCAGCGCTTGAATGCCGGCCGCTCGCCCATTGCCTCGCGCCAGCGCTTCAGGTTCGGCAGGTCTTCCGCGGGCTTGAGCCGGATCACGCGCGCGAAGTCCACGGTCACGACCGCCGTGATGTCGGCGATGCTGAACTGGTCGGCGGCAATGAAGTCGCGTCCGGCGAGGCGCTCGTCCAGTGCGGTGAAGAATTGCCGGGCACGGGCCAGTCCGCGCTCGTGCAGTTCGGGAATCTGCGGATAATTCGCCGGGCCGGGCAAGGCGCGGTTCACCATCGCCGGACTGCTGTTGCGGAAAGCGTCCGCCACCGCCATCAAGCCTTCGAACTCGATGCGCCACTGCCAGCTTGCGATGTCCGCCTTGTCCTGGGGCGTGCGGCCCATGAGCGGCGGCTCGGGATAACGGGCTTCGAGGTAGGCGGCGATTGCTGCATTGTCGGTGAGCAGCGCGCCCTCTTCCGTGCGCAGCGCGGGCACGGTGCATTGCGGATTGATCCGGCGGTAGGCTTCCCCCATCTGCTCGCCCGAGCGAAGGTCGATCTCGACGGTCTCGTGGGGCACGCCCTTTTCGGCGAGGAAGAGACGGGCCCGTCGCGGGCTGGGCGCGGTAGCGCAATCGTAGAGCGTGATCATGCCTTGTCTCCGGAGGACGGGTCCAGCTTGTCATGTGTCCGCAGCGCGAAGTCGCTCGCGTCGTGGCGCTCGTGAAGCTGGCTGGACGGCTCGCCCCATGCCCGGTTGACCTTGCGTCCGCGCTGCACCGCGGGACGCTGCGCGATCTCGTTGGTCCAGCGCAGCACATGCTTGTACTCATGCACGCCGAGGAACTCGCCGGCTTCGTAGAGCTGGCCCTTGACCAGCGTGCCGTACCAGGGCCACACCGCCATGTCGGCGATGGTGTACTCGTCGCCGGCCAGGAACTGGTGCGTCGACAACTGGCGGTCCAGGACGTCGAGCTGCCGCTTGACTTCCATGGCGTAGCGATTGATCGGGTACTCGAACTTCTCGGGCGCGTAGGCATAGAAGTGGCCGAAGCCGCCGCCGAGGAAAGGCGCGCTGCCCATCTGCCAGAACAGCCAGGACAGGCATTCCGCGCGCGCCGCCACGCTGTGCGGCAGGAAGGCATCGAACTTCTCGGCCAGGTACATCAGGATGGCGCCCGACTCGAACACCCGCACCGGGGTATCGCCGCTGCGATCCATCAGGGCCGGAATCTTCGAGTTCGGATTGACTTCGACGAAGCCGCTGCCGAACTGGTCGCCCTCGTTGATGCGGATCAGCCAGGCATCGTACTCGGCGCCGGCATGTCCCAGGGCCAGCAGTTCCTCGAGCATGACCGTGACCTTGACGCCGTTGGGCGTGGCGAGCGAATACAACTGCAGCGGGTGGCGTCCGACGGGTAGTTGCTTGTCATGCGTGGCGCCGGCCACCGGCCGGTTGATGCTGGCGAACTTGCCGCCGCTTTCCTTATCCCAGGTCCAGACCTTGGGCGGGGTGTAGGTATTGTTGCTGCTCATCTGTTTGTCTCCGTCAAGTCGCAGGGTTGTCGATTGAAAGATGATCATTCAGGCAGGGAGGCAAACCGGGACCACATGATTTCGATTGCATCATTGCCGCCATCTCCGCGCAGGCGGAAACCACCTACTCAACCAAGTATTGCGAAACAAGTATTTGCTTCCGCTTGCGCGATCCGAGCCGCAAGCAGCCTTTCTCCAGCTTCGCAGGAATTGCCAAGTATACGTTTTCGGCATGAATTGCATCTGCAAGCCCTTTCATACGATCCAGGTCTGAAATGATATGCCGCGCCCAACGCCGACGCGCGTCCCCGAAACTTCAAATTTACCGCTCTTTGTAATTCTGAGGCGGATGCAGAGCGAATCATGGGCCAGACGTGCCAATGCAGGGTATCAGCACGGTGGTACATGTCTTGCGTTACGTGCCAGTCCTGAATGAACGCCAAGGCGTCATTGTTTCGTCACGAAAGGACGGCCATGTTTTCTCATAACAAGCGACTGCAGTACACCGTGCGGGTCAGCGAATGCAACCCTGCCCTTGCCAACCTCATGCTCGAGCAATTCGGAGGACCGCAAGGCGAGTTGGCGGCGGCATGCCGATATTTCACCCAAGCCCTTGCCGAGGATGATCCGGGACGCAAGGATCTCCTCATGGACATCGCCACCGAAGAGCTAAGCCACCTGGAAGTCATCGGCACGATCGTCGCCATGCTGAACAAGGGCGCGAAGGGCCGCCTCGCGGAAGGCGTGGATGCGGAAGCCGATGCTTTCCGTTCCATCACCGGCGCCGGCAACGACAGCCATGTCACACAAGTGTTGTATGGCGGCGGCGCGCCGCTGGTCAACTCCGCAGGCGTCCCCTGGACCGCAGCGTACATCGACACCATCGGCGAACCGACCGCCGACTTGCGATCGAACATCGCCGCGGAAGCACGCGCGAAGATCATCTACGAGCGGCTGATCAATTGCACCGACGACCCCGGCGTCAAGGAAGCATTGGGCTTCCTGATGACGCGCGAGATCGCACACCAGAAGTCATTCGAGAAAGCCTTGTATTCGATCACTCCCAATTTCCCTCCGGGCAAACTCGAAGGCGATGCGCGATTTACCAATGTCTACTTCAACATGTCGCAAGGCGACGGCGACATGCGCGGCTCGTGGAACCAGGGGCAGCAATGGCAATTCGTGTCCGACCGCAACGAGCAGTCCGCGGTGGATGGCGGCGACGGCATGCCGAGCGTGAACCTCACCACCGAGGAAGAAGCCGCCTTGAATGCGATGGCGCTGCGCACCCAATCTGAGCCTTCCGAGGATCCTGTCACCGGCGCCGAGCTTAAGGCCGGGACCCAGGGCGGCGATCCGATGAACCGCACTCCCATCAAGCCGATGTAATTCAACCGCCGCCCGCGCGGGCGGCGCACGGACCATACTTATGCCACCGCCAGCCTTCATCGATACGGCGCTCGCCCGGCCGAACCTGCCGCCAGGAGATTTCCCCGATTCTGTTCCTGTTCGCGAGCATGGTTCCTGGCTGCGCCGCCTTCTCGGCTTCATGGGTCCGGGATACCTGGTCGCAGTGGGATACATGGACCCCGGAAACTGGGCAACCGACATCGCAGGCGGCTCGCGGTTCGGATATGGACTGCTGTGGGTGATAATGCTGTCCAACCTGATGGCCATCCTGCTGCAGATCCTGGCATCGCGCCTGGGCATCGTGACCGGCATGGACCTCGCGCAGGCCTGCCGCGCGCACTACTCGCGCCGTTCGGTCTGGATGCAATGGCTGCTGTGCGAAATCGCCATCTGCGCGACCGACCTCGCCGAAGTGATCGGCACCGCGATCGCCCTTAACCTGCTGTTCGGCTTGCCGCTGGCGTGGGGAGTGGTATTGACCGCATTCGACGTGCTGGTGGTGCTCTGGCTGCAGCAACATGGCTTCCGGTATTTCGAAGCCACGATCATGACCCTGCTGAGCGTGATATTCGTCTGCATCGGCACCAACCTGTTGATGTCGCGGCCTGACTGGTCCGGCATCGCAACGGGCTTCCTGCCAACCCGCGAGTCGGTCGTCAATCCGGAAAGCCTGTATCTCGCCATCGGAATCATCGGCGCTACCGTCATGCCGCACAATCTCTACCTGCATTCCTCCACAGTGCAGACCCGGCGCTTCAGCGCCACCGACGCCGGGAGGCGCAATGCCCTGCGCTTTACCGCCATCGACGTGTTGATTGCCCTGATTTTTGCGTTCATCGTCAATGCCGCGATCCTGGCGACTGCGGCGGCGGCTTTCCATGCGAACGGACACCAGGAAATCGCGGAGATCAAGGACGCCTATCACTTGCTCGGCCCCGCACTCGGCACGACGGCGGCAAGCATGCTGTTCGCATTCGCGCTGCTGGCTTCCGGGCAAAGCTCGACGCTGACGGCCACGCTCGCGGGACAGGTCGTGATGGAGGGCTACCTGCAACTGCGCATGCCGCCCTGGCTGCGGCGGCTGTCGACGCGGCTGATGGCCATCGTGCCTGCACTGGCCACCACGCTCTGGGCAGGCGAACGGGGAACGACGCAATTGCTGGTGCTGAGCCAGGTGATCCTCAGTCTTCAGCTGCCGTTTGCGGTCATTCCGTTGATCCGGTTCACCAGCGATGCACGCCTCATGGGAAAGTTCGTCAATCCGCTGTGGCTGAAAATCGCCGCCTGGCTCATCGCCGTCCTCATCCTTGCCTTGAATGCCGCGATGCTGGCGAGCGCGATGACGTGACTCAGGCGAAAGGCCTTGACCCGACCGACAGGCGCTATCGGAAACGATTATCGAGCTTGGCCGGCCGCGTCGCCCAAAGGATGATTGCCAGCAGTACGACCTGGAAGACGAGCCGCCATCCCAGGAGCGCCTGCGGTATCGCCGGAAACAGCTCATGGTGCTTCCACATGTAGACGTTGGCGGGAGTCACGGCAAGCGTCAATGCCGCAAGGCCGTAGCCCGCCCAGCGCCGCAGTCGTACCGACCATAACGCGCTGGCGCCGAGCAGTTCGAAGACACCGCTGATATAGACCGCTTCCAGGCGCAGCGGCAGCGAGGGTGGAACGATCTTCAGAAAATATTCCGGCGCCACGAAATGGGCGATCCCGCCAACGGAGAACCAGAGAAACACAAATGCCAGAGCGGCGGTCTTTCCCCGCACAAGTGCTGCGGCGAAGAACGATGTCTTCGAGGCTTTCATTTTCGCCTCGCCTCAACGTGGAACGCCGAGCGCCTCGCGCGGCCCATGAACGAAGGCATCGATCACATCGAGCGTGGGCGCGAGAAACTGCAGGGGCGCGGAAAGAGATGCCACCAGCGTCTCGTGGCTCACCCGGTCGAAGCTCTTTTCCGTGACGCTGGCGCCCTGCTCCCGCAGGCGTGCGGCCAGGGCGCCGGTATTGGTCGACGGATTCACCAGTTCGTCGCGGCTGGCCGCTACCAGGAGCGCGGGCGGCGCGGCATGGCTGGCATGCCGGATCGGCTGCGAATCCTGCGGGGTATCGGGATAGAGGAAGACCGGACGGGTGTAGGGATTTTCGATCGGCAGGAAATTGTATGGGCCTGCCAGTCCGATCCAGCCGCGCAGCATGGCAGGCGTCATGCCGAAACGCCCAAGCCATCTGCCATCGAGCGCCACCATCGCCGCGTTGTACGCGCCGGCGCTGTGGCCCATCACGAAGATGCGATCCGGGTCGCCGCCATATGGCGCAATGTTGCGCCGGGTCCAGGCCACCGATTGCGCCGCGTCCAGCAGGAAGTCGGGATAGCGCACCTCCGGGTAAAGCCGGTAATCCGCCACGACCACGACCATGCCGCGCCGGGCAAGCATCCGGCCGACGAAGGCATAATCCGTCCGGCTTCCGCTCTGCCAGTTGCCGCCGTAAAAGAAAACCACGACCGGCAGCGGGCCGGACGCGTTAGGCGGCGCATACACATCCAGTCGTTGCCGCGGCAGGCTGCCGTAGGCCAGGTCCGTGAAGGCGCGCGCGCCGCCGGGCGTGAGGCCGTTGATGATGCCAAGCGGAGAGCAGGCGCCGAGCAAGGCAATGACGCTTCCCGCCAGCGTCAGCCGGGCCAGCCATGTTCTCCAGGTCCTTCGGGTCTTGTGTTCGGGCAGACTCATCATCACTCGCCGGGAAAAGTTCATGCTGGATATACGCCGGGCCGGTCCGTTCGGATTCGCCATGGATCCGGTCGTTGCCATGGAGTATGACACCAAAGCAGGCCGGCCCGCGCGCCGGCCGGGCGCTTGAGCGCGCGTCAACCAAGCCGCCGCCGATATGCAATACTGGCCCTTCGGTATTTCACGGGGAATGACAGCATGAGCGAGTCCTATGACCTGATCGCCATCGGCGGCGGCTCCGGCGGCGTTGCGGCCGCGCGCCGCGCCGCTGCGCACGGCGCCCGCGTCGCCATCATCGAGCAGGCCAACCTGGGAGGCACCTGCGTGCACCGCGGCTGCATTCCAAAGAAGCTGCTGATGTACGCAAGCCAGTTCCGCGCCTCCTTCGATCTGGCGGCCGCCTATGGCTGGTCCGCGGGCCAACCCGAGTTCAGCATGGCGCACTGGCAGGATGCAAAGACGCGCGAGCTCGAGCGCCTCGAAACCGTCTACGAGAACATGCTGCGGCAAGCCGATGTCACGGTCATCCGGGGCACGGCGACGATCATGGGCGCGGGTGAAGTCCGCGTCGGCGACCGGACAATGGCTTGCAAGAACCTGCTGATCGCGACCGGCGGCCGGCCGTCGACGGCGCCGATACCCGGGCTCGACACCGCGCTCACCTCCGACGACATCCTCCAGTTGCGGACAGTGCCCGAACGGCTCGCAGTGGTCGGCGGCGGCTACATCGGGATGGAATTCGCCAGCATGTTCGCGCGGCTGGGAAGCAAGGTCAGCGTCTTCTTCCGGGCGAACGCGCCCTTGAGCGGATTCGACGAGGAATTGCGGGAACGCTTGCGGCAGGCGATGGAGCACGCCGGCATCGCCGTCTTTCCGCAGACGCTGCCACGCTCGCTCGCCCGCGATGGCAGCGGCTATCGCATGGTCTTGCAGGACGGCCAGGAAATGCGCTTCGACGCGGTTCTCAACGCGACCGGCCGCGTGCCGAATACCGCCGGCCTGGGACTGGACGCCATCGGACTCGAACTGACGGCCGCCGGCGCGATCCCGGTCGACAGCTACAGCAAGACCAGGATTCCCGGCGTCCATGCGATCGGCGACGTCACCAACCGCGTCAACCTGACGCCGGTGGCGATCGCCGAAGGACGCGCCTTCGCCGACACGGTGTTCGGCGGCCAGGATACGCCCTTCTTCCACGACCAGGTGGCGACCGCCGTGTTCACCGATCCGCCGATCGGCACCATCGGCCTCGGCGAAACGCAGGCCAACGCGCGCGGGCCGACCACCGTCTATGAAACCCAGTTCAAGCCGATGCAGACCGCGTTCGCGGGGCGCGACAACCGCAGCTACATGAAGCTGGTCACCGATAGCGAGACCGCCAAGGTGATCGGCATTCACATGATCGGGCCGGATGCGCCGGAAATCATCCAGAGCCTGGCCGTGGCCATGCGCGCCGGGGCGACCAAGCGCGAATTCGACCGGACGATCGCGGTGCATCCGACTGCCGCCGAGGAATTCATGCTGATGCGCGAACCGGTCAGGACCTACGCCGCGGCGACATGACAAGGAGCCGCCAAGGTCCGCAAAGCTTCCCGGAACAGGCGTTTTAGGATTAACTCGCAATCGGGTATCTCGGTTGTGACCGGACTGCCGATAGTGCGCCAAGCGTACCCCGGTAAATGATTGATTTCTCCCGAAGTGATGAACCATTGTTCGACCGCGGCGGATATACCGCTTAAACGGACCCGGTTCAGGGAGCTTCTCAATCGACGATGGGGTGTCAAGATGGAACTTGAAAGGATGAAGCGCCTGCTCAACGCTGTCGCTGTATTCGCCATCCTGAGCGGATGCGGTGGCGGTGGCGGCGGCGATGGCGCACCGGCAGCAAGCGGTACAAGTGGCACGAGCGGAACAAGCGATACAAGCGGCACCAGCGCGGCCGCGGCGCCGTCTGCCCCGGCGAGTACGGCCACCCCGGTTTCAGCGCCGGCGCCGGCCTCAACGCCAACGCCAAGCCCGGCAGCGCCTGTATCGATCAACATGAGTTTATCGGGTGCGCAGGAAGTTCCGCCGAATCAAAGCGGCGCTGGCGGAACGGGGACCCTGACCCTGGATACCGCAACGCGCCAGTACAGCGCGACCGTGACGACCACCGGCATTGCCGGTACGGCAGCCCATATTCACAACGGAGCACCAGGCGTCGCCGGCCCCATACTTTTCCCGATGACGCAGAGTCCCGCGGGCAGCGGCACGTGGGTGGTATCCGGCCAGTTGACGGCGGACCAGATGAACGCGCTGCTTGCCGGCCAATACTATGTGAACGTGCATAGCGCCGCCTTGCCCAATGGTGAAATTCGCGCGCAAATCGTCCCGGCGCAGGCAACGACGACCGCTACGGCAGATCCAAACAGCGCCCCGCGCGATGTCACTTACTGAATCGGGCCGGGCAACCGGCTTCCGCGCCGAACTCAGAACGAGCGGGTGACGCTGAGCACGAAGCGGCGCGCCTCGGTGCCATAAAACGCCTGGCTTCTGCCATAGGAGTAGGGAGTGTAGTCGGCGCGGATAGCCCCGGCCCGGTTGGCGGCGAGTTCAAGGCTCCAGTCGCCGGCGGCCAGGGTCAAGCCGATGCGCGCATCCCATGCGGGCGCGGCCTGCAAGGCGGACGATTGGCGTTGTCGCCCAAGATGCGCGAAAACCTGCACGCGGTCGGCGAGCGCATGGGCGGCATTTGCTTCCGCATACAAGCTGGATGCGCCCTGACCGAAATAGTCGGGCGAATAATGCAACCGCATGCTGACGTCATTGGATGCCAGGCCTGCATGGACGCCCGCGTAGACGCTTGCATAGTTGTAGCGTACCTGGCCGGGAAAGGCCGCGAACATCAGGCCGGCGTCCCAGCTTGCCTGCACGCCCCGCGGCATCCTCGTCGTCCAGGGCAGCGACAGGCCGGTATAGGCGGCAAACTGCATTCCGGCCGCGTCCGGGTCGAGCGCCACGCGGGACGCGAACGCCCCGGCATACCAGCCGTTGCGGCCCTCGTACTGCAAGCTCGCCTGGGGAGCGGACTTCCCGTCGCTCAGGCTGACGCCCCGCAGGATGTAATCCGACACGAGGGCGATCCTGCCGCTCCATTGCGCCTGCGCTGCGCCGCAGGCGCAAAGCGGCAGCAGCAGCATCGCTGCCTTGAAGACATTGGCGCCATTGACGATCCTGGCACGCATTGCCGTGGCGCACCGCTGCAAGGCGTCACCAGGCTGCATGCGTGATGCCTGCCTGTGCCGGTTCGCAAGAGCAGGTACAGGTGCCGCCGGCCCAGCTGATGACCGCGCAGGCATCCATGCGGCTGCTGTTTGCGGCATCGGCGACCGGGGTGGCGGCGGCGCCCCGCAGCCTTGCCCAAAGTTCCTGCTGCGGCACCGCCGGCCGCAGTTGCCGGACCAGGGCCACCATGCCGGACAAATGCGCCGCGGCGAAGGACGATCCCGACACCAGCTTCCATTGCGCGCCTGGTGCCGTTGCCGGCACGTCCCGGCCCGGCGCATGGAAGGGAGCGGCGGGCGCATCGCGTTCTGCCGCGGTAGCGAAGACGAACGGGTTGGACGCCGGAAAGCCTCCAGCATCGCGGCGTTCGTCGAAGGCGGCCACCACCGTGATGCCGCGCGACGCCGCCAGATCGACGTACATGCCAAGCAAGCGGTCGGACGGCCCGCTCAGGCTCATGTTGATGATCTCCGCCCGGTGCTGGATGGCAAAGTCCAGCGCCTTGGCCAGGCTGAGGCTGTCGCACAGTGTTGCCCTGTCGGCGGTTTCGCGGCAGGCGCGCAATGCCAGGAGGCGGGCCTGCGGCGCGATGCCGGCGATGCCGATGCCGTTGTCGGCCACGGCGGCGATGATGCCTGCCACCGCGGTGCCGTGCTGCTCGGCGGGATACGTCGTGTTCTCGATGAAGTTTCGGCTGTGCGCGATCTGGCCGCGCAGGTCGGGATGCTCGGTATCCACGCCGCTGTCGATCACCGCCACCGTCACCTGCCGGCCGGTTGTCACCAGGTGCAGCCGGTCGAGCTGCCAGGCGTGCGCCGCCGGCTGCGCCGGAAACATGGGATCGTTGTGCCCCAGTCCATCGAAGTAATGCATGACCTGCGCCCATTCGACGCGGGGATCGCTGGACAATTGCCGCGCCATGGCCTCGGGATCATGGTCGCCCGGCACGCGCATCACGTAGCAGTCCAGGCCAAGCGCGGGCATGGGCCAGTCGCGAGTCAGTTCGAGGCCATTCTTCTCGGCGAGTTGCTGCGCTATCTGGCGCCGCGCAGCATGGGAGGCGTTGTCATACCCTCCCGCGTAGCTTGCGTCCGGCCGGAAATGCGGCGCGGGCAGGTGCAGCATGACCAGGACCTCGGCAGGCCTCTCCGCGTCAGGGGGTGCAGCCGGTACTGCGGCCGGTGCCGCATCAACCGCTCCAACGGCCAGGAGCATGCAGGCCAGAAGGGGAATGATCCGGTGCATCAAGGCCCCGCCCATCAAGGCTCCTCTTTCGCCAAGGGCTCGGCCAGCATGACCACGCCGCTTGCGCGCAGCTCGGCCGCGACTTCGGCGGCGCGCCGGCCCGGGGCCTCCAGCGTGTAGGCGCCGGACGCCGTCGGTCCATCGGCGATTCGCGCACCGCTATCCTGCAAGGCCTTGCGCAATTCCGGCTCCGTCGCCTGCGGCGAGAACATGACGAGGATGTTTCCCTGCCGCTCGACGCCGGAACCGAGCGCGCGAAATTCATGGCTGGAGTTTGGTTGTGCGGCAAGCAGCGTTCCCAGCACCAGAATGACCGCGGCTTGTCCGGCCAGCGCCCATGCTGTCCAGTTCATGCGCGTTGGGGCTGGCAGGCCCAGGGGTAGACGTTCGACAATGCGCCGCCACCACGGCTTGCTGCGGGATTCGAGCTGCTGCTGCATCTGACGCCAGGCTGCATCGACGTCCGGCACGGGTGTTTCCATCGGCTCGATGGCACGCAACTGCGCTTGCCAGGCCACATCGGCTCGGCACTGGGTGCAGGTCTGGAGGTGCTCATGCACAAGGGAAAGTTCGCTGCCGGCGAGCTGGCCGTTGACATACCAGGGCAACAGTTCCTGCACCGTGCGGTGCGTCGAGAGATTCAAGTTGACGATCTGGCTCTTCATGACAATTCGCTTTCAAGTCCGGCCAGCAAGCGCTTGAGCCGGCGGCGCGCGTGGAACATCCGCGTTTTCACCGTATTGGCGGGACAGTCCATGATCCTGGCGATCTCGTCGTAGCCCATGTCGTGGAAGTACGCCAGGTGGACGACGGTGCGCTGCTCCATCGGCAGGGCATCGATCGCCTGCCCGACGATACGGCGCTGTTCGCTCCTGGTCAGGGCGGCGTCCGGAGTGAGCGCGTTGTCGTCCGCCTCGTCGTCGGCCTCCTGTTCCACCGGCAGGTCAAGTCTGGCCAGAGCCTTGAGCGCGCGCCGGTATGCAATGCCGAAGATCCAGGTGGAGACTTTGGAACTGCCGTCGAAACTGCCTGCCTTGTTCCACACCAGGAGCATGGTTTCGTTGATCACTTCCTCGACCGAGGCTGCGTGGTGTAGCTTCGGGTCCAGGAAACGCGCCAGGCGGCCGAAATACAGCCGGTACAGGCTTTCGAACGCGCGCCTGTCCCTGCCGGCGACTTCCGCCACCAGCCTGGCCTCGTTCGGGTCCGACTCCGCGGTTCGGACCGCACGCATGTCCATACTGCTGCCCAATGGGATCCCCAAGGTCAGATTACCTGCGTATATCCCCTTCACCCTGCGATCGGTTCAATCCGGGTCGCCGCGGCAAGCGATGATGCCGGCCTTCAATCCCATTGCACCGCCATTGCCACTCATTCATCTTTGGCCGCGGGCGGCAGATCGTGTTTGCTTTTCATCAAACCAACGTTGCGCGATTATTTGAGGCAAGCCGTAACCGGCGGCATGCACCCGGCAAACCTCTGGCGGAAAACCGCGATGTATCGGAGACGTGGACGAGGTTTGAACCTCGCACCGCTGGCACAGGATATACGCAGCATGCATGCGCGCCTGAGAAGTCAGCCTTTCCCAGGCGCGCCTCCGCAGAACCCGACGAGACACCTGCCCAAGGAGGACTGCCATGCGCATTTTCCGGATCGAAGCCACGCTGGGAGTATCGGCCATCGTGATATCCGCAATGCTTGGAGGATGCGGCGGCGGCGGCGATTCGGCGCCGGTCGCGGCAGCGACGGTACCCGATTCGGTTCCTGCGCCTGCTCCGGTACCAGCACCTGAACCAGCGGCGCCCGCTCCCGCACCGGCGCCAGCTGCACCCTCACCTGTGCCCACGCCAGCGCCAGCGGTCCGTTTCGCGGAGGTCAACACCATCATCCAGGCGCGCTGCCTGCTTTGCCACTCCGCCGTCAGCGGCAACCGGACGGGCTTCAACGCGAGCGGCCTCGCATTTGACACGCCGGCGCAAATCAGCAGCTTTGCCGTATTGATGAATTCGGCGATCCAGTCGCGAACGATGCCGCTTGATAACGCCACCGGCATGACCGATGCGGAACGCGCCGCCTTCGCCCAGTGGTTCGCGCAGGGAGCCAATGTCAATGAATAAGCCGGGAGACACATGCCTCAGCCTCCGGCGATGCCTCCGAACCGCGCTGCTGGCGGGGTTGGCCGGAGGGGTCTTCGCGCCGGCTTCAGCCGCTGAGCCAGGATCCATGGCCGCGCCCTTCGACGTGCCGGGATCTGGCGGACAGGTCAGGCTGGCGGACTTTCGCGGCAAGCTGGTCTATCTCGATTTCTGGGCTTCGTGGTGCGGGCCGTGCCGCCGTTCCTTCCCATGGATGAGCCAGATGCAGGCGCGCTATGGCGCGAGAGGCTTGCGGATCCTTGCGCTCAACGTCGATGCCAGGCGGGACGCCGCGCTTGCCTTCATGTCGGACGTGCCCGCGCAGTTCACGATCGGCTTCGACCCCGCGGGGAAGGTGGCGGCAGCCTACGGCATCAAGGGCATGCCCACCAGCGTGCTGATCAGCCCGGACGGCAAGGTCATGGCGATGCATGCCGGATTCAGCGACGCGGATAAAACCGAGATGGAAGAACTGTTTCGACGCCACCTGCCGGACACGGACGGGAGCAAATGATGCTCCCGCCGCCGCAGACGATCTTGGTGCTGGCTGGCCTGGGCTTACTGGTGTCCTGCCGTCCGATCGAACCCGTCCAGCCGTGGCAGAAAGGAACATTGGCCAGGGAGGAAATGACGATGGAAGGCGGCGATGTCCTTGGTGCACGATCCCTCGATCATGTGTATGACAGCCGCGAGGCGGCTTCTGGCGGCGGCAGGGTCGGTGGTGGGGGCTGCGGATGCAACTGACGCAATTGACCCCAACAAGCGCCGCGTGGCCGTTGCGGGAACAAGCCCCGGACAAAACGGAAGATGCATGTGCGCCGGCGGCGGGCTTCTCGGGCAGCGCCCTGCTCATGGCCGCGCTGGCATTGCCAGGCATGATAGGCGCGGCGCATGCGGAGTCCGCTCCCGAGCGCGGCCAGGTCGAGCTCAATTACCTCGACTACCGCGACCGCCAGCCAGGCCTCGACCGCGTGAACGTCCATACGCCCTCGATCCGCGTGCTGGCGCCGATCGCCGGCATGTGGGCGATCGAAGGGTCGCTTACTTCCGACAGCATCTCCGGCGCCACGCCGCGCTACCACTCCGCGATCTCCGGCGCATCCACGATGAGCGACCGGCGCACTGCCCAGGCATTTTCGGTGACCCGCTATTTTCCGGACTCCACCGTCAGCGCCGGGTTCGCGCATTCCGGCGAAAACGATTACCAGTCGCGCGCCTATTCGCTCGACCTTACCCGTTCCACCGAAGACAAGAACACCGTCTTCAATGCCGGCATCGGCGTGGCCAATGATGTCATCAATCCCGTCAACGGACTCGTGACCGATGCCAAGAAGCATGTGCTTGAACTCAAGGCAGGAATCACCCGGGTGCTGACCCAGCGCGACCTCATCCAGGCCGATATCTCGCACGTCGTCCAGCACGGCTACCTGAACGATCCCTACAAGGTTTTCGACAAGCGGCCCGACTCGCGAAGCGCGAACATCTTGCTGCTGCGCTGGAACCACCATCTCGACGCGGACGATGGCACGAGCCGGCTCGGCTACCGCTACTATTCGGACAGTTTCGGCATCCGCGCCCATACCCTGAGCGCGGAGTACGTGCAGCCACTGCCCAGTGACTGGACGCTCACGCCTTCGCTGCGCCTGTATTCGCAGACTGCCGCCTCGTTCTATGTCGGCCCCGTTTATTCGCCGGTCCTCGGTGAACCCGTTCCCGCCGGCTACGACCCTTCAGGCGGCGCGAACGTCTCCGAGGATTACCGCCTGTCCGCTTTCGGCGCGGCCACCCTGGCGATGAAGGTGGAGAAGCGGATCGGCCGCGATGCCAGCGTAAGGATGCAGCTGGGATTCTACGAGCAGCGCAGCGGCTGGGCCTTGTCGGGAAACGGCGGACCTGGCCTCGCGACATTGCGCGCGCAGATGATCAGCGTCGGCATCACCAGGCAGTTCTGACCGCGACGGAATACCTTCCATATGCCAGGCGCCCCACCGGTATTCAGCATCCGCTTCACAGCGATGGCAAGTCCGTGCGAGATCTGCCTTGCCGCCGGCGACAAGGCCCGCGCGCGGCTGATGGCTCGGCAAGCGATCGATGAAGTGACCCGCATCGAGTGCAAGTATTCGCGTTACCGCCAAGACAGCGTGGTGGGGCGCATCAATGCCGCAGCCGGGAAGGAATGGGTCGATCTCGATGAAGAAAGCCTCGCGCTGTTCACCTATGCCGATGAACTGTTTCGCGCCAGCGACGGTTTGTTCGACATCACCTCGGGTGTTCTGCGCCGGGCATGGAATTTTCGTGTCCCCGAATTGCCCGCGCCGGAGGTCTTGCAGTCGATATTGCCACTCATCGGCTGGCAAATGCTGGATTGGCGCGCCAGCGCGCCGTTGCGGCGCATTCGGCTGCCCCGTGCCGGGATGGAAATCGACCTTGGCGGATTCGGCAAGGAATACGCCGTCGACCGGGCCGCCGCCATTCTCGCGATGCAAGGGGTCAGGCACGGCTATGTCAATCTCGGCGGCGACATGCGTGCCGTCGGCCCTCGTCCGGACGGCAGCGCGTGGTCCATCGGCATCCAGTCCCCTCGCAACGCGGGTGAGACCATTGCCTCCATTTCGCTCGAAAGCGGTGCGCTCGCCACCAGCGGCGACTACGAGCGGTTCTTCGAATGCAACGGCCGGCGCTATTGCCACATCCTGGATCCGCGCACCGGGCAACCGGTGGAAGGATTGAGATCGGTGAGCGTGCTGGCTCCCCTCGTCACCGTCGCCGGCAGCCACAGTACGATTGCAATGCTCAAGGGGGATGCCGGTCTTTCCTTCCTGCACGAATCCGGCCTGGCTTTTCTCGCGATCGACCAATCAGGGAACGTTCATCTGCGGCATCAGCCGCGGGGCGGCAAAGTAATCCCGACGCACGACATGCGTCATTTCGACTGAGCTGCCTTGCGCCACGGTTCGCACAACTTGGGCACTGGTACTAAACATGCTGGCAATTCCGCTAGAATGCACACTTTTGACCCTCCCAACACCACGAAACGAGAACTGATGCTCCTGGAAGCAATCAACGGCTTCCGGCGGCTGATGGACGCGGGACATGATTACCGCGAGGGAATCCCGAAACGCGGCAATTCCTCGGAGCCGCTTAGGTAAAATTTTATGGCAATGACCTACGAAGCATACCTCGATGAAGTAACCACGCTCATTACCGAGATGTACGACGTGAGCGAGGAAGCGGCCATCAAGCAGGTGATGCGCGCGCAGGCAGCGGACTTCTTTACCTTGCACGATGACATTCCGGCGATGCGTACGCAGGAGCGTGCGGTACAGGACGCGAAGACGATGTACCAGCAAATCCAGCAGGCGCGGACCGCAGCGGCATTGAAGCAGAAGAAGCCGTCTCAACAACCGCGGCAGCCGAAACAATCACGGGCCAACACGCGCAAAAAGTAAGCGCAATCCAATAGGCAGCAGAAAACCCCATGGACGATAGTTTGACGAAGGATGGATACGAAGCGCTTGCGCAGATCAGAAAGGCGCGCAAGGGAGAACGGCCAAGCGCTTGCGTTGCCCGAAATGCGAAGGCATTGATCGGCCTGAAATACGTCACGCGCGGGAAGGATGGCGCATTCATGCTGACCGAGAAGGGACAGCAGGCACTGTTCGTCAAGCGTTGCATCGACGGCTTGCGCACGGTAGCGGCCAGTGCCGTTGCTACCGTCGTCCCCGCGAAACTGGAGGGCGACGTCGCGGCCTTCCTCAGCAGGAAGGGATTGATCGCGCCGCATGCAGAGGGGGAAGGTTTCGAATTGACGGAACGCGGACGCGAATCGCTGGCGGGTATCGACTCGCAAGACAGCAAGCCATGAGCAAAGGGCCGGCAAGGCCCGCTTCCTGATCCGGCTCATTCTTGCCTTGTTCCTGCTGCCTTGCCGAGCCGGAAAACCCTACTCCATGCTATTGGCCCAGCCAATTCCGCAGCGCCGTTTCACCCTCGATGCTAAAGGCAAGCACACGCGAATCCGGCACGCGATGTGCCCACCCCAGCTCCTGAAATCGTTCCAGCAAGGCCGTGCCGAGCCTGCCAGCAAGATGATCGCGGCGCTCGCTCCAGTCGAGGCAGGTGCGGCACAATGGCCGACGCGTTGAGGTAGATTTTTCCAGAACGACGCCAAGGGCATCTATGCGCTCACGGCCAGCCATCGTGAGTGTGATGCCCGTGGCGTCTACGGCGAAGGCGTGGTGACGTGCGAGGCTCGCATACAGCAGCACGCCAAGCTCCCCGGCCAGATGGTCGTAGCACACCCGCGCCTTTCGCAGCGCCGGCTCGCGCGGGCTCGAGCGCACGCGCACGGCCCCGGTCCCGAAAGCCACGCCCATCAGCGATTCCAGCAGTTGGGCAACCTCGGCGCCAGCGATACGGAAATACCGGTGCCGCCCCTGGGCCACGACAGAAAGCAGGCCAGCGTCTAACAGTTTGGCCAGGTGGCCACTGATGGTTTGGCGCGTGACGCCAGCGCCGTCGGCCAGCTCGGTTGCGGTGAGCGCCATGCCGCCCATGAGCAGGCCAAGCACTTCGGCGCGTGCATGGTCGCCGATCAGCGCGGCGATATTCGTAATGTTTGGACCGTCCCTCATGCTTCGATCTTAGCCGAAGCATCGGCGTTGAGCAAAAGCTTACATTGGCCTCTCCCACACAAGGAGTACCCATGACCGCCATCACCTGCTTTATCCGTTACGAACTGGACCCGTCTCAGCGCGAGCAGTTTCGCCAGTATGCCGCGAACTGGGGCCGCATCATCCCGCGCCTGGGCGGCCGCCTCCTCGGATATTTCCTGCCGCACGAGGGCACGAACTACGAGGCCTGGGGCTTGGTTGGCTTCGACAGCCTTGCCGCGTATGAAACCTACCGCGCTCGCCTGAAAGAGGACGCGGAAGCGCGTGCCAACTTCGATTTCGCCCGCGAACGGCGTTTCATCCTGCGCGAAGAGCGCACCTTTACCGAGCTGGTGGAGGGCACTTTCCAGATGGAAGCGTTGTGACGAATACGGTGATCTTCGAGGTCGACCCATTTCGGTCACTCATCCTGCCCAAAAGCGGACGGCGCGACATTGCGGTAGTGGGCGCACTCATGCGTCCATGGGTGCGCATGTCGACTAGTCGACAATAAATAGCGTTGCCCCCGACTCAGTGTACGAACGGTGTGCTTCAGCATTATCCGCAACCTGATAACTCATGCCGGGCTTGAGGACATACTTCCTGCCATCCTCAAGCTCTGTATTCAGTTCGCCCTGCAAGCAAAATAATATGTGTCCCTTGGAGCACCAGTGATCAGCCAGGTAGCCGGGGGTGTATTCAACCATACGGACACGGATCTGGCCAAACGTACGCGTACGCCAGTATGCTGTCCCGGTCTTCCCGTGGTGCTCCGTACGTTCAACGGTTGACCAATCCGTCGTGCCAAAAGGAATTTCGCTCATCTGCATCTGCCCGCTCCCTATTCATTAATCTGGTTTTCCATCAGCCATGCATTTCGATGGCCGCATCGGACCATCGCATAAACATTCTAACCGCCTGCTCCTTGCCGGCAGGTCCGGGTGTGCATCAGCGATGAAACGGCCGGTCTGTTCGCCACATCCATGGGATGGCCGTACCGCTACGCGCAAGTTATGATCGATGACTCCGTCTGGCCCACCGCCGGCGGATCATTCAACAGGATCGGTCATGCGTGCATTTTCGCCGTCTTTGAAGCTTGTTCTTGTGTGCTCATGCCTCATTTTGCTGACCGCCTGTGCGGGAACGCCTGGCGTGACCAGGGAACACACAGGCAATGAAAACGCCGCCGTGGCAATCCGCAGTGCGGCAGACCCGTGCACACTCCCGACGGCTGATAGTTCCTGGGAAGTGGCGCCGCCGGCGTCACTGGGTTTTTCGCCGGATAAGCTCTGCAACACCTTGCGGGACGTTGCCGGCGGCTCCGACAATGTGCATGGCTTGTTGGTGGAACGCCATGGCAAACTGCTGGCCGAAATTTATCGCAACGGTACGGACACGCCGATCAATTCTTCCCTGATCGCTCAGCTTCTACCTGGCACGGCTGCCTCATTTTCCGCTGATACATTACATGACGTGCGGTCGGTAAGCAAAAGCGTGATAGGCCTGCTGACCGGCATCACGATCGGGCGCGGACAGCTGCATGCAAGCGACAAGGTGCTCGACCATTACCCTGAGTTGGGGAGTCTCCGTACTGAGGGACGCGAAGAGATCACGGTGCAACATCTGCTGACCATGAGCGCAGGGCTGGAGTGGCAAGAGATGTCACATGGTTGGTTGACCAGCAGCGAAACGCCGTTGCTTTGGCGACGACAAGCGGTGTCGTATTACCTCAATCGCACCTTGGTAACCAGGCCGGGCGAGGTGTTCAATTATGCCGGTGGGGCGACCATGGTACTAGCGGACCTGCTAGTGCGTGTCAACGGCAGGCCGCTCGAACAGCTCGTGCAGGAAGACCTGTTCGGTCCGCTCGGGATTACGCGCTGGGAATGGGTACCCAACCTGCGAGGCGTCCCGATGGCCTATGCCGGCCTGCGCCTTCTGCCACGCGACATGCTCAAATTAGGCCGGTTGGCGAACGCCCAGGGTCGCTGGCAGGGTCGGCAGGTCGTGCCGCAGACCTGGATTGCCGACATGCAACGACAGCATGTACCGGCCAGACTTGCTTTCATGGGCATGAAAGGCGGCGACGTCGGCTACGGCTACCAATGGTGGAACGGCACCGTGGATTGGCACGGCAAGACACTGCGCTGGAGCGCGGCAATCGGCAACGGCGGGCAGCGCATAGCCGTTGTGCCCGCGCTGGACTTGACCGTCGTCGTCACCGCCGGCGAGTATGGCTCGCCGGCGATACAGAAAGCGGTTGGCCGCATTGTCGCCGCAGTGCTGGATGATATGGAATCTTGACGTTGGCTGCATGCCTTGTCGGTAGTGGCCGTGAACTGGCGTCCGTTCCTGAATGCCGCAGCCAGGGCATGCAGGGATCTCAGTGTCAGATGCCAAGTCGACGATAGCCACGGGTATTGCCCAGACCTGCTGGTGGATTGCTTCGTGACCATGCCGGCGTTTTAGTTTTCACCACGGTCAATGGCGATGCCCGCCGTGGCAACCGGCTTACATGGCGCATAGCAGCGCAATCGCGCTTGTCCACAAGATGGCACCCGTTGCCAATAGGGTTAGCGCAACGCTGTAGCCTGCACCGCCGAACAGTATGTATAGCGCTGCCACCAATACCAGCCCTGTCCCAGTAACGTTATAGCCTCGATAGCGCAAGAGCTTCGCAAGCGGAAAAAAATGAAACCCCGTGATCAGGATTACAGAGGGCATGATCCAGGCCGCATGATCGGTCAACGCCAGAACCAGGACCACGATACCGATACACGACCACTGCACTATGTTCACAACTGCGAATCCTCGTCGGACGCGAGCGCCTGCTGTCCTGTCAGTGACGCCGGAAAACAAGCGGCGGCGCGACCGGAAGGTAAGGATCGCCCACATGGTCATCAACAGGCAAAGAATCGCGACGGTGGCAAACATCGGCAAATTGGCTCCAGCATATGCAAAGCAGGCTGCAGCCAACCACGCGGCACCAAAAAGGGACAGGAAAACGCCGCCCAGCGCAAGACTGGGATGGTATGAACTTGCTGTTGCCATGGATAAGTCTGTATTCATGAAGTCGAGCGGAAAGTCGTTGGTACTCTGCGAGCTGAAACCATGCCAAATGCCTGGGCTGGGGTGCGATCGGTTCACATGCCAAGCATTTTGCAGGATGCTTTCACAAATAGATTGCCGAATCAATAGCAGTTGAACAAAGAGCCGAATGAATGCAGATGGCGACGGGTCGCCCAATGACGACGCTGGGTCAGGTTATCAATGGGACCATGACGATTTTTCGGAATGCCGGGCGTTCGGCCAAGCGCTGAAACCATCGCTCCAAGTTGGCCAGCGGTGCGCGCGCAATTGGCAGTGCAAACCATCGCCAGGCTGCGCAACCAACGGCGATATCACCCATGCTAAACACAGAACCACCGACGTACGGTTGGCCAGCCAGGTGACCGTCAAGGATAGACATTGTGCTTTGCGCTTGGATTACATGCTGTTCGATTCGCCCGTAATCGCGCTGGTCATGAGGCGTACGCATGTACGCACGAAAGAGCGGCAGCAGACTCGGCCATAAGGTGGAATTCGCCCAGTCCATCCAGCGGTCAGCATCGGCCCGCTGCCGGGCTTCATGCGGCCACAGTTGGCCGCTTGAGTATTTCGCAGCGAGATACCTGACAATGGCGTTCGACTCCCACACGACATAGCCGGCATCTTCGATCGTGGGTACGAGTCCATTCGGATTCAAGCGGCGGAATTCCGCTGTGTCGACGACGCCAAAATGACGGCCGGCGTCGATCCGTCGATACGCGATCTCAGCTTCTTCACAACACCAAAGCACCTTTTGTACGTTGACTGAATCGGCGTTGCCGTAGATCGTGATCATCGTTTGATTTGCCGGTGAACGTTATTGCACGGTATGCGGTGACGTCAGAACGTTGCCTGAATCCGCATGCTGAAGGTCTTGGCCGGCGAGGCGCGCACCTTGCCGATGAAATAGGCAAACTCGTATTTCCAAGCATGCTTCCCTGCCGGCGCCTCTCCCGCGAATACCGGGCCGATACGATGCGACTGCAAGCGTTGTGGATCCCAATCATTCCATTTGCCCAGTTCGCCGAATCCTTGCAAACCGAATTGCGCGGCCTGGCTGAACCGGTATCGTGCCTGCCACTGGTATTGCATCTCCAACGGCTCGGGTTGCGGCACGGAGTAGGAACGCGAAAACAGCACGTTCGCGTTGATCTGCGTGCGTCCGTATTCCGTCTGGAGCACCGGCCCGAATTCGATTTCATTCCCGTTCGCGCCGTCTCTGAAATGGGTAAGGTCGGTATGGATGGCGAGGTCGAAGGGATACTGCCCATGGGTCAGCAGAAAATCGTTTTGCAGTCCGATCCCCAGGAACTGGTTGCCCGAGAACGAGGTGTGCAAGCCGATGGCCCGCACGTTGGCGTACCACTCCCGGGTGGGACTCCAGGAAACGCCCAGTTCCGGCGACGAGATTGTGGCCCCGCTAGCCGTATGCACCGACCAGAAACGAAAGTCGACCGCGCGCTCGCCTTCCTGTTCATAGACCGTGACGAGATAATAGCCGGTACCAGCCTGCGCCGCGCCCGCGGCACATAGCAGGGCCAGCGCGAAAGAGGCCAGGAAAGTACGCATGTTCAGGCAGGGATGTGTTGCGGATGACGATTGCAGCTTACTGGACTTGTTCCATTCAGGCAACTATATGGAGCGTTCCATTCAGTCCGTGCAAGATCGGCTTGTCTGCACCCGCTGATTTACCTGCACGCCTCTGGCGCCAGCCACAATTCCCTTTGCGCCCGACGGAGAGCCTAGCGAGACACGTCGACGCCCCGCCAGAATGCGATGTGCCCGGCGATCTCCCCGGCTTCGGGCAACGGGTTCCGGTAGACCCACGCCGCATCCCGGTTGATTTTCCCATCGACGCTCACGTGGTAGTAGCTTGCCGTTCCTTTCCAGTGGCAGCGGGTCTGCGTATCGCTGAGAACCAGGTGCGACTGGTCGACGGCGTCGGGTGGAAAGTAGACGTTGTTTTCGACGATCTTGACGGCGTCCTGCGGCGCCTCGGCGATCACGGTGTCGTTCCACACGGCAGTTGGCATGGCGGTTCCTTTCTTGCTCGGTCAAAGACGGTTTCGGGAGATGCCTGAAGGCTTATTCTAAGCGAGGCCTTGCGGTCCCTGCTGGGGCCGTGGACGATTACCCGATGGCAATGACGCGGGTCAGGATGGCACCCGGTCGGGCGCGGGCTTCCGTCCTCCAAGATACGCTGCCCTGACCTCCTCATTGCTCAACAGCTCGCTCGCCCTGCCGCTGACCGTCAGGGTGCCGGTTTCCAGCACATAGCCGCGATCCGCCACGGCAAGCGCCATGTTGGCGTTCTGCTCGACGAGAAGAATGGTGGTGCCGCGCGAGCGGATGTCGCGGATCACGGAGAAGAGCTGCTGCACGATGATCGGCGCCAGGCCGAGGGAGGGCTCATCCAGCATCAGCAAGGCCGGCCGCGCCATCAGGCCGCGGGCAACGGCGAGCATCTGCTGCTGACCGCCGGACAGGCTCCAGCCCAGCGCCTTCGACAGGCGCTGCAGGTCGGGGAAGATCGCGAACATCTCGTCAACCCCCGCGCGCAGCTCGGCCTTAGAGACATGCTTGCGGTTCGAGGCGCCGAGCATGATGTTTTCGGTGACGGTCAATCCGGGAAAGATCCGCCTGCCTTCTGGCACATGGGCGATTCCGAGGCGCACGATGTCCTCTGCAGGCAGGTTGTGGATCGGCCGTCCCTCGAACAGGATCTCGCCGCCGCTGCCGGGCACGAGGCCGGAAATCGTGCGCAGGGTCGTGCTCTTGCCCGCGCCGTTGGAGCCGAGCAGCGTGATGATTTCTCCCTTCTCGACCGTCAGGGAAATCCCCTTCAGGGCCTGGACGTTGCCGTAGTGGCTCGTCACGTTGCGCAGTTCAAGCAGCGGCATTGGCAGCCTCCCCGAGATAGGCCTTGATGACTTCCGGATGCCGCAGGACCTCTTCCGGCGTTCCGTCCGCGATCTTCTTGCCGAAGTTCAGGACCGTGATATGGTCCGCGACCTGCTGGATGAGGCCCATGTCATGTTCGATCAGAAAGATCGTCAGGCCGTGGCCGCGCAGGCGCTTGAGCAAGCCGACCAGCTCCTGCTTTTCCGTCTGGTTCAGGCCGGCCGCCGGTTCGTCGAGCAGGATCAGCTTGGGATGTCCCGCCAGGGCGCGGGCGATTTCCACCAGGCGCTGGTGTCCGTAAGGCAGGTTGCGGACGATGGCGTTGGCCTGGTGGGCCAGTCCGACGAAGCCGAGCGCCGCAAGCGCGCGTGCGCGCAGGCTGGCGGTGCCCGGCGCTATCGGGTTGTTCGCGCGCTGGGCGCCGACCATCACGTTCTCCAGCACGGACAGCGCGGGGAAGAGGCGGATGTTCTGGAAGGTCCGGCTGACGCCATGCGACGCCCTCACGTGCGGGGCCGCGTGGGTCACGTCCCGTCCGTCGACGAACACCGTTCCGCCGGTCGGCATGTAGATGCCGTTCAGGACGTTCAGGGTGGTGGTCTTTCCCGAGCCATTGGGCCCGATGAGCGCATGCACCGTCCCGCGCCGGACCTTGATGTCGAGGTCGTCGACCGCCTTGACGCCGCCGAAGTGCTTCTTCAGGTTTTGCAGGTGGAGGATGGGCGAGGCATCGGTGACGGCAACGTCGAGCTGCAGGGCATCGACCCGTTCCGGCACCGCTTCCTCGGGCCGCCGGACCCGCCGCGACACGTTCTGCCAAAGCGCCTTGCCGATCCCCCAGATGCCCTCCGGCATGAAAACCATGATGAGGATCACCGCAAGTCCGTAGGCCGCGAGGTAGATCTCCTTCAGGAAGCGCAGCCATTCGGGCAGGAGAATGAGCAGCATCGTGCCCAGCGCCGATCCGAACGGCGATTGCGCGCCGCCGAGCAGCGCCATGGTCAGGAAGTCGACGGAGACCCGGAAATTGAAATTGTCCGGGCTGACATAGGCGAACCCGGCTGCGTACAAGGCGCCGCCGATGCCTGCCAGCGCGGCGCAGAGGGTGAAGGCGATGACCTTGATCATCAGCGTCGGCACGCCGGACACTTCCGCCGCCATCTCGTTCTCGCGCACAGCGCGCATGGCCCGGCCGAGGCGGGTGCGGGGCAGCCACCACACGAAGAACAGCATCAGGTAGAGTACCGCGGCGCAAAAGACCAGGTAGGCGCGGTCATCGGTGAGCTGGTAGCCGAACAGGGAGGGCCGGCCGATGCCGGCCACGCCGTCCGGCCCGCGCGTCACGTCGGCCCAGTTCACCATCACCAGGTCGAAGATCTGCTGGAAGCTGATGGTGATCATGGCGAGGTAATGGCCGCCGAGGCGCAGGGTGGTCAGGCCGAGCACGAAGCCGGCCAGCGCGGCGAGCGCGATCCCGATCGGCAGCGCCACCCAGAAGCTGAGGTTGTAGGCCACTGTGCCGAGCGCGACCGCATACGCGCCCAGGCCGAAGAACGCGGCCTGGGCCAGGTTGATTTGGCCGGTGTAACCGAGCACCACCGTCATGCCGAGCACCGCGACGCCGTAGGTGGCCGCCTGCATGAAGATGTTCAGCACGTAATGGTTCACGCTGAAGACGTAGGGAATCAGCGGCAGGCACAGCGCCAGCAGCGCCAGCGGGTAGAACATGACCGGCAGGCGGGGCGGCTGGCGCGCGGCTGCCGGGTCGAGAACGGCTGTCGGCTGTCTCATGCTTTCTCCGAAATCTTTTCGCCGAAAATTCCCTGCGGACGTACCAGCAGGAAGATGAACAGCAGCAGGAAGGCAAAGGCGTCCTTGTAGGGCACCGAGATGTAGGCGCCGGCGAAACTCTCGACCACGCCGAGCAGCAGGCCGCCGATGATCGCCCCCGTGACGTCGCCGAAACCGCCGATCACGGTGGCCGAGAACGCCTTCAGCGCGATGGTCGATCCCATGCCGATCGACACGAACAGGATCGGGCCGACCAGCACGCCCGCCAGTCCGCCCAGGGTTGCGCTGTAGATGAACGTCAGGGCGATCATCCATGCCACCGGGATGCCGAGCAGGCGCGCCATGTCCTTGTCCTGCGAGGTGGCCTGCAGCTTCTTTCCGATCAGGGTGTGCTCGAAGAAGAAATACTGGAAGGCCACGGCGATGACCGTCACCGCGATGATGACGAGGTATTGCGTGTCGAGGAACACGCCGCCGACCGACAAGCCCGGCGTTTCGAAGACCTTTTCCAGCGGCTTCGGCTGCGGCCCGAAGACGGCCAGCACGGTGTTCTGCAGGAAGACCGATGCGCCCAGCGTGCTGATGATGACCGGCAGGTAGGAACGGTTGCGCAAGGGGTAATACACGCCGTAGTTGAACAGCACGCCGAACACCGCCATCACCGCCAGCGTGAGCAGGAGGCTCAGCCAGTACGGAAGGTTCAGGCCGGTAAGCATGGTCATCATGGCAAACGCCCCGAGCATCGCGAAATCGCCCTGGGCGAAGTTGACGACGTTGGTGGCGCGGATGATGAGCACGAAGCCAAGCGCGACGAGCGCGTACACCGCGCCGATCGCAAGCCCGGAAAACAGTATCTGCAGGTTGATCGCGAGGGAATCCATGTCCCGCTTCTCCTTGAATGTTCAGGAAGCGCGGCACGGCGCCGTTGCATGGCAGCCGTGCCGCGGGCAGGCGCGGGGATTACTCCTTCGGCGTGAAGTCGATGTGCTTCACGAAGACGATCTTGCCGTTTTCGTTCTTGACGATGTTGTAGCCGTGCAGGCCGTCGCCGTTCTTGTCGAAGTTGTAGGTGCCTTCCGCCCCCTTGTAGCCCTTGATGGCGTGCAGCGCCTTCTTGATGTCGTCGGGCTTGGTGCTGTTGGCGTTCTTGATCGCCAGCGCCAGCACCTGCACCGCGTCATAGGCCCAGGCGGAATACAGGTCGGGTTCGAGCTTGTACTTTTCCTTGTACCTCTTGGCGTATTCCTGCGCCTCGGGGCTGGAATCGACCGCGAAGTCGGCGATCGAGTACGTGCCGTACAAGGCATTGCCCGCAAGCTTCATCGCGGTATCGGTCGAGACCGAGGGCGATCCGACATACGGCACGTTGACGCCAAGCTGGCGCAGCTGCTTGGCAAAGATCCCGACGTCGGTCGAATTGGCGATGTAGCTGGTCAGGACGTCCGCCCCGCCCTGCTTGATGGCGAGCACGATGGGCGTGAAGTCCTGCGAGTTGCTGGTGAAGCCCTGCACCGTGACCGGCGTGATGCCCATGCCTTTCAAGGCTTCGGTGAGCAGGGTCTTGCCGCCGTTGCCGAAGGCATCGGTCGAATGCACGATCGCCCATTTCTTGAGCTTGAGGGTATTGACGCCATAGTCGGCGATGACCTTGGCCGAATAGCTGTCATTCGGCCGGGCGCGGAAGATCCACGGGTTGTTGGAATGGGTCAGGCCATAGTCGGTGCCGCCCACGACCATGGGCAGGCCGGCCTTCATCACGGTGGGCGCGACCGCCTGGATCTGGGTGCTGCGCACGGAACCGATGAGAGCGGTGATGTCGCCGCCGCTGGTGAGCTTGGAGATGGCGAGCACCGAGCCGGGGTTGGAGCTCTGGTTGTCCTCTATCCTGAGCTCGAGCTGCCGCCCAAGCACGCCGCCCGCCTTGTTGATCTCTTCCAGCGCCATCTTCGCGCCGTTGATCTGGTAGACGCCGGCCTCCGCGTTCGCGCCGGTGCTCTCCGCCATCAGGCCGATCTTGATCGGATCGGCGGCCTGGGCCTGGAATGACAAGGCCGTCAAGGCGGCGGCCCACAAGGAAGCGATTTTCGTATTCATGCCTGTCTCCAATGGTTATCGGGCGTGCCACGACGATGCTTGCGGGCCGCTCCTGGTTTATTCCAACTTCACGCGAACTACCCTTTCTCCTGCTTCGACGCGTCACGCTTGTGCGCCACCAGATTCATCAAGCGCTGGTCGCGCCAGGCCTGTCTTTCCTGCCGCCTGTCAGGCGGCAGTTCCTGCTGCCGCTCGCGCTCCAGCCTGCCGAGCAGCTCATCGTTCCAGGCGCGCGGCTCCGCCTGCTTCGCAATGTCGTGATAGAGCGGACCGTACCTGCCGCAATAGTCCCGGATGCCGCCGGGAGCGTTCAGGTCGATGGTTTCGAACGGCCCCATGAAAGACCAGCGCAGGCCCAGTCCGTCCTTGATGGCCTTGTCCACGTCGGCGCTGCTGACATAGCCATCCTCCACCAGCCGGAAAGCTTCGCTCAGCAAGGCGCCCTGCAGGCGGTTGACGATGAAACCCTGCACTTCCCGCCTGACCACGATGGGTACCTGCCCCGCCCGCTCGTACAATGCCCGCGCGCGTTCGACCGCCGCCGGGTCGGTCCAGGGCGCCGGCACCACTTCCACCAGCGGCACGATGGAAGGCGGGTTGATCGGATGGCCGACCAGGCAGCGCGCCCGGCCCGGCAGGTCCGCGGTAAAGCTGGATGCCGGGATGCCCGAGGTAGAACTGGCAAGGATCGCCCCGGGATCGGCGATGGCATCCATGGCGGCAAAGATCGCCTTCTTGGCATCCACGGTTTCCCGGACGTTTTCCTGGACGAAGCTTCCGCCTTGCAAGGCTTCCTCCAGCGACGTCGCGGTGGCGATGCGCGCCTGGATGTCCGCCGGGGCTTCGCCGATCAGCCCGGCGCCGTGCAGCTTGGCGAGATTGGCCTCGATCGCCGACCGTGCCGCGGCCAGGGCTTGCGGCTCGACGTCATAGAGGGTGACCGGCAATCCGGCCCGCGCGAAGACGGTCGACCAGGCGCTGCCGATCAGGCCGGCGCCGATGATTGCGATTTTTTCCATGTGCTCATGTCCTTGATGGATGGCGCTCGATGAGGCTTTTGAATCAGCCGCGGCCGACGAATGGCATCTTGGTCGCCATGACGGTCATGAATTGCACGTTGGCGTCCAGCGGCAGGCTGGCCATGTACACGATGGCGCGCGCCACGTGCGCGACGTCCATGGTGGGTTCCGGCTCGACGCTGCCGTTCGCCTGCAGCATGCCGGTCTGCATGCCGTGGGTCATGTCGGTGGCGGCATTGCCGATGTCGATCTGGCCGCAGGCGATGTCGTATTTGCGGCCATCGAGCGAGGCCGCTTTGGTCAGCCCGGTGATCGCATGCTTGGTGGCCGTGTACGACACCGCATGCGGGCGCGGCGCATGCGCGGAGATCGAGCCGTTGTTGATGATGCGGCCGCCGCGCGGATGCTGGTCCTTCATCAGCAGGAAGGCTTCCCTGGTGCACAGGAAGACGCCGGTAAGGTTGATGTCTACCGCGCTCTGCCATTGCTCGTAGCTCATCTCTTCCAGCGACATCGGCCGGGCAAAGATGCCGGCGTTGTTGAAGAGGACGTCGAGCCGTCCGAAGGCCGCGCGGGTCTGGGCGAACAGGTCGCGCACCGACGCGGGGTCGGACACGTCGGCGGGCACGACCAGCGAACTGCCTCCAGCCTGCCGGCCTTCCGATGCGGTCTGTTCCAGCGGTTCCCGCCGCCGTCCGGCAAGTACCACCGCATAGCCTTCGCGCATGAGCGCGAGGGCCGCATGCTTGCCGATGCCGGACCCCGCGCCGGTCACCATCGCTATCCGTTGCGTTGCTGCCATGTCGTTCATCCTTCCTTATTGCTTCCTGGGGTTGCGGAACATCGCCGGCTTAGTCAAGGAGCGCTTCATCGTATTCCCGGACCTGCTGCTCCTGGCTGCCCAGGCCATCGATGCCGAGCGTCATGCGGTCGCCGGCCTTCAGGAAGACCGGCGGCTTCATGCCCATGCCGACGCCCGGCGGAGTGCCGGTCGAGATCAGGTCGCCCGGCATGAGAGTGGTGAACTGGCTGATGTAGTGGACCAGGAACGCGACATCGAAGATCATGGTGCGGGTGTTGCCGGTCTGGCAGCGCTTGCCGTTCACGTCCAGCCACATGTCGAGACTCTGCGGATCGGGCACCTCGTCGGCCGTGACCAGCCAGGGACCGACGGGGCCGAAGGTGTCGAAGCCCTTGCCCTTGTCCCAGGTGCCGCCGCGTTCGAGCTGGTACTCGCGTTCCGAGACGTCGTTCACCACGCAATAGCCGGCCACGTGGTCCAGCGCGCGTTCGATGCTGACGTAGCGCGCCCGGGTGCCGATGACCACCCCCAACTCCACTTCCCAGTCGGTCTTGCGGGAATTCCGCGGCAATACCACCGGGTCGTTGGGGCCGGTGAGGCTGTTCTGCCACTTGGTGAACAGGATGGGCTCGGCGGGAATCGGCATGCCGGCCTCGGCGGCATGGTCGCGGTAGTTGAGGCCGACGCACAGGAACTTGCCCAGGCCGCTGTAGGGCGTGCCGATCCGGCCCGGCGCCGCGACTTCCGGCAACTGGTCCGTCTTCAGCGCGCGCAACTGCGCGAGCTTGTCCGGGGCCAGCCATTCCGGCGTGATGTCGCCGAGCACGGACGAGAGATCGCGGATCCGTCCCTGCGGATCGAGGATGCCGGGTTTTTCCTTGCCCTTGGGGCCATGGCGCAATAGTTTCACGGGTTCTCCTAAGAAGATGGATTCAGATCGACATGCCGCCGTCGATGACGTGCGTCGTGCCGGTGGTAAAGCGGGATTCGTCGGAAGCGAGATACACCGCCAGGGCCGCGACTTCCTGCGGCAGGCCAAGGCGGCCGAGCGGCTGCCGGTCGACGAAGGCTTGCTTCACCTGCTCCTGCGTGCGGCCGCTGCTGCGCGAGAGCGCGGCGATGCGCTGGTGCAGAGACGGGGTTTCTATCGTTCCGGGACAGATGGCGTTGCAGCGGATGCCCTTGGCGACGAAGTCCGCCGCCACCGCCTTGGTCAGGCCGACCACCGCCGCCTTGCTCGCGCCATAGGCGAAGCGCGCGGGCGCGCCCTTGATGCTCGACACCACCGACGCCATGTTGATGATCGACCCGTCGCCCCGTGCCAGCATGCCCGGCAGGAAGGCCCGGATGGTGCGGTACATCGACGTCACGTTGATCGCGAAGGAAGCATCCCAGTCTTCGTCCTCGCACTCCAGCACCGTTCCCTGGTGGACGTAGCCGGCGCAGTTGAGCAAGACGTCGACCGCGCCGGCTGCCGCTGCCATTGCGCCGATCTCTGCCGCATTTGTGACGTCGAGCTTGCGTACATCGCAGCTTGGCAGGTCGGCAAGGCCATGCAGCAAGGCGTCGTTCAGGTCGGTCGCGATGACGCGCGCGCCCTCGGCAAGGAAGGCTTCCACGCATGCGCGCCCGATGCCTTGCGCGGCGGCGGTAACGAGTACGGTCTTGCCAGCGAGACGGTCGGTCATCAAAGCTCCTTGGGAAAAGGCGAGTTGGTCACGATGGGACCCGCGCGGCCAGGCTGCGCATCAGGGCCAGCGTGCCGAAGGTCCATGGAGGAATGCGGTCGCTGTGGTCGACGCGGTTGACCAGCGTGCCGAGCCGCGGCGTGGAAATCGACACGACGTCGCCGACCTCGTGCGTGAAGCCCATGCCGGGGCCATGGCGGTCCTGCGTCGGCGCGAACATGGTGCCGAGGAAAAGCATCATGCCATCGGGATACTGGTGGGTGGGCCCCATGGCATGCGATACCAGGTCGAGCGGATCGCGGCTGATCATCGCCATGGAACTGCGGCCGTTCAGCTGGAAGTCGCCGGCGCCGCGAACCTCCAGCGCGATCTCGCAGCGGCGCACGTCATCGAGGCTGAAGTTATCGTCGAACACGCGGATGAAGGGGCCGATGGCGCAAGATGCGTTGTTGTCCTTCGCCTTGCCCAGCAGCAGCGCGCTGCGTCCCTCGAAGTCGCGCAGATTCACGTCGTTGCCCAGCGCCGCGCCAAGGACGGTGCCGCGGCTGTTCACCGCCAGCACGATTTCCGGCTCGGGATTGTTCCATCCCGACTTCGGATGGATGCCCACCTCCTCGCCGCAGCCGACCGCGGACATGGGCTGGGCCTTGGTGAAGATTTCCGCGTCCGGTCCGATGCCGACCTCGAGATATTGAGACCAGGCGCCCTGCTGCACCAGGACCTCCTTCAGGCGCATAGCTTCAGGCGAGCCGGGAACCACCGACGAAAGGTTGTCGCCAATGACCGACGTGATCATCCGCCGGACTTCCTCAGCGCGGGAGGCGTCGCCGCGCGCCTGTTCCTCGATCACCCGCTCCAGCATGCTGGCAACGAAGGTCACGCCGCTGGCCTTGACCGCCTGCAGGTCGCAGGGCGCGAGCAGCCGTGGAACGTCCGGGTTGCCGGCGGCCGCCCAGGAGGTGTCGAGGACGTCCTGCAACGCGGCCACGCGCCGCAGGCCGCGCGCGCCGCGCAGGCGCGACGGCAGGTCGTCGAGTTCGAACAACTCAGCGGAGGTAAGGGCGAGGGGGCTGAGGTCGAGCAGTTCGCCCGCCTCCGCCTTGACGAGCACGGGACCGGTGCCGGGTTGCCATACCCGTCCCACCAACAGGGCATTTGCGTGATCCTGCGGCAGGCAGGTTCCAGGGTCGAGTGGATTCGTCATGCGAGGTGGCTGATCGATCGTTGAGGTGGAGTGGAATCGGCTTGCGCGGCGATTAGGTAAGCACGCCGGTATTCCAGGGGGCGAACTCGTTCTGTCCATAACCGTGCAGTTCGCTCTTGGTCTTGCGGCCGGACGCCGTGTCGAGGATGAGCTGGAAGATGCGTTCGCCGAGTTCCTCGACGGTGGCGCTGCCGTCCGCGATGCCGCCGCAATTGATGTCCATGTCTTCTTCCTGCCGCTCCCACAAGGCGGTGTTGGTGGCCAGCTTGAGCGATGGCGACGGCGCGCAACCGTAGGCCGAGCCGCGGCCGGTGGTGAAGCAGATCATGTTCGCGCCGCCAGCCACCTGTCCGGTTGCCGAGACCGGGTCATAGCCCGGCGTATCCATGAACACCAGGCCTTTCGCGGCCACCGGCTCGGCGTAGCGATAGACGTCGACCAGGTTGGTGGTGCCGCCCTTGGCGACGGCGCCGAGCGATTTCTCGAGAATCGTGGTCAGGCCGCCCGCCTTGTTGCCGGCCGAAGGATTGTTGTTCAGCTCGGCGTGGTTGCGCGCGCAATAGTCTTCCCACCAGGCGATGCGCTCCAGCAGTTTCTCGCCGACGCCGCGCGAGACGGCGCGCCGCGTCAGCAGGTGTTCCGCGCCATAGATTTCCGGTGTCTCCGACAGGATGGCGGTGCCGCCGTGCTTCACCAGCAGGTCGACCGCCGCGCCGAGGGCGGGATTGGCCGTGATGCCGGAGTAGCCATCCGAGCCGCCGCACTGCAGGCCGAGAACGAGGTGGCTGGCCGGGACAGGTTCGCGGCTGACAGCGTTCGCCTTCGGCAGCATCTTCCGGATTTTCTCGATGCCGAGCCGGACGGTCCTGGCGGTGCCGCCGGTCTCCTGGATGGTGAATGCCTGGAAATCCTCGCTCTCCGTCAAGCCATGGGCGTCGAGGATGCCTTGCACCTGGTTCGTTTCGCAGCCGAGCCCGACGATCAGTACCGCAGCGAAATTGGGATGGACCGCATATCCGGCGAGCGTACGCCGCAGGGTATCGAGCGGGTCGCCCGTCGTGCCGATGGCGCATCCGAGGCTGTGGGTAAGCGCCACCACGCCATCCACGTTGGGGTAGTCTTCCAGCGCCTCGGGATGGATGTCCCGCCGGAAGTGATCGGCGATCGCGCGTGCCGCCGTGGCCGAGCAGTTCACGGAGGTCAGGATGCCGATGTAGTTGCGCGTCGCCACCCTGCCGTCGGCCCGGCGGATGCCCAGGAAGGTCGCGCCAGGCGTGGCCGCACCGCTCGCCTTCACATCGACGCCGAACGCCGGATCGCGCGAGAAGTCGGCCATGGCAAGGTTGTGCACGTGCACGTGCTGTCCGGGCTGGATATCCTCGCTCGCGGTGCCGATGATCTGGCCGTAGCGCCGCACCGGCTGTCCCTTCGCGACGGCGCGGGTTGCCAGCTTGTGACCCGGCGGCACCATGGCAGCCACCTTCACGCCCTCCGCCGCGATGACCGTGCCGGGCAGCAGCTGGCGTCTTGCGATGACGACGTCATCGTCGGCGTGCAGCCGGATGATGGGTGCTGCTGATTCCATGGCAATGTCACTCCAGAAGTTCCGCGCCAGGCAGGTAGGCTCCAGGCAGATAAGCCAAATACCCCTGTCATTCCCGCGCAGGCGGGCATCCCGTTTCAACGCTTGAGCTCTGCACGACAAGGGATTCCCGCCCGGGCGGGATTGACGACATGAATAACGATTTCAAATCTGCCTGGCGCCGCAAATTGGTCAGACCACTATACCAATACTTCCACGCGGATTCTGGCTTGTCAACCCTGCTTGTCAACGATGGTTTCCGTAACGGCGACGAGTTTCCTGCACGGAACGGGGAATGCGCGGGAAAACTCCCGGCTGGCGCTTACCTGCTGCGGGCCGTGGCCTTCCTGGCGGGAGCAGGTTTCGCGGCGGCCTTCCCGGACGCCTGCTTCGCGCCCTTGGTTGCAGGATTTTTCGGCGCCTTGGTCAGGCTGGACGTCAAGCGCTTGTAGGCGATCTCCATGTGCGTCTGCATGGCGGCGCGCGCGGCGGCCGGGTCCTTTGTCCGCAGAGCCTTGAGAACGGCACGGTGCTCGGCGATGGCTTGCGCCCACACGTCGCTGGTTTCGAAATGGCTGTGCAACTGGTCGAACAAGGGTCCGAGCCTGGCGTCGAACAGGCGGCGCACCACGCCGACGAGGGCGCTGTTGCCGGTGGCTTCGGCGATGCGCACGTGGAACAGGCGATCGGCGTCGAGCGGCTTCTTGCCCGCGTTGGCGTCGGCTTCCATCGTGTCGATCGCTTCCTCGATGGCGTCGAAGTCCCGCTTCTTTCCCAGCTTCGCGGCCTGCGCCGCGATCTCGCCTTCGATCAGCGAGCGGGCCATGATGAGTTCCAGCGGCGCTTCTTCCGAGGACAGGTCCGATCCGGCCGCGGCCGGAAGGGGATCGGAGACGTAGATGCCCGACCCCATGCGAACCTCGATGTAGCCTTCCACCTCGAGCGCGATCAGCGCCTCGCGCAGCGAGGGCCGGCTCACGCCAAGCTGCACGGACAGTTCACGCTCCGCCGGCAGGCGCGTCCCGGCCGGAAATTCCCCGGCACGGATCAGGGCACGCAGTTGCTCGCTGATCTGGCGGTAAAGCCGTTGCGTCTCAACGATCTGGATAGGCATGAAAGGTCCGTGGATGATGGCTGGTTCCGTGATGCGCGGCATTATACATGCTGCCTCCTTCGCCCCGGCTGGCTTGCGCCTCAAACGAAATCCTCTACGTTACCGGCTCCGGCAACCGCTCGCCGTAGCGTTCCGCCGAGCGATGCAGCGCCTCGGCAATCCCGGCCCCGAGGGACACGCCATCGCGCAACTGCTCCTGCCGCAGCAGCAGGCCGCGATCGCCAGGCATGCGCACGGCGTCCACGCCGGGACGCGGCGGATTCGCCCTGCAGGCAGCGGCGATCCAGTCCATCTGGCGCGTGAAGGCGTCGCGTCCGCCGAAGGCGTCCGGGTCGAACAAGGCAAGAAATACCGTGGCGCCCCATCCCTCGTGCGGGTCGGCACGCCCCATTCCGGCAAGGCCGCCGGTCAGGGCCTCGATGATCAGCGACAGGCCGAATCCCTTGTGGCCGGAACCCAGGCCGCCCAGAGGCATGATCGTTCCCGGCGGATCGGCGAACAGCACGCCCGGGTCGCGGGTCGGCATGCCGTTCGCATCCAGCATGCATTCCTCCTCGAACAGCGCGCCCGCCTGGTGCAGCCGCGCGCTCATGCCATTGGTCTTGATGGAGGTCGAGATGTCGATGAGAAAAGGCGTCGACGAGGTCGGGATGCCCGCCGCCAGGGGGTTCGGCGTGAAGACCGCGCGCGTTCCGCCGTGCGGCGCGACGCTTGCCACGGCAGGATCGGAACTTGCCAGGAGCACCAGGAATCCCGCCTCGGTGGCGCGCAGGAGATAGGCGGCGAGGCAGGCGATGTGATGGCTGCGCCGGATGGTCAGCGTGGCGCAGCCGGCTTCCCTGGCGCGCGGCACGAGCGCATCGATCCCCCGCAGCACCAGCCAGGGTCCGGGCAGGCGCATGCCGTCCCAGTTCAGCGCGCCGCCCCGGTCGGACAGCACGACCGGTTCGCCGCCCCTTGCCATTCCGCCGCGCTCGACTTCGTCGAGATAGCGCGGCAACAGCGCGAGGCCGTGGGTATCGTGGCCCATCAGGTCGCCTTCCACGAGCACGTCCGCCACCGCATCGGCCTGCGGCGCTGCCATGCCCGCCGCGCGCAGCAAGCGGTTCGCGAAACCGCTCAACGCGGGCGCGGAATATCGTTGGCCGGAATTCATCAGTAGGTCGCCCTTCCCCCCGAGATGTCGAACACCGCCGCCGTGGAAAACGCGCTTTCGCCGGAAGCGAGCCACGCCACCAGCGCCGCGATTTCATGCACGTCGCCAAAGCGGTTCATCGGAATCTTGGATAGCATGTAATCGATGTGCTGCTGGCTCATCTGCGCAAAGATCGCGGTGCGCACCGCCGCCGGCGTGATGCAGTTCGCGGTCACGCCGGTTTGCGCGAGTTCCTTGCCGAGCGACTTGGTCAGGCCGATGACGGCGGCCTTCGACGCGCTGTAGGCGGAGGCATTCGGATTGCCTTCCTTGCCGGCGACGGAAGCAATGTTGACGATGCGGCCATAGCCGCGGTCGCGCATCTGCGGCGCCAGCGCGCGGCAGCACAGGAAGGTGCCGCGCACGTTGACACGCATGACTTCATCCCAGTCCGCCACCGGGTATTCCCACAAGGTGGTGTTTGGGCCTGTGATGCCGGCGCTGTTGACGAGGATGTCAACGCCGCCGTCCCGCAGGGTGGCCGCGCAAGCGTCGCCGACCGCCTGTTCGTCGCCGACGTCCAGGGTCATGCCATGCACCTCGGCATTGCCCAGCGCGGCCCTGGCATGCTCCAGGTTGCGCGCATCGCGGTCCCACAGGGTCAGGCGCGCCCCGCCGGCGGCGAGGCGCTGCGCGATCGCCAGGCCGATGCCGGTGGCCCCGCCCGTGATCACCGCGTGGCGCCCGGAAAAATCATAGTGGTTCTTTTGTTCCACATTGTCTCCTGCTCATCGGAATGCTTCATCGGTCCGCGAAGGGCCACGTTGCCCGGCTTCGCCAGCCGCGGTAAGATTGGTCTGACCAGCTGTCCAAAGGGTTTCACACGGCTCCGGCGTTTGTCAAGCGGGTCTGACATAGATCATGTCATTGGTCATACCACTTTACCTATTTAGCTTTCTGCAATAGACTGCGCAAAATCTGGAACCTGAAGCCGGCGCCTGCGTGCCTGCGAGCCTGATGCGCGAACGCTTTCATGCGCCAACCCTGCATCATCGTCGTGCCACCCTTGTGAAAGGATCTCCGTGAGTGATACCAAGCGCCCGCTGAGGCGCAGCCAGGCCTGGTTTGGCCGGCATGACCGGGACGGCTTCATCTATCGTTCCTGGCTGAAGAACCGCGGCATTCCCCACGACCAGTTCGACGGGCGGCCGGTCATCGGCATCTGCAACACCTATTCCGAACTGACGCCGTGCAACTCCCATTTCCGCACGCTGGCGGAACAGGTGAAGATCGGCGTCTGGGAAGCCGGCGGCTTTCCCCTCGAATTCCCGGTCATGTCGCTCGGCGAGACCCTGCTCCGTCCCACCGCCATGCTGTTCCGCAACCTTGCCAGCATGGACGTCGAGGAATCGATACGCGGCAATCCGCTCGACGGCGTGGTCCTGCTGATGGGCTGCGACAAGACCACCCCGGCCCTGATGATGGGCGCGGCCTCGGTCGACCTGCCGGCGATCGGCGTGTCGGGCGGGCCGATGTTGAGCGGCAAGTTCCGCGGCGGCGAGCTGGGGTCCGGCACCGGCGTCTGGCAGATGTCGGAAGAAGTGCGCGCCGGGCGCATGGCGCAGGAAGATTTCTTCGAGGCGGAAAGCTGCATGCACCGCTCGCACGGCCACTGCATGACGATGGGAACGGCTTCCACCATGGCAAGCATGGTCGAGTCGCTGGGCATGAGCCTGCCGGGCAATGCCGCCATCCCGGCGGTGGACGGGCGTCGCAACGTGCTTGCGCGCGCCTCGGGACGGCGCATCGTCGAGATGGTCAAGGAAGACCTCGTCATGTCGAAGATCCTGACCCGGGCGGCGTTCGAAAACGCCATCCGCGTCAACGCCGCCATCGGCGGCTCGACCAATGCGGTGATCCACCTGCTGGCGATCGCCGGACGCATTGGCATCGACCTGTCGCTGGACGACTGGGACGAGATCGGGCACAAGCTCCCCTGCCTGCTCGACCTGCAACCGTCGGGCAAGCACCTGATGGAAGACTTCTACTATGCGGGCGGCCTCCCGGCCGTCATCCGCGAACTGGAATCGGTCATCGACCGCCAGACCCTGACCGTCAACGGCCGTACCCTCTGGGACAATTGCAAGGACGCGCCGAACTGGAACCGGGAGGTGATCCATTCCTTCGGCGAGCCGTTCAAGCCGGAAGCGGGCATCGCCGTCCTGCGCGGCAATCTTTGCCCGGATGGCGCGGTGATCAAGCCCTCCGCCGCCACGCCGGCCCTTCTCAAGCACCGCGGCCGCGCGGTGGTGTTCGAGAACAGCGACCACATGCACGAACGGCTCGACGACGAGAGCCTGGACGTCGACGAAACCTGCGTGCTCGTCCTGAAGAACTGCGGACCGAAGGGCTATCCCGGCATGGCCGAAGCCGGCAACATGCCGCTGCCGCCCAAGCTCCTGCGCAAGGGCATCACGGACATGGTTCGCGTGTCGGACGCGCGCATGAGCGGCACCGCCTACGGCACGGTGGTGCTGCACGTCACGCCGGAAGCCGCCGCGGGCGGTCCGCTCGCCCTCGTGCAGGACGGCGACATGGTGGAACTGGACGTCGAGGCACGACGCCTGCACCTGGACGTGAGCGACGAAGAACTCGCCCGCCGCCGCGCCGCATGGACGCCGCCCGCCCCGCCGATGGAACGCGGCTGGACGCGGCTGTATTTCGATCACGTCCAGCAGGCCAACCTCGGCGCCGACCTCGATTTCCTGGTTGGCTGCAGCGGCGCGGGGATTCCGAAGGACAACCATTAAGCTAAATCAATATGAAAGTACTGATCACTGACTACGATTTCCCAGATGTTGAGCTCGAGCAAACCCTGTACCGAGAGGCAGGCGTGGAAGTCGTGACGGCGCAGTGCCGCACCGAGGACGAAGTGATCGCGGCCTCGGCCGGATGCCAGGGCTTGCTGGTGCAGTACGCGCCGGTCAACGCCAAGGTCTTTGCCGCGCGTCCCGAAATCCGCATCGTCAGCCGCTATGGCGCGGGATACGACACGATCGATACCGACGCGGCCCGCAAACACGGGGTCTGGGTCGCGAACTCGCCCGACTACGGCGTGGGCGAGGTGGCGACGCATGCCCTGGCGATGACCCTGGCCCTGCTGCGCAACATCGCGTTCTACGACCGCGACGTGAAGAACGGCACCTGGCACTACACCAGCGCCGGCGTCATCCGGCGCGCCTCGGACCTGACGCTCGGCATCCTCGGGCTGGGGCGGATCGGCAAGCGCATGGCGCACGTCGGACGCAACTGCTTCAAGCGGGTGATCGCCTGCGATCCGTACCTGATCGACGGCGATTTTCCGGCGTACGTCGAACGGGTGAGCAAGGAAGAATTGTTCGCGCAGGCCGACGCGGTCTCGCTGCACGTGCTGCTCAACGACGAGACGCGCGGCATCGTGAACCGCTCGCTGCTCGAACGCATGCGTCCGGGCAGCGTGATGGTGAACACCTCGCGCGGCGCGGTGGTCGACATCGAGCACCTGCTGGAGGCGCTGGATGGCGGTAAGCTGGCCGGCGCGGGGCTGGATGTGCTGCCGGTGGAACCGCCGGAGACGGCGGCGCGCATCGTGCAGCATCCGCGCGTGCTGCTGACGCCGCATGCCGCCTTTTATTCCGACGTTGCCGCCGACGAATTGCGCCGCAAGGCGGCCCAAAACCTGGTTGACTGGGACCGGCAGGGACGGCCGGCCTACGTGGTCGTGGCGGGCCGGGAGGGCGGCAACGAACCTTGATGGAATGACGACATGAAAAGGGTGCCGGGTTGTCCGGACACCCGACGAGGCGCAGGCGACAGACCCGCGCCCAAGGAACCAGGAGCGAGACAATGGCATCGGTTCAGATTCGCGGCGTACAGAAGTACTTTGGCGGGACGCATGTCATCCGCGGTGTCGACATCGACATCGAGGATGGCCAGTTCGCGGTGCTGGTCGGGCCGTCAGGTTGCGGCAAATCGACCTTGCTGCGCATGCTGGCGGGACTGGAGGAAATTTCCTCGGGCGACATCGCCATCGGCGGCAGGACGGTCAACGACGTCGAGCCGAAGGAACGCGACATCGCCATGGTGTTCCAGAACTATGCGCTCTATCCGCACATGACGGTGTTCGACAACATGGCGTTTTCGCTGATGCTGGCGAAGACCGATAAAGCCCTGATCAAGGAACGCGTCGACAAGGCGTCTTCCATCCTGGGCCTGGGCAAGCTTCTCGACCGCTACCCACGCCAGCTTTCCGGCGGCCAGCGGCAACGCGTTGCCATGGGGCGCGCCATCGTGCGCAATCCCCAGGTGTTCCTGTTCGATGAACCGCTCTCCAACCTCGATGCCAAGCTGAGGGTGCAGATGCGGGCCGAGATCAAGGAACTCCACCAGCGCCTGCGCACGACCTCTGTCTACGTGACCCACGACCAGATCGAGGCGATGACCATGGGCGACCGCATCGTCGTCATGCGCGACGGCGTGGTGGAACAGCAAGGAAAACCCCTCGAACTCTACGACCATCCGGCGAATCTCTTCGTCGCCGGCTTCATCGGCTCGCCGGCGATGAATTTCCTTTCCGGCACGCTGGCGCAGGATGGCGCCGGCGCGATGGTCGAACTCGCCGACGGCAGCCGCGTTCCGGCGCCGCTGCGGGCGAACCGCCCCGGCACCCTCTCCCCCATGGCCGGCAAGCGGGTGACCTATGGCGTGCGTCCGGAACACCTGCGGCTCGGCAGCGCCGGCGAAGGCATGCGTGCCGTCGTGTCGGTGGTGGAACCCACCGGCGCGCACACCGAAGTCTATGCCAAGGTCGCGGGCGCGGATGTGATCGCGATTTTCCGGGAACGGCACGAATTCAAGGCGGGCGACGTGATCCATCTCGTTCCCGACCATGAACACACGCACGTGTTCGATGCCGAGTCGGGCGCCAGCCTGCTTTCCGAATGAGTGCCAGATGGTCCAGCAGACGAGAACAGATGTAGCCAGCGTTGCATGGCCGGAGCCCCGGCGAATCGCCATTAACTAGGAGGGTTGGAAGACATGAGCATAACGAGACGTGATTTCCTGGCAACGGCCGCCGCTGCCGCCGCCACTTCGGCCATCGGTGTCAATGCCTTCGCGGCGACCGATCTGCGCTTCAAGCCGGAAGCCGGCGCGACGCTGCGCCTGCTGCGCTGGAAGCGCTTCGTGCAGGGCGACGAAGACCTCTGGATGGAAAACACCAAGAAGTTCACCGAGCAGACCGGGGTGCAGGTACGCGTCGACAGCGAAGGCTGGGAAGACGTCCGGCCCAAGGCCGCGGTCGCGGCGAACATCGGCAGCGGACCGGACCTGATCCTCGGCTGGTTCGACGATCCGCACCAGTATCCCGACAAGCTGGTCGACCTGACCGACGTCGCCGACTACCTCGGCCAGAAGTATGGCGGATGGTATGACGTCTGCAAGCGCTACGGCACCCGAAACAACCGCTGGATCGCCCTCCCGATGGGCGTGGTGGGAAATGCGATGGTCTACCGCGAGAGCCACCTCAAGGCCGCCGGCTTCGACACCTTCCCCAAGGACACCGCCGGCTTCCTCAAGCTGTGCCAGGCCCTCAAGGCCAAGGGCACGCCCTCCGGATTCGCGTTGGGCAAGGCCGTCGGGGATGGCAACAACTGGGCGCATTGGCTGCTCTGGTCGCACGGCGGAAAGATGGTCGATGAAAAGGGCAAGGTAGTGATCAACTCCCCGGAAACGATTGCCGCGCTGGAATACGCCAAGCAGCTCTACCCGACCTTCGTGCCCGGCACGCTGTCCTGGCAGGACCCGTCGAACAACAAGGCCTTCATCGACGGCCAGATCAGCCTGACGGCGAACGGCATCTCCGTCTACTACGCGGCCAAGACGTCCAAGGAACCGAAGATCCAGGAGATGGCCAAGGACATCCAGCACGCGCACTTCCCGATCGGGCCGGTTGGCAAGCCGACCGAGCTGATGCAGATCACCCAGATGATGCTGTTCAAGCACACGAAGTATCCGAATGCCGCCAAGGCCTATATCCAGTTCATGATGGAAGCCGACCAGTACAACCCGTGGATGCAGGCAGCCATCGGCTACGTCAGCCAGCCGCTGAAGGCTTACGAGTCGAATCCGGTCTGGACTGCCGATCCGAAGCACACGGTGTACCGCGACGCGGCGGTGCTGATGCTCGACAACGGTTATTCCGGCCCGCTCGGCCAGGCGTCGGCCGCCGCCATGGCGGACTACATCGTGGTCGACATGGTGGCCGAAGCTGCCAGCGGCTCGAAGACGCCGAAGCAGGCGGCGGAACGCGCCCAGCAGCGTGCGGAGCGGCATTACAAGGCTTGATGACTGCTTAGGTCATTCCGGCGCGGGCAGGAATTCCGTATCCTGAGTCACTCTGGGCGAACAAGATGGGATCCCCGCCTTCGCGGGGATGACGGCGATGGAGCAGAGGAAGTTAACCTTGCCCGGATGCAGTAGTTCATCCACTGTCATTCCCGCGAAGGCGGGAATCCCATTACGTCGTTATGGAGTGGCGCAAGTTGGGATTACCGCCTTCGCGGGAATGACACACTTGTTGGAAGCGAGGAACACATGGATGCGACAAAGACCGCCGGCCCGCCACCGGGTCACCAGGTGCCGGATGCCGCGCGGACACCGTCTCACAAGCGAGGGACCGGAATGCATCGCCTGCTGAACCAACGCAACGTACTCGGCCTGCTGTTCATGCTGCCGACCGCCGTGCTGCTGTTGCTGTTCCTGACCTATCCGCTCGGGCTCGGCACCTGGCTGGGATTCACGGATACCAAGATCGGCCGCAGCGGTGAATGGGTGGGGCTGGAAAACTACCGCTTCCTGATCGACGATTCGCTTACCCTGCTGGCGCTGTTCAACACCTTGTTCTACACGGTGCTGGCCAGCGTCTTCAAGTTCATCCTCGGCCTGTGGCTGGCCCTGCTGCTGAATCGCAACCTGCCGTTCAAGTCCTTCTTCCGGACGGTGATCCTGCTTCCCTGGATCGTGCCGACCGCGCTGTCCGCGCTGGCTTTCTGGTGGATCTACGATGCCCAGTTCTCGGTCGTCAGCTGGTTGCTGGTGAAGATGGGCGTGATCGATCATTACATCGATTTCCTCGGCGATCCCTGGCTGGCGCGCATCTCCACCATCATCGCCAACGTGTGGCGCGGCATTCCCTTCGTCGCGATCTCGCTCCTGGCGGGCCTGCAGACGATCTCGCCCTCGCTCTACGAAGCCGCCTCCATCGACGGGGCGACCCGCTGGCAGCAATTCCGCTTCGTGACGCTGCCGATGCTGTCGCCCATCATCGCGGTAACGATGACCTTCTCGGTGCTGTTCACCTTCACCGACTTTCAGCTCATCTACGTGCTGACGCGCGGCGGCCCCCTGAACGCCACCCACTTGATGGCCACCCTGTCGTTCCAGCGCGCCATTCCCGGCGGCGCGCTCGGGGAAGGCGCGGCGCTGGCCACGATGATGGTGCCGTTCCTGCTGGCAGCGATCATGTTTTCGTATTTTGGCCTGCAGCGGCGCGCATGGCAGCAAGGAGGTGACTGATGGACAAGCAAAAAGACGTCGGCATGGACTACCTGGAATCCGTGCCGCGCCGCTGGGTGACGGTGTACATTCCGCTCGGGATCTTCGTGTTCGTGCTGCTGTTTCCGTTCTACTGGATGGCGATCACCGCCTTCAAGCCGGACGCGGAACTGCTGATGCAGACCGGCAATCCGTTCTGGGTGATCGCCCCGACGCTGGCGCACTTCAAGAAGCTGCTTTTCGACACGCCGTATCCGCAATGGTTGTTCAACACCATGCTGGTGTCGGTGCTGTCCACCATCCTGTCGCTGGCCGCGAGCGTCTTCGCCGCGTATGCCATCGAGCGCCTGCGTTTCCAGGGCGCCAAGCCGGTCGGACTGGCGATCTTCCTTGCCTACCTGATACCGCCGTCCATCCTGTTCATTCCGCTGGCGCAGATCGTGTTCAAGCTCGGCCTGTTCGACACCCGCTGGGCGCTGATCCTGACCTATCCCACCTTCCTCGTGCCCTTCTGCACCTGGCTGCTGATGGGGTATTTCCGCTCCATCCCCTACGAGCTCGAGGAGTGCGCGCTGATCGACGGCGCGAGCCGCTGGCAGATCCTGACCAAGGTGATCCTGCCTCTCGCCGTGCCGGGACTGATCTCGGCGGGCATCTTCGCCTTTACCCTGTCATGGAATGAATTCATCTATGCCCTCACCTTCATCTCTTCCTCGGAAGTGAAGACCGTGCCGGTCGGCATCGTCACCGAGCTGGTCGAGGGCGACGTCTACCACTGGGGCGCGCTGATGGCGGGCGCCCTGCTCGGCTCCCTGCCGGTGGCGGTCGTCTATTCCTTCTTCGTCGAATCGTATGTGTCAGGCATGACGGGCGCCGTCAAGGAATAAGCCAGGATGCCCGGTTCGCAGCCTATCCGAGGAGACGCATGATGGAACAACCCCTTTCCCCGCCGGCCGCCGTCGGCGTCATCGGCCTCGGCTCCATGGGGCGCGGCGTGGCGCAATCGCTGGTCAATGCCGGTTTCACGGTGCATGGATACGACGTCAGCGACGCGGCGCTGCGGCAACTGGCCGAAGGCGGCGGCAAGCCCGCGGCTTCGCCCGCGGAAGTCGCCTGCAAGGTCGAGGCGCTCGTGCTCCTGGTGGTGAACGCCGCGCAGATCGAGAGCGTGCTGTTCGGCGAAGACGGCGCCGCGGCCGCGCTTCCCAGGGGCGCGGTGGTCATCAGCAGCGCGACGGTGGCGCCGGAATATGCGGCGGAACTCGGCGCGCGCCTTCATGGCATGGGCCTGCTGGCCATCGATGCGCCCGTCTCCGGCGGCGCGGCAAAGGCGGCGACCGGCGAGCTGACGGTCATGGCGTCCGGCGAGGAAGCCGCTTTCGCGCGCTGCCAGCATCTGCTCGATGCCGTCGCGGCCCGCGTGTACCGCCTCGGCGATGCGCCCGGGCAAGGATCGCGCGTCAAGATGATCAACCAGCTGCTGGCCGGCGTGCACATCGCGGCAGCGGCCGAAGCGATGGCCTGGGGCATGAAGGCCGGCGTCGATCCGCAGCAACTCTACGACGTCATCACCAAGAGCGCCGGGAACTCGTGGATGTTCGAGAACCGGGTGCCGCACATCCTGGACGGCGACTACGCGCCGCGCTCCGCCGTCAACATCTTCGTCAAGGACCTGCGCATCGTGCTCGACGCCGCGCACGGGGCTGCCTTTCCCCTGCCGCTGACCGCAGCCGCGCACCAGATGTTCCTGATGGCGGCGGCTGCGGGCCACGGCATGGAAGACGACGCCGCCGTCGTGAAGATCTTTCCCGGCGTGACGCTGCCCGGCCCTGCCGGGGGCGACGATCCGCCGGATGGCGCGGCCGCGCCGCCATGAGTGCCGACCGCATCCTGATCGTCGCGGACGATCTGTCGGGCGCGGCGGATTGCGCGCTCGGCGGGCTGGACAATGGACTCGAAACCGTCGTTATTTGCGAAGCCCTGCCCGTCAGCCGGCGCGCGGAACCGCCTGCGGCGCAGGTACTGGCCATCGATGCCGACAGCCGGCGGCGCCCGGCGGAGGAAGCCGCGCGGCTGCAGGCGGACATCCTTCGCCGCTATCGCGCCGATGGCCAGCTGCGCTACAAGAAGATCGATTCCACGCTGCGCGGACATCTCGCGCATGAAATCCTGCCCTGGCTAAGGCTTGCCGGCATGGCGATCGTTGCGCCGGCATTTCCCGCGCTCGGACGCACCACCATCGATGGCAGGCAGTTCGTCCGCGGCGTGGCGCTGCAAGACACGCCGATGTGGCGCGGCGCGCCTTCCGTTCCGGACCCGCTGCCGGCCGAACTCGCGGCGCAAGGCATCCGCTGCCGTCAGCTTTCCCTCGACCGTTTGCGCCAGGATCCTTCCTCGCTGGGGGACTGGCTGAGCGGATTGCAGCGCGACGGGGTACAGGCCGTGGTATGCGACGCGGAAACGGACGACGATCTCGAACGGCTGGCATGCGCTTCGGTCAAACTGGGAAGCGAGGTCTGCTGGGTGGGATCGGCGGGCTTGCTGAAGCCGCTTGCGCGCGCCGCTAGGATTATCCCCCGCGCCCGGCAAGCCGCGAGTGAAATTGGTTTCCGGGGCAGCATCGTCACCGTGGTTGGCAGCGTTGCGGAAGCGTCGCGCATCCAGGCTGAGCGCCTGCGCGCCAGCGGCGCGGTCGTGTGCCTTGCGGCATCGCCGGAGATCCTCCCGACCGGCTTCGCGCATTCGCCGCGGACCGAGGCTGGGCAAAAAGTGAACCGTGACGTAGAACGCGCCCTGTCCCGCGCATTGAATGAAGGAAAGGACGTGCTGCTGATCACGAACGGCGACATGGCCGGAGGCGAGGAACTCCCCGATGGCGCGGTTTCCTGCCGCAGCCTCGGCGCACTGCTGGCGCCGCATGCGGCAGCCATCGGCGCCTTGGTCCTGACGGGCGGAGAAACGGCGCGGACCGTCTTGTCGGCCATGGGCATCGATACGCTCCGGCCCTTGCGCGAACTCGGTCCCGGCATCCCGCTGATGCTGGCCGAATGCGGGCGCATGCTGCCCGTCATTACCAAGGCCGGCGCATTCGGCGCGCCGGACGCGCTCATGCGTTGCCATGGCGAACTGGCTCGGACCCATGCCGCGGGCCGCCCCGGCGCCTTGCCGCCGCATCCATGAAAGAGTCCGCATGACCCGACCGATCATTGCCATCACGATGGGAGACCCTGCCGGCGTCGGTCCCGAGATCATCATGAAAAGCCTTGCCCACGCAGACCTCTACGCGCGCTGCCGGCCGCTGGTGATCGGTGATGCGGCGAGGCTGCGCGAAGCGGCTGCGATCGTCGGCAACACCGTCGCGGTGCGGCCGGTCAAGGAGGTCGGGGAAGCCGCCTTCCGGCATGGCGAGGCGGATTGCATCGATCTCGCCCTGCTGGCGCCGGACCATCCGTTCGGGCGGGTGTCCGCGGCCAGCGGCGAGGCCGCCTACCGCTACATCGCCCGGGCGGTCGAACTGGCGGTCGACGGCAAGATCGATGCCATCTGCACCGCGCCGCTGAACAAGGAAGCCCTGCACGCCGCCGGCCATCCGTTTCCCGGCCATACCGAGATGCTGGCGGCGCTGACTGGCACGCCGGAAGTGTCGATGATGCTGGTGGCGCCCAACCTGCGCGTGATCCACGTGACCACGCACATCGGCTTGCTGGACGCCATCCGCAAGATCGAACCCGGACTGGTAGAGAGAACCATCGAGCGCGCCTACGACACCATGGTGCGCGCCGGCATCGCGGACCCGCGCATCGGCGTTTGCGCTATCAATCCGCATGCCGGCGAAAACGGCCTGTTCGGCTACGGCGAGGAAGAAGAAAAGATCGTGCCCGCGGTGCGCAGCCAGCAGGCGCGCGGCAGGCGGGTCGAAGGCCCGCTGCCGGCCGACACCCTGTTCTTCCGGGCCGCGCGCGGTGACTTCGACATCGTCGTGGCGATGTACCATGACCAGGGACATGGGCCGATCAAGGTCATGGGCATCGAGGCCGGGGTCAACATTACCGTCGGCCTGCCGGTGATCCGGACGTCCGTCGACCATGGCACCGCATTCGACATCGCCGGAAAGGGCATCGCCGACGAGCGCAGCATGCTGGAGGCGCTGCGCCAGGCGGCGGACCTGGCCACTGAACGTAACTGAAGAACACGCAAGGGAAGCGAGGAGAACGCATGGCGGCAATCCTGGGATGCATCGCGGACGACTTCACCGGCGGAACCGATCTTGCCGGGATGCTGGTCAAGGCCGGCATGCGCACCGTGCAGATGATCGGCGTGCCTTCGGCGCCCTTGCCCGGGGACGCCGGTGCCATCGACGCCATTGTCGTGGCCCTCAAGTCGAGGACCGCGCCGGCCGCGCAGGCAACGACGGAGTCTCTGGCGGCGCTGCAGTGGCTCAAGGATGCGGGATGCCGGCAGTTCTACTTCAAGTACTGCTCGACCTTCGATTCGACCGATGCCGGCAACATCGGCCCGGTGACCGATGCCCTGATGGACGCCCTCGGCGCCCGCTTCACCATCGCCTGCCCCGCCTTCCCGGAGAACAGGCGCACGATCTACAAGGGTTACCTGTTCGTCGGCGACGAATTGCTCAGCGAGAGCGGCATGCGCCACCATCCCTTGACACCGATGACCGACCCCAGCCTCGTGCGCGTATTGCAGCGTCAGACGTCGCGCCGCGTCGGGCTGGTCAGCCACGACATCGTCGCCCGGGGCGGCATGGCGATACGCGAGCGCATGGCGCGGCTGGAACGCGAGGGCGTGGGCATCGCCATCGTCGATGCCTTGTCGAATGCAGACCTGATGCAGATCGGCGAGGCGCTGGATGGCATGCCGCTGGTGACGGCGGGTTCCGGCATCGCGCTCGGCCTGCCGCAAAACTACCGCAAGGCCGGATGGCTGGGCGACGATGCGGCGGCGGACCGCATCCTTGCCCCGCCGGGACTGCGCGCGGTGATTTCCGGCAGCTGCTCCGAAGCGACCAATGCCCAGGTCGCGCATTTCATTGCCGGCGGCGGACCGGCGCATGCCATCGATCCGCTGCGGCTGGCCGCGGGCGAACCGGTGGTGGAACAGGCGATCGCCTGGGCCGAACCCTTGCTGGCAAGCGGGCCGCCGCTGATCTACGCCACGGCGACGCCGGGCGCGGTGAAAGCGGTGCAGGAGCGGCTAGGCGCGGAACGCGCGGGCGCGCTGGTGGAGGACGCGCTGGCTGCCATCGCGCGCGGCCTCGTCGCGCGGGGCGTGCGGCAGATGCTAGTCGCGGGCGGGGAAACGTCGGGCGCGGTGGTGAAGGCCCTCGGCGTCACCGGCCTGCATATCGGCCCCCAGATCGACCCCGGCGTGCCATGGACCGTGACGCTCGGCGAGACGCCCCTCGCGCTGGCGCTGAAGTCGGGCAATTTCGGCGGAACCGATTTCTTCACCAAGGCATGGAGCACGCTGGCATGAACGAATCCGCATTGCGCGAACACATTTGCGAATGCGGCAGGTCGCTGCATGACCGCGGGCTCGCTACCGGCAGCAGCGGCAACATCAGCGTCCGGCTGGCGGACGGCTGGCTGCTTACCCCGACCAATGCCAGCCTCGGCAGGCTCGACCCGGCGCGGCTGTCGAAGCTGGACCGGGAGGGCAACCTGGTCTCCGGCGACCCGCCATCCAAGGAAGCCTTCCTGCACCGCGCGGTATATGCGGAGCGCACCGCCGCCAATGCCATCATTCACCTGCACTCCACCCATGCGGCCGCCGTCTCCTGCATGGCCGGCCTCGATGCCTGCGACTGTATCCCGCCACTGACCGCCTACTTCGTGATGAAGGTCGGACGCCTGCCGCTGATTCCCTATCATCGCCCCGGCGACCCTGCCCTCGCCGACGCGGTGCGCGGCCTGGCCGCGCGGCACCGGGCGCTGCTGCTGGCCAACCACGGGCCGGTGGTTTCCGGCGCGGACCTCGACAGCACTCTGTATGCCGCGGAGGAACTGGAGGAAACCGCCAAGCTGTTCCTGCTGCTGCGCGGCGCGCCCACCAGGCCGCTCGACGCGGCGCAAATCGCTGAACTCACCGCGGCATTCAAGCTGGAACCCTGATCCTTCCCATCGCCGGAGAAAGACCATCATGCCCATGTTTGCCGCCAACACGGAAAGGAACGCACCATGAAGATCGTCATTACCGGCGGCGCCGGCTTTCTAGGACAACGACTCGCGCGCAGGCTGCTGCAGGCGGGAAGCCTGACCGACAGCAATGGAACGGTCTCCCCCATCACCGAGCTGGTCCTGCTCGACACCGTGGCAGCGGACGGATTCGGCGACCCTCGCGTGCGCAGCGTGGTTGCCGACATTTCGGACGGCAGGCGCATGGCGGACATCATCGACGGCGGCACCGCCTCGGTGGTGCATCTGGCGGCCATCGTGAGCGGCCAGGCGGAAGCCGATTTCGACCTTGGCATGCGCATCAACGTCGATGCCTTGCGCACCATCCTCGACATCTGCCGAAGCAACGGCAACCGCCCGAAGGTCCTGTTCACCAGTTCGGTGGCGGTGTTCGGCGGCGACCTGCCCGACATGGTGCGGGACGATACCGCGCTCAACCCGAGGTCTTCCTACGGCATGCAAAAGGCGGTCGGGGAATTGCTGGTCAACGAGTACAGCCGGCGCGGCTTCATCGACGGACGCGTGCTGCGATTGCCGACCATCAGCGTCCGCCCCGGCAAGCCGAACAAGGCGGCCTCCTCGTTCGCCAGCGGCATCATCCGCGAACCCCTCAACGGCGAGCCCGCTGCCTGCCCCGTGCCGCCCGACACCCGCCTGTGGCTGCTGTCCCCGCGCAAGGCGATCGACTGCCTGCTTCGCGGCCACGAGCTTTCCGCCGGGGCGCTGGAATCCAGCCGGACGATCAACATCCCCGGCGTGTCGGTGACGGCCGGCGCCATGGTCGACGCCCTGCGCCGCGTCGCCGGGCCGGAAGTCGCGGACCGGGTAAGCTGGGAGCCCGATCCCTTCGTGGCGCGCATCGTCGGCAGCTGGCCGGCCGCCTGGGACACGACCCAGGCCCGCATCCTCGGGCTGGAGGGCGACGCCGATTTCGACAGCATCATCCGCGCCTATATCGAAGACGATCGCTAAGCCTGGACGACGGGCGGCGCCTGGCTGTCAGCCACGAAAGAAGGGAGGGTCAGCTTCCTGCCCGCGGGCTGGGCAATGATGCGCAACCCTTACCTTGACGGCCCGTTGCCCATGTGAAATACCACCCGGTACGTCCGATTTTTTCAAATTGCCGAACGTTCGCAGCAGGTTCGTACTCGAACGGTGTTACGCCCCTTCTCAAGGAGAAGGCAGTGACCGAATATGAGGTTATGGCAGTAATGACGCGTCTTGAGATCCGGGATGCAAGTTCTCACACCGTTTCAATGATGTACGCGGAGACGGTTGCCGCTATATCGAAACATCTGAGCGGCGATCAGTTGCGCCGGCTTCTTCTTTGCGGCGCTTACATCGCCCATGGCAGTGACCGGAACGCCGGCGCCCCAAACCGGAAAAACGGTGGAACCAAGATGGAACGGACGAAAATTTCAGCATAGTACGGGACCGGCGGCGCGCATCTCTGTCCCGCTACCGGAATGAAACCATACTGCATCTTCATGCGCACTGCGGCCAAAGCCACTCAAGGCTGCTATGCCGTTGCACCTGACGCTTTGTGTCACATGCAACAAAAAATTCAATCTCGATGATTACACCAGCATTCGTAATCGGGAACTTCAAGCCAGCATCATCGAATGCCCTTATTGCGGCTGCTTGACTGTTGGTGTCCCTGGGAAGGTCTATGTAAGCTGCCCGATCCTAAGCGAGTGTGAGAGCGGCGATCGGGGACGCGGAACACCGACATGAAATAAAGACCTTTCCGGGTTTTTCCGCTTAAGCAGAGATGGCTCCCGCCGGCTGTCAGGGCCGCTTGACCGCTGCAAGCTATCGTCAACCTCGCGAGTGCTGTCCAACGGGTATATTGCTCGTCCGGATCCAGGATGCTTCCCTCCGGAAACACCGCATGCCGCGACCGACTCAGCGGCTCCCCGACACTCCCCCACGTTCACGGCGCGACCAGCTTCGTGCTGCGCCTTCCGTTTCGCCGCATTCTTCCATCGGCAGGTCAATCGCAGCAATCTTGTGTCCAAGCGCATGGCCGTATGGCCAGTCATCAGTACCCTGGCGTGCCGCGCCTGGGCAAAGAGCAATAAATTTGTTCAAATGTTTGTGACAAAAAGACATTCATGCGGTCTACCTTCGTGTCGCCAGCGTTTTCATGGAAGACCTGGTGTAACGGACCAGCCTGAGAATCAGCCTTTCCAATATGTTTCCGACGTGCAGGAAAGGCGGTAACTCAGCCTTTCTTAACATTGAAGCGTGGAAGCGTGAACATGAGCATTCATTCCTCCTTACGGCAGTCTGTCATTGCGAACGCCATCTACGGCGTCCTCAATCCCATTCCCTTCGGGTTTTTCGTCGCAGCACTTGTTTTCGACGTCATTTATTTGCAAACGGCGGTAATGCAGTGGGACAAGGGAGCCGCCTGGCTCATCGCCATCGGCCTGGTGATCGCGATCATCCCGCGCCTGATCAATCTGGCGCAGGTCTGGATCACCTCGCGGCGCAGCGCCCTGCCTGCCGACAGGATGGACTTCTGGCTGAACCTGCTTGCCATCGTCGCGGCGATCTTCAACGCGTTCGTCCACAGTCGCGATGCCTATGCGTCGATGCCCACCGGCGTCTGGCTATCGGCCATTACAGTCATCCTCATGGCCATCGGCCGCATCAACGTGTCCGTGCAGCGGACATCGATGGGAGGACTCGTCCATGAATAAGCTCCTGTATCTCTGCGCATCGGCGCTGGCGTTCGGAACAGTCCTGTCCGGCTGCGGCAGCAAGGCCGAGATCAGCCCGGCCCAGCAGTCCGGCGCCAATCCTCCGCTGCCCGGCGCAAAGGATTTCCTGGTGCCTCCCATGCAGGTTCCCGACGGAACCGGCTGGGCATCGGGGCAGCTTCCCAAAGTGGCCGCCGGGCTGAAGATCGAGAAGGTTGCCGGCGGACTCAAGCATCCGCGCCAGCTGCTTGCGCTTCCAAACGGTGACTTGCTGGTCGTGGAATCCAATGGACCGGGCGAGGAAGCTGTCACGACACCAAAGCAGTTAATCGCCGGCAAAATCAAGAACCGCTCCGGCAAGGGTGGCAAGGGCGGGAACAGGATCACGCTGCTGCGTCCCAAGGCCGGCGGCGGCGAGTGGGAGAAGCACGTCCTGGTCGAGCATCTTCATTCCCCCTTCGGCGTGCAGCTGATTGGCGACACGCTGTACGTGGCGAACACGGGAGCCATCGTCAAGTTTCCATATCATGTCGGGGACACGCAGATCACGGCGCCCGGCGTGGAATTCACGGACCTGCCGAGTACGGTCAACCACCATTGGACGAAGGCGCTGCTGGCGAGTCCTGACGGCAAGAAGCTGTATGTCGGCGTCGGCTCCAACAGCAACATCACCGAGAACGGCCTTGATATCGAATACCGGCGGGCGGATGTGCTGGAGGTGGACGTGGCGACAGGCGCGAGCCGCATCTACGCCTCAGGCCTTCGCAACCCGACCGGATTGCAGTGGGAACCGCGCAGCGGCAAGCTGTGGACCATCGTGAATGAACGCGACGAGATCGGCGCGGACCTGGTGCCGGACTACATGACCTCCGTGCAGGAAGGCGGATTCTACGGCTGGCCCTACAGTTACTACGGCCAGCACGTTGATCATCGCGTCGTTCCGCAGCGCCCTGATCTGGTTGCCAAGGCACTCAAGCCGGACTATGCCCTCGGCTCGCATGTCGCAGCCCTGGGCCTGATGTTCTCCGCGAACAACGCACTGCCGGCCGCGTATCACGAGGGGGCGTTCGTCAGCGAACACGGCAGCTGGGACCGCTCGCCGCTCAGTGGCTACGCCGTCGTGTTCGTTCACTTCGAACAAGGCAAGCCGGTGGGCCAGCCGCAGGTGGTCGTCAGCGGCTTCCACTCCGATGATGAGAAGACCTTGTACGGCGCGCCGGTCGGACTGGCGCAGGACAAGCAAGGCGCGCTGCTGATTGCCGACGACGTTGGCGATTCCGTGTGGCGCGTGACTGCGCAATGAGGGTCGGGATGCTCTTACGTCGTCCGGCAACCCATCAGGAAACCCGGCGCAACGGGGCGCGGCTGTGCGCGTGGATGCGCGTGGCGATGCGTTCCCGCTGACGCAGGCGCGCGGCGTCGAGCAGCATGCGCCCCGCCCAGCGGTAGACGTTGAATTCGCGCACCAGCGCGCGCAGGCTGCGCATGCGCTCGCGCTGCTCGTCGCGCGGCATGGTGAGCGCGCGGTGCAGTGCATCGGCTCCCTGCTCGATATGGTATGGATTGACGATCAGGGCTTCGTGCAGCTCCCGCGCCGCGCCGGTGAACTGGCTGAGCACCAGCACGCCCTGTTCGTCTTCGCGGGCCGCGATGTACTCCTTCGCTACCAGGTTCATGCCATCGTGCAGGCTGGTGACCATGCATACCTGCGAGGCGCGGTAGTAATGCAGCAGGCGGTCATGGTCATGGTGTTCCGCCTTGAGCACGATGGGCTGGTAGGCGCCGTTCGCGCAGCGCGCATTGATGCGCGCGGCAAGCTTGCGCACGCGCGCTGCGAATTGCTGGTATTCCTCCAGCGAGGAACGGGACGGCGCGGCGATCTGCACGAAGCTGAAGCGGCCGACCATGTCGGGATGCCGTTCCAGCATGCGCTCCACCGCCTGGAAGCGTTCCACGATGCCCTTGGTGTAGTCCAGCCGGTCGACGCCGATGCCGATGAGATGATCTTCCGGCAAGCCGAGGTCGCTGCAGACGATGGCCCGGCTTTCTTCCGCGGTGGAGGCAGTGGTGGATTCCGGCCACGCGATCGAAATCGGATAGGCTTCCACCAGGGTCAGCTTGCCGTCATAGGAGATCGTGGAGGCCTCGGCCTCGATGCGCGTCTCGAGATAACGGTCCACCGTCTCGATGAAGTTCCTCCGGTGGAAAGGCGTGTGGAAGCCGAGGATGGTGCTGCCCAGCATGCCTTCGAGGATCTGCTCGCGCCAGGGGCAGATGCCGAACGATTCCGGATTCGGCCAGGGAATGTGCCAGAACGTAATGATGGTGGCGCGCGGGAGCGCTTGCCTCACCATGCGCGGCAGCAGGGCGAAATGGTAGTCCTGCACGAGCACTACCGGGTCGTCGGTCCGCGCTTCCTTGACCACGGCGTCCGCGAAACGCTGGTTCACCGCCACATACTGGTTCCAGTCCTCCGAGCGGAATACCGGCCGCACGTGGGCGATATGGCAAAGCGGCCAGAGTCCTTCGTTGGCGAAGCCGTAGTAATAGCCCTGCTCTTCTTCACTGGACAGCCAGACGCGGCGCAAGGTGTAGCTGGGATTCGCCGGTGGCACGGCCACCCGGTCGCAGCGGTCCACCACCATGCGGTCGGCGGACCCGCTGCCATGGGCGACCCAGGTGCCGGAACAGGCGCGCATGACCGCTTCCACTGCCGTCACCAGGCCGCTCGCGGGCCGCTTGACCTCGATGCGGTTGCCATTCTTTTCGTGGATGTAAGGCTCGCGGTTGGACACCACGATGACTTCGTCGCCGGCAAGTTCGCTGTGCAGCAGCTGGCGCAGGCGCTCCGGATTCCAGCCCTGCGCATTGCCGGATGCCGTGGTGCGTTCCGCCTGCAGGTCGCGGATCATGGAGCGCAGGTCGCCCATCAGCGGCAGGAATTCCGGCGGCGCGGCGCCGGCGTCGCCGGAAGCGAAATCGCGCCGCAGGAAGCCGCGCATGGTATTGGTCCAGCCACGCCAGCTTGCATGCGCCATGAAGACCGACAGCAGGGAAATCGCCACGCCCAGCAGGGCGAAGACGGCAACGATGTACTTCGTGGCGTCGGCGCTGCGCCGCTCGATGAAGCTCATGTCATGTACCAGCACCAGCTTGCCCAGGGTTTGTCCGTCGAGCGTCACGGGCTTGTGCGCGACGTGCACCGCGCCCCTGGGCAGCCGCACCAGCGATTGCGGCTCGCCGGTATCCGTCCGGGCGGCATCGCATCCCAGGCCATCGGGATAGGTCCGGGTCTTGACGAAGGTATTGCCCGCCTGATCGCAGAAGGCCAGCGCGTAGAGGCGTTCGTCCTGCACCGCGCGGTCGAACAGCTGGCCGATCTTTTTCTTCATCCGTTGCGGTACATATTCCTGCAAGGGCGGTTCCAATGTATTGGCCAGCAGCTGCGAGCGGATGTCGAGGTCGCGCACGAACCAGCGCAGGGTCACCCTGTCCATCAGGGGCACCGCCAGCCAGGCCGAGAGGGCCAGGATCAGCATCAGGGGAAGCGCGAAACGCAGGGAAAGGCGAAGGAGGCGGGTGGGCATGCGGTATCAATCTCCCTGGCAAAAAAATACCCCCTCCCCGAAAGGAGGGGGCTTAACAGTGGGGGACTAAACCCGTACTGATCGCTAATCAGTGGTCCTGCAAGCCGACAGCCTTCGTCACAACTTCCATTTTGCTCTGAAGCCCGGTGCCTGCATGCTTATCATGCCCCGGCAGGCTTAGGGGAATCTTAAATTGCGGAAAAACGTCATCGGAACTGATCCAGCGCAAACCTGGCACGACATGATCCCGGACGTCTTGCCTAGAGCGGATTTGTCCTGGCTGGCTCGCGGACGAGGCCGCCCGGCAAGTCCGGCGCCGGCACGGCCGACGCGAAGCGGACCGCCACCCGCAGGCCGCCTAGCGGCGATTGCTCGAGGCGGATTTCCGCGCCGTGGCGGCTGGCGATCGCCCTGACGATCGCCAGGCCCAGGCCGCTGCCGCTCGCTTCATTGCCAGGCAGGCGGTAGAACCTGTCGAACACCCGTTCGCGGCTCTCCTGCGGGATGCCGGGTCCGCTGTCGTCGATCGTCAACAGTGCGCCGCCGGCAAGGTCATCCTTGCTTTCCGCATGCGCGAGCGTGACGTCGACCTGCCCGCCCTCGGGGGTGTAGCGCATGGCGTTGTCGAGCAGGTTCCGCACGAGGATATGCAGGTCGTCCGGCGATGCCGGCACCACGACGTCGTCCAGCTGCCGGCATTCCAGCACGATGCCCCGGCTTCCGCCGAGCAGGATGGTGTCGGCGATGGCCTTGCGCACCACGTCGGCCAGAGACGCCCGCGTGCCGTCGGCGCGCTCGGGAACGCGTTCCTGGCGCGCCAGCGCAAGCAATTGCTCGATCAGGCGCCGGGAACGCTCCACGCCTTCGGCAAGGCGGCGGGTCGCCTGTTCCTTCGCCTCCGGACTCCGCGCGCGCGACAAGGTCTGGATCTGCAGCGTCAGCGCGGTCAGGGGCGAGCGCAATTCATGCGCGGCGTCGGCAATGAAATGCTGCTGGGAATCGATTGCCTTGGCCAGTCGGCCGAGCAGCGAGTTCAGTTCGGCGACCAGTGGCATCACTTCGCGGGGAACGCCGAGGTGGGACACCGGCGTGAGCGACATCGCATTCCGGTCCGCGAGCTCGGCGCCGATGCGGTTGACCGGCCGCAGCGCGCTGGTGACGACCCACCAGGCCGCGCCGAACAGCAGGAAGGCCACCGGCAGCAAGGGCCAGACGGATTCGAAGGCGATGGTCATCGCGCGGCTGCGGCGGCGGTCGAGCAGCTGGGCGATCTGCACCACGCGGCCATTGCTTTCCACCTTGTAGGTGCGCCACTTGCCCATGCTGGACTGGATGACGCCGTATCCCGTCGGCCCCGGCGGCGGCAGGTTGCGGTAGCTCGGCGTCTGGTAGACCCGTTTCCCTTCCGCCGTCCAGACCTGGATGATGAATTCGAGGAAGGGGCTTTGCTCGTTGTTCGGCAAGGTCCATTCCGGCTGGTCGAAATTGCTGTCCTGCAAGGCGAGCGCCATCTGCCGCATGTGGAAGTCGAACAGCGTATCCGCACGGTCCATGGAGGTGCGGAAGGTGGCGGCGAACTGCGCGATGGTCGCCAGCGCGATGACCACGCCGAGCAGCAGCAGCAAACGGATGCGCAGGGAATACATCAGCCCTTCCCGATCATGTAGCCGAGGCCGCGCACGTTGATCACGAAATGCTGGCCGAGCTTCTTGCGCAGGCCGTGGATGTACACCTCCACCGCGTTGCTTTCCACTTCGCCGGACCAGCCGTACAGGCGAGATTCGAGCTGCGCGCGCGACAGGATGGCGCCGGGACGCGCCAGCAGGGCTTCGAGCACCGCCCATTCGCGGGCCGACAGCATGACCTGATCCTCGCCGAGGAATACCTGCCGCGTCTCGAGGTTGACGCTCACGTCGCCGTTGCGGTAGACGGTGGCGTTGCCCCGGGCCCGCCGCACCACGGCCTGCAGGCGGGCGATCAGTTCCTCGATGTCGAATGGCTTCACCAGGTAATCGTCCGCCCCGGAACGCAGTCCGAGGACCCGCTGCGGCACCGTGTCGCGCGCGGTCAGGACGAGCACCGGCGTGCGGTCGCCGGTGGCGCGCAGGTCCTTGAGCACGTCGATGCCATCCTTGCCCGGCAGACCGAGGTCGAGCAGGATGGCGTCGAAACTGTGGGTGCGCAAGGCATTCTCGGCGGCGGTCCCGTCACGCACCCAGGCGATCGCCATGCCCTCGCCGGCAAGCGCGACCTGTATGCTCTCGCCGATCATGCGGTCATCTTCGGCCAGCAGGATGTTCATGACTGATCCCCGTTCAGGATGCCGGGCGGCCCTTGCCCGGCCTGCCGCACAGTATAGCCTCCTCTTCCTCGGAGAAGGCATGGGTGAAATACAGGGTGTCGGGGTCGGCGCTGGTCGTCCAGCCGCAATGCGGGCAGGCGATCGTGCCCGCCGGAGCCGGGCAAGACATTCCCGCGTCGAAGCGATTGACCTGGAAGGGACGGCCGCACGCGGGGTCCTTGCAGAAATAGGGAGTGCGGTGTTGAGGCATGATGTCGACTGCGCCGGCGGGGCCGGCTTGCTTGCTGCATCTGGAATTGTCGCGGCAAAGACTTAGGGGAATCTTAAGAGGAGCATCGAATCATTTGCCGCGGAGCAAGCTTTTCGCCTCCGGACCACCCTGCCGCACATTTCCGGAATGATCAGACAGGCGCGTTGGCCAGGATGAAATCGATGAACACGCGTGCCTTCGAGGTCAGGTAAAACCGCCCTGGATAGGTGATGACGAGATCGGCGTCGGCGCACCGATATGCGCCGAGCACCTGCCGCATGTTTCCCGTCTCGATCACGTCCTTGGCGAGCAACGCGGGAAGCCGTCCTATTCCAAGGCCATTGAGCACGCACTGGTAGACCATGGCCGTCGTGTTACACGAAATGGCTGGCTCCATCGAAAAATCGATCAACTCGCCGTTCGGCCCGGCGAGCTGCCAAGTATCGTTCCACAACCGGCTTCGCTTGACCGTGATCCGTTGATGGGATCGCAGGTCGTCGATGCCGTCCAGGCGCGGACTGCGCGCCAGATAAGACGGCGTGGCGCAAAGTATCGTTTCCGCGGACCCGAACTTTCGCACCACGACATCGACCCCGGTCACGTTCTCGGCAAGCGCGAGGTAGACGTCGCAGCCGCTGGCGATGAAGTCCACGGGATCATCCGTGAGCAGGATGTCAAACTGGACCTGAGGATATTGCTCCTTGAACCTGGACAACAAGGCGGGCAGGACATACAAGCCATAGACAGCGGTGACGGCGATCCTGAGCGTGCCGACGACCATTGCCGCCGCCGAACCAACGCTGCTTTCCGCGTCAGCAACCTCGGCCAGGATGGTCTTGACCCGCTTCAGATAGATTTCACCGCGCTCGGTCAGCGTCAGGCGTCGCGTCGTACGTACCAGAAGCGGCGTTCCCAGGCGTTTTTCGAGCGACGCGACGTTCCGCGTCACCACCGCTGGAGCGATTCCCAGGTGGCCGGCGGCGCGCGCGAAGCCGCCGCGTTCGACCACCTCCATGAAGATGCGCATTGCCTGAAGCTTGTCCATGCTACGTTGCGCCGTAGGCATCCACCGCCCGGGATCGCACCAGTCCTTTCATCTTGTCCGGGCGTGCGTTCCAAGCGGGTGCTTGAAGGTCCTTTGAATTAACTTGAACACCATTGATCGTGCTCTGTCATCCTCGCCTGCGCGGGGGTGACAGAGGTGGTTTGGGAGCATGCGGTCATGTCACAACACTTCCATAGACCTGCTTAGGACAACGGGGACGTGCCGCACAGCCCCGGTCCGGATGGTCCTTCATCGATGGCGTGAAGCCGCTTCGCCTGGGCGATATCCGCTTCCGGCGGCAACCTGACCTCGTTCTTCACCGCGACGACTTCGGCCATGATGCTGACCGCGATTTCAGCCGGCGTCTTGCTTGCGATGAAAATCCCGATCGGTCCCCGCAGCCGCTCCAGTTCCTGTTCGGACTTTCCGAAGTGTTCCGCCAAGCGCCGATGGCGTGCCTCGGTGTTGCGCCGGCTGCCGATCGCGCCGATATAGAACGCCTCCGTATCGAGCGCCTCGAGCAATGCCAGGTCGTCCAGCTTCGGATCGTGGCTCAATGCGATCACGCAGCTGCGGCGATCGGGCCGGAAGGCCGCCAGCGCATCGTCCGGCATGTCGCGGACCAATGCAACGCCTGGAACGCTCCATCCGCGAAAATACTCCTCCCGGGGATCGCAAACGGCTACCGAGAACCCATTGAACAGCGCCATGGTGGCAAGGTATTCGGCAAGTTGACCCGCCCCGATCAGGAACATGCGATAAGCCGGACCGAAGGTATTCACCAGTGCATCGCCAATGCTCAACTGACCGGGCGCGGCGGCGGTTTCCAGCTCTACCCTGCCGTCACTCAGGCGCACCGTCCGCTTCACCAGCTTTCCAAGTTCGAGCGCGCGCACGAGATCTTCCAGCTTCGCGAAGTCGGGATCGAACTCGATCACCAGCTCCAGCGTTCCACCGCAAGGCAAGCCAAACCGGTGTGCCTCGTCGGCGCTGATCCCGTACCGCAGGAACTGCGGCCGAGCCGCGAACACGCGGAGATCGGATTCACTGCCTGCCAGGGCGTCGACGTAGCGCAACTTCAGATCGTCTTCGATGCATCCGCCAGACACCGAACCCACCGCGCTGCCATCCTCGCACAACGCCATGATCGAACCGACCGGACGTGGCGATGACCCCCATGTGCGCACGATGGTCACCAGCAGGGCACGTCTTCCCGCCGATCGCCAGTCGCGCAAGGTCCGCAGGACCAGGATGTCGAGGCTTTCCAATTCATCGACCGCTCATGGCGACATCCGGACCGAAGGCAGCGTCCTTGATGGCCTTCGGGTTCAGAATCTCCAGCAGCCGGGCGACGAACCTGGAGTTGAATGCATGGTACTCGGCATCGCTCGTGCTCTGCGCTTCCATGGCCTTTCGTTCCGAATTCCGGAGGTCGCGGCGCAGCGCTTCAAGCAGCGCTTCTCTTTCGTAGTCGAAGAGGAATTCCATATTTTCCATGTGATCACCTGCACTTCCTTCCTGCCTGCCTGCCGCACCGGAAGCCCGGCGGAAAACATCCGCCGGACATCGCGAGAACATGCCGCAGGCAGCTTCACTTCCTTTCGGATTCGACATCAGCATTTCTCGAGTCCGATGGTGCGGTTCAACAGCGCCGCATCTTCGCTCAGTTTCGCCGTCGGGCCGGAAAACGCGGCGACACCGCGTTCGAGCACGATGACGCTGGAAGAAAATTTCATCACGACGTCCACGTGCTGCTCCACGAGGACGCAACCAACGCCGAACTGCTCGCTCATGCGCACGATGGCGTCCATCAACTCGTCGCGCACCATCGGCGCAAGGCCTTCCAGGGGCTCGTCGAGCAGCAGGATGCGCGGCTTGCCAACGAGCGCCCTGGCCACGGACAGCATTTGCTGTTCGCCGCCCGACAATTTCGTGCCGCCGTTGTTCCGCCGCTCCTTCAGCCGGGGAAACAACTTATAAACCTGTGCCAGCGCCTCGCCCGCCGAGCGCCCCTGGAGGCCCGCCAGCAGGTTTTCCTCGACCGTCAGCGAAGGAAAGATGTCGCGGCTCTGGGGAACGTAGCCGAGGCCGGCACGGGCGCGCGCAAAGGTGCTCGCCCGGCTGATGTCGGCTTCGCCAAGGTAAATGCGGCCATCGATCAGATCGGCCAGGCCCATCGCCGTCGCCAGCGTTGTCGTCTTTCCGGCGCCATTGCGGCCGATGAGCCCCAGGCGCTCGCCTTCGCGCACGGTAAAGCTGAGGCGCTCGACCACGGGAAGATTGCCGTAGCCGGCGGTGACGCCTTCGAAGCGCAGTTTAAAAATGGGCTTGGCCATGTCCGTCCCGTCCAAAATAGATCTGTTTCACGCGTTCGTTCGCGGCGACTTCCCGCGGCGCGCCTTCCGCCAGGACGGCGCCCGCCGCCAGGACGATGATGTGCGAGGCAAACCGGAACACCAAGTCCATGTCGTGTTCGATCAGCAGCACGGACAGGTCCTTCGGCAAGCTTTCGACGGCGTCCATGATGCGGCCGCCCTCTCCTTGCGGCACCCCCGCGGCAGGCTCGTCGAGCAGCAGTACCCGCGGCTTCATCGCCAGTGCAAGCGCGATTTCAGCCAGGCGTTGCTCGCCGAGCGCCAGCTTGCCAACGACACGCCGCGCGTACGGACGAAGTCCGAGCAGCCCTAGCGTCTCGTCGACCTCGTCTCGTACCCGCGACGTCCGGGCGCGCGAGGGCCACCATTCCGTCGCAAGGCGAAGCCGTTGCAATACCGCGATTTCGACGTTTTCGGCGACGGTCAATTCCTTGAACAGGCGGCTTATCTGGAAGGTCCGCACGATTCCGCTGCGCACCCGCTCGTACTGCGGCAACTTCACGATCGACTGCTCGCCCATGAGGATGTCGCCGGAATTGGGACGGAGGACTCCGCTGAGCAGGTTGATCAGCGTGGTCTTCCCTGCCCCGTTGGGACCGATCAGCGCGGTACGGGCGCCCTCAGCGAGGGAAATGTTGACGTCGCGCGTGACCGCCAGTCCGCCGAACGACAGGGAAAGGTTCCGCGTTTGCAGGCTATGCTTCATGACGGCTTCCCCTTTCGGTCAAGGCGCGCGGCCAGCAGGACCGCGCGATCGACGATCCCGACCAGGCCCTCCGGCAGCACGACGAGGACGACGATGAGCATCAGCCCGATGACGAACAGCCAATGGTGCGGATTCAAGGTCGATGCAATGTGATGGATGGTCATGAAGGCAACGGTTCCCAGGATGGCGCCCGACAGGCGGCGCCGGCCTCCCAGGACCATCATCACCACCACGCCGGCGGAGGTCTGGAAGTCCAGCATGCCGAGGTTTGCCACGTTGCTGGTCTGCGCCGTCAAGGCGCCGGCAATTCCGGCGACCATTCCGCCCACGGTGTACACCGCAAGCAGGTGCGGATACACCCGCCCGCCCAGCGCTTCCACCCGTCCGGCGTCCTGCCGGATCGCCTTCACCGTCAAGCCGAAGGGAGATGCGATCAGGACGCGCATCAGGAAATACACGATGACCAGCACGCCCAGCGCATAGAGAAACCCGGTCTGGCCAAGGAAGTTGAACTCCCAGATGCCGAACAAAGGCCCGATGCTGAAGCCCGAGAGACCGTCATCGCCGCCCGTGAACTCGCGTGCCCAGTTTGCCAGCTCAAGCAGGAACTGGGCGGCGGCGATGGTCAGCATGACGAGCGTGAGCTTGGTCGACCGCAGCACCACCGCGCCGCTCAGCAATGCCACCAGGCCGCCGCCCAGGCCGCCGAACAGCAATCCGACGAGCGGGTTCGTCGAGAAATGCAGCGCGGTCCAGGCTGCCACGTAGGCGCCGGTGCCATAGAGGGCTGCCTGGCCCATCGTCGCGATGCCGGCTTGCCCGAGAACGAGACTCAGCGACATCGCAAAGATGGACATGGCGGCCATGTTCGTGAGCAGCCCGAGGTTCTGGGGAAACAGCACGTAGGCGAGAAGGCCAGCCAGTACCAGCAGGATCTCGCCCTTGAACCGGAACCGTTGCTCCGACCCGGCGGGCGTAACCACGAAAAGAAAATCCTTCGTCATGCTCATGCGTTTCTCCCGAACAGGCCATGCGGTCGCACCAGCAGGACGATGAACATCGTCAGGAAGAACGCCGCCGATGCTAGTTGCGGCACCATGTATTTCATCGAGGTTTCCACGATGCCCAGCAAGAGGGCAGCAAAGAACGAACCGAACAAGTTTCCATGGCCGCTCACCGCGACCACGGCAAGGAAAGTGACGAGGTACTTGGACGCATAAGTGGGCTCCATCGGCAGCAGCTCCGCGCCGGCGATCCCGCCCAGTGCAGCGAGCATGGCGCCGAGCGCGAAGGTCATGGCGTAGATGGTCGCGGTGTTGATGCCGATTGCCCGTGCGATGGGAGCGTTGTCCACCGATGCCCTGACGCGGATGCCGAAGGACGACTTATCGACCGCGAGCCAAAGAACCGTGACCACCGCCAGCCCGGCCGCGACGACTACCAGGCGATGCCGGGCGATGGACCGGAACCCGAGATCGACCGTCCCGGTGAACGCCTCGGGAAGCGGTACCGACGAAAGCGCTGAACCGAACAGCAGGTTCGCGGCGGCCGTCGCGACGAACATCAGGCCGATCGTCACCAGCATCTGGTCCAGTTCGTCGCGCCGGTAGAACCGCCTGATGAGTATGCGTTCGATTGGCACGGAAATCAGTCCGACCGTTCCGATCGCCAGCACGAAGCCCACCCAGATGGGCAGGTTCAAGGCCGAGGGAATCTTCGCCGCGAGAAACCCGCCGAGCATGGCAAAGGCGCCATGGGCAAGATTCACCACTCTCATCAGGCCCATGGTCATCGACAGGCCCACGGTGATCATGAACAGGATCATCGCGTAGGCCACCCCGTCGATCAGGATGCTGCTTATAAGGGTAAGAGACACTGCACACCTCTTGGTTATTTCGCCGCGGCCGGTGCACGCCCGTAATCGGGTTGCATCTCGAAGGTACGGATTTCACGGTTGATGTAGCGGCCGGCAGGATCCTTCTCGACCACGCGCATATACACGTTCTGCAGCAGGTCGCGGGTGTTGGGATCGATCTTCAGCGGACCGCGCGGACTTTCCCAGGAAAAACCCTTCGCGCTCGCGATCGCCTTGGCGCCGTTACGCTGTCCGTTCGTCGCCTCAACCATGTGGTAGATGACATGCAAGCCATCGAAGGCATTGACGAGCTGAACGGTCGGGACCGCCTTGGGCGCGACCTCGCGCAGCGCCTTGACCGCCGCATTGTTTACCGCCGAATTGTGCGACGCCGAGTAGTACATGCCGGTTTCGAACCCAATGACCTCGGGACCCATGGTCTGCAACTGATCCTCGTCGGTTTCCGCCGTGCCGAGGAAACGGACGCCGGCGGCTTTCAAGCCCGCCTCGTTGTAGGCCTTGATCAATGCATAGGTCAGCGGGCCGCCGGGAGCGAACACATACAGGGCGTCGGGCTTCAGCGACTTCACGCGCTGCATGAGCGGACCGAAGTCGGTGGTCTTCAACGGGGCGCGTATGTTTTCAAGGAGCTTGCCGCCGCCAGCCGCGAATGCCGTGGTGAAGGCCTTCTCCGCGTCGAGTCCCGGCCCGAAGTCGCTGACCAGCGTGACCACCCGCTTTACGTTCTTTTCCAGGGCGTACTTGGCGACGGGGACCCCCACCTGGGGCAGCGTATAGGACGTGCGCAGCAGATACTCCGACTTGTCGAGGATCGCCGATGTCGACGCGTTGAAGATCACGACGGGCACCTTGGCTTCCTGGGCAAGCGCTGCGACGGCCAGCGCGTCCGGCGTGAAATACAGGCCGGCAAGATACTGCACGCCTTCCTTGACCACGAGCTCCTGGGCAAGCGCCCGTGCCTGCGCCGGGTTGATCTCCGGCATGTCACGATAGATCACTTCGATCGTATGCCCGCCCGCGGTCGTTCCATGCAGTTTCTGGTAGGCCTTGATTGCGCCTTCCCACGTTTGTCCCGTCAAGGCGAACGTCCCTGACATCGGCGCAATGACGCCGACCTTGATGACGTCGGCCTGGGCCGTCCCCACGCTCATCGCGAGCGCAACGGTCAATGCGGCGGAAAATCTTGAAATCATCCTTGTCTCCTGTGAACTGGTTTTGCTGAGTGAATGTTGTCTTGCGCTTTTCCTGGATGACCGTCCCGCGGCCAGGTCAGCCCCGCGCCGCGATCTCCAGCGCCGCGCTTGCTTCGAGCGCTTCTTCCCTTGCCATCAAGGTCGCGTATTTCTGATTCATGTCGAACAGGTTGGCTTCATGCGCCTGCAGCGAGCGGTCGCCGACGCAGTCCGTGATCACGAATGGCCTGAAGCCGTGGCACATCGCATCGAGGACGCTGGCGCGCACGCATCCGCTCGTCGTGCATCCGGCGATGAACAGGGTCTGCACCCCGCGCTGGGTCAGCCAGCTGGCGAGCGTCGTGCCGAAAAACGCGGAGGGATAGGTCTTCCGGATCACCAGCTCTCCCTTGGCGGGTTGCAGCTGCGGCACGAACTGGCTTCCCGGCGCATCCTCCAGCAAGGTGACAATGGACGGCACCTTCAAGGCAAAGATGTTGGCGTCGGCGCCATCGTCCTGATACACGACACGGGTATGGGCAACAGGCCATTTCCGCTCGCGTGCCGCGGCGAGTAGCCCTTCGGTGCAGCGGATCGCTTCCGCGATGTTTCCGCCGCCGAAGCTGCCGGGGTCGGCAAAGCCATTGATGAAGTCGATGACGACCAGGCCGAACGGCGCCTTGGGAGGCATGGTCGTGCCAAAGCCCTGTCTCTGGTAAACCGTGGTGTCGGCACTCATTGGAATGCCTCGTCGATCACTTTTCCATCCCGCACCACGACGACGCCATCGAGCGCGACGGTGCAGTTCCGCAGCGGGATGTCGAGGTGGCAAGGTGTCATGCGCGGTCCGCCAACCTCGTTGTTCGGTCCGAGGGAAAACAGGAAATTGCCCTCGAAGGCGCGCGCATCCTGGCCGGTTGTCTGCTCGCGGTCGAACAGCGACAAGGTATGCCAGAAGCAGCGCGGCTGCATGCCCCAACCGATATGGGCGATGGCATACGCCTCGGGATCCTTGTAGGCCTCCATGAATTCGCGCATCAGGTCGGCATCGACACCGCCCTTGATGTCGCGCACGAAGCCGCCCCGGACGTCGAGCGTAACCTTCTCGGAGAGGTAATTCTTCTGCGGCAGCAAGATGTCCCCGCGGTCGATCACGATGGTGCCTTCGCTGCCGCCCTCGTTGGCAAAGGTAAAGAGAAAGCCGCTTGGCCAGTGATCCCATCGTCCCGGCTCCTCGCAGAAGCCGTACTCGCTGATGGTCGGGTACTCACCCAGCTTGAAGGTGATGTCCGTGCCGGCCGGCGAGGTGACGTGCATTTGCTTCGCGGCCCGCAGCAATTTCGACGCCGCCACCACGCGCTGGCGGTCTGCCTCGGTCGCGATGGTCCGGACCAGTACTTCCGGCGGCTCCACCGCCAGCAGGATCTTGGTGCCGGATTCCAGGATTTCCATCTGCTCGGGGGAGAAGAGCAACAGCATCAAGTCAAGCACGAGGTCGCTGTTCTTGAGCGCGGCGAGCGCAACCGGATTGTTGGTCAGCGGCGTCTCGCCGAGGTAATTCATCAGGTCGCGCGTCGTTGCCTTCTCGGCGTTGATCGGCTGCAGCTCGATCCTGGTAACGACCGCACCGGCTGCCTGCGCGGCGATCGTTGCGGTTTGCAGCGTCTGTGGATGGGTGTGCGGGCCGCAGAGGATAGCCACCTTCTGGCCCTTCTCCAGCTTGCTCAGCCTGAGCACCTCGCCCCAGGCCTGGATCATCTGAAAATCACTGACTGCCATCATTCGTCCTTTCAAAAGGAAGTTATTAGCACTGCAAGAGCGCAAGTTCGTCCCGGTTGCCGATCTTGAAGATCCGGCGCGCATTGCCATGGCACACGAGCGCCCGCGCCTTCTCGTCGAGCGGCGCCTGCTCGATGAAGGAGCACGCTTCGGCTGTCGACTCGTAGGGGTAGTCGACGGAGAAAAGCACCGCTTCCGGCCCGATCTCGCCGATCGCGCCCAGCAGGGAGGGCGCGGAGCATACGCCGGCGGTGGTGATCATGATGTTGCTGCCGATGTATTCGCTTGGCTTGCGCTTCAGCTCTATCCCCATCGGGCATGCGGCGAACCGGCTGTCGATGCGCCAGCGTTGATAAGGAAGGAATTCCCCCATGTGGCCGAGGAGCAATACGAGCTTGGGAAAGCGGTCGAAGACCCCGCCAAACAGCAGGCGCAAGGCATGGCCGGCCGTCTCCACGCCCCAGCCCCAGGAAGCGCCTTGCAGCACGGGCATCCCGTCGAGCAGCGCCGGCGTCTGGCTGAAGGCCGTGGGATGCAGGTAGACCGGCACGCCGAGCGCTTCCGCCCGTTCCCAGAACACGTCGAACTCGCGCCCCTCGTAGTAGCGGCCTCGCGTATGGCCATTGATCAGCGCGCCCTTGAAGCCGTATTCCACGACCGACCGTTCCAGCTCCCTGGCAGCGGCAACGGGATCTTGCATCGCCACGTGGGCAAAGGCGCCGAACCGCGTCGGATGGCGGGCGATCCGGGCGGCGAGAAAATCATTGTTTTCCCGCGCGCGGCTTATCGCCACGGATGTATCGGCTTCCGCCTGCACGCCCGGCGTCGTCTGCGACAGGATGGCGTATTCGATATTGCCGGCGTCCATTGCTTCCAGGCGCTGCTCATCGAAATCGGTCAGCTTCGCCGCCAGGTTGGCGAGGAATTCCGCCGGGAGCCCCCGCACGAGGTCGGCGGAATACGCGTGGAAGCCAGGCGCCGAGAAATGTTCTTCAATTGCGACTTTCGGAATGCGATTCACGTTGATCATCCTCAGCAGGGTTAAACGGGGTAAGCCAATGCGGTATCAAGGATCTGGGTGTCGTACACGACTTCCCGCCTCGCAATGAGCAGCCTGTCTTCCTGCCGCACGAACACGTCGTGATACACGCCGCATAGATGGATGGTGGAAGGCCCCTCGATCAGGGTTTGCATCAGGATGAACGGCGTCTGCGCGCGGATCGTGGCGCCGTCTTCTTCCAGCACGCGGGGAATGCCGAGGACGTGCAGCATGTGGCGCGGCGCGAACATCTGGGAATGCGCGACCGCCAGCGCCCGGTCCACGATCATGTCCCGGCCTTCGCAATACACGAGGCCCACCGGCATGTCCAAGGACGCGTTTTCACGCGAGGTGATTCGATACGTCGCGTCGGCGCTGAAGAAATCCGGCCAGCGCTCGATGTCGTTCGCATCCAGCACGGCGCAGTACTCCACATGAAAGGACTCGATCTCGGGGCGCAGCTGCGTTGCGCGCGCGGGAGAAACCGCCGGAGTCGTGTAAGCAAGCTGGATTCTCATGCTGCACGCTCCGCCACGCGGATGTCCATCACGCTCCGATAGTGTTCATACAGCGAGCGGATGCAGGCTTCGGAAATGAGGTTGCGCGTGGTGCCGACATACCCCGAGTCGAGCTTCAGGACATTGTTGTCCGTGCTGGACTGGCGCAAGCCTTCCTGCACGAACTTCAGCGCCTCGTTGTCTTCGAGGCCCAGAAAGCCGGAGGGGCCCATCAGGTTGCCCTGGCGGAGACGGTGGCGCGTCATTTCAGGCGTGTCATCTTCATAGCCGAACATGGTCCACTGCATCACCATGCTGTTCGGTCCATTCGGAATGATCTGGCGCACGCCGAGCGTATTCATCTGGCGCTGCACGATCAGGTTCGGCCATACCGTCATCATGTTGGCAGACCACGGCGACTCGAACTCGCGGACGAAATCGAGGAAGCGCTCATCCTTCAGGCGCAGGTTATCGCTGAACGAGCGCATTTCGGCCTTGTCGTTCTCCGCCACCGTCGCGTAGATCTGGTCAGGCTTGGAGGAAGCCATGAAACCGTGGCGTCCGTGCTCCTTGTCAGCGAACACGATCGACTTGATGCCCGGAACCAGCAAGCCGAACACCACCAGGAACGAATGCAGCAACGTCGCGTGATAAGGATCCTTGAGGTTCTCGTGGTACATCTTCCAGTTGCATGGAAGCTCGTTTCGGCAATAGCCGAGAATCTTCAGCTTCTTGCCCGGGAATGCGACGTCGAACTCGTCGACGATCTCCTTGGTGAGATACTCTTCGAGCGGCGGCGTCTTGTCGGAATAAGTCGCGAAGATCACCCCGTTGCGGGTGGTCACGCGCAGCTGGCGCGTACTGTGGTCGGAATTCTTGAAGTCCGGCGGCATGCCGCCCACCTTGTTGATGCCCCGCTTGAACGGAACTCCCTGCAGGTTGCCTTTCAGGTCATACGACCATTGGTGATAGGGACAGACGAATTCCTTCGTATTGCCCTGGTTCGCGCGGCAAAACTCGGCGCCGCGATGGGCACACCGGTTCTCGAAGACGGCGATGGTATTGTCTTCCGCGCGCGCCACCACGACGGCGGTCGATCCGACATAACCGCGCTTGTAGTCTCCGGGATTGGGAATCTCCGCTTCCAGGGCGACGAAGTTCCAGGTGTCGGCCCGGAAAATCCGCTCGATTTCCCGGTCATAGTTTGCCTGGCTGGTGTAGACCCAGTCTGGGATATTGTTCAGCGCGTCCGCTGGCCAGACGCATTCCTCCAGCGGAGGATTCTTTTGGGAGTTTGTGATCCCGATGGCCGCCTGCGATTGATACATGATTGCTCCTAAGGCTCTGGTAGGTCGGTTAGGTCTATTAGGTCTGTTAAAGGGCAACGGCTGCCTGGGACTGCATCTGCTTGGCCCAGGTGCGGAGATTGACGGCGTCCGAGGAGAATTCCTCGAGTGAAACGGGAATGCCCTTTTCGAAGAGCGGCCGTATCGCCCGCAAATCGGCTCCTGCATTGAATGCGACGCCATGCACGGGGACCGAATGGCGGTGCCCGATCCACAAGGCCTTGCCTGCGGCGGGATTGCCCCGGCGGACGTACTCGAGGCCGGGTGCCGGATGTCCGAGGATCTGGATATTCAGGCTCCCCTGATCGGTCCAGAACCACGGTACGGGAGCCGCCGGCGGCGGCTCCGCGAGCATGGCGGCGGCAGCCATGCGCGCTTGCTCGTTGGCGTTCTGCCACGACTCGAGCCGCGTCGGCCTGGCCTGTCCCGGACGAAGCTGGCTCGTGCAATCGCCGCAGGCAAAGACGTGCTCGTCGCTAGTACGGCATGCCGTATCGATCCACACGCCGCCACCTTGGGCGATGTCGAGGCCGGCGTCCCGCGCCAGCGCGTCGTTGGGCTGGAGACCGATTGCGACGACCACCTCGTCGGCGTCCAGCGCCAGGCCGGTATCCGTTTTCAACTGGATGGGACCATCGGGGGGCGTACAGATAGTCGAGACTGACGAGCCCAGCAACACCTGCGCACCGGCGGCGCGCAATCCGGACAACACATGTGCCGAGGCTTCCGCCGTGAGGAACCTGTCCAGCAGGCACGCCGCCTGCTCGACCACGGTGACCGACGCTCCCGCGGAGAGCGCCGAATGAGCCACTTCGAGACCAAGGAACCCGCCGCCCATGATCGCGACGCGCGGCTTGTGTCGAAGGACTTCGCGCAAACGCCGCGCGTCGTCGAGGGTGCGGAGGTAATGCACGCCGCGGAGCGAACGAGGCAGGCTATCGTGCACCCTCGCTTCGCCACCGGTGGCAAGCAGGCACTTGTCGTAGTCGAGGACACGGCCGTCCGACAGGCGGACCTGCCGCTTCTCCAGGTCCAAGGCGATCACGTCGATCCCGCCCGCGAATTCAATGTTGCAGCGTGTCCAGGCGTCCTCGGCGAGCACCTGGAGCGCAGGCTCTTCGGCAGCGACCAGCACGGCCTTGGACAAATGCGGCCTTTCGTAAGGCTTGTGCCGCTCCCGGCCCAGCATCGTGATGCATCCCTGGTAACCGTGTTCGCGCAAGGCATGGGCAGCGACCGCAGCCGCCTGCCCTGCACCGATGATGACGATCCCGGGCTGTTTCATTTTTCGGCACCTACCCAGACAAGGACGTCGTCGCCATCGCGCTTTACCAGATGGGTGCGGATGTTCACGGTCGCTGGCGCGCACATCGCCTGCCCAGTACGGATATCGAAACGCCCCTGGTGCAGGGGGCACTCGACACATCCATCTTCCACGTAACCTTCGGAGAGCAATGCGGCGCCATGCGTGCACATGCTGTCCGTCACAAAGAACTCATCATCGATCCGGTAAAGCGCGAGGCCGCACCCCCCGGCAGTGACCGTCTTTGCTTCGTCGTTATCCAACTCCTGCGCCGAGGCGACCTTGACCCAACTCATGGCAGTGTCTACTCCTTGAACAATCAAATTTTTATTCAGTGTACTTGCATATTAAACGAGTTCTTTTTCGTGTCAAGCATAAATTTCGACCGGACGCAGCGGTTCCGCATCAAGCTTCCCTTAAATTCATGATGCGCGAAATTCGGCGCTATATATAGGGAAAACGGGGAAAACTATGCCGAATGAGGGGCTGGAAATGCGAGTTGATGATCCGCCTTTCACAATCGCCCGGCATGGTCTATACTTATGCAATAACACTGCCTATCTATGATTTCCCGGCAGACAGACGAGGACATTCATCGAAGGCACGGGCCTTATCCCGGGCGTTGTGGTATTGCTCTAGGCGTTCGCAAGCAAGATGCATGGCTTTGCACGGAATGCAGGGCGTCGCATCCTTCGCCATCCATACACCCCAAGTCATCAAAGCAGTGATAAAGGAGAGACATGAACCAATCTGATACCCCGGAGAGGCTGCTGAAGCGCGAAGGCATCGGCGCCCGCGTGCCTCGGAAGGAGGACGCGCGCCATCTCGTTGGCAAGGGGAATTTCGTCGGTGATTTCGTCATTCCGGGCATGCAGGAAGTTGCCTTTTTGCGCAGCCCGTTGGCGCATGCAAAGATTACCGGCGTCGACATCCCCGAAGAACTGGCTGGACAGGTATTCGTGCGGGAGATGCTGACCGACGCGGCGGATATCGGGTCGCCGTCCGCGGTGCCGACCTACCAGTACTCGGCACTGCCGCCATTGGCGTCCGGCAAGGTGCGCCACGTCGGGGAAGCCATCGCCATGGCGGTCGGGACGACGCGCGCCATCGCGGAAGACATCCTCGAGGAAGTGGAAGTCTCATTCGACGAATTGCCCGTCTACCATGATGTATGGACCTCCATGGCAGCCGAAGGAAACCTGCTTCATCCGGACTGGAAGGACAACAACTTCCTCACCCTGCGCGCCAACCGCGACTTCGACGAGCAAGCCGCCAGGGCGGAAGTCAAGGTCAGCCGCACCGTCGAGCTGTCACGCCAATGCATCGTTCCGCTAGAAGGAAAGTCGGTGCTGGCGTACTGGGACTTCCAGACCGATCAGCTCGTCGTGGTCAGCGCCACCCAGGTCCCCCATCTGCTTCGCGTCGGCATTGCGCAGCACCTCGGCATGCCCGAGGAAGGGGTGCGCGTGGTGTCTCCCGATGTCGGCGGCGCCTTCGGCTACAAGGGTCAGCTTTATCCGGAAGACCTTTGCGTGGCCTGGCTGGCCAAAACGTATCGCCGGCCGTTCCGCTATCTTGAAGACCGGCGCGAACACCTGATCGTCGGCGCCAATACCCGGCAACACCATTACCAGCTCACGGCATACGCCGACCGGAACGGCAAGCTGCTGGCACTGGACGCCGTCATCACCATCGACGGCGGCGCGTATTCTTACTATCCCTTCTTCGTCGGCCTGGAGCCAGGCCAGGCGATCGGCAACCTGCCCGGTCCTTACATCATTCCCGGCTATCGCTGCGAGACGGTCTGCGTCGCCACGAACAAGCCGGGATTCATGGCATACCGCGGCGTCGCACGCACGGGCGTATGCTTCGCGATCGAACTCCTGATGGATGCGCTAGCGCGTGAAGTCGGCCGGGAGCCCTGGGAAGTCCGGCTGGAGAACCTCGTTCCTCCTACGGCCATGCCCTACGTCAATGTCGCCAACAAGCATTTCGACAGCGGCGATTTCCCCGCAAGCTTGCGGCGGGCAGTGGAAATGATCGACCTGCCCGCCGTGCGGGACCGCCAGGCTCGCGGCGAAGCGGACGGGCGCCGCATCGGATTCGGCTGTGCCACCTATACCGAGCAGTCGGCGCACGGCACCTCGGTATTCGCAACCTGGGGGCTGCCGGTGGTGCCCGGATTCGACCAGGCCGTGGTCAGGATGACCGCGGACGGCGGGCTCGAGGTGCGCATCGGCGTGCATTCCCACGGACAGGGCATGGAGACCAGCTTTGCGCAAATCGCGAATGACGTCCTCGGCATTCCGGTATCGCGCATCCGCGTCATCCATGGCGATACGGCGCTCACGCCGTTCTCCTCGGGCACCTATGCTTCGCGTGCGACAGTGATGTCGGGCGGCGCGGTATCGACCGCCTGCAAGGAGCTCCTGCCGCGCATCCAGGCGATTGCCGGGCATTTGATGGGCGCGGATCCGCAGGAGATCACCCTGCTCGATGGCCGTGCACACGCCGGCGACAAATCGATCCCCTTGTCCGAGGTAGGGCGGGCCTGGTATCTCACGCCGCAGGAACTGCCCGCGACCGTCCACCTCGGCGGCCTGGAAGTCTCGCGTGCCTACAAACCCAAGGTGGACACCGGGACCTTTTCCTACGCGACCCACGCGGCGGTCGTGGCGGTCGATACGGAGACCGGCGAGGTCGAGATCCTGGACTATGTCGTGGTGGAAGACTGCGGCACCATGGTGAATCCGATGATCGTCGAAGGCCAGACGATAGGCGGCATTGCGCAAGGCATCGGCACCGCGATGTATGAAGAAAGTCCCTATGACGACCAGGCCCAGCCGCTGGCGTCGACGCTGGCGGACTACATCCTTCCCGGCGCCACGGAGATACCGCGCATCCGGATCGAACACTTCGAGACGCCATCTCCCCATACCGAGTTCGGCGCCAAGGGCGTCGGCGAAGGCGGGGCGATCGCGCCGCCCGCCGTCATCTTCAACGCGGTGAACGACGCCCTCAGGGGTACCGGCGCCGCCGAAGTGATGATGACTCCCCTGACCCCGCGCCGCCTGCTCAAGGCGATCGAGGCGGGCAGGCTTGAAAAGGAGCAGGCGAAGTGAAATCTTCCAAGTTCATTTATACGCAGGCGCTTGAAGTCAACGACGCCTTGCAAGCACTGGCAGCGGGAAATGGCGCGGCAAAGCCCATGAGCGGAAGCCAGTCCCTGGGCCCGATGCTGAACCTGCGGCTGGCCCGGCCTGCGCAAGTCGTCGACGTTGGCCGCATTCCGGGCTTGCGCACCGTTCGAGGAGCGGGCGACGTCGTCGAGATCGGTGCCGCCGTCACGCATGCCGAGATCGAAGATGGTGTGCACGAGCCTCTGGCGGACCACCCCATGCGGAAGGTCGCCGGCGAGATCGCCTATCGCGCGATTCGAACACGCGGCACGGTCGGCGGCAGCCTGGCGCACGCCGATCCCGCCGCCGATTGGGTCGTGACGCTTGCGGCCCTGGATGCACGCGTCCGCCTGGCTTCGCCGCGCGGCGAGCGGGAGGTGCAAGCCGATGCATTCATGCTCGGCGCCTACACCACGGTGCTCGAGTCCGACGAGTTGATCGTCGCGCTGATCGTTCCGCGTTCGTCACAGACCTTGCAGTGGGGTTACCACAAGGTATGCCGCAAGCCTGGCGAGTTCGCCGAAGCGAGTGCCGCCGCGTATTTCGATGTGACGCGCGGATGCGCGAGGATCGTCCTGGGCGCCGTCGACGGACCGCCGATATTGCTGCACGAACTCTCGGCCGCGGTCGCCAATGCGTCCGCCCGGCGCGAGGCTGGCGCCGTCACCCGGGAGCACCTGCGGCAAGCAATCGCGAAAGCGCTTCCCGCTCGTGACGCCATCGACAGGAAGCTTTTCACGGCATGCGTGGAACGCGCCATCACGCAATCCGGCGTTCTGGCAAACCTTTACCACGGGGAGTAAGGAAGTGGAGTCGATTTCCATTCAAGTCAACGGCCGCAGCGTATGCAGGGATGCCGAACCAAGGACTCACCTCGGAGACTTCCTGCGTGACGAGCTGCACCTGACCGGTACGCATCTCGGTTGCGAGCACGGGGTTTGCGGCGCATGCACCGTGCTCCTCGACGGCCAGCCCGTGCGCTCCTGCATCACCTTCGCCGTGGCTTGTGCCGGCCAGGAGGTCACCACCATCGAGGGCTACGACGGCGACCCTGTCATGCAACTGCTGCGCCCGGCTTTCACGCGCCACCATGCCTTGCAATGCGGATACTGCACGCCCGGCATGCTGACGACGGCACGCGACATCGTCCTGCGCATTCCGGACGCGGACGAGGCACGCATCCGTCTCGAGCTCTCCGGCAACCTGTGCCGATGCACCGGCTACCAGGGCATCGTGAACGCGATCCAGGATGTCCTTCAACAGCAACGCGACAATCCCGATCCTCGGATCGAGGAACTCCGGCAGATGCCGCGCTCGCGGCCGACCCCGGCAGCAACGGCAGCCGCCACGGCGCAGCCATCGGTGGTGCGTCTCCCGACGCCGCAAGGGAAAACGCAGGAGCGGCCGTCATCTCCCGCTCCTGCGAATCGATCAAGCGGCGGAACGGCGGAAAGTGCGTCACCTGCCGACAGCCAGCAAGGCACCGCCACGAAAGCCAAGGGCAAGGGCAATACGATCGATGCCTTCTTTGACGTTCCGTTTCCGCTGGAACGGGTGTGGCAGTTCATGGGCGACCTGCCGGCAATCGCGTCCTGCCTGCCGGGCGCAACCATCGAATCCCAGGAAGGCGAGAAGGTCAAGGGAAGCATCGCCATCAAGTTCGGTCCGATGTCGGCCGCATTTGCCGGGGCGGCGCGCCTGGAACGGGATGATGCCGTCAAGCGCGCGGTGCTGCGCGGCGCCGGGCAGGACAGCCTCAGCAAGTCGCGCGCCCAGGGGGACATTACCTATGAACTGCAAGCGATCTCGGCGGAGAACACGCGCGTGAACGTGAACATGGTCTACGCACTCCAGGGTCCCCTCGCCCAGTTCTCCCGTTCCGGCCTCGTCAAGGATTTCGTGAGCCGGATGGTCGCGGATTTCGGCAAGCAGGTGACGCGGCGCCTCGACGGACAGGCGCCATCAGCCACCGAGTCTGAGCCGTCGATATCGCTTGCCGGGATGATGTGGAGCGTCCTCTGGAATCGCGTGCGCGGCTGGTTCGGGAGATCGCCGAAGCCATGACACGGCTCACCCCGGCATGAGAGCAGCCATGCCGGGGCGCCTGGAATGCCATCGTCTCGTCCGCCTGTTCCTATTTTTCGGAGATCCACCATGAATTCACTGCCTTACGGCTACCACGTGCGCGCCAACGGGGTGCGCCTGCACCTGATGCACTATGCGGGGAACGGACCGCGCCTGCTTCTGCTGCCGGGCATCACCAGCCCGGCCATTACCTGGGGTTTCGTCGGTGCCCGGTTGGCGCGCCACTTCGACGTCCATATCCTCGACTTCCGCGGCCGGGGGCTCTCCTACAGCGAACCCGGCATGGTGGCAACGCTGGACGCAATGGCAGCGGATGTGCTCGGTTTGCTGGAGGCGCAGGAGTGGTCGTCCGTAACGCTGCTAGGCCACTCCATGGGCGCCCGCGTCGCCATCCGGGCGGCGGCACGCGATGCGGAACGCATCGGAGAATTGCTGCTGATCGATCCTCCGGTTTCGGGCCCGGGCCGCCGGCCCTATCCTTATCCGCTTTCCTGGTATATCGACTCGATCCGGCTCGCGATCCAGGGCACGACCGCGGAAGCGCTCCGTCCGTTCGCGCCTACCTGGACCGAGGAACAATTGCGCCTGCGCGCCGAATGGCTGCACACCTGCAATGAAGACGCCATCACGCAAGCACATCTCGGATTCCATGACGACGACATCCATTCGGATCTGCCCAGGCTGCGCACGCCGGGACTCTTGATGGCAGCCGGGCGCGGCGACGTCATGCGGCCGGAAGACCTGGCGGAATTCAGGACGCTTGCCCCCGGCCTCGCACAGTGCGTCGCTGCCGGCACGGGGCACATGATTCCCTGGGATGACGAGAAGGAATTCTTCCGCCTTCTCGGTGACTTCCTGAGGGTCGACCTGCTCGATCGCTGACGATCCGGTCGGTCTTTTATACCGCGCCAGTGGCTGGAACAAGCTGGTACAATCAGTGAACATACGACAAAATCGGCGATCCGAGATGGCAAAAAAGCGCGAACCCGTTCAAAAAAAAAGCGTATCAAGCGCGCCGGCCACCCCTTCCCCAGCCCCAACTCCCACCCCTTCGGCTTCGCCTCCATTTAACCCCCTGCGCCAAGTGATGTGGGGCCGCCCCGGCTTCCTCATCCGCCGGCTGACACAGATCGGCCAGGCAATCTTCTTTGACCTGTGCAAGTCGGAGAGCATTACCCCGCTTCAGGTCGGCATGCTCACTGCCCTGTCGATGAATCCCTGGCTCGATCAGAAAGCAATCGGCCGGGAGCTCGCGCTGGACCGCACCACGACGGCCGAAGTACTTAAACGGCTGGGCGACAAGGGCCTGGTTGAAACGCGGGTGAATCCGGATGACCGTCGCTCCAGGCTATCGGTCATCACGAAGCAGGGGCTCAGGCTAATCAACGATTTGCAGGAAAGCATCGCCCGTTCGCAGGAGCTTCTGCTTGAGCCATTGACCCCGGAAGAGCGCGCTGTCTTCATGAAACTGTTGACCCAGCTGGTCGATGCGCATGAAAAAATGAATACCCGGGAATGATCGTTTCCGGATGCGCCACTGCCGCTTTCACCGGCGGCGTCCCGAATTCGAAAACGTTTTCCAAGCGGGTGCTTGAAAGTCCTTTGAATTAGCTTAAACACCATTGATCGTGCTCTGTCATCCCCGCGCAGGCGGGATGACAGAGGTGGTTTGAAAGCATGCGGTCATGTCAAAAAACTTCTGTAGATCTGCTTAGAAAAGAAAAAAATGGCTCGTCGCGAAACGAGCCGAAGTCTCGCCGATTGCGGACGAGGAGGAGAGATGCTGTCTTACATCGCGTGCACGCGGGCTTGTCTTCCAAGCGTTTTATTCCATACCCGAGTCCATGGCGCACAATCGACCATCCCCGATTGACGCCAGTTGCGCACAGGTTTCAATATCGGCCCTGAGTCGCTCGAGGTCAGGCAGCGGCATCCGGATCTTGCTTCGAACAAACAACCAGTTGCGGATGGCTTCCTTCGCAATGGGGCCTTGCCCTTCCCTGCCGGCATGCCGGATTGGTAAAGTCGTTTTCATTGGTTCAAATTCGGCATCGGGACCGATGTCCGTTCGTGTTCACCTGTAGGACCGGGCGTGTGTGACGCCACCGTCGACGACCAGCGTCGATCCCGTCACGTAATCCCCGGCGCGCGAAGCCAGGAAGATCGCTGCGCCGGCCATGTCTTCCGCCGTGCCGATACGTCCCGCAGGAATATGCCTGGACAACTCGTCGGCGTTGTCGCGCGCATTGCGGTTCATCTCCGAAGCGAAGGCGCCAGGCGCGATGGCGGTGACTGCGATGTTGTCCCTGGCGAATCGCAATGCCATGCGGCGCGTCAGGTGGATCAGACCCGCCTTGCTGGCAACATAGGAATAATTCTCCTGGGGGTTGAGCCCGATGCCATCGATCGATGCAATATTGATGATCTTGCCGACATGGTTTCTGGCGGCTGCCCGCAATGGCACGGAGAGAGACTTCGTCAGGAAGAAAGGCGTTTTCAGGTTCAGGTCCAGTACCTTGTCCCACCCGCTCTCGGGAAACTGGTCGAAGTCTTCGCCCCAGGCGGCACCGGCATTGTTGACCAGGATGTCCAGGCTCGTTTCGTTCCTGCCGTAGGCCGAAGCCAGCTCCTGGCAGCCATCCGGCGTGGATACGTCGCAAGGCAGGGAGACGCAGTGCCCATGCCGTTTCAATTCCTCCGCCGTCTGGTCGCAAGCCGCGGCTTTGCGCGCGCTGATGTAGACGCGCGCACCCTGGGCGAGAAAGCCTTCGGCAATCATGCGGCCGATGCCGCGCGACCCACCGGTGATGAGCGCGGTGCGGCCCTGCAAGGAAAACAGATGTTGCGTGTTCATGTCGAATTTCTCTTCAAGAATGAAATCAGTTCTCTTCAAGGAGCCGACGCCGGATGTAGGCGGTTCCATCGAAGAGCCGCCTGGCGGTGCGCGTGAAGTGAACCTCGCGTACGGTCCATTCGCCTTCCGCCGCCTGCTCGACGTGCGCATAGATGCCAAGCACGCCGCTGGGGTGACCGATGCGGATCCGCGCCGGGCTGGCGTGCCTTCCGCGCGCCTCGGCCGGGATGGTGCCCGGGATCTGCGCGGCAACCGACAGGCAGACCGATCCACCGCCCGGAAATGCTTTGTGCATCACGCCGTCCTTGATCACCATGCGGGCGACGAGATCGACCTCCGATGCCTTGACAACGCGATCGCCGGCATTGTTTTGATAATCCTGCGGCGGGCCGATGAGGATCTGGAAAGGGGTGAGCGCGGCATCCAGCTTGCATCGCTCGGCCGCCCAGCGACGGATCTCCTCCGCAATGTCGTGGATGTCCGGATCCAGCCGCCCGGGAAGTTCGGTGCCCGTCACGCCCAGGTCGGCGGCGCGGATGAACACGCATACCGTGCCCACGTCCACGATGGAGACGGAAACCTCCCTGCCAAGCCGAGGCACATGGACCTTGTCCTGGGCCTGCCCGGTTGGCAGCAGCCTGCCCGTGGCGCCGCCGCTCGTCCCTGAATAATCGAGGGCAACCTCGGCACCCGTGCCGGGCACGCCGTCCACCTCGCAGTCGCCTTCCACCAGCGGCTCGCCATCGGCGCATTGCACCTTCATGCGCAGGATCTTTCCCGTGTTCGTATTGTGCACGCGAACGGTGGTGATCGGTTCCTGCACCGGCACGAGCTTTTCCTGCAGCGCGTAGACAGCAGTCGCCGACGAGATATTCCCACAGACGATTTCATAGCTCACGGTCGGTTGATCGATGCCGATCTGCGTGAAGGTGTAGTCGATGTCCGCGTCGGGATGCGTCGGCGGCCCGATGATCGCGCACTTGCTGGTCAGGATGTCCGCGCCTCCCAGCCCGTCGATCTGGCGAATGTCGGGACTGCCGAAGAGGGCGAGCAGAAAGCGGTGCCGGACTTGCAGGTCCGCGGGCACGTCTTTTTGCGCAAGAAAGACGGCCTTGCTCGTGCCGCCACGCATGAGGACGACTGGTACGCGTATTTGTTCTTTCATGGCGTCGGAATGTCCTTTCAGGAAGGGAATGGGTGCGACGTCACTGGAGTATGCGCGCGGACCGCTTACCCGTCTCTTCAATTCGGCTGCGCTTGCTTTAGCAAAGCTAAACGGTCCCGGCACACTTAAGTATCCCTAAACAATCATGAGCAGAACTCCAATGACATGAGGGTGACGGAACGGGAAACTAGCCGTCATGGCCGGCATGGCTTGAATTGGAGAACACGATGAAGATCAGTAAATGGATGGGGCCGCATTTCCGCGAAACTCCCCGCGGCATGGTGCTCGTTGCCACGCAACTTGCGGGCGCGCCCGCGCAGTTTCCTCCCGTCGAATTCCTGCACGGCGACCAGCGCCCCGCGGAGGTCGAACTCGGCCCGTCCGGGCACCTGTACAGCTATACCGTCGTACATGCGAGCAAGGACAAACCGCCCTATGGCCTGGCCATGGTCGATTTCGAGCCTGGCGTGCGCGCGTTCGGACGCTTGCTCTTCGATGGACAGCCGCCGGCGCTCGGCAGCCGCGTCAGGGTCGTCCCTTTTGCGCTGCAGGACGGCACACCCGATTATGCCTTTCAGGAGTAACGCATGAAGCAACCCATGATTACCGGCGTCGGCATCACCGATTTCGGCCGCTTTCCCGAACTGACCGAAGAATCGATGGCCCAATCCGCCATCCTCGACGCCCTGAGCGATGCGGGCCTCGCGATCTCCGACATCCAGGCGTTTTACTGCGGCAACGTGTTTGGCGCGATGCTGCCCGGACAGCGGGTATTGCGCGAATTGCACGCGGCCGGTGGCGCGGTGTACAACGTGGACAATGCCTGTTCCGGCGGCGCGACCGCATTGAACCTGGCGCTGCAGGCGCTCAAGGCCGGGCAGTACGACACGGTGCTCGTTTTCGGCATGGATCACCTGAGCAGTCTCGGAGGCGGTCCGCTTCCCCTGGGCCAGCGGGACTGGAACAACAAGCGCGGCATGATCATGCCCGCCTTGTACGCCATGCGCGCGAGGCGCTACATGCAAGATCATGACGTCAGGCCGGAGACGCTGGCCGACATCTCCGTCAAGAACCGCAAGCATGGCTTGCTGAATCCGATCGCCAAGTTTGCGAAGCTTGCCACTCGGGAGGAAATCCTTGCCTCGCGCCCGGTGGCCGAGCCACTGACACTGCTCCAGTGCTGCCCGGCCGTCGTGGACGGAGCGGCCGCTCTCGTCCTGAGCACCAGGCCCTCCCGGGGCACGGCAAAGCCGGTGCGTGTCCTGGCCTCGGTGGTGCAATCCGGTATCTTTGAAACGGCGCCGGTGGACATGACGGAAGCCGAGATCACGGCCCGCGCCGCACGCCTGGCATACGAGCAGGCGGGCGTTGGTCCGGGCGACCTGAGTCTGCTCGAGGTCCATGATGCCTTCACCATCTCCGAACTCCTCTACTACGAAGCACTTGGATTGTGCGCGCGTGGCGACGCGGCCCGCCTGCTGGAGAGCGGCGCCACCGCGCTGGGCGGACGGGTCCCCGTCAACCCCAGCGGCGGACTGCTGGCCAAGGGACACCCACCCGGGGCGACCGGCGTGGCCCAGATCGTAGAAGTATGCGAACAGCTCCAGGGACGCGCCGGCGCACGGCAGGTGAATGGCGCACGGATCGGCCTTACCCAGGTAACCGGCGGCGGCATCTGGGGCGTGGACCACGCGGCCTGCTCCATCCACATTCTTTCACTTTGATCGGAATCGACATGAACCAAACCACCCTCTCCTCCCCTGCAAGCCTGGATGGCCTCGTCGCCGTCGTCACGGGCGGCGCGAAAGGCATCGGCCTCGGCATCGCACGCGAACTCGCCCGGGCGGGCTCCCGGATTGCGCTGTGGGACTTCGACGAAGCCGCACTGCGCGAGGCAAAGGACGCGCTTTCTGGCGAGGGCGCCGCCGTCGAGACCCATTTCGTGGATGTCAGCTCCGTGGAACAGGTTGAAGCGACGGTCGCCCGCATCGTGGGCTCCCATGGCCGCATCGACATCCTCGTCAACAATGCAGGCATCGGCGGCGACAAGCTTGTTTCCAAGATGGACCTGGGCTTCTGGAAACGCGTCATCGAAGTCAACCTGGATTCCCAGTTCATCTGCTCGAAGGCCGTTCTCGCGCACATGGCGGAAGCCGGGTTCGGACGCATCATCAACATCAGCTCGCGCGCGTGGCTGGGCAACCGTGGCCAGGCGGCCTATTCCGCATCCAAAGGCGCCGTCGTCAGCCTGACGCGTTCCCTCGCGCTGGAATACGCGCGCAAGGGCATTACCGTGAACGCGATCGCTCCCGGCATCGTCGAGACGCCGCTGTTCGCAACGCTGACCGACGAAGTAAGGCAAGGGCTGCACAAGACGGTGCCGATGCAGCGCATCGGCCAGCCCGAAGACATTGCGCGCGCGGTCCGCTTCTTCGCCGAGCCGACTTCCAGCTACGTGACCGGCCAGCTGCTCTATGTCTGCGGCGGACGCAGCCTCAGCAGCCCGTCGGTCTAGGACAGGTCGCAAGTTCATGTTCAACCAAACAGCTTCAAAAATCACATGCTTGCAAACGCATTGAACGGATTGAAGGTGGTGGACTTCACGCAAGTGATGGCCGGCCCCACCTGCACGCTTTGCCTGGCCGACCTCGGCGCCGACGTCGTGAAGGTGGAGGCGCCGACGGGCGACCTCTGCCGGGCGCTCTCGCCCTGGGTGAATGGCGAGGGCGTTCCCTTCCTGGCGCTGAACCGGAACAAGCGAAGCATCGCGCTGGACCTGAAGCGGCCGGAGCACAGGCAGGTCGCCCAGCAGCTGGCCGCCGGCGCCGACGTCGTGGTGGAAAGCTTCCGACCGGGCGTCATGGCGCGGTTCGGGCTTGACTACGCCACGGTATCCGCGTCCAATCCGCGGGTCGTCTACTGCTCGGTATCGGCATACGGCCAGCATGGGGCCGCCAAGGATTTGCCGGGTGTCGACGGGGTGCTGCAGGCGGTGAGCGGCCTCATGAGCGTCACCGGCGCGCCGGGGGGCGAACCGTGCAAGGTCCCCGTCCCCGTGATCGACCTCATCACGGGTCACCTTGCCACGATCTCGGTCCTGGCCGCTCTGGCGGACAGGCAGCGAACCGGCCTGGGTCAGCACGTCGAGGCCAGCATGTTCGCCAGCGCCATTGCCCTGCAACACACCAATTTCGCCACTTACTTCGCGGACGGCCAGGTGCCGGGACCGCAGGGGAATGCAGCGCCTTATTCGACGCCGAACGAAGCGCTGCGATGTGCGGATGGCTGGATCATGGTCGCCGCCTATCATCCGGAAAGATGGGTGGCATTGTGCGAGGTCATCGGCGCGCCCGCGCTCGCCACCGACCCGCGCTTCGCCGACAACCTGAGCCGGCTGAAGCATCGCGGCGCCCTTCTGCAGGAGCTCGAAAGGCAGATGCTCGCACAACCGCGGGCGTTCTGGCTCGAGCGATTCGCAGCCGTGGACATCATCTGCGGCCCCATCAACGACTACGCCGAAGCGGCGAAGTCGGCGCCTTTCGTCGAAGCGGCGCTGGCCGAGGCCGTCACGCATCCGGTTGCCGGCACATTGACGATGCCGCGCAGCATGATCAACGCCGTCGGAGAACGGCCTCGTACCCGCCGGGCCGCTCCCACCATCGGGCAACACACCAAAGAGGTCCTCGCCGACCTTGGCATGTCGAGCGAGGCCATCGAGGCCATGTTCGCCCCCGCAACCACCTGAATCGAGGCATCCATGACTATCCTTACCAAGATCCAAGACGGCATTGCGCTGGTTACCCTGAACCGGCCGCAAGCCATGAATTCCATCGACCCCGAGCTGAACGAGCGCTTGCTGCAGACCTGGGATGAACTGGCGCGCGATCCGGAAGTGCGCGTCCTCGTCCTGACGGGAGCGGGAGATCGCGCCTTCTGCACCGGGGCGGACCTCAAGAAAACCATGCCGCCCGCCATCAGCGCGGCCAGCCAGATGTATGGCGGCGGTAACAAACCGCTGAACTTCGGCTCGCTCCAGATCGATAAGCCGGTCATCGCAGCCATCAATGGCTATGCGCTTGGAGGCGGACTGGAACTGGCGCTGCTGGCCGATATCCGCATCTGCTCCGAAAACGCGCAGTTCGGCTTGCCGGAAGTGCGCGTGGGCAGCATTCCGGGCGCTGGCGGCACACAGCGACTCATCCGCGCGGTTGGCCAGTCGGACGCGATGCTGATGCTGCTGACCGGCGAACGTATCGGCGCCGACGAGGCGCTCCGGATTGGCCTGGTCAGCAAGGTGGTGCCCCGGGCCGCCCTGGAAGACACGGCGCTCGGCCTGGCAAGGGCGATGGCGGCCAATGCGCCGCTGGCAGTCACGGCCGTCAAGCGCCTGGCATTGACCGGGCGCGAACTTCCCCTCGCGAGCGGGCTGGAGCTGGAACGGCAGGCTTTCGGTCTGTTGCGGGACTCGGAAGACCGGCTGGAAGGACGCCGCGCATTCTCGGAAAACCGCAGCCCGGTCTTCCGGGGCCGCTGATCCTCCCTGCGGCGTGACGGGCCTGGCGTATCCGCCTTGCGAAAGATGCCAGCCCGGCCGATGCGGGGTTGTTGTTTGCCTTCGGGCGCCGCAGTAATTGCAACTGGCGTTTCGGTTGTTTTGCAGTCCTCCATGCATAGTTTTGCATGGAGGATTTTTAACTTCCGCTTATCGCTGCAGACCTGCCCTTCGCAGTGGCATTGCGCAAGCCACAAATGGCAACACTCCCTCCTTCCGCAAGCGCACCAAAGCCCTACGATCTGGAAATGCTGCTTAATGTCCAGGAAACCCTCTCCACAAACGCGCAATGTCGGGATAGGCCAGCCCAAGGCATGGCAGGACCAGGCATTCTAAGCGCCAAGGGGGTGGTTAGTTACTGACGACACACGCAACAGTTGGCTAGCCTCGATGCGCCATATTCAAACTGAAGGCCAGTGCTTTGTACCTTCGCTTAAACATTGCCAGTCTCAAGATTGCAATCCAGCATGGCTTGGGCGCAGCCTAGCCCTGTTTGTGCGCTGGAAGGAATTGGCTGCTTAGCTACGTAGCGCCGATGCGATGCCCAATCGCTGAAGGCCATGGCGATCTGTGGGCAGAATGTAGCTCGCGCAGGAAAAAGATAGTTTGCATAGCTTTCACTTCTGATTCATATCAAACCTCGTTGCATGTCACTCGGCTGTACCCTTCACGCGCTTGAATTGCGCCTTGCGCGCCCTAGACTTCAACGACCGGCGGTTTACTGGCTACGACCGAAAGTGGCGCTATATCAGCAGACTGCCTAAAACAGAGGCGTACGAAGGAGACATCATGGTCCTGCTCACCCTATTCTGGGCGGTCGTGGCCATCGGCTGCTGTGTCTGCTACCCACTGTTCCGGCAGCATGGCCGCCTCTGGCTCATCTCGATTCCCTTCAACGGCAACTCGCCGAAGTCAACCGGCGTAGTGCCCAGTCCATGCTTAATGTTTCGACCGCTTAAGGATCCTTAGCTTTAAACGATAGACAGACTGTGAGAACACATTCCGTAAATCATGGAAGAAGCGGTATTGAAAGCTCATGAATCAATGACGGAAAGCGGTCAATACAACAAGGTACGTGCGGCGAACCATGGCATTAAGATTTTTAGTCCGAGGTACGTGCTGCGAATTGCCTCCTATAAACAAGAACATGGCCTCAAGTCAAAAATTTAGTGACTTGTCGATTGAAGAAGCTGCATCGAAAGTGAGCCACGCTGTTCCTATGGTCGATGGCATTCGCTTGATGCTTGCCGCGATCGCACTACTGGCTCATCTCATTGATATTCCAGGCACGGTACGCTCCTCGGACGCTATGTGGTTCCTGCTGGCTGGCTACTTTGTATATGCAGCCCTTCCTTTTGCTGTCCGTACTCAAGGCCGAAAATTTTTTCGGCGCAAAATTGCCCTTTGGTGCGACGTGACATGGTACGCGATGCTCATCGCGGTGACTGACCCGCTCACGACCGTTCTGTTTTTGTTTTTTCCCTTTGCCATTCTCGTCGCCTCCTTTGAACACGGTTGCAAGGAGGGACGACGCATCACGATCGGCTCGGTGGGGCTGTATCTCGCAACAGGGATGCTGGCCGGAACCACAACGCCGGACTTCGAATGGACCTGGCTTTTTCTGCGCGTTGTCTTCCTGCTGAGCCTGGGTCTCATGATGGCGTATTGGGGCGGCGCGGAAGTCGTCTACAAGCAGCGGCTGGCCCTTTTGCGCGAGATGAATTTCATCTCGAACCCCCGCTTTGGGGTCGACCAAAGCATTGCATCGATCATGGAGAAGTGTCGGGGATTCTTCAAGGCGAATGCCTGCGTGCTTCTCATCCACGACACCGATTCCGACATCTATTGCATGCGGCAAACGGATGCAACCGATATGTCCCGCGCCTTGCATGCGCAGCCATTGCCTGCCGACATGGCTCAGCCGCTGCTGCCATTCCCGGCTGACCACCTCGTGCTGTTTGGCCGCACATCAGGGTTGACCATATTCGGTCGAACTCGATGCCGGCTCTATAACGAGCGAACCCAGCAGTGGATGACGGATGCAAACGGCCATGGCGAGCGGGTGGCCGACCTGTTGAATACGGAAGCGTACATCGGCGCGCCCGTGAACTGGCGCAGATACGACGGACGCGTATATCTCACATCAAGCCGGGATGCCTATGGTCCGGAGGACGCATTGTTTTTGATGCACACGGTTGAACAGGCATTTCGCCTGATCGAGCACATTGATGTCCTGGACCGGCTCGCGTCCGGAGCAGCGCAACAGGAGCGACAGCGCATCGTCGGGGATTTGCATGACTCGGCCATCCAGCCCTATATCGGCTTGAAGATGGGGCTCGAAGCGTTGCGCGAGCAGGCACGACCAGACAATCCTTTGGCGCCGCAGATTGGCAAACTGATCGGTATGGCCACGCATACTCTAAATGAGATGCGGCAGTACGTCACCCGCCTCAAGGATCAGCATGCCCTATCGGGCAGCGTGCTGGCCGCCGATATTCGCCAGTTGGCGATCCGGTTCAACGAATTTTATGGAATTTGTATCGAGGTGCATATCGATGGCGAGCTTCACCTCAATGACCGTCTGGCCGCTGAAGTGCGGCAAATTGTCCATGAAGGCTTGAGCAATATTCGAAAGCATACTACTGCGCAGCAGGGGCGCATTGCAGTCGCGTGCGCTTCTGGCGTGCTGCAGCTGGAAATCTGCAATGCCAATGACGGCTCGTGCACTCGACCTTTTATGCCGCGCTCCATTGTCACACGGGTGGAGTCGCTCGGTGGGCGCGTGCGGATTGCGCATGACGCAGGATGCCTAACCGTCGTCTCGATCAGCCTTCCTATTTGATCCCGGCGGCAGCCATGAAACCGCTTCCCTCATCTATTCGCATTCTGCTGGTGGACGATCACCGCACGGTGCTGTGGGGCTTGCGGCAATTGATCAATGCCCAAAAGCCGAAAATGGAGGTGGTGGGAACGGCTACTGACGCGCAAGTTGCAGTGGACTGCGCCCGACAATTGCGGCCGGATGTCATCTTGCTCGACTTGGATCTTGGCGGCTGCAGCGCGTTAGATATCTTGCCCGAACTGGTTTCTTCCCCGTGCGGTTCCATTCTCTTGCTGACTGGAATTCGGGACGAGTCCATTCTGGACCGGAGCATCCTGCTTGGCGCACGTGGCTTCGTGCACAAGCAGGCAGAGCCTGCTCTCTTGTTGCGCGCAATTGAAGCTGTGCATGCGGGACAACTTTGGCTTGATCGGGATGCAGCCGGGCGAGTCGTCCTCAAACAGCGCACAATTGACCGGGAACACGAGGCGGCGCAGCAGAAGCTGGCACGGCTGACCGGCAAGGAACGAATGGTGGTGCAAGCGGTCGCCCGAGAAGCGGGCATTCCCAACAAGGTCTTGGCCAGCCGCCTTGGCATGAGCGAACATACGTTGCGCAACCATCTGGCGGCAATCTATCACAAGCTGGAGGTTAAGAACCGAGTGGCACTCTATCTATACGCCACGGAGCACGTACTGCCAGGTAACGAAACCATGCCGCCGTCTTAAAGTGGACCAATGCCACTGCCTCTGGAAAGCGCCGCGCGGTTGCCGAGGCCATGTTCGAGTACATACAGATATAGTTTGACCCGGCTTTCAACGCCCATCTTTCGAAACAGCGACGTTAAATGCTCACGCAAGGTGTACTCGCTAATGCCAAGGCGGCTGGCCAGGGCCCTGTTCGCCGCGCCGCAGTTTCCCATGATCGCCTCCAGTACCTTCCATTCCTTTTGGGTAAGGCAATCAAAGGACTTGGCCAGCGTATTTGCCAATCCGTTCCGCTCCCGCAGCTTTTGCAGAACTCGGCTGGTTGCCGCACGGTTCAGCCACACTTGGCCCACGCAGACCTTGTCAATGGCCTGCACCAGGACATCGAGCGAGGACTCCTTGCACACGATGCCACATGCTCCTTGCAAGATTGCTTCGTCCAATATCATGCTGTCGCGTATCTGTGTAACGATTAAAAGCCGGGCGCCTGTGACGTTCAGCAGTTGTGGAATGATTTCCAATGCATTGCTTTCTCCGAGTTCAAGGTCAAGCAATACAAGGTCTGGTTGCAGCGATCGGGCCTTGTACACCGCGTCGACTGCAGATACCGCGCTCCCTGCCACTTCCATGCGTGGGAACTGGCTCATTATCAGCTGCTCCAATCCCCACAAAATGGTTGGGTGGCGGTCCACTAGCATGATGCGGATTGGAGAGCAGAGCGATGCCATCATGGTTCACCCGGCGCAGGCGAGCTGGCCTGCTGGTTATTGCGCTGCCACAGTTCTGAGCGATAGCAATAGTCTTTGCGCACCGATGGCGCCGAGTCATGGACAGACCTTGACGCAGCGCCGTTGGCCTTATTTGCTGAGGTTGAAGTAGGCGGAAAAGACCTGGCCGGTATCGAGCGTCACGAACATCGTGTAGCAGCCGGCCGGCGGCGTGCTCCAGTTGTAGATGTACTGGTTGGCGGTCGCGTCGTATCTCAGGCCAGTGCCGCCAGTCGCAGTGGTTTCCAGCGCATCGGTGGGATCGTTTGAGAAATTGCCACACTGGGTTACCTTGGCGGTAACGGACTTGACGGCGTTGAGGCTGGTGACAAATGCACCACTGTCATCTTTCAGTTGCCACTTAACCGGGTAGGTCCTGCCTGCCTTGCCGGTATTGACAGTATCCGGATTATTAACCGGTGCTAGGAAACCGATAAAGGTATAAGGCTTGACAGCGGGAGGAAGAATGGCAAGGCCATGGTAAGCGCCTGATGCAATCGCGGTTACGCCAGTCAAGCCAACGGCACCGCTAACCTGTCCGTAGGCATTGCTGCCCCAGCCCACCACCGTTCCATCGCTCTTGAGCGCCAGGCTGTGGTCGTAACCTGCTGCAATCGCGGTTACGCCAGTCAAGCCAGCGGTACCACTAACCTTTCCATAGGCATTGCTGCCCCAGCCCACCACCGTTCCATCGCTCTTGAGCGCCAGATTATGGCTGCCGCCTGCGGCGATCGCGGTGACGCCGGTTACGCCGGTAGCGCCACTGACCTCTCCATTGCCATCGTAGCCCCAGCCCACCACTGTCCCATCGCTCTTGAGGGCCAAACTGTAGTCGATACCTGCAGAAATCGCGATCACGCCAGTTAACCCATTGGGGACATTAGTTTGTCCAAAGTTGTTATAGCCCCAAGCCACCACTGTTCCATCGGTCTTGAGGGCCAGGCTGTGATAATGGCCTGCTGCAATCGCGGTCACACCAGTCAGTCCGGCGGCACCACTGACTTGTCCAAAGTCGTTATATCCCCAGGCCACTACTGTCCCATCGCTCTTGAGTGCCAGGCTGTGGTTGCCCCCTCCTGCAACCGCTTTCACGCCACTCAAGCCAGCGGGGATGTCGACCTCTCCCGTGCCATTGTAGCCCCAGCCCGCCACCGTCCCATCCGTCTTGACGGCGAGATTAAAGGAGCCACCTGCGGAAATCGCAGTCACGCCAGTCAGGCCGGCGGGGACGTTAGTCTGTCCACAACAATTTTCACCCCAGCTCGCGACCGTGCTTGAGGTCAAGGCTTGAGCCTGGGCAGTCGATGTTCCCACCGCTGCCAATACGACTGTGGCTAGTAATAAATGCGCTTTCCCGAAAATAGAATGAAGCGACCAGATCCAGGTATCGGCAATGGCTTGCGGTGAAAAGTGAATCAGCCAGTGCCGGATGCTGCATGTCGTTGTTGAGTAGCGCCTAACCATTTTATTTGCCTCGTAAGGTGAGAACCAGTGCAGGAAGCCAGCCACGACAGGTCAGGCTTCGCATGAGCTTAGTTGAGACTAGGTATTGCAAACTATCTGCCGAACTGGAAAGATGCATTGTGGTCAGTGCTGGACGGTGCCAGCGGCAGCGGCACACCCATGGCGTTCGGGTGAAGTCCAGGATGTCGTTGACCTTGATTTGATGCGTTCTGCCGAGGTCGGAATGCGAGTAATCGCCCTGGTCTGCTCACCGCCAAGTGAATCAGTGCGAGAAAGTAGCTCGCGGTCAGATGAACCGCCACGTTCAATGGGCCAATTGGCCAGTTAGGGTCCGAGCATAAGACGCATTGGTCAAGCATCGCATCGCGCCTTCGCTCGGACGCACCAAGCAGTTACTGCTGACTATTTGGTGAACTGGAACATCGCCGTATGATCCGTACCGTCGTTCAGTCTGACCGTGAGCTGACGGCATGTGTTAACCCAGGCTTTTTCGGTTTTCCAGACAAACGTGTACTGGTCCGATGCTGCGTCGTAAGTCAACCCGCTGTTGCTGGCTGCGGACACTTCCTCAATGGTGTCGGTAGGTGAGCCATTTGGACAGGCAGCAGTGCTGGAAGTAGGGAACCCTGACGCGAAGATATCGAGCCCCTTGTCTCCACCAAGCGAAAACTTCACAGGAATAGCGCTCCCGCCCTTGACCGTGTTCACTGTCGGCAGGTTGTCGACAGGCTGTTTGAATCCGGAGAAGGGATAGGGCGGAACCGGACAAGCCAACGGTGGCTCAACGAGCGACCCTGAGTCGATCCGGAAATTGTCGTAAGCGACGCTCGACTCGCCTTGTGGACCAAGGAGGACCAGCGATGCGATGATGTCGCTGCCCAAGCCAGATATTGAGAAGTTCGCTGCTCCGTTGAAATACGTGGTGACCAACCCGCCGCTACGGACGATGCGGAATGTCCCGGAAGATGCTGGGTTATAGCTCACATACCCATTGATGATTCCGCCGCCCAACTTGGCGACCGTTTGGATGCCATCCACGCCTCCAGGACCGCGAATCCTCTTGATGTGGAGTTGATTGTCTGGATCTTGGTAGATGTTTAAGTACGCTTGAGTGAAGTTAGTACTTGATCCCACGAAACTGCTGAAATCCACCTGTAGATCGAAGTCGCCCGATATCTTCCGTCTAAGGGCAACTCCAGCTCCGGGACCGAAAATTCCAGGAGTATTGCAAAACCCCGCTCCTGACCCATCGCTTGTCAAGAGTAGCGCGTTGTTTTGCGTGACAGTCGATGCCCCCAGCGGCCCACTAATCTCCCATTTTTGGCTGTCAATGACGTTCCCGTCGAACGTATCAATTTGAGGCAAGGCAACCATGACGCCTGCCAATCGCGAAGAAGAGTTCCATGGCAGGCTGCTATCGGCTCCGTCACCGCCCCCACACCCTGCAATTACGATTGCAAGTATCGTCGCTGCATTTCTGCGTGCGTACCATTGTCCAAGGCACATACTCATGATGTTCTTCCTTCCTAATCTGGTTGGAAAATGGAGCCATCATTAGCTCCCTTCTGTGAGATGTTAGGGACAGATTAGACGGTGAAAATGAAAAACCCATGGTACATGCGGACTAGCTCGTCTAGTAGACTTGTACTTGTCAAAATAACCAGTGCTGCTGCCCTTGGCTGTTTCGCGAGCTTAGTGATGGCTAGCGATTTTTAGTTGACGAATCCCGCATGTGCCGGTAACACCATTCGTCGAAGATTCGCGCAGTGTAGTTAGAGGATCCAGTAAGCCAGTTGGCGAGCAGCGTAGCGCCTCGGACTGCGACTTACCGTTTGCCATGACCTCGGCCACCACATCAAACTTGTGGTCCATGATTTTTACTTTCTCAGCGGCCAACTCCTGCCCAATGTTTGATTCTTATACCGTTCTGCCATGCCAGTAGTTTTATTCAACCTATGCAGGCAGCGTATTGAATGAAGCCATGGCGCGGCTCCACTGTCCCAAATTGGCATTGGACCTGATTGCCAGGTTGTTGGATGCCTCCCGCTCATCAATCAGCGAGCGCACCCGGCTTGGCAAACTTGGTGTATAGCCAGGCGATGGCGAGACGGTTGCACTATCCGGCAAGGTAAGCGAAGCGAGGACTGGCTGTACCGCCGCAACGGCGTGATGCTCCCTAACATTGGTCTTTTCGTGAGATCACGAGTCGAACGACCCGCGTAGCGGCGTTGTTCGCCGCCATAATCTATACGGGCAGAAGATTCAACGCACGGTGAAGCGAGCGGTATTGGCGGCGAAGCTCACCAAGGTGGCGTCGACCCACATCATCTGATTGAAGCCGGCTATGACATCCGGACCGTTTTTCCCGTTGCCAGGCAGCTTCGGGCCACCAAGCCGACGTTCCTGGAGCGAAGTCGACCGGCAGAGGTCGTTCGGGCAGCCCCCGTCCCGCCGCGTCGGTTTCAACCCCAATTTCGGTTACATGACCGGATGCTTCCAAACCACCTCTGTCATCCCCGCGCAGGCGGGGATGACAGAGCACGATCAATGGTGTTTAAGTTAATTCAAAGGACCTTCAAGCACCCGCTTAGCGCACCGTGCGTATCCATTCACGAAACCGCTTCACCGGAGCGGAACTCGCCTTCAGCGGATCGCAGACCAGGTAGTAGCCAAGTTCCGTGCGCGCGACATGGTCTACGGCGATCACGAGACGTCCGCTGCGAAGATCGTCTTCAATGTAGGCCCGCTGGGCAATCGCCACGCCCAGGCCGTCGGCCGCCGCCTGGTAGCACAGCGCGGCATTGGGCATCGTCATCTCCCGGAAACGGGGCAGGCCGCCGAGATCCACGGAATTCAGCCACAAGTCCCATGCTTCCGGACGCATCATGGAATGCAGCAGGTTGGCCCGCAACAGGTCGCGCGGCGCCCGCAGATGACTGGCCATGCCGGGTGCGCAGACGGGAACGAATTCGTCGTCGAACAGATGATCCAGCTCGAGATCCATCCACTCGCCCATGCCATGACGGAAGGTGCAGTCCGCCCCCTCGAGCCGCAGGTCATCCGCGCGCGCGATCGTGGCGATCTCGAGGTCCATGTCAGGATGTTGGGCGTAGAAGCTGCTCAGGCGGGGAACCAGCCAGCGGATGGCAAGGCTAGGCATCACCTTCAGCCGGAGTCGCCGGTCCAGCCGGGAATCGGCCGCATCATTCAGCGCATTGTTCAGGCGATCGAACGGGTCGCAGATGCGCTGGGCAAGCCGCTCTCCCTCGGCGGTCAGTTCGATCTCGCGCCCGGACTTCTGGAGCAGCTGCACGCCCAGTCCGCTTTCCAGCTGCTTGATCTGCTGGCTGACCGCCCCCGGGCTTACGTGCAATACCTCCGCGGCGCGGGTAATGCCCTTGGCGCGGGAAACCGCATCGAATACCCGTAGCGGGCCGAGAAGCGCACGAAGTCTTTGCATGAAATAGGACTATGTCAAAACCGCTCGTTACCAAGCTTGAATACCCGGCACCGCCATCCAGCCAAAATCAACACTGCAGCAAGGTGCGCACGCTTGCGGTGTACCATCGAGCGCCGTTCGGACCGCGCAATCCGCGCTGGTTCAGGTCAGCGGCCAGCGCGCTGTAGGATTCGCCGAGCGCCCGGCGCCGCTTCAGGTCGGACAAGACCAATTCCGTCACCGGCTGCCTTGGGACTCTCTGCGAACTTGAAGCCTGGGACCTGGAACCGGCCGTTGCCACCGTGCTGCGCCTCGCCAGTTTTTCACCCCGGTGCTGCTCCCGCATTGCCAGGGAGAGTGCTTCAAGTTGCTGCAACATGAATAACATAACGCAACGTTTCAAATCCATCTCGGGCCCGCCGCCCTCCAGGCGAGTCGACTTCATAGAAGGGCGCAGCGCATTCATCGACCAAGCCGTTCGCCAGCCTGGTTCGGGTATGCCGCTCCGCCCGGCTCCGGAAGGCGCGCTTCCTCCATGCCATTCACCGGCAAAGTTTTATGTAAGTACACTGACTACTTACACGTGGAGTATAAATCAGGCGTCGCCGCTGTCAAGGCCTTTATCCGCAATATCCTTACTTGCAAGCTAATTTTTTAGATTTCGCAAAAAACTCTTCTCACCTGAATTTTAGTCAGTACACTTTCATTCCTGGGAGACACGGCTCAAGCGAGTTTGCCCGGGCCGCCAGCAATTTTCTAACCATTCAGGAGGAGAAAAAGGGATGTCCTTGCGTAACTACACTATCGGCGTGCGATTGACGGCGGCTTTCGGGGTGCTGCTCGCCCTGCTCGCAGTCGTCCTCTGCCTGGGTCTGAATTCCATGCGCCATATCCAAGGCCGCCTGGAAAATGTGGTCGATGAAAACAACGTGAAGGTTGCCGCGGCAAACGAAATGGCGAGCCTGTTCAGGGATACCGCTCTCTACACCACCCGCATCGTGTTCCTGACCGACGCCACAATGCTGCAGTCGCAACTTGCAAAGCTCCAGGCCGCCCGGAAAAAGTATGCCGCCGCCAAGGCCGTCATCGCCAGGCTGGCTGACACTGACGGTGAAAAAGCGATTTTGGCGAAGCTGGATGCGGGACTGGCAGTCGCCGTCCCGATCAGCAACAAGACGGTTCAGCTGGGGCTGGAAGGAAAGAAGGAAGAGGCGATCGAACTGTTGTTGAAGAAGCACCTCACAGGAATGGAGGATGGCCTCGCGATACTGGAAGAGCTGGTTGCGCATGAACACGGACTCGTCGCGGCAGCCAAGGCGCTGGCCTATGAGGAATATGTTCGCGCGCGCACCCTCATGCTGATCACGACCGCCCTGGCCATCGCCATTGGCATGGTCGTTGGCTGGCTCACCACGCTTTCCATTACGCAGCCAATCCACGATGCCGTGAAAATCGCGGAGACCGTCGCGGCCGGCGACCTGACCTCGCGCATCGCGGCTACCGCCAGGGATGAAACCGGCCGCCTCTTGCAAGCCCTGGACGCGATGAACCTGAGCCTGGTAAAGATCGTTCGCGAGGTCCGCTGCGGAACCGACGCGATTGCGGCGGCGTCAGGCCACATCGTTTCTGGCCACGAGGACCTGTCCGCGCGGACGGAACAGCAGGCGGCCTCGCTTGAAGAGACCGCCTCGTCAATGGAAGAGCTGACATCGACAGTCAAGCAGAACGCGCACAACGCACGCGAGGCAAGCCAGATTGCGGCGTCAGCCTCGGGAATCGCGGTCGAGGGCGGCCAAGTGGTCGCGAAGGTGGTCGAGACCATGGCGTCGATCAGCACCTCATCGAGAAAAATCGTCGACATCATCGGCATGATCGACGGCATCGCCTTCCAGACCAACATCCTGGCGCTCAATGCGGCCGTCGAAGCCGCGCGCGCCGGAGAACAGGGCCGCGGTTTTGCCGTGGTGGCAGCGGAGGTGCGCAGCCTCGCCCAACGCTCCGCCACGGCGGCAACGGAGATCAAGGAACTCATCGGCAGTTCGGTCGAGGAAGTCGAGACGGGCAGCCGGCTTGCCGACCAGGCGGGCGATACGATGCAGGAAGTCGTCCGCAGCATACAACTCGCCACGGAAATCATGAACGAGATTTCCTCGGCAAGCCAGGCACAAAGCGGCGGCATCGCCCAGGTCAACGAGGCCATCAACCAGATGGACCGGGCGACGCAGCAAAACGCCGCTCTCGTGGAGCAGGCTTCTGCTTCCTCCCGTGACATGCAGGATATGCTTGGCCAGCTCAGGCAAGCGGTCGGCATTTTCAAGCTGGCCTGATGCCCGGCGCGTGATTGAAAGCCAGGAAGCAGCCTTGCACCAGCGCCTGGTCCGTTTGAAATAGAATTCGATCATCTCACCGGTGCAGGAACATCATGAAGATCGATCCCGTTTCACTCCGCCTGTTCGTTGCCGTCGTCGAAGAAGGCAAGATCGCCGCCGCCGCGCAAAGGGAGCACCTTGCGACGGCGGCCGTCAGCAAGCGCCTCAGCGAGCTGGAGCAGCAGCTGGATACCCAGCTGTTCAACCGGTCGAACAAGGGAATCGTGCCGACCCCCGCCGGGATGGCTCTGCTCAACCTCGCACGCGGCGTGCTGAACGACTTCGACAACATCGCCGCGCAAATGCACGACTTCGCCAGCGGAACGCGAGGCTCGGTGCGGGTGTTGGCGAATATTTCCGTGATCACGCAGTTCATGCCCTTGGCCCTCAAGACCTTCATGGAAGAGCATCCGCTCATCCAGATCCATCTCGAGGAAAAGATCAGCAGCGCCATCCTGCGCGGCGTCGCGGAGAACATGGCGGACATTGGCATCTTCGCGCAGGCGCCGCACCCCGAATCGCTGGAAGTCACCCCGTTCCGCACCGACGAACTGGTCGTGATCCTGCCCGCCGCGCATGCGCTTGCGGGACGCAGCAGCCTGCGCTTCGCCGAGTTGCTCGACGAGCAGTTCGTCGGCCTGCATGCGGGCAGCAGCCTCAACTACCAGATGATCAAGGAAGCCAGCGAGCTCGGCCGCACCGTCAAGATGCGCATCCAGGTGACCGGCTATGACGCGCAGTGCCTGATGGTGGAAGCCGGCCTGGGCATCGGCATCCTGCCGCGCGCCAGCGCCGGGATCTACCGCGCGCTGGCAATCAAGACGGTGCCGCTGGACGAGCCATGGGCGCGGCGCCAGCTGAACATTTGCGTACGGGCCTATTCTTCCCTGCCGCCTGCGGCGAAACTGCTTTTCGATCATTTGCTGGCTAAGCGCTGAAGCGAAAGCGCGGATGAAGCCAGCCATCGCCAACCGCGATGGCAGCTTCGCAAAATGCAGCTTTACAAGGTCTCCCTTGGATTCCACCATGCCGTAACAACAAAAGTCGGCGGTGTCCGCCATCCCCTGGAGACGACATGCAATTCATTCCTTCCGGCCGCATGGCCTGTGCCCTCGCGGCAACCCTCATCTTCGCGTCCTCCGGCACGCTCGCGCAAACCCTGGAAAAGCCGAAGGTATCGATCGCCGTCGGCGGCAAGAACCTGTTCTATTACCTGCCCCTTACCGTTGCCGAGCAGCTAGGCTATTTCAAGGATGAAGGCTTGCAGGTGGAAATCAGCGACTTCGCCGGTGGTTCCAAGGCACTGCAGGCGCTGGTCGGCGGCAGTGCGGACGTGGTGTCCGGCGCCTTCGAGCACACCATCGACATGCAGGTGAAGGGCCAGAACATCACCGCCTTCGTGCTCCAGGGACGCGCGCCGCAGATCGTGCTGGGCGTTTCCACCAAGAACCTGCCGAATTACAAATCGCTCCAGGACCTCAAGGGCAAGAAGATCGGCGTGACGGCGCCCGGGTCGTCCACCAACATGCTTGCCAGCTTCGTGCTCGCCAAGGCCGGCATCAAGCCCGGCGACGTGTCTTACATCGGCGTGGGCACCTCCGCGGGCGCCTTGTCGGCCGTGCGGTCGGGCCAGATCGATGCGATCGCCAATCTCGATCCCGCGATCACCATGCTGCAGCAGAAGAACGACATCAAGGTCATCGTCGACACCCGTACCATGAAGGACACACTCGACGTCTTTGGCGGGCCAATGCCCGCCGCCACGCTGTATGCCTCCGGCGCATTCATCAAGAAGAACCCGAACACCACCCAGGCATTGACCAACGCCATGGTGAAGGCATTGAAGTGGATCCAGACCGCCGGCCCGGACGACATCGTCAAGGTCGTGCCGGAGAGCTACATGCTTGGCGACCGCGCCCTCTACACCGCAGCCTTCCTCAAGGTGAAGGAAGCCTATTCGCCCGACGGCAAGATCCCTGACGAAGGCGCGCAGACGGCATTGAAGGCCTTGCAGGCATACGATCCCAAGATCGCGGGCAAGACCATCGATCTCACCCGAACCTACACCAATGACTTCGTGAGGAAGGCAAATGACAAACAGCGTTAATGCCAGGGTCACGCCCATGCAGCGGACGGGAACGGTCAGCCAGGAAGCGGCGCAGCAGCCGGGCCAGCAGGCGGCGCATGCCGCGCTTTCCCTCGACAACATCACCTGCACCTTCGTGTCGCGGGAGAATCGGGCGCAGCGCTACACGGCCATGGCCGACACCACGCTCAACATCGCGCCCGGCGAATTCGTGTCGGTGGTCGGACCGACCGGCTGCGGCAAGTCGACCCTGCTCAACGTCGGCGCCGGCCTGCTGCAGCCCTCCTCAGGGACCGTCAGGGTGTTCGGCGAGGAACTCACCGGCCTGAACCGACGCGCAGGCTACATGTTCCAGGCGGAATGCCTGCTTCCCTGGCGCAGCGCCCTCCAGAATGTCGTTGCCGGCCTGCAGTTCCGCGGCATGCCGGAAGGCGAAGCCAACCGCCTGGGCGAAGAATGGCTGGCGCGCGTCGGGCTCAAGGGATTCGGCGACCGCTATCCGCACCAGCTATCGGGCGGCATGCGCAAGCGGGTCGCGCTGGCGCAGACCCTTGTGCTCGACCCGGACATCATCCTGATGGATGAACCGTTCTCGGCGCTGGACATCCAGACCCGCCAGCTCATGGAGAACGAGGTGCTCGACCTGTGGAGCGCCAAGAAGAAGGCGGTGCTGTTCATCACCCATGACCTCGACGAAGCCATCGCCATGTCGGACCGCGTGGTGGTGCTGTCGGCCGGACCGGGCACCCATCCGATCGGCGAATTCGTCATCGACCTGCCGCGGCCGCGCGACGTCGCCGAGATCCGCGCCCATCCGCGCTTCGTCGAGCTGCACGCCCAGATCTGGGACGTGCTGCGCGAGGAAGTCCTCAAGGGATACCAGCAAACCAAACAAAGGGCCTGAGCCATGTGGAACCTCATCAAGCCGCGTCAATCCAGCCTGCGCTTCTGGCAACTGGCCGTCCTCGTCCTCCTGTTCGCGGTCTGGCACGGCATCTCGCGCAATCCGCAGGGCGCGTTTTTCTTCGGCGAACCGCTGGCGGTGCTGGTGCGCATCTGGCAATGGTTCACGGTGGGCAACGGTTCGCTCGAGGTCAGCCTGGGCGAAACGACCTTGTTCACGCTGAATTTCCCCGCCGAAATCTACCCGCACCTGCTGGTCACGCTGACGGAAACCGTGCTGGCGTTCGGCGTCGGCACCCTGCTCGGCCTGGGTTTCGGCCTGTGGCTTGCCTTGTCGCCGATGGCTTCCGCCATCCTCGATCCCTACATCAAGGCGGCCAATTCCATGCCGCGCGTGATCCTTGCGCCCATCTTCGCGGTCTGGTTCGGCCTGGGCATCTGGTCCAAGGTGGCGCTGGCGGTGACCCTGGTGTTCTTCATCGTCTTCTTCAACGTCTACCAGGGCGTCAAGGAAGTCAGTCCGGTCATCCTTGCCAACGCCCGCATGCTGGGCGCCAACCGCAGCCAGCTGCTGCGCCAGGTGTACCTGCCCTCGGCCACGTCCTGGGTATTTTCCAGCCTGCATACCTCGGTCGGCCTGGCCTTCGTCGGCGCGGTGGTGGGCGAGTATCTCGGTTCGGCGCGCGGCGTCGGCTACCTTATCCTGCAAGCCGAAGGCAGTTTCGACATCAATACCGTCTTCGCGGGCATCCTGGTGCTCACCGTATTTGCCCTTGCCCTCGATACCATCGTCGGCGTCGTCGAGAAGCGCCTGATGAAATGGCAGCCGAAGTCCGGGGAAACGGAAAAGCTTTGATCGTGCCGGGCCGCGGAGACCGCTTTCCGGACGGCATCGCCGGACATTGATGGCAACCCCGGCAAAAGCGGAATCCGGCCCGGCACCGGACGGCTTGCCCGCAGGAGAGCGCCGCCTCGCGATGCTTTCCGTGGCGGCGGGGGTCGGCATGGCTTCGCTCGACACGTCCATTGCCAACACCGCCCTGCCCGCCATGGCGTTGCAATTGCAAGCCACCCCGGCCGACTCGGTATGGATCGTGACGGCCTACCAATTGGCCATGGTGGCAACCCTGTTGCCGTTCGCGGCGCTGAGCGAAATCGTCGGCTACAAAAAGGTGAACCTTGCCGGCCTCTTGCTGTTCGCGGCGGCATCGCTCGCCTGCGCGCTCGCTCCCAACCTCCCCGTGCTGATCGGGGCGCGCCTGGCACAAGGCCTTGGCGCAAGCGCCATCATGAGCGTGAACGGCGCGCTGCTGCGGGTGATCTATCCGTCTAGGCTCCTGGGACAGGGATTCGGTACCAATGCCTTGGTCGTCGCGGTGGCCTTCTCTCTCGGGCCGGCGCTCGCGTCGGCCATCCTTTCCGTCGCGACCTGGCCCTGGCTGTTTGGCATCAACATTCCCTTCGGCGCGATCGCGCTCATCCTGGGCTGGCGCGCCCTGCCGCGGCGGCGGGCCGCGCCGGCGGCAGGCCGGACTCCCTATGATGTCCCGGCCGCACTGTGCAACATCGGCGCATTCGGCTTGCTCATTTTTGCCGTCGGAGAAGCCGCGCATCACCGTCATGCCGGCGTGACGTCTCTTGAACTTGTCGTCGCGGCCGCGCTGCTCGGCCTGCAGGTGCGGCGCGAGCGAAGCAGCGCCTCGCCGATTTTCCCGGTGGACTTGTTTCGCCGCCCGCTGTTTTCGCTGTCCGCGCTGACCGCCACGCTCACGTTCGCGACGCAAAGCCTCGGCTTCGTCGGCCTGCCCTTCTTTTTCGAGGCGGCCCTGCATCGTTCCGCGGTCGACATCGGCCTGCTCATCACGCCATGGCCGGTAGTCGTGGGCATCATGGCGCCCATCGCCGGCAGGCTGTCCGACCGTTATCCGCCCGGCGCCCTCGCCGGCATCGGGCTGGCGATGCTGTCGGCCGGAATGGCGGCGCTGGCCACCCTGACGCCGCAGGCAACGGTTCTGGAAATCGCCGCACGCATGACGCTGTGCGGAATGGGCTTCGGCTTTTTCCAGGCACCCAACCTGAAGGCGATGATGAGCAGCGCGCCGCCTCACCGCAGCGGCGGCGCCAGCGGCATCATCGCCACCGCGAGATTGACGGGCCAGGCAAGCGGCGCGGCGCTGGCGGCATTCTGCCTCTCGCTCTCGGTGCCGCAAGGCGCGCGCTACGCGCTATGGCTCGCCGCCGTGTTGTCGGCGACCGGGAGCATCGTGAGCGTCAGCCGGCTGTTCGTGCGGCAAGACGCGATGGATTAGCCTGCCATCGCGTCATGCGATGGCATATTCGCCAATGACTGCTTTACCAGAGTTCGGGGCGATTGCATCATGAACGTCAATACGGCAGCCTCCGTGCCGGCGGCACGAGACATGAAGGCACATATCAATCGGGGAAGAAGCATGACCTCATCGAAAAGCATTTCTCTCACCGAAGTTGGTCCGCGCGACGGCCTGCAAAATGAAGTGCGCAACCTCCCGACCTCGGAAAAGATCGCCTTGATCGAACGGCTCAGCGCCGCCGGTTGCAAGGAAATCGAGATCACCTCCTTCGTCAGTCCGAAGATGATCCCCAACCTGGCGGATGCCGCGGAAGTGGTTGCCGGCACGTCTTCGCTGCCATTGACGCGCTTCGCCCTCGTTCCGAACACCAGGGGCTACGAACGCGCGCACGCGGCGGGCGTGGAGGGCGTGACCCTTGTCCTGTCGGCCACCGACAGCCACAACATGAAGAACCTCAACCGCACCACGCAGGAATCCATCGCCGACCTCGTGCCGCTGTTCGAGCGAGCGAGGATGGATGGCTTGCAGGCGCGGGTATCGATTTCCATGGTGTTCGGCTGCCCCTTCGAAGGCAATCCCGGCCTCGGCAGGATAGAGCGCCTCGTCGGCACGATGGCCGACAAGGGGTTCAGGCGCATCGGCCTGTGCGACACCATCGGCATCGCCAATCCGAACCAGGTCTTCGACTGGATGAGCGTGCTGCGCCAGCGTTTCAGCGACGTCGAGTTCGAGCTGCACTTCCATGACACCTACGGGCGCGGCCTGGCGAACCTCATGGCCGGCATCGCAGCCGGGGTCCGGCGTTTCGACAGCTGCATCGGCGGCATCGGCGGCTGTCCGTACGCCCCCGGCGCGACGGGCAATATCGCCACCGAGGATGTCGTGTCATTGCTCGAGGCTTCCGGCTACGATGCCGGCATCGCGCTCGACGGCTTGCTCGGCGCATCGGACTTCCTTGCCGATCAGCTCCGCAAATCCATGAGCAGCAGCATCTGGCGGGTACACCACTCGCAATGCGCCAAGGCTGCCTGACCATCCCCCCGCACTTTCCCGCACATCCCTGCGAAATCCGACATGAACGACATCAATTCCGAATCCACATCAACCAAGGTGCAGCCTGCAAGCGGTCCGCTGGCCGGCGTCAAAGTGATCGAAATGGGCACGCTGATCGCGGGTCCGTTCGGCGGACGGCTGCTGGCCGAATTCGGCGCCGACGTGATCAAGATCGAGGTGCCGGAAAAAGGCGATCCCATCCGCAACTGGCGCATCCTGCACGACAACGGCACTTCGCTGTGGTGGTACGTCCAGTCGCGCAACAAGCGCTGCATCACGCTCGATTGCGGCGATCCCGAAGGCCTGGACGTGCTCAAGCGCCTGCTCAAGGAAGCGGACGTGCTGATCGAGAACTTCCGGCCCGGCACGCTCGACAAATGGGGACTGACGCCGCAGGTCCTGCAGGAAATCAATCCGAGGCTGGTCGTTTCCCGCATTTCCGGTTTCGGCCAGACCGGCCCATACAGCAAACGCGCCGGCTTCGGCGCCATCGGCGAGTCGATGGGCGGGATTCGCTATCTCACCGGCTACCCGAACATGGCGCCCACGCGCGTCGGCATCAGCCTGGGGGATTCGGTGGCCGCGCTGTATTCGGTGATCGGCATCCTGATGGCCCTCTACCATCGCGACTGCAATGGCGGCGGCGGCCAGGAGATCGACGTCGCGCTCTACGAAGCCGTGTTCAGCCTGATGGAAAGCATGGTGCCGGAATACGACAAGAAAGGCATCGTGCGCGAACGCACAGGCTCCATCCTTCCCGGCATCGCGCCCTCGAACGTGTACCCGACCAGCGACGGCAAATACGCGGTGATTGCGGCGAACGGCGATGCCATCGTGCAGCGCCTGCTCACGGTCATGGGACGGCCCGACCTGATCGACGACGACCGCTTCCGCAACAACGCGGCCCGCGTCAGGCACATGGAATTCATCGACGCCCTCATCACCGGGTGGACCGAGACGCGTACCCTCGCGGAATGCCTGCAGCAACTCAATGACAACGGCATTCCCGCCGGCCCGATCTACAGCATCGCCGACATCTTCGACGATCCGCAGTATCTTGCCCGCGACATGATCCTCGACGTGCCGCATCCGGAATTCGGCACGCTCAAGGTGCCCGGCATCGTCCCCAAGCTGAGCAAGACCCCCGGCAAGATCGCGTGGCTAGGACCCAAGCTGGGCGAACACAACGTCGAGGTGCTGCGCGACGCCGGAGTGAGCGAGGAACAGATCGCCCGCATGGCGGAGCGCGGAATACTTTAATCAAGGACGGCGCAGGAGAAGCCATGGTGGCAAGAACCCTTTACGAAAAGCTGTGGGACCAGCACGTCGTGCATGAAGACGAACATGGCACCGCCCTGCTCTACATCAACCGGCACCTGGTCAACGAGGTGACCAGCCCGCAGGCATTCGACGGGCTGCGCCTGAACGGCCGCCCGGTCTGGCGCATCCATGCCAACATGGCGGTGGCCGACCACAACATCCCTACGGTCAATCGCAGCCAAGGCATTCCCGATGCCGTATCGCGCACCCAGGTCGAAACGCTGGCGCGCAACGTCGATCAATTCCACCTGCCTTACTTCGGGCTGGACGATCCGCGCCAGGGCATCGTGCATGTGATCGGCCCCGAGCAAGGCGCGACGCTTCCAGGCATGACGGTGGTGTGCGGCGACTCCCACACGTCGACGCACGGGGCGTTTGCCGCGATGGCGTTCGGCATCGGCACCTCGGAAGTGGAACACGTGCTGGCGACGCAAACCTTGCTGACCAAGAAATCCCGAACGATGCTGGTGCGGGTCGACGGCAGGCTGGCACCGGGAGTGAGCGCCAAGGACATCGCCCTCCACATGATCGGCACGATAGGAACGGCGGGGGCGACCGGCTACGCCATCGAGTATGCCGGCGAAGCGATCCGTGACTTGTCGATGGAGGGGCGCATGACCCTGTGCAACATGTCGATCGAGTCCGGCGCCCGCCTGGGCATGATTGCGGTCGACGACAAGACGATCGCCTACCTGGAGGGCCGGCCCTTCGCGCCGAAAGGAGCGGACTGGCAGCGCGCGGTATCGCAATGGCGCGGGCTGCATTCCGATCCGGATGCGCCTTTCGACCGCGAGGTCCACCTGGATGCGGCGGCGATCCGTCCGCAGGTCACCTGGGGCACCTCGCCCGAGATGGTGTCGAGCATCGATGGGCAGGTGCCCGATCCCGCAACGATCGCCGATCCGGTGCGGCGCGACGCCATGCAGCGCGCCCTGGAATACATGGGACTGCAGCCGAACACGCCGATCCGCTCGATCATGCTCGACAAGATTTTCATCGGTTCCTGCACCAATTCAAGGATCGAGGATTTGCGCTCGGCCGCCGCCGTGGTCAAGTGCAAGTCGGTAGCCGGCAACATCCGCCAGGCGCTGGTCGTGCCGGGCTCGGGCCTCGTGCGCCGGCAGGCCGAAGCGGAAGGCCTGGACAAGGTCTTTACCGATGCCGGATTCGAATGGCGCGAACCGGGATGTTCCATGTGCCTTGGCATGAACGATGACAGGCTGGGCAGGGGCGAACGCTGCGCCTCCACCTCGAACCGGAATTTCGAGGGCAGGCAGGGCGCGGGCGGCCGGACCCATCTGGTCAGTCCGGCGATGGCCGCCGCCGCCGCGATCGCGGGACATTTCGAAGACGCCAGCCGCATTTGAGGAGAAACACCGCATGCAAGCATTCCAGCGTCTGCAAGGATTGGTACTGCCTCTCGACCGGTCGAACATCGACACCGATGCCATCATTCCGAAACAATTCCTGAAACGCGTCACCCGGACCGGATTCGGTCCCAACCTGTTCGACGAATGGCGCTACCTCGACCACGGGGAACCGGACATGGACTGTTCCGCCAGGCCGAAGAACATGGATTTCGTTCTCAACCAGCCGCGCTACCAGGGCGCCGAAATCATCCTTGCCCGGGAAAACTTCGGCTGCGGCTCGTCCCGCGAACATGCGCCGTGGGCATTGCTGGACTTCGGCATCCGCGTCATCATCGCACCCAGTTTCGCCGACATCTTCTACAACAACTGCTTCAAGAACGGCTTGCTGCCGGTCGCATTGCCGCCCGAGGCCGTCGACCTGTTGTTTGCCGAAACCTTATCCACTCCCGGCTATCGGCTTGACGTGGACCTGGAAACCCAGCGGGTACGCACGCCGTCCGGCACCGTCTTCGGCTTCGACGTCGATACGTTTCGCAAGCACTGCCTGCTTCATGGGCTGGATGACATTGGCCTTTCGCTGCAGCACGCCGGGAAGATCCGGGCGTATGAAGAGCGGCTGAAGGCCGAATCGCCCTGGCTGCTCGACCAGAAGTGAAGGCTACGCCAGGTTGCCGGCGCACATCGGCATAAGTACGCTCACATCCAAATGCTTGTTCACCAATAAGCGTCAGGGTGTGGGCGTATTTGCTTCTGGGGCTGAACCTTATTGGTTAAGCTTACATGCGAATGTCCGCTGCTCTAGGCCTTGATTTGTTTTGTATCGACGGCAATTCATGGGGTCGTTTTCATATGTTCTGAGGCGAAGGTTCTGCTTCGTACCCCAGCGCCTCTACCCCGACCGAGGTGGCGATCTGTTGCAACCGCGACAAGCACGATTGCGTCGTCTCCTCGATCCAGCGCCGCTGGAAGCCTTCGTCCATGTCCAGCAGCAGGAGATATCGCCTCGCTCCCCATACGGAAGCAAACAGGATTTTCACGGTGTCCGGATCCAGCCTTCCAGGGAAATCAGGACATGCTGTCATTGCCTTGATCCACTTTGCGCAGAGCTCCTCGAACACCCGTCGATGATGTTTTGGCTCCGCGATAACACTTTCCAGCCGTAGCATCGCCACGTCAAAATAGGGCAGGTCTTGAGGTTTGATCTCCCCGGTCAACCGGACCAGACGACGCATGCGCTCATCCCAGGCGAGGCCCACCGGTTGAATGACCTGGACCTCGATCGCGACGAGGAGTGCATCAATGCAATGACGGACATAACCCGATAGCAGCGCTTCCTTGTTGGGGAAATAGTCATACAGGGTTCCTACGGAAACCCCTGTTTCCAGCGCAACCGCGCGCGTGGTAACGCCCTCCCATCCCTTGGTCCGCCAAATCCGAACAAATGCGTCAAAAATCGCCTGGACGGTGAACTTGGCGCGGGCCTGGCTTGGCCGTTTGAGAGGTTTGGCGGCAGACCACCCGGACGAGCTTTTTCCGAACCTGTCGGCTGCCCGCTTTCGATACATTGTAGGCATGCATCTTTACCGTAAAAAAGGAGAGAGAGATGAGTGATTCCTTGAATGTAACACGCCTGCTGACCAATAAACGCGCACTTGGCGAGAGCCGGATCGATACCGTGGAAATGCCGTTGGCATTGGCGGAAGGAGAGGTGATACTGAAAATCGACCGCGTGGCCGTGACCACGAACAACATCACTTATGCTGCGTTCGGAGACGCGATGCAATACTGGGGATTCTTCCCCACCGGAGAACCTGGCTGGGGACATATGCCGGCGTGGGGGTTCGCCGATGTCATCAGGTCGAATGCCGAAGGGGTGGAAGTTGGGGAGCGCTTCTACGGTTACTATCCCGTCGCCAGTCATATCAAGATGAAAGCCGTGCGGGTAAAGCGTCGTGGTTTCTATGACGGCGCCGAGCATCGCCTGCACCTGACCTCCGCATACAACCAGTACATGCGCTGCAGTGCCGATCCGGCATACCGGCACGCCTTGGAAAATTACCAGATGCTGGTTCGCCCCTTATTCATCACTTCGTTCATGGGCGCCGACTTCTTGCAGGACAACGACTTCTTCGGCGCCCGGCAGATCGTCGTGTCGAGCGCCTCCAGCAAGACCGCCTACGGGACGGCTTTCTGCCTGATGGGCAAGGCCGATGTTCGATTGATCGGCGTGACATCGGCAGGCAACCAGGAATTCGTCGATGGACTTGGGTGCTATCACGAAAGCGTCACTTATGAGCAGATTGACCGCCTGCGCGCTGATGTGCCGACCCTTTACCTGGATTTCTCCGGCAATGAAGACTTGCGCGCAAAAATCCACCACCGCTTCGCCGACTTCCTGGTCTATGACTGCTTCGCCGGCTCGGCGCAAAACACGTCCTTCCTGCGCGATACCGCTTTGCCAGGCCCGAAGCCGGAGTTCTATTTCGCTCCTGTACAGATCCGCAAAAGAAACAGCGATTGGGGACATGACGTCGTCAACCAGCGTTTCAATGCTGCGCAAATGGACTTTATCGGTTGGGTGAGTGATGAAGGACAGTTACGCATGGAAGTCGCGGAAAGCGAAGGTTACGAAGAGGCGCGGCGCCTGATCAAAAACCTCCACGTTGGCTGGATAGATCCGCAGAAAGGACATGTCGTGCGTCTGGACCAGACGGCCTGACTGTCTAAGGGTGAATGGAAGAAACGTTTTCACTCGCCCTGAACCCATTGCTGACTGTGGTCTATCCGAATACTGCCCTTCACTTAAGTATCGCAACGGACTTAAGAGTTCTTTGTGCAAGCGGCCAGCTTCGTCCACTGCTATAGCTCACAAAAATTCTTCAGTAGGACAAGCGGGCATTGCGACCAATCACAGCAATATCCAGATATGACGATCCGCGTCGATTGGTGTCCGTAAAATTGATTGCAAATCCGCCTAACTTGAAGTTTTTCATTGATGTCAACGCCTGCGTTACTTTCTCCGCTGTCGGCTGAGGTCCAGCAAGCCTGATCGCTTCCACCGCCAACCTGACATTCAGGAAGGCCTCGAAGGTGAGTGGACTGGCCACGGCTCCTTTCGCATATGGCGTTTGCATGAACGTCTTGAATTCTCTGCTCAGTGGTAGCGCACTCGAATTCGGATTTGGAACGACCTGGCTAATCCCGATGCCGCGAATTTTCTCCTGACCGGCAAAGTCAGCCAGCCCTTGCGGCGTCACGAATGAAAGCGCGTAGATCTGTGCCGCGCCAATTGGGGCGTTGTACGCCTTCATGAAGCGGTAAACGGCTTCTGGCACACCCATCAGAAGAATTGCCTGCGGCTTTGAGTCGGAAATATTATTCGCGTGCGTGGCAAAATCACTTTCTCCAAATTTGTAGCTTTGCTTTAGCGTCACATCAAACTTGAACTCCTGTGATGCTTTGCTTACGCTATCCATAATGCTGGCGCCAAAAGCGTCTTCCTGATACAGGACCGCAACACGCTTCAGCCCAAGCGTCGACAATAGCCGGCAAATCTTGACGATTTCGTCGTTGTAGGACGGTCTCGTATGGAAAATTTGTTCGGAGCCCGTGCCGCGGATCGCTTCGGAGCCACTAAATACCCCGACCAGAGGCACCTTATGCTTGTTCAATACGCCTGTCTTGGTCAGTACCGCCGTATTTGATGTGCCTGCACCGTTGACTAGCGCAACGACGTGGTCCTTTTCGATGATATCTTCAACAAGCGGGGCAGTTTTTTTGGGATCGTAGCCATCATCGCGCGTGACCAACGTCAGTTTGTTCCCGTTGATGCCGCCCTGATCGTTAACCATCTCCAGATATCCATAAGTCATCTTGAGGATGTCCGTCGTGGTAAGGGCTAAGGGGCCGGTGATCCCAGTGACGCTGCCGATTTTAACTTCACCCGCAATGGCAAAATTAAAGAATAAGCCGGCTGCCAATGCAGCGGCTATAACATGTGACTTCATGGTGTCTCCTCTTTGGGTTTTTGGTTTTGCGCGACTTCACTCGCAATGTTCCTTGCGTTTGTCACGAGTGTAAAACGACTTCAGGTCGGTGTCAGTCACATTCGAGACAATTTCACAAGTTTTTATCTTGCTGCGATTTCAGGTAGCAGCCTGGCCGGATGCGTGATCAATTTATGGCGCTTGTGACGTAATGATTTTGCAAAGAGCGATCGTAGGGCGTCAAAGCGAGGCGGCCTTGCAGTCATGGTTACTGCAACTGACCTGCTTCCCACCACAGTCCCTACACTTGGCTTTTGGAGCTTTAATCCTGCCTGCACATCGTCATAAATACGCTCGCGCCCAACTGCTTATGAATCAATAAGCTACCGGGTGTGAGCGTATTTCTTTTTGTGGGTGAAACGTCATAGTTAAGTTCACATCCGAAGGTCTGTTCTACGGAGTTAAGCCGACGTAGCCGAGATGAAGGCGACCGGCTCAAAACGACCCTAAGCTGTCATCGCGGCATCCCGATAGCGGCCATTTACCTACAACTAGTTAGGGTGGCGCACGGTCTTAGCGTTTTCATACGGCATGGACCCATGGTGGGCAGCGGGCTTTTCCCGAACTGACGGCCGACACATTTGTAGATGACTCAACTTGCATGTTAAGTTCCACGATTGCAGTATGTGCTCAAGTGAGAAAACACCGCGGATAAGGTAACTGGATTTAGTCATGTGGTTTGTAAAGTGGCGACGAGTGGTGTAGCTCTTCCAGCCACCGAACTTGTGTGGCGGCGTGCTGGATGGCTTGTTCCTCGGTACTGAATCGAAGCCCGGAATAATCACCGACGAGAGTCCACCGTCCTTGGTCTTCCGGGTCTTTGCGGAACACCTTAAACGTGAACTGTCCATCGGGAAGACCAATTACGTCAACGCAATTTAAACCGTACCGATCCTCAATGCTGTTGATGATCATTTGGTGTCTCATCCACAATGAATTTATCAGACCATTATGCGGCAAGCCTGCACCTTGTCTGAAGTGATGCACATTTGATTTGTCAGCACAGCAACTATAGGCAGCTTTCCAAACCGTCACCGGCAGGGGGCGAACGAGGGCTAACGTGCGCTCGTAGCTACATCAATCTAGGTGCACGCTAACCGGACCCATTTTCTGGAGTTCGCAATATTACCGAGACTGGACAACACCTTTTCCCACGTTCCAGACATCGGTTTGCTAAACATGAACTGCCGGGTGTGGCCCAGACCGGAAGTAGCCTAATCTCGATAGCTGACGTGCATTAACTGGATCAAGTGCATCGAGTGTGTCTACGAAACCTCTGACAATTCATTCTTAGAGTTGAGCGGGTTTGAACGCTATAGCGTCGGCGGTCTTGGACCCGCTTGCGCTGAATTGATATTGCCCCTCCTTTTTCCGGTGTATGGCAACGCTTTTCCAACAATGAATTCTGTCTCAGACGTCGCCTCTAACGCTGTCAATGCAGTCAATCCCGTTTCAATGTTGCAAACTTCCCGCGAGCGTTCCTTCTTATGCCGTTTGACAAGTTTTATAGCAAGCAACCTTCGAAAAGAGGTCACCTATCTCAGGGATGGCGGCTGGCCCTCGCGACAAGTCTATTGCTACTAAGTTTGTTTGCGACTACGAGTGCCGTTCTTGTGCTCGGCTATCGTGATACTTTGCATCAGGAAGCGACGAATCTACGCAATCTTTCGACGGCTTTCGCTGCGCAAACACTGGCCGCAACACGTGCCATCGACCAAATCCTGCACCAGGTTCAACAAGACTTTCTGCATGCGCCCTTGAACTCGCCAGTTAGGCTGGATTACCTTGAACAGGACTATCCTGCTCAAAAGTATGTTATCGGTCTATATGTGTTCGACAAATACGGACGTATCCTGGCTCAACGTCGTGCAGAGCGGACACCGAGAGGCGGAAATCCGACGTCGGCGCCAGTCGTGGGGTCGACTGGAGCGTCCATTGGATCTCTTCATGTCGACGTAGCAAATATTGACGAACGCTCAGGCCATGCCACCTTGCGCTTCTATCGCCCGTTGCTCGATAAGCTAGGAGTCCGGGTTGGCACCATTGTTGCCGAGAGTGATTCATCAAGCTTCCAGCAGATATTTGACTCTGTATCCCTTGGGCCTGGTGGCTCTGTTACGCTGCTAAATCTCAATGGCACCATGCTAGTGCGCGGACCGAGTCTGGCTAACACAATCGGCCATTCTTTTCGGTTCACGCCCTTATTTCGGCGCTATCTTCCTCAATCTGGTCACGGGGGATTCGAAACCGTAAGCCCGATTGATGGAATCAAGCGTATTTATGGTTACGACGTGACTGGCGACTATCCACTAGTGATCATCGCGGGTCTTGACAAGTCCGCCGCACTCGCATCGTGGCGCCAGCAGATGCAAATAGCCATTGCCTTGCTCTGCCTAATATCCTTTATCGTCATTTTTCTTGCCTGGCATATCGCTCGCAATGCGACGAGACAGGCGGACCTCATTGCCAAACTCAAAGCGAGTGAAGCTCGGAATGTCAAGAGTGCCGAATACCTGAAGGCTACATTGAACACGCTTGCCACTCCAGTCTGGGTAGTTAACGCCAAAAGACGCATGGTTTTGCTAAATGACGCCTTTGCCGCCTTTACAGGAAAGTCCGTTGACATGCTTATGGGATTGCCTGAAGAAGAGGCATTGGATAAAAATGGGGTGGTCGAACGTAATGAAGCTTATCGCAAAGTTCTAGAAGGAAACGGCGCTGTCACCCTTGAGACCGATCTGCGCGATGGACAGGACCGACCACGCAGTTTCATCCAATTGACATCTCACCTGATCGATGAGGATGGTCAACCGCAGTTAGTCAGCGTCTTGACAGACATTACGGAAAGAAAGAATGCCGAGCGGCGTTTAGCTTATTTAGCCGATTTCGACTTACTTACCGAGTTGCCAAACCAGACACAATTTAGGCGAGTTCTGCATGAAGAGATCGCGACCGGCACCGCCACGGGTGGCCACCTCGCAGTGTTAGCTGTATCGTTGGAACGACTGCAGGACATTATTGATCTTGCCGGACACGCAGCTTGCGACGATGCGATGCGCCATGTCGCTCACTTGCTGTCCCAATTCAACGGACAAGTGAACTGCATAGCACGCGTCAAAAGCAATGAATTCGCCATCCTGATCAGGTTTGAGGGTACGGCCCATGCCATCAGACAATTTGCCATCGAAATCAACGAAAGCCTGTCCGCACCAGTCGCGCTTGGACAACGTGAATTCTACCTGGGCCCTGTTATTGGAATTTCACTCTTCCCCCAGGATGGTCATGGTGCGGATGAGTTGCTGCGACGCGCGGACGCCGCCAAGCACCGTGCCCAACGAGACAATCTCGATCCTATTCATTTCGTCGCTGACGACGCGCAACGTGCACTCGACGAACAGTTGAACATCGAAGCGCAGCTACGGCGCGCTCTGGGAAATAGGGAATTCCGGGTTGTCTATCAGCCAAAGGTCAATATCAGAACGGGTCGCATCGCCGGTTTCGAGGCTTTACTTCGCTGGCGCAACAAACAGCTAGGTGAGATTGCGCCAGCGCGTTTCATTCCTTTGGCTGAAAGCACCGGCCTCATCGTCCCCATTGGCGCGTGGGTAATTCGCGAATCCTGTCGCCAGGTCCGGACGTGGAGCGAACATCTGCACACTCCCGTAAAAGTAGCTGTCAATCTGTCACTGCGGCAGTTTCATCAACCCGACTTGATTTCGATGATCCAAAGCTGCCTCGATGACATTCACTTGCCCCCCGATTGCCTGGAGCTTGAAGTAACCGAAAGCACAGCAATGAGTCGTGCCGAAGAGGTTGATCGGCTGTTGCACGAAATTCGGTCCCTCGGCGTGGCATTGTCCATCGACGACTTCGGGACCGGCTACTCCAGTTTGGCGTATCTTAAGCGTTTTCCTGTCCAGGCATTGAAGATTGATCGCGCATTCGTGCGCGACTTGGGAACGGATGACGACAGCACGTCTATTATTCGCTCCATCATCGGGCTTGGCCATAGCATGAAGCTGCGAATCGTAGCCGAAGGCGTCGAGACAACTGTAAGCGTCCTTTGAGAGCCGTCTGGACGAAGTGATGTGCCGTCGGCATGATTCGACCGGTGTGGCACGCCTGGTTTGTGTCCACAATCGACATCATGGACATAATGGATCGACCGGTCACTTCCAC
>NZ_JAAIVB010000084.1 GCF_010974945.1 Noviherbaspirillum galbum | reverse complement strand
TCCTGCTTGACCATGCCCATGATCATCTCCTCTTCCAGCATGGGCTTGGACCGCAAATCAGCTCGCAATTTCCCCTTCTAACACCCTACTGGGATATGTAGTTAGTGTCCGTCAATACTCGGCGATAAAAGTCAAGGTGCGCAAATAGAGAACGCAAATGGCCCCTGATTAAGTGGCCATTGTCATAGCGTTGGTGCTGTATTAACTCCGCCCGCTAGCTCCGGTAGTGTATGAAGCGTGGGTACGAAATGCAATCTGGTGCCGGAATATTTGCATACCGCCGGCGCCGGTACAAACCGCTCATTCCTTTGAGACGAACTCACTTAGAAGAACGTGAATGATCAAATCTTACACCCGCCATGCTACGTCGATATGACGGCAAACAAGCTAAGACATCTGGCAAGCGGCATTTCCAATCGGGCATGCGAATTTTTTCGCGTATGTTTGGTACCTAACCAAACGGTCGAAGGCATGCCGATTTACTTGCTTAAATTATGAGCAGGGCCAAGATGGATTTTGACGTGCCAGCGAATTAATATGAGCATAGTTGGCACAGAACAACGACTCGTCCAGCGGCTCAAATGTATCTCCTTACAAAGCCAACATGCCCTAATGGAAACCAATTGCCAAGTCCTGGTTGAGCTGCTTCGCGAGTCACTGGTGGTATTGGAGGAGCGCGGACGTTGGCGCTGCCGGAGTCAGGCACCCGCAGTGAGAGGACAGAGTTCGCCGACGGCATTCCATGGCAGTAGATCGTCAATTCAGTTCTGCGCGTGTTCGGCAAGGCGACCCAGTCATGGAGCAGATCGATCTTTGCATTGATGCCATTCAGCTTGGTCATTCATGTTGTGCGCCATCGTGCGCAGCCTTCAACACCGAAAATAATAGCCGCAACTCGTATTGTCTGTCGCCCGGGATGGAGCGGCGGGCGAAGATTCCGGCAGCTACCGCTTTGCGCTACGCCGCTTCGAGCATAGCTTCGGTCACGTCCATTTCCTTTCCCCGTTCGAGGAACTCTTTATTGCTCTTTGTTGTAAAGCGGACCAGTTGATCCTCTTGCCAGAGAAAGTACGTGCACTACCGGATGTAGTAGTCGTGATCTGATCTGACAGTGGCCCGGTTTGATGACGGTGATTGTCAGGTCAAATTCAGCTGTTCAATGTGGTGATTTTATCGTGCCACTCCTTTCTTCCGTCAAGTAAGGTTTGCATTGGCGTTCGACCGCAGCACATCTTGCCCTGATGGGTGCGCTCGTTGTTGTAATAGACCAGCCATTCATCCAGACCGGTCTGTATTTCGTCGATAGTGCAGTAAATCTTGCGCCGGAACGCGACTTGGTAAAACTCGTTGAGAATGGTCTTGTGGAAACGCTCGCAGATGCCGTTTGTCTGCGGATGATTCGCTTTTGTCCTGGTGTGTTCAATGTCGTTCAGGGCCAGGTACAGCTGGTAGTCGTGCTGCTCCGGCCGGCCGCAATATTCGGTGCCGCGATCGGTCAACACGCGGATCAGCCCCATGCCCTGTTCTTCGAAGAACGGCAGGACCCGATCATTGAGCAGATCCGCGGCAGTGATCGGTGTCTTGGTCGTATAAAGCTTGGCCGTGGCCCACTTCGAATACGTATCGACAAAGGTCTGCTGATAAATGCGACCCACGCCCTTGATGGTGCCGACATATAACGTGTCCTGGCTACCGAGGTAGCCGGGATGCGCCGTCTCGATTTCGCCGTGGGCCACATCGTCGTCCTGCTTCCTCTCCAGTGCCGCCACCTGCGCTTCGGTCAATACGTCGCCGGTCTGGGCAACATGTCGCTCCAATGCCGCCAGACGTTTCTTGAAGGATTCCAAATCATGGCGCAGCCAGACTGAACGTACCCCGGAAGCGGAAACGAAGATGCCGCGCTTGCGCAGTTCGTTCGAGACACGCACCTGCCCAAAGGCCGGTTGCTCCAGGGCGAACGCCTTGACAGCGGTTTCCGTGGCTTCCTCGACCCGGTTGCGCAGGTTCGGCTTCTTACGGTTGGCATCGATCAGGGCATCGACCCCGCCAGCTGCCATGGCTGATTGATAGCGGTAAAAAGTATCGCGGGAGAAGCCCATCACCTTGCAGGCGCGGGACACGTTGCCAAGCTCGGCAGCCAGGTTCAGCAAGCCGACCTTGTGTTTGATGACGTTATGGGGAACACTACTCATGGGGTTACTCCTTGGCGCTTGCGCGCTGGTTTAATAAAGATTCGCACCTCTATCAAACCGGGTAACCCCACCCTTTGGCAAGGTCTTACTGTCAGATAAAGTCGGAACTACTACACTTCAATGATTCGAAACGACTGCAAAAGAGGATCTTGCTGACTTCCGCCTTGCACATCGCCAAAGTGGAAATAGTTGCTAGCCGGCGCCGTCTCCCATGGAAAGTATTCGCCGGCTAATTGCACCTTACACTTCCGTCTGCTCCGCAATCTCCAACGCATCATCCACTTCAATACCCAGATACCGGACCGTGCTCTCTAATTTGGTATGCCCAAGCAGCAATTGCACTGCCCGAAGGTTCTTGGTACGTCGGTAGATCAGCGTCGCCTTGGTTCTTCGCATCGTATGTGTTCCATAGGCGACCGAGTCCAGGCCGATGGAGTCAACCCATGACTCGACGATGCGCGCATATTGGCGCGTCGATAAGTGTTCGGAGGTCGTTACACGGCTCGGAAACAGAAATTGGCCAGAGGTGAGATGCGCGCAGTCGATCCAAGCAGTGAGCGTGGTTCGCGTCTGTTCGGTGATCTCGAACTGGACCGGCCGCTGGGTTTTTTGTTGCAGAACGATAGCGCGGTGACCAATTCGTCCGACTTGGGCAACATCACTGACCTTGAGCTTCACCAGGTCGCAGCCGCGTAGCTTGCTGTCAATGGCCAGATTGAACAGGGCCAGATCACGTGTGCGTTCCGCAAGTTGCAATCGCGTTCGGATGGCCCAGATCTCTTTGAGTTTCAGCTGTGCCTTCTGGCCGACCAGTTTTCCCTTGTTCCAAGGAGTGCGTGGCGCAATTGAAAGAGCAGCAGACGCATTGGCATTCATGAGATCCTCCATCGTTGAGTGGTCGGAATCTCATTCTGCGCGGTATTACGTCTTTTAAGCCGTTTTTCGAGGTGGCTGACAGCTTTCTGGCTCTCTGCGGTCAACAGAAAACTCAGTCACAGGCGGAACTTTCGACCCACAGCCGCCCTTGCTCAATCCCGGAAGCGGACGGTTCAAGTATTGGTTCATCACCCTCATAAGTAATTGCAAAGCTGATACGAGGATGACGGTTACCGCCCGTTGCGTGTTCGTTGATGAACATCTCTTGCTTTAAGATGAAATAGCGCCCACTATCGACATGTCCGCTAAAGCTGCTCGCCTTGTTCGCGTCCAGTCTGGGCATCCTCTGCTGGCGGTCAGCCTCTCTTCAGGAGCGCATCATGGCCATTCAAGTTACGTACTATAAAGAATACGAACTACGTTCGTATTCCCACCAGGATTTTCCAACGCATCACGATCCCTACGCCACTGGGACAAAGCACTTTTCGTCGACCGTCCGAATCGATACGATTCCGTTTTCCGAAGGCGGTGCCAGGCGTTATACCACTGTCCCCGTGGGTGCTGATCCTACCACTGCCGCTGAAGCGCGGACGCTGGCAACACAATATGGTAAGGACATTATCGATTGCAAGATTAATCCGCCGCCGCTCTAAGAGCGCCTAACAAAATCGGATAATTGCTGTCCAAGTATCTTTCCAGATTGTGTTGTGGAGAGAGATCATGGCCCGCGAATTGGTTGATGATGAGCTTTGGGAAATCGTTCGCCCCTTGCTGCCGCCACCGCCGCCGCACAAGTCGCCAGCCGGGCGCAAACGCCTGGACGAGCGACGTGTCTTTACTGGCATCATCTTCGTCTTACAGACAGGTTTGCCATGGGAACTGCTCCCCAGGGAAATGAGGTGCGGATCGGGTATGACCTGCTGGCGCCGCGCACGCGATTGGCAAAAAGCAGGCGTGTGGGACAAGCTGCATCGGGCCCTACTGGCCAAGCTACGCCATGCCGACCGGATCGATTTCTCTCGAGTGATCGCCGACAGTTCGTCGGTGCGCGCCGTGCATGGGGGAAAAAAACTGGGCCCAACCCGACTGATCGGCGCAAGGCGGGCAGCAAGCACCATCTCGTCGTCGACGGCAACGGTACGCCGCTCAATGTCATCCTGACGGCAGCCAACCGACACGACTCGACACAGTTGATGCCTTTGCTCGATGGTGTGCCGCCGATTGGAGGGCGGCGTGGCCGCCCTCTGCAGCGACCCTTGCGCGTGCAGGCTGATCGCGGCTACGACTGCGAACGTTACCGACGCATTCTGCAACAACGCCGGATCTGTCCGCAAATCGGCAAGCGGGGCGCCGGGCACGGCAGTCACCTGGGTGTGACACGCTGGGTCGTCGAACGCACCATCGCCTGGCTACATCAATTCCGGCGCTTGCGGGTGCGCTATGAACGACGGGAAGATATGCACGAAGGATTTCTCAGATTGGGCTGCGCCATCATCTGCTGGAAAACGCTAAGCAAGGCTTGGCGCGACCCGTTTCCATTCCCATTTTGTTAGACGCTCTTAGTTATTCAGTGACGACAGGCAAGATTCGACCCTAAGCCGTCTCTCGGCCTGTTCAAGAGCACCAGTCTGAAACACTTCTTCCTGCACACTTTGCGTTCGCTAAAAACTCACTCGTTCGGCCTTCGCGAAAACGTTGCACACCTTTATACCGTTGGAGCTTTCTCTTTCTAAACATCTTGTGGCCTGTGCGTCAACTTCACCTGGTGCTGCTGGCAAGCAGTTCAGCGATAATCAACAGCACCTCCGGGTGATGCACTAAGCCCATATGACTCACGCCATCGACCGCGATGGCGTGATGGTTCGGCAAGCCACTGGGTACACAGCCTTGCCATGCCACTACCCCATCAGACTTGGAGTAGATCGAGAACGCGGGGACAGCGGCAACCGCGTCCTCCTCACATTCCTGTCGGCTGGTTGGCGTAGCGCCACCGTGACGTAGTTCGGCATAGGGTGTGCCGAGTGTGATGATCTGACGCACGCAAGCTGGATAGCGTTCGAGTAACGCCCGTGCATACAGTCCTCCCAAACTCCAGCCGACAAGGGTGACGGTACGACCGCCCCGTGCTGCCAAGCGCTGCAGTTGAATCGCCAGCTGCGTTATCCAGAGATCGAGGTCGCCACTTGGCAATTGGTTGATGCCATGCTCCCAATCATGGACTTCATAATCAAGTTGCTGCAGGCGTGTACGCAACATGGCGGTGGCGCTCCCAGATGCTCCGAGTCCCGGAAATACGATCACGGAGTGCCCATCGCCTTTTGGCAGACGCTGTGGCGGAACGGCTTGCCCTGCGAAAAAGTCCATCATTGAGCGCATCGGTTCGAAGGCGAACAGCATCGGAGAGGAAGGTTGAATGTTGGTGATATGCATCATGGTCCTTGGAAGCTCAGCTGAGCATTGAAATAAGGTTGCCATTATGCTGCGGCGCAGCAGCCTTGGGCCGTTTTTATTTACCGCATTGCCTCAAATGAGAATGAACTTCTCGCGCTACTGCATTGCACAAATATATGTTGAACGTTTGTTCAGGTACAGGCTCTGATCTTGTGTTGGCCCCTTATGCAGATAATCGTTTGCATAAAATGTTTCTTAGGAATACTTATGAATAGCTTCTTCCAATCCTCATCTTCGCCCGCTGTTAAAGCTCAACTAGAGATGCAATTTGCCTTCTATGCCGACCTGTCGAAAAAAATGTTCGACAGCATGCAAAAGCTGAATGAGCTCAACATCCAGGTAGGGCAAACGTTGATGGAAGAAACCCTGTCAACCACTCGACAAGTGCTGCAGGCTGACGACCGCACCGAAGCCGTGTCGATTGCTGCTGGTCAGGCACAGCCTGCAGCAGAGAAGGTCCGCGCCTATAGTCAGCATGTGCAAACCATTCTCGCTGAAGCTCAGGTTGACATAGCGAAGAGTGCTGAAACGCATATCCCGAACGCCAAACGCACTGCGGAGGCAGTTGTTCAGGAAGTCGCCCAAAAGGCATCAGAGCAAACCGCGAAGGTAACGCAGCGTCAGAAAGAATCGCTGGAAAAACTCACCACGCCAATTCGTGGCGCTGGAGAGCGTAATCCCTCGTCTGGCGGCGTTACACGATCCCAATAACGCTTTACCGGAACGTAACTTAACAAAGGGCCGCGGCAATCAATTGCCGCGGCCCTTTTTTCGCCTAGTACTTGGAGACGTTCTTTGTCTATTCGTGTCTAATGTTGAGCGCAATAACAAATCACGCTTTCTATTCATCAGCCATTAGTGCATTGTGTACCAAGCCAATGTTTCTTCTCGCTCATCTTCGCATCGGCGTTTCCAATGCCAACCAGACCGACGACACCCCTAAAAGGAGCTGTCATCCGCGTCGCTGCCGCCGATGACCCCGGCATAGACTGAGTGCGTAATCCAGAAGATACATTCCGTTGCCATGCACTCTCAGCAACGCTCTCATCGACGACTGGCTTGTTAGGGCGTAGCGGAACCTTACGGGAGACATCGTGTTTCTGTACAACTTCAATGTCGCGTACAAAATCAGAGGCTGGGACAAACTCGAGAATGAAGCCAGGCAAGTCATGGCGGAAAACGAGGAGGAAGCACGTGCTAAGGTAGTACTGCAAGTGGTGGCCTACAGGGGTAGTGTACCCGAAGCCATTGTGCTCATGCGACCCTCCTGAGAACGCGCTTTTTCGCTTCAAATAAAAAAGCCAGCCGACATCGCTGGACAAGAACTCAAAAATAAGCACTCTGGATTACGACAATTAGAACCAATGCTGTCCTTGACCGCCTTCTATTTCCGATAATTAAAAAGGTTCTCTATGTGCTGTGGCGTACAGACTCCGCAATTGGGTTGAACGATGCTGCACATGTCGGGTCGTGATCCAAGGTCATTGCTGACCATAACGTGCGGCTCTATAACGCGTCGAAAATAGATAGCTACGGCGCGGAATTCCCTGCCTGGAAGGCTATGAAATGATGTCATCTAAGTTCCGGCAGTCGCTCAGTTGGACAACGGCCCGGCGACAATGCCAACGGACGTATCAGCAGACCGGACTCCGTCTCGGTCGCTTGTATTCGACGACGCTGGACGCATTTTCCGGCATTCGCCGCCCGCCATCCTTGCCAACCGTCGCTTATCCCAGGGATGTGACAACGTCACGGCGAGCGGACGCGCAAATCCAGAAGGACATTCAAGATGAACTGCTCTTGGAACCGAACATCCCTCCCGCAAGCATTGGCGTAAGCGTCAGCGAGGGAGTGGCGAGGCTGACCGGAACTGTCGATGGCGAAAGCGATCGCCGGTTGATCGAAACGGCTGTCAGACGAATTGCCGGCGTGCAAAGGCTGTTGGTAAAGCTCGCAAGCAATCCGTCCGCCCGGGTTCCGCGTCCGGATGGCGACATCGAGCGCGAATGCCGGGATGTTCTGCGTTCACTGACAGATGGATCTGGTTCTCCAATCGAAGTCATGGTGTCCAATGGTTGGGTGAACTTGTCGGGAAGTGTTGTAAATGCATATGATCGCTGGCTCGCCGAGGAAAAGGTGAGCGACGTGCCCGGCGTCAAAGGGGTGAACGGTCAGATCAGGGTCGGGCCCGCCGTGTGGTAGTACGCCGGCAGCGATGATGTCAACGTGCGCGAGCCTGGGCGAAGCCGACATTCCAAACGAACGCCATTTCAACGCAATGTGACTAGGTATGAAGCTTGACCTGAACGACATCGCCCTTAACCTGCTCGGCTGTCCTTACGAAAACCTGGACGAACCCGCGAAACGCGTGGCAACGCATGTCGCGGCGCGGACGCACTTGACCCGCTGCACCGACAGTATCGCGTCGACCCCGGGCCAACGCGCCGCTGACGCCGTGGCGCGCTTCGGCGGTTCATGGACTTTCATTGGCGTCTTCGCGACATGCCTGATTGCCTGGGTGGTGTTGAACTCGTTTCTTCTTGCGCGGCGAGGGGGCGCTTTCGATCCCTACCCCTACATTCTGCTCAATCTTTTTCTTTCGATGCTGGCCGCCGTACAAGCCCCCATCATCTTGATGTCACAAAACCGGCAGGCCCAGAGAGACCGGACGGGGGCGGAACATGACTATGAAGTGAACATGAAGGCAGAACTGGAGATCATGTTGCTGCATGAGAAAATCGATTCATTACGCGAGGGACAGTGGCATGAATTGTTGGAAATTCAAAAAGAACAGTTGAAGCTGCTGGCGGCGCTGGTCGCAAAGGAACGTGTCATTTAAAACGCGATACGGTCCGGCAGCAAGCGGTCGAACTCCTTTTTCACAACCGCATAGCACTCACATGTGCGCGCTTCTAGTCCTGGGCGGTCGACAACGGTAATATGACCCCGTTGATAGCGGATCAGGCCGGCGCTTTGCAATTTCCCAGCGGCTTCTGTGACGCCCTCGCGCCGCACGCCGAGCATGTTGGAAATCAACTCTTGCGTCATGATGAGTTCATTCGACGTAAGCCGATCCAGGCTCATCAGCAACCAGCGGCATAATTGCTGATCGACCGAATGATGCCTGTTGCAAACGGCGGTTTGCGCCATCTGGGTGATGAGCGCCTGCGTATAGCGCAGCAACAGATGCAGCATGGGTCCGGCCCGGTTGAATTCATCCTTGAGCAAGTTTGCGCGCAGCCGGTAGCCATGTCCTGCACTTTGAACTACTGCCCGGCTGGGCGTGGTTTCTCCGCCCATGAACAGCGCGATTCCCAGGATGCCTTCGTTGCCGACGACGGCGATCTCGCCGGAGGACCCGTTCTCCATCACATAAAGCAGCGAAACGATGCTCGTGGTCGGAAAATAGACATGCTGCAATCTGCTTCCCGACTCATACAGTACGTCTCCAAGCGGCATAGATACCATCTCGAGATGCGGTAGCAGACGGTCGAATTCCTCTGGCGGCAGCGCCGCAAGGAGGTGGTTTTGCCGCGGAGTGGGCGCAGTGTGCATAGCTTGCTCCTGCAGTAGTGACGTTCGTGGCGAAGCGAGGCAGCGTCCTTCAAAGATTACGCCGATGCCGCGTTTATCTGTTGAGGCAGGTCGACATTCCATGCAGCATGGCAGCTACGTCGCGCACCGACTCAAATATCCGTGCTTATGTGCGCTTGCGAACCGACACCGGTACGCACGTGGACGATGGTGAAGATGCTGCGTCTGTAGGCCAGCTTTAGTCACCGGGCAGCAAAAACGGGGAAGCAATAAACAAGCTTTTCCAGTGGATACTTATCATGGATAACTGCTTTCATGCACTACTTTCGAAAGAGGTGGTGCTGAACGAGGGCGAAACCAGCATGCTGGAACTGCAGCGTCGCGATGCAGCGCTGGACGAAGCTTTGCGCTGCACTTTTCCCGCGAGCGATCCCATTGCCCTCAGTTTTTCCTTCGACGTTCCCGGTAGGCCCGGTTGCGGGCAACGATGGTTCGGTGCTGAATTCATCAAACCTCCAGATCCAGGACAGCCGTCATGAACCCGATTACCGCTTTCCTTGTCGCTGCTTGCCTTCTGGTAGGCACCGGCCTGGCGTATTGGTCAGCTCCATACTGGGCGATGCCTTTTCTGGTGCTTGCGATACTCGCTGCCCTCTCGGTAAAGATGGGAAACACCTGGGAGAGGTACGTTATTCTAAGGCTTGGAAAATTACATTGTGTCAGGGGCGCCGGTCTCTTCCTTATTATTCCGGTGGTCGACAACGTGATTTCCGTGATTGACGTGCGGATTCAGACCACCGCGTTCAATGCCGAAGAGGCGCTCACCCGGGATACGGTCCCGGTGAATGTCGATGCCATCATCTTCTGGAATGTCCACGAGGCCGAAAAGGCCGCGCTCGCCATCACGAATTATCGAGAGGCCATCGACCGGGTTGCCCAGACATCGCTGCGCGAAATGATCGGCGCTTCGATGCTGGCCTCGTTGCTCTCCGATCGCAAGGTGGCCGATGAGCTCTTGAAGGAGACGATTGCGCGGAAGACGGCGCCATGGGGTGTCTCAGTCGGTTCGGTCGAGATCCGTGATGTCGCCATTCCCGTCGCGTTACAGGACGCGATGTCTCGTCAGGCGCAAGCCGAACGCGAAAAACAGGCGCGTGTCATCCTCGGCTCCGCCGAAGCAGCCATCGCCGGCAAGTTCGTCGAGGCGGCCAACACCTATGCGGGACATCCGGCGGCGTTACAACTGCGGGCAATGAACATCATTTACGAGACAACGAAAGAACGCGGCGCGACAATTCTTATCCCAAGCGCGATGGTAGACAGCTTGAATCCAGCGGCCGGCACGCATGTTCCCGCAGCGAATACGGATAACAGCGAATCCGGGCCCGAAGTCGCCTGGTCGAAGGCTGCTGCTTGACTGGATTCAAACGTGTTCTGTCAATGTACGCCAGTGGGGCAGCGCCACCAGTGCTGGATTGTCATACGGGGCGTCGTTGCTTCACGGCGCCCATACGATGTAAAAGGAGAGTCAAGATGTCTATCCCCACTACCCAATAAAAAGAGCATGAATTACGTGCCTACTCTCATATGGAGTTTCCACTTTATCGGGATCCCTATGCGACCGGATCCCGGCGTTATTCGGCCGTGGTACGTATCAGCACGGATTTAAACAAAGACGTAGACGCGCGCCGCTACCCGGTCCGATTTATAGGCGTGAACCCAACGCGCGCCGTTGATGCCATTGACCTGGCAATGCAGTACGTCAGGGACATTATCGACGGTAAGATTCAGACCGATTCGCTTTGAGTGCGTCGTGCGAATGACTCTATGACTGGGCGGCGAGATTATGAGGAGCACATACCTTGAACATTGAATCGACTTATGACGAAATGAAGCGGCAGACCTGCGCTAGGCAAGACAGCCCGGGTGAGGAAGATCAACTTGAGTTAACTAAATTGGGTATTGGATTTGACGGTCATTATTATCGCTACGGCGCGTATCGCTATGAACGTTGCGCCGACGCAGTTAATTACGCCCGTCTGGAAAGGTCCAGGCCTGGATACCAGGAACGCAACCACCCTGAGCCGTTATGGCTGGAGCCTCCAACACCGACGGTCGCGGATCAGCACAACATGTCTGAACTTGCGGTTTCGTTCGACGGTAAGAGCTATCGCTTTGATGGCTATCGGTACGATCGTCTCGCTGACGCCATTAATTACTCTCAACTTTCGCACGGCCGCTCCAGTAAGCCGGCATGACACGTCGGCGTAGCTCTCCAGCTGAAACTTCCTGCTGCCAATACAGCACCAACTTGACGCACCACTCGATTGACAGCCACGCTCTCAGCGCACTGCTCGTGCGTCAATTCTGCCGTCGCCACATTTAAGAGCAACAACAGAGTCATGTTGCATCTAAGCCATGAGTTATGCTCGTCGCGCAATCGCTAGTCCCCAGCCCTACCATATCTCTTCATCCGTTCTGCCTAGTTCGGACAGGAGAATGTTACCAACCGATTTAATTCTAGTGTCGGACAATTCGCGCTGGCAATCGAGGCAGCTTTCGCCTCAGCAATGCCGCCAATCAGCCCAAACTGCAGCCTTGGCAGGTGGCAGAGTTCGCCGCAACTAGGACACGTAAATCCTTTGACAGCGATAGGGAAATGGCGATTTTTTGCGTAGCGACCGCAATGCGGACAGTTCAACATAATCTTAACGAAGTGAAAGCTCAAGCTTTGTCGTGGCATGAAAAAATTGGCAAAGCAATATCAAATAACTTGGTTTCGTGAATGACCGCTTCTGGCCGTGATCTGCCGGTCAGCAAGTCTCGCCAAGTGTCTGCTAGTTTACCGAATACTGCCGGTCGGAGCGGTGTATTGGCGGGCGGCGATCAGGTGCGGGTGAGAATTTGAAGAAGGTCGCAAACCGGGAGCAATCGGCTTGACAGGTTCCTGTTACTCTTCCTAGGGTCGCTTTCTTGCCAATATCATTGGCCGCTCAACCCTTCACCGCATTTTTTCCTTCGTAGGTCAGTTGCACCAGCTTTGATACCCAGTTGCATGACTGTGGCGCCAGTTGCAAGTACTTTGACGCCATACGCCTGCCTCGGGGCCTTGCACCGCCCGAGAGGCTCATCCATAAAAATTTGCATTCACCTTCCTTTTTTCCCAGAATGTCGGAGCTTCAGGAAAATCGCCGTGCCATCCCGGTTGTCGTTCCCGTCGCCGGAAAGGCTGGAGAGGCTTTCGAAGCATCGACGAAATCAAATAAATAAAAACGAGGGGAGACTATTGATGATGAAGGAATACACGGACCGCCATCCCGTGCAGACCGCCTTGTTGTGCGTCGGCCTGCAGTTCATGCTGACCTGGATCATTCTCGTGGCAGGGCGAGGGATGGCGCCACCCGCCGAGTTCGGGAAAGTGAAGCTGGTCGCCTTTGCCTCGACCATCGTGCTTCCGCTGGTCCTCGTGCAAGTGCTTGGCCTGTGGAAGAGGATCGGGCTGGAGTTGAACAGGATCCGGCCCGAACCGGTGGCCCTCGCAGCACTGGTGCCCTGCGCCGTCTATCTGCTGGCCGGCGTGCGCGGCGGGACGGAACAGCTCGCAGGCGACGCCACGCTGCAATTCTTCAATGCCTTCGGCGAGGAAATGCTCTTTCGCGGCGTTATCTTCGCCCTCCTTCTGCAGTTGCCGCGCTGGCAGGCGCTCATCCTGGGCGGCTTGCTGTTCGGAGGCATGCACCTGATGCACGGATTCATGGGCGCGTCATGGAGCGATGCGTTCCGGCAGGCCGGCCTGACGGCAATCACCGGCACCATGTTCACCGCCGTGCGTTTCCGTTCCGGCAGCCTGTGGCTCGTCATCCTGATCCACATGGTCGTGAACATGTGCAAGCTCTATTCGAACGTGCGTGATGCCGAAGCCGGGTCTCCGCTGCCATTGCTGGTGTGGTTCGAATACCTGTTCCAGATCGGGATCGTCATTTATGTGATCTTTTCCGAGCGCGGCAAGCTGGGCTGGTCGTTCGCGGGACGTCCGATGGCGAGACGGGAAGACGCATTGACGACCTAATGAGCCTTGCAACTGATGATTTGTTTGTCGTCCAACCCTTCGTTGCCAGCGTGCGCAATGGAGGGCATGTTGCGCCTGCCGATGGCTGCTGGGGTGCAGCCAGGCGGAGCGCGTCATCGCGAGCTGCCCTTTGATATACTGCCGCGATTGTCCTGGTTGCCCGGAGCGTTTATGCGTATTCTGATCGTCACTTTTCTGGCTATGACCGCCGCCTCGACTTTCGCCGCGTCTCAACAGCAATGCGAAGCCCTGATGAAGCCGGTGGAGGCAAAGCTGAGCGGAATGCCCAAACTGGACGACGACAGCAAACCTTCTCCGCAGACCTGCGCACGCGGCCGGGACGTGATCAAGAACTATGTCGATTACGCGGCCCAAGCGGACAAGCTCAATTGTCCGTTTGCCTTCGTGTCCGGGCAGCAGATCGGTGGTGCGGCGGAACGCGCGGATCTCATCGCCGACATGAAGAAAGCCTACAGCGAGAAGTGCCGGTAACCGCATCGTTCCCGTAGTGCGGCATGGGGGCTTGAGCAATCCGGATATGATGAACCACGATGCCTGCCTGAACTTTCCGCCCCGCGATTTCCATGCCTGAATGCTCCCCAATCCAAGTTGCCATCATCGGAGGCGGCCCCGCCGGCCTGATGGCTGCCGAGGTTCTGGCCCTGTCCGGCATCCAGGCCGACGTCTACGACGCCATGCCTTCGCCTGGCCGCAAGTTCCTGCTGGCAGGCATCGGCGGATTGAACATCACCCACGGCGAGGACTACGCCCTGTTCTGCAGCCGCTACGCCGGCAGCCAGGCCCCACTCCAGGCGCCGCTCGATCGCCTGCCGCCGTCGGCGTTGCGGGAATGGGTGCATGGTCTTGGCATCGACACCTTCGTCGGCAGTTCCGGCCGGGTCTTCCCGGCGCAGATGAAGGCGGCGCCGCTGCTACGGGCCTGGCTGCACCGGCTGCGCGAGGCGGGCGTCCGGCTGCATACCCGGCATCGCTGGCTGGGATGGGATGAGGATGGCGCCCTGCGCATGGCGGGGCCGTCCGGAGACTTCAACCTTCGCCCGCGCGCGACCGTGCTCGCGCTGGGCGGCGCGAGCTGGCCGAAGCTCGGTTCGGATGGCGCCTGGGTGCCGCTGCTGCAGGCGCGCGGCGTGCGCATCGCGCCGCTGCAAAGCGCCAACTGCGGCTTCGAAGCGGCCTGGAGCGCGCATCTGCGCGAGAATTTCGCCGGCGCCCAGCTCAAGTCGGTGGCGCTGGTGCTGCCTGGACCCGATGGCCGGCAAGAGCGCAGGCTGGGGGAAATGGTGATCAGCAACTTTGGTGTGGAAGGCAGCCTCGTGTATGCGTTTTCCAGGCAACTGCGCGAACGGATCAATGCCGACGGCAAGGCCACCTTTCTGCTGGACCTCGCACCCGGACGCAGCGCGGAACAGGTGCTGGCTGAGGTCAGCCATCCGCGCGGCGCGCGTTCGCTGTCCAGCCACCTGAAGAGCCGCCTCGGCCTAGGCGGCGTGAAGACCGCTTTGCTGCATGAAATGCTGTCCCGGGAGCAGATGCATGACGTCGCGACGCTTGCCGCCGCCATCAAGGCCTTGCCGGTGACGGTGACCGCGGCACGGCCGGTCGAGGAGGCGATCAGCACCGCCGGCGGGGTATGTTTCGACAGCGTGGACGAGCGGCTGATGCTGCGTGAACTCCCCGGGGTATTTGTCGCGGGGGAAATGCTTGATTGGGAAGCGCCTACCGGAGGGTATCTGCTGAATGCCTGTTTTGCCACGGGGATGACGGCCGGGATGGGGGTCAAGGCGTGGCTCGGCCAGGAGGAGCAAAGGTCAAGCGGCTGAGTTCAAGTTTGAACAGGGAAGGTCGCTGCATGAGGCGCCGTCGTTGCATGGCAGGCTGACATGCGTCTGACGGGGTACTGACAATTCGCTGACAAGCAAATATATCGCCGAAGCGACGCATTTGCGTTGTTTGGCGAATCCCCCTGTGGCAACATCGTCTCCGCCTTTGGGCTCTGCAATGCAAGCGATCATTACCAGGCAAAAGACATGCAACAGGCAACGGACCCGGTTTTCAATTTTCTCCAGCGATTCGAGCGATGGAGCAAGCCTGGCTTGTTCGCCATCGCTTGCCTGCTCGAACTCGCGATCTTTTCGCTCGATCACCTGACGGGGCCATTGATTCCCTTCGGCCCGTATTATTTTCTCCCCATCGGCGTCGCAGCATGGTTTCTCGGGCTGCCGTCGACCATGGCGTTCGTCGTGTTGAGCAGCCTGGGCAGAACATACATCTTCGGACACCTCTTTCCAAGCGGGGATTGGCACTACTATGTCTGGGACCTGCTTTCCAGCCTGCTGATCTATGCGGCATTCGCGATGCTGCTCAGGCGGCTCAAGTCGGTCAACCATGCCATCGGCCTGCATGCGAGCCAGCTCGAATCGCAGATGCGGGTAGCCAGGCACCGCCGCCGCCTGGAAGACAGCATCCGCAGGGCCGTTCCACCTGACCTCGACATGATTCTCGACCTCATGGTGGCCGGCGCGACCACGGGCGACCTGACGCCCGACGTCGTGGACAACGTCCGGCAGCAAGCGTCACAGGACCTGTATGTGAAGGCGATCCGGCAGGGTAACGTGCCGCGGCGTACCTGGACCAACCAGCAGGCCGAGGTGCCGGTGGAACTGTGGGTGTGCGATCTGAACGGAAAGCTGGCCGGCCTGTTCATGGTCATGGGCCTGGACAGGGAAAAGGACACCGAGCGCGAATTGCACGCCATCGTCACGGCTCAGGAGTTCCGTGGACTGGGCATCGGCACCGCGATGGTTGATTTCTTCTGTTCCCATTACTATGGCCGCCGCCTGTACGCCGCATGCAAGCCCGGCTCGGCGATGTACCAGATGCTGAAGCGCCGGGGCTTCTTTCACTACGCCGATACCAACGAAGGCTACGAAATCGTGGAGCGTGTCGAATGGCCAAAGGAAAAGGGATTGCTGGCGGCAAAGATCGATTAGATCGGTCCTGACCGGCCCGCATGCCGCCAGTCAGGACGAATCCGCTTATCCGGCCGACGCCGCCCTGGCCCGCGCCGCATGCAGCTTCTTGTAGCTGTCGATCAGGCGGTGATGCCTGTCGAGGCCTTCGAGTTTCATGCTGGTCGGCGTCAGGCCGTGGAAACGCACGCTGCCATCCACCGAACCCAGCACCGCGTCCATCCGCGCATCGCCAAACATCCGGCGGAAATTGACCACGTAATCGTCCAGTTCAAGCTCCTCGTCGAGCAGCACCTCCAGCACCACGTTCAAGGCTTGGTAGAACAAGCCGCGCTCGACGGTGTTGTCGTTGTACTGCAGGAAGGCGCCCACCAGGTCGTGCGCTTCCTCGAACTGCCGCAAGGCGAGATGGATGAGCAGCTTCAGCTCGAGAACCGTCAGCTGGCCCCACTCCGTGTTCTCGTCGAATTCGATGCCGATCAAGGTGGCGATGTCGGAATATTCGTCGAGCTCGTTGCCATTCAGGCGTTCGAGCAGCGCTTCCAGGCTTGCGGCGTCCAGGCGATGCAGGTTCAGGATGTCTTCGCGGAACAGCAGCGCCTTGTTGGTGTTGTCCCAGACCAGGTCCTCGATGGGAAAGATTTCCGAGTACCCCGGCACCACGATCCGGCAAGCCACGGCGCCCAGCTGGTCATGCACCGCCATGTAGACCTCCTTGCCCATGTCTTCGAGAATGCCGAACAAGGTCGCGGCTTCCTCGGCGTTGGAGTCGTTCCCCCGGCCGGAAAAATCCCACTCGACGAAATCGAAATTCGATTTCGCGCTGAAGAAGCGCCACGACACCACGCCGCTGGAATCGATGAAGTGCTCGACGAAGTTGTTAGGCTCGGTCACCGCGTTGCTTTCGAAGGTGGGCGGAGGAAGATCGTTCAGGCCTTCGAGGCTGCGCCCCTGCAGCAACTCCGTCAGGCTCCGTTCCAGCGCCACCTCGAAACTCGGGTGCGCGCCGAACGAGGCGAAGACGCCGCCCGTGCGCGGATTCATCAAGGTGACGCACATCACCGGATAGGTCCCGCCCAGCGATGCATCCTTGACCAGCACCGGAAAGCCTTGTTCTTCCAGGCCCTGGATCCCGGCCAGGATGCCGGGATATTTCGCGAGCACCTCTTGCGGCACGTCGGGCAGCGCGTATTCTCCTTCCAGGATCTCGCGCTTGACCGCGCGCTCGAAGATCTCGGACAGGCATTGCACCTGCGCTTCCGCCAGCGTATTGCCGGCACTCATGCCATTGCTGCCGTAGAGGTTTTCAACCAGGTTGGAGGGGAAGTACACCACCTCGCCGTCCGACTGCCGCACGTACGGCAGGGAACAGATGCCGCGCCCGGCGTTGCCGGAGTTGGTGTCGATCAGATGCGAACCTTGCAGCTCGCCGTCTGGATCGTAGACCTCCAGGCAGTACTCATCGAGAATCTCTGGTGGCAGCGCATCGTCGGGGCCGGGCTTGAACCAGCGCTCGTCCGGATAATGCACGAACGCCGCGTTGGCGATGTCCTCGCCCCAGAACGATCCGGCGTAGAAATGGTTGCAGCTCAGGCGCTCGATGTATTCGCCCAGGGCGGACGCCAATGCGCTTTCCTTGGTCGCGCCCTTGCCATTGGTGAAACACATGGGCGAATGCGCATCGCGGATGTGCAGCGACCAGACGTTGGGAATGATATTTCGCCATGAAGCGATCTCGATCTTGATCCCCAGGTCCGCCAGCAGGCCCGACATGTTGGCGATGGTCTGTTCAAGCGGAAAATCCTTGCCCAGGATGCAGGTGCTGGCGCCGGGAGACGGCTTCAGCATCAGCAGCGACTGCGCGTCGGCGTCCAGGTTCTCGACTTCCTCGATCACGAAGTCGGGTCCGGTTTGCACCACTTTCTTCACGGTACAACGGTCGATCGAGCGCAGGATGCCCTGCCGATCCTTCTCGGAAATGTCGGCCGGCAATTCGACCTGGATCTTGAAAACCTGCTTGTAGCGGTTTTCCGGGTCGACGATGTTATTCTGCGAGAGGCGAATGTTGTCCGTCGGGATGTTGCGCGTGTTGCAGTACAGCTTGACGAAGTAAGCTGCGCACAGGGCCGACGAGGCCAGGAAGTAATCGAACGGACCGGGCGCGGAGCCATCGCCCTTGTAGCGGATGGGCTGGTCGGCCACGACCGTGAAGTCATCGAATTTAGCCTCAAGCCGTAGCTTGTCGAGAAAGTTGACCTTGATTTCCATGGGGGATTTTCATGAGCATAAGACGCGGTAGCCGTCATTATCTGTCAAGTCGGCGCTCGGCAAGGAAAGTGGAGATAACGCATGCGTAAATCCGGCGCAATTCCTTTGGCTTTGTCTGCGTTGATCGGCGTCTCGCACGCGCAGAACCCGGACCCGTCCAGGGTGGAACACGGCGGGATGGACCATGCGGCCCACATGAAGATGATGGACGCGCAACGCCAGGCGGAGGTTGCCGAGCGAGGCAAGGACGTGATGCCCTTCAGCCTGCCTGCCACGACCCATGTCTTCACCAAGAACGCGGAAGGCGGCGTCCAGCGGGTGGTGGCAAAAAGTTCAACGGATGCCAGCCAGGTGAAACTGGTCCGTCAGCATTTGCGGGAAATCCGGGAGCAGTTCCTGAAGGGAGACTTCTCGGGCCCGGCCCACATCCATGGCCAGGACATGCCCGGCCTGGCCGAGTTGAGGAAAGCCAGGCCTGGGCAGATCGACATCGTCTACCAAGATGTCAAGGGAGGAGCCCAGCTGATCTACAGGACGAAGGAGGCATCCCTGGTAACCGCATTGCATCAATGGTTCGATGCCCAGCTTTCCGACCATGGCAAGGATGCCGTCCATGGGCATGGATCGCATTCCGGCAGTTGACCGGCGGCGTCAGCGCCGATTGCCGGACGTGGCCGCCGCCAGGTAGCGGAGTGCCGCGTCCATGATGTCCGCGCCCTCCGGCACGACGATGTCGGGGCGCATCAGCGAGCGCCAGCGCCGGTTGGCGTCGTACACCGGTTCGGCCGAGTACTGGGCCTGGATGCCGGTGCGGTCGCATCGCAGAGAAAAGACCGCCGCGCCCAGACCCATCATCGGCTGGCCGATGATGGTCGCGCGTCCGATGCCGCGCATGCCCATCGGAAAACCTTCAGCCATGCTGGCGCTCCAGCGATCGGTCAGCACCGCGACCGGCGAGGCATAGGTGAAAGGGCCGCGGGGATCGACATATTCGCGCCAGTAGCCGCCGAGCCCCGATCCTTCGCGGCGGCGCATGTGCGCATAGACCCTGCGTTCCGTAATGAACCGGCCCATCATCGGCACGGCGACGCCCGTGTCGCCGCCGCCATTGCGGCGCACGTCGATGATCAACGCGGCCGCCTCCCGCAGTTCCTCCAGCGCCTTGTCGAAAGCGGAAACCGCTGCATTGTCGACGAAGCTGGCAATCCGGATGTAGCCGAATCCGCCGTCGAGGCGGCGCCATGACACATCGGGTTCGCGGCGCACCGCCGGTACGTCGAGCGTCAGCTCGCGGATGTCGCTCGACGTACCGGCAGTGCGCCGCATGGTCAGCCTGCGCGGCCTGCCGCGCAGGCCTGAAATCGGCACGTTCAATGCGTAGCGCTCCGCCTCCGGGTCGAAGTGCTTCAGGCAGCGCGGCAGGAAGGCGCGCATCGCCGTGAGCACCGGCACGCCGTCCGCCGCCAGCACCGCATCCCCGGGCAGGATGCCGGCGTTTTCAGCGGGCGAACCCTCCTTGACTGCAATGACGCGCGCGGTGTCGCCATGACGCTCCGTGACCAGGTCATACCAGGGATACCGCGGCATGCCGTCCGGCGCATTGTTGACGCCGGTATGGGCGTCGTACAACTCGTTGAGCACGCGATGCGCGAGGCGCTGGAATTCTTCCTCGGTGTCGAGCCGCAAGGCCATCGGCCGGTACATCGCCCGCACCCGATTCCAGTCAGTTGCCTTCTGGTCGAAGAAGCAGTATCGGTCGGCGAGCGTCTTCCAGAGTTCGTCGAAGTCCTGCACGATGCTGATGTCACGCGGCGGCTCGACCGCCCGCGAAAGCGCCGCCGCCGCGCAAAGCGCGGTGCCGAGAAAAGCCCGTCTCTTCATCATTCTCCCTATGGATGGTTCGATGCCGCAGGGCTGCATTGTAATGCCCGAATAGACCAGGCATCCCCAGCACCCAAGAACGCCTGCGATAGAATTGGCGACGCACGGCAAGCGATCCTTGTCTGCATGAGCCTCCTTTGCATCGCAGGCGCATGTCGATTCCCCGAATCCCGAATTTTTCAACAATAAGCATGATCCCCGCGCATCCGGCCATCCGCTTCCTCCTGACCTTCGTCCCCGTCTTCCTCTGCTACCAGGCAGCCGAGGGGATCGGCATCCGGATGCTCCATAGCGCCCTCTGGCAAGCCGTCTTCATGCTCGCCACCATCCCGCTTGCGCTGCTGCTGGGGAAGGTGATCCATGGTGCGCCATTGCGCGCATTCGCGATGGAAGGCAGGCCCGGGGCGCTGGCCTGGCTGTCGGGGATGTTCCTGCTGGCCATTGCCGGCAAGGCGATCGCCGTCATGCTCGGCGCCGGGCTCGGCGTCTACTCGGTTCAGGCACCCGCCGCATCGCAGGATGCCGCCGCGGTGCTAAAGGCGATCGGCACGATCCTCTTCATCACCTTCATTCCTTCGCTCGCCGAGGACATCCTGACGAGAGGCCTGCTGCTGCGGAAGGGGCCGCTGCGTGCCGGCGCGGCCTTCGTCATCTTCAGCACGGCGGTGTATGTCCTGAACCATGTCTACCGCCTGGCAAACGGTCCGATGGAGTGGTTCATGCTTGCCTGCTTCGGCATCGCGTATGCCACCGCCTGCGCGAGGTTCGATTCCCTCTGGCCGGCGGTCGGCCTGCACTGGGGCTGGAATGCCGCGAGCGGATTGCTGGGCCTGGTGGCGGAGGTTGAAACCAGGCAGCCCGGCTGGGCCGTCGTCATGTCGGCAGGCACGCATCTCGTCTTCGCGCTTGTCTGCATCCGCGCCGCCCGCGGCCGCGTTAACTGACGCTATGCCGCCTGCGGCCGGTCGAGAAAGACGAGACGCAAGGCCAGGCCCAGCATGACGGCCGCCAGCCCGATGCCGGGAACGCGGCTGCCTGACGCCCGCTTGAGCAAGCCCGCGGCCATGCCGCTGCACAGCGCAAGGATGCCATTGAAGAGCAGCGCCACCACGGCCACGATGCCGCCGAAGATCGCGAGCTGCAGGCTGACCTTGCCCCTGCCTGCATCCACGAATTGCGGCAGGAAGATCATGAAGAACAGCAGCGCCTTCGGATTGAGCAGGCAATTGAGCATGGCCATGCGAAAGATCCGTGCCGCGGGGACCGGCACCGGCGCGCGAAGCGCCGACGCCGCCTTCGCCTGTGGGACGATCGCCTTGATGGCCAGCCAGACCAGGTAGGCGGCGCCGGCATACCTGATCAGGTCGAAGGAAGGCGGCCAGGCGGCGACCAGCGCGGAGATGCCGGTGACGGTGAAGAGCGTATGCAGCAGGTCGGCGGCGGCGATGCCGGCGCCGGCGGCCATGCCGGCGCGGGTGCCATGCGCGGCGGCATGGGAAACGACGAACGCCATGTTCGGCCCGGGCGACAGTTGCAGGGCGAGCACGGCAATGAGGAAGAGGCAGAGGGTGGTGAAGGAAATCATGGCTGGTCCGCGGATGACGACGCATTGAAGCTACGCGGTGCCAGCCTTCCTGGCAAGAGACAGTCGCGGGAAAAGCGACCGGGCCAGTACGAGCGGAAATGCCCGTGCGGCCGGATTCCGGTCGAACGCGGATGGGCTGCCTTGCCCATCCGCGCCGGACTGGGTCTCTGGTAAAGACCCAGGCGAAGGTTCAGGCGGAGACCCGGGCCGACTTCGCGTTGCGGTTGCCTTGTTCGCGGATGCGGTCGTACTCGGCCTTCGGCACCGGCAGGGCATCACGCTTGCCGAGGTCCTGGGTGCGGATACGGAAGGTTTCGCGTGCGCTGAGTGCGGCGAGTGCGGCGATGACCGTGACCGCCAGGGTGATGCTGCCGACCATCAGGGGAATGTCCGGCGCGCCCGGAGGAGCGGCGGCGGCGAACACGGCGGGCAGCATGGCGGTCACGAGCGTGCCGAGGTTCTGCGAGATCGCCATTGCCGACACGCGGTTGCGGGCACGGAACAGTTCCGGATAAAAGCTGGGGAACACCGCGTTGTAGCCCTGGTATACCACGCCCCACATCAGCAGCGACATGGTGATGGCCAGCGGCACGTTCTTGATGCTGATGGCATACAGGTAGGCGAAGGACAGCAGGCCCGCCATGACGGAGCCGATGATGATGGGCGGCTTGCGGCCGATCTTGTCGGAGAGCTTGCCGACATACGGGATCACCAGCACGGCCAGGATGTTGCCGAGCACCGGAATCCAGAGGTAGACGTCCTTGGAGAAGCCGATGCCGTAGCCGGGCTGCACCGCGTAGGCGGCGCCGAAGATCGAGGTCACCACCGGAATCACGTTCATGAGCGCCATGCAGACCACGCGCAGCATGTCGCGCCAGTCTTCCTTGACCGCGTCGATGACCGGCGACGTGGGACGTTCGCCCGCGACGGCTTCCTTCCGGAACACCGGGGTTTCCTCGACTTCTCGGCGGATGACGTAGCCGACGATGATGACGGCGAAGCTCAGCAGGAAGGGAATGCGCCAGCCCCAGGAATTGAAGGCATCCTCGGGCATGTAGTGCGCCAGCGGCAGGAAGATCGCGGCGGCGAGGATCTGCCCGAACTGCACGCCCTGCAGCGTGAAGCTGGAGTAGAAGCCGCGCCGGCCGAACGGCGCGTGTTCGAGGATCATCGAGCTGGCGCCGGAGATTTCGCCGGCCACCGCGAAGCCCTGGATCAGGCGCAGAATCACCAGCAGCACCGGCGCCATCACGCCGACCTGGTCATAGGTGGGCAGCAGGCCGACGCCCATGGTCGATATGCCCATCAGGAACATGCAGGTGATGAGCACGTTCTTGCGACCGCGGGTGTCGCCCCAGTGGCCGAGGACGAAGGCGCCGATCGGGCGGGCGACGTAGCCCACGCCGTAGGTGGCGAGCGAAGCGATGATGGCGGTCTTGGGATCGCCTTTCGGGAAAAAGATTTGCGGGAAGATCAGCGACGCCGCAGTGGCGTAGATGAAGAAGTCGTAGTACTCCAGGACGGAGCCGATCCAGCCGCTTGCCGTGGCCTTCCTGGTCTGGCTCGTGTCGTGGGGTTGATGTTCGGTGGCGCTGTGCATGAATGTCTCCTTCTATGCTCAAGAACTGGTGGGCGGGCCGCCGGATTTTTCCGGCGGCCCGTTGGTGGTGTCAGGTGTCCGCCGTGGCCCTGGCCGCGGAAACCGCCGCGCGCAGGCCGAGCAGGTAGCTGTCGACGCCGAAGCCGCAGATCTGCCCCTTCACGATGTCGGCGAAGACGGAATGGTGGCGGAAGGCTTCGCGCGCATGGATGTTCGACATGTGGATCTCGACGACGGGCACCGTCAGGATCGCCAGGGCGTCGCGGATGCCGTAGCTGTAGTGGGTCCATGCGCCGGCATTGATGAGCACCGCATCCACGCCGTCGGCGTAGGCCTGGTGGATGCGTTCGCACATCTCTTGCTCGCTGTTGGTCTGAAAATGGGCTATCTGCGCCTCGAGTTCGCCGGCAAGGCTGGCCAGCTGCGCATTGATGTCGTCGAGCGTGACCGTGCCGTACTGCTTCGGGTCGCGCTTGCCGAACATGTTGTGGTTGATGCCGTGCAGCATGAGGATCTTCATCGGTTGTTCCTGGATGGGCATGGAGGGCTGGGAAGGCTCTAGAGGCTCTAACGGCTGGAAGTCAGGCAGGCATCGCCAGCGGCAGGCCCAGCGCGCGGCGCGCCTCTTCCGGCGTGGCGGGGCGGGCGCCGTGCCTGTCGCACAAGGCGGCGGCGACCTGCACGAGTTCGGCGTTTCCCGATGCGAGCCGGTCGCGGTCGATGCGGATGTTGTCTTCCATGCCGGTCCGCACCGCGTCGCCGCCGCGCTTCAATACCCATTCGATGACCTGGCTCTGGGTCGCGCCGATTCCGGCCGCGGTCCAGGTGGCGTTCGGCGCCAGGCGCTTGAGCGTCGACAGCAGGCAATCCAGCACGTATTCGTCGGCGGGCAAGGCGTTCTTGATGCCCATGACGAACTGCACGTGGGGGCGGTCGTTGATGAGGCCCATCCCGATCAGGCGCTGCATGGCGTACAGGTGGGAAAGATCGAAGATCTCGATCTCCGGCAGGATGTGGTGTTCCTTCATCGCGGCGGCAAGCTGCTCCACCAGCGCGGGCGCGTTCTCGTAGATGATGCTGGGGAAGTTCACCGTGCCCGTCGCCAGCGACGCCATGTCGGGGCGCAGGCCCAGCGCGCCGCCGCGGGCATTCTGGTCGCGGCCCCGGCCGCCGGTGGAGAATTGCACGATCATGCCGGGGCAATGGCGGCGGATGCCTTCCAGCACCTCGCCGAAACGGTTCGCCTCGGAAGACGGGGTTTCATCGTCGTTCCTGACGTGCACGTGCACCAGGGTCGCTCCCGCTTCATAGGCGGCATGCGTCGACTCGATCTGCTCGGCAACGGTGACCGGCAGGGCGGGGTTGTCCTTCTTGCGCGGCACCGATCCGGTGATGGCGACCGCGATGACGACTGGCTTCATGATGACTCCGGCAAGGATGAATGCAAGGGCAATGGCGGGAGGCGCGCCGCCTTGCGGCATGCCTCCGGGCGGGCATCAGAAGCGATGCAGTACGCCGAACTGCAGGCCGGTCAGGCTCTGGCCATTGATGTCGCCGCCGGCCAGGTTGGCAGACGGACCGGCCGAACCGCTGAAGCGGAATCCGGCATTGGCTTCGTTCTTCATGTAGTTTGCGAAGCCGTAGAAGGTGGTGCGCTTCGACAGGTCGTAGTACGCGCCGACGTTGCCGCCGCGCGCGCCCGCGCCGTTGCCGGTGGTGTCGCGCATGCCGCCGTACAGCGCGCCCACGCGCAGTTGCGGGCTGACGCGGTAATCGGCGGACACCTGCCAGATGTTGTAGAAGCGGCGCACGTTCGGGTCCGTGCCGGCGAAGGTGTTGGCGGGGTTTGACACGTTGTTCAGGATGGCCGCCGCATCATTGCCGGCCGCCGATGCCGTCACGTTGTTGCTGCGCACGGCGGCGAGATACACCTTGCCCTTGCCGTAGTCGTAGTTGGCATACACGTTGTGATAGACCACGCGCTCGTCGATGGTGGCGGTGGGCTGCGGGCGTGCCGACAGGCCGGCGTAGCCGACGCGGTAGGGGCCGTTGGCATAGTCCACGCCGAGCTGCGCCACGCCGCGTCCCTGCGCGTTCGGCGTCTCGTTGAGCGCGTAGTGCAGTTCCACCTGCACGCCCGCCCAGCGCGGCGATTTCCAGGAGATGTCGTTGTCGTAGCGCGAGGGCACGCCGAAGGTGTTGATGATGGAGCCGAAGGTGGTGCGTTCTGTGTAGTCGATCGCGCCGCCGATGAAGAAGATGGCCGTGTTCTGGCGGCCGAAGCGGAACTCGCCGACCGTCGAATTGCCGATGCCCAGCCAGGCCTGGCGGTCGAACAGGCGGGTGGAATCGGCGAAGGTGCCGGTGTCCGCGTTCAGGCCCTGCTCGAGCTGGAATTTCGCCTGCAGGCCGCCGCCCAGTTCTTCCACACCGCGGAAACCGAGGCGGCTGCGCAAGATCGCGCCGTCGTTCAGGCCGACCACGTGCTGGCCGGTGCTGCTGCGGATGTATCCGATGTATTCGTCGATGTCGCCGTACAGGGAGACGTTGGTTTGTGCGTGGACCAGGCCGGCGGATGCAGCGGTGGCAAGGCCGAGGAACACGGCGTTCCGGAGCTTCATTGTCTTCTCTCCAAGTTGGAAGGTGGAAAATTTTTTCTTGTTCGCTTCCCCGGTTTGCCCTTGTTCCATCGCGGGTTTTCAAGAATCGGGCGGGATGCGCGCTTGATGTGAATGCAGTATATTCAAGCCCAAATTGAAGAAAAAGTGCGCTATTCGCTCTATTGGCCGCTAATCGCGCAGTGCGAACGCATATCGCCGTTTTTGAGGAAAATCTGCGATGGATCCCAAGCCGCTGGACATGGAAGTGCAGAAGCGAGACATCATCGAAGGCTTGCTGAAGGGGATGGAAGTCATCATGGCTTTCACCCAGGACGCGCCGCGCCTGACGCCCAGCGACGTGGCGCGCACCCTCGGCCTGAGCCGCACCGCCGCCAGGCGCTACCTGCTCACGCTCGTGCACGCGGACATGGCCGCAACCGACGGCAAGGTGTTCTGGCTCACGCCCAAGGTGCTTAACCTCGGGCGCTCCTACCTCGAATCAGCCAAGCTGCCGCGCTCCATCCAGCCTTTCCTGCAGCGTCTCACTCAGCAACTGCAGGAGTCGACCAACTTCTCGGTGCTGGACGGCAATGAAGTGGTGTATGTCAGCCGTGTCAATACGCCGCGCCTGCTCACCACGGGCTTCGAGCCGGGCACGCGCCTTCCGGCCTTCACGTCGACCGCCGGAAGGGTACTGCTGGCTGCGCTGCCCGACGAGGTGCTGCACGCCATGCTGGAGACCATGGAGCTGGTGCCCTACACGCACATGACCGTCACCAGCAAGGATGAGCTGCTCCAGGAGCTGATGACCATCCGCAACCAGGGATTCGCCGTGACGGAAAACCAGTTCGAGATCGGCTTGCGCGGCATCTCCGTGCCGGTGAAGAACCGGCACGGCGTGGTGCTGGGAGCGCTCAGCGTGTCGATGAGCGTTTCCGGGTCGTCGCGCGCCGAGGCGGTCGCGCGCTGCGTGCCGCTGCTGCAATCGACCGCCAACACCGTCATGATGTGGATTTGAGTACGCATGCGCCTGGGCAAGTCGGCGGCGCATTGGCAGCAATGTGCTTCCAAACAACCATTGATGACGCTGAAGTTGATGGGCTCGAGGAGACCGGATTTCCGCTCCGCGCAAGAAGCTGCCTAGACTTGGAGATATCAAGCATCCGCCAATCGCCGATCCTCGGCATGTGGTGGGATGGAAGAATCAAGTCCCGGAACTTCCGCTGCAGCCACATGCGCCATTCGCGGGACATGCGGCCGCCCGGGTTCTTGCTTTGCGACGGCGAAGCAATAATAGTCCGCCAAGTACCAACGCTGAGCCGGCTGCGATCTCCACATACCGGCCGGTCGCCGCCATGCCAAGACCGGACAAGCCGAACCATGCCACCAGTGGCGCGAGCAAAGGAGCGCAACATGGCGCACACGCCGCCAACGCGACGCCCACCGCTCCTGCGGCTCCTGCCTTTACAGCCGTTGAACCACCCTTCATTTGTTTCCCGTCCATGATTTTCCTTGAGAAGAAGCAGCGAAGTTGTGCTTGCAATAAAGGTACATCCTCAAGTAACTTTAGGAGCAAGGGGTTTTTGATGGATATCCACATGCTGCAATCCGGCTTAAGCATCGGCGCACTGGCGACACAGACGAATACCAACGTGCCGACCATTCGTTACTACGAGGAAATTGGCTTGTTACCTCTGGCTCAGCGTTCGGCGAACGGCCGGCGCTATTACCGGGATGCAGACTTGAAGCGGCTGTCCTTCATCAAGCGTTGCCGGGACTTCGGCTTTCCCATCGAACAGGTACGCGAAATGGTCAAGCTTTTCGAAGACGGAGACCGCTCGTGCATCGAGGTGAGGAATCTGGCACAAACGCATCTCGACACCGTGCGCGCCAGGCTCGAGGAAATGCGGCAGCTTGAAGCAAGCCTGATGGCATTCGTCGCCAGCTGCGATGAGGCCTGCTGCCAGGGCGTTACCAGGGATTGCAACATCATTGAAGATCTGTCCGCTGCGGCCCCTGCCGGGCTGGCCGCCGGTCAAGGATGCGGCGCGGCACCGGCGAAACCGGAGAAACGATCAAAGCCTGTGGAATCCGCCGCCTTCAAACAGATCAGGCGGACATAGGCATGGAATGGACAGGAGTTGCGCGGACGTTCGGATTGTTCTTCGCTACAGCGATTGCTGAGCTGGTTGGATGTTATTTGCCGCTGCTCTGGCTGACGGGCAAGGGAGGCATCTGGTTGCTGCTGCCGGCGGCGCTCAGCTTGGTGATCTTCGTCTGGCTGCTGACCTTGCACCCGGCGGCAAGCGGGCGCGTATATGCAACGTATGGCGCCATCTACATTGCAACGGCCCTCGGCTGGCTATGGCTGGTCGATGGCGTTTCTCCAAGCTGGACTGACGCGGCCGGGGTCGGTCTTGCCCTCTGTGGCGCTGGTGTCATCGCACTGGGTCAAAGGCCTGTTTGATAGTTGCGTGGCACCGAATGCAACCGACCCAAGAACTTTGTGAAATATCAGTCGCATTAAGGATTGTTCTGCCGTTTCCTTGGTTGCGCACGCAGCCCGCACTAGATTGAATGCTTCTGCCCGGCTGGCATCGGTAACCAACCCGCGCTGCTCTTTTCAGCGGTGATGCCGTCGACTTCCGACAGAAGACTCCTTGCGTCATCTCCTTTGTGCAATTTGGTTTTCCCCTGCAATCAACATGCTGGCGATTGCCTGTTGGGGGCGCCCCGGCGACTCGCATGGAAGATACGGGCCATTCAATGTACCGGAGGCACCCTTGGCAAACCGACGCACGGTTCAATACAAAACGGCGGGCCGCATCCTTGCTGCCCTTGTTGCGGCTGCCATCCTCGTGATGTGCGGGGGCAGCAACAACGACCAACCGCCCCAGGCAAGTTCCAATCCGCAGGTCCGGCAACTCGGTTTGATTGACAGCATCATCGCAGCCGACATAACGCAACAGGTGAAGATGGTTCCATTTACCTTGCGGCAGGACTCGCCGATCGTGCTTCAAGGCAGGATGATGTCGACCCTGCCGCAAAGCCACAACGACGAACTTAAAGCGACCTACCGCGCCGGGCATGCCATCGTGCTGCTTGACGCCACGATGGAGGATATCGCAGCCTTGCACGGAATCATCGGTGCAGGCATTACCTACGATTCAAAGGATGCTGGAGGAGTACTGGCTTATTCCGTTCGCCAGGAGAACCGCATTCCCGTCACGACACTGCTTTCGCAGGTGAACCTCAGTCCCCTGCGGACCGCGAAGGGCGAACCCGATCCCACGGGTCTGCAGGACAACAAACAAGCCCACAAGAAGGCCGTGGAGCTCACCGTGGCCGAATTGTCGCGCCTGCCGGCGACGAGCAGCCGGGCGCTGCAGGGAACAAACCAAAATGTCGACTGGAAAACGACTCCCGTGCAGACAACGACTTTTCAGCAAAATAGTGCTTCCGGCGTGTACAACACCACTGTCAACGTCTACGCGCTGCATAGTTGCGCTATGGACGTCAGAACGGGCCTCACCTCGGACTATTACATGGTGACGGCACTGGCTGACTGGACCGCGACCAACGCCAAATTCCAGAGCGCCGCGACCGAGCTGGGCTCGACATCCATGTACCTTGACCAGGACAGAGATGAATATGTGGTCGTGAATTGGCAGGACGATCCTCAACGGAACTACTGCAGCTCACCTTCTTCGTGGTCGAACAATGCCGACATCTGCCGTTACATCAACTATCCGCTTCAGTACAGCGTCGAGATGGTGCCGCTCAATGGCGGCAGCATTGCGCAGACCAACGCAAAACCTCCTGCGCAGCAGGGGCAGGCGACAACGTATACATCCGGCTTCAGTTTCACTCTAGGGGGGATGGTGATCGTGAACGGAATGGGGCCGGGTGCAGGCCTTTCCACGGGCGTGACGTGGAACAATACGACACAGACCACCGTCGCCCCTGTCGAACTCGAACTTAGCCAAACCACCAATCAAGGTGCAATGTGGACTTACAGATACTGTACCGGGGGCGAGGAACCGGATGCCGGCGGCAATTGCACCAGTCACGTACAGACGGCGAAAGATGTGTGCCGAGCCCAGCTCGGGGACAACACGGGTACCAATCCACAACAAGGCCAAAGACCAGTCGGCGCATTCACCGATGCAGTTCATACCGCTTTGTGGCAGGCAGGCCCGGATACGCGCGTGGGCAAGTCGACGTTCGACATTCAGGTCACCGTCACACCGACTATCGGAAACACCACGGCTAACCTTTGGGGGGCATCGGGGTTTGACAATAACCATGCCGGCTGCGATCCGGATAACTGCGACTGCGTCTCGACCACGACCAAGACCCCGTTAACGGGAGGCAGCTACGTTTTTAAAATTCCACTGCCGCCGGCTACATGCCAGCAAGGCGTTGTTGCACAAAGCAGGTAAAGTCAGGGTTCGATTACCGCTTCGCGTCTTGATTGTCCTGGTTGTTCATCGACAATGGCGTTGATTGTTCGTCGCCGGTCAATCCTTGCCGCGCCCCGACGCCATGATGGCGCGCGGCAAGGCGTACCACGCAAGCGAGGCGACGATGCCCGCGCCGATACAGGTGGCGAGCACCAGCGTGGAAATGGAGGCGAAGGCGCTCGATGCCGCGGCCTGTGTCGCCAGGAAGGCCGACGTCGTGATCACGAAGCCGGAAAACCCGGCGGCACGGCCGGCGTTCTCGCGGAAGGGCAGGACGGCCCCTGCCTGGCCGCATGGCTGGTGGGTGCCATGTCCGAGCATGAAGAGGCATTGCGCGAACAGGATGGTCCAGGGATTGCTCCACCCGGCAAGCCAGAATGCGGCGTGGCAGGTCGCGCCCGCCACCGTCAGCCATGCGCCGGCCTTGATCACGCGTTCCAGCGGATAGCGGTGCAGGCGCCGCCGGCACAGTACCGTGCCGAGGAAGAAGAACAGCGAGCAGCAGGCCGGAATCCAGCCATACGCCCAGGCCGACAGATGGAACTGGCGGATGAAGATGAACGGCGACAACAGCAGGAAGCACAGCACGCTGGAAAAACTCGCGCCGGCGAGCAGCGAGGAAAACAGGAATTGCCGGTTGCGCAGGATGGCCGACGCCGGCACGCCCGCCTTGGCGGCGGGCCTCGGGCCGGTGCCCTGGATCGACAGGTAAACCGTCAGCCAGGCAAGCACGCCGAAGCAGGACTGCGCCAGGAAGGTTGCGCCCCAGCCGAGGCTGGTGACGATCACGCCGCCGATCAGCGGGCTCGCCATCGCGATCAATGCCATGCCCGTCAGGCTCTTGGCCATGATGCCCGGCCCCTGGTCGGGCGTGAAGAACATCCGGATCACGGAACGCGCGCAAATTACGCTGAGCGCGGTGGCCACGCCTTGCACCGTGCGACAGGCCAGCAGGATGGAGAGCTGGCCGGACGTCGCGCTTACCGCGCTGGCGAGGGCATACAAGGCCAGCGCATGCAGCAGGACCTTGCGCTGGCCAAGCCGGTCGGGCAGCCATCCGAGCGCCAGGTGCGCCAATGCGAAGCCGAACAGGTAGACCGTGAACGTAGTCTGCACCCGGCTTGCCGTGACCTCGAATTCCTGCGCCAGACGCGGCAGCGCTGGCAGGTAGAGATCGGTGGCGATCGGCTGGCAGGCGAACAGGAGCACCAGGGCGATCGCCGGCAGGATGCCTTGCAGCGCGCCGCCCGGCGCGGCAGCTGATGGCGGCACCGCGTGCCGCGCCGGCTTCATCGGCCGTCGCGAACGAGCGCCCGCAGGTGGCTGTCCATGCGCGTGACGTCAGGCTCCAGGCCGGTGAAGAGCCGAAATGCGCCGACCGCCTGGCCGACCGCCATGCCGCCGCCATCGGCTACCGCGCAGCCGGCATCGCGCGCGGCCTTCAGCAGGGCGGTTTGCAGCGGGAAATACACGACCTCCGAGACCCACAGCGGCGGCCGCAGCAGCGAGGCCGGCAAGGGAAGTCCCGGCAACTTGTCCATGCCGGTTGGCGTGGCATGGATCAGGCCGCTGGCGCCGGACAAGGCTTGCGCGATGTCGCTGCCGGCCTTCGCCCGTCCCTTGTGGCCCAGCTTGTTGAGGCTGACCGCGAGCGCCTCCGCGCGCTCGGCCTCGCGATCGACGATGACCAGTTCGTTCGTGCCCATGCGCAGCGCCGCGTCGGCGATCGCCGCGCCAGCGCCGCCCGCGCCGAGCAGCACCACCCGGTCGAGCGCCGCGTCGGGCAAGGCCCGCCGGAAGCCCCAGGTCCAGCCCGAGCCATCGGTGTTGTGGCCGATGAGGCGGCCGTCGCGGATGACGACGGTGTTGACGGCATTGACGGCGCGCGCTTCGTCGGAGAGTTCGTCGAGCAGCGGAATGACGGCCTGCTTGCAGGGATAGGTGATGTTCAGGCCGGCGAATCCCATGATGCGCGCGGCCTTCAGCAAGCCGGGCAGGGCTTCGGTGCCGACGCCCGCCTTGTCGAGGTCGATGATCTGGTAATGCAGGCGCAGTCCATGCTGGCGCGCCTCCTGCTCGTGCAGCGCCGGAGACAGCGATGCCTGGATGCCTGCGCCGATGAGGCCAAGCAGCAGCTTTTTGTCAGCCACGATGATTCCTTGAAAGTGTTTTGAAGAGGCAGTGAGCCCCGGGTATCAGGGCGCGGGGACGAGGTGGGTTTCCACCGCGTTGAAGAGCGCGCCTTCGCGCACGCGCAGGCTCCTGCGCAAGACCTGGTCGGTCACCCATTTCGCCGACTGCAGCGCGCGTTTCGCCACCGCCTCCGGCGGCATCTGCAGATAATCGTCATTGAAGACTTCGAAGCTGTAGTCGCCGCGGTAGCCGCCGCGGTAGAGGCGGCGCAGCAGTTCCGACAACTCGGCGGAGTGTTCTCCCTCGCCGGGAAACACCCGCAGGTGCCGCGCCGTTTCGAGGCGCTCTTCCGGCGAACGCAGTTCGCGCCACATGAAGTCGGACAACTGCACCAGGGCGATCTTGTGCGAGGGAATGCCATCGAGCGCGTCGAGCGCGGAGCCGTTCGCCAGGATGTGGTACGAGTCGATCACGACCCCCAGGTTGGCATGGTTGGCCTCGTCCACGATTTCCCAGGAGCTGAGGTAATCGTTGACGTGCCGTCCCCAGGACAAGGCTTCATAGCCGATGCGTACGCCCATCGGCACCGCGAGGTTGGCGAGCTTGGCCAGGTCGCCCGCGATCTTGCCGTGGTCGGCGCTGGCATGGCGCGACGTGGACGAGCACACCATCAGCAGCGGCGCGCCGACCGCATGGCAGATTTCCAGCATGCTGCGCGCGATGTCCACCTTGTAGTGATGCAGGGTGCCGGACAGGCCTTCGTAGTCGCGCATCACCTGGATGCCCGTCACACGCAGGCCGCTCTCGCGGACCAGCCTGACCGCGGCGTCGATGCCTTCCGGATGGCCCGCCAGGTCGCGCGCCCACAGCATGATCTGCGTCAGGCCCGCCGCGCGGGAAGCCCGCAGCTTCGCTTCGAGAGGACCGGCGAGGGTGATCGTGTCCATGCCGAAATTGCTCGGATTCATCGCGTCTCCTTGTCATGGCTTTCGGTGCTGCGCACCAGTTCGAAACTGACGCCGCCCTTGAACAGTTGCGTCAATGCGCCTTTCTCGGTCGGCTGTACCGGATCGCGGTCGATGAACACCACGCCGCGCTTCTGCAGGGCCTGCACCGCGGCGGGTACGTCCGGCGTACCCAATCCAACGCGGATCAGGTCTTCTTCCCAATGCATTTCTTCCGCATCCGAGATCGGTTCGATGAGCTGCAGATAAAACGTCCGGCAGGGGCTTTGCAGGAGGATGCCCTTTGGCACGACGCCGAAGTAGGTGCCGTTGGGCAGTTCCGTGAAGCCCATGAGCTGGGCGTAGAAGTCCGCCCACTCCAGGCTGCGGCCCCGCATCACCGCCTGCACCACGCCGAAGAAGTGCAAGCCGGCCAGCGCGGGCGGCTGCATGTCGGCATGCGGCACGGGACGGAAATCCACGTCGTAGATCGAGAAGTCCTGGTAGCGATCCACGAAATACACGATCGAATCGCCCGCGCCATGCACGCCGGGAATGTTGAGCTCCATGGCGGATGCGCGGGTGGGAATCGGCCAGGCGCCGCGCTCGACCGCGTAGTGATACGCGAGGCCGGCGTCGCGCACGCGGAAGGCGATGGCGGACAAGGTGACGGTGCGCTTGTCGAGCGACGTCGTCACGGCCACCGAGGGATCGGCGTTCACCACGACATTCATGGACCCCTGGCGGTACAGCACCACTTCGCGCGACCGGTGGCGCGCCACCAGCACGAAGCCGAACCGTTCCAGGAGGGCGCCGAGCGCCAGCGGCTCGGTCGTCGAATACTCGATGAATTCCACGCCGGCGATGCCCAGCGGATTGGTGGGCTCTGGTGTCGTCTCGTGCAGGGACATGGTGCTCCTCCTTCGTTGTGCGAACCAGTATAGCGAGGGGTTGTGCGGCTTAGAAGAGCGGTAATCGCCTGCTTGGGCGCTTATCGCGCATCGAGGGCGATAAGCGTTGGAAATGGCGGTTTTGTTTTGTCATCGCGGGGTGCAAGGGTAAGGGCGACCGGAAAAGACGGTAGGTCAAGCGTCCGGCACGCCTCGCGCCAAGGTCCGCGCATCCACCCTGCTTCCGAAGACCATGCCCGGCCGCGACATTCCACGATGCAATGCATTGCGGGAAATGTTAACCGGAACTAAACGCCATTCGGCGAACTCCACTAAGTACCTTTCCCAATACGAAGCGTACATGGAACGCACATGATCCCTGCCAGGAAGGGATCCGCGCATCAAGCACGCCGAGGCCGTCCTTGAATGAAAACGTTCATCGTCACTGATCATCGTCATGAGTGGTTCGAAATCGCGGGAGCTACCGCCGTCACGGCGCGCCGCTACCTCGCCGAACCTGAGAACGGCAGCGCGGGCGCCGTGCAAGTGCTGAACCTGTGCCGCACCGGCCGCTACCAGGGACGCGGATACTATGTGTCGCTCCTCGCCGAGGCCCGTGGTCAACGCCCCGTCGCGGATGTAAAGACCATCGAAAACCTCAGGTCCGAAGGTTTCCTGCGAGCGCTCGCGGCCGAGTTCCAGCCGTTGGTGCAGGAGACGCTGCATCACAACGACAGCGAGCGTTTTCAACTCGATATTTACTTCGGAAGGCATCCGAGCCACGAAGCCCTCGCCGAAAAACTGTTCGCGAGGGTGCGTGCGCCGCTGCTGCGCGTGCTGTTCGTCCACTCGGAAGGAAGCTGGCGACTCGATTCCCTGCGTGCCATCGGCCTTGCCGATATTCCGCTGCAGGATCGCGCACTCCTGCTGGAGGCAGTGCAATCGTTCATCTGCGACAGCCCGGCTCCCAGGCGGCGCGGCGCCGAAGCGGGCAGGCCGCGACTGGCCGTCCTCTGGGATCCCGACGAAGTGCACAAGCCGTCCAACGAGGAAGCGCTGCAGCGATTCCTGAAAGCGGCGCCGCTCGTCGGACTGGATGCCGAGCTCATCGGCCCCGATGCGCTGGATCGCCTCGACGAATTCGACGCCCTCTTCAACCGCTCGAGTCCTGGCGAAGCCATCATCTACGAGTTCCTGCGCAAGGCGGAGTCGCTTGGCATGCCCGTCGTGGACGACCCGGAGTCTGTCCTCAAATGCGGGAACAAGGTGTTCATGCAGGAGCTGCTGAACCGGCATGGCATCGCCACGCCGCGCACGCTCATCGTCCACCGCAACAACGTGCAGGAAATCATCCCGACGCTGGGATTGCCGTGCGTGCTCAAGCTGCCGGACAGCGGCTTCGGGCTGGACGTCGTAAAGATCGAGTCCGAAGAGAATCTGCGCAAGGAAACGGAGCGCTTCTTCAGCCAATCGGAGCTCCTCATCGCCCAGGAATGGCTGCCGAGCGACTTCGACTGGCGCGTCGGGGTTTACGACCGGCGACCGCTTTTTGCCGCCAAATACTTCATGGCGCCTGGCCACTGGAAAATCATCAAACTGGAAGGCGAGGAGCAGCCAGTCGAAGGCAAGACCGAAGCGACCACGATCGGCGAGGTGCCCGGGCAGGTGATCAGCACGGCGGTACGGGCCGCCAACCTGATCGGCCGCGGGCTCTACGGTGCCGATCTCAAGCAGGTCGGGGACCGCATCTACCTGATCGAAGTGAACATCAATCCGAACATCGACGCTGGCAACGAGGACCAGGTGCTGGGCGAGGGGCTCTACCGGGAGATCCTGGGTGTGTTTGCCCGCCGTATCGCGGAGACCCGGGCCGGCGTTGCTCAACATCAGGCGCCCTGATCGCATCATGAACTTCGTTGTAAAGAGCGGAAGGCTCGAACAGGAGCACACGGGTTGCATCGTGGCCGGCGTGTACGAGGGCGGCAAGCTTACGCCGGCTGCGATGGCGCTCGACAGCGCATCAGGCCACGCCCTCGATGAAGCCCTGAAGCGTGGCGACCTCGACGGCGAACTCGGCACGACGCTGCTTCTTTCCGGCATGTCGAACGTCGCTTCCGAGCGCGTGCTTCTCGTCGGCCTGGGCGCGGAGCAGGATTTCGTCGAGAGCAGCTTTCACGCGGCGCTCTGCGCGGCGACGAGGATGCTGTGCACGACGGGCGCCGGCGAGGCGGTATTCTGCTTCAACGAGCTTCCGGTGAACGGCCGCGATGGCACATGGAAGATCGAGCAGGCGGTGCTTGCCGTGGCGGACGCCATGTATCGCTTCGACAAGCTAAAGACCGCGCCGAAACCGAAGCGTCCTCTCGGGATCGTGGCCCTGCACGTCGCGGACCCGTCGGAAGCGGTCGCGGCCGGAGCGGCTATCGACCAGGCAGTCGCCATTGCCGCGGGCGTCATGCTCGCCAAGGACCTCGGCAACCTGCCCGGCAATATGTGCACTCCGGTCTACCTGGCCGGGCAGGCAGAAGAGCTCGGCCGCCTCCACGGCTTCGTGGTGACCATCCTCGACGAGAAAAAACTCGAGGAGCTCGGCATGAACACGATCCTCGCGGTCGCGAGGGGCAGCCGCCAGCCGCCCAGGCTCATCGTGATGGAATACCGTGGCGGTGCACGTGACGCGCAGCCGGTCGTCCTCGTCGGAAAGGGGATCACCTTCGATACGGGCGGCGTCAACATCAAGTCCGCCTCGGACATGGATGAGATGAAGTTCGACATGTGCGGCGCGGCGAGCGTGTTCGGCGCGATGCGCGCGGCAGCGCTGATGAAGCTGCCGCTGAACGTGGTCGCCATCATTCCGGCGGCGGAAAACATGCCCGATGGGAATGCCGTGAAGCCGGGCGATGTCGTGACGACGATGTCAGGCCAGACCGTGGAGATACTCGATACCGACTCCGAGGGCCGCCTTGTTCTCGCGGACGCGCTTACCTACGCGGAGAGGTACAAGCCTGCGGTCCTGGTGGATGTCGCGACGCTCACGGGCGCGGTCGTGGTCGCACTGGGCGAGATCGCCTCCGGCGTATTCTCCGGCGACGACGCGCTTGCGCGCGAGGTGATCGCGGCCGGCGATCGTGCCTGGGACCGCGCCTGGCACATGCCGCTATGGCGCGAATATCAGGACATGTTCAAATCGGACATCGCGGATTTCGCGAATGTCGGCCCGCGCGGCGACTGCGCGATCACTGCCGCGTGCTTCCTGTCGCGGTTCACCAGTCCTTATCCGTGGGTACACCTCGACATCGCGGGGACGGCGTCGAGGACCGGGGAGGGCAAGGGCGCTACCGGCAGACCGGTGCCTCTTCTTGCGCATTTCCTCGTGGATCGCTCCAGGCGATGAAGGCGGAGCGGACTGAAGGGAACGGAAAGAAACGATGCGGGGGCGTTGCGCCTTGCAACCGGCGCAACGCCCCCGCGGCCTCAGGTCAAAGGCATCAAGGCATGGCAGGCGTGATCGTCTGCACCTCGATCTTCTTCGCGGTATTGGTGGCGTTGAAGATCAACCCCTTCGGCCAGGTCGGCCAGTAGGCGTCGAGCGCGTCGTTGTTCGGGTCGCCCTTCTTCGCGAATGCGCCGATGGTCTTCATCATTGCGTTCGACAGGTCGAGGCGTCCCGCTTCGTTGGCGTTGGTGCTGAGGATGGTGCCCATCAGCGACGGTCCGAAATTGCCGAACACGAAGGGCAGGTCGAACAGGTGGGCCGCGCCGTAGATGTCGTTCCATGGCGCCGGTTCCTTGTCCCAGTCGAAGCGGTAATACCAGACGCTCGGCTGCACCGATTTCAGCGCGTTGAGGATGTTGTCCCGGCTCGCGAGGAAGAAGATGCGGTTGAAGGTCTCGGCGCGCGCGGTGAAGCCGGTCACCGGGGCATCGACCGGAAGGTAGCCCGGCGTGATCCACTGGTCGATGGTGATCTGTGCCGGCGCATTCGCGTTATAGGCAAACTGGGTCGCGAAGAGCTGCGCATCGGTCACCTTGCGCGCGCTGCCGCTGCCGCCCACCAGCGGCAGGAACGAGGGGAAGAGCTTGCCTTCGTCGCGGGTGTTTCCGGCCAGCACGGGGACCTTGAGATACTGGCCTTGCGTGATGGACTTCACCGGATCCAGCGCCACGGTATGTCCTTCGGGAATCGGGCCGGAGCCGGAGAGGCCGAGGAGGGACAGCCTGGTGAGCAGCGTCGTGAACAATTGCGAAGGCGTCTTCGAGCGCAGGTAGGCGGCGGTCTGCGCATCCGTCATCTGGCTGGCCTTGGCTTGCGCTTCCGTGGCGTTGGCGGCGCTGCCGTCATCGAGCATCAGGTTGGCCACGAGCGCGCGGCCCTGGCTGGCATACGTGGTTTCCGGCGACATGGTCGGAATGGCTCCGGCCGGCAGGTCGACGGCGAGCGACAGTCCGCCGCTCAGGGGTACGGCGCGGTGGAACAGCTTGCTTTGCGCGGCCGTCACCTTGGGCGAGGTGAGCAAGGCATAGACGTTGATCGCGCCGGCCGACTGTCCCATGATCGTCACGTTGGACGGATCGCCGCCGAAATTGGCGATGTTGCGCTGGACGAATTCAAGCGAGCGGATGCTGTCGAGGATGGCAAAGTTGCCCGAGGCGGTGTCGGCATCGGCGCCGGCCTTCAGCGCCGGCAGGTCCATGAAGCCGAGGATGCCGAGGCGGAAGTTGGGCGTGACCACGATCGAGTTGGTCGTGCGCGCGAGGGTCGCGCCGTCGTAGACCGGGTCGGCGGTATAGCCGGAAACGTTGCTGCCGCCGTGGAAGAACACGATCACCGGCAGGTCGGTCTTGCCGTTTGCCGGACGCCAGATGTTCAGGTAGAGGCAATCTTCATTGCCGACCGCCTGGTTCAGCGTGGTGCCGATCGTCGCGTCATACCGGTTGTTGGCGCCGGGGCCGTAGATGCGGCCGTACTGGGAACAGGCATTGGCGAACTGCTGCGTGCTGCGCACGCCGCTCCACTTGTCGGGATCGACGGGCGCGCGCCAGCGCAGGTCGCCCACGGGCGGCTTGGCATAGGGAATGCCTTTCCAGGAAAGCGTGTGGGACGCGTCGTCTTCCTTCCCGTTGACCTGGCCGAATTCGGTGCTGCGCAACGTCTGGTGCGGCCAGTGATCGTCACGGCTGGATGCATTGTTGTCGGCGTTGGCTGCCTGCGCCGCGAGGAAGAAGAGCGATAGGGCAATGGCCGTCGCCCGGGGGGCCTTGTCGAGCATGCATGTCTCCTTATAGGTGGTGTGCGGGCAGTGACGCCCGCCTGAGAGAAGATCATGCTTCGCGCGCACTGATGTAGAGTTATATCAAGTTACTAACCAACGGTTAAAGGCCCGCGCAAACATGTTTCCTGTCGTAATGAAACGTGGCGCATCACCGGTCCGAGCGTGTTGCGGCGAAGGGATTTTTTCTTCCACGCATCCCAAGAAGCCAGGCATTTCCCGCAACGGGTCGATGCCTGAATTTCCAGGTCAATACGCGACATGGACCGAACAATAATCATTGAGCCATTCGGGTCATAATGTGGCCGGCGATTTCCGCCACTGATTAGCCTGGAGATACCATGATCCTCGGATTGCGCACCGCAATTTATCCGGTCAACGACTTGTCCGCCGCGAAAGCGTGGTACGGCCAGGTGCTTGATTCGGCGCCTTACTTCGATGAGCCTTTCTATGTCGGGTTCAACGTCGGCGGATTCGAGCTTGGATTGATTCCCGATAGCCAGTCCGGCGTGGCGGGACCGCAGCCGCTATGGGGCGTCGCGGATGCTTCGCAGGCTTTCGCCAGGCTCGTGGAGCTTGGGGCCAGTCCGCTCGATCCGGTCACCGAGGTGGGTGGCGGCATCAAGGTGGGATCGGTGGTCGATCCATTCGGAAACCGATTCGGCATCATCGAGAATCCGCATTTCGATGCCGGCAGCGTCCGGTAATCGGGGCTGATCGACGCAGGACTAGCAAGGAAGCGGACCGCTTCACGCGTTGAAGTAAACTCAGCAGTCGTCGCCGATGGCGTCGAACCACGTTGCCGTTGCCCCCAAGGTTGCCGGCGCGGGAACGGGGGCGGGCATGAGGGCCGGCCGCAAGGCTCCCGGCTTTCTCCTGCCGGCGTTGCCCGCGTCGCGCACGAGCTCGCCCAGGGTGCGTACCGCATCGTCGAGCTGTTCGCTCCATGGCTCGCCGCAGTTGATCCGCATGCAGTGCTCGAAGCGGTCCGAATTGGAGAACACGCTTCCCGGCGCGAACAGGATGCCGCGCAGGAGCGCCGCGTCAAAGACTTCGCTCGACGAGGCTTGCTCGGGCAAGGCTACCCACAAGGTCACGCCGCTGTCCGGAATCGACATCCTCGTGCCGAGCGGAAAATGCGTCGCGATCGCTTCGGCCATGCGCTCGCGCTGCCGGCGCAATGCCACGCGCAGACGACGCAGATGGCGGTCATAGGCGCTCGATTCCAGGAACTCCGCCAGGGTGGCCTGGGGCCAGTCCGGATTGTCGCGCGTCTGCGCATACTTGAGCATCGCCACCCGGGCCTGCCATCGCCCGGCGACCATCCACCCCATGCGCATGCCCGGCGCCAGCGTCTTGTGCAGCGAGGCGCAATGGATGACGTTGCCGCTGCGGTCCCATGCCTTCAGGCTGGTCGACGGGTTTTCGCCATCGGCCAGCGCGGAGTAGGTGTCGTCTTCGATCAGGGGAATGGCCTGCTGTTCGCACAGCCGCACGAGGCGTTGCTTGTGCGCGTCGGGCATGATGGAGCCGGTCGGATTCTGCAGGTGCGGCACCACCACCACCGCCTTGATGTTGCCGTAGGCCCGCACCGCCAGCTCGAGCGCTTCGATCGACAGGCCGGTGGTGGCGCTGGTGGGGATTTCGAGGGCGCGCAGGCCCAGGCTTTCCAGGATCTGCAGCAGGCCGTAGAAGGTCGGCGATTCGACGGCCACCGTGTCGCCCGGCTGCGTGACCGCGCGCAGCGCGAGGTTGAGCGCTTCGATGCAGCCATGCGTCACGGTGATCTCTTCCGGCGATATGACCAGGCCGTTCTCCAGGGCGCGCTTGGCGAGCACCGCGCGGAAGTGGCGGTTGCCGCCCGCCGGCGCCGCCCGCACCAGCACGTGGGCGTCGCGGCGCAACGCGCGCACGCCAGCCTTGCGCAGTTCCTCCGCCGGATAGAGCGAAGGCGCGGCCCGCGCGCCGGAGAAGTTGGTCTTGATCGGATAAGCCCGTCCGCGCGCGATGTAGTCCGAGACGCGGGCATGGATGCCGACATACTGGGCGGGGTCCGGCGTCGAGCCGGTATCCGGTTCGGGCAGGCGCAATACCGTCGAGCGGCGCGGCGAGCTGGCGAAATAGCCGGAACGCGGCCGCGCTTCGAGCCAGCCCTCCTGCTCGAGCTGGCGGCAGGCCTGCAGGGCGGTGGACAGGCTGACGCCGTGCTGGCGCATGATCGCGCGCACCGATGGCACGCGCTGCCCTTGCGCGATCGTTCCGGCGGTGATCGCGGCGCGGTAATGATCGGCGAGCTGGCGGTACAGGGGCGGATTGTCCATGCCGCATCATCGCCCATCCGTTCCGGCTTGAACAGATATAGATTCGCGCCGGCAGGACCATAACAGATGCCCGACCGCCGCCCTGTCATGCCGGATCGTGCGCCGGGCTGTGCCTGTGGCAGCGCCTCGCCGCTGGCTACGATGAATGCCATCGTCATTCAAGGGAGCCAGCCATGCCAGAAGTATCGCGTCATGTCATGAAGATCCGGCCGGAACAGCCGCAGGCTGGGTATCTGGAGCGCGGAAGCCTGATCTGGGCCAGGGAAGGGGGCGTCGTGGTCGAACGGCTGCCCGACGGCGCGGGGCAGTGCCGGCTGCGCTTGCAGGAAGGCGAGGCCCATCTGGTCGATGGCGCGGGATGGTATCGCCTGCATGCGCCGCGGGGCGGGGTGGTCGCGATTGAGGAGAGGCTGACGACGGAAGTGTCCTGGCTGGCGCGGCTGGTGGTGCGGGTTTGGGCAGGGTGCGCGCCGGTATTTTTTCGCAGGCGGCAATCCCATTTTGGTCGTCAGGAAAAACCCGCAATGGGATCCCCGCCTACACGGGGATGACGGAGGCGGGCAAGGAGAGGTGGTCAGGGAGACGTGCGCGGACGACAGCATTGGTCACTGATGACGGAACATTGCAATAACACGCCCCGCTCGCAGCGAGCAGACAGCACCTTGCCCCAATCCCCCATTGCAGGTACCCTCGACCCAGCATGGAAAGCCGCGACCCGCCAGCCAGGTCCGCTTTCCCCACGACAACGACAACGACAATCAGACTCCTGCCATGTCCCTAGCCCATCTCCTCGTGCGCCAGGCGCGCCACGACCCCGGCCGCGCCGCCATCCTCCACGGCGATGCGCTCCACGCCACCTACGGCCAGTGGGCCGCGCGCAGCGCCGGCCTGGCGCTTCGCCTGCGGCAGGCCGGCCTCGCGCCCGGCGACCGCGTGATCCTGTTCATGCGCAACCACCCGCGCTATCTCGAGCTGATGTGGGCCGCGTGGTGGGCCGGGCTGGTGATCGTGCCGGTCAACGCCAAGCTGCACCCCAGCGAAGTCGAATGGATCATCGGTAACGCCGGCGCGCGCTGGGCCTTCGTCACGGCCGACGTCGCTCCCGCTCCTCTCGCCGGCCTGGCCCACCAGATCGATGTCGATTCGCCCCAGGCTTCCGAGTGGCTGGCGCCGCATCCCCGGCCCTTCGACGTGGATGTGGCGGAACGCGCGCCCGACGACGTGGCCTGGCTGTTCTACACCAGCGGCACAACCGGCAGGCCGAAGGGCGTCATGATCACGCAGCGCAACCTCATGACCATGGGCATGGGATATTTCGTGGACGTCGATGCCGTGGCGCCCGGCGATGCGATCGCCTATGCGGCGCCGATGTCCCACGGCGCGGGCATCTATGCCATTCCCCATGTCATGGCGGGCGCGCGCCATGTGGTGCCCGCGTCGGGCGGGGTCGATCCCGCGGAACTGTTCGCCCTCGGCGCGCGCGTCGGGCCGCTGTCGATGTTCGCCGCGCCCACCATCGTCAACCGTCTGGTCGATCATGCAGAGAACGGCGGCCTGGCCGAGGCGGATGCGGCGCGTGCTTTCAAGACCATCGTGTACGGCGGCGCGCCCATGTACGTGGCCGACATGCAGCGCGCGCTGCGCGTCATGGGGCCGCGCTTCGTACAGATCTACGGGCAAGGCGAAACGCCGATGACCGGCACGGTCCTGCCGCGCCAGGCGCTGTCCGACACCGGGCATCCGCGCTTCCTGGAACGGCTCGCCTCGGTCGGACGGGCGCAGACGCCGGTGTGGATCCGCGTTGGTGACGAGCAGGGCCGCGAGTTGCCGGCTGGCGAGGTGGGCGAGGTCCTGGTCAAGGGCGACAGCGTCATGGCGGGCTACTGGCAGAACGAGGCCGCGACCGCCGCCGCCATCCGCGACGGCTGGCTGTTCACCGGCGACCTCGGCTTCCTCGACGAGGACGGTTTCCTCACGCTGAAGGACCGGAGCAAGGACCTGATCATCAGCGGCGGCTCGAACATCTATCCGCGGGAGGTCGAGGAAGCGTTGCTGAATGCCCCGGGCGTGGCGGAGGTCGCGGTGGTCGGCGCGCCCGATCCGGAATGGGGAGAAATCGTGGTCGCCTTCGTCGTTCCGGAGCCGGATCACCCGGCCCGGCCGGAAGCACTCGACCAGCATTGCCTCGGATGCATCGCCCGGTTCAAGCGTCCCAAGCGCTATGTCTTCGTCGAGCGCCTGCCGAAGAACAATTACGGCAAGGTGGTCAAGACGACCCTGCGCGCGCAGCTGGACGATTCCTCCGCGCCGGCATGACCGCGCGGCGCCGGCAGGTCGTCAGTCGACTGCCACGAGGGTAAGCTGGGGCGACGTCCGCCGCACTTCGATGCGGTTGCGGCCGCGTTCCTTGGCGAGGTACAGCGCCTTGTCGGCAGCTTCGATGCAGGCTTCGCAATCGGACATGCCCGCGCCGTTCGCCATGGCGATGCCGATGCTCATCGTGACTACGGTGCCGATGTCCGACCCGGCATGCGGCAAGGCGAGCGCGGCGACCGCGAGCTGCATCTTGCGGGCGACGACTTCCGCGCCCTTGTCGTCGCAGTGCAGGACCGCGACGAATTCTTCCCCGCCGTAGCGTGCGATCAGGTCGCTTTCCCGCTGCAGCGTCGACTGCAACGCCCGGCCGACCTGGCGCAGGCATTCATCGCCCGCCTGGTGGCCGTTGTAATCGTTGTAGCTCTTGAAGCGGTCGATGTCGATCATCAGCAGCGACAAGGGCGAGCCGGTCCGCGCGTGCTGCGCCCAGTCGCGGTGGAGAACGTCGTCGAAGCGGCGGCGGTTGGCCAGGCCCGTCAGGCCGTCGATGTTGGTCAGCAGGTCGAGCTCGCGGTTCTTCAGTTCCAGCATGTGCTGCCGGCGGATCGACCGGAAGCTGAAGAAAAGCGCGCCGGCGATGACCAGCAGGGCAAACGCCACCAGGGCCATCGAGCGTTCGGTCCGGGTGCGCCAGACCTTGTAGGCGACCGCCTCGTCGACGCCGGCGAAGATCACGAGGTCATACTCGGGAATGGCGCGGTAGGCGGCGAGCCGGGTCTTGCCGTCGAGGATGGACACCGAATCGTAGACGCCGCTGTTCGCCTTGGGAAGCTGCTCCCTGAAGAGGGGGCCGTTTCCGTAGTTCTTGCCGATGTGTTCGCGGATGTCGGGGTGGCGCGCCACCACGTCGCCGTTGCGGTTGAAGACCGTGATGGTCGGGCCGAGCGCGAAGCCCATGAGCTGGTAGAAGGCCGTGAAGTGCTCGGTATTCATGCCCATGCTCACCACGCCGAGGAAGGCGCCGCCGGCGTCGTAGACCGCCTTTGAGATGTGGAACTGGACCGGATTGCCGGGCAGGCGCGCCACGATCGCCGGGCCGACGAAGACCGCCCGCGTCTTCTGCGGCGCCTGGAAATACGCGCGGTCGGAGACATCGATGAGGGGCGCGCCGTCGACCGCCGTGTTGGCCACCGACACGCCCTGGGCATTGATGACGCTGACGAAGTTGCAGCCGCCGACGCCCTTGCAGATGCCGCGCATGATCCTCAGCGGCCGCTGCTCCGCCATGTGGCGGGCGCCGCCCTCGCGCACGATCATGTCGCCGAGTTCGTCCAGGAAGCTCTCGGCCTGCTTGACCGTCGCGCGGATCTGGCTTTCGGCCACCCGGGTCAGGTCCATCACCGCGGTCTGCCGCTGGCGCATCGTTTCCTGGTAATCCGCCCAGACGTCGACCGCCGTGGCCACGATGACCACCAGCACGATCAGCACGGCGCAGGAAACGATCTTCACCTTGGCGTTCATGGGGAAGGGCCCGGGCTAGTCGCGCGGCCCAGGCGCGGCAAGGAGGGTTTTCACGAAACTTCCGGCTTCTTGCAGCACGTCGTCGGAAAGCGGATCGCCTGCCGCGGCGCGGGAAATGACGAGCGCTCCGGCAAGCAGGCAGAGTATGGCGGTGGCATCGCGCCGCCCGTCGTCCGCCGCGGCATGCTGAAGTTCGGGCATTGCCGCCAGTTCCGCGATGACGTCCCGGGTGCCGCTGACGAACTGTTCGCGCAGCGGCGATTCCGGTTCCATGCGCGCCACATCCGTGCTGATCGCCGCGATCGGGCAACCGGCCGCCGGGGAATCCCGGTGCGTCCCGGACAAGTAGCGCGCCACGAACGCGTCCAGCGAGCGCTTGCCGGTCAGCGGCGAGATCCAGCCCGCCCTTGCCTTGGCGGTCTGCCGGAAAGCGTAGTCGCAGGCCGCGGCTTCGAGTGCATCCTTGCTGGCGTAATGCCGGTAAAAGCCGCCCTGGGTCATGCCCACTTCGGTCATCACGTCCCGCAGGCTGACATTGCGGCTGCCCCGATCGCGAAAGAGCCGCGAGGCCGTGGCCTCGATAAGCTCATGATTTTCAGCGAATTTTTCTTTTGACGATCGCGGCATAGTTTCCTCCTGGAATCAGGATAGAGTCCGGTGGAACGCTATGCAAGAAATAATTTGCCGGATTTGCCGGCGAAGCCGGTCGTTATGCTGCTTCGGCGTCACAGGCCACGAGTTACATTACGCAGATATTGGCCACGGCTTATAAAGTGCGGGCGTGTCGCCAGGATGCTGCGTCGTCGAAATTACGAGGGCTCGCTCGGGAATGTAACTTTCGGGAGCATCCGCAAGCTTGAAGCGCGCCACCGCCGTCGCCACGCGTTCGGCCTGCGAGGTCAAGCCTTCCACCGCCTCCACTGCATGCTCCACGAGTCGCGCGTTCTGCCGCGTCACGCCATCGATGCTGTCGATGGCCGCGCCGATGCCCAGCAATTCATCGGTCTGCTGCACGCTGGCCGTGCGGATGCGGCCGACGATGCCTTTCACCTCGCCGATGCCGGCAACGACCTGCTGCATGGTGGCGCCGGCGGTGTCGACGAGCCTCGCGCCCGAACCGATCTCGTTGACGGTCGCGGAAATCAGCGCGCGGATTTCCTTCGCCGCGCTCGCCGAACGCTGGGCCAGCGTCCGCACCTCGGCCGCGACGACGGCGAAGCCCCGGCCCTGCTCGCCGGCGCGTGCCGCTTCCACCGAGGCGTTGAGCGCCAGGATGTTGGTCTGGAAGGCGATGCCGTCGATGACGCCGATGATGTCCGCGATCCGTTTCGATGAATCATTGATGGTGCCCATGGTCTGGACGACCCGGGCGACGACGTCGCCGCCGCGTTGCGCCACATCGACCGCGGAAGCGGTGAGCGCATCGGCGCGCCCGGTGTCGTCCGCGTTCGCGCGCACGGTTACCGTCAGCGATTCCATGGCGCGGGCGATTGCGCCGAGGGCGTTCGCCTGCTCGGCGGTGCGGGCGGAGAGGTCGGCATTGTCTTGCGAGATCGCGGCGACCGTCGTGTCGATGCCGGCCACGCCCGACTGGATTTCACCCGCCATGCCGGCCAGGCCGCGGTTCATCCGCTGCAGCGCGCGCAGCAGGTCGCCTACCTCGTCGCGGCCGGGCTCGCTCAGTTCCGCGGTCAGGTCGCCATCCGCGACGCGCGCCGCCAGGGCGGCCGCCTCGCGGACCGGGCGAACGATGCTGCGCGACAGTTGCCAGGCCAGCAGGCCGCCGGCGACGATCGATCCCAATCCCGCGGCGATGAGCAGCGTCACGCTGAGGTTCATGACCTCGCTTGCCTGCCGCGCCGTGTCGCGCGCGCGGCTTTGCTGGATTTCGGCGAGGCGGCGCAGCGCGTCCTGCCACTTGACGAGGGCGTCCTCCATCTTCGTGCCGGCGAGCTGCTCCACGTCCATCGTGCGGCCGATCGACTTGAGGCGGAACACTTCCGTCCGGATGCCCAGCCAGGCCTGCGCGGCCATGTCGATGTCCTTCACGAGGGCGGCTTCCTGCGCATCGAGCGCATGGCGGCGCAGCATGGCCGACAGCGCGGCGATGCGGCGATCGCCTTCGGCCAGGTGCTTCTCGAAATACTCGCCGACTTCCAGGCTGTCGCTCCTGGCGATGGCGGCCGCGCGCGTGGCGTTCAGGTCGACCGCGTTCTGCCAGTCGGCCACCAGGCGCTGCCGTGCGAGCGTGTCCTCGGCCAGCCGGCGCGCCATGTCGTCGACCGCATGCAGGCGCCAGATGGACAGGGCGGTGGAGAAGGCCATGAAAGCCAGGATGAGGGCGAAAGCCAGCAGCAGGCGGGTACCGATACGAGCGCGGAAGAAGGGCATGGATGATGTTCAGGCATGGACGATGGCCTCGCAGCTTACAAAGGCATTGCTACAAGGAAATGACATTGTGACCAGCCGTACCGGCGCGTCATGAGGCGGCCGGGCAGGTGCCGCGTGACATCGTCATCAGGATGTCACATGCGTCATGCAGCATTTGTTACCAACAAGAAATGCTAATCAGCCCACTGTCTTCCGCATGGCTCCAATTCTCCGGACTTCCCCGTTGCGCCGCCTGGGTTCCGCCCTGGCTTCGTCGCGCGCCGCGCTGGCGCGTGCTTCCACGCTCTTCCTGTGGCCCTGCCTGCCGCTCGCTGCCGGCCTGCTCGTCTGGCTTGCGGTGGACCGCGAGATCGGCAGGGAGCAGCGGGCCTTCCAACAGGGAATGTCGGCCGATGCCCAGTCGATCGCCGCGGGGTATGCCCAGTTCCTGTCGAGATCGATCGACCAGATAGACCAGCTCACCCTTCAGCTCAAATACGGCAGCGAACAGGGCCGCCTGCGGCTGCGCGAGCTGGCCGCGCGCGGCATCTTCGGCTCGCCGCAATACGTCGACGTGGCGATCGTCGATGCGCGCGGCACGCCGGTCGATTCCAGCGCGGCCGTGCCGGCGAACGCCTCGCATGCGGCGCGGCCGTATTTCGCCTGGCACCGCGCCAACATTTCGTCGGCGCTTCGCATCTCGCCGCTGGAACACGACGCCGATGCGGGCCGGCCCGTGATCCGCTTCACCCGCCGGCTCGACGGTCCCGACGACGACTTCGATGGCGTGGTCGTCGTGACGGTCGCTTCCGGCTACTTCTCGGGCTACTACGATGCAGGCACGCTGGGCGCGCGCGGCTTGCTCGCCGTCGCCGGCGACGACGGCATGCTGCGCGCCTCGCGCGCCGGGTCGCAGGATGCGCTGCCCGACGCCGCGCTGCTGGCGCGCGTGCCGCGCTTCGACGGCGCCGGCATGCCGGACGGTTTCGCGGCGAATGGCGAACGCCTGCTCGGGCCGGACTGGTTCGCCGATGGCGACCGGCGCTTCGTCGCCTGGCGCACGCTGCCCGCGTATCCGCTGACGGTCATGGCGGGCGTCTGGGAAAACGAAAGGCGCGCGCCGCTGGAGCAGCGCTGGGCCGCGTGGCGCCAGATGCGCCTCGCCGGCGAGGCGGCACTGGTTCTCCTGTCCGCGCTGCTGTGGTGGGCCGGCCGCGTGGCCGACCGGCGCCGGCGCCGCGCGGTCAGCGTCCAGGCCGCCTATCGCCTCGCGACCGAAGCGGGAGAGGAAGGCTTCTACATGCTCCATCCGCTGCGGCGCGGCGGCCGCATCGTCGACTTCCGCGTGCTGGACTGCAATGAACGGGGCGCGGCGCTGTTCGGCAAGGACAAGTCGACGCTACTCGGCCAGACGATCTCGCAGAACTACCGGCCCGATGATTTCGGGCAGCTGCTCGACAGCTACTGCCACGCCATGGAGCGCGGGTCCTTCCGCGAGGAAGACCGTTTCCATCCGCTCGGCGCCGACGTGCCGCGCTGGGTCCGCCGCAAGGTGGTCCGTTCCGGCGGCGAGCTTGCCGTCACGCTGCGCGACATTTCCGATGCCAAGGCGCAGGAGAGCGAACTCATCCGGCTCGCCAATACCGACGAGCTGACCGGCCTGCCGAACCGGTCCTGGTTCATCCGCCGGCTAGACGCCACGCTGGCGGACGCCGGCCAGCGCGGCGATGCGCTGGCGCTGCTGTTCATCGACCTCGACAAGTTCAAGAACGTCAACGACACGCTCGGCCACTCGACCGGCGACGCGGTCCTGCAGGAAGCCGCGTGCCGCCTGCGCCAGGCGCTGCGTCCGGACGACCACGTCGCCCGCCTCGGCGGCGATGAATTCACCTTGGTCCTGCACCGGATCGCGGGACAGGACGACGCGCTGCGCGTCGCCGACCGGATACGCCAGGCTATGTCGCATCCCTTCCCCGCGGGCGAGTCGATGATGGAGGTCGGGGCCACGATCGGCATCGCGCTGTATCCGCGCGATGGCGGCGATGCCGAGACCCTGCTCAAGCATGCGGACATCGCGATGTATGCCGCCAAGGGCGAGCGGCGGGGCAGCCACGCTTTCTACCAGCCCGAATTCCACGAGGTGCTGCGCCAGCGTATCGCCACCGAGCGCGAGCTGGCCGAGGCCATCGAGCGGGACGAGTTCGAGCTGCATTACCAGCCGCGCGTCGATGCCTGCAGCGGCCGGCTGTTGAGCCTGGAAGCCCTGGTGCGCTGGCGCCATCCGAGGCGCGGCATGGTGCCGCCGGGCGAGTTCATTCCGGTCGCGGAAAACACCGGGCAGATCATTGCCCTCGGCGCGCTCGTGATCGATCGCGCGTGCCGCCAGCTCGCGCTGTGGCGCGCGGCGGGCCTGGACGTGGTGCCGGTGTCGGTGAACGTGTCGGCGATGCAGTTCCGGCATGGCGACGTGCATGATCATCTCGCGCGCGCGGTCTCCGTCGCCGGCATTCCGGCGGAGCTGATCGAGATCGAGATCACCGAGTCCGCGATGCTTGGCGACCTCGACCTGATCCGCGAGCGCCTCGCCGCCATCCGCGCGCTCGGCATCCGCATCGCTGTCGACGACTTCGGCACCGGCTATTCTTCCCTCTCGCAGTTGCAGCGCCTCGACGTCGACGTGCTCAAGGTGGATCGCGTATTCACTGCCGATCTCGACCATCGCCCGGAGAGCCAGGTGCTGTTCCGCGCGATCGTCTCGATGGCCCATGCGCTTGACATGCGGGTGGTCGCCGAGGGCGTGGAAACGGTGCCCCAGGCCGCCATCCTGCGCGATCTGCGCTGCGATGAGCTGCAAGGCTATCTCGTTGCCCGTCCCTTGCCGGCTGCCGATGCCGCCGACACCATCCGGCGCGCCGCTTCCGAGAGTGCCCGCGGCGAACGGCGCGGCCTGTACCGGATCGCATGACGGCGAACCGCGGCCTGGCGGCCGCGGTTCGCTGTACTGCTTGCTGCGCTGGTTGAGGTGCTTACAGGGCGAGGTTGGCGGCGGCCCACTGCGAGGGGCTGACCGTCAGGTTCGGCGCCACGAAGCCGGCACCGATCACACCCACGTTGTTCAGGGCATTGACCTCGACGTTCTGCAGTTGCGTGATGTTCTGGTTCACGCCCACGTTCACGTTGGCCACCGGCCCCATCTGCTTGAGCCAGGCGGCCGCGGCGTCGTTGCCGCCGCGCACTTCCGCCATGGCACGGCCATCGAGTTCCTCGACGCTGGCCAGGTCCTTCATTTGCAGGTTCGACATGCTGTTCTCCTGGTGAAGAAACGACTGGCTTAGTGGCCGATGCTGATGTTGTTGCTGCCGCACTGCGTAGGGTTGACGTTGCTGGTGATGCCGCAGGCGAAGGCGACGTTGTTGCCGTTATTGACTTCGGTGTTCTGCGACTGGCCCAGGCTCTGGGTGGCGTTGAAGTTGAAGTCGCTGGACTTGGCGCTCAGCGACGGCATGCCGTAGCAGGAAGGCAGCGAAGGCATGGGGTAGGAGCAGGTGCCGCCGCGCACGGTGGTCATGTCGGCGCTGTCGAGGTCGGTGGCGGTAGCGATGTCTTTGATGGCGAGGGAAGTCATGGTCATTCTCCGGTAAAGGGTATGGATAAGGCGGTGGTCGATGTTGGGTTTGGTCTGACGATCAGAGGCTGATGTTGTTCGAGCCGTTCTGGGTCGGATGCACGTTGGACGTGATGCCCGAGACGAAGGCGGCGTTGTTGCCGTTGTTGACCAGGGTGTTCTGCGACTGGCCCAGTTGCTGGTCGGCGGTGAAGTTGAATTCGTTCTTGGTGAAGCTGAATTGCGGACCCCAGGAAGCGGGGAAGCCCATGCCGCCGCGCACGGCGGTCATTTCCTTGGCGTCGAGGGTGGCAGCGGTGGTGATGTCCTTGATGGTCAGTGCAGTCATGGTGTTACTCCAGAGTGATGGTGGTTGGGGTGGTGGGCGCCTTGTGTTGCGCTTGATCGGTATATTGCGAGGACCGTGCCAGGCGCGGCCGCGTGCCGGGAGGCGAAGATAAGCCATTGAAATAAAAGGGGAAAAGCGGTTGATGGCAAGCCTGGCAATGCAGGAGCGGCAATGCAGCGCCCCGCCGATGTCGGGCTTCGCCCAACACGCGGCCGGCGTGGTGTGCGATGGTTGCGAACACCATTGGACGAGAGTGAAGCGAATGCTATTCTTGTGGCGACAAAGGCATGCCCCACTCCATTCCTCATCCAAGCTTCATGAACAAGCCGGACCCCCACACGCTTTTCATCCTCGGCGCCCTTGACCCCGAAATGCGCGAAATCGCACGCGTGCTCGGCGTGCATCGCTATGCCGTCGCATGGGCCGCGACGGGCGGGCAAAAATGCAATTCGTCAAGCGCCTACGATGCCGACTCGGCGTTGCAGATGGTGCAAGGAAGGTGGCGCAACCAGCTCATCCTGCCGCGCCAGCCGGTGGTGTTCGTGGAATGCGCGGTCGCGCGCCATGCCCCCGTGCTCCGCATCGATCACCATCACCCGGGCGATGCGGGCTTCGATTGCAGGCCGCATGATTTCCTGCGCGGATCTTCGCTGGGACAGTTGCTTCATCTGCTCGGCCTCGAGCCCGATGACACGCAGCGCCTGCTTGCCGCGGCGGACCACTGCCTGACATCGGCCTACCAGGGCGAGTGTCCGGGCGTGGACCCGGACGAGCTGCTTTTCCTGCGCGCGTCGTGGCAGGCGAAGATGAGCAGCCGGCCGTTCGGTGTGGTGGTGTCGTCGATCCTCGACGCGGCCCGGCTGGTGCGGGAGCGTTACGACGCGCTGGAAGGCGCTGCGCTATTCCTCGATCCGACCCTGATGGTGCCCGACCTGCCGGAAGGCGCCGCGCGCGCGGGCAGGCCGGTGCGGTACCGGAGCATGGAGCCGGGCGGGCAGGTCAAGGAAATGCTCAAGGGCGCATCGGCTGAGATGATTTCCTCGTTCATGGAGAGTCATCATGCGCTTGGGCGGCGGGTTTATGGCAATCCTTACCGGGGGTATGCGGGGGCGTATTTGAATTAGGGGGATGGGTTTCCGGTGTGATCAAAGAACAGCGTTAACCTCGCTGGCGAATCGAATGGCGTTCTTTGCTCGCGACCGACCCCCATCCCCACCCCAGCCCTCCCCTTGAAAGGGAGGGAGCTTGTCGGGTTGCTCCAGCACACCAGTCACGTTGCAAAGATTTGGGCGAAGTTTAGGGCCTGCGCGGTTAAAAGAGCAGGCGCCAATAACGGCGTGCGCAACCGAACCCCACCCCTCAATGCGGATGCTTGTGAATCGGATCAACCCAATGCACCTCCGCGGGTTTTTCCACCGCGTTGATGTCGAGGTTGATCACCACCGCTTCGTTGTCGCTGCGGACCAGCACGCATTCGAGCGGTTCCGAGTCGCTGGCATTGATCTCCTGGTGCGGCACGTAAGGCGGCACGTAGATGAAGTCGCCCGGCCCGGCTTCGGCGGTGAATTCGAGCTGGTCGCCCCAGCGCATGCGTGCCTTGCCGCGCACGACGTAGATTACGCTCTCGAGTGCGCCGTGGTGATGCGCGCCGGTTTTCGCCTTCGGGTGGATGGTGACCGTGCCCGCCCAGAGTTTCTGCGCGCCGACCCGCGCATGATTGATGGCCGCGGCGCGATGCATGCCGGGCGTCTGCGCCGTGTTCGCGTCGAGCTGGTCGCCGTGTACCACCCGAACGCCTTCTTCGCGCCAGTTCTTCGCCGGCTCCGCGTCTTTCTTGTCGTCCATGCTTTCCTCCATTCATCTTCTGCCGTTGATCAACGAAGCCCGCCAAACCGGTAAGCGGCATGGCCATTATGCCGGCATCCCGGTCTTGCTGCTTCGCGGCGAGTTGCGGGCAAGGGCAGGCTATGCCATCGAGGCGATGGCCACCCGCGCGGCGGCCAGGTCCCAGGCGGCCTGGCCCACAGTCTTGAACACCGGCACGGCCGGCGCACACGACACTTTTCCGGACAGCACGTCTGCAAGCCGCGCGACCTTGTCCCAGTCGACGCCGGCCTGGATCAGGTCACCGGCCTCATGCCTGGCCCCGTCGAGGTCATCGACGATGATCTGCCGCCCGTGCAGCAGCGCCGGCGGAAACTCCGCCATGTTCGGCTTGAATGCGCCGACGCCGATGGCAAGCGTCCCGGGCGCGATGGCGGCGGGAATGACCGGCACGGAGGAAGTCGTCAGCGCGATGATCACGTCCGTCGGCGGCGGGTCCTGCTGGATGGCCGCCGCGGCATGCGCGGTGATCCGCAGGTTGGCTCCGTCCCGCCGCGATGCCAGCGTCTCGCCGAACCTGGCGGCGCTGTCCTGCGTCCTGGCCGCGATGTGGAACTCGCGTACGCCGAAGTAATCGATCAGCGCGTCGGCATGGGCGGCGGCCTGGGTGCCGGTGCCGATGATGAGCGCCGAGGCAGGCTTGCGCGGCGCGAGGGTATCGATGCCCAGCAGCGTCACCGCGGCGGTTCGTCTCGCGGTCACCGTCGGGCCGTCGAGCAGGGCCAGCCGGCGGCCGGTCGCGGTCTCGAAGACGACGACTTCGCCCTGGATCGCGGGAAGGCCGTGCCGGGCGTTGCCGGCATGCACGGTGATGAGCTTGGTGACGCTGATGTCGCTGCCGATGGCGGGCATGCTGAGCAGCACGCTCGCCGGATCGATCGTCACCACCTGCCGGTCGGGCGCGGTGATCGTGCCGTTGGCCAGTTCGACGGCGGCCCGGGCGACGGCCGGCACCAGGCGGGAATAGGGTAGGGCGGCCGCGGTGCGGGAAGAATCGAGAATCTGCATGCTTGCTTACCTGAAGAAAAAGCCTGTGGGGAAGGGGTCGCCATCCTCGAGGACCCATTGGTTGAAGCCGCTGATGTGCGCCGTGCCCGTGACCTCGGTGATGGCGCCGTCGAACTCGCCGACCTTGACCTCGCCCACCACCTTGACGCCGAAGCTGCTGCCGACGATGCTGCCGTTCACATAAGGCTGGAGCATCGGCAGGCGGCCGCGCAGGTAAAGCTGCGCGGCCCGTCCCGACGTGCCGGTGCCGGTCGGGGAGCGGTCCACCTCGCGGTCGGCGAAGATGCAGACGTTGGATTGATCCACGCCGCTCCGGTTGGGCGCGCCATCGATGATCGTGCCGTACAGCGTGTCCAGTCCCGGTTCCAGAGGATGCTGGATCTTGACCGCCGCGCTGACCGCGGCCTTGGTTTCGGCGCCCAGCTGGATCAGCGATCGCACGGATTCCGGGCGGATCTCGAGGTTCGCCTGCCTGCCGTCGATGTAGTAGTAGAAGGCGCCGCCGAAGACGATGTCTCCAGTGATGCGGCCGAAGCCCGGCGTTTCCACCTCGACGTCGCGACGGTAGATGAAGGCGGGAACGTTCCGGAAGGTCACGTTGCCCGCGCGCCGGCCATCCCATTCGACATGGGCCTCGATGAAGCCGGCCGGCGCATCGAAGCCGATGCGCGTGACGGGGATCTTGCGCTCCACGTATCCCATTTCCACCAGCACCTTGCCCAGGGCGATGATGCCGTGGCCGCACATGTCGCTGTAGCCTTCGTTGTGGATGAAGATCACGCCGAAGTCGGCCTGCGGCGTGGTGGGCGGCAGCAGGTAGGCGCCATACATGTCGGCATGGCCGCGCGGTTCGTTCATCAGGAACTTGCGCAGGTCGTCGCGGTTCTGCCGCAGCCAGGATCGTTTCTCGAGGATGTCGTTGCCCGGCACCGGCGGCATGCCGGCTGCCAGGATGCGCAAGGGTTCGCCGCCGGTGTGGGCGTCGATGGTCTGTATCGTGCGATGGAGATTGAGCATGGCGTGGTCGTGTCGTTGCTGAGTCGTCGGTTCGCCGCCAGTATATCGAAGCCGCTGCCGGCAGATTGGCGAATATAATCCGCGGGATTGACCCGAAAGGAAATATCCATGATCCGACGACTCCATGCCATGGCGTCAGGCGGTGCCGCCCTGCTGTTCATCCTGTCGTTGCCGGGCCGCGTGCTGGCCGACGAAGCTTCCTCCGCCGGCGTATCGCCCTGGGCGATCCATGGCCAGTGGACCACGGTGGTCCAGAAGCATTCCGCCTTCCGGGCGCCATACAGCGGCGATAACAGCCTGGCGCCGTCGGAACGCCAGCAGGAGACCACCGACCTGACGCTCATGCTCGGCGTGCGCCCGTGGCGCAATGCGGAGATCTGGATCAACCCCGAGATCGACCAGGGATTCGGCCTCAGCAATACGCTCGGCGTCGCGGGCTTTCCCAGCGGCGAGGCGTACAAGGTAGGGCAGAACGCGCCCTACCTGCGCCTGCCGCGCGCCTTCCTCCGGCAGGTAGTGCCGCTGGGCGGGCAGGAAGAAGAAGTCGAGGGAGTCGCCAACCAGATGGCGGGCTCGCGGACTGCCAACAACATCATCATTACCGTCGGCAAGTTTTCGGTGACCGACATCTTCGACGCCAACACCTATGCGCATGACCCGCGCGGCGACTTCCTGAACTGGTCGGTGATCGACGCCGGCGCCTTCGACTACGCCGCTGATGCCTGGGGCTTCACCTATGGCGGCGCCGTCGAATGGAACCAGGACGTGTGGTCCGGGCGGGCCGGGCTGTTCCAGTTGTCCGGCGTGCCGAACGGCAAGGTCACGGGATTCGACTTCAGCCAGCACATGGTCGTCGCGGAAGCGGAAAGGCGCCACCAGTGGCAGGGACGCCCCGGCAAGATCAAGCTGCTGGTCTTCGCCAATCGCGGGAAGATGGGCCGCTACGACGAGGCGGTCGCGCAATCCTTGCGCGACGGGACGGTGCCGGATACCGCCGCGGTGCGGAGGAGGCAGTCAAGGGCGGGCTGGTCGCTCAACGTCGAGCAGGATATGGGTGGCGGCATCGGGTCTTTCCTGCGGCTCAGCGGCAACGACGGCAGCAAGGAAGCCTACGAATTCACGGAAATCAACCGCTCGGCATCGGCCGGCCTAGCCGTCAAGGGCAGCCGCTGGGGCAGGGAAGGCGATACGCTGGGCGCTGCCGTGGCGGTCAACGGACTTTCTCCGGATGCCCGGCAGTACTTCGGCCAGGGCGGCCTGGGCATCCTGATCGGCGATGGCCGCCTGTCCTACGCGCCCGAGAAAATCGGCGAGATCTACTACGCCGCCCGGGTCGGCAAGGCGCTGGCGATCTCGTTCGACGCGCAACGCATCGTCAATCCCGCCTACAACCACGACCGCGGGCCGGTAACGGTCTATGCCTTGCGCCTGCACGCGGACTTCTGAGCTCACGCCTCCGGGACGGGTTTCCGGCTCTCCTGGCTTGCCGCCGGCGGGAACAGGACCTTGAACACCGTCCCCTGTCCCGTCCCCGGCGACGCGAGCGCGATGTCGGCATCGTGGTCGCGGGCAATGTCCCGCACGATGGCCAGGCCGAGGCCGCTGCCCGAGACCTTCGAATCGATGCGGTAGAAGCGGTTGAAGATCTTCTCCTGTTCCGTGCCGGGAATGCCGGGGCCGTTGTCTTCCACTTCGAGGCAGACCTGCTTACCCGCATCCGACAGGCGCAGCGTCACCTGGCCGCCCCGCGGCGCATAGCGGATGGCATTGTCCACGAGGTTGTCGACCAGGTCATGCAGCAGGAAGCGGTCGCCGAGCACGGTCGCGGCTTGCAGCTCGAAGCCCAGGTCGATGTCTTTCTTGTCCGCCTCGGCGACGAAATGCTGGACGGTCTGGCTGACCACTTCGTCGAGCCGCACCGGCTCCCGGCGCTTTTTCTCGAACCGGCTGGGCTCCGCGCGGGCCAGCGCCAGGAGCTGGTTTCCCTGGCGGGTCAGGCGTTCGACGGACGACATCATCATGGCCACCGACCGCACCAGCGCCGGCTCGGCGCTGAACTTGTTACCCACCCATTCGAGCTGCGCGCGCAGGCCGGCCAGCGGCGTGCGCAGCTGGTGGGCCACGTTGGCCAGGAAATCCTGCTGCGCGCGCGTGCCGTCGGCGGCCCGGTCGAGCAAGGCGTTCAGCGCGCCTGCCATCGGCTTGAGCTCGTCCGGCACGTCATTGTCGTGGAGCGGCGACAGGTCCTCGAAATGCCGCTTGTCGAGTTCTGCCTTCAATGCCGAGATCGGCCGCAGTCCGCGGGACACCGCAACCCACGCGATCACGATCGCCAGGCCGGTGAGGATCAGTTCCAGCACCAGCAGGCTGAACAGGATCCGGCTCTGGATGGAATGGCGCTTGCGCAAGGTCTCGGCGATGCCGATCCATGCGGGCACGCCGTCGAGGTCCGCCTTCATTTCGACGAAGCGCACCGGTTCGCCGCGCATGACGCCATCGTAGAGCAGCGGCTGGTTCGCGTCGGCGGGAAACCGGCCGGCGGGAAAGTCAGCGTCTCCCGCGATCACGCGGCCCTGGTCGTCGCGGACGCAAAAGTACACGAGGTCGAAATGGTCCACGCGCAACACCTGTTCCGCCTCGCGGGGCAGGTCGATGTTCACCTGGCGGTTGACGTTGCGCAGGCGCGGCAGTATCGCCCAGGCAGCGTCGGCGAGGGATTGGTCGAAGGCGATTTCCGCGGGAATCCAGGCCAGCCAGTAAGTCAGGCCGGCGCCCAGCAGATTGACGACCAGCAGCGGCGTGATGAGCCACTTGAGCAGCCGGACGCGCACGCTGGTCGTCATCCGGGTTCCTTCTCCAGGAGGTAGCCGAAGCCGCGTATGGTTCTCAGGCTCACGCCCGAACCGGCGATCTTGCTTCTGACTCGGGAAACGTACACCTCGACGGCATTGAGGGTCAGCTCTTCTCCCCAGGGAAGAATGGCGTCGATGATTTGCTGCCGGGATACGACCCGGCCCGCCTGCTGCATCAGGTATTGCAGCACCGACCATTCCCTCGACGACAATTCGATGGCCTTGCCTTGGATGCTGGCGCGCTTGGAAAAATTGTCGAGCGTGAGGGCGGCAATCTCGAGCACCTCGCGCCGCGGCGCGGCGCGCCTTGCCAGCGCCTTGATGCGCGCGACCAGTTCCGACGCGGCGAACGGCTTGACGAGGTAATCGTCCGCGCCGATCTCCAGGCCGTGCACGCGGTCCTGCACGGCATCGCGCGCGGTCAGCAGCAGCACGGGAAGCTGGTTTCCCCGGGCGCGGAGCCGGCGCACGACCTCGAAGCCGTCTATCCCCGGGATGCCGATGTCGAGCACCATCACCGCCACCTCGACGCGTTGCAGCATGTCATCGGCCTCGGTGCCATTGTTCAACACGTCGACCACCATGCCGTAGCCCTCGAGGTTGCGCGCGATGCCGTCGGCGAGAACGGCATCGTCTTCCACCAGCAGCACATGCATCCTGTCGCTCCTTCCTACTTTCCTTCCGTTGCCCGCAGCCCGTCATGCCCGGCTGCGTTGATATCCGAGACTCGAGGTTAGCACGCTATTCCTGCTCCGGTTGCCCCGAGAAGACCGGATAGGCAAGCGGCAGCAGGAGAAGCGTGAAGAAGGTGGCGGAAATGATGCCGCCGACGATCACGACCGCGAACGGGCGCTGCGTTTCCGAGCCGATGCCGTGCGACAGCGCGGCGGGCAGCAGGCCGAGGCCCGCCATCAGCGCGGTCATCAGGATGGGCCGCAGCCTCGCCACCGCGCCTGCCACGGCGGCCTGGAAGGGCACAGCCTCGTTCCTCGCGATCTCGACGATCTGCTCGACCATGATCACGCCGTTCTGCACCGAGATGCCCGCCACGGCGATGAAGCCGACCGCGGCGGAGACCGAGAAATGCAGTCCCGCCAGCGCGAGTCCGGCGATGCCGCCGATCATGGCGAAGGGCACGATCAGGAGCACGAGCGAGGCCTTGCGCACGGACCGGAATGTCCAGAACAGCAAGGAAAAGATCAGGAGCGCGGTGACCGGAACGATCACCTGCAGGCGCTTGACCGCGCGCTGCTGGTTTTCGAACTGCCCGCCCCAGGTCATGTCGTAGCCAGGCGGGAGGCTGACCTGCTCGGCCACCTTGCGCTGCGCTTCGTCGACGAAGCTGCCCTGGTCCCTGCCCAGCAGGTTCGCCTTGACGGAGGCGTTGCGTCCGCCGGCCTCGCGGCTGATGCGCGCCGCGCCTTGCCGTATCTCGATGCGGGCAATGTCGCCCAGGCCGACCGTGCCGGCGCCGCCGGGCAGGCTCACCTGGATCGCGGCGATGCCGTCGACCGATTTCCGGTACGGCTCCTTCATCCTCAGGGTCAGGTCGTAGCGCCGGTCGGTTTCATAGAACGCGTTGACGGTCGTGCCGGCGAGCGCGGTCTGCATCGCCGCGTTCACGTCGGCGATGTTGATTCCCAGGCGGGCGATGCGCTCCCGGTCGATCACGATGTCGAGCTCCGTCTGTCCGCCGATGCGAATGGCGGCCACGTCCGCCGCGCCCGCGATGCCGTTGAGGATGTCCGCGATCTGTTCGCTCTTCCGGGTCAATACCTGGAGATCGGGACCGAAGACCTTGACCGCGATTTCCCCCTTGACCCCGGACAAGGCTTCCTCGACGTTGTCCTGGATCACCTGGGAAAAGTTGGTCGGCACGCCGGGGATGGCATGGATGCGGCGCGTCATGTCGGTGACGAGTTCTTCCTTGCTGCCGAAGCGCCATTTGTCATGCGGCTTGAGGTCGGCCAGGATTTCGATGTTGTTCGGTCCCTTCGGGTCGGTGCCGTCATCCGGCCTGCCGACATGGGAAATGACATCCGACACCTCGTTATAGCCCCGCAGGATGCCGCGCACCTCGCGCTCGACGTCCTTGGTGCTTTCCAGCGAGCTGGAGGTGGGCAGGGTGATGGTCAGCCAGATATTCCCTTCATCCAGCTTGGGAAGGAATTCGCTGCCGAGCAGGGGCGCGCACGCCAGCGAGATGGCCAGGGCCGCCACGGAGAGTCCGCCGATCATGGCGCGGTGCGCGCCCGCGCGGATCAGCGCCGCCTTGTACCATTCCTGCAGGCGGCTCATCCAGGCGATGTGCCTTTCCGCCATGGTGTGGCGGCGCATGGTGAATGCCAGCAGGGTCGGCACGAGCGTCATGGTCAGGATGACCGCGCCGAGGATGGCGAAGCTGAGCGTCAGCGCGACCGGCGAGAATATCTTTCCCTCGACGCGCTGGAAAGTAAAGATCGGCAGGAAGGCGGTAATGATGATCGCCTTGGCGAACAGGATGGGATGCCCCATTTCCGCCACGGTGCCGCGCAGCACGCCGCGCCGCCATCCCGCATCGGTCGCCGGCGCATCGGCATGGAAGGGCCGCAGCGCCAGCCGCACCATCAGCGCTTCGACCAGGACCACCGCGCCGTCGACGATGATGCCGAAATCGACCGCTCCCAGCGAAATCAGGTTGGCCGGGATGTTCCTTGCGTCGAGCATGATGAACGCGAACAGCAGCGACAGCGGAATGACGACGGCCACGATCAGGGCGGCCCGCCAGTCCTGCAGGAAGATGACGAGGATGGCGATCACGAGCGCGGCCCCGACCAGCAGGTTTTCGGCAACGGTGTGCACCGTATGGTTGATCAGCTGGGTGCGGTCGTAGATGGTCCGGATGCGCACGCCCTTCGGCAGCTTGTCGTTGATGGCGGCGACACGGTGCTTGACGGCGGCCACCACCTTGGCGGCATTGCCGCCTTTCACCATCTGGACGATTCCTTCCACCACGCTGTCGTGGTCGTCGAAGGCCACGATGCCCGAGCGCGGCCGGCTGCCGATGCTCACGTCGGCCACGTCGGCCACCAGCACGGTCTTTCCTCCCTTGGCGGCAACGACCACCCTGCCGATGTCCTGCAGGTTGGCGAAGATGCCGATGCCGCGGATGACGAGCGCTTCATCGCCGCGCCGGACCGAACCGCCGCCGACGTTCGCGCTGTTGTTGGCCAGCGCCTGGTTCACCTGGTCGAGCGTGACGCCATAGCGCTTGAGCAGGTAGGGGTCGACCTGTACCTGGTATTCCTTGATCGTGCCGCCGAAGCTGACCACGTCGGCAACGCCGGGAACGGTGCGCAGGCCGGGGCGGATCACCCAGTCCTGCAGGCTGCGGAGTTCGTTTTCGTCCATGTCCGCCGGCGCCTCGACGATATAGCGGAACACCTCGCCGACCGCCGTGGTCAGCGGAGCGAGCGCCGGCTGCACGCCGTTCGGGAGGGTGACGCCCTGCAGCTTTTCCAGCACCTGCTGGCGCGCGAAGTAATCGTCGGTGCCATCCTCGAAGGTCAGGGTCACGACCGACAGGCCGGTGATGGTCGCCGAGCGCAGCTGGGTCTGGCGCGGAACGCCGCTCATTTCCCGCTCGATCGGCAACGTGACGATGCGTTCCACCTCTTCCGGCGCCTGTCCGGGAAACTGGGTGACGATCTGCACCTGCACGTCCTGCACGTCGGGGAAGGCTTCGATCGGCAGGTTGGTCAGCGAACGATAGCCGAAGACCACCAGCGCGAACGTCAGCACCAGGACGAACACCCGCTGCGTGAGGACGAAATCGATCAGCTTATTGAGCATGGACGTCCGCCTCGGCATTGAGCAGCAGGGCGCCTTCCGTCACGACGCGTTCGCTCTTGGCCAGGCCCTCGTCGATGAAGCTGTTTTCGCTGCCCCTGACCGCGAGATGCACCTTGCGCTTCTGGAAGACGCCAGGGGCGGTCTCGATGAACACGAAGCTGTGGATGCCCTCCGCGACCAGCGCGGTATTGGGCACGCGCAAGCCTTTCTTGCCGCCGTCCCCGAGGAACACGACCCGCGCGAACATTTCCGGCTTCAGCAAGCCTTCGGGATTGGCGACGCTGCAGCGGACCTGCATGCGCCGGGTCGCCGGATCGAGGCTGAGGCCCAGCCTGTCGACGGTCGCCTCGAAGCGGCGCCCGGGGTAAGCGTCCGTTTCGATGCTAACCCCCTGGCCGGCGTGGACGTGCGCGAGGCTGCGCTCGGGCACGTCGGCAAGCACCCAGAGCCGTGACGGGTCAGTGATCACGTAGAGCGGATTCGGCAAGTCAGGCCGCACTTCCAGCCCGGGATTCACCTGGCGATCCGCGACGATGCCCGCGATCGGGGACCGCAGCAGGAGCCGTCCGCTGGCATCGGGCTTGCCGGCGCCGTGGAGGTTGCGCAGGCGCAGGCTGGCGCGCCGCGATTCGGCTTCTGCCTGGCGGTAGTCGGCATCGGCGGATTCGACATCCTTGCGCGCGATGACCTCGTGCTCGTACAGCGAATGGGCGCGTTCGTAGGCCAGCTTCTTGCGCACTTCATCCGCCCGCGCCTTCTGGAAGTCGGCATCCGCGGCGGCATAGTCGGGGGCATCGATTTCCAGCAGCACGTCGCCCGCGGCCATGCGGTCGCCGGTCTCGGCGCGGATGCGCACCACGCGGCCCGCCACGGCGGAGCTGATCCGCGCCGTCCGGTTCTCGTCGTAGCTGACCTTGCCATTCACCGGCTCCACAACGGGAATCGGCGCTTCCGCCGCCGGGACGACGCTCAGGAAGGACAGTTGCGGCGCATTGGCTGCATAACGCACCGTGCCCGGTTCGCGCGCCGCGTCGCCGCGGGTCGTCGTGACCTCGGCCTTGGCGGCGGGGCCCGACGCCTCCCGCATTTCATAAGCGGCAAGGGCGGCCGCGGCCAGCGCCAGGCCGGCGACGAGCAAGTATCTTGGTGCGAACTTCATGGTTTGTCTTCCGGCGAAATCAGGGCATTCCAGGCAGCCAGCGCCTTCGCATGGTCGGCGCGCGCGTTGATGGCGTCGAGCTGGATGCTTCGGTAAGTGCGTTGCGCGTCCAGCAGGTCCATCACCGGGATGGCGCCGTTCTTGAACGCGAATTCGGCGGCGTCCGAAGCGCGGCGCGCTGCCGCGAGCAGGTCGGCATCGATGCGCCGGATCTTGTCGCCGGCCGCGCCGACGTCCTGCCATGCGCCCAATGCTTCGTTGCGTGCAGCGGCGAGGATCTTTTCATGGGTGAGGCGGGCGCTCTCCAGCGCGGCGTCGGCAGCCCGGATCTCGCCTTCGAAATGGTTGCGCACGAACAGGGGGATCTGCACGCCCACCGCCCAGCTGTTGCCGCCGCCCTGGGTATTGGCATTGCTTGAAGGGTAGTGGTCGTATTGAACGCCGACCGTGACGTCGCGGGTGCGGGACGCGAGGGCAAGCTTGCGTGCCGCCTCGGCAGCATCCACGCGCGCCTGCGCGGCGCGCACGTCGGGGCGCGCCGCGAGGCTGGCCTCGAGTTGCGCCGGCATTTGCGGTTCGATGGGTGCCGGCCACTCATCCGTTGCCTGCAGCATGCCGTCGCCGGCAGGCATGCCGAGCAGCCTGGCGAGCGCGAGGCTGGCACGCATCGCGTCGGCCTGTGCCTGGCGCCGGTCATTGGCGGCCCGCAGCGCATCCGCCAGGAGACGGTCGAGGTCGGCTCCCGCAAGGTCGCCGGCGCGCTTGCGCAGGCGGGCCGCGGCCAGCGACTTGTCGAACAGGTTCTGGTTGTCTTCCAGGATGCCCAGCCGCGCTTGCGCCGCGAGCAGGTCGTAGTAGGCCTGCGACACCGAGATCGCCAGCTGCCGGCGCGCATCCTGGATATCAATGTCCGCGGCCCGCTGCAAGTGCGACGCGTTCTCGGTGCGCAGCGCCCGCTTGCCTCCGCGCTCGATCAACTGGTCGATGCGGATGCTGGTATCGACGGTCTTGTCGCGCAGGCTGCCCGGGCCGATGCCGAGTTGCGGATTGATGCCCGCCGACTGCACCGTCAGGGTCGGGTTGGGCGCGGTGTTCGCGGTGTCCAGGTTGGCTTGCGCGGCGCGGGACGCCGCCAGCGCCAGGCGCACGTCATGGTTCTGCTGCAGCGCCAGCGCGATGGACTGTGCAAGGGTGATCGGGCGCGTCCGCTGGTTTGCCGGTTCCGCTGCCGTCCCCGGCTGGCACAACAGCATGACGGCGCAAAGCAGGAGGCACGTGAAGGGTGGGCGCTTGTGCAGGCGCATGAAGAACGTCAGGCTCATGTTCAGGCACGCTCAGAGCCGGCCCTGGATGACGGACAACTCGCCCGCCGAACAATCGTGCGCCTCTATCCTGACGATGTCGCCGTGCTGAAGGGGACTGTCCGCCGGCACCTCCGCAAACTTGAATTTGCGGTTCCTCAGCGAGAAGATGGAAAGCCTCAGGAAGCGCTTCGCGGATCTCTCCTGCGCGGGAATGGCCCGGATGCAGGCGGGAATGGTGTCTTCCTGCCCGGGTGCGACATAGTCGCCCTCGACCGCGGCGGTCGTCGTGTAAGGCTTGTTGGCGATGAAGGTCTCATGGAGTCCGGAGCAAGCCGTCGTGCCGCAAGCGACCACGACACAGGCAAGCATCGGAACCAGGCCTCGCAGTACACCATGTCTTTTCGCGCCGCCGGCCCGATCCTGGTTCATGCTTTTCTCCCGTTCAAACCTCCGGGAGTCTAGTGGGCGGGGCTGTCTCTACCTTGACAGGAAGCTGACAAAAAGCTGACGGCTGGTGGAAGCCAGCGAACTAAGACTGTTCTTTGATTGCGACCGAACCCCATCCCCACCCCAGCCCTCCCCTTGAAAGGGAGGGAGCTTTGCACGGCGAGAGTTCAGTCAATGAAGGAGGGCCGACGAGAAAGAGGAAAAATCACGAAGGCGCCCGGGACCGAACCGTCGGCTATTGATTCAGCAGCCAGCGCCGCGACGGCATGGCCACGATTTCTGTGGCGCCAGGCTGACCGGCGGGCCGGTTGAACGCGCTGATGCGCACGTCGATCGGACCGGAAGGCAGTGCCGCCGCATTGAAATCCATCCAGGCATAGGTCTTGTCCGCCGAGATGTTGAACACGCCCAGCCGCGGCGCATAGCTGCCCGCCGGCAGCAGCTCCACGTTCTCCATGCCCGTGCCGCGTACCTCGAGCCGGACGATGCCGCGCACGGGGGCATTGTCCTGGGGCGCCGCCGTGACCACGGCACTGAATCCGATTCCCGGGCCGGTTCCCCCGGTGCCGTTTCGCAGCTGCCACGTCCTTGCCGGCATTACGACCGATTCGATGGCGTTCGGCGCGCCGCCGGGCACATTGAAGGCACTGATGCGCGCGGTCAGCAGGCCGTCGGGCAGGTTGGCGGTGTTGAAATCGAGCCAGGCATAGGTCTTGTCCGGGGAAACCTGGAAGACGCCCAGGCGCGGGGTATAGCCGCTGGCAGGCAGCAGCTCCACGTTTTCCATGGCATTGCCGCGTACCTCCATCCGCACCACCCCGCTCAGGATCGCGCCATCCTGCGGCGCGTTCGCCAGGCTTGCCTGGAAGACGGCAGGAGCGGGATCGGGCGTATTCTGGATCGTCCATGTCCGGGTCGGCATGGCAATGATCTCGATTGCGGCAGGGTCCCCGGGCGGGCGGCTGAATGCGCTGATGCGCAAGGCAATCGGTCCATTCGGGAGGAACCGCGTATCAAAGTCGAGCGACGCCACCGTGCCGTCGGGCGACACGGCAAAGACTCCGTAGCGCGGCGCATAGCCGGTGGCCGGCAGCAGCTCGACGTTGGACATTGCGGAACCCTTGACCTCCAGGTGGACGACACCGGAGATGGGCCAGCCTTCAGGCCGTGCAATGGAGACCTTGGCCAGGAAGGTGCCTGGCGGCGGCGGAATCATGCTGGGTGGAATGTAGGTGATGCCGAACTGGATGTCGTTGAGCACCCGCGCCTGGTTTTCCAGGCTTTCGCTGAACTGCACCAGGACGGCGGCCGGGGTCAGCACGCGGCCGTCGAGCAGCCCCACCCAATAGTTGAATCCCGCCGGCTCGGCGGGACGCTGCAGCGCATTGCGGTACAAGGCATTGACGAAGGCCGCATTGGAAGGATTGGCGCCATAGATCGAGATGAATTCCGGCGAGTGATAAAAGGCGTTGGCCACGTCGAGCAGGCTCATTCCATGCGACATGAGGTCGATCCAGAATCCCAGGCCGGGCAGGTCCGGTTTGCGATTGAATGCCGCCTGATAAAGCCGGTAGGCTTGCGCCGCGATGTCGTTGGTTTGCAGGGAAACCATGGCATCCTGGAAACGCAAGGCGTGGATGAACGGAGAGAGGACCTGCGAATTGCCGCTGGCATCGGTGAGGATGAACAGGTCGAGATTGCGGGTGATGCGGTAATCGTTGCGCTTTCCCGCAACCGGAAGAACGCCGGAGCAGAGGGGTTCCAGCGCGCACGACGTCGTTGGCGTTCCGTCCGCCAGCCACACGGTAGGCATCAGGGTACTTGCCGCGGCGGCGGGGCTGGCCGGGGAGGTGCCCCCGCCGGATCCTGCCACACTGGAATCGGCCCCACCTCCGCAACCGACGAGCGCAATGACCAGCATGATGACGGCGATCAGGGTCTTCATGGCGCAACCTCTAAGGAGAAGGGGGCCAAGGCTAGACGGGCGGATTGCGGTCGAAGTTCTTAACCAATAGTTAAAAATTGAGGGTTCTCAATCCAGTTTCCCGGCATCAGGCCAACGTCATCTCACAGACTCGGCTGCGCCGTCACCACCCCGGGCTCGACCTGCCCCAGGTCGGTAATCCCGGTCAGCGCCATGCAATCGTTGAGTTCTTCTTCGAGCAACTTAAGGGCGCAGGCCACGCCCTCGCGGCCGTTCGCCGCGAGTCCGTACAGGCAGGCGCGGCCGCTCAGGCAGGCACGCGCGCCGCGCCCGAGGGCCTTGATGATGTCGGCGCCGGTACGGATGCCGCCGTCGAAGAAAACCTCGATGCGCCCGCCCACCGCATCGGCGATGCCGGGCAGCACCGAAATGGACGACGGCGCGCCGTCAAGCTGGCGGCCGCCGTGGTTGGAAACGATGATGGCATCGGCGCCGACGTCGAGCGCGAGCCTGGCATCATCGGGATGCATGATGCCTTTCAGGATGAGCTTGCGGTCCCACAGCTTGCGCACCCACTTGACGGTATCGAGGTCGAACGACGGGTCGAATTGCGACTCCACCCATTCCGACAGCGCGGAGACGTTCCTTGCCTTCTTCACCTCGCCCTCCAGGTTGCCGAAGGTGCGGCGCTTGCTGCGCGCCATGCCGAGCAGCCAGCGCGGATGCTTCACGATGTCCATGCCGTTGGACAGCGTCAGCCTCGGCGGGATCGACAGGCCGTTCTTCGCGTCGGCCCAGCGCTTGCCCTGCACATGCAGGTCGAGGGTCAGCACCAGCGCCGAGCAGCCGGCATCGCGGGCGCGCCGGATGAGGCTTTCGTTCACCTCGCGCTGCTTCATCAGGTAGAGCTGGAACCAGAACGGCTTGCCGGTGGCCGCCGCCACGTCTTCTATCGTGCAGATCGACATGGTGGACAGGCAATAGGGCACGCCGAAGTCGGCCGCCGCCTTCGCTTCCTCGCACTCGCCGTTGGCCCAGGTCAGGCCGGCCAGTCCGGTCGGCGCGATGGCCAGCGGAATCCGTGCCGCGTCCCCGGCCATGGTCACGGCAAGGGTGCGTTCCGAGACGTCGCGCAGGTCGTGCTGCCGCAGCGCGAGGGCCTTCATGTCGTCGAGGTTGCGCTGCACCGTGATTTCCTGTTCGGCCCCGCCATGGACGTAGTCGAAGATCACCGCCGGCAGGCGTTCGCGGGCAAGGTTTTCGAGGTCGAAGATGCTGGTGACGGGTTTCATGAGCGGCGCTCCATCGTTCAAAGCTCGTTGCGGCTGGCCAGCTCGGCGATGCGGTCGCCGATGCGGCAGGCCAGCGCCTGGATGGTCAGCGAAGGATTGACGCCGCCGCAGGTCGGGAACAGCGAACCGTCGCAGATCCAGAGGTTGGGAACATCCCAGCTGCGGCCGTCGGCATTCACCACGCTCGACTCCGGGTCGCTACCCATGCGGCAGGTGCCGAGGATGTGGCTGGTGTCCTGGCTGGTCCAGGGGTCCCGTCCGCCGGCGGCATCCATCAGTTCGCCCATGACGCGCGTGGCATGGCGCTGCAGCCGCCGGTCGTTGTCCGAGTACGAGAACACGACACGCGGAATCGGCAAGCCGTACTGGTCCTTTTCGTCGATGACTTCCACCCGGTTTTCCGGGCGCGGCTCGGTCTCGCCGACCGCGACCGCGCCGGCCATGTGGTTGTAGGCCACCATCTCGCGCCGCAGCGCTTCTCCCCACAGCTTGCGCGAGGTGGAAACGATCTGCGCCCAGGCGCGCGGCAGCGGCCCCTGGCTCATGAAGGCGAAGCCGCCGTGGTAATCCTTGCCCTCGTCGACGTAATTCCAGTGTTCGGTCAGCACCATGTTGGGCGGACCCTTGTACCAGCGGATCTCCTCGTCGAAGCGGGCCCAGACCCCGGGCCCGGAGTGCGTGGTGAGATGCGTGCCGACCAGGCCGGAGCCGTTGGCCAGGCCATGCGGAAAGCGGGAACAGGCGGAGTTCAGCAGCAGGCGCGGCGTCTCGATGGCATAGCCCGCCACCACCACGTTGCGGGCACGCTGGAAGCGCCACTGCCCTTCGCGATGGTAATGCACGCCGGTCACCCTGCCCGCGGCGCCAAGCTCGATGCGGCCGGCCATGGCCATGTCCCGTATTTCGGCGCCCGCCCGGATGGCGCGCGGTATCCAGACCACCAGCGCGCTCTGCTTGGCATTGGTGGAGCAGCCGAAGTTGCAGAAGCCGCGGTAGACGCACGGAGGCGACTTGCCGCGCGGCGCCGAGACCGTCGCCAGCGGCACCGCGGCCCAGGGCAGGCCGAGCCTCTCCGCGCCGCGCGCCAGCACCAGGCCGGCGGCATTGAGTTCATGCTCGCGGTAGGGATAGCGCTTTCGCGGCGGTCCCCAGGGATAGCGTACCGGTCCCGCGATCTTCAGCGCCTCTTCAACCTCGTCGTAGTAGGGCGCAAGGTCGTCGTAATCGATGGGCCAGTCAAAGCCATAGCCGAGCACGCTGCGGCTGCGGAGCCATTCCGGACGGAAGCGCAGCGATACCATGCTGAAATGGACGGTGGAGCCGCCGACCCCGCGCCCGGAATTGTTGCCGCCGAGCGCGATCGGATCGTCGCCGGCGATGACGCGTTCATCCGTCCAGTAGAGCTTTTGCTGTTCGAGTTCGTCGGAGGCGAAGTCGTCGAGCGGACGCCAGAACGGGCCGGCGTCGAACACCACGACCGAAAAGCCGGCCTCGGCGAGCTTGCATGCCAGCGTCGCGCCGCCCGCGCCCGCGCCGACGATAGCGAAATCCACCGCGTCATCGCCGGCATGGGAGCGCATCGGCATCCAGCCGCCCGGCGTGAATATGTCCGGCGCCCGCCCTTCCTTCGCGCGTGGCTCGTCCGGGCTCATTTCTCCTCCCGCGCGTCCCATGGGTCGCGTCCGTTGAAGCCCAGCCGCACATAGCCGCGCGGACTGGCCGGCCCGCCGAAGCCGATCTCGCTCCAGGCCGACGGATGCGAGTAATACACGCCGGCGGCGCCCTTGAGCAGGAAGTGGATGAAGAAGCGCTCGGCCGGAATGGCTTCCCACAGCCGGTGATTGACCGCGTTGTTGGCAATGTCCTGCAGCAGGCCATCCTGCCGGGCAAGGTCGAGCGCGGCGAAGGGCGCGCCGAAGCGCAAGCGGGCCTCGGCATCGATTGCCGCCAGCCCGGCACGCCACGCCTGCTGCTGGCGCGGCATGTCCTCGTGCCGGAACCCTTCGCCGCGATCGAAGAACAGCTGCTCGTCCAGCATCGCTACGATGGGAACGGGATCGGCGCGGTCGGGCTGGGGCAGCAGCCTGTCCGCCAGCGCCTCCATGAGCCGCCACTCCTCCTCGCTGAAGAAGCGGCGGGCCGGCGGTGTCCGCAGGCGGGCATCCAGCACCTTTCGCGTCTTGTCGTCGAAAGAAGGGCTGTCCCACTTCGCGAGGACGTCGTAGCCGGGATAGGAAGCTGTCATGGGCGCGCCTCCCGGTCGCCGCGCGGACGGAGCAGGGCAAGCGATACGAAACCGGCAAGGGCCAGCGCCGCCAGGCTGGGCGGCGCGGAGAGCGGCGGGCCGGCGAGGACGTTCTGGGTCCAGTTGCGCCAGCCGCCCATCTGCCGGCCGACGCCGCGGGCGTGGAAGCCGACGCCGCCGACGCCGAGCAAGGCGGTCAGCCAAAGCGCCGCGCGGGTTGGCCGCGTGAGCCGGGCCGGTTGTTCCGCCGCGGGCGACATTGCCGCCACGCCCAGCAAGACCGCCGCCGACGGCGGCACCGTGACGGGCAGCCACATGCAGGGATGATGGAAGGCGCCGCGAAAATGCAGCAGCGCCGCCTCGCCGCTGGTTCCCGCGAGCCCGAGGCAGGTCAGCGCGGACAAGGCCCGCCCCGTTGGCATGCCGAGCAGGCGGCGCCGGCCTGGCGCGCCATCATGCAGGCGGCGCGCGGCCAGTCCGAACAGCCCGGCCAGCGAAAGCGCCGCGGGCGCGCCGACGGGCGCGGCATAAAACAGGTTTCCCCAGCGCAGGCCGCCCGGGCGGCGAAGAATGTTATACGCATGGAAGGCGGTGCCGGCGGCGCCCGCCGCGAGGGCGGCCGCATAGGCATGCCGTCCGCCGGCGCGCCGGGCCGGGGACGATGCTCCGGACAAGCCCGCCAGCATGGCGGCGGATGCGGTGAACAGGGGCGCGAGCATGCCCGGGTTTTCGAATTGCCCACGGTAATGTTCCAGCGCGCTGTCCAGCAGCACCGACGCCGAGAGCAGGGCGGCGCAGGCGTGGAGGCGAGGCGCCGTGCGGTCCGGGTCGAGGTTCCGATCTGCCGCCGCGCGTTCCGGTCGCTGCACGGCCGCGGCACCGGCCATTGCGGCGACCGCCATGCCCAGCAGCCGCGCGCCGACGGAACTGCCGGCTCCGCCGCGTCCCGATGCGGCAAGGCTTGCGGTTCCGGTCTTTCGCTCGCGTACCGGCATGGCGGCAAACCTGTCCATCAGCTCTTGTCTCCCGGAAGCAGGCTGCTAAGCACCTGGCGCGCCGCGCCGGCGAGCATGCCCGCTTCGTCCGGATCGCCTTCGATGATCGTGGAGGCGAACTTCCTGGCCTGCTGCAGGCTGATGTGCGAGGGCAAGGGCGGCACCTCCGGGTCTGTCTTGAACTCGAGCACGACCGGCCGGTCGGCGCGCAGCGCTTCTTCCCAGGCGGCGCCGACCTTGTCGGGATGGTCGCAGTAGATTCCCTTGAGGCCGATGAGCTCGGCGAAGCGGTAATAGGGCACGTTCGGAATCTGCTGGGTAGCTACGAAGCGAGGGTCGCCCTCCATCACCCGCTGCTCCCAGGTCACCTGATTCAGGTCTTCGTTGTTGAACACGCAGGTGATCCAGGACGGGTTCGGCCATCGCTGCCAGTATTTCGCCACGGTGATGAGTTCCGACATGTTGTTCATCTGCATCGCCCCGTCGCCGACGAGGGCGATCACCGGCCGGTCCGCATGCGCGAACTTCGCGGCGATGGCATACGGCACGGCCGCGCCCATCGAGGCCAGCCCGCCTGACAGCGAGCACATCTGGCCGCGCCGGATCCTGAGGTCGCGCGCGAACCAGTTGGCGCAGGAACCCGAGTCGCTGGTCACGATGGCCCGGTCGGGCAGGCGCGGCGACAATTCCCAGACCACGCGCTGCGGGTTGAGCGGATTCGCCGGCTGCATGGCGCGATGCTCGAGGGTATGCCACCAGTCGCTCATGTTGCCCGCGATGCGTTCGCGCCAAGTGGTTGAGGGCTTTTGCTGCAGCAAGGGCAGGAGCGCATCGAGGGTCAGGCCGGCGTCGCCATGCAGGTTGACTTCGGCGGGGTAGCGGATGCTCAGCATGCTGGCATCGATGTCGATCTGCACTGCCCGTGCCTTACCTTCCTTGGGCAGGAATTCCGAATAGGGGAAGCCGGTGCCGATCATGAGCAGCGTGTCGCACTCCATCATCATGTCGTAGCTCGGCTTGGTGCCGAGCAGGCCGATGGACCCGGTGACCCAGGGCAGGTCGTCCGGCAGCGCGGCCTTGCCCAGCAAGGCCTTGGCGGCACCCGCGCCCAGCCGGTCGGCCACGGCGATCACCTCGTCGGTCGCGCCAAGCGCGCCGGCGCCGACCAGGATCGCCACCTTCTCGCCGGCATTCAGCACATCGGCGGCGCGCTGCAGGTCCTGCTGGTAGGGCAGCACCCGCGGCCGGCTGTAGCCGACGCCGGAGAATACCGCGCCATGCTTGCGCGGTGGGTCTTCATATGGCATCTCCTGCAGGTCGCCGGGCAGGATGAGCACCGAGATGCCATTGCGCGCGATCGCGGTGCGTATGCCGCGATCGACCATGTGCCGGATCTGCGCCGGGGCTTCCGCTTCCTGCACGTAGTCGGCGACGTCGGCGAACATCTGCGCCAGGTTGAGTTCCTGCTGGTAGTGCGCACCGCGCGCGGTGCGCGGCGCCTGGCCGGCGATGGCAAGCACCGGCACGTGGTCCATTTTGGCATCGTAGAGGCCGGTGATGAGATGCGATGCGCCGGGGCCGCCGGTCGAGAGGCAGACGCCGAGCTCGCCGGTGAACTTGGCATGCGCGGACGCCATGAAGGCGGCCATTTCCTCGTGCCTGGCCTGGATGAAGCCGATCTTGCCCTCCGTCCGGTTCAATGCGCCGAGCACGCCGTTGATGCCATCGCCGGGATAGCCGAAGATGGTGCGCACGCCCCAGTCATACAGGCGTTCGACGAAGAAGTCGCCGACGGTCTTGCTCATGATGGCCTTCCTTTCCTATGAATCATCTCGTTGCGTGGGAACGTCCGTTTCCTGCGGCGCGCTGGCCGCGCCAGGAACGCAGGCCCAGTGCCATGCCGAGGGCAAGGCCGCCGGCGAGCAGCCAGTCGCGATGCATGCTTGCCCAGAGCTGGGCGCTGTGCCGGCGCGCGCCGCCGTCGAAGGCGCCGTGCGCCGCATACGGGCCGGGCACGGGTGCCCACAGGTTGCCCGGCCGCGGCGCATCGATGGCTTCGCCCGTCTCCTGGCCGCGAAAGCCGGTGCGCGCGAGATACCAGTCGAGCAGGCGCGGCGCGAACTTCTCGGCGATGATGGCGGCCGCGGCCGGCATGCCGACATAGATTTCCGGGCGCCTCGAATGCGCCGCCCAATAGACCGCCCGGGCGGCGACCTCGGGCTGGTAATAGGCGCCCATCGGCTTGGGATGGCGGTCCAGCGTGGTCCTGCACCAGTCGAACTGCGGCGTATTCACGCCCGGCATGTCGACGATCGCAAGGTGGATCCTGCTCTTTTCGTGGAGCAGTTCCGTGCGGACGGACTGGGTGAAGCCCTTGATGGCGTGCTTGGCGCCGCAGTACGGCGATTGCAGCGGAATCGAGCGGTAGGCGAGGGCGGAACCCACCTGCACGATAGTGCCGCGGTTCCGGGGGCGCATCCGCTTCAGCGCCGCCATGGTGCCCCACACGACGCCGTGGTAGGTGACATCGGTGACGCGGCGGAAGTCGGCGGGGTCGATCTTGTCGACCGGAGCGAGGATGGTCGACATCGCATTGTTGACCCAGATGTCGATGGGGCCGATTTCATGCTCGATGCGTGCCGCTGCGGCTTCCACCTGCGCGGCATCGGCCATGTCGAGCGGGATCGCGAGCGCCTTGCCGCCGAGAAGTTCGACCTCGGCGCGCGCGGCGTCCAGTCTTTCCTGGTCCCTTGCCAGCAAGGCCACCGTTGCGCCATGGCTGGCGAATTCGCGGGCCGCGGCCCGGCCGATGCCGGCGCTGGCGCCGGTGATGACGACGATCTCGCGTTGCCTGCGTTTCATCATTTCTCCATGCTGAAAGGCGATCGGCCTGCTGCATCCCCTTGGATGCCCGTGCCGGTGCCGAGTTCACCTGCATTTGGCCCAATGTATCGGCGGCAAGCGCCGCCCGGGGTCAGGCCGACGTGCCGATGAGCAGGCGTGACTCGCCGATGTAGCGGTAATCCGGCACGACCAGGTTTGCCGGCGCGGGCACGTTCTTGAATACCCGCCCGGCAAGATCGAAGCGCGAGCCGTGGCAGGGGCAATAGAACCCGCCCGGCCATGCGGCGCCGAGGTCGGGCGATCCGGGTTCGGGGCGGAAGGTCGGCACGCAGCCCAGGTGGGTGCAGATGCCGATCAGGACCAGGAAAGGCGGCTTCAGCGAGCGTGCCGGGTTGGCGGCCTGGCGCGGTTGTTCCGATTGCCTGGACGATGGATCGGCGAGCAGGGCATCGTGATCCTTCAGAGAGGCCAGCATCGCATCGGTGCGGTGAAGGATCCATACCGGCTTGCCGCGCCATTCCACGGTGATCAGCTTTCCCGGTTCGAGGCCGCCGATGTCCACCTCGACCGGCGCGCCGGCCGCGCGCGCCGCTTCGCTCGGTTCCATGCTTTCCACGAAAGGCACCGCGATGCCGGCGGCGGCGATGCCTCCGGCCGCGCCGAGCGCGGCCTGCAGCATTTTTCTGCGTTCAGGGCTTTCGAGAGGGATGTCCATGTCGCTCCTCGCTGAAGGTACGGTTACCCGGTAAAAAAAGCATCAGGCGTGCCAATACATTTGGCTAAACATATACGGCCTTATCGGTCTTGCAGGATGAAGGAGATTGGAAAGTCTTACCCTGCTATGCGTAATTTTTATCATGCGCGCGCAGTGGCACAGAACGCGGCGACAAAGCCGCTGTCGAATGATTCGGGCAAATATGTTTTGGATTTGTTCGGAGACGTGCGGTCCATGCCTCGTCTCCATCATCGATGAAAGGAGCAAGACATGAACAAGCTGTATCGCCTGCTGCTGGCGGGAATCTGTGCCGCGCCGCTTTGCCTCTCCGCGCATGCGGCCGGTACGCAAGCGCAAACCGATAAATCAGCGGCCGGCGCCAAGGGGGCGGACTGGCTCGCACCCGGAGCGGACATGCACGAGAGTTACGCCAAGCAGGCCAAGGAAGACCTTCAGCTGAAGAAGAAGCGGCTGGAGAACGAACGTGATGCCGCGCTGGTGCAATGCGACAAGCATCCCGGCGGTGCGCAGGCCGCTTGCCGCAAGCAAGCCAATGCCGATTTCAACGCCAGGTTGAAGCGCGAGCAGCTTGCCTATGAGCAGACCTTGCGCCACGGCCAGAGCAGCGGAAGCTCGGGTAGTTCGGGTAGTTCCGGCACGTCGGGCAACTCTGGTGCCGACTCTCATGTTCCCGGCAATTCCCATGCGCCGGGCAGCGCTCATTCCGTCGACGCGAAGCACGGCAGCGACAGCGGCCAAGCGAAATAAGCGGTAAAAAACGGGACCGCCCCCGATGGCCCGAAGGCGGTCCCGCACGTGCTGGCGGAGGTGAATGGGAATCGAACCCACTGCCCGCCGTGAAGCAGGCCGCTGGTTTTGAAGACCAGGGAAGCCACCAGACTTCATGCACCTCCATTTTGACGATCTTCCGATGCCGCCATGACGCGGTTGTCGCCGTGGCGGCGGGTGCGTCCCCGCGCATCGAAATGTTCCAGCAGGGGCACCACGAACTTCCGGCTTGAGCCGAGGACCTCGCGCGCCTGCGAGACGGTGAAGCGCGCCGGCGCCGGAAACGCTTCGCGCAGCTTGCGCTCCGCCTCCGCAATCGCCTCGCGGTGGAAAACGATGCGCTGGCCGGCAAGCTGGCCGGGCAGCAGTACCAGCCGGCCATGCTCGGCAAGCAACCTCAGCAGCGCCTCGCCGCGTTGCCCGGCGCAGGGAAGGTCGGGCGGCGTCATGCCGCCTTCCAGGACGCGCCTTTCCAGCGCCTCGGCTTCCGCCCGCTCGCGCGCTTCCATGCCGGCAAGGGGATCGTGCCCGGCTAGCCGGACGGTGCCCTGCTGGCAGACGACGCGGCCGGAGGCATGCATCAGGCTCAGGATCTTGCGGAACATGGTATCCGCTAGCGCGGCGGGCAGGCTTGAGCGGCAATAAGACAAGGGCGCGCCGCTGCGCAAGGGCTGCTCGCGATGAAAACGCCCGAGCGCACCGAGCAGCGATTCCTGGATCGCCGTCGCATGGTCGTGCAGCAGCAGCACCTTGCCGTCGCACAGCGCGAATCCGTCCGCCGCGCGCCGGACATCCTCCGCGTGGCAGCCGAGACTGCGCGCCAGTTCCTGCAGCGGCAGGCCGGCCGGTCCCGCCGCGCGCAGCCGCTCGGCCATCACCTGGCGCCAGTCTCCCGAAGCAAGGATGCGCAGCCGGCCGAGGACGGCGTCGTCGCCGGCACGGTGGCGCGGCGCGGCGGTGTCCAGGAAACGTCCGCCGCCCAAGGTCTGCGGCGGCGAATCGCGGCGCAGGATGAAGGCATCGCCGGGCATTGCGGCGACCGGGCGCTCGGTGCGCAGCTGCACCAGCAAGCCGGTCGTTTCCGGCCGGGTATCGAGCAGGCGCACGCGGGCGGACACGTCCGTCGTGCCGAACAATAGCCGCAGCCGCTGTCCGTCCGCCAGGCGCCCGGCCTGCTCCAGGTGTTCCGGCAGCAAGCGCAGTTCCGCGTCGATCAGGGAAGTGACGCGAACCAGGCCGGGCGGCGCGAGCAGATCTCCCCTGTGCAGGTCGCCGGCGCCGAGCTGCCTCAGGTTGATCCCGACCCGCTGCCCCGGCCATGCTTCCTCGACCACCTGGTTGTGCACCTGCAATTGCCGGATCACCGCCCTGGCGCCGCCGGGCGAAACCGCGACATGGTCGCCGCTGCGGACGCATCCGCCGCGCAGCGTGCCGGTGACGACGGTGCCATGGCCAGGCAGCGCGAACACCCGGTCGACCGGCAGGGTGAAGTTCGGCCCCGGCGCGGGACGCGGCTGTTCGCCGGCCAGGCCCTCGAGCGCCGCGCGCAAGGCGTCCAGCCCTTCGCCGGTGACCGTCGAGGTGAACACGACCGGCGCGGAAGCCAGCGGTCCGCCCGCCAGGAACGGGCGCAGCCGCTGCGGCAGGGTCCGGCGCTGCGCGTCATCGGCAAGATCGGCCTTGGTGACGGCAACGACGCCGCGCCGCACGCCGACCAGGCCGGCGATCGCCAGGTGTTCCATCGTCTGGGGCTTGATGCCTTCCCGCGCGTCCACGACGAGCAGCGCGGCGTCGATGCCGGTCGCGCCGGCAACCATGGTGCGCACGAATTGTTCGTGGCCCGGCACGTCGATGATGTCGATGATTGCGCTCGCCAGCGACAGGTAGGCGAAGCCGAGCACGATCGACATGCCGCGCCGCTTCTCTTCCTCAAGCCGGTCGGTGTCCGTGCCCGTCAGGGCTTTCACGAGGCTGGTCTTGCCATGGTCCACGTGCCCCAGCACGCCGAGGGAGAGATGACGGTGCGCATGCAAGGTGCGCGCGGGTGCGTTCATGCCAGCGCCCTGCCTATCGTATCAGCCGCCATGCCGACCTCGCCGTCCGCGATGGTGCGCACGTCGAGCGCCACGCAGCGATCGACCATCCTCCCGACCACCGCCGGGTCTTGGGTGCGCAGCCGCCGGCTGATGTCCTCCGCGGACAGGGCGGCATGCTCAAGCAGCACGATGCTGGTCGGCAGGCGCGCCTCCGGCAGGCATCCGCCGCCGGCGAGCGACTCGCCGCGCCGGATGCGAACCTGCAGGCCGGGAATGGCGCGCAGGCGCCGGGCAAGCCGGCGCGCCCGCGCGGCCAGCGCTTCCGGCGGCGCGCCCAGCATGTCCAGCAC
>NZ_JAAIVB010000083.1 GCF_010974945.1 Noviherbaspirillum galbum | reverse complement strand
GCCGTCGTTATGACGCGGCGGGCAACCTCATCGAAGAGAAGCATGCCGATGGTGGCGTCGAGCGCAGTCAATATGACGCCTTCGGCCAGCGCGTCCGCCTGCGCCAGGCCAACGGCGTGCTCACCGCCTATGCCTACAATCACAATGGCCTGGTCGCCAGCGTCACCCAGGCCGCCGGCACCGGTGTGGCCGTCGCAAAGAACAACGGCAACGACACCGTCAGCATCGCCACCACCAAGGCGCTCACTGAAAGCTATCAATTCGACTAGGCCGACCATCGCGTGCGCATCACCGCCGCCGACGGCAGTCTGCTGGATATCATGCAAGCCGGTGCAGCGTACATGGGCGGCACGGCGACGGCAGCGACGGAGGCCATTGCCAGTTCGCTCGGCACCGTCACCACATCCGCTATCGCCGGTGCGGCGGGATCGGTGGCAAGCCAAGTCGTGGGTAATGCGATTGGCGCGCAGGACGGCTTCAGCTTGCAAAGCGTGGCGCTCGGGGCGATTGGCGCGGGCGTGTCCGCAGGGATGGAAGGGCTCGCCTCCAACGCCGTTGTCAGGGCAGCCGCAGGCAATGCGGTCAGCCAGGGCATCGGCATGGTGACCGGGTTGCGCAGCGAGTTTAGCTGGACCAGCGTGGTGGCGTCAGCGATTGGCGCGGGCGTGGGCGGCATGGCGCAGCAGGGAATGGAAGGCGCGTTCAAGGGAAGTACTTGGGATCCGCTGATGCAGCGCATGGCGACTGGAGCGGCATCGGGCATGGCATCGGGAATTGCTGAGAGCCGAGTACAGAATGGCCGGGTCAGCGGGACACAAGCAATGATTGATGCGTTCCGGGGCGGGATGCAGGAGGGCTTGCGTGAGGCTGGCAATGCGACTTCGACTGATATGAGTCAGCAAGAGAGGTTGCTCATGGGCTATCGGTTAAAAGAGATTGTGAATACCGATGGTGGGGATGCTTGGCTGAGTACCTCACGTGCCGATTTCTCAGTTGAAGGACGGGCGCCAAAATATAGCCATGACGAATATGCGCAAGACCTCGCGCGGGAAAAGTCGCTATTTTCAAGACAAGAACCTCTGGCAAATTTCGATGATGGCATGAGCCTCATTTATGCGCGCCGGGAAAATCGGACAGTGGGTTCAAGCGCAGTCGAAGCTATGGCACTCAGCGATAGGGTAAATGGCGGTATGGTTGACTTCAGCGGACTTGACGAAATGGTGCATCTCGTAGATATGCATAATCAGGGAATCATCGCCAAGGCTTCTGAAAGCGGAATTAGCCTACGGCCAACAGTAGAAAATTCTGATCGGTTAGGGCTATATGACTGGTCGAGTAGCGGGCAGGGGCATTATGAGCAAGGCGAGGCACCTGATGAGTTAGGAAATAACGGCGGCGGGCGGACGGAAAGCCTCTGGGTTAGTGATTACCCAATGCCATACTCCAAACAGATGAATCATGTGAGTGAGGTGGCGAAAGGATTCATCCCTGGTTTGATAAATGGCGTGCCGAAGACTGTCATGAGCGTGACCAGCACCATATGGGAAGGTGCTCAAATGCAGGGCTTGATAGAGGCAGGAGTTGATCCGTCCGATGCGTATCAAATTGCTAAACAATCCACTCAATATTGGTCCGACGGCGAAGTAATTCCGTACGCAAACAATGAGCAGCGTCTTGGCGGATTTGCAGGGAAAATTTATAGTCCTTTCGTTTATACCAAGGGAGCACAATTAGCTAGTTTTGCTGCGAGAGTCGTACCGGAGTTATTTCGCAGTGTACCTAACGAGTTTGGACAGTTTCCAATTGCAGATGCGCCTTCCGCGGGAGTGAATTGGCGTACTATTACAGGGAATGCCTCGAGTCGTGCAGAAGGAATCGTCACAGCTTATCGCGTTGAAGGCATATCTAATCAACGTCTAGTAATTAACGAGGCAGGTGAAGTATCGCTGATACCTAACAAGGGACAAATTATTTGGATTAACTTCGGACAAGAAGGTCGAGCAATGCAGTATCTTCAGACTAAGATTGATAAAGGGTTAGTAGGCGCGGAGTTGAAATCATTTGAAGTAGATGTTGAATTTTTGGAAACGGTTCGATCTAAAGCTGTTCCTGAAAAATTTTCTAGGCTGAATCCTGATAACCCTATAATCAGTCGCGATCCTTATCCAGACCAGTATGGCATTCCTAATACTACAGCTGTAAGTATGCGGAATGAGTGAGACGAAATCGTGTCCAAGCCTTTGTTGATGGAGGGTACGGCCATGGACGAGGTCGCAAGGCAGTATGTCGAGCTGGGCGAAGGCTGGCGGGACG
>NZ_JAAIVB010000082.1 GCF_010974945.1 Noviherbaspirillum galbum | reverse complement strand
GTTCGGTCATGGCTGGCTCGCGCAGCCACTTGCGGATCGTATTGCGCGACAGGTTCGTGCGCCTCTCGATCTCCCGGATGGACAACTGCTCGCGGAAATGCATCCGCCGAATCTTGGCAAACATGCCCACTGTGATCACTCCTTGTCCTCCTGCTCATCAATTGAGCAGGCAATTGCATCACATGGGCCAAATTTGGATGAAAACTATCCCGCCAAGTGGGTCAGTTTTCGTTGAACGTCAACAGTTATCCCTGCGCAGTGGAAAAATGTTCACCTTGAATCGTTCAAAACGGTCACCGTCGCCTACCAGGGACACCAAGCCATCTATTGGCTACGCACCTTCGTGGCCCAATCACTGTAGGGATAATCATTCAATAGCCGGTCTTTCGCCAGTCCGGCTGTCACGGCATCGCCAAGCTTTCCTCGCAATTTCACCAGGCAGTACAAGCTTTCCGGGACCCAGTATCCGTCGTAAGCCTGGACGAGTTTCAGGTACAAGTCGGCTGCTTCGCTCAGGTTGCCCCGCAGTTCAGTGGCCCGCGCCGCCCAGAAAAGCGATTCTTCCTGTGCCGCAGGAGAATTACGCCGCTTCTCTGCGTCAAGGAAATAATGCGCGGCCGCGGCATACTGGCTATCGGTCATGGCTTGCCAGCCTAGCTGGTAAGCATGCTCGGCGGACGTCCCGGCGAGCAACGCAGCGCCGACGAGCATCGATGCGATCCCGGCCAGCCACCAGATCGTTTTCTGACGTTCAAGCGGGCGACATGTGGGTTTTCCCGTGCCGGCGCTAGCACGCCGGTGGCGCACTCCATACGCAACGACAAACAGGCAAGCTAGGGCACTAGCGATGCGTCCCGCATGGTCGACTGCTGTTTCGCCGTACACCAGGCGCACCTGTTTCTCCTGAGGGACAACAAGCAAAAATCCCGGCGCCGCCAGATATACGTCGCCGGCGGTGGCCAATTGCCATCGCGGATGAAACGCCATCCTGATCAGGTGAGGCCTTTTTGGACTGTCCGTGACAAAAGAAAGCGAACGGCGGGACAGGCTAAATTCGCTGATGTGTGCAGGAGAGGCCGCAAGAGATTTGAATGCCGTATCCGGCTGTGCAGGATTGGCATAAACCGGCCATTCTTCGGCAAGCCGACGCCGGGAGCGGAACCACCTGAAACTGTCGACCATCCATCCGTCACGGCTTTTGATTTTCCAGGGATGCGCGCTTGCGTCGACGAGGCGGTTGTCAGCCTGGCGCAAGCGCAGGACGGAAAACGGCGGTTGCTCGGCGATCACGTCAAACCAGCCACTGGCCAGCAGTGCTTTCCTGGCCGTCTCGGACCGCAGCAATACCTCATCGGCGTTCAACATCGTCATGTGGCGGGCCGCGAGCTCAGGGTCCAAACCGCCACTGGGAAAACGTGTCAACGGCGACGACGGCGACGCTGATACTTCGGCCTGCAATTGATAGATTGCCGACGCCAGTAAGGAAGATTCCATGTACAAGCCTTCCAGTACCGGGCGGCCGCCGAGAAACAGCGGCAACGATTCCAGCACACGCGTCGATCCCAGGTCATGATTGTCCGCGTCATGCTCGAACAGCAGGCGCGGCGAAGTCATCGACCCAGACAGTGTGGGGAAGAGCGTCGTTAACACCTGCCATTGGGGCTTGACCTCCAGGCCGCTGAAGTTCCATTGTGCCCATTGCGGAGCAACCTGGATTCTCGGCGCTGTCCAGGCAAGCGTTCCTGCCAACAGAGCCAGCGTCATCAACACTCGGGCGGGAAAATGGAAACTCTGGAACGTCATTCCAATGAGCCATCCGACTGCGATCGCAGTCAGCAGCCAGACGTAGGGAAAAAATCGCAGGTCAGCGAGACCGATCCTGTTTGCGCCGGACCACGCAAACAGTGCCAGGGTGGCCACGGTGAGGAAGAAAAGCACCACCTCTATGCGGGCGCTGTGGCAATACGTGCGAACGCTTGGAAAGGCGCCTGCCAACATGACTGTGCCGGCTGCTCCGTATAGCGGCCACAATGACTGAGGCAGTAATTCCCTAACCGAATTGACTGGCGTCACACCATCGTTCGGTATTGTGTAAGCGTGCATCTCCAGCAGCGGCCACAACCAGCCGCCGAGCAGGGAGAATGCAAGAATGTGTCCTTTTGCGAGGGACAAGAAGGCGCGCTTTCGGTCTTGCATACCGATGAGAAGAAGCAGGCTACCAAACCCAACCATCAAAAGCGCATAGCCGTGGCAAAGGCCTGTCAAAGCTTCGAACACACCGGCCCAGACCCAGCCACGGCCATCTCGCGCTGCCCTGAACCAGAGAGCCAGGGTCAATACGGAAAAAAGCATGCCATAGCTATAGGCGAACTCTCCGGCGAGTACGCCAAGGAGATTACCGCCCCAGATCGCGTTTTCTTCATGGACGAGAAAGCTGAAACAGCCCAGTGCGGCGCAATACGCAGTCATCGAACGGAAGCCCAGCACGTGGCGGGAAACCAGCACCACCACGCCAGGCAAGCAGAGCGCCGGCAACACCATGGCCCACTTCAAACCCGCGGCGAAACCCAAAAAAGGCTCCAGCAATGCGGTCACGATGAAAGGTAGGGGAAAGTAATACGAAAGCAGGGGAAATCCGCCAAACACTTCCGGCATCCACGACGTCAGCTCGCCTGCGGCAAAGGTTTCCTTGGCGAAGATCCATGCGTATAGCAGATGCGATGCGGTGTCGCCTCCAGTGGGCAAGGACGCGGAATTCAGCAAAACCGGATGCAGCACGCTCGCGATGAGTACAGCGAAGAGCAGCGCGACCAGCCCATCCATCGCAGCGCAGCCAAGTCGAAGACGCAGGCCAGAGCCAAGATAGATTTGCTCTTTCCAAACAGCCCATGGGGCCATCCGCTGCGTCCGCGCACGACGGTTCACCAATAGCGTGCCGACCGCTCCCAATCCGGACAGGACCGTCAGCCACTGGAACCAGGATGTCTTGTTCAGCCAGAATGGTTGCTGGATGAAATAACCATCCGCTTGCCTGGAAATGGGCTGGATGGCGAATTCTGTTTTACCGTTTCGGTGCATCTCATGAAGCAACACCGTTTCACCCGGCCCGGGATCGTCGACAGTCCGATCATCCTGCGTGGATCTACCCGGGTCTCTCCAGCGAATCGGTAACGCAGGCATTGGAGCCGGCAGCCTGTCCACCTCCGGCCTCATCGATGGCATGACGCTGATGGGCGCGGCGAGTAGCCAGCTCATTACAGCATCGGCGTTCGTTCGCCGCAAGTTCAACCGCCCGTTTTCGGCACGGTCGACAGTCAACGCATTGACGACAGAGGTTGGCTCCAGGAAGGCGATCTGCCCAAATCCGACGCCAGCCTTGTCCTGGAAACGAAGCAGCAGGGGAGTAGCCGGAAAGGCCGCGCCGGTCGGTGGTTTCAAAAAGCGTAGCGATTGTCCGGGTGCTAGCTCGGCGCCGGTTCCGGTTCCACTCAAGCGCAGCCACTGTCCATGAGAGTCAAGGAGAAACGCTTCCGGAAAAAAGGCAGTGGCATTACCACGCTGAGTGACAACGATTTGTGGCCCATCGCCAGCAATGTCGAAGGTCACCTGATCGGCCATTGCTGGGCAGGCTAAGATAACGAAGGCCAGGGCTAGGCAAGCGGTTGCAAGCTGCCACCACCGGCTAGCAGAAGCTTTCAAAGGTGGTTCACCTCGTCAGGGGACCGGGCACATTGCCGTGTAGGTGCAATTGTTGCCCGTGCATTTTGGCGTATATGCAGCACAGCATGACGACGTGCACTGTCCAGCCGGGCTGACTGCGCTGTAGTTCGAGCTATTGCCTGCACGCGAACATTGACAGGCGGTTTTTGCCGTCGTGGTCGTAGTCGTGGTCGTACTGGTCGTCGTGGTCGTGGTGGTCGTGCTGGGGACGGCCGTTGTTGTCGTGGTGGTCGTTGTGGTTGGCCTTGCGGTGGTGGTAGTCGTGCCGGCTGCCGTAGTGCTCGTGGTTGCCGCAGTCGAGGTTGTCGTACTGGTGCTGGTGCTCGATGTGGTGGTGGTCGTCGTAGTGGACGTTGCGTTGTTGATGATCGCTCCACTCAGCTTGGGATCGTTAGACGCGATCATGCTGTTCAAATTCACTGAATGCGCATTGCCACGGTTATCTGTCCACGACACCGTCATCGCTATTTCCTTGTACAGCGGTGGCGTGGAATGCGGCGTGATCGTCCAGGTGCGAGTAAAGCTCGCCGATGTGCCGGCCACCGTGTCCGTTCCCGAGGCCACGTTCCCGTACTCGGTGAGCGATGAGAAGGAGCGCAGTTCATCGATTTTCTGCTGTCCGCGCAAGGTTGCTTCGGTGCGTTGCTTTGCCTGGGAATTGCTCACCATGATGTCAGTCTGGAACTTGCTCAGTGCGAGCAGTCCACCGGCAAGAATGACCAGCGTCACCATGACTTCGATCAGGGAAAATCCGCGGTGGCGGCGGGTAGGCAAAGCATGCATGTCAGAAGTCCCGCCATGAGCCGATGATTCGGGTAACGATAGGAGTCGCGCTGTACGACGAGGGATTATTGGCGTTGGTATTGCTGCCCAGATTGGTATTGGCGGTGAATTTGGTCAGGTTGGTGTCGATCACCAGCGAGCCGTAGATCGTCGTGCCGCCCCAGCCCTGCATGTCGAATCCCTGCCCGCAGTAGACGATGCCGTAGATCGTCTTTCCGCCATTGATCTTTGGGCAACTCCCGCTCGTGATGTCGAAGACCAGGATGACAGGATTGCTGCTGGTGCCGATGCTGGCGGGCTGATAATTCGATACGGTCGTGTCGTCGTAATAATAGATCGGGCCGGCGGTTGGGCCCCCGGACTGGTAGTTGGCAATCGTTGCCATGTCCGATTTGCTGATCCCGAACAGATAATCCCAGGCCGTTCCAGTGAAACCATTCGCCACCACGTTGCCCGTGTAGTTCATGTGCCCCATGTCGATGTTGCCAGGTGCGGCCGAACTGACCACGGCGTTGCCTGCGGCGTCCGCGCCGGTGATGTCGGGATTGCCGGTCACGCCTGAAATGCTTCCATTGACCACCAATGGGGCCACCGTGGGGACATCGAAGGATAGCGTGAGCACATTGACAATCTGCCGGATGGTCGAGCTGGCGTCACCGTTGGCCGACGACACGATTTCGATCACCGTGGGCCGGCTTGCGTTCCGCCACAGCGTGACATTGACGGCGTAATTGCCGATGGTCTGGCCCGCAATGGAAGAGGTGTTTTTCTGGTTGTAAGGAGAATAGGAGTTGTCGCTGACCCAGACCGCGCCGGTCGTCCCGGCGGGAATTTTCCAGGCGGCGCCATTCGGGTTCCCCGCCGTCGACAGCCAGGCGATGGAGTAATCGATGCCGGCCTGCGCTGCCTTGAATGCCTGCGTCGCCATGTAATGATTGCCGGACATCTTTTGCTCGAACGCGCCGCCCTTATTGGCATAAAGCGTCACGATCGTCACAAGGAACATGACGATGGTGGCCATGAACAGGGTGGCGCCACCGCGCTGGCGTGCCGCAACTGCCGGTTTATGTCGGGCTGTACAGGTCATTTTCCACCCTTACCGTTTCCGTCAGCGTCTGCGAGACCGTGGCATCGTTCTTCAGTTGGCCGGTCAGCGTGATCGTGATCCGCCGGACCTTGATGTTCGGGCCGGCCGTACCGCTAAGATAAATTGGCGAGGAGTCGGTCTCGGTAAAACTCAGTGCCGTGATTCTGGTGTTCTTCGAATCCGACAGTTCTCCCCATGCATTGCCAGAATCCGTGGTGCAGTCGAATGCCGTCGCACCGACATTGGTGCGCATCTGCACGACGCCGCTGTCGAGGAGAAAGCCGAATTTCTCTGTACTGTCCAGCACCCCGTTTCCGTTCCTGTCATAGGAATACAAGATGCACCCTGCAGTCGCGGTATTGATCGTGGAAAATGGATTGGAATAGGTATTGCCGGCGCCAATGCCGCTCAATGCGCCGCTGGCGTAGCTAGGGCTCGCCCAGTAACCCGCTCGCCGGACGTCGCGAGACACCAGCGACATGATCGCGCGCAATTCCTGGTTCAAGGCTGCAGCCTTTTGCAGATTGGCATTGCTGGTCAGGTTATTGGTCATGAAGGTCGTCAATCCCAGCAGCAGAAACAAGCCGATGGCTGACGCCACCAGAACTTCGATGAGCGTCATGCCGGATTGGCGGGCGCGCGTCAGCATGTGGGATATCCGACGCCATTGGAGGCGGCAGGCGTACAGATGCCCACCTTGCCGATCAGGCTGAGATTGATCTGAACCTTCATACCGCTCGTAGATTGCAAGACGATATTTCCGGCCTCGGTGGACGTGCCGCGTACCGGATCGAACCCGGGATCCGCGCTGAAAGTGGAGGCGTTCAGCGTAACTTCCTTGTAAGCCGACGACGCCACGGCCTTCAGGCTACAATCGCCGGAAGTTCCGCAGGTGCAGGTGCTGGCGACCTTCATTCCATAGCACCAGTTGCTGCCGGTCGAAAAATTCATGTACACCGTCTGATTGCTGCGCAGCGCGGTGATACGGGCAAACTGGAAATCTGCCAGCATGGCTTCGGCAGCTCCCTTGAGGCGGTACTTTTCCACGGCCCCGCGGAACGAAGGCACGGCAAGCCCTGCCGTAATGCCAACGATGGCGATCACGACTAGGAGTTCAATCAGGCTGAACCCCTTGGAAAATTGGCTGGCTGGGCTGAAAAACGCCTTCATTTTGTCCAGCAGGAGGAAGGCGTGGTTGTCGTCGTTTCACCCGACTGGGTCAAGGTGAGCGCCGTGCATCCAGTATCGTTGTTTTGGCTCTTGGTCGAAACAGCTGTTGCCGTCAAGGTATAACCGGTTGCCGAGTTGGCAGAAACGGACAGCGTGTAGTAGCCTTGCGGGGAAGTCGTGCTGCCGCCAATGTCAGTCAGCGTACCGTAGGTCGTATTATTGGACCGATACTTTTCCTGCGCGAGTTGCAGGCTGCTTAACCCGACCATCGCATCCGAACGCCTGCCCTTGCGCATCGAATCTGAATACGACGCGGTGGCGATCGATGCCAAAACCCCCACGATCACTAGCGCGACTAAGAGTTCGACCAGCGTAAAACCACGGTGATGTGAACAAAGCGGATCAGGCATGACGATACCCTTGGCACAAGAATGTCCGAACGTTAATATTTTCCCAATGGCATGTCAATCAGTGGGGGTATATTTCCGAAGGGGAATTCTAATCCAGATTATTCATCGGCTCTAGGAATTTCGTGGTAGAGAAACCATTCGTGCACTTTGATGCCTATCAAGGATGCACCTCTGAAGATAACCCTTCCGATGCCGTACCTGCTTGACAAGTCCACGAGCAGCGAACAGTTGGGCAAATTTGGTATGGAGGGCGGGATGGGTCCATTGTCGGCAAGTAGAGGGCGTGCTGCACTCGCTTCGCTACATGCCTTAGCCCAAATTGGAAGTGAATCTACTCAGGAAATTGTAGATGAGCTGCTTGGAAGTTGATTGAATGATTTCCTGGCTCCCGTTTATTGACTGCGCCAAGCGTAGAGCTCTTGACCGTTAAAGTTTGAAGTCTTGGCGGTTAGCTCGACGACTGAGTAAGCATCAGGCGAAGGCAAGAACCCACAGTGCTCACCTGGGCAAATAATTACCGATCTACATTCACAGGCCAAAGTATAAATACATAATGTCGGCACCAGGACCCGACACGAATGGCATAGGATGTACTGTCCAGGGCGGGTATCGACAGTTTCTTCGAATTTGAAAGCGAGTACCTGAATACTGGCATTTTCCGTCACCACCTCTTCTGGAAAAACTTCGCATTTGTTTTTCTTGTAGTACCGATTGACCCGGGACTTTGCCTGTAATTTATGAAACCAGTTTAACCAGGATCGCAAAGGCGGCAGGCCTAGGTAAAGTGCTCGCGGAATTCGCCATAAATGTCTGTCGATCAGACGCCATTCCGAGCGCGTAGCTTCTTCGCGATGCCTACCATTCATCGTCACCTCGGAACGCGTCTGAATCAACTTGAAATCGCCAAACCCGGACGTCGTGTAAGCAGCCGACGTCCGGGTTGTGCATTTTCTGTCTCAGGACTGCTTCTTACGCCGGCGTGATGCTGCAAGACCGAGCAAACCAAGCCCAAGCAGAGCCGCCGTTGCCGGTTCAGGAACGGGAGCACGCGTCAAAGTGACGTTAAATCCATCGGTGATTGCGCCGGTGCCGCGGAATGTGAAGTCACCAACGTCGAGCAGAAACCTGCCGCCATTTCCGAAATCGACGGTGACCGGGTTGAAGTCGATGGAGTAATCCACATCACCGTCGCCATTGACCGTACCGACGAAAGCGCCGACGATCGCGACGTTTGCCACCGTCGCCGAAAGCGGGCTGGTGAAGGTCAGGTTGGCTGTCACGCCGAGGTTGTCCGTCTCATCCGATCCCAGGCCGCCCAAGCCGCACAGGAAGAAATCGACAAGGCCGTTGCCGCTGTTGATGCAAGTTTCCTTGAGAGTGACGCGTCCAAACAAGAATGACGCAACATCGCCGGGATTATTCAGATTGAACGATTGCGGGGTAACCAGGCTAGTGAACGTGACATCGAGCTGGCCGTCACCCGTGCCATATCCCGAGCCGGTGGTGAAAGAACCGCCGGTAATGCTGAAGGGGACGGCGCTCGCTGCCGCAGACAGACCCATCGCAGCAATAAAACCAAGACCAGTCAATACTCTTTTCAATGATTTCATTTTAACCTCTAGTTTAGTGATTGTTGATCGGAGTGGGGCCTGGCAAGACCTGCAACAGTCATACCAACCACAAAACTAGTTAAAAATCATTTACTTATATTTGCCTTGAACATTAAAAAGCATTTGAGTGTAAGTTACATCGACGCTTCCAAAAGGAATGTGTTTCTGAGAGGCAGATGCAGTTCAAACACGTTGCACTTAAAGTCCGAATTTCATTATTTGCGGTGCATGGGGGCACGCGTCACGGATTTTTCGAAACACGTGCCATACATTTTCCGTCACGCTTTCGCTAATTTTCTGGAATAGGCCTGATCGCCAAACAAAACTGTAAAGCAGCCTGACAGGTTCATCCGCTTTTCAATTCAGCTATAAAGTGGAACAAACTTCCAATTTGCGCTTGATCCACACCGAGCTGCCCGCAAAGTCCAATTCTTCTTTACCCGACCCGTCAAAAGCGAAATCCCGGAGGTACGTTCCCGATCGGCTCGGTGGGGGCAGTCTTTGTTGGTCCTATCTTGTATGGTTTTGCCACGCGCGCTGGTTCTTCTTGTGCTTCCGTGCCGCTCTCCGTGCGAGCCAGCTTGTAATCCTTCGGCAGCTTGTTCGTCGCCGGGTAGCCCGCCGAGGTGAGTGCCTGATTCCAGGTCGCCTTGTCGAAACCACGCAATTCCCGCTTCCCGACCTGAAGTTCCGGCTGGTCGGCGCCGTTGGAATCGACGACTGGCTTCTCAGTATAAGGCACCCCTCTGTCGCTCAGCAGGCGCCGGCTTTCATCACAAGTAGCGCAACGCGCAGGAACCAGAAGAGTAACGGGGTTGGTGCGCACCGCCAGCGCCAAATCATAGGGCAATTCCGGTCCGCCCAATCCTTGTGTGCGCATCGACCGGGTATTAATTGACACTGGATTGGCGAGGGACGCCGGCGGCGGCACATCAGAGTACGTCACCTTGCCTTTTTCATCTGTCCACTTGTAGACGTTTGTTTGCTGTGCATGGCTAGTATTGGACGCACAAACGATTAGTATCAGCGCGGACTGCACTATCTGAGATTGGTTTTTCATCATCGCTTTTCAAGGGGGCGCGACCGTTGTGGTAGTAAAGAGCGATCTTCATTTGCCAGCTTCCCGGCTTCAGTCTCGTCTCTCCACTTCACCGGTAGAGAAATGGTTCATCAAACTCCATTTTAGTTAATTCTTCGCAGAAAACCCAAGCAGCAAAAGACTTGGCGACTCGATCAAGCGTTCACAAACCATCAAGTCTCGGCCTGTTGCCGAGGAAGTCAGGGTGGACCGGTCAGGATTTGCCTGTTCTCTCAACCTGGGATGAGGAAATGCAATCATTTATTGGCTGAAAAGTTTGCCTGATCTTTCAACTTTCGGTGTCGAAAAACTTTACAGCAAGCATTCAAATCGCCTTCATGTTTTCTGCAACATGTTGAAATTATTAGTATTTATTTCTTGGTATAAATGTTGCTTTCAGGTTAATACAACGACCAATAGAGGAGAAAGCATGAAAACCCGACTTGCACGTTACTTTGCCCCCCTGTTTTTTCTCGCGGCCGGCTTTTCCAACGCCGCTTCGGCAGCAACGGTCAGTTTCGATTTTAATTCCATTACCCTGAGCGGCAACTATTCCAGTGGGCTTGGAGCAGTCGGATCAACGAACGCAATTGCCAGCTACATGAACGGCGTCCTGGCTGCAGGCGGTTATGCTGGCGCGACAGTCAACGTCACCGGGGCACTTGCGACCAAAACCTATGACGGAGAAGGACACGTCAGCGGCGCCACGCTTGGCACATCGGACAACAATGTGTCCCATGCGGCTCCCAATGACACGTTCATCATCAATAACAGCTTTGGTATCGGTGCGTCGGCGGCAGATCAGTTCACGCTGACCTTCAACAACTTTCTCGTGCAGTCCGTTTCATTTGACTGGGAAATCTTTCCCAACGCGAGCTGCGCAGCAGGTTCCGGCTGTGCCAACAGCAAAAATGTGAATAATGCCAATTGGCCGGACATGTCTTTGTTGGCCGGCGCTGGCATGACGCAAATCTGGTATCAGGACGCGTCAATCCCCGCCAACCGCTACATCGACCCGCAAGGCATTGGCATGAGCGGTTCGCTAACGATTCCGAATGGCGGCACAAACATGCTGACCTTTCGCGACTGGCCGGCAACAATTGGTGTGGATAACCTCATCATCAATGGATGCCTTGCCATGAATGGACGCTGCAACAACGTTCCCGAGCCATCGCCAATCCTGTTGATCGGCCTCGTGGCTTTCGCCTATGGCACTCGCCGTCTGGTCAAACGTCGCTGATGTTCATGCCATCGCCTGCGCTGCCCAATCTTGCTGATAGTGTTGTACAAAATTTTGCGGCCCGCAGTATGCGCTCGGTGATTCGCGCTCAGCATTGGCAGCGAGTCGGGTTAAACGTCCTTGCGCGACACCGGCCCGATCTCAAAACTTGACTTCAAAACGATAGCTGCCAGGGGATGTGTTGCCGAGCACAATTGCGGTACGGTACTCATCAACTGGCATCAGTTTCGTCTCAGGCGCTCCGGTAGTCAGCGCCCTGACCTGGATAGGCATCTTTCCCCGGGCCGGATGTGTCACCATGACGGTCAGGCCGTCCACCTTTACTGGTGGTCGGACCAGAATGTCAACAGTTTCGCCCGTTCCGTTCGGATCTGAAGTAAGGCTGACGTGCGCGCGCTTGCGCCACCATTCCGTAATTTCGTCAGCGCGCACCAGCCAGATCTTTTCCCTTCGTTGACCAATATAGCGCAGGAGGGTCGGCATGCCCAAGGTCATGGAGCCTTCCGGTCCATAACTTTGCGAGTGCACCGACAGTAAACCCAGCGCTCCCATTTCGACGGATTCCTCGAAATCACGGACCAATTGCTTGGCGATTCGCTCGTCGTCAAACCCGCTTGTCTTGAAATTGATGTCGTCATAATTCGTACGCGGCAGCACCACCAATGCGTCATCTACCCCAAACCTTGGATCTGCGGCGGAAAAGAAAGGCAATCGCGCTTCGGTAGAGGCGGGATCGGCAGCGTGATGACGCATGCCATATTTTCGAAGCAGCAATTCAGTGATTCGGTCATACGATTCTGTGGGTGCTCGAAAGCCAGTCAGCATTGAGGTATCCGGGCCGAGAATATCACCCATCTGTTCCAGCATGGACTGCAACCGCTCTTCTTGCTGTTGCGCCGGCTGCCCGGCGAAACCAATGTGGATGTCAGCATGGTAGGCCAACTCGTGTCCACGTTGGCGCAGTTGACGCACCACGTCTGGATACTTGATCGCCTCGCTGGTCAGGCAATAGAACGTTCCCTGAATTCCAGCCTTTTCAAGGTCATCAGCAAAATTAATCGCATTGGGAAACTTGTCTTCAGTATCCATTTCAAGTAGTCCCGCCGCCAGTTTGCCCTTGGGCCAGGCGGCTAGCCAGGACCGGGGTTGTCGACGCAGCCAGGACATCACGGCGTCGAGCATCAAGCGCATTTGTTTGTCCGGAAGCGTGCTCCACGTCGATTCAGGAAATGACAAATACACACGGCGCGCGCCCTGGATTTCTGCGTACGAAATGGCGCCGTCCGGTGTGTCCAGGCTGGGGGTACGTCCCCAATCCATATAACGTGCGGCAAGTTGCGGACCATGGATGCGAAGCAGGGGCTCAGCTACCTTGCCCATGTACATACGCATCCCGGCGGGCAAAGGCCAGGTCAACGGCCCATCGCCATTTGGCATCATGAATAGGCGCTCCGAATCGGCGTTGATTTCACCGTCAACCGTCATATCGAAAGTCTTTTCGATGAATCGATATCCGTTCCAACGCCCACGGCCATCGCGTGCGCCGGTACCCCAGGTAGCGAGAAGCGATCCGCCGCGCTGGAGGTACGCATTGATGGCGGACCGTTCATCCTCACCCAGCAGTAACGTCGATCCCAGGACCAGCACGCCAGGCTCCAATCCGGCAAGTAGATCTTTTTTGCGTACTTCACGAAAATCACGACCAAAACTCTTGAGATACTCGCGCCAAGGCTGCAGCATTGCACTATAGTCGCTTCCATTTACCTGGAAAAACATCGTGGTAGCCGGACTGCGGTAGAGGTAGATATTGTTGAGGGCGCCAGCTGCAAAAACCTGTCCCGATAAAAAAGACAGCAGCAACCAGCAAACCCGAATAACCCGACGTTTCACTGCCAGCCTTTGACGCAGCCTAGCGGTACGGGTTAATGGCGTGTCGATCATGATCGGAAGTCAACAAATTGACAAAAAGCATCGCGAAGCAGTATTCGGCGCCTTCTTTGCTTTGAGAAAACCCAACAGTGACCACATGGAATCAGCACGAAATTATTATTAAAATCGGCACCAGGCGTCGATCATGGAAACTTTTTAATAGAAGGCGAGTTGCTAATTGGATAGTTCATGTAATCTCAAGCGCGACTAAAGGCGGTACCGGTCGACATCCGTGCAGGCCCTGCCGCCACCTTGCTGCGTGTCGTGCAAACCAGTCTCGGACGACTTCACGAGGCAAGAGGCTTCGGACTAAAAAAGCCTTTTCAAAAATCCCAGGAAGGCCCCGATCAGCGCGCCGATAATGATGATGAGGCAGGCATAAGAACGAAAATTGATGCTGACAAATGCCACGGCAAGAAAGAAGATCAACAGCGGGATAGGCGAAGCACGCTTGGCAACAATCGCATACCCAGCGATTGCGCTCGCCATTGCGCACACGCTATAGGTTGCAAACATCAGTCCCTCCAGTAATTATCGCTGATCAGACACGAAAAATACGAAGGATGTGACTTTACAGAAAAAATCGGCGAAGGGAAACAATCACAGGAAAAAGGATCAAAAACGCTAACGTTGCACCGCCCTTTATCTATTGACAGATCTAAAGATTCTTCTGTTTCCGGACCCGGTTTCTGCGTATCGATCTGCACCCGCTCCGATCGTGAGCTTAGATCAAATGGCGACGTCGCGTTGACTTGCCAAGCGATGACTTTAAATGATTTGTGACAAAAACTGATGTTTCCCTTAAGCACAATAAAACTGATCAAGATCTTCTGAAACACGAATCTCGCGATAAGCAAGCCGATATGAATAATGTCTTATTCCAGCAGGATCAGTCTCCGCTTTCAGCCATCTTTATCGGCGCTCATGCCGACGATATCGAAATTGCCTGTGGCGGCACCGTTTCAAAGCTAAATCATCTCGGATGGCAGACATGGGTGTGCATTCTGACTGCGGAGGCGGATTCGGCGACCGCTGCGCTACGTCGCGAGGAGGCAATCGGTGGAGCGACAGCTTGCGGGGTTGCGCCAGAACGAGTGTTGTTCTTGGGCGCGCGGGATACGCAATTGCGGTCCGACGGTCCCACCGTGGGCGCACTGCGCAAGCTCCTGTTGCAGCATGGGTGCAACCCTGACCTCGTGTTCGCTCATACTGGTGGGGACAGCCATGGCGACCATCGTAGCGCTCATGAGCTGGTGCTATCTGCCTTCCGTAAAAAGCCGATTCTTTGTTTTGCGGTGGTTAATTCACTGGTTTCGAGTGCCTTTGTTCCTCATGTGTTTGTCAATGTCACCAACTATACTGGTCACAAGGCACTCGCCTTGTCCAGGCACCGATCGCAAAGCATACGCGTGGACATGGCCGCCATCAGCCGGTTGGCGCAGCGTTATGTACCGGACGATAAGTCGCGTCTGTTCGAGCCGTTCGAATTGATTCTGCAGGAAGGAGCGCAGGACTTGGAGTACTTGGCCATGAGCCTTAATGATGATGCGTTTCATGGCTTCTGGTTTCCAAAGATTCGGTATCAGGGTATCGCCAGCCTGTATTCTGATCCGATACATCGCCTTGCCCCGCCGCGCTGGTCGCAGCATCTGGAACGGGAAGGCTACGCCCAGCTGACTCAGGCGTTTACACGGCGCTGGCACGGCGATCATCCATTGAGGGAATTCACTGCGTCTGCATCAGATGCAAAAAAAGCATTGCTTGAATCGCATGTGATTCTATCCGGGGGGCCGGCAAGTAACGTTCTGACGCAACAATCGATGGCATCGCAGGAAAATTCCCAATTTGTTTTCATTCCGCCGAAGTCTCCTGATGAACACTGGACAATCCATCACAGGTTGAATGGGCAGGTTTATGCGCCAACGTATTCGAGCGATGGGAATGAAGTCATCGAAGACTATGGCCTTTTGACGGTAAAGCGCAATCCGTGGAATGCCGGTCGTACTCTCATTGGATGCATGGGCTTACACGGTTACGGCACCAAAGCATGCTTCCAGGTCCTTTCAGAACCGCAATGGCTGGCACAGTTCTTCGATCAGGAACATTTCCAGGTGCTACTGCGTGTACTGCCCACCGAGCCATCTATCGAACTGGTTGCGTGGTCGGTGGACGTTGTGATGAAAACTGGGCTTTCCCGAAGGTTTGCCACGTATAGAAAGATCCGTACACAAGCGGTGTAGTGCTTCTTACAAAATGCAAGATAAATATTGACCCTGCCTCGATTCCACGACAGCAAGTCATGCAGCCATGAGCGTGTTCTCGGCCTCGACGGGAGTGCGATAGCCTGTCGAGGAATGAATCCGCTGGCGATTGTAATACCCTTCGATCCAGTTCACGATATCCAGTCTTGCCTGCGCGCGGGTTTCGTAACGCGTTTGGTAGATCCGTTCCACCTTCAGCGTCTTGAAGAAGCTTTCCATGGGGGCATTGTCCCAGGCGTTGACGCGCCGGCTCATGGAAACTACCATTCCCCAAGCGCTGGCCAATGCTCGGTAGGCCCGGCTGGCATATTGGGCGGGTTCAAATGGTTGCAGGTGTCAATGCCGCTGGATTTTCCCCATTTTTTCCGGAGTAAATTTCCCCACCCTTAGGGTTGGGCGGTCAGCCCGGCATTGACGCTGCTTCCTCCTTTCGTGGTCGACCAGGCCGTCGCTTTATCGCCGCCGAGGCGTTTCCTTCATTCAACGCTGGACGGTTACGCAGGTGCTCCGGGATCAGCGCTGCATGCTCGCGCAACCGATAGGAATTACCCTCGATCGGCACCACAATGGCGTGGTGTAAGAGCCGGTCCAGCAACGCCGTGGCGACGACCGGGTCGCCGAAGATCTCTCCCCATTCACTGAAGCCGCGGTTGCTGGTCATGATCATCGCGCAGCGCTCATAGCAGGCATTGACCAGCTGGAAGAACAAGTTCCCGCCGTTGGAGCCCAACGGCAGGTAGCCGATCTCATCAACGATCAGCAAGCTGTAACGCGACAGGAATTTCACCCGTTCACGCAGTTTGCCTTCGCGCTCAGCCTTGCGCATCGAATCAACCAGTTCGGCCAACGTAGCAAAGAACACGCTTTTGCCAGCCCGGACCGCTTCTACGCCCAGCGCCACGGCAAGATGTGATTTGCCGGTGCCGGGCGGGCCCAGGAAGTGCACGCACTGGCGCCGATCGACAAACCCCAGTTCGGCAAGGGCCATCACGCGGCTGCGCTCGAGCGACGGCTGGAAGCTGAAGTCGTAGCCGGCCAGGGTCTTCAACACAGTCAGCCGTGCGGTCTGCAGCGCCATCTTGACCCGGCGGCTTTCGCGCGTACTGTATTCCTCGCCCAGCAGCATTTCAATCGCTTCGAGTGCAGTCAGTTGCCCTTGCTCGATCTGCGACTGCACCGTCTGCAGAGCTTCCAGCGCTCGTGGCATGCGTAATCCAATCAGGTGGCGGCGGATGCGCTCGGTAACAGGTTCGTGGCTCATCGCTGACCTCCCATCTGGCGCCCAATGAAGTCATATACTGCCAGCGGCCGCTGGGCCACCGCATGTCCGGGTGGCAGTACCACGTCAGGCGCGACCTCCGGCTGCATGATCCGTTGAAGGACCCGATGGCCAGCCAGAACGGACCGTGCTCGCCGGCCCTCTATGCGGGCATGGGTGGCGATCAGCGCCCCGTCCTCGAAGATACGGATGGTGTCCGCGGTCGTTTCCACATCCAGCACCCGCTTCCTGGTACCGTCAGGCACGCTGTAGTAATTGCCGCCGACGCTGACGCAACCCTCATGGCTGACCCGGCGCTCAACACGCAGCACCGCATCGAAACGGCCTGCCGGCAGGGGTTGCAGGTGTGGCTGCTCTTCCCGGAAGTGCTCCACGACGATGCGGCCAGTAGTGCCGTGGCAACGCACATTGGCTACTGTGTCGAGCCAGTTACGCAGCTGGCGGTTCATGTCATCAATATCTTCGAAGCTGCGCGCCAGGTAGAAGTCGGCACGAATGTAGCGGTATGGGCGTTCAACCTTGCCCTTGGTCTTAGCCCGATAGGCCTTGCAGGCGCGGGGCAGGAAGCCGTAGTGGGTACCGCAGGCCAGCAGCTTGGCGTTGTAGACGATGCCTTTATCGGAGTCGTCCTCGCCCAATACGGCGGTCTTCATGCGGTCGTACAGGATCTCCCTGGGCACGCCGCCGAAATGGGCAAACGCTTCCATGTGACAGCGCAGTACCGTCGCCAGGTCCTGATGCAGTACGAACTGTGCCCACAAATAGCGACTATGCCCCAGCACCATGGCAAACAGCCAGACTTTGCGTACCAGCCCACGGTTGCCGAAGTTGACCTTGAACTCGGCGAAATCGACTTGTGCCTGATGCCCGGCAGGAGTCTCGAACCGAACTTCGAACACCGGTGCAGGAGGCGGACGCACTGAACGCAGGAAGTCATAAAGCACCGTCTTGCCGCCTTGGTAGCCTTGCTCCCGGACTTCCCGCAGCAATCGGGCGCTGGAAAGCTCCGGCCAGGCAGCTACGCGTTCACGTAAATACGCTTCATACGCAGCCACGGCACTTGGTCTGGGCTCACGGGGTTTGTACTTCGGAGCTGCCAATTCCTGCCGAATATATCGACGCACCGTCTTGCGGTCCCGGCCGGTGCGTTCAGCGATGGCCGAAATCGACAGGCCTTGCCGATGTAACTCCAGAATCATCATCCATTCCTTCAACTTGACCACTCGCTCTCCCGTCGTTGATTTCCATCACTGCGACATCTTCGAGCAAGTGGAAAGCCGGTGCCGGGATATCCCGGCACCGGCTTTTTACCGTTCAAACTGGGGAGATTTCAAACGGAAGAAATGGGGAGTATCTATCCGGCAGTGACAGCAGGTCTTCAAATTTTTTCCATGAACACAAAACAGCAGCTGAAGGATTAGAAGCCAAAAGTCTCCGGCTCACTGTCTGCTTTTTGGATAGTTGAACGCCAGCAACGAATCGTTTTCCGGTAGTCAATTTAAGATCGTCAGTGACCGCTCTTCGCTGCATTGCGGGCTGTTCCCACGCACCAAACTGCTTTGGCTCTATCTGTGTAAGGACGTCGCCGGAACGTTGAAGAGCTTCGCCGTTCTGTCTGAAGACGTTGTCGGGGGCGGTGCTGACAAGTGCCGGAATACGCAGTCGGAAAGCAAAGCTTTGTCCGCCGTTAGAAAGAAGCGGTTCAACTACTGGATCTGGCGCAACACCCCGATGCGCCAAATCCGTCTGATTGCAACGCAGCCATATCTGACCTGGTCAAAACCTACAATACCCACCAAGGCCAAGCTTAAACAGCGCGTGCAGTCCATGAAAACACCCACTGAACATACTTTGACTAAAGTCCCGGAAGTAACGTTTGCCTTCTGGCTCATCAAGATTGTTGCCACCACGCTCGGCGAAACCGGCGGTGATGCCGTCTCGATGTCCATGCACCTAGGCTATCTGGTCGGCACAGGCATCTTTGCTTCGATTTTCCTGGTAACCGTGATCGCGCAGATCAAGGCAAAAAAATTCCATCCGTTTCTGTACTGGGCGACGATTGTGGCGACCACTACGGTCGGTACGACACTGGCGGATTTTACGGATCGATCGCTTGGAATCGGGTACGCTGGCGGTTCGAGTTTGCTGCTGGCCTTGCTGCTCGGCTCGCTTTATGTCTGGCATCGCACCCTCGGTTCGGTGTCGATGAGCACCATTAGCTCACCCAAGGCCGAAGCGTTCTACTGGATCACGATCATGTTCTCTCAGACCTTGGGTACGGCGCTGGGCGACTGGACCGCCGATACGGCAGGACTTGGCTATACCGGCGCGGCATTGTTGTTCGGAGGGCTGCTCGCCCTGATCGCGGCAGCCTACTACTGGACCAGCTTGTCTCGTACCCTACTGTTCTGGGCTGCGTTCATCCTGACTCGTCCGCTCGGTGCGGTGGTCGGTGATTTTCTCGACAAACCGCTGAATGCGGGCGGGCTGGCATTGAGCCGGTATTCTGCATCGGCAGCGCTGCTTACCTTTATGCTGATTGCTATCCTGTTGTTCAGGCAACGTGCGGCCAGGACAGTGCATTGAACAGGAAAGGGAGGGGAAAAGCGGGTGTTGCTGGTCTACGACGTCACAAGTACGAGTTTGCATTTACTAAATTTACCTTGGCAAAGCTTCTCGTTATCCTGCAAATTTTCTCGTTCCTTCGCATCCTTCTAAAGGATGTTTATCTCCCCCTTCCGACCATCAATATCCGAATCAACTATGTCTGCGGTCTGTTCTTTTAATTAAAACCTTGTGTACCCGTAATGAATCTAGGGGGCTAGCTAGATCTAGATAGGTGAACCGAGCTGTTGAATGACAGCTTCCGGTGAACATGACCGGCAGGAACGGTTCCTGTGTTGTCTGTCACCACCAGATCGTCAAGGTCGGAAAGGTGGCTCAAAGCCGCCGGCGAGCCGAAACCGAGCAATTGCCGCGTGCGGCCAGAAGCCGTCATTGATGATGTGAAACTATTTGATATTGCTTTGGCAACATATTCATGGCACGATGAAACGCCAGATCGAAGGATGGTTGGCCGCCGATTAAGAACAATTTCAGAGGTGGCCCCGGAAATTCGGACAGGTAGATAAGTGGACCTTTGCTTGATGAAACTGGTCGAAAGACCGTTGCAAGGAGCAAAGCATGAGCAAGAGAACAAGGCGCAACCACGCAAGTGGGTTCAAGGCCAAGGTGGCGCTGGCGGCAATCAAGGGCGACAAGACACTGGCGGAGATCGCGCAGCAGTTCGATGTGCATCCGAACCAGGTGACGGAATGGAAACGGCAATTGCAAGAGCGCGCTGCCGATGTGTTTGACGGGGCAACGGCATCAAAGTCGGAGCAGGAACCGGACCTCAAGACGCTGCACGCAAAGATTGGTCAGTTGACGCTTGAGAATGATTTTTTAGAAGGCGCGCTCACCAAGGCGGGACTGCTGAGCGCAAGGAAATGATCGACCGCACCCACGATCTACCGGTCTCCCGGCAATGCCAGATCCTGTCGCTGGCCCGCTCGACGGCGTACTACCGGCCACAAGCCACCAGCGAAGCGGACCTGACGGTCATGCGCCGCATCGACGAACTGCACCTGGAGCACCCGTTCGCCGGCAGCCGCATGTTGCGCGACATGCTGCGGCGAGAAGACCACGTCATTGGCCGCAAGCATGTGGCCACGCTGATGAGGAAGATGGGCATTGAGGCGCTGTACAAAAAGCCCCGGACCAGCGTGCGGCATGCCGCCCATCAGGTGTATCCGTACCTGCTGCGGGACTTGAAGATCGAGCAACCGGACCATGTCTGGTGCGCTGACATCACGTACATTCCGATGAAGCGCGGCTTCGTGTACCTGTTTGCGGTGATGGACTGGGCCAGCCGGCGGGTACTGTCGTGGCGGCTGTCGAACACGCTGACGACCGACTTCTGCCTCGAAGCGGTGCAGGAAGCCATTGACCGGTATGGCAAGCCGCAAATCTTCAACACCGATCAGGGCAGTCAGTTCACCAGCAGTGACTTCACCGATCTGCTCAAGGACAATAGCATTGACATCAGCATGGATGGCAAAGGCTGCTGGCGGGACAATGTGTTCGTCGAGCGGCTGTGGAAGTCGATCAAGTACGAAGAAGTGTATTTGCGTGCGTACGAGACCGTCAGCGTGGCCAGAAACAGGATTGGCCGCTACCTGGAGTTCTACAACAGTCGTAGGCCGCATAGTGCGCTTGACGGCAAGACGCCAGATGCGTTCTACTTCGGCAACCAGTCACTGCCCCAAGCGGCATAAATGACTGGCCGGGTTACCCACCGCGCCGCACGCTCTGGCCCGATACAGGGGGCGGCGAGCGGCGCCGTGGACAACCCTACACACCCGCAAAGATCCACTTACCTGCAGCGATTCGCTGTCCAATCAAACGGGGCCACCTCTTTCTTCCACACTCCATTCCGCTGCGCGGCTCCGAACTGCTGCTCATGCCGAGCATTAGAACGTCAGAGAAATTTATGAAAAATCAAATTACCGGGGAAAAGCCGCAATCAGTCGTTACCGCCGTCCATTTGCTTTGGGCTGCCTTTGCAATTGGTTTGATTCGATTGTTGTTGGACTTCCTTCATCTCGGTACCACTTCTCTGACAGCATCTACGTATTGCATTTTGATTTGCACGTTCGGCTTGTCTGGTCTCTTGATTTTCAAAGTTTCTGGTGGGAGAAACTGGGCACGTATCACCTTCCTCCTGGTGTTTGTTATGGGCGCAATGCAAACGCTGCCCACTGCTCTGGAAGAGTTTTCAATTTCGGCCGTTGTTGGCGCGCTTTTTATAGCAAAAAACGTCTTTCAGGCTTATGGACTTTTTTTGTTATTTACTCGTCCTGGCAGCATTTGGTTCCGCAAGATAGTGCCTGCGTGAATCCCTGTTTTTTGCCATCAATCCTTTAGCCTCCGCCATTATCGTTCAAACAGGTGCCAGTTGATTCGGTCGCGACTGTCCGTTTCGAGAAAGCCGTATGGCCGCTCAGGGTCGATAGCACGCATTGTTGGCTACGGGGGCGAAGTCCGGTAGGTAACCTATTGCGGTCATTAAATGTGAATTGACCCTTTCGTTCTTTTGCTATGTCGTTTCCGTACAAGACAATACTGGGCGAACGGTATAACGTCGGCGGTATGAAAGTTCTCACGTGTACCGATAAATTCGGGTTCTTGCTCGATGAGAATGCTGTGCATCCTGGCCAATGGCTGGTCAGGTAGACATCCAGTGGCGGTCATCGGGCCGCTCTGATCATAATGGAGATTACGTGAACTTTTACTTCGTCGCTGCAGCTGTATTGGCCTTCGTAATTGGCTTGATTCACTCAATCCTGGGTGAGCGGCTTGTCTTCCAGCGGATGCGCAAAAGCGGGATCATTCCTATCAATGGAGGACAAGTACTTGCCGAATCCAATGTACGTATTCTTTGGGCAAGCTGGCACATAGTTACGGTTTTTGGTTGGTGTATCGCGGCTACACTATGGTTGGTTTCGCCCCCGTAATACAGGACCGTCAGCGTTATTAGGCTAAAGCCTGCTTTTCCCTGAAGCGCCGAGGCGGCAAGTAGTTCAGGGCGCTATGCGGGTGCTTGGTATTGTAATGCTCAAACCATCCTCCTAACTGCCGCATCACCGTGCTGGCGTCCGGCCGCAATGCAAGGTTGGCGTAGTCCCGCTTGATCGTCTTGACCAGACTCTCGGCCATCCCATTGCTCTGCGGGCTCGACACCGGCGTCGTGACGGGCTTGAGTCCCAACAGTTTTGCAAAGTACCGAGCCTCAGCAGCCGTGTAGCAGCTGCCATTGTCGGACAGCCACTCGATCTCCGACGGCGGGCCGTTGTCGCCAAACCGGTATTCCACGGCCTGCATCATCAGGTCGCCTATCAGGTTGGCATCAATGCCTTTGGTGGTCGCCACCCAGCTCATCACCTCGCGGTCGCAGCAATCCAGGGCAAACGCAACCCTGACCCGTTCACCGTTGTCACACGACAGCTCAAAGCCGTCCGAACACCAGCGCGTGTTGCTCTGGTCGACCGCCACCTTGCCGTCATGGCGGCGCTGGCTCACCGGGCGTTGACCGTGTCGGTACAGCAGCAGGTGATGATCACGCATGACGCGATACACGCGTATATGGACTCCTCCTCTTTTGCAAACAATTCGTTTTTGACGTTGAGGTACGACTGCTCACGTATATCCGGTCTCTGACTGCT
>NZ_JAAIVB010000081.1 GCF_010974945.1 Noviherbaspirillum galbum | reverse complement strand
GCCAAATCGACGCCAATGCGGATAAGCTTCATCTCGGACTCCTTCTTCGACTGGTTGTGTGGAAACTCCAGTGTGACACCTTTGCGTGCCCCTTGCGGGGAGGAGGAGTCCATCCCATTGTTTATGATTGATGGGCCTGCCGTCCTGCATGCCATTCATCCGCAGCATGCCCCAGACCCGCCGATAGCCATAGGTGGCCTGGTCCTGAACAACTGCCCGGATGGCCTGCAGCGCAACCGTGTCATCGGTCTTGCTGCGTGCCGTACGCCGGTCGATCCACTCCACTGGACGCCGTCTTCTTGCCAGCACATTGCTGCGCGCAACACCGAGGGCTTCGCAGACCAGCCTCACTGGTCGTCCCCGGGCAAGACAGGCGAGCGCGCAATCCACTTTTTTCCTTTGGCGAAATCCATCGCTTCCTTGAGGATCTCGTTCTCCAGGGTCTTGCGTCCGAGCGCTGCTTCGAGCTGCTTGATGCGTCGCATCGCTTCCTGCAGATCCGACGCGGGCACCACCGGTTCATTGGCGCCAACAGCCACCAAAGACCCCTCGGTATAGGCTTTTCGCCACTGGAACAACTGGCTGGCAGTCACGCCTGCTTCACGCGCTACCAGCGATACCGACATGCCCGGCTCCATCGTGCGTCGGACCCATTCCAGCTTCTGCTGTGGCGTCCAGCGTCTGCGGCGCTCGGTTGCGGTGATCACTTCGACTTCCTGCTTCCTTCCTGAAGGCATAGGCATATCCATAGGTCCATTCCTAGTCGTTAGTTTAAGGAATGCCGATGGTCCTGTCTTCTAGGGGGCTACTTCAATGGTGGTTAGCGGATTCTTCCAATGCATTTTTGTCTGCTTCTGGAATCAGCCATGCGATCGTCGGCGCCTTGTTTGCAGGCTCGGCGTTAGTCCTTATTAGCACTAAAGGTAAGCATCCTGGCTGGGCGGGTTTGCTTTGCACAGCCGTGCTCGTGCTGGTCGGCATGTAATGGTAGTGACGTCCGCGATTGCACTGGCCGGTCAACTGCCGCTTTCTTCTCCGCGCACCGTCCGGAACGGGGCGGCACCGCCCCCTCGCCGGTGGCAAGGGAAGGTCGGCAAAGCGACCTATAGCAGCCGGCAGCACGGTACCAGCCTGCCGCCGAGTCCGACCATTTCCGGACGGTCAGGCCTTTAACGAGTATGGTATTGCTTTGACAACTTTGGCATGGCAGGATAGGCAGTTCTTGCAGTTTGCACTTCAAGTTAAATCTCTTACAACTTAGCTGACATGCAAGCACGCATAGCCACAATCGAAGATGCTTCACAAATCAGTGCACTTATTCGTGGCCTAAGCGACCCGTTCTTCGTAGCACCCGGCGGCGAAGGCGCTGAGCTCTTCATGCAATCCATCAGCAAAGCGGCAATCCAAGGCTACGTCACAGCATCAAATTTTGTCTACCAGGTAGCTGAATCGGAAGGTCGGCTTGTTGGCGTGGTCGCTGTTCGGGATAACAGTCACCTCTACCATTTGTTCATCACTGCTGAATTTCAAGGCCGTGGCATGGCGCGCAACCTATGGCAGTTGGCAAAGGCACAGGCAGTACGTGCGGGCAACCCAGGTCGTTTTACTGTTAATTCGAGCCTTGGTGCGGTTCCAGTGTATAAGCGGTTCGGATTTGTTCCCAGCCAGCCAGCCGTTACCAAGCATGGCATCTCCTTTCAGCCCATGGTGCTGAATGAACGTGGCGGCTAGCCTTTCCATGATGCGGCAGCTATCTGCAGAGATGAAGGACGGGTTAGGGTCGATTGCCGTAGGTCAGGATTATTTCCGTAACGACTGCTTTGGATAGGGTTTCGGCCATAGCCTGAACTGCTTGATGGCAATTACCCCGCTTGACCGGGAGTACTGTGTCATTTCTTCCCTTCAAAGCCTTGCTCTACAAATGCCCGCAGCTGCGACAAGTCGGTCTTCGCATATGCTGCGGTCGTTTGTACGGACGCATGTCCCAACAGCGCCTGTACCGCCGGCAGCGGCACCTTGTGGTCGACGACCAGCGCACGGGCGTAAGCGTGACGCAACCAATGGGGGGAGCAGGTCCGCACCAGCATTGCCCGTCCATCTCCTTGCGCTTCCAGTTGTTCAGCCACCGTCTCGAAGATCGTTTTTACCTGCTGGTACATGCCCGATTGCTGGAGCGATCCGCCTTTCATGCCATGTATCAGCGGTATGCTTTCATGCATCATTGGGGTCGGCGGCAATCCCCGAGCCGCCCGGTAGCGCTGCAACACCGCCACGCATTGCCCCGGCAGCGGGATCGCCCGGTCCTTGCCCCCTTTCCCCCGCACTAGCAGCGTCCATCGCTCTGCCGTTTCCGCTTCCAGGCGCGGCAAGCCCGATTCGATCGACCAAACCAGCTCCGCCAGACGCACTCCGGCGTACCGGTACAGTGCCCAAATAGCGTGGCGCCGCAACTCCTCCAATGTGACTGATTTTTCTTCAGCGCTGCTGGCCACCAAGTCGTCGCAGGCAGCAAGAATGTCGTCAGGCACCAAGCGATGTGGCACAAAGCCATTGCGCCGCTTGGCGGCAGTCGACAAGCCAACGGCAGGGTTGGCAACAAGGTATCCGGTGCTGGTCCAGTACTGATAAAGACTGGCGACGACCGCCAAAGTGCGGGCACGGGTGCTGTCACTGGAAGTACGAGCGCGTGACTGCCCATCCGCATCGATCGAGGCTACCGCTTTTCCCAGTGATTCCCTGTAACTCAGCAAATCGGCACGCGTCAGGTCCGATAAAGGGCCCAACTGGCGATCCAGGCACCATTGCACAAGCTTGGCCAGCTCCGATGTATAGGCGCGCAGTGTATGCCGAGACCGGCTGGCCCGGTCCCTTAGAAAAAGCTCTAGCGCGTCGAGGTCGTTGTCGACAGCCAGTGTATTGGTGTCGGCCACCCTGTTGACGTAGCGGCCGCGGCGTTGCAGCCAGCCAGGTGGCAAGCCAGTGCTCAATATGACAGCGTCCCCAGCATTGTTTTGCACTGCGCCGGCGGCCTGAATGGTCAGTGCCTCCTGCTGGCGGAATCGTTTTCGGTGTGTCCGGAGCAACCGCTCCAGAACGACCGCTGGCGCTGGCGCTTCTGTCGCCGCAGCCGTGCGAACCCGTCCTGATTCCCACCATTCGACCACCTCGCTATGGTCGATCAACAACGCAAAAAGCGTCGGCTTGCTTGCCTTTGCACTGCTCAGCGAAACAAACACGGATTTCAGGCGGGTCAGCGTCCAGCGTTCGTAACAGACGTGGCCCAGGACATCGGTCAGATAGCCCAGTGCCACAACCGGGTCCTGCGGCAACGGCGTCGGCGGCAACGTGCCATGGTCGATCCAGATCTCGCTGGTCATCACGGTCCTTTGCGGCGCGCCGTTGAACGCTTGGCCGGAACCTTGCGTGTCTTGTCCGCCTGGATGGCAGTCGCCCGCGCGACTGCCACAAGCGTGGTCTGCAATAGTTCGTCGAGTTGCGCACGCTGGCTCGCATTGACCGCCTTCAGCGCCGCTGCTTCTCCCAGTGCCGTTTGCTTAGCAGTCCGTTCGGCGGCCACGTCAGCCTGTGCCTGGACCAGGCCTGCTTCCAGAACCTGCGTACGGCGGTCGGCAAACTGCAGCTGCTGCGACAGCCGCTGCACTTCCTGCTGCGCTGCCTGACGCTGCTGGGCAGTCTCCAGCAGCAGCTGGCGGGACAGTCCTTCATAACGCTGCTGGGCGGCAGCGATCGCTTCCACCTTGGCGCTCTCCATCGCGGCGAGTTCCGCGCGCAGGGGAGAGAGGGTGTCCAACGCGGCCTGGTGATTTTCTTGCAGTGATTCGAAACGGCTCAACAGCGCCGCACGGTCAGCGCGCGCCTGCGCCAGTTCCGTGTCACGGGTGGCCAGCAGCGCGCGCAACTCGGTGACTTCCTGCTTCAGCACATCGACACGCAGCGTCATATCGGCTTGCGCCGCCTGCGCCTGTTCCACCGACTGGGTGGCTTGCTGCTTGAGGCGGACTACGTCATCAAGCTGGACCGACACGGCGGCATGCCAGAGTTGGCGCATTTGTTCGGCGATCTCCGCGGGAATGTCCGGTAACGCGATGTCGGCCATGCCGGCGGTCACGAGCTCCGACTCGATGGCGTTGATCGCGCGGCCGAGCGTTGCCGGGTCGCCGGCACCCAAGCGTTCGCGCAGCTTGCGAACGGAGACGATACGGCGAAACCGCTCTCGGGTCGCTGGCTGGCTGTCATGGGCTTCGGCCAGCATGGTCAGGATGGTGGCGCGGATGGTTTCAGGGCTGGAGGCAGCAAGACGGGCCATGGTGGGTTCCGGGAAGGTGTTTACGCGATTATATCGCTCATGCATAACGCTATGGAATGAAAATACGTTATGTAACACCGCAGTAATAACAGATAATCCAAATTATCGTGGCGAAACGAGCCAGACAAGGCCAGTAGGCTCGATGTAGTTACAAAACGGGGTTTTTGTAAGAAATGAACGAGTGACGCTTAGCGCTGAGACAGAAGCAACTTGATTTGCAAGGAATTTATAAAAAGTGGGTCGCCTTAAGCCGCATCCAGCCTAGGTTTGCGTACGGGTGGTTTTTGCAGCTAAAACAAAGGGACCCCTATTAGCGGTGCCTACAGCACAATCAATGTGACTGAATCGATGCGGGTTGAGCGCGTCGATGTTACTGTCAACGTCTCTCATCCATTCGTTGGCGACTTGGGGGTCCTTCTTCGGTCTCCAAAAGGCACAACGAGCTTCCTGTTGTGGCGTCCCGCTGCGGGAGCATTGAGTGCGTATGGCTCCAGTCAGAACGATATTCACTTTACATTTGATACGGTGCTTGATTGGGGTGAAGATTCGGTTGGGACATGGCAGTTGGGCGTATCGGATATGGTGGCGGGAGACACCGGGACATTGCTTAACTGGACCTTGAACCTTATTGGAGCCCCCACGTCGCCCAGCCATACGTTCGTCTATACAAATGAGTATGGCGCCGTGTCCCAGCAAGAACAAGCTAGGAAAGTGCTTTCGGACCCTCTTGGGAGCAACGACACAATCAATATCGCGGCGCTGGGCGGCGATTGCCGCTTAGATTTGACCGGTGCAACGACTTCTTTACTGAATGATGCACCTCTTACCATCGCATCGGGAACGCCCATCAGGATCGCTATCGGCGGCGCAGCTAATGACACGATCATCGCGAATAATCTTGGGGATACCTTGAGAGGTAACGCCGGTAACGATACCTTGATCGGAGGCGGCGGAATTGACTCGGCCGTGTACGCAGGGAACCGATCCCAGTTCGCCGTCACCAAAACTGATGCGGGGTATATCGTTGTTGACAATACCGGAGTAGAGGGAACAGATACCTTGACAAATGTTGAGCGGCTCATATTTGCCGATGCAGCAATTGCGCTTGATACGTCAAACAATGCTGGACAGACCTACCGACTTTATCAGGCCGCATTTAACCGCAAACCTGACGTCGCAGGGATTGGCTGGCAGCTCAAAGCGATGGATGCTGGAACGCCCCTTCTGCAGATGGCAAAGAACTTCATGGCTTCAGCAGAGTTTCAATCTCTGTACGGAGCGAACCCATCAACCTTCCAATTTGTAACGCTGCTATATAACAATGTCTTGCACCGCTCTCCTCAGCAGTTCGAAACAGACTTTTGGATGAACATTATTGACAAGGGAGTTCCAATCAAGCAGACCACTGCCGAAGTCTTGATGAACTTCAGTGAAAGTGCGGAGAATCAAGCTCAGGTAGTTGGGTCGATCAAAAATGGAATTGAATATCACTACTACAGCGGATTGCCGGTAGCTTTAGGGTAGGTGAGCAAAGAGAACATCTGCGGGTATAAAAGGTCTTATCGCCACCTGCCTGCGGAAGAGGTGCCATCATGCCCGTTCCCTATTCGATGGATTTGC
>NZ_JAAIVB010000080.1 GCF_010974945.1 Noviherbaspirillum galbum | reverse complement strand
AGGCGCTGGAGGTAGCGCGGCTGGCGCGGGACATGCTGGGCGGGAACGGCATCTCGGACGAGTATGGCGTGATCCGGCACATGGTGAACCTGGAGGTGGTCAACACCTACGAGGGCACGCATGACATCCACGCCCTCATCCTCGGCCGCGAGCAGACCGGCATCGCCGCGTTCTGATTGTCTTCGACACCATAGCCGCATTCACACTCGCCCCGCTGCCTCGTCAGGCGGCGGGGCTTTTCAAGCGACCCTGACATGGACCTCAATTTCACACCCGAAGAAATCGCCTTCCGCGACGAAGTCCGCGATTTCGTCGCGCACGCGCTGCCTGCCGACATCCAGCACAAGGTGATCAACGGCCTCATCCTGGAAAGCACGGATTACATCCGCTGGCAAAAGATCCTGCATGAGAAAGGCTGGGGCGGCTCTGCCTGGAAACCGGAGTTCGGCGGCACGGGCTGGGACCCGGTGCGCCAGTACATCTTCGACGAGGAATGCGCCGCGGCCGGCGCACCGCGCGCGATTCCCTTCGGCCTGAAGATGGTCGCGCCGGTCATCATGCAGTTCGGCTCGCCTGCCCAGCAGCATCGCTTCCTGCCGAAGATCCTGTCGGCCGACGAATGGTGGTGCCAGGGCTATTCCGAGCCCGGCTCCGGTTCCGACCTCGCCTCGCTCAAGACCCGCGCGGTGCGCGAGGGCGACCATTACGTCGTCAACGGCCAGAAGACCTGGACAACGCAAGGCCAGTACGCAGACTGGATCTTCTGCCTGGTGCGCACCGATAGCGAAGTGAAGCCGCAGCGCGGCATCTCCTTCCTGCTGATCGACATGAAGACCCCCGGCATCACCGTGCGGCCCATCATTACCATGGACGGCGCGCACGAGGTCAACGAGGTCTGGTTCGAGAACGTCAAGGTGCCGGTGGAGAACCTGGTCGGCGAAGAGAACGCCGGCTGGACCTACGCCAAGTTCCTGCTCGGCCACGAGCGCACCAACATCGCCGGCATCGGCATCGCCAAGCGCGAGCTCGCCCGCCTCAAGCGCCTCGCCGCGCTCGAGACCAAGCGCGGCAAGCCGCTGATCAAGGATCCGATGTTCGCCTCGCGCATCGCGCAGGTAGAGATCGACCTGACGGCACTGGAAATCACCAACCTGCGCGTGCTCTCCGCCGAGGCGGAACGCCGCGCGCCCGGCCCCGAGGCTTCCATCCTCAAGATCAAGGGCACCGAGATCCAGCAGGCGATCACCGAACTGCTGGTGCAGGTCGCCGGTCCCTACGGTCTGCAGCTGCGCCGCGAAGCCATGGCCGCCGGCTACCAGGGCGACCCGGTCGGACCGTTCTACGCCGTGCCGCTGGCCGCCCATTACCTCAACATGCGCAAGCTGTCGATTTACGGCGGCTCCAACGAAATCCAGAAGAACATCATCTCGCAGATGATTCTCGGCCTGTAAGAGAGGACGCCATGGACTTTAGCTTTACCGAAGAACAGCAGATGCTGCTCGACACCGCCCGCCGCTTCGTGGGCAAGGATTACGGCTTCGAGACGCGCCGCCGCATCAAGGAATCGGCCGACGGCTACAGCCGTGAAGTCTGGCAAGGACTGGCAGACATCGGCTTGCTGGCGCTCAACGTGCCCGAGGCCGACGGCGGCCTGGGCGGCTCGCCGATCGATACCATGCTGGCGATGAATGCCGTCGGCGAAGGCTTGCTGCTCGAGCCTTACCTGGCCAGCGCGGTGCTGGCCACCAAGGCCATCGCCCTGCTCGGCAACGATGCGCAGCGCGCCGAACTGCTGCCCGCGCTGGCCGGCGGCGAAACGATTGCCGTGCTGGCGCATGACGAACCCGCCACCCGCTGGGATCGGCTGAACGTGGAAACCCGTGCCTGGCCCGTCGGCAACGGCTACGTCATCACCGGCCGCAAGAGCGTGGTGGCGCACGCGCCTTCCGCCGACGGCTTGCTGGTGACGGCCCGCCTCGCCATCGACGGCGATCCTCTCGCCGTGTTCCTGGTGCCGAAGGAAGCCACCGGCATGCGCATCGTTCCCTTCAAGACGGTCGACGGCGTCAATGCAGGCGAAGTGAACCTCCAGCAGGTCTATGTGCCGGCCAGCGCCATCCTCGGCACGCCCGGCGCCGACGCCGCGCTGGAACAAGTCCTGGATGCGGGCCTCGCGGCGGTCTGCGCCGAAGCGGTCGGCGTGCTCGACAAGCTGCTCGCGGCCACCGTGGAATACGCGCGCAACCGCAAGCAGTTCGGCCAGCCGATCGGCAAGTTCCAGGCCTTGCAGCATCGCATGGCGGACATGGTGCTGCATATCGAGCAGGCGCGGTCGATGAGTTATCTCGCGGCCGTGCGATGCAACGATGAGGATGCGCAGGCACGGTCGCGCGCGCTGTCCGCGGCGAAGGTGGTCGTGGGGCAGGCCTGCAAGTTCGTCGGGCAGCAGGCGGTGCAGCTGCACGGCGGCATGGGGGTGACGGATGAGCTTGATGTGTCGCATTACTTCAAGCGGGCGATGGCGATCGAGATGCAGTTCGGGGGGACGGACCAGCATCTGGAGGCTTATGCGGAGGGGTTGGCGTAGGGGGTGTCGTTCGTGCCACGCTCCGTCGTTTCCGCGCAGGCTAGGATCCGGTTTTCGTTTTCTCTCCGGTGAAGCGGTTGCGGGTCCCACTCCGTGGGGAGTTGCCGGGGCTGGTCCCGGCGGCCCAGGTCCTTTCTTTGTCAGCAGACAAAGAAAGGACCCAAAGAAAGCTGCTTCAACACCCATTTGGGAGTCACTTCGGGTGGCCTTGTTCGATGGGTTGAGGGGATGCCGTTCTCCACGGTAGTAATTGCTTTAAAGGCAGATGGTGATTCGACCTCCTGCCGCATCGGCATGGCTCGAGGCTGTCCCGACGACGGGGAGCAGGAATCCGCTATCGTGCCAATACCTACTGCCTTTCAAGCACCATCCGCCCTGTCCCCTCCCTTTCAAGGGGAGGGCTAGGGTGGGGATGGGTTTCGGCCGCATGTAGAGAACAGCATTTATTTGGCTGGTCATGCCAACGCTGTCCTTTGCTCGCACCGGAAACCCATCCCCACCCCAACCCTCCCCTTGAAAGGGAGGGGGCGACGGAGGGTGCATTTAAAAGGGAGGGAGCTCGGTAGTCAGGGCGCGATTGTGGTGGTCTTAGCGGTGGTCGCAGTCGTAGCGTCGCATTCGCCGTCACACGATGCCGAAGGCGAGCCTGCGATGTCCATTCTGACGTCGCCGAAAGGCAGGGCGGCAGAGGTCGCTTTTCTTTGGTTCGTTTCGTAGGGCCCGCCTAGGGGGCTTGCCGGGAATGACAGAGGGTGAGGCGGACGACAGAGTCATCCGCCAGCCCCGCCATAAACCGGTATCCTACTACCACCACCACAACCCTCCGCCCGCATGCCAATTACTTCCCTCCTCATCGCCAACCGCGGCGAAATCGCCATCCGCGTCGCCCGCGCCGCAGCCGAACTCGACATCCGCACCGTCTCCATCCATTCCGAAGACGACGCCCTCTCCCTGCACACACGCAAGACCGACGAGACCTACGCCTTGCATGGCCGCGGCGCGGCCGCGTACCTGAACATCGGCCAGGTGATCGATGCCGCCAAGGCAACCGGTTGCGACGCCGTCCACCCCGGCTATGGTTTCCTGAGCGAAAACGCCGAGTTCGCGAGGCGCTGCGAGGAAGCCGGCCTGGTATTCGTAGGCCCTTCGCCGGAAACGCTGGAGCTGTTCGGCGACAAGAGCGCGGCAATCCGCCTCGCGCGGGAGCAAGGCATCCCGGTGATCGAAGGCACCGGCCCGGCGACGCGCGAGGAATTGCACGCCTTCTTCGCCGCGCTGCCGGCCGGCACGGGCATGATGATCAAGGCCATCGCGGGGGGCGGCGGACGAGGCATGCAGGTGATTCGGAACGCCGGGGAAATCGACGAGGCCTATGCGCGCTGCAGCGCCGAGGCGATGGCCGCGTTCGGCAACGGCATGGTCTATGGCGAGCGCCTGGTGTCGCAGGCAAGGCATGTCGAGGTGCAGGTCATCGGCGACGGCGATAGCGTCAGCCATGCCTGGGAACGGGAATGCACCCTGCAGCGCCGCAACCAGAAGGTGGTGGAGGTCGCGCCGAGCCCGACCTTGCCGCATGGCTTGCGCGACCGCATCCTGGACGGGTCGGTGACGCTGGCAAAGGCGGTCGGGTATCGCGGCCTGGGAACGATGGAATTTCTGGTGGACAGCGATGCCCGCGACGAGTCGCAGGCCTTCATGTTCATCGAAGCGAATCCGCGCCTGCAGGTGGAGCACACGGTCACCGAGGAGATAACCGGCCTGGACCTGGTGAAGGCGCAGCTGGAGATCGCCGGCGGCATGTCGCTGATCGACCTCGGGCTGACGCAACGCGAGATTCCGGCGCCGCGCGGCTACGCGATCCAATTGCGCATCAACATGGAAACCATGCAGCCTGACGGCAGCGCGCTGCCGGCCGGGGGCATGATCGCCGCCTTCGAGCCGCCGAGCGGGCCGGGCATCCGGGTGGATGCGTATGGCTATGCCGGCTATGCGACCAATCCGCATTTCGATTCCCTGCTTGCCAAGCTGATCGTGTCCACGCCGTCGCAGCATTACCCCGACGTGCTGACGCGGGCCTACCGCGCGCTCTGCGAATTTCGCATCGACGGCGTGGAGAACAACCTCGCCTTCCTGCAGAACCTCGTGCGCCAGCCGAACGTGGTGGCGAACCGGGTGCACACGCGCTACGTGGAAGAACACATCGACGCGCTGCTCGAACCGCTCGGCGGCGCGCATCGCAAGCTCTACGTGGAAGCCGCGCCTTCCGCGGCGGCGTCCTCGCGCGCCACGGTGCAGGGACCGGCGGGAAGCGAGCCGGTGGGCGCGCCGATGCAGGGATCGGTAGTGTCCCTCGAAGTGGGCCTGGGCGACGAGGTGCATGCCGGACAGACGGTCGCGATCCTCGAGGCGATGAAGATGCAGCACGTGGTCAAGGCCGGCGCCGGCGGTATCGTGCGGCTCGTGGCGTGCGCGCCCGGCGAGGTGGTGCAGCAGGACCAGGCGCTGCTGTTCATCGAACCGGCCGACATCGACGCCGCCCATGCCCATGAACATGAGGTTGCCGACCCCGACCACATCCGCCCCGACCTCGCGGAAGTCCGCATGCGCCACGGGATCGGGCTGGACGCGGCGCGTCCCGACGCGGTGGCGAAGCGCCGCAAGACAGGACAGCGCACCGCGCGCGAAAATGTCGACGATCTCTGCGACGACGGCAGCTTCATCGAATACGGCGCGCTGGCGGTGGCGGCGCAGAGGCGGCGGCGGCCGATGGACGAACTCATCCGCAGCAGCCCCGCCGACGGGCTCGTCGCCGGCATCGGCGCGGTGAACAGCAAGCTGCATGGCGAGGACAAGGCGCGCTGCATGGTGCTGGCCTACGACTACACCGTCTTCGCCGGCACGCAAGGCATGATGAACCACCGCAAGACCGACCGCATGTTCCAGCTCGCCGAGGCCTGGCGCCTGCCGATCGTGCTGTTCGCCGAAGGCGGCGGCGGCCGGCCGGGCGACACGGATGCGCTGCTGGTGGCCGGGCTGGACGTGATGTCCTTCCTGGCATACGCCCGGCTGTCGGGTCTGGTGCCGCGCGTCGGCATCGTGTCCGGCCGCTGCTTCGCCGGCAACGCTGCCCTGCTTGGCTGTTCGGACGTGATCATCGCCACCGAGAACGCCACGATAGGCATGGGCGGCCCGGCGATGATCGAAGGCGGCGGGCTGGGCGTGTTCGCGCCGGAAGAGGTCGGGCCGGTGGCGATGCAGGCGCCCAATGGCGTGATCGACATCGTGGTCAAGGATGAAGCCGAGGCCGTGGCGGCGGCGAAGAAATATCTCTCCTACTTCCAGGGCCCGCTGCCTGCCTGGGAATGCGCCGACCAGCGGCTGCTGCGTCAGCTGGTGCCGGAGAACCGCTTGCGGTCCTACGACATCCGCACGGTCATCGCGCAGCTCGCGGACACCGGTTCGGTGCTGGAGCTGCGGCGCGATTTCGGCACCGGCATCGTGACCGCGCTGGTGCGCATCGAAGGCCGCCCGATGGGTTTGATTGCCAACAATCCCATGCACCTCGGCGGCGCGATCGACGCGCCGGCGGCGGACAAGGCGGCGCGCTTCCTGCAGCTCTGCGATGCCTTCGACCTGCCCATCGTGTCGTTGTGCGATACGCCCGGCTTCATGGTCGGACCCGACGCGGAAAGGACGGCGATGGTCAGGCATGTGTCGCGCATGTTCGTCACCGCCGGCAGCATCGAAGTGCCCTTCTTCACGGTGGTGCTGCGCAAGGGCTACGGCCTGGGCGCGCAGGCGATGGCCGGCGGCAGCTTCCATGCGCCGGTGTTCACCGTGTCGTGGCCGAGCGGGGAATTCGGCGCGATGGGCCTGGAGGGCGCGGTGCGCCTCGGTTACCGCAAGGAACTCGAGGCGATCGCCGACCCGGCCGAACGCCAGAAGTCCTTCGAGCAGATGGTGGCCCAGTCCTATGCCCACGGCAAGGCGATCAACATGGCTTCCTTCCTGGAGATCGACGACGTCATCGACCCGGAGCAGACGCGCCACTGGATCATGCGCGGATTGAAGTCGATGCCGCCATCGCCCGCGAATCGCGAAGGCAAGAAGCGGCCCTTCATCGATACCTGGTGACGGATCATGGCAAAGCGCCTCGCCATCCTGCCCCGCGACTTCTATGCCCGCGACACCGAGGAGGTGGCGCGCGCGCTGCTGGGCATGGAGCTCGTGCACCTCGATGGCGGCATAGAGCGCCGGGGCCGCATCGTCGAAACCGAAGCCTACGTCGGCGCGCATGACCTCGCCTCGCATTCGTCGAAGGGCATCACGCCGCGCACCCGCGTCATGTACGGACCGCCCGGGCATGCCTACGTGTACCTGATCTATGGCATGCATCACTGCATGAACGTGGTGACGGAACCCGAGGGCCGCGGCTGCGCGGTCCTGCTGCGGGCGCTGGAACCCGTGGCCGGCGTGGAGGGAAACACCAGGGGGCCGGGGCTGCTCTGCCGGGCCATGGGCATCGACCGCCGGCTGGACGGGGCCGACATGTGCGCCGCGAGCGGGCGCTCGCTGTGGGTAGAAGAGACGGGGACGGGGGACGGCGGCTTCACCATCGCCGCCCGCCCGCGCATCGGCGTGGCCTACGCGAAGGAATGGGCCGATGCCCCCTTGCGCTTCACCATCGAGGGCAACGCCTTCCTCTCGAGGAAATGACGCCCTTGACGGCAGCGCGGATCAGTCCGGCGGCGAGGGCCTGGTGATGTTGCGGTTTTCGAGGCCGGGACGCTCGGGGTCCTGGTCATGCGGCAAATCGTTGCCGGCATCGCCGGGCTTTCCTTTCGGCGTAGGCGGCATATCCGGACGCGTCACGTTGAGATCTTCGAGACTGCCCGGCTGCGGCTCCATGGCATCTTTTTTCTGCATGGGAAACTCCTGCTCGTTTCCCGTATGACGCGCGGGCGCGCGCCAAGTTCAGCCGCGGGAACTCAGGCGGCGACATTGCAGATGCGGTCGCTCCACTCGAAGGCCGCGAGCTGGAGCGCGTACAGGTCGCTGTGGGCGACACGGAATTCCTTGAGCAGCGGAGCGATGCCCGACATTCCATCCTTCCCTTCCTGCCGCTCCAGCGCTTCCACCAGGCGCAGCATGCGGCCGAACATGCCGGCGCGCTCGAGCAGGGCTTCGCTGACTTCCTCCAGTACCGGCAGCTGCGCCACGATTTCGTTCATCGGCAGGCTGAACAGGGTTTCCATGAGCGACATGATGCCGACGGTGAACGCGGTGTCGGCCACGCTGCGGTTGCCGGGACAGGCGGTCTGCGCCAGCAATTCCATCAGCCTCCCGCGCGCGGCCGCCATGGCCAGCAGCGGCACGACCACCGGCCCGAGCTGGCCGGCTTCGCTGTAAAGCAGGATCTGCAGCCATCGCTGCAGCTGGGAGCGCCCGAGGATCATGAGCGCCTGCCGCAGCGAGCCGATGCGGTGGGAGCTCACCGCCGCGGTGTTCACCAGCCGCAGAAGGTTCAGGCTCAAGGCAATGTCCGACTTGATGGCATGCTCGATGTCGGCGTCGTCGGCATCGGAAGCGATCAGCGACATCAGGCTGGCGATGGCGAGCTGCGTCGGCTGCAGGGTCTTGCCCTTCGGGAAGTGCGGCTCAGCGAAATAGCTGCCCTGCAAGGCGTCGAACCCGAGCGCAAGGCATTGCTCGAACAGCGCCATGGTATCCACGCTGCGCGCGACCGCCTGCCTGCCCTGGCGCCTGGCGAGCTGGCAGAGCCTGCCCGCTTCCGCCGGCTCCATGCAGGCAACGTCCAGCCTGACGGCATGGACATGGGGCAGCAGGGCATGCAGCTCCGGTCCGTCGCGCCTGATGTCGACCGCGAAGCGCATGCCTTGCAAGGCAAGGTCCTGCATGCGCGTCATCAGTTCCGGCGTCGGGATGGTCCCGGGCAGGAGGTTGTAGATCACGTGGTCCCGCGGAATCGAGGATGGGATCGCCGCCAGCACCGTCTCTGCGTCGACGTCGAGATAGGTCGTTCCGGCAGAGAGCATGCGGACCAGGGTGGGGTCCAGCGCCGCCAACAGGATCGCTCCCGGGGAGTGCGCCGACCGGTCTGCATGGAAGCTCAGGTGATGTCCGGCCAGCGCGTGGTTCCGGTCGAGCACGGCTTGCCGCGTCAGGCAGAATTCCATGCCGAGCGGAAGCCGGTGGGCGCTGTTGAATTTGAGACTGCTGCTCATGGTGCATGCATCTCCGGCAAGAAGGCTTTGCCAAACGAGGGTTGGGACGCGACGGCCCCATGAAGCCAGCATAGCACGCCATTTCTTTTATGCAACTTTCCCGCCGCAGGAACTTTGGAATCCGCCAGCTCCTCTGTACATGACCAGGGCTTGCCATCATGGCAATCGTTGCTGCGGTTGCCCCGATGACTTCGCCCTTCCCCCGCAACCAAGGAGAGTGCCATGGACCCCATGCAAGAGTACCAGCGCACCGGCATCGTGACCGGATTGTTCTACGACAGGGAAAGCGCCGAACGCGCCTACCAGTCCGTGTCGGATCGCGGCTACGACACCAACGACCTGAATCTGGTGATGTCCGACGAGACCCGCCAGCGGCATTTTCCCGACGACTCCGAAAGCAGGACGGAACTGGGCACCAAGGCGGCGGAAGGCGCCGGCATCGGCGGTGCCCTCGGCGGCACGCTCGGGGCGGCGCTGGCGGCGATCGCGGCGGCCGGCAGCAGCATCGCCTTGCCCGGCCTGGGACTGGTGATCGCCGGCCCGCTCGCAGCAGCTGCAGCGGGGGCAGGCGCAGGCGCGGCCACCGGCGGCCTGCTCGGGGCGCTGATCGGCTACGGCATCCTGGAGGAACGGGTCAAGCGCTACGAGAATGGCTTGAAGGAAGGCGGTATCCTGATGGGCATCAAGGCACGCTCGCAGGAAGACGCCGCGCATTTCGAGGACGCCTGGAAGCGGCACAACGGCCAGCAGGTATATCGCTGAACCGCCGGATGCCGCCGCGCCGCGCGGGGCCGTCCCTGGTGGCGCGGCGGCAACGTTTGCCTCTATTGCAGCGGCGATCTGCTAGCATTGTCCGTCCCTTCCCGCGGTGCCCGAGCGCCCGCCCGACACAATGCCTGCCCATCACCGACCACCGCGCCCGACGCGTCTTCGACTGCCGCCCTTCCTGCTGCTGTTCGTCTTCGCGCTCTGCCTGCCCGCCTGGATTTCCGCGCATGCGGGCACGCTGGAGATCCGTCCGGACGACCGCCAGCCGGTCAACCTGACGCCTTACTGGGACGTGCTGGAAAACGTTCCTGCTTCCTGGGACATCGCGCGCCTGACGCAGCCCGACGCCAGCGCGCGCTTCCACCCGGCCGCCGGACCCGATGCGCGCCATCCGGATTCCGTCAATTTCGGCATGCAGTCCAATCCGGTCTGGCTGCGCCTCACCCTGCGCAACACCGGCAAGAGCAATCTCCAGCGCTGGCTGGAGGTGTCCTATCCCCAGCTCGACGTGGTGGAGTTCTACAACCCGACCGAGGATGGCTACGAAAAGCTGAGCGCGGGCGATTCCCGCCCCTTCGCCGAACGGCCCATCCAGCACCGGAATTTCGTGTTCCCGGTCCAGCTCGAAGCCGGGGAGGAGCGGACGGTCTACCTGAAGGTGCAGTCCGAAAGCTCCGTGGACGTGCCGGCCACGCTCTGGGAACCCGACACCTTCTTCCACGAAAGCCAGAAGGCCTACATCGGCCAGATGCTCTACTTCGGCATGGTGCTGGCCCTGAGCCTGTACAACCTGCTGCTGTTTCTCTCGCTGCGCGACCGCTCGTACTTTTACTACGTGCTGTTTACCCTGACCAGCGGCCTGAGCCTGCTGACCTTCAGCGGCATCGCCTTCCAGTACCTCTGGCCCGACTCGCCGCGCTGGGCCAACATCTCCGGCATGGTGAGCTTTGCCCTCAACGGCATCATGCTCCTGCTGTTCCAGCGCCGGCTGCTGGAGACGCCGCGGCTCGTCCCCTTGCTCGACCGGGTACTGCTCGGCTTCATCGGCCTGAACGTGCTGCAGGTGATCGGCTTGTGGCTGGCCTTCGGCGCGATGATCCATGTCGCGATCGCGATCGACGCGCTCAACATGCTGCTGGTCTCGGTGATCGGCGTGGCATGCCTGCGGCGCGGCCAGCACAGCGCCCGCTTCTTCCTGCTCGCCTTCAGCTTCCTCGTGCTGACCGGCGTGCTCACCGCGCTACGCAGCTTCGGCCTGGTCCCGACCAACTTCATCACCGTCAATGGCCTGCAGTTCGGCTCGGCGATGGAAATGCTGCTGTTCTCCCTGGCCCTGGCGGACCGCTTCCATCACGTCCGCCGCGAGAAGGAAGCGGCGCAGCAGCAGCTGGTGGACAACCTCAAGCGCTCGGAGCGCGAACTCGAGCGGCGCGTGCATGAACGCACCGCCGAGCTGTCGCGCGCGAATGCCGAGCTGCGCGACCACGAGAAGGCCTTGCAGTCCGCCAAGGAAATCGCCGAGGACGCGTCGCGCCTGAAGTCCGCCTTCCTCGCCAACATGAGCCACGAGATCCGCACGCCGATGAACGCGGTGATCGGCATGGCATACCTCGCGCTGCGCACCGGGCTCGACAGCAAGCAGCGCGACTACGTCGAAAAGATCCATCGCGCCGCGATCTCGCTGCTCGGCATCATCAATGACATCCTCGACTTTTCCAAGATCGAGGCCGGCAAGCTGAATGTCGAAACCACCGAGTTTTCCCTGCACGACGTGCTGTCCAACGTGAATGCGGTCACCGGTTACAAGGCCAGGGAAAAAGGGCTGCGCTATCACTTTGCCATCGATGACGACGTTCCCGTGCAGCTGCGCGGCGATCCGCTGCGCCTGGGGCAGGTGCTGATCAACCTGATGAGCAATGCCATCAAGTTCACGGAGCAGGGTGAGGTCGAGCTGACCTGCCGCTTGGCGGAGCGGGATGGCGACGCGGTGGCGCTGCGCTTCGCGGTGCGCGACACCGGCATCGGCATGAGCCCGGACCAGCAGGCGCGCCTGTTCGACGCCTTCACCCAGGCCGACGATTCCACGACCCGCAAGTATGGCGGCACGGGCCTCGGCCTCGCCATCAGCAAGCGGCTGGTGGAAATGATGGGCGGCACGATCCGCGTGGAAAGCGCGCCGGGTGCGGGATCGGTCTTCGGCTTCGTGCTGCGCCTCGGACGGGGCAGCGGCGCCGGCATGCCGGCGCACGCCTTGCCGGAACGGCTGAAGGCCTGCCGCGTGCTGGTGGTCGACGACCAGCCGGCCGCGCGTGAACTTCTTGCCCAGCTCGTCCACGATCTCGGCCTGCGCGCCGACGTCGTCGCCAGCGCCGACGAAGCCCTGGCCGCGGTGATCGATGCCGACGCGGCATTGCCCTACGAGCTGGTGCTGGCCGACTTCGGCATGCCGGGGATGAACGGCCTCGAGCTCGCGTCGGCGATCGCCGAGTCCAAGCTGGCCGCGCCGCCGAAGGTCATCATCGTCACCGCCTTCGGCCGCGACGACGTCATGCAGCAAGCCGATGCCCACATCGCCGGCGTGCTGTACAAGCCGGTCGATCAATCCACGCTGCACGACGCCTTCGTCGACGCGTTGTCCCAGGGACGCCCGCTGGCCGCCCCGCCCGCCAGCGTCATCGTGCCTCGTCTGGGTGGCCGGCGCGTGCTGCTGGTGGAAGACAACGAGGTCAACCAGCAGATCGCCCGCGAGATGCTGCAGGCGGCTGGCCTGCGCGTGGACGTCGCCGGCAATGGCGCCCTTGCCCTCGCCTGGCTGCGCGCGCATGGTCCCGGGGAGGTCGACCTGGTCCTGATGGACATCCAGATGCCGGAGATGGGCGGGCACGACGCGGCGCGCCTGCTCCGGGCCGATTCCCGCTTCGACGCCTTACCCATCCTCGCCATGACCGCCCATGCGACGGCGGAGGAAAAGGAAGCATGCCTGCGCAGCGGCATGCAGGACCACATCGCCAAGCCGATTCATCCGCAGGATTTCTACGCGACGCTGGCGCGGTGGCTCGTTCCGGCGGCGGACGGGAATGGCATCGCGCCGCCCACGGAGGCGACCGGACTGCTTCCCGTTGCGGTGCTAGGCTTCGACACCGCCGGCGCGCTGGAACGGCTGGCCGGCGACGTCGCGCTTTACCACCGCGTGCTGGAAATGCTGCTTCCCGGACTGGAAGACGCAACGACGAAATTGCAGGCAGCGGCGGCGAAACGGGACACGGAAATGATCTGGTATGTGGCGCATAGCGTGCGGGGGATGGCGGCGAACGTTGGCGCGCTCGCGCTGGCGCAGGCTGCGGCCGCGCTGGAAGACGACATGATGGCTGGGCGGGACGGCGCCGGTTCGCAAGTAGAGCTTGCGGAGGAGCTTGGACGGAACAGGGAGGCGGTTGCTCAGGCGTTGCGGGAGATTGGGGTGGAGGAAGTGTGAGGGACCGGAATTGGCATTCGTGACTGCCGCCATCATGTCCCCTCCCCTACTTCCCCCCCGAAATCCCATACCGTTTCAGCTTCCCCGCAATCTTCGAATGCGACGCCCCCAGCCTTGCCGCCAGCTTCCGGCTCGACGGATAACTCGCGTACAAGCGCTCCAGCAGCGCCTTTTCGAACGCCGCCACCGCGCCGTCGAGGTCATGCGCCTCGCCGACGCTGTCGCCGGCGAGGCCGAGCCGCCGGTCCTCGGCCAGGTCGAGATCTGCCGCGTCCAGCACCCGCTTGTCGGTCATCGTGGTCGCGCGGAAGATCACGTTCTGCAGTTGCCGCACGTTGCCCGGCCAGTGATGGCTGACCAGCGCCGCGCAGGCGTCGGCGCTGAGGCGGCACACCGGCTTCTGCGCCTGGGTGCAGGCGCGCTCGATGAAATGGCGCGCCAGGGGCAGGATGTCGTCGGGGCGTTCGCGCAGGGCCGGTACGTCGAGGTGAAGGACGTTGAGGCGATAGAACAGGTCTTCGCGGAAGCTGCCTTCGCTGACCATCTTGCCGAGATTGCGATGGGTGGCGCTGATGATGCGCACGTTGACCTTGACCTCGCGGTCGCTGCCGATGCGGCGGAACTTGCCGTCGTTGAGGAAGCGCAGCAGCTTGGCTTGCAGGTAGAGCGACATCTCGCCGATTTCGTCGAGGAAGACGGTGCCGCCTTCCGCCATTTCGATGAGTCCCGGCTTGCCGCCGCGCTGCGCGCCGGTGAACGCGCCGGACATGTAGCCGAAGAGTTCGCTTTCGGCGAGGCTCTCGGGAAGCGCGGCGCAGTTGAGGGCAAGGAAAGGCGAGTTGCCGCGCGGGCTGGCGGCGTGGCAGGCTTGCGCCACGAGTTCCTTGCCGGTGCCGGTCTCGCCGACGATGAGCAGCGGCGCATCCACCGTCGCGACCCGGGCGGCGCGTGCCTTGAGGGCGCGCATCGGTTCGGAATCGCCGATGAGCAGGTCGAGCCCGCCGACGTTCTGCAGGGCGTGGATCTGGCCGCCGAGGCGGCGCGGCGCGTGCAACGTGATGACGCCGCCGACGGTATGGCCGAGGCTGGATTCGACGGGTTCGGACACGGGCGTCACGTCCAGCAGGAAGGGCTGGCCGTGCAGGCGGACTTCGCGCGCCGGCACGCGGAAGCCGTGCTCGAGCAGTTCGCGCTGCAGGCTCTCTTCGCCGAACAGCGCGGCCAGCGACATGCCGTTGAGTTCCTGCTCCCGCAAGTGGGCGACCGCGGCGGCGGCGGAATTGGCGACCACGATGGTGCCGCCGGCGTCCACCGCCATGACGGGGTCGGCCATCACGGTCATCAGGGTGTCGAGGTGGAGGCGGCGGCGCGCGCCGGGCAGGACGTCGACCGGCACCACGTCCTTGACGCCGGCGACCTGCAGAAAGTCCTCGCGCAAGGCGGGCAGCAGGGCGGCGTCGAGATCGGGCACGTCGATGAAGACGTCCGACGAGTCGACCTCCACATTGATCACGTTGAAGTGGCGGCGCGCCAGGACGGCGAGGATTTCGTGGGCGATGCCGACTCGGTCGGCGAACTGGACATCGATCCGCATGGGAATGGGGCGAGAATGGGCGGGAGTCCGCCGACTTTACCGCGCGGCGCGGGCGCGGACAAGCGCCGCGCGCAGGCTTACCGGTGCGCGCGGGAATGCAGGCTGCGGGCCTGGAAGGTTTGCCGCGCCGACGAGCCGCCGACCGCGCGCAATCGTCCGAGATCGAAGGCTTGCAAGTGCTGCAGCACGACCTGGTTCACGGCCATGGTGGCCTGCATTAGCAGGATGTCCACGCCGTGCCGGGCATCGGCCCGGTCGGGTGGCGGCCTGCCGGCGTCAGGCTTGGGAACGTCAGGCTTGGAGGCGGCGCGGCGCTGGCGGGGCGGCGGAGATTCCGCCACGCAGCGGAACACGTCGGCCAGCGTCGCCACCCCGATCGTGCCGGGACAGAGCCAACGGTCGGCGCACTGCGGGCTCCTGGCCACGAGGCCGGCGCGGGCGAGTCCGCCGAGCAAAGCCTGCACGGCGCGCGTCGGCTGGCCGAGAGCGGCGGCAAGCTCGCCGGCGGTCGCGCCGGGCGGCGACAGTGACATCAGTCTGGCCAGGATGTCGATGGCCATGGCAAAGCGCCGGTGCAGGACCGGGTCGCCGAACAGGAATTCCGCGATACTGTCCCGCGCCGGCGCCTCCGCCATGGCGGCGCCGTTCATGCACGCACTTCGCGGGGCTGGAAGATCGGCGGATTGGCGCGGCCGTAGCGGTCCATGAACAAGCCTTCGGTGTCGATCTCGGGACGCTTTCCCGTCACGAGGTCGGCCAGCAGGCGGCCGGAGCCGCAGGCCATGGTCCAGCCGAGCGTGCCGTGGCCGGTGTTGAGGAACAGGTTGCGGTAGGGCGTGGGGCCGACGACCGGGGTCCCGTCCGGCGTCATCGGTCGCAGGCCGCACCAGAATTCCGCCTTGCCGACGTCGCCGCCGCGCGGGAAGAGGTCGACCACGGAGTGTTCCAGGGTTTCGCGCCGGGAACGATGCAGCGCGAGGTCGTAGCCGGCGATTTCCGCCGTGCCGCCGACCCGGATGCGGTCGCCGAGGCGGGTGATGGCCACCTTGTAGGTTTCATCCATGATGGTGGATTCGGGCGCGAAGCGGGCATCCTCGATGGGAACCGTGATGGAGTAGCCCTTGATCGGATAGACCGGGATGCGGATGCCGAGATCGCGCAGCATCAGCGGCGAATAGCTGCCCAGCGCCAGCACGTAGCCGTCCGCCCGGAGCTCGCCCTCGGCGGTCTGCACGCCGGTGATGCGCTTGCCGTCGGCCAGCAGGCGCTGGATCGGCACGCCGTAGCGGAAGTGCACGCCGGCCTGCTCGGCCAGCGCCGCGAGCCGCTGGGTGAACTTGAAGCAGTCGCCGGTTTCGTCGCCGGGCAGGCGCAGGGCGCCGACGAACTTGCTGCGGACCGCGGCCAGTGCGGGTTCCACGCCGATGCAGCCCTGCGGATCGAGCACCTCGTAGGGCACGCCGTACTGCTGGAGCACCGCGATGTCGGCGGCGGCGGCGTCGAGCTGCTGCTGGGTGCGGAACAGCTGCAGGGTGCCCTGGGTACGTTCGTCGTAGCGGATGCCGGTGTCGTCGCGCAGCGCGGCGAGGCAATCGCGGCTGTATTCGGCGAGGCGGACCATGCGTCCTTTGTTGGTTTCGTAGCGTGCGGAGGTGCAGTTCATCAGCATCTGGAAGACCCAGCGCCACATCGCGGGATCGGCGCTCGGGCGGATGACGAGCGGACTGTGGCGCATCATCAGCCATTTCAGGGCCTTGAGCGGGATGCCTGGCGCCGCCCAGGGAGCGGAGTAGCCGGGAGACACTTCGCCGGCGTTGGCGAAGCTGGTTTCCATAGCGGCGGCGGGCTGGCGGTCGATCACGGTCACTTCGTGTCCGGCCTGCGCCAGGTAATACGCGGATGCAGTACCGATGACGCCGCTTCCCAGGACGATGATTTTCACGGTGGTCCTCTTTTTCTGTAAGGTTTGCTGATGCCGATGGGAACAGCTTGCCCGGCGGCGACATGGCGAGTTCAGCAACTCGCGTGCCACCCGGCGATCTTCAGAAAAATCAGGGACTTAGCGTAGGCCTGCCCTTACGACGACTGTATTGAAAACGATACGAAAGAACAGAAAGATCTGATATTTTGGCGTTTTTCCAGCGTAATCAAAGGTTTGCGATTTGTATTGATTTCAATACGCCGTAATGAAATCAATACAAACGACTGCCGTCAATCGGCGTAGCGCAGCCTGTCGAGCCATTCGATGAGGGGGATGGTCGCCGGCAGCAGCGGCCCCACGCCGAGACTGCCCTGCCAGGCGAAGGCCTGGCCTTCCAGGGATTGCGGTTCGCCCTCCCAGGCACGGCTGATGTAGAAGTAGAGCCTGACGTGGGCGTGCGGATAGACATGCTCGACGCAGCACCACGGTTCGGCGCCCAGCACGACGATCCCGAGTTCTTCGAGGAATTCGCGCTTGAGCGCATCCAGGATGGATTCGCCGGGCTCGACCTTGCCGCCTGGGAATTCCCAATAGCCGGCATAGGGCTTGCCGTCCGGCCGCTGGCCGAGCAGCACGTCGCCATTGGACTTCATGAGGATGCCGACCGCGACGTCGACCGGCTTGGCCGATTCGCTCACCGGTTGCCGACCTTGCCGGCGTAGTCGCGCGCGAATTGCCAGGCCACCCGGCCGGAGCGGGAGCCGCGCTGCAGCGCCCAGCGCAGGGCATCGCCGCGGGCCTCTTCGATATGGGAATCGCCGCAGCCGAAATGACGCAGCCAGTGGGCCACGATGTCGAGGTAGTCGTCCTGCTTGAAAGGATAGAACGATACCCAGAGGCCGAAGCGTTCGGACAGGGAAATCTTTTCTTCCACGGTCTCGCCGGGATGCAGGTCGCCGTCCTCGGTGTGCACGTAGGTGGCGTTGTCCGACATGCGCTCCGGCATCAGGTGGCGGCGGTTGGACGTGGCATAGATGAGTACGTTGTCCGACTGGGCCGAGACGCTGCCGTCGAGCGCGACCTTGAGCGCCTTGTAGCCGCTCTCGCCTTCCTCGAAGGACAGGTCGTCGCAGAAGATCACGAAGCGTTCCGGGCGGCCGGCGACGAGGTCGACGATGTCGGGCAGGTCGCCGAGGTCATCCTTGTCCACCTCGATCAGGCGCAGGCCCCGGTCCGCGAATTCGTTCAGGCAGGCCTTGATGAGCGAGGACTTGCCGGTGCCGCGCGCGCCGGTCAGCAGCACGTTGTTCGCGGGACGGCCATCGACGAACTGGCGGGTGTTCTGCTCGATCTGTTCTTTCTGGCGAGCGATGTTGTGCAGGTCGGAAAGGGAAATCTTCGCCACGTGGCGCACCGCCTGCAGCGTGCCGCCGGCCTGCAGGTTGCCGCGGTGCTTGCGCCAGCGGAAGGCATGGCTGGCGCCGAAGTCGGGAATCTCGCCGCCGGGCGGAAGCAGCCGGTCGAGGCGGTTGAGCAGCGCCTCGGCGCGCGTGAGGAATTGGTCAAGCTGGGTCATGGTGCGGCTTGGCTTTGCGAACGGTGGTTTTACGAACGGTAATCGGCGTTGATGCTGACGTACTCATGCGACAGGTCGCAGGTCCAGATGGTGGCGGCGGCATCGCCGCGCGCGAGCCTGACGCGGATGGTGATTTCGCTCTGCTTCATCACTCGCTGGCCGTCCTCTTCCTTGTAGTCGGGATTGCGGCCGCCGTTCTTCGCCACCCAGACGTCGTCGAGATAGAGGTTGAGTTTGCTGACGTCGAGGTCGTCCACGCCGGCGTAGCCGATGGCGGCAAGGATGCGGCCGAGGTTGGGGTCGGAGGCGTAGAAGGCGGTCTTGACCAGGGGCGAATGGCCGATGGCATAGGCGATCTGGCGGCACTCGTCGGCGTTGCGACCTTCCTCGACGGTGATGGTCATGAACTTGGTCGCGCCCTCGCCGTCCCGGATGATCATCTGCGCGAGTTCCTGCGAGAGGCCGATGACGGCATCGGCCAGGGCGGCGTATTCCGGCGAATCGATGTCATTGACTTCCAGCGCCGAGGCGCCGGTGGCGATCAGCATGAAGGAATCGTTGGTGGAGGTGTCGCCGTCGATGGTGATGCAGTTGAAGGACTTGTCGGCCGCCTGCTTCACCATGTGCTCGAGGACCGGCTGGGCAACCTTCGCATCCATGGCGAGGAAGCCGAGCATGGTGGCCATGTTGGGCTTGATCATGCCGGCGCCCTTGCTGATGCCGGTGAGCGTGATCGTGACGCCGTTGATGGCGACGGTGCGCGACTCGGCCTTGGGCTGCGTGTCGGTGGTCATGATGGCTTCGGCAGCGTTGTACCAGTTGTCGGCCTTAAGGTTGCCGATGGCCTGGGGCATGCCCGCCTTGATGCGTTCCACCGGCAGCGGCTCGAGGATCACGCCGGTCGAGAACGGCAGGATCTGCGACGGCTCGCACCGGAGCAAGGCGGCCAGCGCGGCGCAGGTGGCATTGGCGGCGGCGAGGCCGGCTTCGCCCGTGCCGGCATTGGCGTTGCCGGTATTGATGACCAGCGCGCGGATGCCGCCGTCCGTCCGGTCGGACAGGCTCAGGCCTTCCAGGTGCGCCTTGCAGACCTGGACCGGCGCGGCGCAGAAGCGGTTGGTGGTGAACACGCCGGCCACCGACGCGGTCGGCGCCAGCTTCATGACCAGCAGGTCCTTGCGGTTGGCCTTGCGCACGCCCGCCTCGGCATGGCCGAGTTCGATGCCGGCGACGGGTTTCAGGTTTGCAGCGACGGGGAGCGGAAGATTGACGGCCATGGCGGAAAACGGAAGATGAATGAAAGAAGATGAAAACTTCGATACGCCTGAATGACACATCCTCCCGTCGCGGGAACACCGCGGCGGGAGGATGTGATCAGGACCGGCGGGACGGGCTTACGCCAGCCTGCCGTGGCACTGCTTGTACTTCTTGCCGCTGCCGCAGGGGCAGGGGTCGTTGCGGCCGACCTTCGGCACCTCGGCGACCATCGCGCCCGCCTCGCCGTCGCCGGTGTCGACCGGCGCCAGCAATTCTTCCGGCGCGGCGTTCGGATCGAAGTCGGCATGCTGGAAGTGCAGGTTTTCGAGCGGGGCCTGCGCCAGGCGCTCCTCGGCGGCGTCGATTTCCTCGCGCGACTGGATGCGCACCGTCATGATGACGCGCACCACTTCGTTCTTGATCAGGTCCAGCATCTGGCCGAACAGCTCGAAGGCTTCGCGCTTGTACTCCTGCTTCGGATTCTTCTGCGCATAGCCGCGCAGGTGGATGCCCTGGCGCAGGTGATCCAGCGCGGCGAGGTGCTCGCGCCAGTGGGTGTCGATGCTCTGCAGCATGACGCTGCGCTCGAAGCCGGCGAAGCCGTCGCGGCCGATGACGTCCACCTTGGCGTTGTAGGAATCGTCGGCGGCCTTGAGCACGCGTTCCAGCAATTCTTCGTCGGTGAGGTTGGGCTCGGCCTCGAGCATCGCGGACAGCGGCACATCGAGCTGCCATTCGCCGGACAGCGTGGCTTCGAGCGCCTTGATGTCCCACTGCTCCTCGACCGATTCCTCGGGCACGAAGGTGCGGAAGACGTCGGTGAACAGGCCGCTGCGCAGGTTGGCCACCATGCCGGCGATGTCGCCCGATTCGAGAAGCTCGTTGCGCTGCTGGTAGATCACCTTGCGCTGGTCGTTGGCGACGTCGTCGTATTCGAGCAACTGCTTGCGGATGTCGAAGTTGCGGGCCTCGACCTTGCGCTGCGCGGATTCGATGGAGCGCGACACGATGCCGGCCTCGATGGGCTCGCCCTCGGGCATCTTCAGGCGGTCCATGATGGCGCGCACGCGGTCGCCGGCGAAGATGCGCAGCAGCGGATCGTCGAGCGAGAGGTAGAAGCGCGAGGAGCCCGGGTCGCCCTGGCGTCCGGAACGGCCGCGCAGCTGGTTGTCGATGCGGCGCGATTCGTGGCGCTCGGTGCCGACGATGTGCAGTCCGCCGGCGGTGACCACGTGGTCGTGCAGCGACTGCCATTCGTCCCGCAGCGTCTTTGCCTGGGCGGCCTTGTCTTCCGGCGACAGCTCGGGGTCGGCTTCGATGAACTGGATCTGCTTCTCGACGTTGCCGCCGAGGACGATGTCGGTGCCGCGGCCCGCCATGTTGGTGGCGATGGTGATCATCTTCGGGCGTCCGGCCTGGGCCACGATTTCCGCTTCGCGGGCGTGCTGCTTCGCGTTGAGCACGTTGTGCGGCAGGTCGTTGCCGGTCAGGATGCGCGACAGCAGCTCGGAATTCTCGATCGAGGTCGTACCCACGAGCACCGGCTGGCCGCGCTCGTAGCAGGCCTTGATGTCGTTGAGCATGGCGTTGTACTTCTCTTCCGCGCTCTTGTACACCTGGTCCTGCATGTCCTTGCGCTGGCTCGGACGGTTCGGCGGGATGACCACGGTTTCAAGGCCGTAGATTTCCTGGAATTCGTAGGCTTCGGTATCGGCGGTGCCGGTCATGCCGGCGAGCTTGCCGTACATGCGGAAATAGTTCTGGAAGGTGATCGAGGCCAGGGTCTGGTTCTCGTTCTGGATCTTGACGCCTTCCTTGGCTTCCACCGCCTGGTGCAGGCCGTCGGACCAGCGGCGGCCCGTCATGAGGCGGCCGGTGAACTCGTCGACGATGATGACTTCATTGTTCTGCACCACGTAGTGCTGGTCCCTGTAATACAGCGCGTGGGCGCGCAAGGCAGCATAAAGGTGGTGGATGAGGGTGATGTTGGCCGGATCGTAGAGCGACGCGCCTTCCGGCAGCAGGCCCATGCTGGTGAGGATCTGCTCGGCCTTCTCGTGGCCGGCCTCGGTCAGCAGCACCTGGTGGGACTTCTCGTCCTTGGTGTAGTCGCCGGGGACTTCGATCTTGCCCTTGCCGTCCGGCGTTTCCTCGCCGACCTGCAGGGTCAGCATGGGCGGCAACTGGTTGATCTTGACGTACATGTCGGTGTGGTCTTCGGCCTGCCCGGAAATGATCAGCGGGGTGCGGGCTTCGTCGATGAGGATGGAGTCCACCTCGTCGACCACGGCGAAGTTGAGGCTGCGCTGCACCCGGTCGCCCAGCTCGTAGACCATGTTGTCGCGCAGGTAGTCGAAGCCGAATTCGTTGTTGGTGCCGTAGGTGATGTCGGCGGCATAGGCCTGCTGCTTGAGGCCGTGGTCCATCTGGGACAGGTTGATGCCGGTGGTCAGGCCGAGCCAGCCGTAGAGGCGGCCCATCCATTCGGCGTCACGCTGGGCCAGGTAGTCGTTGACCGTCACCACGTGCACGCCCTTGCCGGACAAGGCATTGAGGTAGGCCGCCAGGGTCGCCATCAGCGTCTTGCCCTCGCCGGTGCCCATCTCGGCGATCTTGCCGTAGTGGAGGACCATGCCGCCGATGAGCTGGACGTCGAAGTGCCGCATCTTGAGCACGCGCCGGGAAGCTTCGCGGCAGACCGCGAAGGCTTCGACCAGGATGTCGTCGAGCGACGCGCCCTTGGCCACGCGGTCCTTGAATTCCGGCGTCTTCGCCTGGAGCTCGGCGTCGGAGAGCTTTTCCATGGCCGGTTCGAGCGCGTTGATGGCCCGGACGGTCTTCTGGTATTCCTTGATCAGCCGCTGGTTGCGGCTGCCGAAAATCTTGGTCAGTAATGACATGAGCGGTTCTGGTAATGGCGTCGCGACGTCGCGCAGGCCGGAATTCGGATGAAACGAACTAAACTCCCGATTTTATCACGCAGCCCATCGCGAGCTGCTTGACCCTGGCGTCCCTTGCGGAAATTGTTTGATCGGGAACAGAGTCCCGCCGCGTCCAGCGCGGGCTCCCCGGCCTAGTTTGGGATGCATGCCGGAAATGCAAGGCGTCAATTCGCCGCCAGCCGGCTGGCTAGGGCGGGATCGGCGCCGGCGGTCAGGAACTTGTGCGGATTCTGCGGCACCCGCTTGACCAGCACCTCGAAGTGCAGGTGGGCGCCGGTGGAGCGTCCGGTGGACCCGATGTCGGCCACGTGCTGGCCGCGCCGGACGATGTCGCCGACCTTGGCATGCAGCCGCGAGGCATGCGCGTAGCGGGTCACGATGTCGTTGCCATGGTCGATCTCGAGCATGTTGCCATACTGGTGATGGTATTCCGCGGCGATGACCACGCCGCCGGCCGCGGCAACGATGTGCGTGCCGGCGCCGGCGGCGAAGTCGATGCCCTCGTGGAAGGTGTTGCGGCCGGTGAACGGGTCGAAGCGCCAGCCGAAGCCCGAGGCGTTGTAGCCGACGTTGACCGGGGCGATGGTCGGCAGCATCCGCGACCTCACCTTCAGGCCCATCAGGTTGGACTCGACCATGCTCATGTAGTCGGCGCGGTGCTCCACGTCCCTTGCCATGGCGTCGATCAGTTCCTGGAATTCGCTCATGGAGACAGGGGACTGCTGCGCGGTGCCGGAGGGCAGCGCGCCGCCGCGCCCCGGCAGCTCGCGGAAGTTGAATTCCTGCGGCTTGACGCCCGCCAGTCCCTGGACCCGCTCGCCGAGCGCGTCGAGCCGCATGAGCTGCGCCTGCATCTCGCCGAGCTTGGTTGCCATGGCGGCGAGGTTTTCCTTGACGTAGCGGTCCTTGCGGGTAACGTCTTCCTGGCTGGCAGCCTCGGAAGCGGAGGCGGAAGCGACCATGTCGCGCACGATGGGTAGCTTGTCCGCGGCATGGCGGAAGGTAAGGTAGTACAGCAGGGCTGCGACGGCGAGCACCGCCACGATGAAGCAGACCGCCGCCGCGGCCAGGTGCCAGTGCGTCAGCGTCAGCGACCTGGCCTTGAATCGCGGGTGCAACACGATGATTTGCATCTCGACTCCTCCCATGCGTCCGGCGGGGCTGCTGTGATAAGGTTCGGGCATGAAGCGCCCGTCCTCATTTCTTTTCAAGTCTCCCGTCGGCCGATCCTCGGGTTCCGCTCAGGCTACGCGCGGCGTCGCCGATTTCCTGCGGAACCATGACAAGATGGCTGCCCTCCTGCCGGCCGCCGCCCGGCTTGCCGCCCTGCAAAAGGACTGCGCCGCCACTCTCCCCGCGCTGTTTGATTTGTGTTCCGTCATGCAGTTCGATGCCGGCCAGCTCACGCTGTCCGCGCCGAACGCCGCCATGGCCGCGAAAGCCAAGCAGCAGTTGCCGAAGCTGCAGGAGTCATTGTTGCAACGGGGCTGGCAGGTTAACGCAATCAAGATCAAAGTGCAAGTTCGCAAACTGACCGAGAAACCGCGGCCGGAGAAGCGGCTTGCCCTGCCGCCGCAGGCCATTTCCGCCCTCGCGGAACTGCGGAATTCCCTCGAGGACAGCGCCCAGAACAAGCAGTTGAAGTCGGCGCTCGAGGCCTTGCTCCAGCGGCACCGCCGGCGCTGATCAGTTGTAAGCCCACTCCAGGGAGCCGTAGGCGCGCGGCGCGACCTCGGCCGACTCGAATGTGACGATCTCGTAGGCATCCTCGCGCGCGAACAGGGCGCGCAGCAGCTTGTTGTTGAGGCCGTGGCCCGACTTGTGGGCGCTATAGCTGGCAAGCAGGGAATGCCCGGCGAGGTAGAGGTCGCCCACGGCATCGAGGATCTTGTGCCGCACGAACTCGTTGTCGTAGCGCAGGCCGTCGGGGTTGAGGATGCGGTACTCGTCCATCACGATCGCGTTCTCGAGCGAGCCGCCGCGGATCAGGCCGATGCCGCGCAGGGTTTCCACTTCATGCATGAAGCCGAATGTGCGGGCGCGTGCGATCTCTTTGATGTAGGACTCCTGCTCGAAGTCGACTTCGGCGATCTGCCCGGTCGCATCGACCGCGGGATGATTGAATTCGATGAAGAACTTGAGCTTGAAGCCGTTGTAAGGCTCGAGCCTCGCCCATTTCTCCTGGGCGCCCTCGCCTTCGCGGACCTCGACCGGCTTGATCACGCGGATGAACTTCTTGGGGGCGTTCTGCTCCTGCAGGCCGGCTTGCTGCAGCAGGAAGACGAAGGTGGCGGCCGAGCCATCCATGATGGGGATCTCTTCCGCGGTCAAGTCGACGTACAGGTTGTCGATGCCCAGGCCGGCGCATGCGGACATGAGGTGCTCCACCGTCGATACCTTGACGCCGTCCTTCTGCAGGGTGGAGGCCAGCCGGGTGTCGCCGACGCCCATCGCCGATGCGGGCAGGTCCACCGGGGGCGTCACGTCCACGCGGCGGAACACGATGCCGGTATCCGGTGCGGCGGGACGGAGCGTCATCTCGACCTTGGTGCCGGAATGCAGGCCGACACCGATGGTATTCACGACTTGTTTGACTGTACGTTGTTTGAGCATTCCCAAAGTATAACAACTAACCCGTTGGTCACTTGTGAAGAGATGTAAGCCTGTTGGAGCCTTGCGACGGCGACGGCAACGACTTGCTCTATGGCAGCCATGCAATTTCCGCTGAGGAATGTCATGTCGGAAATCTTGACATTCCAGTGAGAAATTTTGCCGTGCGGAGAGACAACCCTTTGTTCTCTAAAAGAAATTTCCGGGAGGCATAGCAATTGCTTAGTAACAATCGTGGCCCTGGCGGGAAATGCCTTCCGCATTGCGCGCTTGATCCGGGACGCTTCCGCCGCCACGGACTAACCCCATTCAACGATAACAACGAGATCACTCTATGAAGATTGCAATACCGGGCCTGGTTCGCACGCTGCTCGCCACGGCAACGATCGGCACAATGGCATGCGCGGCGCAGGCAGCCAATATCTCCACTGCCTCCTGCACCAACATCAACGGACAGGATTCGTCATATGCCTGCATCGGGCAAACGGGCGTCGGCCTAGGATACGCCGACGCGGGCATCGGCAGCACCGGCCAGGGCGACGCCTTCGACATCGCGGGCATCCTTCAAGTCAATGGCAGTGCCTACAACCCGGCCGGCGCCAGCCTCAACGGCCGCACCTACACCGGCAACGCGGTGACGCTGAGCGGCTTCAGCACCACCCTGGAATATTTCATCGACCCGGCCTCGCGCGCGATCCGCAACTTTGCCAAGTTCACCAACAATGGCAACGCCACGCTCACGAACACCATCACCTGGCAGGGCAACGCGGGATCGGACGGCGCGACATACGTGGCCGGCTCGAGCAGCGGCGACACGACGTTCGGCACGAACGACCGCTGGCTGGTCACCGACGACGCATCGAGCGATCCCGCGAACATCTGGGTTTTGTTTGGCAAGGGGGCAGTGCTGGCGCCGACCTCGGTGTACGGCACGACCACTTACAGCAGCGCTGGCAACGAGGGCGTGCGCGCCGATTTCCGCGTGACCCTGGCGGCCGGCCAGTCCATTGCGCTGATGTTCTTCAATGACCTCGCGCCGACCGCCGCCGACGCGCTCGCCGCGGTGACCCGCTACGATACCCTGGGATCCGGCAACTCGGTGCTCACCGGCCTCAATGCCAACGACCTGGCCTTGATCGCGAACTGGGATCTGCGCCGTGGCGGCACGGTGCCTGAACCGGCTGGCGTGGCCCTGCTCGGCATCGGCCTTGCCGGCCTGAGCCTCAGCCGCCGCAAGCGCGCCACGCGCTAAGGCGGAGACGCAACCCTGCCGCGCCGGCGCATCGCACCGGCGCGGCATCGCATTCCATCATCACTCCGCCCAGCGCTGCGACCGCTCCACCGCCTTGCGCCAGACAGCCAGACGTTCCTGACGCCTTGCCTCCGGCATCGTCGGCTCGAAGCGCTTTTCCACCTGCCACTGCGCGGCGATTTCTTCGCGCGAAGCCCAGAAGCCGACCGCGAGGCCGGCGAGATAAGCCGCCCCCAAGGCAGTCGTTTCCGTCACCACCGGCCGGACCACCGGCACGCCCAGCACGTCCGACTGGAATTGCATCAGCAGGTCGTTGCGCGCGGCCCCGCCATCGACGCGCAGTTCGCGCAGGCCGATGCCGGCGTCGCGCTGCATGGCGTCGAGCACGTCCGCATTCTGGTAGGCGATGCCCTCCAGCGTGGCGCGGGCGATGTGGGCCTTGGTCGTGCCACGGCTGATGCCGACGATCGTGCCGCGCGCGTAAGCGTCCCAATAGGGCGCGCCGAGTCCGGCGAAGGCGGGCACGAAGAATACGCCGCCGGTATCCGGCACCAGCGAGGCCAGCGCCTCAACCTCCGCCGAACTCTGGATCAGGCCGAGCCCGTCGCGCAGCCACTGCACCGCCGCGCCCGCATTGAAGACGCTGCCTTCCAGCATGTAGTCCGGCGTGGCGCCCGGCGCGAGGTTCCAGCCGATGGTGGTGAGCAGGTTGTTCTGCGACGTCATCGCCTGCTGGCCGGTATGCATCAGCATGAAGCAGCCGGTGCCATAGGTGTTCTTCGCCATGCCGCTCTGGTGGCAGGCCTGGCCGAAGGTGGCGGCCTGCTGGTCGCCGGCGATCCCGGCGATCGGGATGGGCTGGCCGAAGAATTCGGCGCGCGCCTGGCCGACGACGCCGCTGCTCGGCACCACCTCGGGCAGCATGCTGGCCGGGATGTCGAGCGTCCGCAGGAGTTCGTCGTCCCATTGCAGGGTATGGATGTTGAACACCATGGTGCGCGAGGCGTTGCTGACGTCGGTGACATGCGCGCCGCACAGCTTGTAGATGAGCCAGGAATCGACGGTGCCGAAGGCGAGCTCGCCGCGCTCGGCGCGCGCCCGCGCACCCGGCACGTTGTCGAGCAGCCAGCGGATCTTGGTCCCGGAAAAATAGGAATCGATCACCAGCCCGGTGCGCTCGCGGAACAAGTCGGACTTGCCCGCCGCGCGCAAGGCGTCGCAGAGATCGGCGGTGCGGTGATCCTGCCAGACGATGGCATCGGCGATCGGTTCGCCGGTGGCCTTGTCCCACACCACCGTGGTCTCGCGCTGGTTGGTAATGCCGATCGCGGCGATGTCTCCGGCGGACACGCCGTGTTCCTTCAGCACCTGCTGCGCCACCGCGAGCTGGCTCTGCCAGATTTCGGTCGCATCGTGGGCCACCCAGCCGGGCGCGGGGAATATCTGCCGGAACTCGCGCTGGGAGATGCCATGGATGCGTCCCGCGCGGTCGAACAGGATGGCGCGCGAACTGGTGGTGCCCTGGTCGAAGGCGAGGATGTATTTGGCGGTCACTGGAGTCTCCCGGGCGTTGTTATGGTTGTGGTGATTCTAATGCGATTTACTGCAAGCGAAGCTCCGTCTAACTCCCTCCCCGTCAAGGGCGCCAATTCCTCCCCTCCCCTTCAAGGGGAGGGTCAGGGTGGGGATGGGTTTCCGGTGCGAGCAAAGGGCAGTCTTGGCTTCGCTGACGATTCGAACGCTTTTCTTGGTTTGCTGGCGATGTTAATGCTGTTCTTTGCTTGCGACCGAAACCCATCCCCACCCCCGCCCTCCCCTTGAAAGGGAGGGCGTGAAATGCGCTGCGCGGGTTATTTCACCCTGCCCTCCTTCCACGCCTGCAGCAGCTTCTCATACGCAATCGTCTCGCCCTTCGGCTTCTCGTTCGCCAGCTTCTTCCAGGGCGCGCCTTTGTCCGACAGCCACTTGTTCGGATCGCCCTTTTCATTGAGCTTGGGCGCGCAGTTCTTCATGCCGGCGCGCTGCAGGCGGCCCATCACCTGATCCATCTCGTCGGCCAGGCTGTCCATCGCGGCTTGCGGCGTCTTTTCGCCGGTGACAGCGGTGGCAACGTTCTTCCACCAGAGCTGGGCGAGCTTCGGATAATCCGGCACGTTGTTGCCGGTAGGCGTCCAGGCGACGCGCGCCGGGCTGCGGTAGAACTCGATCAGTCCGCCGTACTCGTTGGCATGCTGGGTGAAGTAGTCATGCTTGATGTCGGAGTCACGGATGAAGGTCAGCCCGGTAATGGACTTCTTCAGCGACACCGTCTTGGAGGTCACGAACTGCGCATACAGCCAGGCGGCGGCGCGGCGCTCGGCCGGGGTGGACTTGAAGAAGGTCCAGGAACCCACGTCCTGGTAGCCGTTCTGCATACCGTCCTTCCAGTACGGGCCGTGCGGCGACGGCGCCATGCGCCACTTCGGCGTGCCGTCGGCATTGACCACCGGCAGGCCCTTCTTGGTCATGGCGGCGGTGAAGGCGGTGTACCAGAACACCTGCTGCGCGACCTGGCCCTGGGCAGGAACGGGTCCGGCCTCGGAGAAGGTCATGCCGGTGGCTTCGGGCGGCGCGTACTTCTTCATCCAGTCGACATACTTGGTGAGCGCGTAAACGGCGGCAGGGGAGTTGGTCGCGCCGCCGCGCGACACCGAGGCGCCGACCGGCGTGCACTTGTCGTTGGCGACGCGGATGCCCCACTCGTCCACCGGCAGGCCGTTGGGAATGCCCTTGTCGGCGCTGCCCGCCATCGACAGCCAGGCATCGGTGAAGCGCCATCCGAGGGAGGGGTCCTTCTTGCCGTAGTCCATGTGGCCGAAGACTTTCTTGCCGTCGACTTCCTTGACGTCGTTGGTGAAGAATTCGGCGATGTCTTCATAGGCCGACCAGTTCTGCGGCACGCCGAGGTCGTAGCCGTACTTGGCCTTGAACTTGTCCTGCAGGTCCTTGCGCGCGAACCAGTCGGCGCGGAACCAGTAGAGGTTGGCGAACTGCTGGTCGGGAAGCTGGTACAGCTTGCCGTCCGGCGCGGTCGTGAAGCTGGTGCCGATGAAGTCCTTCAGGTCGAGCCCGGGGTTGGTGTATTCCTTGCCCTCGCCGCTCATGTAGTCGGACAGCGGCAGGATCACGCCATAGCGGTAATGGGTGCCGATCAGGTCGGAGTCCGAGATCCAGCCGTCATAGATGCTCTTGCCGGCCTGCATCGAGGTCTGCAGCTTCTCCACCAGGTCGCCTTCCTGGATGATGTCATGCTTGACCTTGATGCCGGTGATCTCTTCGAACGCCTTGGCCAGCGTCTTGGATTCGTAGACGTGGGTGTCGATGGTTTCGGAAACCACGTTGATTTCGTTGATGCCTTTCTTCTTGAGCTTGTCGGCGGCCTCGATGAACCATTTCATTTCATCGAGCTGCTGTTGCTTCGACAGGCTGGAAGGCGTGAATTCCGACCCCACCCATTTTTCGGCGGCCTTCATGTCGGCATGGGAAGCGCCGGAGGCCAGAAGGGCCGCGGCGGCAAACACTGTCAATCTGAGTTTCATATCTCCACCTTTGTTGTCACCTTCCCTCGTTGATCGGCGCATGACGGTGGGGAAGAATCCCGCCAGGCGTTGTTGTCAATCCTTGAGCCCTGCATCCCGTCGTTGCCGCCCTCAGCCCCAGCGCATCACGACGAGCAGCACCACGAATCCCACCGCGGCGCCGATCGTTTGATCGAGGTCGGTGACGCCGGCCCAGATCAGGTTGACGTAGGCCGCGGCCAGCAGGCCGATGAACAGGCGGTCGCCGCGCGTCGTGGGGATCGGCAGGAAGCCGCGGCGCTCGACCGCCGGGGAACGGAGTTCCCAGACCGTCATGCCGACCAGCATCAGCACCACGGCGGTGAAGAAGATGGCGACCGGCGGCGTCCACGCCATCCACGAAAACAGGTTGCCTTCCATTTCACACCCTCCCCATGGCGAAACCCTTGGCGATGTAATGCCGCACGAACCAGATCACCAGCGCGCCCGGCACGATGGTCAGGGCGCCGGCGGCGGCAAGCACGCCCCAGTCCATGCCGGCAGCCGACACCGTGCGGGTCATCGTTGCCGCGATCGGCTTGGCGTTCACCGAGGTCAGGGTGCGCGCCAGCAGCAGTTCCACCCAGCTGAACATGAAGCAGAAAAAAGCCGTCACGCCCACGCCGGCCTTGATCATGGGCAGGAAGATCTTGATGAAGAAGGCCGGGAAGCTGTAGCCGTCGATGTAGGCCGTCTCGTCGATCTCCTTCGGAATGCCGGACATGAAGCCTTCCAGGATCCATACCGCGAGCGGCACGTTGAACACCATGTGCGCCAGGGCCACCGCGATGTGGGTATCCATCAGGCCGACGGTGGAGTACAGCTGGAAGAACGGCAGCAGGAACACGGCGGGCGGCGTCATGCGGTTGGTCAGCAGCCAGAAGAACAGGTGCTTGTCGCCGACGAAGGAATAGCGCGAGAAGGCATATGCCGCCGGCAGCGCCACCAGCACCGAGAGCGTCATGTTGATGCCGACGTAGATCAGCGAGTTGATGTAGCCGCCGTACCACGATTCATCGGTGAAGATCGTCTTGAAGTTGTCGAAGGTGAGGTTGGCGGGCACCAGGGTCAGCGCGCCGGTGATCTCCTGGTTGGTCTTGAATGCCATGTTCAGCATCCAGTAGATCGGCAGCATCGCCAGCACCAGGTAAAGCACCAGCACCGGCACGGTCAGTCGCTTGCTCATCATTTGGCTTCTCCCGTGCCGACCCGCTGCATCCAGTTGTAAAGGATGAAGCAGAACAGCAGGATGATCAGGAAATAAATCAAGGAAAATGCCGCCGCCGGCCCGAGGTCGAACTGGCCGACCGCCTTCTGGGTGAGATATTGCGAGAGGAAGGTGGTGGCATTGCCCGGACCGCCTCCCGTCAGCACGAAGGGTTCGGTGTAGATCATGAAGCTGTCCATGAAGCGCAGCAGCACGGCGATCATCAGCACGTTGCGCAGCTTGGGCAACTGGATGAAGCGGAACACCGCCCAGCGGGAGGCGCCGTCGATGCGCGCCGCCTGGTAGTACGCGTCCGGGATCGCGCGCAGGCCGGCGTAGCAAAGCAGCACCACCAGCGGCGTCCAGTGCCAGACGTCCATCACCAGCACCGTGAGCCAGGCATCGACTGAATTGCCGGTGTAGTTGTACGGCACGCCGAGGCTGTTGATGGCATAGCCCAGCAGGCCGATGTCGCCGCGGCCGAAGATCTGCCAGATGGTCCCGACCACGTTCCAGGGAATGAGCAGCGGCAACGCGATCAGCACGAGCGACAGCGAGGCACGCCATCCCTGCGCGGGCATGCACAGGGCGACCAGGATGCCGAGCGGAATTTCGATCGCCAGCACCGAGAGCGAGAACACCATCTGCCGGCTGAGGGCCTCGTGCAGCTCGGTGTCGCGCATGATCTGCCTGAACCATTCGGTGCCGACGAACACCTTCTGCGTCGGGCTGAGGATGTCCTGGACCGAGTAGTTCACGATGGTCATGAGCGGCAGGATGGCGGAAAACGCCACGCACAGGATGACCGGCAGGATCAGGAACCACGCCTTGTTGTTTTGCGTCTTCATGTCTTGTCTTTCCTCGGTTGCGGCCTTGCCGCTTGCGTTCGCGGCGTCCTCATGCCACCCGCTTGTCGTCCACGTAATACAGGGTCCGCTCCGCCGGCAGCCGCAGCCATGCCTGGTCGCCGGTGCGGGCGTCGATGTGCCGCAGCTTGGCGGCGACGGTCTGCGCGCCGACCTGGAATGTCGCGAGGCAATGCGTGCCGAGGTCGCGTACCGCCACCACCGACGCCGCGATGGCGCCGGCGCCGGGCGCGGCGTTGCATTCGACGAATTCGGGACGGATGCCCAGCGTCACCCTGCCCTGGGCGCCCGCCAGCGCGGCGGCGGCCCGCGGGTCGAGCGGAATGGCGCCGCCATCGATCATCGCCATGCCGTCGCCGATCCTGCACGGCAGGAGATTCATGCCGGGATTGCCGATGAAGTAGCCGACGAAGGTATGCGCCGGCTCCTCGAACAGTTCCTGCGCCGACCCGGACTGCACGACTTCGCCCTGCGTCATCACCACCACCCTGTCGGCGAAGGTGAGCGCCTCGATCTGGTCGTGCGTGACATAGATCAGCGACAGCTTGAGTTCGTGGTGGATTTCCTTGAGCTTGCGTCGCAGCAGCCACTTGAGGTGGGGATCGATCACCGTCAGCGGCTCGTCGAACAGCACCGCGGCCACGTCGGGGCGCACCAGTCCGCGGCCGAGCGAGATCTTTTGCTTGGCATCGGCGGACAGTCCGCTGGCGCGGTGCTTCAGGTCGGCGCTGAGTTCGAGCATGGCGGCCACCTGCTGCACCCGTTTGTTGATGTCGGCGGTCTTCCAGTTCCGGTTGCGCAGGGGGAAGGCGAGGTTGTCGAACACCGTCATGGTGTCGTAGATGACCGGGAACTGAAACACCTGCGCGATGTTGCGCTGCTCGGGCGGGAGGCCGGTGACGTCCTTGCCATCGAAGAGCACGCTGCCGCGCGAGGGCCGCACCAGGCCGGAAATGATGTTCAGCAAGGTGGTCTTGCCGCAGCCCGAGGGTCCGAGCAAGGCATAGGCGCCGCCGTCGTCCCATTGCATGCTCATGGGCCGCAGCGCATAGTCGGCCGGTGAGGAAGGATCGGGACGGTAGGCATGGGCCAGGTCGACGAATTCGATGCGTGCCATGTTCAGTGTCCCTCCCCGCCATGGGCGGCGGAACGTCCGGGCGCATGGATCAGCCTGCCATCCGGCGCGAACACCAGCATGTCCCGCGTGCCGCAGTAGAAGTCGAGGGCGCTGCCGAGCGCCACGTCGTGCACGCCGGGCACCTGCGCCACGAGGCCGATCTGGCCGTGGTGCGCATGCAGGTAGGTTTCCGAGCCGCTGATTTCCGCGAGATCGAGCTGCGTGGCAATGACCATGTCGCTGGCGTCGCGCGGCGCGAGGCGCAGGCCGTGCGCGCGCAGCCCGAGCACCACCTGCCGCGCCCCGGCGATGGCCTGCGCCTGGCTGGCGCTCAGGCGCACGCGCAGGCCGCCCGCGAGTTCGGCGACGCCTTCCCCGACGATCGTTGCCGGCAGCAGGTTGATCGGCGGATCGCTGAAGGTGCGCGCCGCCTCGATGGACACCGGCGCATGGAACACGTCGACCGTGGGACCGTCCTGAAGCAGCCGTCCCTCGTGCAGGATCGCCACCTTGCCGCCAAGCTGCAGGGCTTCAAGCGGTTCGGTGGTGGCATACACCACCGTCGTACGGCCCTCGGCGAACAGTTCGGTCAGTTCGTTGCGCAATTCCTCGCGCAGCTTGTAGTCGAGGTTGACCAGCGGCTCGTCCAGCAGAAGCAGGCCGGCATCCTTGATCAGCGCGCGCGCCATGGCGGTCCGCTGCTGCTGCCCGCCGGACAGTTCCGCCGGATGGCGCTGCAGGTAAGGCGTAATGTGCAGGCGCTCGGCGAGGTCGTACACGCGCTTCTTGATGTCGGCCTCGGGCACCCGCTGGATGCGCAGCGGCGACGCAATGTTGTCGTAGACGGTGAAGGACGGGTAGTTGATGAATTGCTGGTACACCATCGCAAGGTCGCGTTCGCGCACCGGCACGCCGGTGACGTCCTTGCCATCGACCAGCACGCGCCCGGCGCTCGGCCGGTCGAGCCCCGCCATCAGGCGCATCAGCGACGTCTTGCCGGCGCGCGTGGCGCCGAGCAGCACATTGATGGCGCCAGGCGCGAGCGACAGCGAGAGCGGATAGATGTGATCTTCCGACCCTGCCTTCCTGCTGACGTCCTCCAGAACGAGCTGCACTTGTCTTCCTCCATCGTTTTTTTTCGGGTGTGTTCAGCGTGCCAGGGCTTCCGTTTTCCTTCTTTCCTGCAGCCAGGCGTCGAGCCTTGCTTCGGTGCCGGGCGGCAGGTGCAGGCCGAGTTTCGACCGGCGCCACAGGATGTCGCGCGCGGTCATGGCCCATTCCTCGCGCACGAGGTAATCGATCTCGGCTTCGAACAATCCGGGCGCCACCTCTTCTCCCATGCCGGCCAGGCCTTGCCTGCCTTCCAGCAGGCGGTGCACGCGGGTGCCGTAGGCGCGCGCGTAGCGTGTCGCCAGCGGCGCGGACAGCCAGGGATAACGATCGCGCAGGCCGGCGGCGAAGGCGTCGAATTCGGTCACGCCGCGGGCGTTCGGCTGGTCGCCGTACAGGTCGCCGCCCGGCAGGCAGGCCTTGGCCGTCCATGCGCCCTGCGACACGCCCAGCCGCGGCGCGATCATGTCGACCGCTTCCTCGGCCAGCTTGCGGAAGGTCGTGATCTTGCCGCCGAAGACCGACAGCAGGGGCGCGCCCTCGCTCTCGTCCTTTCCTTCCAGTTCCAGCCGGTAGTCGCGCGTGACCGCCGAGGCGCTGGCGGCTTCGTCCTCGACCAGCGGCCGCACGCCGGAATAGGTCCAGACCACGTCGCCCGGGGTAATGTCTTTCTTGAAGTAGCGGCTGCTGAGGGTGCAGAGATAGTCGATTTCGCTTTGCTCGATCGCCACCTTGTCGACGTCGCCCTGGTAATCGATGTCGGTCGTGCCGATCAGGGTGAAGTCCTGCTCGTACGGGATCGCGAACACGATGCGGCCGTCGGGATGCTGGAAGATGTAGGCGTAAGGATGGTCGAACAGCTTCCTGACGACGATGTGGCTGCCCTTGATGAGGCGCAGCGACTTGGTGGATGGCTGCTGCGCGGCCTGCTGCAGGAAATGCGCGGTCCACGGGCCGGCGGCATTGACCACGCCGCGGGCACGCACGGTGACCGGGCCGGACGGCGAACGCAGGCGCGCCAGCCAGCCGCCGCCCTGGCGTTCCAGGGATTCGCAGGCGGTGCGCGTGAGGATGCGGGCGCCCTTCTCCGCCGCGTCGACGGCGTTGAGCACCACCAGCCGGGCGTCGTCCACCCAGCCGTCGGAATAGATGTAGCCCCGTCCGGCATAGGCCGGCTTGAGCGGCTCGCCGGCGGGATGCTGGCGCAGGTCGACGCTGCGCGACCCCGGCAGGATTTCGCGCTTGCCGAGGATGTCGTACAGGAACAGGCCGATGCGGATCATCCAGGACGGGCGCAAGCCCTTGTCATGCGGCATGACGAAGCGCAGCGGCCACATGATGTGCGGCGCCGACTGCAGCAGCACCTCGCGCTCGACCAGCGCCTTGCGCACCAGGTTGAATTCATAGTATTCCAGGTAGCGCAGGCCGCCATGGATCAGCTTGGTGGACGCCGACGAGGTATGCGAGGCAAGGTCGTCCTTCTCGCAGAGCACGACCGACAGGCCCCGGCCGGCGGCGTCCCGCGCGATGCCGGCGCCATTGATGCCGCCGCCCACGATGAGGAGGTCGCATTCGAGTTGGCGTTCGCCGCCGCCTGCATGACCGCTGGACAAGGTTTCGTTGCTCCTAAGAAAACCGGGTAAGATGCGCAATTTCATGGGATATCGCAAAAAACGAACAAATTCCAACAGTAACATGCTGCTTATGTTTTCGTTTGTTTTCGTTTCGGTGAAAGTGTAGAGTGTTTGGGCTGATCTTCTGGGGAAACTTGCATGACTCTTAATCCACGTCAAAGACAGCTTCTCGAGGTGGTCCGCAAGCGGGTCACCATGTCGGTCGAGGAACTGGCGCAGGAGCTCGACGTGACGCCGCAGACCGTGCGGCGCGACGTCAAGATGATGGAAGAGGCGCGCCTGCTGGCGCGTTACCACGGCGGTGTCGGCCTGCCGTCGTCGGTCGAGAACATCGACTACCGCCAGCGCCAGGTGATGAACAGCGACGCCAAACGGCGCATCGCCCAGGCGGTGGCGGCGCAGGTTCCCGCGGGCTGCTCGCTGCTCATCAACATCGGCACCACCACCGAGGAAGTGGCGCGCGCCCTGGTGCGCCACCAGGGCCTGCGCGTCGTCACCAACAACCTCAACGTTGCTGCCACGCTGGCCGACAATCCCGCCTCGGAGGTGATCATTGCCGGCGGCGTGGTGCGCGGGCGCGACAAGGGCATCGTCGGCGAGCAGACCATCGACTTCATCCGCCAGTTCAAGGTGGACATCGGCATCATCGGCATCTCGAGCATCGAGGAGGACGGCACGCTGCGCGACTTCGACGCGCGCGAGGTGAAGGTGGCGCAGGCCATCATCGAGCAGTCGCGCCAGGTGTGGCTGGTGGCGGACCATGCCAAGTTCGGCCGCCCGGCGCTGGTGCGCATGGCGCATCTCTCGCAGGTCGACCTGCTGTTTACCGACGCCAAGCCGCCGGAAGCCTTGCAGGCCGTGCTCCGCGAAGCGCAGGTGAAGGTGGTGGTAGCGCCCTGAGGCCATCGCCCCGTCCGGCGCTCGTTTTCCAACACTCCGCGGCGCCCGGCGCCCATATTCCGGCGGGCGCCGTTTTTCCCCGGTAGGCCGGTGTTAGGATGGGAAACGAGACTTTCCCCCAGGAACCGACATGCCGACGCCCGCCTCTGGAAGCCCCGCACTCGATGCCGCGTTCGCCCTGTTCCAGCAAGGAGCCCATGCCGACGCGCTGCGGCGCCTGTCGGCATTGCCCCCGGCGCAGCGCGACACGGTCGCGGCGCTCAACCTGGCCGCCGCCTGCGCCCACGCCCTCGGGCGGCTGGACGAAGCGGAAGCCCACTGGACGCGGGCCTTGCAGGTCGACCCCGATCATGCGCTCATCCACAACAACCTCGGCATCCTTTACCAGAAGACCGGCCGCCCGGCGCAGGCGGAAACCGCCTTCCGCCACGCCCTCGCCCGGCGGCCGGACTATTCCGAAGCCAGCTTCAACTTCGGCGCCCTGTGGCAGGATCTGAAGAACCTCGACGAGGCCGAGCACTGGTACCGCAACGCGGTGGCGATCAGGCCGGCGTACGCGCAGGCGCACAACAACCTGGGCGTGGTCCTGCGCATGCGCCAGCGCTGGCAGGAGGCGCGGGACCGGTTCGAGGAAGCCACCAGGATCGCGCCCGATTTCGCCGATGCGCACCAGAACCTCGCGCTGGTCCTGTTGCATCTGAAGGAACTCGACGCGGCCGATCGCAGCATCATGCAAAGCTTGGCGCTGAATCCGCGGCATGCCATGGCGCTGGTCACCCTCGGCATGCTGAGGGACGTCCAGGGCAGGGAAGAGGATGCGCTGGCGGCGTTGCAACAGGCGCTGGACGTCCAGCCGGCGCTGACGGAAGCGGCGGTCAATCTCGCCAGCCTGCATGCGCGCCGCAAGCGCCTGCAGGAAGCGCAGTCCGTGCTGGAACGCGCGCTCGCGCGCGATCCCGGCAGCGCGGAACTGCACGCTAACCTCGGCGCGATCCTCAGGCTTCGGCAGCAGCTTCCGGAGGCCGAAGCCGCCCTCGAACGGGCGCTCGCCATCAACCCGGACGATACCGCCGCGCTCTACAACCTCGGCTCGCTGCTCCACAACGCGAGGCGACATGGCGAGGCGGCAACCAGATTGCGCGCGCTGGCGGCGCGCGATCCCGGTTCCGCCGAAGCGCAGCGCATGCTCGCCCTCGCGCTGCAGCATGGGCCGCGCCTGCAGGAAGCCGAGGCAGCCTTTCAGAAGGCGCTGGAACTTGCCCCGGACCATGCCCTGATCGCCAATGCCTACGCCACCTTCCTGCACAACACGCATCGCCACGCGGAGGCGGAACAACGGTATCGCGCCGTCATCGAGGCGCATCCCGACCTGCCCGAAGCACGCTGGAACCTCGGTCTGCTGCTGCTGAAACTGGGCCGGTTCGAGGAAGGCTGGGCATTGGCCGAGACGCGGTACGACAAGACGCTGGAAACGGTGATCGCCGACGCCCCTTCCTTTCCCTTCCCGCGCTGGAACGGCGAGAGCCTCGCCGGCAAGGACATCCTCGTGTGGCCGGAACAGGGCGCCGGCGACGAGATCCAGTTCGCCCGCTTCGTGCCGATGCTCAAGGCCGCCGGCGCCCGGCGCGTCACGCTGGTCTGCAAGGCGCCGCTCGCTCCCCTTTTCCAGTCGATGGCAGGCATCGACCACGTGCAGACCGTCGAAGAAGCCATGGCACATCTGGCGCGGCATGACTGCTGGAGCTTCATCGCCAGCCTGGCGCTGCACCTGCAGGTGCGAGCCGGCGCGATCCCTGCCGCGCTCCCCTACCTCCACGCCACGTCGGCCCGGATGGAGCGCTGGCGCCACCGCCTGCCGCAGGGATGCCGGGTCGGCCTGGTCTGGAAGGGCAACGCCGGCCATGGCAACGACGCCTTCCGTTCCCTCTCCGGCCTGGATGTCCTCGCGCCGCTCTGGACGGTGCCGGGGGTCAGCTACGTGAGCCTGCAGCGCGGCATGGAAAAGGAAGAACGCGTGGAACTCGACGCCAGGCTTCCCTTGCTCGACCTGGGACCGCTGATCGACGATTTCGGCGACACCGCGGCCATCGTGTCGCAGCTCGACCTGGTCATCTGCGTAGACACGTCCATCGCCCACCTCGCCGGCGCGCTCGGCAAGCCTTGCTGGGTCATGCTGCCCTGGCGAAATACCGACTGGCGCTGGCTGCACGGGCGCGACGACTCTCCCTGGTATCCCGGCGTGATGCGCCTCTATCGCCAGCCGCCATCGGAAGACTGGCATGCCGTGGTCCGCCGCATCCGGGACGACCTCGCGGCATGGCGCAAGCCGGCCAGGACAAGTCCGCCCTAGCGTTTCGTGGGAAATGCCGGCGGCTTGCCTTCTAGAAATTCCTTGAAGATTTACTGCGCGGGATCAGGAACGCGAAACTGACAACGATGGAAAATTCATGCCTGAAAGACGTGTAACATAACCAGCTTTCTTCTTTCACGCTTTGGCGAGGGCGCTGTGGGCTTCAGAAGCTGGATAGCGGTGCTACCGTCACAAGCTAGAACCGCGGTTATTACAGCCAGCCTGCTTTGGCTGACGATCATTCTCGCCATCGGCTTCGCCTTGATCAGGGAACGGCGCCAAGACCTGTACCAGGCACAGGACGAGGTGGCAACGCTGGCCACCGTGTTCGATGAAAACATGTCGCGCACCTTTGGCACCGTCGATGTTGCCTTGCAGGGCATTGCCGCCCATCTGGCCGACGGCGACTTCGCGCGGCATGACCCGCAAGTCCGGGAGTTAATGCGCGGATATCTGCGCTACCTCCCTGCCGTCAGGGCGCTTTTCGTTATCGGTCCCAACGGGATCATCCAGCATGACACCGATTATCCGAAGACACCTGACGTGTCCCTGGCCGACCGGGAGTACTTTAGCCAGTACATACGGAACCCGAAGCTGGTACAAGGTCTGTCCTCTGCGATGCAAAGCCGGTCCGGCACCGGCTGGTTCCTGGCATCCAGCCGCAGGATCACGTCCTCGGGCGGCGAGTTCAAGGGCGTTCTGGTGGCTGCAGTGCAACTGGACTCTCTGTCCCGGCTCTACGAGAAGCTGAACCTGCGGCCCGGGGAGGTCATGTCCTTGTACCACAAGGACGGCCGTCTCATTGCGCGTCACCCGGCGGACGATGTGAACATCGGCCGCAGCTTCGCATTCCTGCCGCTGTTTTCGACGCGCATACCAATGAAGCCAACGGGCGTCCACAGGATCAGCGGCCCGCCCTTGAACTATCCCAGTGTCATGAGCTACCGGGTACTTGAAGCCCAACCGCTGGTCGTTGTCTTCAGCAGGAGCGAGGATCTCATCCTCGCGACATGGAAACGCGCCGTGAACTGGGCGCTGGTCATTGCCGTCGCTTTCCTGCTGCTCACGGCGGCCGGCGTGCTTTTCTACATCCAGAAGCAACAGCAACGGCAACGTGCGATCGCGCTTCAATTAGCCGAAGCCGAGGCCTTGGCCCTGGCGGAAGCGAATGCGAAGTTCCGCGCGTTTTTTGAGCAGGGTTTCTATCTCTCCTGCGTTCTGTCGCAGGATGGGATTGTCCTGGAATCGAATTCCGCAGGCATTGACTTGTGCGGCTACTCTCACGATCAAATCATCGGGCAGGCATTCTGGGATTGCGCCTGGTGGTCCCGGTCGCCCGACACCGCCGCGACCCTGCAAAACGGATTTGCCAAGGCGCGCGATGGCGCCAGCTTCAGCGCCGAAGTCGCGTATTTTCTGGCCGACGGTACGCAAAAGCTGATCGAACTGGTGCTGTCTCCCATTCTGGACGTCGACGGCGCCGTGTTCGCCATCGCGGCAGTCGGGGTGGACATCACCGACCAGAAACAAAAGGAAGAAGCCCTGCGCGCCTTCGCTACCCAGCTTTCCGAGGTCGACAAAAAGAGAAGCGAATTCCTTGCGACGCTCTCCCATGAACTCAGGAATGTCTTGATGCCCCTGCAGACCGGCTTCGAGCTTCTCGCGCAGACCGCTTCCAGCGGCCAGCCCAATGCGCGGGTTCATGCAATCGTGCAGCGGCAGCTTCTTCAAATGAAAAGGCTGATCGAGGATTTGCTCGACGTCTCCCGCGTCAGCAGCGGGAAGGTCCGCATGGAACGCGAGCGGGTCGATCTCAGGGACGTGCTGGAAAACGTGGTCGAATCGGCGCAGGCGTTCATGGAACCGGCCGGACACGAACTGAAGCTGAGCCTGTCATCCGAGCCCCTGGACGTCGAAATCGATACCGGGCGCATGTTCCAGGTGTTCACCAACCTGCTTGGCAACGCGGCCAAGTACACGCCGCCGGGCGGGCATATTCATGTCAGGGCGTACAAGGAGGAAGGGGAAGCCGTCGTGGAAGTGCTCGACGATGGCATAGGCATCCCGGCTTCTGCCCTGGCCACCGTCTTCGAAATGTTCGAGCAGGTCAGCGACCATGCCGCTAATGCGCAAGGGGGACTGGGAATCGGCCTGTCGCTGGTGCAGAAACTCGTCGGCCTGCATGGAGGTACGGTGGAAGCGTTCAGCGAGGGAGAGAACCGCGGCAGCACCTTCACGGTTCGCCTGCCGCTGGCATAGCGATGACGAAAGGGCGCGGTCGATGCCGCGGCCAGTCAAGCTGCCGCCCTCGATCAACGATGTCCAAGCATAAAGATTAGGCCTGATTAACATTTATCCTCCGCCCTCAAGGCTGCTGTCACTCTTTGCAGCATTGATGAACGTTTGCACTGCCTGAAGATCGGCCGCATGCAGGGCATGCCGCTGGCAGGCGGAGGGTGATCCATGAAATTCCAGGTGATGGCGGCCACGCTCACCATGCTCCCCATGCTACTTGGCGCGCTGGCCGCATTCGATGCCGCCGCCGCCGACAAGCCGGCGATCAGGATGGGAGGCGGCGACCTGAGCTTTCCCGACGAGATGAGCATGCTCGAAGCGCAGCAGAAGTTGCTCGAAAAGCGCAACCAGGTCAGGGAAGCCTTGCTCAAGCAGGCGAGCGCCGAGCTCGGCGCCGGCCTGCCGCGCGTGATTTCCGTCGCGGGATTCCAGGCCAGGATGACGGCCAAGCTGATGCTGGCGGACGGCACCATCGGCACCTTCGCGCCGAACCAGTGGATCAGCGACGTGCTGCGGGTGTCTTCCATCGACCATTCCGGCGTCTACGTCAGCTTCAAGCAGAAGGGCGCGCCGGTGCTGTTGTCCTTCGCCTCGGCCTCGGCTTCGACCGGCGGTTCCGGAATGCCTGGCTTGCCTGGCGGATTCCCCGGTCCGGGCTTGACGGGACAGTCAGCCATCCCCGCGGCGTGGATGCCGGAGTCGCCCCAGGTCCTGGTGCCGCCGCTGGCGGCGCCGAGCGTGCCCGCCCTGCCGACCGCCTCGCCGACCGCTCCCCCGGCGAATCCCGCCAAGACGCAATAAGGCGGACGGATGCCCATCCTCGAATTTCTCGACCGGCCGTTTGCCGTCGGCGTCGACTGGTCGATGCACGACAGCAGGGAAGAGCTCAACGAAGAATACGGCAAGCACAAGGGCGAACGCCGCCTCATCCGCAAGCTGGACGGCGTCTTCGTGCTCGGCGTATACGCCGAAAACAAGTCCGACGACGACATCGAAACGGAAGGCGTTCCCCGCTCGCCGGTTGCCGGCGCGGCCGCGCTGGCGATGGTCGAGGATTGCGCCATCCTGTGCGAGCGCGTTTCCGGTTCCAGCAAGAGCGCCGGGGACGCCATGTCGGCGTTCTGGGTATGCGCCGTCAACGATGGCGTGCCGCTGCCCGGCATGGACAGCCTCATGCCGCAGGGCGAGGCGCGCAGGCTCGTCAGCGAATTTCTCGAACGGCATCCGGGCGCCTCGCTGATCGGTTCGCTCGAAGGCGCGAAGGCCAGCTTCGAAACCCTGCTGTCCACCCTCAAGCCCTCCGCCCTGTCGGCGGTCAAGCTGAAGCGGCCGACGTCGCGCATCCTGCCGCTGGCGATCCTGGCGCTGGCCCTCACGCTGGCGGCGACGGGTACCCTGGCCTACCGCTTCAAGAGCGCGGCGCAACGGGAAATCGCCGCGGCCAGCGGCGCCATGAACGTGGTCACCAAGAGCGCCGTCGAACTGGAGAAGGCGCGGCAGGAAGCGCGGGCGAAGTTCAGGACAGAGTTCGACCGCGCGCAGGCCGAGCTGCGGGGACGGGTGCCGCCGCAGGTACAGGTCGGCAACTGGCTGGACGTGGTCCGGCAACTGCCCGACGCCGTCTCGGGCTGGAACCCGGTCGCCATGGAATGCAGCCTGGCGCAATGCAAGGTGAGCTGGCAGCGCGGGCCGTATGCCGATGCCCTGTCCGCCTTCGACATTCCCGGCGGCGTCATCAAGGACGATACGCATGTCGAGCAAGCCTGGGCGCTGGACAAGTTCGACAAGGAAGACCTGCCCGCCACGCCGTTCTCGGAAGAGCAGCGCCTGCAGTTTACGTTCAAGGCGATCGCCGAGCGCTACCACTGGTCCATACAGGCGGACCGGCCTGCGGACGTGCAGGTCGCGCCTTCCGACGGCATGGCCGGCCTGCCCGCGGCCACGATCGGCAAGCGCGGCGGCCTGCGCGTGTCCTTCGGCGATGCCGCGGCGCAGGTCATCAAGCTCAGGCGCTTCGCCGAGCTGGGGGAAACGTTTCCGGTGCGGCTGACGTCGTTCAGCGCGACCGGCCTCGATTCCCGTTCCTACACTTTCACTGTCGGAGGCGAATATGTCCTTTACCAGACAGAACAAAAAAACTGAACCGTCCGCCAAGGGCGGCGGCCTGATGAAGAATTTCAAGGCCATGGGCTTCGGGCGCGAAGCGCGTGCCGACGCGGGCACGACCGTCCAGGCGAAGGCCGCAATCGCGCATTCGCCGAATCCGGGCGCCATGGCGCCGCGCATTCCGGTCCTCGTGGATGCCAAGCAGGTTCCCCAGGGCCGGCTCGTCACCGACCAGCTGGACCTGCGCCACGACCTCGAGAAGGAGTTCGCGGTCATCGAGGATTCGGCGGGCGTGACATGGATCCTCTGCTCGGAAGCCTGCTTCGGCAAGCCGGTGATGTACGACGTGCTGCGCCGCGCGGAACGCGCCGGCTTTTCCAGGCAAAAGATCCAGCCGACACACATCGAGATCCTCAAGCTGGTGCAGGGGTCGCATGACGCCGGCAGGTCCAACGGCATTTCCATGCATGGCGCGGACGCCACCAGCGTGGAAAAGCTGGCGGCGGTGCTGTTCGCCGCGGCGGTGGAAATGGCCGCCTCGGACATCCACATCGAGACCCGCGAGCTCAAACATGCGGACATCTTCCTGCGCGTGCATGGCGAGCGGGTGTTCTACCGGCACATCGCCTACACCACCGCCAAGGCGCTGATGACTTCCCTGTACGCCGCGCACGCCGACGTCGGCAGCAAGGACACCACCTGGGACCTGCTGCGGCCGAAGGAAGCGCTGATCGACCATACGCTGACCAGCGGCATCAAGATCGGCCTGCGCTTCTGCTCCACGCCCATCCATCCCTCGGGCAACTTCCAGGCGGTGATGCGCGTGCTGGGAGCGAGCAAGAAGGCGCTGGGCCTCGACCAGGTCGGCCTCACCGGCGAGCAGGTCGCCGTGCTCAAGAACATGCTGATCGGCGCCAAGGGCCTGGTGCTGCTGGTCGGCCCGACCAATGGCGGCAAGAGCACCATGATGCAGGCGATGATGCGCTACATCCTGGAGCGGCGCGGCCAGACCACCAAGATCATCATGATCGAGGATCCGGTGGAATACGAGGTGCCCGGCGCGACCCAGACCTCGGTGCCGCGCAAGACCAGCGGCGAAGTCGAGGGCGCGTCCATGGCCGACTTCCTGCGCGCCGCGCTGCGCCAGGATCCGGACGTGGTCTGCGTCGGCGAGATCCGCGACGCCGAGGTCGCCGACCTGGTCAAGGACGCCACGCTGTCCGGCCGCAAGACTACCTCGACCCTGCATGCCTTTTCCGCGATCGGCGCCTTTGAGCGCCTGCGCGAACTCGGCGTGCCGCTGCGCCTGCTGACGATGCCGGGCTTCATCTCGGGCATCATCTTTTCGCGCCTGGTGCCGACGCTGTGCGATTGCGCCCAGCCGCTGTCCGAAGCCGACGCGCAGGGACGCATTCCGCCCGACGTACTCGAGCGCGTCAAGCGGGTGGCCGACCTGCAGAATGACGGCATCCGCATCCGCCGCGGCTGCGCCATCTGCAACCAGACGGGGGTGAAGGGCCGCACCACCTGCAGCGAGTTCATCGTGCCGGAGCGGGATCACCTCATGCTCAAGCTGATCGCGCAGGACCGCCTCATCGAGGCGCAGAACCACTGGATACGCTCGGACTACCTCAGCATTGACGGCATGGGCCCGACCGCGCTGGCGCATGCGATTTCCAAGATGAAGCAAGGACTCATCGACCCGACCGACATCGAGGACCAGGTCAACACCCTGACCGCCGACATCGACGTCATGGCTGAGCCCCTTGCCGCGCATGGCGCCGCGGCAGAGGAACCGGCATGAAGCCATTCTGGAAGAGGAACGGCGCGCCGTCGATCGCCGCGTCCCAGCGGGAAGAGTTCTATACCCTGATGGCGAGCTTCATCAACGACGGCATTCCGCTGTTCGATTCCCTGCAGGTGCTGGACGAACAGTTCCGCAAGACGCGCGACCGCCGGCATGCCATCACCGCGAAGGCAATGCGGCGCCTGCGCGGCGAAGAACAGAAGACCCATGCCTTCACGCTCGGGCAGGCCCTGCGCGACCTGGTGCCGCCGGTGGAAGCGACCATGATCGACGCCGGCGAACAGGGCGCCGATCCCATCGGCGGCCTGACCCGCGCCGCGCAGATCGCCACCGACGTCGCCCTGATCCGCAGCAAGGTGACCGGTGGCATCGTCACGCCGGTCTTCTACTTCCTCATGCTGTGCGCGCTCCTGGCCGGCATTTCCCAGTTCGCGATTCCCGTGATGGAAAGCGTCGCCCCGCGCGAGCGCTGGGCCGGGCCGGCGGCCGCGCTCGGCTGGCTGGCGGACCACATCATCCTGCTGACCGTATTCATCGCCGCCAGCGTCGGCGGATGGAGCGGCGCCTTCCTTGCCACCCGCGATCACTGGACCGGCGAGACGCGGCGCTTCTTCGACAGGTATGTCTTTCCCTGGACGCTGCACCGCCGGATTTCCTCGGTGGTCTACCTGAAGGCGATCTCTTCCTTCATGCGCGTCGGCGTGCCCATGGTGTCGGCGATCGACATGCTCAGCGATACCAGCGGCGCCTGGGGCCGGGCCCACTTCCGGCGCATGAAGCGCAGCGCGCGCGATGGCACGCAGGAGGGCCGGGCGCTGGCGACCGGACTGTTCGAGCAGGGCCTGCGCTGGCAGATCGTGCTGTATGGGAGCACCAGCAATTTCGCGGTCGGCCTCGAGCGCCTCGCGGTCCGCTTCATGGCAAAGACGATCGCGAAGACGGAGGCCCAGTTCCGCACCCTCGGCATCCTGATCATGGCGATCGTGGCGATCATGGTGGTGTGGGTCTATGGCTCCTTCATGATGGTGACCTTCGCTGTCCGATCCGGAAACAATTTCTGAACCTCGCAGGCGGGACGTCCTGTGCCGGCATTTCCTTTTTACTCGACATCATGATCCGACAGCCGAACCCAAGACAAGCGCCGCGCGAGGCCGGCATGAGCCTCGCGGAATCCCTGCTCGCGATCGCGGTCGCGGTCACGGTGGTCGCCCTTCTGGGCGCCGGCTACGGCGTCGTGAACGCCGAGATGCAGTCGCGGCAGATGGTGGAGGATACCGCCGCGCTGGCAACCCGGCTGCAGTCGACATTCTCCTTTGCCGGCTATTCCGGCATCGACGTTCCGACGCTGACCTCCGCGAAGATCCTGCCGTTCAAGAGCTTCAGCACGGACGGCACCACGCTCTCGGACATCCGCATGAATCCGGTCGCCCTGAGCGGGGGGCCGGCCAGCCTGGCGCTGCTGTTCACCGCCAGCGATGCCGACCAGTGCATGCGCCTGGCGACGAGCGCGGCCTCCTATGCCTACCGCATCCGCGTTGGCCCGTCGGTCAGCGCCAGCACCGGCGCGCTGGCGGGCGCATCGGGCGTGGATTACAAGCTGGGCAGCACCGTCACGTCGAGCGCGCTCGGCGACCCGAACGGCTGCGCGAACGGCAATGCGCTCGTGGGCATCGAGTTGCATTGAGACGCCCTGAAGATTAGCTCCGGTTAACACTTGTGCCGCAGGCCGGTTCGCTCCGGCAAAGTATCAGGCAAGCAGCAAGCAATCGCCCGCCCCGACATCCATCGATGCGCGGGCACATTCCAGCCAGGACATATTCCAGTCGAAAGGAAAGCACCATGCAGAAAGAACAGTTCGCGCTCAAGCCGGTCCCCAGGGCATTCCATGCGGGCCGCGCCACGCTGCCGCACAAGCAGGCAGGCCTGACCATCGCCGAAACCTTGCTGGTGCTGGCCATCGGCGCATCGATCGCGGTGGTCGGCTTTTCCGGCTACAAGTACGCGACCGCGGCGCTGGTGCCGACGCAACTTGTTGAAGACACGGCGCTGCTCGCGGCCAAGCTGAAGCAGACCTTCGGCGTCACCAACGATTTCTCCAACGTGACTGCCAGCTCCCTGGCAAGCACCAGCTTCTTCCCCTACAAGAGCTTCAAGGCCAAGTCGGGAACGACCGGCGTGCTGGCCGACATCAACAACAATACCGTCGTGCTCACCGGCGGCACCTCGTCCTTCGCCGTGGTGATCACGCCTAACGACAGCGACCAGTGCCTGCAGCTCGCCGGCTCGGCCAGCCAGTATGCCTACAACATCAACATCGGCACCGGCATGACGTCCTCCGGCGGCACGGTCACCGGCGGCACCGCCTACAAGGCGGGCACGACCCTGACGCCGTCCGTCCTCGCCACCAACTGCACCGTCGCCAGCACGATGATCGGCATGGAAATACGCTGAGCCCATGAACGTCATCATGTCGATGCTGTCGCTATCGCTGCTGTTCACCACCGGCATGCTGATCAACGGGAAATACCTCGAGCGGGAACTGCCGCGCAGCGCCCGCGCGGCGAACGTCGAGATCGGCCTCTACAAGACCTTCATGCTGCTGACGAGCTACTACGTTACCGCCAACCGTCCGCCGGCCGGCACGATTTCATGGCAGACCATCGTCCAGTCGAGCTCCACGCCGGACTCCATGAAGAACCTCGCGCTCGGCAGCAGCTGGAAGGCGATCGTGGACAGCACCGGCGGTTTCATCATCTGCGCCAAGCTGGACGAGTCGGCGACCAGCGGGATGACGCAACTCATGCAACCCGCCGCCGCCGCGCAAAGCGTCAGCTCGGGCGGCAAGAACTATCTCTGGTACGGCGATGCCGGCGCCTCCGCCACCGCGACGCAATGCTGACCATGGCACGCCTGGCACGCTTCACGAAACGACTGCCTCTGCGGCAGGAGGGACTGACGCTGGCCGAGGTCATCCTCGGCCTGGCCATCATGATCTCCACCTTCGTGCTGACCATTCCCTGGATGGCGCAGAATGCGCGCGACATGCGCGCCAAGAACGTCGCCGAGCACGCGCAAGCCTTCATGCAGGCGGCGTCGCAGTACTACCTCGCGAATTCCACCGGCATGCTGGCCGCCATGGCCGACGGCACCGGCGCCGCCTCGTATTGCCAGATCAAGGCGGACACCGTCCTCGGCACGGGCGGAACCACCACCAACGACGCCACCCTGCACACCTGCGCCGTGGATGCGAACTGGCTGATCTACAAGTCCTACCTGCCCTCCACCTTCAGGGCGACCAATCCCTACGGCCAGCGCCTCGTCGCCATCTTCCGGCGGATCTACGACTCCACCAATACCGTGGCATCGATGAACGCCGACATGCTGATGGTCGGGGCACAGGAGAATGCTTCCACCATCAGCGTGCCGAGCTATGACGAGATGCTGACGACGGCGGAAGTGCTTGGGAGCAATGGCGGTGTGACGCCGGACAAGGACCGGACCAGCTGCAAGGCGGTGCGGTCTTCCGCGACCTACCAGGTTTGCGGGGCGAACGGGACTTGGAAGGTGGATCTTTCGCAGTATATTTCGGCGGCGCAGTTGGCGACGTTTGCGGGTAAGTTGCCGAACTAGGGGGGACTTGGACGGGTCCTCGCGCGAGGATCGGGCGTTGTCCATGATTACGGCTGTCATTGGCGCTTGCCGGCGGCGGACGCGCCACATTTCGTCGTGCGCGGCAACCTGCTTCGTGCGGCTTTCCGTCATCTCTACAACGCTTCGTCGTCCGCACAACGCGCCGTCATCCTCGCAACGCTCCGTCATCCCCGCGAAGGCGGGGATTCTATTTCAACGGCGGTTGCGCACGTCTCTCCGGTGAACCGGTTGCGGCTCCCACTCCGTGGGACCAAGCCGGGGCTGGTCCCGGCGGCCCAAGTACTTTCTTTGTCAGCAGACAAAGAAAGTACCCAAAGAAAACTGCTTCAACACCCATGTGGGAGTTACTTCGGGCGACCTTGTTCGATTGTTTGAGCGGATGCCGTCATCCGCCTGAGTAATCGTCTGGGAAAGATGTGGAGGTTCGACCTCCTGCCCCATCGGCATGACTGTGGCCTGTCCCGGCTGCGGGGAACGCGGCAAGTGGGCGAACTGGCTTTTGTCCTCTGCTTCGCTTTTCATTTCCTTTTGGAAATGTCGCTGTCCTGCCCTCGCCTCACTTCGGACCAACCAGTCCTCTCCCAAAACCGTCGACAAACTTTACGGTTCCAGTTACTAACAACGCTAAGTAATTGATTTTTCTAACTGGCACAAAACCCGCTAATTGAAGCCGGCAACACAAATTTCTTGTAAAGCTTCGACTAACCAAGGGTGGATGACAAATGAAAATGATCAAGACACTGGTTGCCGCTGCCGCGATGATGGCATGCGCATCGTCCTTCGCAACCACAGTGCTGCTCGGCGGAGAGTCGCCGGATCTGCAGCAGGTAATCAACAACCTCTACACCGCCGCCGGCACGCCGCTTTCCGCCGCGCCCGACGTCAATGCCAACCAGGCTTCCGAGGATGGCCGCTTCCGCATTGAAGCGTCCGGCGGTTCGGTGGCGACCATGGTGATTGAAGTCGCCGGCCGGTCGTCGACCAATACCTTCGGCATCTATGACGTGAACGATCCGACGCGTTACCTGCAGCTGTTCTCCGGCGCCGGCGCGTCTGGCGATCAGGCATTCCTGTCGGTGACCGACACCTTCAGGTTCAGCGCCAACGGCGTGTCGTCCCAATTCACCAGCGCCACCTTCGGCTACTACATGGGCACCGCCAACGGCCCGGTGCTGTACTCCCAGGCCCTCCTGAATGGCGGCAACGACCAGATGGTTGCCTACCAGGGCGATGGCGACACGATCAAGCTGCCGACCCGTCCGGCCGGCGTCTGGGGTCCGTCGAGCTACATCCTCGGCTGGGAAGACACCCTGCTGAGCGCCGGCTCCGACCGCGACTACCAGGACATGGTGGTGTACGTGGAATCCGTGACCCGCGTGCCGGAACCGGGAACGATCGCCTTGATGGGCCTGGCCGGCCTCGGCCTGGCGCTGTCGCGCCGCCGCCGTTCCTGAACCGGAACGCCAGCTTCGCCCGCCCGGGGCGAACAATGAAAAAGCCCGCATCGCGCGGGCTTTTTTTCGTTCCGGGATGCCCGGTCAGCCGAGTTGCTTGAGCAGGGTTTCGGCGTTCGAGACCTCGAACTTGCCGGGCGCCTCGATGTTCAGTTGCTTGACCACGCCGTCCACCACCAGCATGGAGCAGCGCTGCATGCGCACGCCCATGCCGCGGGCGGTAAGGTCCATGTCCAGGCCGAGCGCCTTGGCGAAGGTGGCGCTGCCGTCGGCCATCATGCGCACGGTGCCGGTGGCTTTCTGGTCGCGGCCCCAGGCGCCCATCACGAAGGCGTCGTTCACCGAGATGCACCAGATTTCGTCCACGCCCTTGGCCTTGAGCTGGTCGGCCAGCTTCACGTAGCCGGGCACGTGCTGCGCCGAGCAGGTGGGCGTATAGGCACCGGGCAGGCCGAAGATGGCGATGGTCTTGCCCTTGACCAGGTCGCTGACCTGGAAGGTGTTGGGACCGAGGGAGCAGCCTTCGGTCTCGACTTCGATGTATTCGGACAGCGTGCCCTCGGGCAGGCCGTCGCCGACGTTGATGGTCATGGCGTTCTCCTAGGTGTGTGGTTGGTGTGCGGGCGTGGCGCTGCCGGCGGACGATCTCGCGGGCCGCGCGGCGCTTGCGCAGTATGCCCTGTTCTTGCCGGATTTGCAGGAAGCGGGAATGGCGGCAGGCCTTCCTGTCCGTGGAAGGAAAAAACGCCGCGCCCCTCGCGGGAACGCGGCGTTGCAATGGCGTGGACCGGGATCAGTCAGCCTGCTTGCGCAGGAATGCCGGGATGTCGTAGGTTTCCATGCCGTTCTTCTCGAGCGCGCGCACCGTCTCGGAAGCCGATTCGCGGCGCCAGACGGCGGGAGCCTTCAGGCCGTTGAAGGCGGCGTTGGCGGGCTGGGCGCTGCCCTGCTGGACTTGCGCGCCGCCGTGGGCCATCAGCGGCTCGTTGTGGGTGCCGGTGCGCAGGACCGGAGTCTGCACGAGCTGCACGTTCTTGCGGGCGCGGCCCAGGCCGGTGGCGACCACGGTGACGCGGATCTCGTCGCCCATGGTGTCGTCGTAGGCGATGCCCTGGGCGATGGACGCGTCCGGCGCGGCGAAGGCGCGCACGGTGGCCATGACTTCCTTGATTTCCTTGCCCTTCAGGCTGCGGGAAGCGGTGACGTTCACCAGCACGCCGCGCGCGCCGGAGAGGTCGATGCCGTCCAGCAGCGGCGAGGCCACGGCCTGTTCCGCGGCGATGCGCGCGCGGTCCACGCCGGCGGCGGTGGCCGTGCCCATCATGGCCTTGCCCTGCTCGCCCATGATGGTCTTGACGTCGTTGAAGTCGACGTTGATGTGGCCGGGCACGTTGATGATTTCGGCGATGCCGGCGACCGCGTTGTTGAGCACGTCGTCGGCGTGCTGCAGCCATTCCATCATGCTGTCGTCTTCGTAGATCTCTTCGAGCTTCTCGTTGAGGATGACGATCAGCGAGTCGGTATACTGGCTCAGCTCGTCGAGGCCTTCGTTGGCGATTTCCATGCACTTCGCGCCTTCGTAGGAGAAGGGCTTGGAGACCACGGCCACGGTCAGCGCGCCGAGTTCCTTGGCGACCTGGGCGACGATGGGCGCCGCGCCGGTGCCGGTGCCGCCGCCCATGCCGGCGGCGATGAACACCATGTGCGCGCCGCGCAGCGCGTCTTCGATGCGCGCGCGGGATTCCTCGGCCAGCTTGCGGCCGACTTCGGGACGCATGCCCGCGCCCAGGCCGGTCTCGCCGATCTGGATGATGTTGTGGGCGTTGGACTGGGCCAGCGCTTGGGCGTCGGTGTTGGCGGCGATGAATTCCACGCCGGACACGCCCTTGTTGATCATGTGCTGCACGGCGTTGCCGCCCGCGCCGCCGACACCGACCACCTTGATCACGGTGCCGAGTGTTGCGTTATCGATCAGATCGATTTCCATGTTGACTCCCTTATCAAGATGCAGTTGCCAGTCGATAATCACCACGCGGTGTGGCGACTAGCGACTGCTAACTGCGCACTTCTTTTTAGATTGAAAAATGATGCTTCAAATGCAAAACCACGAATACGACTAGAACAACGACCTAGAAATTACCGAGGAACCACTCTTTCATGCGTTGCCAGACTGCCTTCACCGACCCGTCCTGCTTGGTGACGGTATGGCCGCGCAGGTACTGCTTCTTCGCTTCCAACAACAAACCCAGCACCGTCGAGTAGCGCGGGCTGCGGACCACGTCCGCGAGCTGGCCGCTGTACTCCGGCACGCCCAGCCGGGTCGGCTTGAGGAAGATGTCTTCCGCCAGCTCGACCATGCCGGGCATCATGCCGGTGCCGCCGGTGAGCACGATGCCGGACGAGAGCACTTCCTCGTAGCCGGACTCGCGCACCACCTGGTGCACCAGCGCAAACAATTCCTCGACGCGCGGCTCGATCACGGCCGCCAGCGCCTGGCGCGACAGGGTGCGCGGACCGCGATCCCCGAGCCCCGGCACCTCGATGGTTTCGCCCGGGTCGGCCAGCACCTGCTTGGCGACGCCGTAGCGCAACTTGATTTCTTCCGCTTCCGCCGTCGGCGTGCGCAGCGCCATCGCGATGTCGTTGGTGATCTGGTCGCCGGCGATGGGGATCACCGCGGTGTGGCGGATCGCGCCTTCGGTGAAGATGGCGACGTCGGTGGTGCCGCCGCCGATGTCGATCAGCACCACGCCGAGTTCCTTCTCGTCGGGCGTGAGCACCGATTCGGCGGACGCCATCGGCTGCAGGATGAGGTCGGACACTTCGAGGCCGCAGCGGCGCACGCACTTCACGATGTTCTGCACCGCCGACACCGCGCCGGTGACGATGTGTACCTTCACCTCGAGGCGGATGCCGCTCATGCCGATCGGTTCGCGCACGTCTTCCTGGCTGTCGACGATGAATTCCTGCGGCACGGTATGCAGCAATTGCTGGTCGGTGGGAATGTTCACCGCCTTGGCGGTTTCGATCACGCGCGCGACGTCGGTGGAGGTGACTTCCTTGTCCTTGATGGCCACCATGCCGCTGGAATTGAAGCTGCGGATGTGGCTGCCCGCGATGCCGGTATAGACATTCTTGATCTTGCAGTCGGCCATCAGCTCGGCTTCTTCCAGCGCGCGCTGTATCGATTCGACCGTGGCCTCGATGTTGACGACCACGCCCTTCTTGAGTCCCTTGGATTCGTGCTGGCCGAGGCCGATGACCTCATGCCGCCCGTTGGGCAAGACCTCGGCCACCACCGCCACCACCTTGGAGGTGCCGATGTCGAGGCCGACGATCAGGTTTTTCACGTCTTTTGTCATGTTATCGCTTTGGTTTCTTGTCTTTGCCCAGCGTCAATCCCTCTGCCTTCAAGGCCAGTCCGTTCGGGTACCGCATGTCCACACTATCAATCTTCTGCAGCCGCTCGGCGAGCTGCGGGTAGATGCCGGTGAACCGGTCCACCCTTTCCTTCAGCATGGCGCTGGTCTGCTCCCGTCCCAGGTTCACCGTCATGCCGTTGTTCAGCCGCACCGACCAGGCATAACGGTCGGACAGGCTGACCGCGTCCGGCACGAGGCGGATCGACTTGAACCAGTCGGCCAGCTCGCGATACCGGCTCACCACTTCCTTCTCGCTGCCCGCCGGCCCGGAAAACTCCGGCAGTTCGCCATCCTCTTCCGCCTCGGCCAGGTTGGCGGTGAACACGTCCCCTTTCACCGACACCAGCTTGCCCGCGTCGCCCCAGGTGCCCAGCGGAAGATGCTCTTCCACGGTCACGATCAGCCTGTTGGGCCACTCGCGCCGCACCGACGCCTTGCGCACCCAGGGCACCGCCTCGAACGCGCCCCGGACGGTCTCCAGGTTGGCGGTGAAGAAGTTGCCCTTGATGCGCGGCACGGCCGTGGCGCGCACGGTCGAGGGATTAACGTGGCGCAGCGCGCTCTCGCCGACAGCTTCGATGCGTATCGTTCGCAGCGTGAACATCGGACGCTGCGACAGCCACCAGATGCCGGACGCGAGCACCGACACCGCCACTGCGCCGAGCAGCGTGTTGGTCGTTGCGTTGAGCATCCGGATGTCGTGCCACATGGTTCGTTCGCGTCCCTTATCCTTAAGCCGGCTTCCAGTCCTGCGTGGGTTTCAGGTCGAGGTCCGCCATGCGCAGGATCTCGACGCACAAGTCTTCATAGCTCACGCCCGCCGCCTTGGCCGCCATCGGCACCAGGGAGTGCCCCGTCATGCCGGGCGAGGTATTGATCTCCAGCAGGAAGGGCTCGTTGTCGGCGGCGCGCAGCATGAAGTCCACCCGCGCCCAGCCGGCGCAGCCCAGCGCGTTGAAGGCGCGCACCGCGAGCGACTGGATGCGCTTGGTCAGCGCCTCGTCCAGCGGCGCGGGGCAGAAGTACTGCGTGTCGTCGCTGAAATACTTGTTCTGGTAATCGTAGTTGCCTTGCGGCGCACGGATTTCCACGATGGGCAGGGCACGGGCTTCGCGTCCCTTGCCCAGCACCGGCACGGTGAGTTCGCGGCCGCTGATGAATTCCTCGGCCAGCACCACTTCGTCGTATTTCGCGCACAGCGCGAAGCCGGATTGCATGTCGGAGTAGCCCTGCACCTTGCTGATGCCGATGGTCGAGCCTTCGTGCGGCGCCTTGAGCATCAGCGGCAGGCCGAGCTCGTCGGGCACGGTGCGCAGTTCCTCGGCGGTGGCGCCTTTCGCGTCCAGCGTCAGGAAGCGCGGCGTTGGCAGGCCGTGGTTGATCCAGATGCGCTTGCTCATCACCTTGTCCATGCCGATGGACGAAGCCATCACGCCGGAGCCGGTGTAGGGAATGCCGAGCTGCTCGAGCACGCCCTGCAGGGTGCCGTCCTCGCCGTAGCGGCCGTGCAGCGCGATGAACACGCGATCAAATTTCTCGGCGGCGAGCTCGGCGATGCCGCGCTCGGCCGGGTCGAAGGCATGCGCGTCCACGCCCTTGATGCGCAGCGCCTTGAGCACGCCGCTGCCGGACATTAGCGAGACTTCGCGCTCGGCGGAGCGTCCGCCGAAGAGCACGCCGACTTTTCCAAATTGTGTTGCGAACTGACTCATGTTTTTTTCATCCTTGGCCGGCGGCGGACAACTTGCCCGGCACGGCGCTGATCGAACCGGCACCCATGGTGATCACCACGTCGCCGTCGCGGGCGATGCGCAGGATGGTCTCGGGCATGTCGGCAATGTTTTCCACGAACACCGGGTCGACCTTGCCGAGCACGCGCAAGGCGTGCGACAGGGAACGCCCGTCGGCAGCGACGATGGGCTGCTCGCCGGCGGCATACACCTCGGCGAGAAGCAGCGCATCGGCGCTCGACAAGACCTTCACGAAGTCTTCGAACAGGTCGCGGGTCCGGGTATAGCGGTGCGGCTGGAAGGCCAGCACCAGGCGGCGGCCCGGATAGGCGCCGCGCGCGGCGGCCAGGGTCGCCGCGGTTTCCACGGGATGGTGGCCGTAGTCGTCCACCAGGGCGAAGGAGCCGCCTTCCGGCAGCGCGATTTCGCCGTAGCGGGTGAAGCGGCGTCCCACGCCGTTGAATTCGGCCAGCGCCTTCTGCGTGGCGCGGTCATCCACGCCGAGTTCGCGCGCGATGGCGATGGCGGCGCAGGCATTCTGCACGTTGTGCATGCCGGGCTGGTTCAGCGTGACGTCCAGCGGCGCATGGCCTTCCTGCAGCACGGTGAACTGCATCTTGCCGTCCACGGCCTGGGCGTTCGCCGCGCGCACCTGGGCATCGGCATGGAAGCCGTAGGTGGTGATCGGCTTGGAGATGAAGGGCATGATCTCGCGCACGCTGGCGTCGTCGATGCACAGCATCGCCACGCCGTAGAACGGCAGGCGGTTGGTGAACTCCACGAACGCCTGCTTCAGCTTGGCGAAGCTGTGGTCGTAGGTGTCCATGTGGTCGGCATCGATGTTGGTGATGACCTCGATGACCGGCGACAGGTTGAGGAAGGACGCATCGGATTCGTCGGCCTCGGCAACGATGAAGTCGCCGGTGCCGAGCTTGGCGTTGGCGCCGGCCTTGGTCAGGCGGCCGCCGATGACGAAGGTCGGATCCAGCCCGCCCTCGGCCAGCACGCTCGCCACCAGGCTGGTGGTGGTGGTCTTGCCGTGGGTGCCGGCGATGGCGATGCCCTGCTTCAGGCGCATGAGTTCGGCCAGCATCATCGCGCGCGGCACGATGGGAATGCGCTTCGCGCGCGCGGCCACCACTTCCGGATTGTCGTGGCGCACGGCAGTCGAGGTGACGATGGCGTCCGCGCCCTCGATGTACTCCGCCGCATGGCCGACATGCACCGTCGCGCCCTGCTTGGCCAGGCGCTGCGTCGCGGCGTTGCTGCCCAGGTCGGAACCGGACACCCGGTAGCCGAGGTTGAGCAGCACCTCGGCGATGCCGCTCATGCCGCTGCCGCCAATGCCGACGAAGTGAATGTTTTTGACTTTGTGTTTCATACTTTATACGCCGCCTCACGGCGGCCGTTCAACTCCCTCGCCTTCAAGGGGAGGGTCGGGGTGGGGATGGGTTTCCGCAGCAAGCAAAGAACAGCATTGACATCACCAGCGAACTGGATGCTGTTCTTTACATTCGACTGAAACCCATCCCCACCCCTGCCCTCCCCTTGAAGGGGAGGGAGCTCTTTTTCCTTTGCGGCGGCAGGGAAGTACCTCATTTGCCTTCCTTCCCAGCCACCTGCTCCAGCACCTTCGCAATCTCTTCATTCGCCTGCCGCCGCCCGATCGCATGCGCTGCCTCGGCCATGCGCAGGCAATCTTCCCGCTTCAGCGACTGCAACAGAGCCGCCAGCCGTTCCGGGCTCAGCTCGCTCTGCGGCAGGTGCAGCGCCGCGTCCTGCTTCGCCATCCACTGCGCGTTGTCGCGCTGGTGCGAGGTCGTCGACGCCACCAGTGGCACCAGCACGCTGGCCACGCCGGCCGCGGTGAGTTCAGACACCGTGATCGCGCCGGCGCGGCAGATCACGAGGTCGGCCTCGGCATAGCGGCGCGGCATGTCGTCGATGAAATCCACCACTTCCGCCTGGACCTGCGCGCCGGCGTAGGCGCCGCGCAGGGCGTCGATGTGCTGCTTGCCGGACTGGTGCGTCACCAGCGGGCGCTCGCCCGCGGGGATGCGCGCCAGCGCGGCGGGCAGCGTGTCGTTCAGGGCTTTCGCGCCGAGGCTGCCGCCGACCACCAGCAGGCGCAGCGGTCCGCTGCGTGCCGCGTAGCGCTGCGCCGGCGGCGCGACGTCGATGATTTCCTGGCGCACCGGGTTGCCGGTCACGACCGCCTTGCCGGCAGCGGCGCCGAACTCGGCCGGAAAGCCGAACAGCACGCGGCTGGCGACCGGCGCGAGGGTCTTGTTCGACAGCAGCAGGGCCGCGTCGGCATTGACCAGCACCAGCGGCACGCCGCGCAGCCTGGCCATCATGCCGCCGGGGACGGTGACGTAGCCGCCCATGCCGAGCACCACGTCCGGCTTGCGGCGGCCGATGATGCTGAAGCAGGAAGCGAAGCCGGCGAGCATCTTGAAGCCGCCGCGCACGGTATGCATCAGGCCCTTGCCGCGCAGGCCGGCAAAGTCGATGCTGTCCATGTCGATGCGGTGCTTCGGCACGATCTCGCGTTCCATGCCGTGCTGCGTGCCCAGCCAGGACACCTGCCAGCCGCGTTGTTGCATGGTGCGGGCAATCGCCAGGCCGGGGAAGATGTGGCCGCCGGTGCCGGCCGCCATGATGAGAAGCCGCTTCATACCCGGCCTCCCCGCATCAGCAGGCGGTTCTCGTAGTCGATGCGCAGCAGGATGGCGAGGCCGATGCAGTTGAGCATCACGCCCGAACCGCCGTAGCTCATCAGCGGCAGCGTCAGGCCCTTGGTCGGCAGCAGGCCGAGGTTCACGCCCATGTTGATGAAGGTCTGCACACCGATCCAGATGCCGATGCCCTTGGCGGCGAGGCCGGCGAAGGTCATGTCCATGGCGATCGCCTGGCGGCCGATGTCGAAGGCGCGCTTGACGATCCAGTAGAACATCGCCACCACCACCAGCACGCCGACGAAGCCGAGCTCCTCGCCGATGACAGCCAACAGAAAGTCGGTATGTGCTTCCGGCAAGTAATGCAGTTTTTCCACGCTGCCGCCCAGTCCCACGCCGAACAGTTCGCCGCGGCCGAAGGCGATCAGCGAGTGCGACAGCTGGTAGGCCTTGCCGAGCGCGTGCTCTTCGTCCCAGGGATTGAGGTAGGCGAAGATGCGCTCGCGCCGCCACGGCGAGAGCACAATGATCAGGCTGAACACGCCCACCAGCGTGGCGCCGATGCCGCCGAACCAGATCGCATTGAAGCCGCCGAGGAAGAGGATGCCCATGGCGATGCAGACGATGACGCCGAGCGCGCCGAGGTCGGGCTCGAGCATCAGCAGCGCGCCGACGAAGCCGATTGCCGCCGCCATCGGGAAGAAGCCCTTGGTCAGCTTGTGCATCACCTGCTGCTTGCGCACCGAGTAGTCGGCGGCGTAGAGCACGGCGCACAGCTTCATCATTTCCGAGGGCTGCAGGTTGAAGACCTTGAACGACAGCCAGCGCTTGGCGCCGTTGACGCCCTTGCCGATGCCGGGAATGAGCACCAGCAGCAGCAGCACCAGGGTGCCGACGAAGAGGTAGGGCGCCCATTTCTGCCAGGTTTCGATGCGCACGCGGAAGGCCAGCAGCCCGGCGAGCATGCCGACGGCGATGAAGGCGCCCTGGCGAATCAGGAAGTGGGTGGTCTTGTAGCTGGCGTACTTGGGCGAGTCGGGCAAGGCGATCGAGGCGGAGTACACCATCACCATGCCGAACAGCATCAGCAGCAGCACCACCCACACCAGCGGCTGGTCGTATTCCATCATCCTGGAACGCTGCGCCACGCGCACCGGGGCGGCGGGAGCGGATGCGGAGGTCAGGAAGGACGGCAGGGCGAACTTCATGCAATCACCTCGCCGCGCGCCAGCGCCAGTTCACGCACCGCGTCGACGAACACTTCGGCGCGATGGGCATAGTTGCGGAACATGTCGAGGCTCGCGCAGGCCGGGGACAGCAGCACCGCATCGCCCGGCCGGGCCAGGGCGGCGGCGCGCTCGACCGCTTCTTCCAGCGTGGCGCACGACAAAATCTCGACGTCGGTGCCGGCGATGGCATCGCGGATGGCGGGGGCGTCCTTGCCGATCAGGACCACGGCGCGCGCGAACTTCGCCACCGGCGCGGCCAGCGGGGAAAAATCCTGGCCCTTGCCGTCGCCGCCGGCGATGAGCACGAGCCGGCCGCCCTGCATCACGCCGAGGCCGTTGAGCGCGGCGACGGTGGCGCCGACGTTCGTGCCCTTGCTGTCGTCGACGTAATCGACCTCGCCGACGGTGGCGATGAGTTCCACGCGGTGGGGCTCGCCGGCATAGTCGCGCAGGCCGTGCAGCAGGGGCGCGAGGGTCAGGCCAATGGCGCGGCACAGGGCCAGCGCCGCCAGGGCATTGACGGCATTGTGCTGGCCGCGGATGCGGAGGGCGTCGGCCGGCATCAGGCGCGTGACCGTCACCGGCACGTCGGCGCTGTCTTTCTTGCGGCGGCGCCCGGCGCTTTTCTCGCCCTCCTCCGCGGCGACCGCCACCGACAGCCAGTGCATGCCGTTGTCGTCCATCAGGCCGAGGCAGTCAGGTGCTTCCGGCCGATTGGCGCCGAAGCTGACGCAGGGCGCGGCCGGCGAGGCCATCGCCATCACCAGCGGGTCGTCGCGGTTGAGCACGCGCACGGTGCGCGCGCCGAAGATGCGGGCCTTGTCGGCGGCATAGGCGTCCATGCTGCCGTGCCAGTCGAGGTGGTCCTGGGTCAGGTTGAGCACCGTGGCCACGTCGGCGTCGAGGGAATGCGTGAAGTGCAACTGGAAGCTCGACAGCTCCAGCACCCAGGCCTGGGGCAGCGCGTCTTCGTCGAGCGCGGCGCGCAGCACGTCGAGCGCGGCCGGGCTGATGTTGCCGGCGATGCGCGTCGACAGGCCGGCGCGGCGGCACAGCAGGCCGGTAAGGCTGGTGACCGTGGTCTTGCCGTTGGTGCCGGTGATGGCGATCACCTTGGGCTGGTAACCGCGCTCGTCGCGCAGCGCGGCCAGCGCCCGGGCGAACAGTTCGATCTCGCCCCACAGCGGAATGCCGCGTTCCTGCGCGGCGGGCACGATGGCGGCGAGCTCGCGGCCGGGCGCGAGGCCCGGGCTGACGGCGACGACGTCCACGCCGTCGAGCAGCGCCGCGTCGAAGCCGCCGGCGATGAATTCCGCGTCCGGCGCCGCTTCTTGCAGCTGCGGCAGACGGGCGGGCGCCTCGCGCGTGTCGGCAACGCGCAGCGACGCGCCGCAGCGCGCCAGCCACAATGCCATCGCCAGGCCGGATTCACCCAGCCCGAGGACGAGTACACGTTTGCCTTGGTAATTCACCGATTCCACCATCAACGCAGCTTCAAGGTTGACAATCCAAACAGCACCAGCATCATCGTGACGATCCAGAAGCGCACGACGACCTGCGTCTCTTTCCAGCCCTTCTGTTCGAAATGATGGTGCAGGGGCGCCATCAGCAGGATGCGCCGGCCCACGCCGAAACGCTTCTTCGTATATTTGAAGTACGTCACCTGCATCACCACCGACAGCGTTTCGACCACGAAGATGCCGCCCATGATGAACAGCACGATTTCCTGGCGCACGATGACGGCGACGGTTCCCAGCGCCCCGCCGAGGGCCAGCGCGCCGACGTCGCCCATGAATACCTGCGCGGGATGCGCGTTGTACCACAGGAAGGCAAGGCCGGCGCCGGCCATCGCACCGCAGAAGATTAACAATTCCGCGGCGCCGGGAATATGCGGAATAAAGAGGTATTTCGCGTACACCGCGCTGCCTGTGAGGTAAGCGATGAGCCCGAGGGCCGATCCGACCATCACCGTGGGCATGATGGCAAGGCCGTCCAGGCCGTCAGTGAGGTTGACGGCGTTGCTCGATCCGACGATCACCAGGTAGGTCAGCAGAATGAAGCCCCACACGCCCAGCGGATAGCTGATGGTCTTGAAGAAGGGCACGATCAGGTCGGCCTTGGGCGGCAGGTCGAGGCTGAATCCGGACTGCACCCAGGCCATGAACAGTTGCCAGACCTTGGTGTTGGTCGGCGCCGACACCGAGAAGGCGAGGTAGATCGCGGCGACCAGGCCGATCAGGGATTGCCAGAAATACTTTTCCCGCGAGGACATGCCTTCCGGGTTCTTGTAGACCACCTTGCGGTAGTCGTCGACCCAGCCGATGGCGCCGTAGCCCAGGGTCACGACCAGCACCACCCAGATGAAGCGGTTGCTCCAGTCGGCCCAGAGGAAGGTGGAGATGCCGATGCCCAGCAGGATCAGCGCGCCGCCCATGGTGGGCGTGCCCGACTTGATCAAGTGGGTCTGCGGACCATCCTTGCGCACCGCCTGGCCGACCTTCAGGCGGGTCAGCATGCGGATCACCGCCGGTCCGGAAATCAGGCCGATGGCGAGCGCCGTCAGGGTGGCGAACACCGCGCGGAAGGTGATGAAGTTGAAGACGCGCAGGGCGCCGAGGTCTTGCTGGAAATATTGCGCGAGCCAGAGCAGCATGTCAGTGGCCTCCCTGCTGCGCGTCGGCGGACGCGGTCAGATGTTGCACCACGCGCTCCATCTTCATGAAGCGCGATCCCTTCACCAGCACCGTGGTGCCGGAGGCGGCCAGGCTATCCACCTTGGCATTGAGCGCGGCGACGTCGCCGAAATGCTCGGCCTCGCCGCCATAGGCGCGGGCGCTGTGGCGCGCCAGGTCGCCCAGCGCCAACAGGCGCTCGATGCCGCGGCTTTTCGCATAGGCGCCGACTTCCTCGTGGAAGGCCGGGCCGTCGTTGCCGACTTCGCCCATGTCGCCCAGCACCAGCACGCGCGGCGCCGGCAGGCTGGCGAGCACGTCGATGGCGGCGCGCACGGAATCGGGATTGGCGTTGTAGGTGTCGTCCACCACCAGCGCGCCGTGCTTGCCGGTCTTGCGCTGCAGGCGGCCGTTGACGGGCGCGAAGGATTCCAGTCCGCGGATGACCGCGTCGGCCGGAATGCCGGCGGCCAGCGCGCAGGCCGTGGCGGCGAGCGCGTTGCGCACGTTGTGTACGCCGGCGGCGGAAAGCTTGAGCTTGAAGGTCTTGCCCTGGGCGCTGACGGTCAGTTCGCTGCCGAAGGCGCTGGCGGCGTAGGTGGCGGACACATCCGCGTCGCCATCCAGGCCGAAGGTCATGACCTTGCAGCCGGCGTCGGCGGCAAAGCCGCGCCACAGGCTGGTGAATTCGTCATCGGCGGGGAAGACGGCGGTGCCGGCTGCATCCAGCGACTGGATCACCGCGCCGTTCTCGCGGGCGACGGCTTCCACGCTGGCCATGAATTCCTGGTGTTCGCGCTGGGCATTGTTGACCAGGCCGACGGTGGGCTTGGCCACGGAGGCCAGCACGGCGATCTCGCCCGGATGGTTCATGCCGAGTTCGACCACGGCAGCCTTCATGCCGTCCTGCATGCGGAACACCGTGAGCGGCACGCCGATCTCGTTGTTGAGGTTGCCGCGCGTGGCCATGCACTGCTCCGCGCCAAAGGCGGCGTTCAGGATGGCGGCAATCATTTCCTTGACGGTGGTCTTGCCGTTGCTGCCGGTGACGCCGATGACCGGCATTGTGAACTGCTTGCGCCAGCCCGCGGCGATCTGCGCGAGCGCGGCGCGGGTGTCGGGCACCACGATGGCCGGCAGCGTGAAGCCGGCGGGCAGTTCCTCGGCCACCACCGCGGCCACGCCCCGGGCGGCCACGTCGTTCAGGAAGGCATGTGCGTCGAAGCGCTCGCCGCGCAGCGCGACGAACAGGTTGCCAGCGGATACATTTCGGCTGTCGGTCGACACGCCGTCAAACAAAACATCGCCCAAGCCACCGGCCGCCGCATTGGCGGTGGTCGCTTGCGAAATCCATGGCTGAATGGCAGCCAATGACGATTTCATTAATAAGTCCCCTTCATGGTTGCCCGTGCAGCCAGCGCGAGCGCGGCATGGTCTGCATCCAAAAACGGCAATTTCTTGCCCTTGATTTCCTGGTATGGTTCGTGGCCTTTGCCGGCCAGCAGAACCACGTCGTTTTTCGCCGCATGGCGCACCGCCCACAGAATGGCCGTTGCGCGATCCTCGATGACTTGCAAGACTTCCGCGCCGCGCTTCTCCACCGCGATGCCCTGAACAATCTGTTCGAGGATCACGGCCGGTTCTTCGCTGCGCGGATTGTCGCTGGTGGCCACGATGCGGTCAGCCAGCTCCGATGCCTTGCCCATCTGCGGACGCTTGCCAGGATCGCGGTCTCCGCCGCAACCAAAGAGGCACCACAGTTCCCCTGCCCGCTGCTTCGCCACCTCGCGGAGGGTCGACAGCGTTTTTTCCAGCGCGTCCGGCGTATGGGCGTAATCGATGACGATCAACGGCGCCTCCTGCCCGCCCAGCTGCTGCATGCGGCCGGGTACGGCGGCGAGTGATTCCAGGGCGTCAATGGCCGATTTGAAATCGGCCCCTTTCGCCATGAGCGCACCAAGCACCGCCAGGACGTTACTGACATTAAAGTTGCCCACGAGTTTCGTCTTAACTTGCCCGGAGCCAAAATTTCCTTCGATGCGGAAGGACGTTCCGCCTTGCGCGCTGCGGATGTCGGCGGCGCGCAACAGCTTGCCGCCCTCCAGTTGCCGCTCTTGCAGCGTATAGCCGATGAGGCGCACCTGCGGATGGGTTGACTGGATGTATTTCACAAGCCGCATTCCGGCATCGTCGTCGAGGTTGACGACGGCGGCCTGCAAGCCCGGCCAGTCGAACAGGCGGCGCTTGGCGGCTTCATAAGCCGCCATGTCGCCGTGATAATCGAGATGGTCGCGCGTGAGGTTGGTGAACACGGCAACGTCGACATGCATGCCGTCCATGCGGCCTTGCGCGATGCCGATCGATGATGCCTCGATGGCCACGGCGCGCGCGCCGGCGTCTCGCAGTCCGGCGAGGCGGCGCTGCAGCACGATCGCATCCGGCGTGGTGTAGCCGGTTTCGCTGAAGCCGGCGTGCGCGCCCTTGCGGTAGAGCGCGGTGCCCAGCGTGCCGATGACGGCGGCGTTTTCGCCGAGCTGGGAGATCGCCTTCGCGACCCACTGGCTGCAGGACGTCTTGCCATTGGTGCCGGTCACGGCAACGCTGAACATGGCGGCATCGGGCCGGCCGTACCAGGCATTGGCGACGGGGCCGGACAGGGCCTTGAGACCGGACACCGCGAGATGGGGAAGCGGCCACTCGGCCCGCCAGTCGAAGCCGTCCTCGTCGAACACCACCGCCTTCGCGCCCGCCTCGATGGCGTTCTCGATGAAGCGCCGGCCGTCGGCGGCGTCGCCGGGGAAGGCGAAGAACACGTCGCCCGGCCGGATGGCGCGCGAGTCCGAGGACAGGCCGGCCTGCGGCGCATGCGCGCGCAGCCAGTCCGTCACCCCGGTCACGGCGCCAGGCAGGCTCGACGTGTCGGCCGGTTCGGCCATTACAGGCTCTCCTTCAGCGCATCGGGCGGGATGATGATGTCGGTCACCTTCGAATCCGGCGTGACGTTCATGGCGCGCAGCGCGTTCATGGTCACCGTGGAAAACACCGGGGCCGCGACGTCGCCGCCGTAGTGCAGGCCGGCGGTGGGTTCGTCGATCATCACCGCGACGATGATGCGCGGGTTGGATACCGGCGCGAAGCCGACGAAGGAAGAGACGTACTTGTTGGCATACTGGCCGCCGACCAGCTTGTGCGCCGTGCCGGTCTTGCCGGCCACGCGGTAGCCGGGCACCTGCGACTTGGGCGCGGTGCCGGTCGGGCCGGCCGCCATCTCGAGCATGGTCTGCATCTCGCGCGCCGTCTTGTCGGAGAAGATGCGCTGGCCGTGCGGCGGCTCGGTGATCTTGTGGAAGGTCACCGGCAGGATCTCGCCGTTGTTGGTGAACACCGTGTAGGCGCGCGCCATCTGGATCAGCGAGACCGAGATGCCGTGGCCATAGCTCATCGTGGCCTGCTCGATCGGCCGCCAGTTCTTGTAGGGGCGGACGCGGCCGGCCACCGCGCCGGGGAAGCCGATTTTAGGCTGCTGGCCAAAGCCGACGGCGGTGAACATTTCCCACATCGTCTGCGGTTCCATCTGCAGCGCGATCTTGGTGGTGCCGACGTTCGACGATTTCTCGATGATCTGCTGCACCGTCAGCATGCCATGGGCGTGGGCGTCGCCGATGGTGGCGCGGCCGATGGTGATGCGGCCGGGCGCGGTCTGGATGTTGGTGAAGGGCGTGACGATGTTCTTGTCCAGCGCCAGGCCGACCGAGAACGGCTTCATCACCGAGCCGGGCTCGAAGGTGTCGGTCAGGACGCGGTTGCGCAGCTGCGCGCCGGTCAGGTGCGTGCGGTCGTTCGGGTTATAGGTCGGGAAGTTCGCCAGCGCCAGCACCTCGCCGCTCTTGGCGTCCAGCACGACCACGCCGGCGGCCTTCGCCTTCTGCTTCTCGAACGCATCCTTGAGCGCGGAATAGGCGATGTACTGGATGGTGCGGTCGATGGACAGCGTGAGGTTCTTGCCGTCGTGCGGCTCGCGCACCGCGCCGATGTCTTCCACGATGCGGCCGAGGCGGTCCTTGATCACGCGCCGGCTGCCGGTCACGCCCGACAGTTCCTTCTGGAAGGCCAGCTCCATGCCTTCCTGGCCGGCGTCCTCGACGTTGGTGAAGCCGACGATGTGCGCCATCACCTCGCCCTCGGGGTAGTAGCGCTTGTATTCCTTGCGGGTTTCCACGCCGTCGATGCCGAGCTTGACGATCTTGTCGACCACGTCCTGCTCGACCTGGCGCTTGAGGTAGACGAAGTTGGCGTCGGAATCGAGCTTCTTGCGCAAGTCGCGTTCGCTCATGTCGAGCAGTGCCGCCAGCTTGCCGATCTTTTCCGGTGGCGCGGCCAGCACGTCCTCGGGAATGGCCCACACCGCCTTGACCGGCATGGACGAGGCCAGCACCTGGCCGTTGCGGTCGGTGATGCGCCCGCGGGTCGCAGGCAGCTCGATGGTGCGCGCGTAGCGCGAGGCGCCCTGCTTCTGCAGGAACTCGGTGGACATGCCCTGCAGGTACAGCGCGCGGCCGGCGAGCGTGGCAAAGGCGGAAAACAGGATGAACAGGACGGCTCGAGAACGCCAGGTCGGCAGCTTGACGGCAAGCACCGGGCTGGCACTGAACGGGACTCCCTTGGCAGCGGCTGCGCGTGTCATTTGGCCCCCATGGTCAGGTATTGCGTGCGTGCCGGGGTCACCGGCACCATGTTGAGTTCGCGATGCGCGACGCTTTCGATGCGCGCATGCTTGCCCAGCGTGGACTGGTCCAGCTGGAGCTGTGCCCATTCGAGGTCGAGCTGGCGCGAGGCGGCCTGCGCCCTTTCCAGCTCGATGAACAGGCGGCGCGCCTGGTACTGCGCATTCACGAGGGAAAGCGCGCAGCCCACCAGGGCGATTGTCAGGATGGCGTTGATGCGTCCGCTCACGAGGCGTTCTCCGTGGCGGAAAGACGTTCGGCCACGCGCATGATGGCTGAGCGGGCGCGCGGGTTGGCGGCGACTTCCTCGTCGCTCGGCTTGATCCTGTCGATCAGCCGGATATCGGGGCGGGGCAGGTCGACCGCACGAATCGGCAGGCGGCGGTCGGGCTGCGGCGCGCTGGCCTTGGCGGCCAGGAAGCGCTTGACGATGCGATCTTCCAGCGAATGAAAGCTGATCACAGCCAGTCTCCCCTGCGGGCTGAGTTTTTCTAATGCAGCTGCCAGGCCTACTTCGAGTTCTTCAAGCTCTTTATTGATGTAAATCCGGATAGCCTGAAAGGTACGAGTGGCCGGGTCCTTGCCCTTTTCACGTGTCTTGACGGCGTGTGCCACGATCTCGGCAAGCTGTCGTGTGCCTGAAATTGGCTCGATTGCCCGGCGAGCAGCAATCGCCTTTGCAATCTGAAAAGCAAACCGTTCTTCCCCATAGTCTCTGATCACCTTTCCGATTGTCTGTTCGGTTTCCGTCGCCAGCCACTGTGCTGCCGATATGCCGCGCGTGGTATCCATGCGCATGTCGAGCGGACCGTCAAAGCGAAAACTGAATCCCCGCGCCGCGTCGTCAACCTGCGGCGAGGAAATCCCCAGATCCATCAAAATGCCGTCTACCCGCGCGATGCCGCGTTCCTGCAAGGCCTGCGCCATCGTCGCGAAGCTGTCGTGCACGATCTCGAACCGCGGATCATCGATTCGCTCCGCGGTGGCGATCGCCTGCGGATCCTTGTCGAACGCCACCAGGCGGCCGGTCGGCCCCAGGCGTTCGAGGATCAGCCGGCTATGCCCGCCGCGGCCGAACGTGCCATCGACATACACGCCGCCGGTGCGCTCCCCTTGTATTGCCAGCGCATCGACCGCTTCCTGCAGCAGCACCGTCCGGTGCTGCAGTTCTGGACCTGCTTGTTCAGTCATCGCGGCTCAGAACGAAAAATTGCTCAATGCATCCGGCATGCCGCCCGCAATCGCTTGCGCCTCGCTTTCCGCGAGCTTGGCGGCATCCCAGATTTCAAAATGGCTACCCATGCCCAATACCATCACGTCGCGCGTCAACCCTGCCGCCTGGCGCAGTTCCGGCGAGATCAGGATGCGGCCGGCGCTGTCCATGTCGACGTCGCACGCATTGCCGAGGAAGATCCGCTGCCAGGCGCGGGCCGACATCGGCCACGCGGCGATCTGTTCGCGGTGGTTTTCCCATACCGGGCGGGGGAAGAGCAGGAGGCAGCCGTGCGGATGCTTGGTCAGCGTGACCCGGCCTTCGCACTGCACTGTCAGGGCGTCGCGATGCTTCGAAGGAACGGTCATCCGCCCCTTCGCATCGAGATTCAACGATGACGCGCCCTGAAACACTCTTGACTTCCCTCCCGACCGGTGGTTTTTTGTGCGTCGCAGTGAAAAGTGATTTTGTCAAAACGGAAGGAATTTCCCCCACAAAAATACACTTTTTCACACTTGCGCCCACTTTAGAGGATGGCGTTTTTGCGGTCAAGTAATATCGGGCAACAAAATTGCGATTTTTCCCAATGAAGTCAAAGACTTAGCGGCATTCGTTCAGGAAACTTACAAACCCAAATCCTAGAATAATTAAGCACTTAGCGCTGGGCGTGAATGTGACGCATGAGCTATACACATGTGTTTGGGCAATTTCGCCTGATCATGCGATGCGACAAAAGTGGACGGGAGCGGGGCTGGGTATGGGGGGATTTTGTTTCCGGGGGTTATGGGAAGGCGCTATTTTGGTCGTGGGATTTGGGGAGTTGTCCTCGGTGAACCGGGTGCGGTTCCCACCCCGTGGGGGCTTGCCGGGACTGGCACCAACGGGCTACCCATTTCTCCTGTCTCGCCAATAGACCTAGGCAAGAGAAGGCGCGCATGTTGTCGCATGCCTTTGTCATTCCCGCGCAGGCGGGAATCCCATTTCGGTCGTCCGGAGAAATGCAAGATCAGATTCCCGGCGGTGCGGGAGAGGCGGAGGCAGGCATCGGGGAGAAGGCTGCCGCAGGTAGGGGAAGGCAGCGCGAATGACATCGTGTGTCGCTAACGACAACGGCACACAACTGGCAGCGCCAGGCAAAACCCGGCAACATTCCAGTACAAAAAAACAAAGCTTGCTGGTCGTGGGATGAACGTTTCGAAGCGGGAGGACGGTTCCCGTTGCGCAATCAGGATGTTTCGGCGGCCGCCAAATTCGAAGCGCAATGTTGTCGTCATCCACGGCAATTCGCGGAGTCATCCCACGGCCGGCAAGCTCTGTCGGTCATTGAATATGCATCAGTTTAGCGACACATCCGGACAATGCATTGAGGTCGCGCAAAAAACCTTCGCCTGACGGTCACGAAAAATCAGAAACCGATACTTGGGAAAATGAAGCAAGCCGATAGGCCGGATTCTGTTACGGCGCCCGGAGTCGCCCCCGCTTGCTATGACAGCCATTCCTCTAGGCCAGGGATTGCTCCGTGGCTCAAGCTTCCTACCCGCACGCTCCGCGAGCAGCATCATCGCGTGCCTATTTGGAATTGCTCCGGATAGAGGTTACCGCGTTTCACCCTTCGTGACGCCGGCATGCCGGACGTCCCGAAGACTCGTCTCTGTGGCCCTGTTCCGCGCCTTATACCTTGCGGCTTTCGACGGACGGCCGTTAGCCGTTACCCTGCTCTATGGAGTCCGGACCTTCCTCCCGCCGCCCCGGAAACCGGGGCAACCAGCGGCTGTCTGGCTTGCTTCGGGCGCCATTGTAACCCATCGGCCCTTGCGGCCATGGCAGCCACGCCCGGCGCGTTTCTGCTACGTTATCGTTTTTCCATGCACGGACCCGCGCCATGACCCTACGGACCGGCGGCCAGCTCCTGGTCGATGCCCTCAAGACACAAGGAACGGAGATCGCCTTCGGCGTTCCCGGCGAAAGCTATCTCGCGGTGCTCGACGCCCTGCACGATTCCGCCATCCGCTTCATCATCAACCGCCACGAGAGCGGCGCGGCCTTCATGGCCGAGGCCTACGGCAAGCTTACCGGCAAGCCCGGCATCTGCTTCGTCACGCGCGGACCGGGCGCGACCAATGCCTCCATCGGCGTGCACACCGCGCACCAGGATTCGACGCCCATGATTCTCTTCATCGGCCAGGTGGGCGGCGACTTCGTGGAGCGCGAAGCCTTCCAGGAGATCGACTACCGCCGCATGTTCGGCACCATGACCAAGTGGACCGCGCAGATCGACCGCGCCGACCGCATTCCGGAATACGTGGCCCATGCCTTCCAGGTCGCCACCAGCGGCCGGCCCGGCCCGGTGGTGCTGGCCTTGCCGGAGGACATGCTGGCCGACCAGGCGGACGTCGCGGACGCCAGGCCATACCAGCCGGTCCAGGCCTCGCCCGCCGCGTCGCAACTGGACCAGCTGCGGAACATGCTCGCCGCCGCCCGCCAACCCGTGGTGATCCTCGGCGGCGCCGGCTGGACGCCGGCCGCCTGCGACGACATCCGCCGCTTCGTGGAAACGAACGCCTTGCCGGCGGCCTGCGCCTTCCGCTTCCAGGACCTGCTCGACAATCGCCATCCGAACTACATCGGCGACATCGGCATCGGCATCAATCCCAAGCTGTCGGCGCGCATCAGGCAGGCCGACCTGCTCATCGCCATCGGCCCGCGCCTGGGCGAGATGACCACCAGCGGCTATACCCTGCTCGACTCGCCGGTGCCAAGACAAAAGCTGGTGCACATCCATGCCGGCGCGGAAGAACTCGGCCGGGTCTACCAGGCCGACCTGATGATCAACAGCGGCATGCCGCAGATCGCGCAAGCCCTGGCGGCGATGCCGCCCATCGACAGCAGCGCCTGGTCGGCCGGCGTTGCCGAGGCGCGGGCAGAACTTGCCGCGTGGCAGGCGGAGCCGCCGGTCTTCAAGGACCGCGAGACGCCGCTCAATCTCTGGCAGGTGGTGCAGTCGCTGAAGCAAGCCTTGCCAGCCAACACCATCGTTACCAACGGCGCCGGCAACTTCGCGACCTGGGCGCACCGCTTCTGGCCGTACGGCGGATTCCGCACCCAGCTCGCGCCGACCTCCGGGGCCATGGGCTACGGCGTGCCCGCCGCGGTCGGCGCGAAGATCATCGAGCAGATGCAGGGCATCCACCGCCCGGTGGTGAACTTCGCGGGCGACGGCGACTTCATGATGACCGGACAGGAACTCGCCACCGCCGTGCAGTACGGCGCGGGCGTACTGTTCATCGTCTTCAACAACGGCATGTTCGGCACCATCCGCATGCACCAGGAACGCGAATATCCGGGCCGGATCTCGGGCACCGCGATCCGCAATCCGGATTTCGCCGCGCTTGCCCGCGCCTACGGCGCCTTCGGCGAAGCGGTTGCCAGCACGCAAGCCTTTGCCGAGGCCTTGCCGCGCGCCCTGCGGCACATCGACGCCAGCAACCTGCCCGCGCTGATCGAGCTGCAATACGATCCGGAACTGCTGACGCCGAACGCCAGCCTGTCCGCCATCCGTGCGCAGGGAGAAAAGGCGAGGACGCCGGGGCGGTGATCGGCACGGTTTGCCGCGGCGCCAAGAATTTTTTCCGGTGCACGTTGTCAGTAGTGAAAACACTCAGGGCTGACTGAGCCTTGCGCGCGTCCCTACGCATCATGAAGCATGAAACGAAACCCCGGGACCGCGCACGGCAACGTATCGAACCATGGCACTCGTTTCCATTTCAGAAGCAGCAAAGCTGGTCAGGCGCAACCGCTCGACGATCTATCGCGACATCGAGCGCGGACGCCTGAGCAAGACCGTTTCCCCAGAGGGAGAAACGCAGATCGAAACCTCGGAGTTGCTGCGCGCCTACGGCAGGCTGCACGGCGAGGACGACGGCATGGACCCGGTGGCGCGCGACCGCATGCGCATCGCCATCCTCGAAGAGCGCACCAAGGCGCTCGAACGCGCGCTGGCGCTCGAAGCCGAATTGCGCAAGGTGAAGGACCAGGTAACGACCGAATTGCGGGCACGCCTTGCCGACAAGGAGAACGTGATCAAGGTGCTGGAAAGCAAGGTCCTGTTCCTCGAGTACGACAAGCAGGTGGAAGCGTCGGAACACGGGCACGACGATCCCACCACACTTAAACCCGATGCGGCAATGCAAGACCAGCCCTTGCCGGGGCAAGCGGGCAACGAACAGGGTCCGCCTCGGCACGAGGAGCATGCCGATCCCTCCCGTCAAGCCGCATCCGCCGCCGACTATCCCGCAACCAGCCCGGCATCCAACCCGCCGTCCGACGCGGACAGGTCAGGCGCCACGCATGGCCCGCAAATGCAGGCCGCGCCCAGCCAGGCCGAGCACGTGATGCCGCGCAAGGGCTGGTGGGCACGTTTCCTGAAGAAGCGCTGACCGGCAGGCGGCAGGAAGAATGCATCGGGCTTGATCTGGCGCAGGCGGTTTTCCTGTGCGGCGTGAATGCGCGCGCCATGCCGGGCACGAAGACGGTATCGACACCACCAACCGCCCTCGATTCCCGCCAAGGTTACGCATGCCTTCCTCCATTACGCCTGTCGCCGCCGCGCCGCGATCCACCTCGCCCTTGCTGAGCGCCCGCGCGGCGCTTGCCATCCGGCAGCCGCAAATCCGCCTGCGGGAGCCCTGGCGCAGCGGGCTGTTCCATCCGTCGTTCCCGCAATCCTTATTTAGGCATTGCCCGATCGGGCCCGCGCAGCTGCGTGAATTCCGCAACAACGTCATTGCCGGCATGGCGGGCGCGGGCGTCTGCATCGGCTTGTTCTACGCCATGGACGGCGCCGAGATCCAGCGCCTGAATGCGTCGAATCCGCTCGGCATGACCGCCGCGTTGAGCTTGCTGTCCGCCGCTACCTCGTTGGCCGGCGTCGCCGTTTACCAACTCGGCCGCGCATGCCGCCGTCCGCATATCACGCATGTCACGACGCTGCAGCAGGCGGTCATGTGCTGGGCTGGAGACGACGCATCGCAAGGTAGGTGGGGCGATGCGACCCGGCAGGCGGCGGCCTGGCAGCAAGAGGCCGGCGCAACGGATTTCACCGAGCTGCTCGACAAGCTGCGCCATGGCGCACGCATCGCCTTTGCGGGCATGCCGCCGCATCATTTCCAGCAACTCCGGCTGCAGGTGCTGCAACTGCTCGAACAGATGGCAGGACACCCCAGGTCGCGCGGCGCAGTCCTCGCATTTTCTCAAGATGCGACCGGCGCCTGCTGCGAGCGTCCGTCCCTGACCTTTCCCCGCCTGTGGCTGGTCGCCCGGCGCCACCTGCTCAAGCAAACGTGGCAGGGCCTGCCCGCCGCGGCGCATGCCGAACGCAGGCGCTGCCTCGGCGAACTGCTGCGCAATCTCCGGGCGCAGTGGCGGCTGGAATCGCTGATTGCCGAACTCGATGCCACCTTGCGCGCGCTGAACCTCGGACAGGGGGATCCGCTGGAAGCGGTCATCCATGGGATCGACCACATCAATCGCATCGACCCCGGCTTCACCGAGCCGATTGCCTGTCCTCCCCTGCATCCGTCCAGCGCCGATCCGGACGTGGTCCGGCGGTTTGCGGAAACCGCCCGGGCCACCATCCTTGAAAAGGAAAGCGACGGCCGGCTGCATGCCTGGATCCTGGATGACGATGAGGTCGGGGCGCAGTTGCGGCAGCTCTCCGGATTCGGCGACGGACAGGGGCGGCAGGCGCTGGCGGCACTGGACGCGCGCATCGATGGGCTGCTCGACCGGACCGATGACGCCGGCTTGCAACTGCTCGCGCAGGCCGCTGCGGAGCGGAGGCGGTGCGAAGGCGCGATGCACCGGCGCTTGATCGACGGGCTGATGCGTGGTTGAGCGGGCGGGTGGTGTTCCCGCCCTCTCTCCGTTGGACTGCCCTGCCGCTGTCGCACTGCGCCCCTCCTGTCATCCCCGCGAAGGCGGGGATCCCATTTCGGTCGTCCGGAGAAAAGCACAATCGGATCCCACGAACTGCCTTGCAGGGCGGTTCGGTTACGCAGGCGCAAGGCAATGCCTTGCGAAACCCCTGCTACACTGACACAAGCACCCCAACCAGCCCGAACCAAACCCGACATCCTCCATGCCCAGCCTGTTCGGCCTCGACCGTCCCTTGCTGCATGCAGTCAGCAAGCTGCTCTACCTGTGGAGCCGGCCGCGGGTGCTGCCGGCCGACGCCGCCCAGCTCGGCCTGAAACCAGAGCTGCCGGTCATCTATGTCCTGCAGCAGCGCTTCCTGCCGAACACCCTGCTGCTGAACGAGGAGGCGAAGCGGCTGGGCCTGCCCTCGCCGCTCGGGTCGCTTACCCTCGATGGCATGCCGCGGGGCCGGTCGTTCTTCTTCCTGGCCCGTCCTGAGCCCTGGCTGTCCCGCGCCAGGCCGCGGCATTCTTCCCTGCTCACGGCGCTGGTCGACCGCGCCTGCCGCCAGCGCGATTTCGACGCGCAGATCGTGCCGGTCACCATCCTGTGGGGTCGGGCGCCCGACAAGAAAGACTCCATCTGGAAGCAGCTGTTCTCGGAAGACTGGGCCAATCGCGGCACCCTCAAGCAGATGATTACCCTGGTGCTGCACGGACGCGAGCCGCTGGTACGGTTCTCGGAGGCGGTGTCCCTGCACGAGGTCATCGGCGACACCTGCGACCACGACACCTCGCTGCGCCGGATCAACCGGGTGCTGCGCCGTCATTTCCGGGAGCAGCGAGAGATGGCCATCGGGCCGGACCTGTCGCATCGCCGCACGCGCATCAGCGACGTGCTCGCGGCCGCGCCGGTACAAGCGGCCATCGAGGCCGAGGCGCGGGCGCAGGGCGGCTCGCCTGAGGCGCGCGCGAAGGCCGAGCGCTGCGCCCGGGAATATGCCTGGGAGATCGCCGCCGATTACTCGCATCCGGTGGTGCGGGTGCTGGACCGCCTGCTGACCTGGCTCTGGACCCGTCTCTACGACGGCGTGGCGGTGCATCGCTTCGACACCGTCGGCGAGGTCGCGCAGGGACAGGAAGTGGTGTACGTCCCCAGCCATCGCAGCCACATCGATTACCTCCTGCTGTCCTACGTGGTCTACCACCGCGGCCTGATGGTGCCGCACATCGCCGCCGGCGCCAACCTCGACCTGCCGGTGGTGGGCGGCATCCTGCGGCGCGGCGGCGCGTTCTTCCTGCGCCGATCCTTCAAGGGCAACAAGCTCTATGCCGCGGTGTTCAACGAATACCTGCACATGATGATCGCCAAGGGGTATTCCATCGAATACTTCATCGAGGGCGGCCGCAGCCGCACCGGCCGCCTGCTCGAACCCAAGGCGGGCATGCTGGCCATGACGGTGCAAAGCTTCCTGCGCGAACCGGCGCGGCCCATCGTGTTCGTGCCCATCTACATCGGCTACGAGAAGCTGTTCGAGGGCAGGACCTACATCGGCGAGCTCATGGGCCGGCCGAAGAAGAAGGAATCGCTGCTCGACCTGCTGCTGTCGGTGCGCGAGCTGAAGAAGAACTTCGGCAAGGTGCACCTGAATTTCGGCGAACCGGTACGCCTGCCGGACATCCTCGACGCCGCCCATCCCGGCTGGCGCGAAGAACCGCAACCGGACGAAGACCGCACCGAGGCACGCCCCGCCTGGCTGGGCAAGAGCATCGAGCGCCTGATGCGCCGGCTATCCACAGGCATCAACGCCGCCGCCGTGATCGGGCCGGTCAACCTCGTCAGCCTGGCCCTGCTTGCCACGCCCAGGCATGCGATGGATGCGCACCAGCTGGTCCGGCTGCTCGACGCCTATCGCCGGCTGGCGGCGGCCCTGCCCTACTCGCCCCAGACCCAGCTGACCGGCATGGACGGCGCCGCCATGCTGGACTATTGCGAATCGCTGAAGCTCGTGCAGCGGCAGCCGCATCCGCTGGGCGACATCATCCACTTTCCGCCGGAAGAGGCGGTGCTGTGCAGCTATGCGCGCAACAACGTGCTGCATGCCTTCGCCACGCCGGCGCTGGTCGCCTCGATCGCCACGCGCCATGCGGCCATGACGCGCGGCGACCTGTCGGCATTGTCGGCCACGGTCTACCCCTTCCTGCGCGCCGAGCTTTTCCTGCGCTGGAGCGCGGCTGAATTCGACGGCATGGTGCAGGCCCACGCCGATGCGCTGGCCGGCACGGGCTGGCTGGCGCGGCAGGAAGACGGCCGGCTGGCGCCGCCGAGCCTCAACAGCGAGCAGTACGTCCAGCTGAACCTGCTCGGCCAGGCGATCCGCCCGACCCTCATGCGCTACTTCATCACCCTGGCGACGATGACGCGGCGCGGCTCGGGCAGCCTAACCCCGGCCGAGCTCGAATCGCTCTGCCACCTGCAGGCGCAGCGGCTCTCCCTTCTGCGCGAATTCAATGCGCCGGAATTCTTCGACAAGGCGATCTTCCGCACCTTCATCGCGACGCTCGGCAAGACCGGCTTTGCCAGCCTGGACGACGACGGCAGGCTGCGCTTCGACGAGCGGCTCGCCGAGGCCGCCGCGCTGGCGCGCTTCGTGCTGCCGCCCGACGCGAGCCGGGCCATCCTGCAAATGACGCAGTGAGGCACCGGGCCCGATCTGATCTGGGTCAACCTCCGATTGCCTTTCCCGAACGGCGTCCGCCGCCCCGTCACCGACGTTCGAGGCAGGCTCTTCCCGACGCATCCTCGTTGCATTGCCCGTTTATCTACCGAATCCATCTCATCGCGTATTGCACGCGCCGCCCGACGCATTTCTCAGGAAAGGCATTCCATGACCTGGCTAGGCAAGCTGATCCCTTTCAATCCTTGCTGCGGCACGAACCTGTCGCATGTCCATGAGGGTGATGCCCGCCCGGAAGCGGCGATGCCAGGCTGGCGCCATCACCCTGATCCGCAAAGCGGCTTTGCCGACCAGGTGAACCGCTGGGAAACGGCCGGCCCGCGCGATGCGCGCCAGCATCCCGTCCGCGCGCCCGCGGCCCGGATGCTGCGAGCCTGCCGGCGCGACCGCGCTACCGGCCTGACGATACCGGCCGGCCACGCCGATGAATTGCCGATGCGGCTGGTGTGCCGGCTGACGCATCTCGAAGAGTTGCGTGTTTCCGGCCTGAGCCTGGCCGTCCCGCCCGAGATCGACCGGCTCGCCAACCTGCACACGCTCAGCCTGAGGCGTGCCGGGCTGCGCGAAGTGCCGCCGCAACTTTTTTCCCTCAGGCGGCTGCGCCAACTCGACCTGTCCGGCAATGCCATCCGCCTGATGCCCAGGGAGCTCGGCCAGCTCGCGTCCCTCGAAGAACTCGACCTGTCCGGAAACCCCATAGCCGCGCTGCCCAGGGAAACCGGCTGGCTGGACAATCTCGGCCAGCTCAACGTGGCGAACACCGCGCTGTCCGCCCTGCCCCAGGAAATCAACTGGCTGCCCCGGCTGCGATCGATCGATGCCCGCGGGTCGGACATCACCCGCCTGCCCGCGCAGGTCGACCGCCTGTCCCGTCTGCGCAAGCTCAGCCTCGCAAGCGAGAACCTGACCGCCGTGCCGCCGCCGGTCGCCGCCCTGACCGGCCTGCGTTCGCTCAGCCTGGAAAGCGCGATTGCCGCGGTGCCCGCCTGGCTCTATGCCTTGCCTTCGCTCGACACCCTGGTGCTTGCCGGCAGGTTCGCCGCCATGCCGGACGGCATCCAGGCGCTGTCGCGGCTGCGCCATCTCGAGATCCGGGCGCCGATCGCGCGGCTTCCCGGCGGCGTTCCCCGCCTCGGCGAACTCGAATGCCTGGTGGTCCGCAACGGCATGCTCGAGACCGTGCCGCCGGAACTTGGCAGCTTGTCCAGCCTGGGCCGCATCGTCCTCACGGGCAACCGGCTCAGCTCGCTTCCCGCCGAACTCGCCGGCCTGCCACGGCTGCGGCTGCTGGACATCCGCGACAATCCCATCCGCGTCGTGCCGCGCGAAATCCTGGAGCACGGCGCCCTGGCGCACGACGACGGACTGTCGGCGGCGGTGCAGTTCCACGGCATGCGCCCGCACGACTCCAGCCTGGCTCGGGCCCTGCTTCCACCGGCGCGGCGAACCGCGTTCGCGATGGGCCAAGATGGACGGCCGATCGAATCGGCGGACTGCTTCTACGAATGGCTGGACCGGGTAGCCAGCCTGTCCGTCATGCGCGAGCCAGGCGCCGCCAATGGCGCGCTGTCCATGCGGCTCGCCGATCTCGTGCAGAGCCTGGCCGCCGGTCCGCCGTCCTTGCGCGCCACCTGTTTCGAGCTGGCGCGCGACGCGTCCAGCAGCTGCGACGACAACGTGACGGACTGCATCAACGACATGTCGGTCCTGGTATTCAACGAACGCTTCAATCCGGCCGGCAAGACGCCGGCGGAAATGATGAAGCTGGCAAGATGCCATCTCGCCCTGCAGGAAGTGGATGCCGCCGCCGTCCGCTGGCTTGCCAGTCATCCGCGCCACCATGACCCGCTCGAAGTCAAGATGGCTTTCCGGACCCGGCTGCGCGCCGCCTTCGACCTTCCCTTGCCGGCGCGGGAGATGCAGTTCGAACGCTACGCGAACGTCGGCGACCAGGACCTGCGCCGCGCGGAAGTCCTGGTCCGGCAACGGCTCGCCGATGCCGACGCGCTGCGAAGCTATCTCGCCACCTGGGCCCCTTTCCAGCGCTATGTCGAGATGCGCTGCCAGCCGGAAGCCGACAGGCTGACCCGCCATTATCAGCAGCGCGCCCAACAGTTCGAGGAAGACAGTGCAAACAACGCCACTTCCGCCCGGTACCGGGAAAAGTACGACAACATCATGGGACAGTGGGAACGCGCACTGTCGACATTGATCGGCCGTACCCGCAAGGACTTGCTCGCCGAGCTGGACCGTCAACAGGCGTTTTCCACGCTGCAGACCATGGCGTCGTCCAGCCGGCCCCGCGACGCTGCCGTGTCCGGCCCGGCCCCGTTTTCGGCCGTGTCCGAGCGTCCGCGCCTCCCTTCCGCCTTCCGCATCGGCAGCAGCGGACCCGGGCCAGCGGGGGCGCGCGGCGCACGGCTGCATCGCCCGCCGCCGATCCATCTCGAGGATTGGCCGGCTCCCGCCATCGTCTATGTCGAAGATCGCACGCCGGGACGCCCGCTCGCGTCGACGCTTCCATCCTTCCTCAATCAGGCGCATCGCCTGGCGGGAAGCCATTTCCGCGTGGTGGATGACATGGACATGCCGGCACGCGAGCCCGGGCCTGCCATCACCAGGAACGCGCAAGACCCGGGCGCATTGCCGTCATCCTGAACGCGACCCCGCCCCCGTGCGCGCGGCGACCTGGAAAAGATGACGCAGGCCGCGCACCGCGGTTCGACGCAGCCTGCTGGCAGGCCTGGTGGCCAGGTCGAGCGGCGTCTCTCCACGATGGTTGCGCAGGGAGGCATCGGCGCCGGCTTGCAGCAGCACCGCAAGCGCCGGCATGGACGCCGGCAGCCGGCGTGCCGCGGCATGCAGGGGGGTGTCGCCGTGATTCGCTGGCCGCGCCGCGCCTTCCCGGAGCAGCGTTTCGCGCCGGGCGGCCAGCCGGCTTCCCCGGGCGACGAGGAGACTGGTCAGCGCGGCGGAACCGACGGCAAGGTGCAATACCGATGCGCCATCCTGCTGCCGGCTGGCGTTGACATTCGCGCCCAGCGCGATCAGTGTCCGAACCGGCATCAGGTCCGTATCATGACGGCATGCGGACGCCAGGCCCAGCAATTGCTCGTCGAGCCAGTGACGCAAGCCCTGCCTGCCATGCCATGTCCGCGAAGCCATGCTGGCGCGCGCCTCGATCATGCAGGTCAGGGCCGCGGCATGCCGGGGCGTGACCGCGAGCGTGAGGCGCATGCGCGTGATTGCCGCCGCGATCACGCGGTCCAGGTCGGCGATGTCGAGGCGAAGCCGCATCATGGAATGGGAGGGCAAGGAAGGCCCGCGGTCTTGCGTGTCCCGGCATGCGGCGAGCAAGGCAAAGATGCCGCCCAGGTCGTTGCGCACGCTCGCCGCCTCGAGCCAGTCCGCCGCCGTGCCATGCGGCATGTCACGCCGCAGCCTTTCTATTCGCCGTTGCCAGACGAGGCGCTTGTCGAACGGCGTCGCCGCCTGTGCCAGCACGCGCAAGGCGTCCAGGTCGTCATCCATGCAGGCTTCCAGCCGGTCGTATGCCTCCACGCCGCAACGCGCGGTTTGCGCGGCAAGCGCCAGCCTGTCGATAGGCAGCGCCTCGCCTTCGCCGCCGGTCGGGGCAGGCGCGCGGGGCCGCCTGCCGCACAGGCGTTCGCAGATCGAATGCCGGAAGCGCGTCGCGCGCGGCTCACCGGGGTTTGCATCTCTGGCCGCGCCGGACCGGCGCAGTTGATCCGCCAGCAGGGAGATCACTGCCGGCTCGCCGGCGGCTGCCGCCTCCGAGAGGGCGGTCATGCCGCGCCTGTCGCAGGCCTCCGGGCGTGCGCCGGTCGCCAGCAAGGCGCGCACGCCCGCCACGAAGCCGAGCCGAGCCGCCAGATGCAGGGGCGGCGTGTTGCCGGGCAAAGGCAGGTGGGCGCTCGCCCCGTGCTGGCATGCCAGGACGAGATCGCGCACGTCACGCCGGCGGATGGCGTCCGCCAATGCCACCTGCGGGTCCGGAAACCGCGCCATGCGATCCCGGTGGCGCGGCGGCTGCACGAGCGAGGCGGAAGGCCCGGCGTGGCGCATGTCCGGCATGGGCGGCGACTGCATCGGCAAGGCGGAGCGGGATGGCGCATGCCGCGCAACCGCGGCCGACAGGCTAGATGAAGATGGGGTCATGGCTTTCCTAGCGGGGCATCAGGCCCGATTCGATGTCCTCGGCGTAACGGTATGCGCTCCTGGCCGCAGCTTCGTGCGGCCTCGTCGCGGGAGGCTGCGCTTCTCCCGGCCGGTGGATCAGGATGCTGGTGAGCGGCTTGACCGTCGGGCTTGCCGGCGCTGCGCCGGCCCTCCTGCCTTGCGCGGCGACGGGAGCACGCCTGCCCTTTGGCTGATCGTTGCCGGCGATCACGATCACCTCGCGCAGCGTATCGGCGGCGGCGGCGTTCACCTCGTTCTGGCGCGTCCGCTCCGGCTCACGGTACAGGCACTCGTAGAGCGAATGGCCGCGCAGGCGGGACAGCAATCCGGACAGGCAGCGGTCGACCTTGTCGAGCTGCTGTCCTACCCGGGTCTTCGCCATGGCGGTGCCGATGCAGCGCAGCCAGCGGTTCGGATCGTTCACCAGATCGAGATAGGCCTCGCGCTGGATGCTGTTGTCCCGGCTGCAGCATTGCATGAGGATGTTGCATGTCTCGGCCAGCGCCTGGCCCGCATGGCGTCCGGCGAACGCGCTGACCAGGCCCACGACGGCGTGCCAGTTGCCCCGGCCCAGGCCGAGGACGAGCATGCCCTGGATGGCCTCGCCGCCGACGAGCCCGGCGAGCGCATGCAGGGTGCGCTGCATCAGCACGCTCTGCAGGCACAGCGATGCCGCGCCCATCGCCATGCCGGTCAAGGGTTGTCCCATGAGCGCGCACTGCACGATGGACGACACCACGCGCAGCGACATGTTGAGGCCGCGCTGCACCGTCGGGCTGCAGTTCAGGCGGCTGATCGCGCGCGCTCCCAGCAAGTCGATCACTTCCTTGCACATGGCCGCGGCGAAATAGCCGGCCACCTTGGCGCCGAAATTGTCGTGCAGCCAGCCAACGAGATAATCGGTGCCTTCCTTCAGGATGTCTTCGCGGGCGCCGGGATTGCTCAGCCTGAGCTTGGACTGGATGAGCTCGAGCGGCCCGAAGCCGTCGCCATCCGTATCCCGCTGCCTTTCATCCAGGCCATAGCCCCTGCTGACGCAGGCGTCGTTGTAGATGAGCTTGGAGGCGGGCATCCCATGCGCGCCCGGCTCGCAGATCGCCTCCATGAAGTCCGGGGCCAGGCCATGCCGTTCGGGAAAGCGCAGCAGGTTGAAGCCATCCTTGCTGACCACGTCCTGCGGATGCAGCGAGGTGGTATGCGCGAGTTCGTGCACGTAGATCGACGTCGGCCCGTCGTCCTGCAGGAAGATGCGCCCGATGTGGCGGCCATCCTGCACGAAGAAGCCGCCATTCATGTTGCCGCAGTGGTAGAGCGCCACGCCGTTGCCCTGGCTGTAGCGCGTCAGGCCCTTCGGATCGAGATGAAAGGTGGCGGGGATGTTCCAGTCCTTGAACTGGGCATTCACCCTGTCGGCAACGATTCCCCAGATGGCCCATTCGTCTTCCGTTGGTGTGCCGCAGTTCCTCGAGACCGTCATCTCGTCGCGATCCAGTCCGGGCTGAAGGTAGATGTCGAGCGGCGCGGTCGCATTGGCGCGCGACGGCAGGACGCCGATGCTTTCCACCCTGCCGAGCGCGCGCTCGAGGTAGGTGCGGATGGAGGAGGTAACGTCTTGCTTGTAGGCAAAGTCGAAGAGTCGACTGGACAGCGCGGGCATCATCCGAAACTCCTTGAGTAGCGCCCGCATGCGGTATGCATGCCGGGGCCCTGGATGAGTGAGCGACGGAAAGGTGCCGTTCGGCTTAATGGCACGACCTTAGCGTTTTTTCAAATCGCGCGGGTGAAGTGCTTGATTCCATTGCCTAAAGAAGCGCGGCGATGAAACGAAGAGATGGCGGGAGGCTGCGGGTGAGGAAGGCTGGCCGGAATCGGCCAGCCGCGGGACGTGGCGAATCAGGCGAACTTCGTGAAGTCGGGGCGGCGCTTCTCGAAGAAGGCGGTGAAGGCTTCCTTGGCTTCCGGCGCATTGAGCATCGCGCCGAAATGCTTGTTCTCCTCGTCCATCTGCTGGCGGATCGCCTGTGCCTGTGCCTGTTTCATCAGGCGCTTGGTCACGCGCAGCGAGGAGGCGGGCAAGGCCGCCAGCGAGGCCGCCTTGCCGAGCGCGAAGCTATGCAGGTCGACGGTCGGCACCACGCGGCTCACCAAGCCCATCTCCTGCGCTTCCTGCGCGCCGAAGGCCTCGCCGAGCAGCAGCTTTTCCGCCGCGCGCTGGTAACCAGCGACTTGCTGGAACAGGAGGCTGGACGCGAACTCCGGGCACAGTCCAAGCTGGGTGAACGGCATGGAGAACTTCGCGTTCTCGGCGGCGTACACGAGGTCGCAATGCATCAGCAGGGTCGTGCCGATGCCGACCGCATTGCCCGCCACCGCGGCCACGACAGGCTTGCTGGCGCCGCTGAGGGCGCGCATGAATTGCCATACCGGACGGTCGCCGACGTCGCCGCCGGAGTTCTTGAGGAAGTCGTCGAGGTCGTTGCCGGCGGTGAAGATCTCGGGCTTGCCGGTGATCAGGATGGCGCGCACCGCGCTGTCGGCCTCGCCATCCTTGAGCGCGTCCGCCATGGCCTGGTACATCGCGGCGGTGATCGCGTTCTTCTTTTCGGGGCGGTTGAATTCGATGCTCAGTACGCCGTTTTCCTTGCGGGTCAGGATTTCCATGATGCTCCTCTTGGGGTGGGTCTTGTGATTGTCATTGCGTCGCCTGGATTTTAGGCCGGATCGGGACATTCCGCCGGACTGCGCCAGAAGGCAAAAAGCCGCACGGTTCGCACCGTACGGCTTTCGCTTGCTTCATGCCGGATCAGACACGTTCGAAGATGCCTGCCGCGCCCATGCCGGCGCCGACGCACATCGTCACCATGCCGTACTTCAGGTTCCGGTTGCGCAGCGCGTGCACGGCGGTCGCCGCGCGAATCGCGCCGGTGGCACCGAGCGGGTGGCCGAGCGCGATCGCGCCGCCGAACGGGTTGACCTTGGCCGGATCGAGGCCGAGATCCTTGATGACGGCCAGCGCCTGTGCGGCGAAGGCTTCGTTCAGTTCGATCCAGTCGAGCTGGTCCTGGGTGATGCCCGCGGCGCGGCAGGCGGCGGGAATCGCTTCCTTCGGACCGATGCCCATGATTTCCGGCGGCACGCCGCGCACCGCGAAGGAAGAGAACTTCGCGAGCGGCGTCAGGTTGAACTGCTTCAGGATCTTTTCGCTGACCAGGATCAGCGCGCCCGCGCCGTCCGAGGTCTGCGAGCTGTTGCCGGCGGTAACGCTGCCCTTGGCGGCAAACACCGGCCTGAGCTTGCCGAGCGCTTCCAGGCTCGTGTCGGCGCGCGCGCCTTCATCCTGGCTGACGGTGCGGGTCTTGACATCGATCTGGCCGGTCGCGAGGTTGGGGAATTTCTCCACGATCTCGACGGAACAGATCTCGCCTTCGCGGGCATTGCCCTGCTGGGCGGCGATGGCGCGGCGGTGCGATTCCAGCGCGAAGGCGTCCTGCTCTTCGCGCGTGACCTTCCACTGCTGAGCGACCTTCTCGGCGGTCAGGCCCATGCCGTAGGCGAGGCCGATGTTTTCGTCCTTGAACACGTTCATGTTGATGGCGGGATGGTGGCCCATCATCGGCACCATGGACATCGACTCGGCGCCGGCGGCGATCATCACGTCGGCCTCGCCCACGCGGATGCGGTCGGCCGCCATGGCCACGGCGGTGATGCCGGACGCGCAGTAGCGGTTGACGGTCACGCCGCCGACGGTGTTCGGCAGGCCGGCAAGGATCACGGTATTGCGCGCCATGTTCATGCCCTGCTCGGCTTCCGGGAAGGAGCAGCCGACGATGGCGTCCTCGATGGTCTTCGGATCGAGGCTGGGCACCTGGGCCATCGCGGCCTGCAGCGCGCGCACCAGCAGGTCATCGGGGCGGACGTTTTTGAACATGCCGCGCGGCGCCTTGCCGATCGGGGTGCGGGTGGCGGCGACTACGTAGGCTTCTTGCACTTGCTTGGTCATTTTCTGGCTCCTTTAACTCCCTCCCCGTCGAGGGGAGGGTTGGGTCCTTTTCACTCCCTCCCCTTCAAGGGGAGGGTTGGGGTGGGGATGGGGTTCTTGAGCACTACAAAGAACAGTTTCCAGTTTGCTGGCGATGTCGATGCTGTTCTTTGCTCGCCACCGAAACCCATCCCAACCCTAGCCCTCCACTTGAAGGGGAGGGAACGTTTTCGTACTGCCTCCCTTTCATGGGAGGGAACCGGTGTTTAGTTGCGGACGGGTTTGCCGGTCTGCATCATGCCCATGATGCGTTCCTGCGTCTTCGGGTTGGTCAGCAGTTCCATGAACGCCTTGCGCTCCAGGTCGAGCAGCCATTGCTCGCTCACCAGGCTGCCGGGCTCGATGTCGCCGCCGCAGACGATCTCGGCGATCATGCTGCCGAGCTTGTAGTCGTGCGCGGAGATGAAGCCGCCGTCGCGCATGTTGACCAGCTGCGCCATGATGGTAGCCATGCCGGTGCGGCCGACGACCGGCACCAGCCGCTGCAGCGCCGGGCGGTAGCCGCGGTCGAACATCGCGCGCGCTTCCACCTTGGCCACGTGCAGCAGCTCATACGGATTGAAGACGATCACGTCGTCCTGCGCCAGGTAGCCCATCTTCTGCGCCTCGAGCGCGGACTTGGACACGTTGGCGGTGGCCGCGTTGGTGAATGTGCTCTTCAGGAACTGCAGGATGTCGTTGCCCTTGGCATCGGCCGCGGCGCGCACCGCGATTTCCTTCAGTCCGCCGCCCGCCGGCACCAGGCCCACGCCCACTTCGACGAGGCCGATGTAGGACTCGAGCGCAACGACGCGCTTGGAGGCATGCATCGCAAGTTCCGCGCCGCCGCCGAGCGCAAGGCCCGCGACCGCGGCAACGACCGGCACGTTGGCATACTTGAGCGCCTGGTGCGCCTGCTGCAGCTTGGCAACCTCGGGCTCGATGGCCTTGATGCCGCCCGACATGAAGACCGGCAGCATGGACTGCAGGTCGGCGCCGGCGGAGAAGGCGCCGCCGTCGGCCGCGTCCGCGCTCCAGATCACCAGGCCCTTGAAGTTCGCTTCCGCCTCGGCGACCGCCCTGGCGAGGCCGTTGATCACACCCTGGCCGATGACGTGCATCTTGGTCTTGAGCGAGAGGATCAGCACGTCGTCGTTCTGGTGCCAGATGCGAACCGATTCATCCTCGAACACCGTGGTACCGGCCTTCGTGCCGTCCGGCGTCGTGTCGCCCAGGATACCGGCGCGGAAGGCCTGCCGCTGGTAGACCGGCAGGTCGGAACGCGGCACGTAGGCGTTCTTCGCGGGAGACCAGGAGCCTTCCGGCGCATGCACGCCGGTGCGGCCGTCGAACACCCACTTCGGCATCGGCGCGTTGCAGATCGCACGGCCGGCATCGATGTCTTCCTGCACCCAGGCGGCGACCTGCTGCCAGCCGGCGGCCTGCCAGGACTCGAAGGGGCCGTTCTTCTGGCCGAAGCCCCAGCGCATGGCGAAGTCCACGTCGCGCGCATTGTCGGCGATGGATTCGAGATGCACGGCGATGTAGTGGAAAGTGTCGCGGAAGATGGACCACAGGAACTGCGCCTGCGGGTTGGTCGACTCGCGCAGGGTCTTCATCTTCTTGACCGGGTCTTTTTCCTTCAGCATGCGCACGACGATGTCATCGGCCTTGCCGGTGGACGCCACGTAGCCGCCGGTCGCCGCGTCGAAGCGCTGGATTTCCTTGCCGACCTTCTTGAAGAAGCCGGCGCCGGTCTTCTGGCCGAGCGCGCCGGCGGACACCAGCTTCTCGAGCAGCTCGGGCGTCTTGTAGACCGGGTAGAAGGGATCGTCCTTCAGGTTGTCCTGCATGGTCTTCATCACGTGGCCCATGGTGTCCAGGCCGACCACGTCCGCGGTGCGGAAGGTGGCGGACTTGGCGCGGCCAAGCTTGGTGCCGGTGAGGTCATCGACCACGTCCACCGGCAGGCCGAACTTCTGGGCTTCGTACATCGTCGCCATCATGCTGAAGATGCCGACGCGGTTGGCGATAAAGTTGGGGGTGTCCTTCGCGCGCACCACGCCCTTGCCAAGCGTCGTGGTCAGGAAGCCTTCGAGCTGGTCGAGGATGTCCGGGCGGGTGGACACGGTCGGGATCAACTCGACCAGGTGCATGTAGCGCGGCGGGTTGAAGAAGTGCACGCCGCAGAAGCGCGCCTTCAGGTCGGCTTCGAAGCCGTCGGACAGCGCGGTGATCGACAGGCCGGAGGTATTGGAGGCAAAGATCGCATTGGGGGCGATGTGCGGGGCGACCTTCTTGTACAGGTCATGCTTCCAGTCCATGCGCTCGGCGATGGCTTCGATGATCAGGTCGCAGCCCTTGAGCACGTCGAGATTGTCTTCGTAGTTGGCCACCTGGATGAGCGCGGCGTCATCCTTGTTGCCCAGCGGCGCGGGGCTGAGCTTCTTCAGGTTCTCGATGGCGCGCAGCACGATGCCGTTCTTCGGGCCTTCCTTGGCCGGCAGGTCGAACAGCACGACGGGAACCTTGGCGTTGACGCAGTGCGCGGCGATCTGCGCGCCCATCACGCCGGCGCCGAGGACGGCGACTTTCTTGACGATGAAGTTGGACATGGGATGATCCTTGTGTGGGAGTCTGTCTCGGGCTCCCTCCCTTTCAAGGGGAGGGCTGGGGTGGGGATGGGGTTCTTTCGCGCTACCAAGAACAGCCTTTGGTTCGCTGGCGGAGTTAATGCTGTTCTTTGTTCGCTGGCGATGTCAAGGCTGTTCTTTGCTTGCTGCCGAAACCCATCCCCACCCCGACCCTCCCCTTGAAAGGGAGGGAGTTGTAGTGAAGCTTCGCTTCTCAGGTGGTGGCTTCGCTTAGAAAAGGTCGGCTTCCAGCGCCATCAGGTTGGCGGAACCGGAACGCGCCTGGCGGATCAGCATCGCGGTCTCGGGCAGCAGGCGCTGGAAGTAGAAGCGCGCCGTGGCGAGCTTGGCCTTGTAGAAGCTGTCGCCGGAGTCCTGCTTCTCGAGCGCGATCTTGGCCATGCGGGCGAAGAAGTAGGCGAAGACCATGTGGCCGGCCACGCGCAGGTAGGGCACGGCGGCGGCGCCGACTTCATCCTGGTTCTGGAAGGCCTTCATGCCGATTTCCATGGTCAGCTTGCCGACCTTGTCGCCGATGTCGCCCAGCGGCGTGATGAACTCGGACATGGCTTCGTCGGTGCCGTTCTCTTCGACGAAGGCCTTGACCTTCTCGCCGAACTTGCGCAGCTTGGCGCCGTTGTCCATCAGGATCTTGCGGCCGAGCAGGTCGAGCGACTGGATGGTGTTGGTGCCTTCGTAGATCATGTTGATGCGGGCGTCGCGCACGTACTGTTCCATGCCCCACTCGGAGATGAAACCGTGGCCGCCGTACACCTGCATGCACTCGGAGGTGGCGATCCAGCCGTTGTCGGTGAGGAAGGCCTTGATGATGGGCGTGAGCAGCGCGACTTCGTCGGCGGCTTCCTTGCGCACTTCTTCATCGGGATGGTTGAGTTCGCGGTCGATCTGCAGCGCGATGTAGGCGCTGAAGGCGCGGCCGCCTTCGGCGTAGGCGCGGGCGGTCAGCAGCATGCGGCGCACGTCGGGGTGCACGATGATCGGGTCGGCCGCCTTTTCGGGCGCCTTTGGGCCGGACAGGCTGCGCATCTGCAGGCGGTCCTTGGCGTAGGTCACTGCGTTCTGGTAGGCCACTTCGGTCAGGCCGAGGGACTGCATGCCGACGCCGAGGCGGGCCGCGTTCATCATGACGAACATCGCGTTGAGGCCCTTGTTCGGCTCGCCGATCAGCCAGCCGGTGGCGCCGTCGAGGTTCATCTGGCAGGTGGAATTGCCGTGGATGCCCATCTTTTCCTCGAGCGCGCCGCAGAAGATCGGGTTGCGCTCGCCCGGCTCGCCGTTGGCGCCGGGAACATACTTCGGCACGATGAACAGCGAGATGCCCTTGGTGCCCGCGGGAGCGTCCGGCAGGCGGGCCAGCACGAGGTGCACGATGTTCTTCGACATTTCATGCTCGCCGGCGGAGATGAAGATCTTGCCGCCGGTGATGCGGAAGGAACCGTCGGCCTGCGGCTCGGCCTTGGTGCGCAGCAGGCCGAGATCGGTGCCGCAATGCGGCTCGGTCAGGCACATGGTGCCGGTCCATTCGCCGGACACCAGCTTGGGCAGGTACAGCGCCTTCTGCTCCGGCGTGCCGTGCGCATGGATCGCCTCGTAGGCGCCGTGCGACAGGCCGGGATACATGGTCCACGCCTGGTTTGCCGAGTTCAGCATCTCGTAGAAGGCGTTGTTGATCACGATGGGCAGGCCCTGGCCGCCGAATTCGGGATCGCAGGACAGCGACGGCCAGCCGGCATCGACGTACTGCTGGTAGGCTTCCTTGAAGCCCGTGGGCGTCTGCACCTTGCGGGTTTCCTTGTCGAGGCGGCAGCCTTCGTGGTCGCCCACGCGGTTCAGCGGGAACAATACCTCGGAAGCAAACTTGCTGCCCTCGTCCAGGATCTGGTTGGCGGTGTCCTTGTCGATCTCGGCGTGCGCGGGAAGCTGCTTGAACTCCTCTTCCACATTGAGCATTTCATGCAGGACGAACTGCATGTCGCGAAGGGGAGCGATGTATTGGCCCATGATGATTTCTCCTGACGGCTAAACGGATGACGCTGTCTTCTTTACAGCGGATTTGGGATTCGTCTTGCCAGCCTCGGCGGCGGCGCCGTGTTCGGCATCGGCCTGCGGCTGGTAACTCTTGATGAGGCGTTCAAACCCGACCTCGGCGCGGTTCACGCTGCCGGGGAGCTTCAGGAATCGTGCGTCGTGATGCAGGGCGAGGATCAATCCGTACATTTCGAACACCAGCTGGTCGGGATCGGTATCCATGGCGAGGTGGCCCATGTCGATGCACTGGACCACGCAGCGGCGCAGCGCATTCTTCCAGGTGCGCACCATGCCGGCGAGTTCTTCGCGGATGGCGCCCGGCCTGTCGTCATACTCGACCGCGCCGCTGATGTAGATGCAGCCCGATGCGATTTCCACCGACACGCGCTTCACCCAGCGCGCGAACATCGCCTGCAAACGAAGCAGGCCGCGCGGATCCTTCATGCTGGGGTAGAACACCTCTTGTTCGAAATGATGGTGGTACAACTTCACGACTTCGATCTGCAGATCCTCGCGCGAACCGAAGTGCGCGAACACGCCGGATTTGCTCATGTTCATCTTGTCTGCGAGCAGACCGATGGTGAGCCCTTCCAGCCCGTCGCGGCTGGCGAGATCGAGCGCGACGTCGAGGATCGCGGCGCGCGTCATTTCACCCTTGCGCATGAATTTGGTAGTCGAGTCGGTCATGTTGGTAGCCACGATATGTCCTTCTGTTGAATCGTCGGTGATCGTACGAGGACACTGAAGCGAACGCTCGTACTATTATCCACGGCAGTTTAAATGTCAAACGAGAACTTAGAGTCCTCTTTCTAGTGCTTCCAGACAGTACTAATGAGAAAAATCATGTGTCGCGCTGTCGGGAGGGTAAATGGCTTGGCGGGTCAGGAACCGGTCTTGTCGATCAATCGCCGGTCTCGCTTGGTTGGCCGTCCCTTCAGCATCGCACTCGGCTCGCGGAAATATTTTCGTTGCTCTGCCGTCGTCTCGCGCCGCGCGACGCTCTCTTCGGTTTCCTGGTAAAGGGTCTGGGCGACGGTGGCGGAACCGCGCTTCTCGGCCACGTCGGCGACGATCACTTCCCATTCGGTGGACCCGTTGTCGATGTCCAGCCGGTCGCCCGCCTTCACGCCGCGCGCCGGCTTGATGCGCTCCCCATTGAGCCTGACCTTGCCGCTATCCACGGCGTCGGTCGCCATGGTGCGGGTCTTGAAAAAACGTGCGGCCCAAAGCCACTTGTCGACACGGACGGAATCGGTCATCTTCGTCGGATTCGTAGAAAATCCCATTTTAGAGCATGACCGTGCTTTTTCTATCATGCGGTGCAATATATCGCCTTGTGAAATGCGTGCCATGCCGATTGTGTTGTTTCCCGGGTCGTTTCGCAAATCTCGTCCTTGGGCGCTGCGCCCTGCCCGTCCTTGACAGATCGTCAAAAACCTTCCTTTGAAAAGTGCCTGGCTGACTTATAATTCGGGCAGCTTGAAATGCACCGAATAAATTCGGCAATTCCGTTGATTTACGGTAAGGGAGCGTCTCCACGTGGCGACCGACGAACAATACCAAGCGCAACTGCGACACTGGCTGGCAGCAACGGCGCGCCAGGACACGGCCGCCTTCCGGCAACTCTACGACGCTACCTCGGCGAAACTGTTTGCCTTCGCGCTGCGTATACTGATCAAGCGCGAACTCGCGGAGGAAGTCTTGCAGGAAAGTTTCGTCAACATCTGGAATAACGCCGCAAGCTACCAGTCCAGCCTCGCCGCCCCCATGACCTGGATGACTACCATCGTGCGCAACAAGGCCTTCGACCTGCTGCGCCGCCAGGACGACACCCTCGAACTCGACGCCGATACCTTCGACAAGGACGTCATGACCGCACTCGAAAGCCCCGATCCGACGCCGCTCGACGCGCTGCAGCTCAGCGGCGATGCGAAGGCATTGGCCGGGTGCATGTCGCGTCTCGACGGCCAGCACCGCCAAGCGGTGGCGATGGCGTTCTTCCATGACCTCTCGCACAGCGAGGTCGCCGAGCAGATGAAGCTGCCGATCGGCACCGTCAAGACCTGGATCCGGCGCAGCCTCGAGAAGCTGCGCAATTGCCTCGCCAAGCTCGATGCCCTTCCCGGCGGGATGGGAGGCGCATGAACCTCCGGCAACTCCGCGAGAACGACGGGCTGCGCGAACAGCTCGCCGGCGAATATGTGCTCGGCACGCTGCGCGGCGGCGCGCGGCGGCGCTTCGAGCGCTGGCTGCGGGATGACGCGGTACTCAAGCGCTCGGTCGCCGAATGGCAGGACCGCCTGCATCCGATGGCCGAATTCGCGCCGGCGGCGCAGCCTTCGCCCCAGGTCTGGGCCGCCATCGAGCGCCGCATCGCGCCCGCCGCCCAGGCGCGACCGGCGCGCCGGTCCTTCTGGCTCGGCCTGCGCGAAGACCTCGGCTTCTGGCGCGGCCTCGGCATGGTTTCCACCGCGGCAGCCACCATCCTCCTCACCGTGCTGCTGACTCGCCTGCCCGAACCCGGCGTGTCGGCACCGGCCTATGTCGCCACGCTGGCGGACGACAAGTCTCAGACCGTCATGCTGATTACAGGCGACGACAAGCGGCGCGTGATGACGGTGAAAGTGGTGACGCCGCAAACCGTCGCGGACGACAAGAGCCTCGAACTGTGGGCCGTTCGCAAGGATGGCACGGTACGCTCGCTAGGCCTGGTTGCCGCCAACGGCGTCGTTACCCTGCCCCTGCCGGAAAACGCCAATCCCGACAATGCTCCGGTGCTGGCGATCACGCTGGAGAAGAAAGGCGGCTCGGGCAATCCGGAGGCGCCGGGCGGGCCCATCGTGTACAAGGGCGCGTGGCTGCGGGTGTGATGCCGTGCTGGCGGGGCTTTGCGCAATGATTAAGGCTTAATAATACCTCTCGGTTTTTCGGGCGCGGTTTCGTACCGTGCGGGGATGTGACCATGGGTGCCTGCACCCTGGCCCTTTCCCCGAACCCCTACCGAGGTATGTCATGAAGCTCCCCATCGTAAACGGAAACGCCGCTCCGGCTCCCCTTCTTACAAAAGCCGAAGAGCAACCTTTAAAGAACCTGCCTTCATTCAAGACGAAGTCACCCGGGGACGGTCAGAATATCTTTTCAGGACCCGCAGACATACCGAGGGGTGATGCCGGCAAATCTGAGCCCTCTAAAAAGGCAACCATCATGCCGGGCAAAGGCTTCACCATTTCCAAGGCCACTCAGCAAAAAGCAGAGGCAATGGAGCGTCAGAAAATAAAGGACAAGGTAAATACCCTCGCCAGCACCGCCCGACTTGAAATCCTCAAGCATTGCAAAAACTTACACATACACATTGACGTACCGGATAAGACGTTGCAACCCGAACTATATGCAAAATTCGTAGCGACTTACGGCAAGGTATTTGCGAAGATACGAAAAAATCTGGAAGACAACTACAAGAAAGCCTTGAGCAACGGAAATGGGATAACGAAAGAAGTCGAAAATCACCTTGTTAAGATAGCGGTTGACCAGGGCGTACGTAAGCTCGTGCAGAAGGATTACGAGCTCGAACTCCGGCTGATGATGAAAAATATGTCACGCGATAAGTTCGACAAGTATTTCGAAATTATCGCTCCCAACGATAAAGTCTTTGGCGGTTCAGAAGGAGCCGAACACAGGGCTGCGATGCATAAGGTCATCAACAGCCATATCTCAAACGATCTGATCATGCCCGCGCTCGCGGAATTCAAGAGCAAGTGCGACCGCATCGACCTCAAGAAGCTGCCGGCACCGGCCGAGCATGCGGAACAATTCCGACCGGTGATGAAAACCCGATTCCACATGCTGATTCATAAAGCATACCTGGCGTACGCCGGAGGTGCCATCAAGCAGGCATTGAAAAATCAGCAGCCAAGCGATCAATCATCGGCAGATTCAAGCGACGTTCACCAGGAGAATGATGCAGTTCACTGGATGACAGTGGATTCAGCATCTCAGCGTAACGCGAGATAGGCGCCGAAGCATCCAGCGCCCCTACCATCCCAGCTCAGAAGCGCATGCCGCCGGCAAAGCGCGTCAGGTGCACGTTGCTGAAGCCGGCATACTCGTCGCGGCTGATACGGAAGAAGAAATCGTTGTAATCGTATCCAAGCATCAGGCCGCGGCCATGGATGTAGACGTTTTCATCCGTGAAGCCGCTCTTGTAGACCAGTCCGATCGTCAGGCGCTGGCCCTTGGCGATGCGGTAGCGCCAGTTCAGGTGGGTCACGCGCTGCTGGGTGTCCAGGCGGTCATCGATCACCGCAAACAGGTTGATATCCATATTCTTGATGGCGCGGGTGCCCACTCCGACCGTGATGGCATCGCACGGATCGAAATTCAGGTTGAAGCAAGGTCGCAGGTTGGTGCGGCCAATGCCCAGGATGGCGTAGGTCTCGCCGCCGACTTCCGCGCCGAGGTTAAGCGACTTGTAGCCGAGCGTGCCGATTTCGGGCGAGATTGATGCGCGCAGCAGTTCATGCAGGTCGAAGCGGGTATCCATGCCGAGGCGCGACTGAGCGAATCCATCCTTTTCGCGATAGTGGCCGATCCAGTAGTTCGAATCGCCGACGGTGGCGCGCAGGTTGATGTCCTCGGCATCGTTGCCGTTGCTCGCGTGGTAGTACGATCCGGTGAGCTTGTAGTCGATCTTGGTTCCCTCTTCTTCGGCGCCGGCCGAGCCGCAAAACGCGGCGCATGCGATGAGGAGGAGTGCTGCGTGTTTCATTTCTTCGGTCCTTCGGTCTGGGGTCCCTCGGCGACCAGGGTCTTGCCGAGCATGGAGATGGCTTTCTCGATCGGCTCGGGCGTCACCGCGTTTTCACCCTCGAAAATGCCCGCGGTGGAAATCAGCACCGTCATCAGCAGCGACAGCGCCAGCGACACGCCGCCGACATAAGGCACCATCTTGCTCGTTGGCGTCTGCAGCCAGCCGAGCACGAGCGCGCAGGTAATGCTCGTCAGGATGGCATGCCACAGGTAATCGGGAAGCTTGAGGCGGCTCGCGGACAGGCGCGCTTCGCGCAGGTCGCTGAGCTGGGTGAAGGCGGCCAGGATTTCTGCGCGCGCGATCTGCTGCTGCGCCGACTCGGGATCGAGCGTCTTGGTGCCCAGGTTGAGTTCGTTCAGCGCAGTCGTCACCGCGTCGCTGCGTCCGCCCGATTCCAGCAGCGGCCATTCCTTCTTCACCACCGCATCGGCGTAATTCATCAGCACGCCCTGCATGCGCGTGCCGTTGCTGCCGCCGAACGCGGCGAAGGCGCGGTCGAGCTTGATGATCACCGTGGCTTCCCGCGATACCAAGTCTTCCACGCTGCGATGATCGCCCTGGCTGCGCACCATGCAGAACGCCAGCAGCAGCAGTGACAGGGAAATCATCACCTTGAAGGATTCCTCCGCGCCCTTCGCCAGCGGCTCGCTCGGCGCCCAGTGGAAATAGCGGCGCGCGACCAGCGGCGCGATGGTGGACATGGTCAGGCCCATGGTCAGGAGCAATGCGCCGATCTGTATCGTCGTCAGCGAATGAAAGAAGTTAAGCATGGCAGCGGCTCGTTTCAGCGGGATTGAACATTAAAGGAACAGCAGGATGGTGTTGATCATGTTGACGTCTTCGGTCGTCTGGTGGATCTCGATCTGTGCCTTGGTCTTGCCGGCGTGCGACACGCCGGAATTGTGGCGCGAGGGAACGGAATCGAAGGACTGCTTCATGACGTCGTAGGCCGCGGCCTGGGCGGAACGCTGCGACTCGGGCGCTGCCGCGGCGGCAGCGGCCGCGGCAGGCTGCGTTGCCCCGGACTTTGCCGGCCCGGCGCATGCCGACAGATCGGCGTTCAGGCAGGAATAGGGATTCGATCCCTTAAATGCGGTCAGGTGGGTCTTGTCGGCCAGCGGCACGGATTTCGGCGGCAACGCGCCGTTCGGTGACATGCCGTTCGGTGCCATGCCTGCGAGGCGGTTCGCGATCGCGCCGCCCTGCTGCGCGGCGGCATTCCCAGCCGCTGCGGCGGCGTTGGCGGCGCCCGCTACCGGCCTGGCCGCGCCACCCGCTGCCGCCGTGGCCGTTGCGCCCTGCTTCGGCTTGCCGTTCTTGTCAGCATTGCCGGCCGCCGTTCCCTTTGCATTCGCCTGCTTTCCGGAACCGTCGCCCGACTTGCCCTTCTCCGACTTCGAACCCTGGCCGCCGGCCTTGTCGGACTTTTCCGATTTCGCGCTGCCCGAGCCCTTTTCGTTGCCGCCCTTGGTGGAGTCCTTGGCGCCCTTGGCGTTGTCACTGCCCTTGGCGCTGTCGTTGCCGCCCTTGGCCGGGGTGTCCGCCTTGCCTGCCGTGGCGCCGGTGCCGGCGCCGTCTTTCGCGGGGGCGGCATCCTGCGTGGCATTCGCCGATCCGGTCGTGGAGGAGCTCGATGAACTCGATGAACTCGACGATGACGTGCTGGAGCTGCTTGAACTGCTGGAACTGGACTGCGAGGAAGAGCTCGCCGGACTCGAGGTGCTGCTTGCATTGCTGCTGCCGGCACTGCTGGAACTGGACGAGGCGCTCGACGCACCCGGGGCGGTGCTTCCCGCTCCGGCGGAGGGATCTCCCGCGCTGGCCGCCGGCTTGATGGCAAGCGGCGACGCCATCGACGGCGCGGCCGCGGCAACCTGGGTCACCGGCATGGACGCGGCGGCGTTCACGGTGGCCGGCACCAGGGTCGCGACCGTCGGCGTCACCGCTGGCGCGGCCGCCGCGAGAATGTCGGCGCTGGATGTCGCCGTCGCGTTCGCCGTGTAGTTGGCCGCATCCTGGCCGGAAAGGCTAATGCCTGACACCGTGACGGGTTTCCCGGTGCCCGCTTCCTTGTCGGCGAACGCGGCGCTGCCGAAGGACGTCGACAGCAAATCGCCGCCGATCCGGTTGTCGGACAGCGAAACCGCGGCCACGGCGGTGCCATCGTAAGTCTTGTTGTCCGCCTTCGCCGTTACCGCCAGTGGACGCGGCGTGATGCTTGCCGTGGTCGCGAGGGCGGCGCCGCCAAGGATGTAGTTGCCGGCATCGCCGCCGGACAGGCTCGCGCCCGCGATGGTCACCGGCTTGCCATTGCCGGCGTTCTTGTCGCCGAAGCTGGCCGCGCCCAGCACCGCGCTGACCTGGTCGCCGGCGATGATGCCATTGAGCGTGCCGTTGCTGGCGATGGTGGCGGACGTCGTGCCGTCATAGACCTTGTCCTGGGCGGCTATCCCGCTCAGGGTCAGGGACTTGGGCGTGATGTCGGCCCTGGCGGTTGCCTTGCCGACGGAATAATTTGCCGCGTCCGCACCGGTCAGGGACGCCCCCTTGACGCTGACTTCCTTGCCCGTGCCGACGTTCTTGTCGGCGAAGCTTGCCGCACCCGGGGCAAAGGCAACCTGGTCGCCCGCGATCAGTCCATTGAGCGTGCCGCCGGAAACGGTGGCGGCCGTGGTGCCGTCATAGACCTTGCTGGCCGCCGACAGCCCGCTGACGGTCAGGGCGAGCGGTGTGATGTCGGCCGTGGCGCTCGCGTTGCCATCAAGCAGGTAGTTGCCCGCGTCGGCGCCGGACAGGCTGCCGCCGGTCACGCGAACGGTCTTGCCCGTGCCCGCGTTCTTGTCGGCGAAGCTGCCCTTGCCGCCAACGTAGGCCACGCTGTCGCCATCTACGGCTCCGGACAGCGCGCCGCCGGTGACCGTGGCGGCGACGGTGCCGTCATACACCTTGTTCGCGGCGCTGATGCCGGACACGGTCAGCTTCCTCGGGGTGATATCCGCCGTGGCGGTCGCGCTTGAACTGCCATTGAGCGCATAGTTGCCGGCGTCGGCGCCCGCGAGGCTGCCTCCCGCCACCGTCACGGTCTTGCCCGCGCCGACGTTCTTGTCTGCGAACTTGCCGCTTCCCGAGACGTAGGTCACGCTATCGCCGCTGATGACGCCGGCCAGGTCGCCTCCCGTGATCGTGGCGGCCGTCGTGCCGTCATACACCTTGCTGGCGGCGGTGATGCCAGACAAGGCGAGCTGCTTGGGCGCGATGTCCGCGGTGGCGTTGGTATCGCCCTTGAAGAGATAGTTGGCGGCATCGGCGCCCGCGAGGCTGCCGCCGCTGACGGTGACCACCTTGGCCGTGCCCGCATTCTTGTCCACGAAGCTGCCGGTGCCGGGCACGTAGGCCACCTGGTCGCCGCTGATCATGCCGGAGAGCGTACCGCCGGTAATGGTTGCCAGCGTGGTGCCGTCGTATTCCTTCGATGCGGCGCTCACGTCGGCCAGCGACAGGGGCTTGGGCGTGATGTCCGCGCGGGCCAGCGGCGTGCCGCTGAAGGTATAGTTGCCGGCGTCCGTGCCGCCGAGCGTCCCGCCGCTCACGGTGACGGACTTGCCCGTGCCCGCGTTCTTGTCGGCGAAGCTGCCCTTGCCGGGGACGTAGCTCACCGTGTCGCCGGCGACGATGCCCGACAGCGTGCCGCCGTTGATGGTTGCGGCGGTGGTGCCGTCGTAAACCTTGCTGGACACGTCCAGGCTGGCGAGGGTCAGGGCCCGTGGCGTGATGTCCGCGCTCGCGCTGGCCGTGCCGTTGAGCTGATAGTTGCCGGCGTCGGCGCCGCCCAGCCCGCCGCCGGTGATGGCGACGATCTTTCCGATGCCTGCGTTCTTGTCGGCGAAGCGGCCGGTGCCGGGGACGTAGCTGACCGAGTCGCCGGAGACGATGCCGGTGAGCGATCCGCCGCTGATGATGGCCGAAGTGTTGCCGTCATACACCTTGCTGGCCGCATTCACGCCACCTACCGTCAGGGTCTTGGGCGTGATGCTCGCGCTGGCCGATGGCGTGCCGCCGAGGGTATAGTTCGCCGCATCGCTGCCGGCGAGGCCGCCCGCGCCGAAGCTGATGGCCTTGAGCGCGCCGACGTTCTTGTCGGCGAAGCTGGCGACGCCCGGCACGTAGGACACCGTGTCGCCGGCGACGATGCCGGAAAGCGAGGCGGATACCACCGTCGCGGCCGTGGTGCCATCGTAGACCTTGTCGGCAACCGCCACCGTTCCCAGGCTCAAGGCCTTTGGCGTGATAGTGCCGGTGCCCGAGGCGGTGGCGTTGACGCTATAGTTGCCCGCATCCGCGCCGCCGAGCGCGATGCCCGAGACGGCGATCGCCTTGCCTGCGCCGGCGTTCTTGTCCGCGAAGTTGGCGGCGACCGAAGACACGGTCAATACGTCGCCGGCAATCCTGTCGTCGGCGATGACGACGGAGGCGGATGCCGTGCCGTCGTACGCGCGCGGCGCGGCGGTGACGCTCGTGTTCAAGAGGCGCGGCGTGATGTCGGCCGACAGCGTCGGCAGGCTGAGAGAATAATTGCCGGCGGCTGTGCCGCCCAGGCCCGCGCCGCCGAGCGTCACCGTCTTTGCCACGCCCGCATTCTTGTCGGCGAAGGCAGTGCCGCTGCCCGCATTGAAGACGACGTTGTCGGCCCCGACCACGCCGCTCAGCACCGCCGTGCCGGTAATCGTTGCCGCCGTGGTGCCGTCGTAGACCTTGTTCAATGCCGTCACACCGCTCACCGTCAAGGTCTTGGGCGTGATGCTGGCCGACGTGTTGCCCGACACCGAGATCAGGTAGTTGCCGCCATCCGCACCGCTGAAGCCGGCATAGTTGTAGACGATGCTGCGCAGCCCCGCATTCGCGCTGGCAAACGTCGGCGAGCCGAAGCTGTAGCTGATGTCGTCGCCGGCCACGATGCCGTTGAGCACCGGCG
>NZ_JAAIVB010000007.1 GCF_010974945.1 Noviherbaspirillum galbum | reverse complement strand
GATCTCGGCCATCAACTCGAACGACCTGCAGTCGCTCAAGACCAGCCAGATCGCCGCGCTGACGACCGCGCAGGTTGCTACCGGCTTGACGACTGACCAGATTGGCCAGCTCAAGAGCGCCCAGATTGCTGCGCTGACCACCGCGCAAGTGCAGGGCATGACGACCGACCAGATCGTCGCGCTGGGCACGACGCAAGTGCAGGCACTGGTCTCGAACCAGCTGCAAGCCCTGACGAGCTCGCAGTTCGCTGCGATGGAATCGGTGGACCTGCAAGCTCTGAAGAGCACGCAGATCGCATCGCTGACGACCGCGCAAGTCGCATCGCTGACAACCGACAATGTGGTCGCCTTGTCCAGCACGCAGATCCAGGCACTGACGACAGCACAGATGCAGGCGCTGACCTCGGCCCAGATCGCCAACATGGAAACGGTCGATCTGCAAGCCTTGAAGACCAGCCAGATCGCCGCGCTCACGACGGACCAGGTACAGAAGCTGACGACCGACACGATTGCCGCTCTGGCAACGACGCAAGTGCAGGGTCTGACCACCGGTCAGATGCAGGCACTGATCTCGAACCAGATCTCGGCCATTAACTCCACCACCTTGCAGTCGCTCAAGACCAGCCAGATTGCTGCTCTGACGACCGCGCAGGTTGCTACCGGTCTGACGACCGACCAGATCGGCCAGCTCAAGAGCGCTCAGATTGCCGCGCTGACCACTGCGCAAGTGCAAGGCATGACGACCGACCAGATCGTCGCGCTGGGAACGACGCAAGTGCAGGCGCTGGTCTCGAACCAGTTGCAAGCCCTGACGAGCTCGCAGTTTGCCGCGATGGAATCGGTGGATCTGCAAGCCCTGAAGAGCACGCAGATCGCATCGCTGACCACGGCTCAAGTCGCATCGCTGACGACGGACAATGTGGTCGCCTTGTCGAGCACGCAGATCCAGGCACTGACGACGGCCCAGATGCAAGCCCTGACCTCGGCGCAGATCGCCAACATGGAAACAGTCGACCTGCAGTCGCTCAAGACCAGCCAGATCGCTGCCCTGACGACCGACCAGGTACAAAAGCTGACGACCGACACGATCGCCGCTTTGGCAACCGCCCAGGTGCAGGGTCTGACCACCGGCCAGATGCAGGCACTGATCTCGAACCAGATCTCGGCCATCAACTCGAACGACCTGCAATCGCTCAAGACCAGCCAGATCGCCGCGCTGACGACCGCACAGGTTGCTACCGGCTTGACGACCGACCAGATCGGCCAGCTCAAGAGCGCTCAGATTGCCGCGCTGACTACCGCGCAAGTGCAAGGCATGACGACCGACCAGATCGTCGCGCTGGGAACGACGCAAGTGCAGGCGCTGGTCTCGAACCAGCTGCAAGCCCTGACGAGCTCGCAGTTCGCCGCGATGGAATCAGTGGACCTGCAAGCTCTGAAGAGCACGCAGATCGCAGCGCTCACCACGGCTCAAGTCGCATCGCTGACCACCGACAACATCGTCGCCCTGTCGAGCACGCAGGTCCAGTCGCTGACGACGGCCCAGATGCAAGCCTTGACCTCGGCCCAGATCGCCAACATGGAGACGGTCGATCTGCAAGCACTGAAGACCAGCCAGATCGCTGCCTTGACGACCGACCAGGTGCAGAAACTGACGACCGATACGATTGCCGCTTTGGCAACCGCCCAGGTACAAGGTCTGACCACCGGCCAGATGCAGGCACTGATCTCGAACCAGATCTCGGCCATCAACTCGAACGACCTGCAGTCGCTCAAGACCAGCCAGATCGCTGCACTGACGACCGCGCAGATCGCCACCGGTCTGACGACCGACCAGATCGGCCAGCTGAAGAGCGCTCAGATTGCCGCGCTGACCACCGCGCAAGTGCAGGGCATGACGACCGACCAGATCGTCGCGCTGGGAACGACGCAAGTGCAGGCACTGGTCTCGAACCAGCTGCAAGCCCTGACGAGCTCGCAGTTCGCCGCGATGGAATCGGTGGACCTGCAAGCCCTGAAGAGCACGCAGATCGCATCGCTGACCACGGCTCAAGTCGCAGCGCTGACGACGGACAATGTGGTCGCCTTGTCGAGCACGCAGATCCAGGCACTGACGACGGCACAGATGCAAGCCCTGACCTCAGCGCAGATCGCCAACATGGAGACGGTCGACCTGCAGTCGCTCAAGACCAGCCAGATCGCCGCTCTGACGACGACGCAGATCCAAGCGTTGACCACTGACACGATCGCCGCGCTGGCAACCACACAGGTGCAGGGTCTGACCACCGGCCAGATGCAGGCACTGATCTCCAACCAGATCTCGGCCATCAACTCGAACGACCTGCAGTCGCTCAAGACCAGTCAGATCGCCGCGCTGACGACCGCGCAGATCGCCACCGGTCTGACGACCGACCAGATCGGCCAGCTGAAGAGCGCTCAGATTGCCGCGCTGACCACCGCGCAAGTGCAGGGCATGACGACCGACCAGATCGTCGCGCTGGGCACGGTGCAGGTGCAGGCGCTGGTGTCGAACCAGTTGCAAGCCCTGACGAGCTCGCAGTTCGCCGCGATGGAATCGGTGGACCTGCAAGCCCTGAAGAGCACGCAGATCGCATCGCTGACCACGGCTCAAGTCGCAGCGCTGACGACGGACAATGTGGTCGCCTTGTCGAGCACGCAGATCCAGTCGCTGACCACGGCGCAGATGCAAGCCCTGACATCGTCGCAATTCGCCGCGATGGAGACGGTGGACCTGCAGTCGCTCAAGACCAGCCAGCTTGCTGCTCTGACGACGACGCAGATCCAGGCATTGACGACGGACACGATCGTCAATCTGGCAAGCACGCAGATCCAGGCGCTGACGACTTCGCAGGTCACCGCCTTGACCAGCGCCCAGTTCGCCGCGATGGAAACGGCCGATCTGAAGGCACTGAGGACGAGCCAGATCGTCGCGCTGACGACCGACCAGGTTCGTGCGCTGACGACGGATGCCGTGGCGGCCCTGACGACAACCCAGGTGTTCGCGCTGACCAGCTCGCAGATCGCGGCCTTGACGACTGACCAGGTGCCGCAGCTGCACCTTGCCAGCCCGATCGTGCTCGACCTGAACGGCGATGGCGTGAAAACGCTGGGCATCACCGAGGGCGTCCAGTTTGACGTGTTCGCGACCGGCAACAAGGTCGACACGGGCTGGGTTGCCAAGGATGACGGCCTGCTGGTACTCGACCGTAACCACAACGGCAGCATCGACGACGGTTCGGAGTTGTTCGGTACCTCGACCAAGCTGGCGGACGGTTCCAGTGCGAAGGACGGCTATGCCGCGCTGCGCGAACTGGATACCAACGGCGATGGCGTGATCGACAGCTCGGATGCGGCCTTCAAGGACCTGCGTGTCTGGGTGGACGGCAATGGTGACGGCGTCAGCCAGGCGAGCGAGTTGAAGACGCTCGATGAACTGAAGATCGCAAGCATCAGCACGACGGCAACCAAGTCGAGCGCCAAGGACAACGGCAACCTGATCGGCCTGACGTCGAGCTTCACGACGACGGACGGCAGCACGCATGACACGGCCGACGTCTGGTTCGTGGCTGACAAGTCGTCGTCCGGCAGCCTAGGCAGCAACGTGGGCAGCCTGGTGCAGGCGATGAACGGCTTCGACAGCGCCAGCGAGGCAACGGTCAGCACGCCGAAGCTGGAAGCGCCTGATCTGAACGGCAGCCAGGTCGCCGCGAACGTGAACGGCATGGTCGATGTGTTGAAGCAGTTCGACGCGAACGGCAAGGCCCTGGGTGCACCGACGGATATTGCGTCGGCGGCGGAATCGCTTAGCAAGTCCCTGCAACAGCAGCCGGCGGGGTTCCTGACGGTTGGCGGGAAATAAGCCTGCCTAGCCAGTAGGGTCAGGCACGCACGAGAGGGCGGCAAGGCTGGAAAGTCTTGTCGCCCTTGATTTTTGCGGCGTACCGGGAAGATCAGTAAAACAACGACGGATTTATCGGTCTGTTTGCGGGTTGCCTTGCAGAAATGCGACTTACACTTCGACTATCGGAAAATTTATTTGCAAGAAGCCATGAGTAGCCGGCAAGGATGAGCTGCAAGGCGTTCCCGCCTCATGGAACCCGGTGTCAGAGAAAGTGAAAACAGGCGAACAAGGCTGAAGGGGGCCGCGCCGCAAGAGCAGAATCCGAAGATGAAGCGTGATCAATTTCCTCACACCGCAATTCAGTGCCTGACCGCCATTGCGCGGCATCACGGGGTTCAGGTTAACCCCGAGCGCCTGATAGAGCAGAATGCGCTTGGCGCCGAGGAGCCGACCGAGGGCCAGTTGCTCAGGATGGCAACGGAGCTGGGACTCAAGGCGCAGGCGCGTTCCCTGACATGGAAGGGGCTGCTCGCACAGAGCGGCGTGTTTCCCCTGCTGGCGCGCATGAACGACGGTCATTGCGTGATCGTCGTCGGCGCGAAAACGGATGGCGACGCCAATGCCAAGGAAGCAAGCAAGCCGTCAGGCGGCAAGGTGGCGATCCTCGATCCGATCAAGAGCCAGGCCACTGTCACTTTGATGGAAGAAGCCGAATTCTGCCTGGGGTGGAGCGGCAAGCTGGTCTTCCTCAAGCGCCAGCACGCCATGTCCGATGCCAGCCAGCCATTTGGACTGCGGTGGTTCATTCCCGAAATCCTCAAGCAGAAATCCGCCTTTCGCGACATCGCGCTCGCCGCGGTAGCAGTCAACTTGCTGGCGCTGGCGTCGCCGATGTTCTTCCAGCTCGTCATCGACAAGGTGCTCGTGCATCAGAGCTCCTCCACGCTCTGGGTGCTGGGAATCGGGATAATCATGGCCCTGGTGTTCGATGCCACCTTCGGATACCTGCGGCAGATGCTGACGCTCTCCGCCACCAACCGCATCGACATCCGGCTTACCCGGCGCACCTTCGCGCATCTGCTTTCGCTTCCCATCGATTACTTCGAGACGACGTCGGCCGGCGTCGTGGTGCGTCACATGCAGCAGCTCGAACGCATCCGCGGCTTCCTCACCGGCAGGCTCTTCTTTACTGCGCTCGACTGCACGGCGCTCGTCATCTTCCTGCCCATCCTGTTCACCTATTCGGTCAAGCTGGCGATGCTGGTGTTGTTCTTCACCGTGCTGATCGGCGGCATCGTGGCCGCGCTGGTGCCGACTTTCCAGGGGCGGCTGAACCAGCTCTACACGGCCGAGGGCAAACGCCAGGCGCTGCTGGTGGAAACCATCCATGGCATGCGCACCGTCAAGGCGCTTGCCATCGAGCCGACCCAGCGCAAGAACTGGGACCAGCGTTCGGCGGACGCCATCAACATGCACTTCCGGGTCGGACAGATTTCCATCACCGGCAATGCGATCACCGATTTTCTCGGCAAGCTGCTGCCGGTCGTCATCATCATCATCGGCGCACAGGATGTCTTCAACCAAACTTTGTCGGTCGGCGCGCTGATCGCGTTCCAGATGCTGTCCGGCCGCGTGGTGCAGCCCCTGATCGCCATCGTCGGACTCGTGAACGAATACCAGGAAACCGCGCTGTCGGTACGCATGCTCGGCGAAGTGATGAATCGGCCGTCGGAAGGGCGCGGCACCACCGGCGGTCTGCGTCCGCAGCTCAAGGGAGAAATACGTTTCGAGGACGTGACCTTCCGTTATCCCGGCGCGGCTCACACCGCCCTCGACAGGGCCAGGTTCACGATTCCGTCCGGCTCGGTCGTGGGCATCGTGGGACGCAGCGGGTCGGGCAAGACAACCGTCACCAAGCTGATCCAGGGACTTTACAACGCCCAGGAAGGCTTGATCCGCTTCGACGGCATCGATGCGCGAGAGATTGACCTGTCGCACCTGCGCCGGCAGGTCGGCGTGGTGTTGCAGGAAAATTTCCTGTTCCGCGGCACGGTGCGTGAAAACATCGCCGCCACCAAGCCTGATGCGTCGTTCGAGGAAATCGTGGCATCGGCGCAGGCCGCCGGCGCGGATGAATTCATCGAGCGGCTCCCGCATGGCTATGACACGCTGCTCGAAGAGAACGCTTCCAACCTGAGCGGCGGACAGAAACAGCGCTTGTCCATTGCCCGCTCGCTGCTGGCCCAGCCGCGCATTCTCATCCTGGACGAAGCCGCCAGCGCGCTCGACCCGGAAAGCGAGGCCATTTTCATCCGCAATCTTTCCCGTATCGCCGTCGGCCGCACCGTCGTCATGATTTCGCATCGCCTGTCGACGCTGGTGAATGCCGATGCCATCCTCGTCATGCAGCGCGGCAGCCTGATGGACGCAGGCCGCCATGAGGAATTGCTTGCGCGCTGCTCTACCTACCAACAGCTATGGAACCAGCAGACAAGCCATTTGTAGAGCTCGCACGCCGGCGGAAGAAGGAGCGGGCGGAAGCGACGGTCACGGAATTCCTGCCGGATGCCGACGAGCTGGAGCGGCGGCCGCTGCCTCCTTATCTACGCTATACCCTGCACATCATGCTGGCCGTGCTGGTGAGCTTCGTGATCTGGGCATGCCTGGCCGAGATCGAACAAATCGTGGTGGCGCGCGGGAAGCTGATCACCCACCTGCCGAACGTGGTCGTGCAGCCGCTGGAAACCTCCATCATCCAAAGCATCGACGTGCGCGTCGGCCAGGTGGTCAAGAAAGGAGACCGTCTTGCCACGCTGGATGCAACCTTCGCCAATGCCGACGAAGCGCAGTTGCGCAGCCGCCTTTCCAGCCTGGATACGCAGATCAAGACCATTGAAACCGAATTGACCGGCGGCAGCGCGGCGGCCGGTTCGGTTAATGCCGACGGCAAGCTGCAGGCCATGCTCTCCGAGGAGCGCCAGGCCAATCTTCGTGCACAGCAGTTCAAGCTCAACGAAAACATCGCCCGGCTCCATGCCTCTCTGGAAACCAATCGCCATGACCAGACCGTGCTCGACGCCCGCGTCAAGTCGCTGCGGGAAATAGAAGCCATGCAAGAGCGCTTGCTGCAACAGAACTTCGGCGCGCGCGCAAATTACCTGGCGGCTCAGGAAAAGCGCCTGGAGGTGGAGCGCGACCTGCAGACGGCACGCTACCGCGAACAGGAAATCAAGCGTGAGCTCGGCGCCGCCGAAGCAGACCGCTCCGCCTTCAGCAAAGGCTGGCGGCAAAAGATGATGGAAGACCTTCTGGCCATCTCGCGCGAACGCGACAGCATCAACGAACAGCTGACCAAGGCCGACAAGCGCAACAAGCTGGTTACGCTGACTGCGCCGCAGGATGCGGTCGTGCTGAATATCGCAAAGCTCTCGCAAGGCTCGGTGGTAAAGGAGGCCGAACAACTCTTCACGCTGGTGCCGCTGGGCGGTCCGCTGGAAGCGGAAGTGCAGATCGATTCCCTCGATGTCGGCTACGTCAAGGCGCGCGACCGGGTGCATCTCAAGTTCGATGCCTTTCCATTCCAGCGTCATGGCACGGCGGAAGGTGCGGTGCGAAACATCAGCGAAGACGCGTTCAAGCGCGACACGCCCGCCGCTGCCGGAACAGATTCCTTCTATCTCGGCCAGATCGATTTCAAGGCCGACCAGTTGAAGAACATGAGCAACAAATCACGCCTGCTGCCCGGTATGTCGCTGGCGGCGGAAATCGTGGTTGGCAGGCGCACCGTCATGTCCTACCTCATGTGGCCGCTGACAAAAGGCCTCGACGAGGCGATCCGCGAGCCGTAACGCGAACAAGAGCAGGTTTTCCAATCTGTTCCGGGCTTCTTTTGCGGCAGGCGGGGGAATAATGAATAAGAAAAACTGGCACCCCGAGTCACTCCGGCGCGCCGGTCGATGCACAACGACCTGGGCAAAAACATGTTGAACGACAAGACTATCCTGATCACCGGCGGCACCGGTTCCTTCGGCAAGCAGTACGTGAAGACGCTGCTCGCGCGGTTCAAACCGAAAAAGATCATCATCTATTCGCGGGATGAGCTGAAGCAGTATGAAATGGCCCAGGTGTACAACGATGAACGGATGCGCTACTTCATCGGCGACGTTCGCGACCAGGCCCGCCTGAAGCAGGCCATGGACGGCGTGGACTACGTCATCCACGCGGCTGCGCTCAAGCATGTCCCCGTCGCGGAATACAACCCGATGGAGTGCATCAAGACCAACATCTACGGCGCCGAAAACGTCATCCAGGCGGCGCTTCAGACCGGCGTTCATCGCGTGATCGCCCTGTCGACCGACAAGGCAGCCAGCCCGATCAATCTCTACGGCGCCACCAAGCTCGCATCCGACAAGCTTTTCGTTGCCGCCAACAACATCGTCGGCAACCGCTCGACGCGTTTTGCGGTTGTCAGGTACGGCAACGTGGTCGGTTCCCGCGGATCGGTCGTGCCGTTCTTCCAAAAGCTGCTGGACGAAGGCGCGAAGGAACTGCCGATCACCGACGAGCGCATGACCCGCTTCTGGATCACCCTGCAGGATGGCGTCGATTTCGTGATCAAGAATTTCCAGCGCATGCATGGCGGCGAAATCTTCATTCCCAAGATTCCATCGGCAACGATCACCGATCTGGCCAAGGCCATGGCCCCTGATCTGCCGACGAAGATCATCGGCATCCGCCCCGGCGAGAAGCTGCATGAAGTCATGTGCCCGGCGGACGATTCCCACCTGACGCTCGAGTTCCACGATCATTATGTGATCAAGCCTTCCATCAGCTTCACTACCAGTTCCGATTATTCGGTGAACAATCTCGGCGAAACCGGCAAGCCGGTCGTGCAGGGATTCGAATATAACTCCGGCACCAATTCGGCATTCTTCACCGTTCCCGAGATTCGCGAACTGATCACGCGGGCAATGAGATGATTCCTTACGGCCGCCAATCGATCGATGATGATGATGTCCGTGCGGTCGAGGAGGTCTTGCGCTCCGACTGGCTGACCCAAGGCCCCGCGATCGATCGCTTCGAACAGGCGCTCGCCGAATACTGCGGCGCTGCGTATGCCGTCGCGGTCTGCAATGCCACGGCGGCGCTGCACATCGCCTGCCTCGCGCTCGGCGTCGGCGAAGGCGACATCGTGTGGACCTCGCCCAATACCTTCGTCGCCTCGGCGAACTGCGCCCGTTATTGCGGCGCCACCATCGGGTTCGTCGACATCGATCCGCGCACCTACAACATGAGCGTGTCGTCGCTCGAAGACCAGTTGCGGCACGCCAGGGCGGTGAATGCGCTGCCCAAGGTCGTCATTCCAGTGCATTTCGCCGGCCAGTCCTGCGACATGCAGGCCATCCATGCTCTGTCGCAGGAATACGGTTTCCGCATCATCGAGGATGCTTCCCATGCGGTGGGAGCGGATTATCTCGATGGCAAGGTCGGCGACTGCCGCTATAGCGACATGACCGTGTTCAGCTTTCACCCGGTCAAGATCCTGACCACGGCGGAAGGCGGCATGGTGCTGACCAACCGCCCGGAACTTTGCGATGCCTTGCGCCGCCTGCGCTCGCACGGCATCACCCGCGATCCGGCGGCGATGGAAAAGAAGGATGAAGGCCCCTGGTACTACGAGCAGATCGAACTCGGCTACAACTACCGGATGACCGACCTGCAGGCGGCGCTCGGACTGAGCCAGTTGCGCCGTTTGCCGGAATTCGTCGCACGCCGCCGCGCGCTTGCGCGCCGCTACGATGCGATGCTCGCCGGCTTGCCTCTGCGCACCCCTTACCAGGCGCCGGATGGCGTATCGGCCTTCCATCTCTATCCAGTCTGGATCGACGAGGAAAAGGCGGGACGCAGCCGCAGGGCGGTGTTCGACGATCTGCGCGCGCGCGGCATCGGCGTCAACGTGCTTTACATTCCCGTGCCGCTCCAGCCCGATTACCGGAAACTCGGTTTCGCGGAAGGCCAGTTCCCGGAAGCGGAGCGCTATTACCGCGGCGCGATCAGCCTGCCGCTTTATTTTTCTCTGAGCGACGAACAGCAGGACCAGGTCGTCGCGGCGGTCAAGGGAGCCTTGTCGTGAGGATCGCAGTCATACCGGCCCGGGGCGGCAGCAAGCGCATTCCGCGCAAGAACATCAAAGAGTTCGCTGGCAAGCCGATGATTGCCTATGCCATCGGCGCTGCCTTTGAATGCGGGCTGTTCGAACACGTCGTGGTCACCACGGATGACGACGAGATTGCCGGCATCGCACGCGGCCTCGGTGCGGAAGTGCCTTTCAAGCGACCGGCCGAATTGTCGGATGATCATGCCGGCACGGTCCCCGTGATCGCCCATGCGATCGATGCCTGCGCATCGCTTGGCTGGGACGTCCGCGTCGCCTGCTGCATTTATCCCGGCGTACCGCTGATCCAGGTCGACGATTTGCGCGACACCTGCAAGATGCTGGAAGAGGGCGGGGCGGACTATGCCTTTACCGTGACCAGCTTTCCCGCCGCCATCCAGCGCGCCCTGAAGCGGGGAGCGGATGGCCGCATGGCGCCGTTCTACCCGGAGTTCGTGCGGACCCGAACCCAGGACCTGGAACCCGGGTATTACGACGCAGGCCAGTTCTACTGGGGAACGGTGGACGCCTGGCGTAGCGGCCGGTCGCCGCACCAGGCAGGGAAGGGCCTGGTCATCCCCGAGTGGCGTGCGGTAGATATCGATACGCCGGACGATTGGGCACGCGCCGAAGTGCTGTACCGCATGATCAACCGGCGTGACGCCGGCTAGAAAGGCAAGGCATGCTTGCCGTCATTCGTACCGACGCTTCCTTGAAAATCGGCTCCGGGCATGTCATGCGCTGCCTGACGCTGGCCGACCAGTTGCGTCTTGGCGGCGCGGAAGTCATTTTCATATCACGTCTGCATCCCGGGCACCTTTGCGACCTCGTCGCCGGCAAGGACTATCCGGTCGTCCGGCTTCCGTCGGGCAACGATGAGATATCCGGCGATCTTTTCCATTCGGGCTGGCTTGGCGTCTCCCAGCAGCATGACGCCGAAGAAACCATTTCCGCCCTGGCGAAGATGGGTGGTTGCGACTGGCTGATCGCCGACCACTACGGCATCGATGCCCGCTGGGAATCGGCGGCTCGAAAGCATGCCAGGCACCTGCTCGTGCTGGACGACCTGGCGGACCGAAGCCATCAATGCGATCTGCTTCTCGATCAAGGGATGAATCCCGGCATGGATCATCGCTATGCGGGCATGGTGCCCGCCGCCTGCGGTATGCTGACCGGTCCGGCTTATGCGCTGCTGCGTCCGGAATTCGCGCAAGCGCGCAAGACCCTGCGGACGCGCGACGGCACGATCAGGCGCATCTTCGTGTTCTTCGGCGGCATCGATGCCGACAATGAGACCGGCAAAGCCTTGCTCGCCATCGCACACGCCGGCAGCCCCGAGGTTGCGGTGGACGTCGTGATCGGCAGGGCAAATCCCCATGCCGCCGCGCTTGAGGCGCAGTGCGCCGACTTGCCGGGAGCGATCCTGTACCGGCAGGTCGACAACATCGCCGAACTGATGGCAAGGGCGGACCTCGCCATCGGCGCAGGCGGCGGCGCGATGCTGGAACGCTGCTGCCTTGGCTTGCCCAGCCTGCTGATCAGCGTCGCAGCCAACCAGGAACCTGGCAGCGAGGCGGCCGCGCGCAGCGGCAACGCTCTGTACCTTGGCAGGAGCGCAGATGTCTCCGTCGATCTCATCGCGCAGGCGATCGCCTTGTGTCATGCCAGTCCGGGCCTCCTTGCACATCTCGGGCAGTCGGCATCAGCGCTAGTGGACGGTCATGGCGCGCGCCGCGTCGCAAGACGGCTGCTGGCCGGCGACATCAGCCTCAGGCGCGCCCGTCCGCAAGACTGCGCCGACCTTCATCAATGGCGCAATCACGAAAGCACGCGCCGCTTTTCGGGCGATGGCCAGCCCATCGAGTACGCCGTGCATGCCTCCTGGTTCGAGAAGACGCTCGCCAATCCCGACCGGGTGATCCTTATCGGCGAGCAGGAAGGCCATCCCGTCGGCGTGCTGCGCTATGACCGCGAAGGAACACGGGCGACGGTCTCGGTATATCTGGTGCCCGGCCAGCAGGGAAAGGGGCTGGGACCGGAGCTGCTGCGAAATGGCAATGAATGGATTGCCGGCAACTGGCACGGCGTGGAGGCAATCGACGCCTGGATCAAGCCAGAGAACCATGCTTCCCGCAGCGCTTTCCAGGACGCGGGTTACGAACCCCGGTATGAAATCTATTCCAAGCGAATCAGGAGTCAGGAATGAAAATCGCTCATCGCACCATCGGTCCGGAGGCCGCGCCCTTCGTCATCGCGGAAATGTCCGGCAACCATAACCAGTCGCTCGACCGCGCGCTGGAGATCGTGGAAGCGGCCGCGAAAGCCGGCGCGCACGGCCTCAAGCTGCAAACCTATACTGCCGACACCATGACGCTGCCGATCGACGATGGTGATTTCTTCATCGCCGACAAGAAAAGCCTGTGGCAGGGAACCTCGCTCTACAAGCTGTACCAGCAAGCCTATACGCCGTGGGAATGGCACAAGCCGATTTTCGACCGCGCCCGCGAGCTCGGCATGATTCCATTCAGCACGCCCTTCGACGAAACTGCCGTGGATTTCCTCGAATCGCTGGACGTGCCCTGCTACAAGATCGCATCGTTCGAAAACACCGACCTGCCCCTGATCCGCAAGGTTGCAGCCACCGGCAAGCCGATGATCATTTCGACCGGCATGGCCACGGTGGCCGAACTCGACGAAACCGTGCGGGCGGCGCGCGCCGCCGGCTGCCGCGACCTGATCCTCCTGAAGTGCACCAGCACTTATCCCGCCACGCCGGAAAATACCAACATCCTGACTATTCCGCATTTGCGCGGGCTGTTCGGAACCGAGGTCGGCTTGTCCGACCACACGATGGGAGTCGGCGTGTCGGTCGCCAGCGTGGCGCTGGGTGCGACCGTGATCGAAAAGCACTTCACCCTGGCGCGCGCCGACGGCGGTGTCGATTCGACCTTCTCGCTCGAACCGGCGGAACTCGCCTCGCTGGTGGTCGAAACCGAGCGCGCCTGGCAGAGCCTGGGAACGATCAGCTATGGCGCGACCGCGGCGGAAGAAAAGAGCAAGGCTTACCGCCGTTCCCTGTACGTGGTGGAAGACATCGCCGCAGGCGAGCCGCTGACCAGGGAAAACGTGCGCGCGATCCGTCCGGGTTTCGGCCTGCCTCCCAAGCATATCGAGATGTTCATCGGCAAGCTGGCGGCCAAGGACCTGCGCCGCGGCACTGCGTTGAACTGGGACGCGATTCTCGGCTGACGCTGGACCGACATGGAAACACGCAATCAGCCTGTACGCGTCGCCATCTTCGGCTGCGGCCTGATCGGTTCGGAATGGGATCATGACAGCGATGGCGGTCACCCTGCGAGAACCCACGCGGCGGCCTTCAGCCGCAATGCCGGCAGCCGCATCGTTGCCATGTGCGACCGCGACGCCGCGCGCGCGGAGCGCGCCGCGGTGCGCTGGAATTGCCGCGCGTTCACCGAGCCGGAACGCCTTTTCGCGGCGGTCGGCGTTGACCTGGTGGTGGTCGCCGCATCGAGCGACGCGCGCTGGAGCGTGATCGAACCTGCACTGGCGGCAGGCGTCAGGCTGTTCATCATCGAAAAGCCGCTGGCGACCAGCCTCGAGGAAAGCCAGCGCATTGCTACCGCCCTGGAAGCGGCGGGCGCGCGGGCGATCGTCAATTATTCCCGGCGCTGGGATGTCGCGATGCGCGATTTGCGAGATGCGATCAGGCATGGCGAACTCGGCCGCATCCAGCGATTCGTCGGCTATTATGGAAAAGGTCTGGTCAACAGCGGCTCGCACATGCTGGACCTGGCAGGCTTCCTGTGCGGCGGACGTCCATTGCGCGCGCGGGCGCTCGGCTCGCCGCTGCCTTCCGGCGAATCCGCGTGGTCGCCGACCGGCGACAGGGCGTTCGACGCGCAGGTCGTCTTCGGCAATGATGGCGATGATGGCAAAGAGATCGAACTCAGCCTGCTCGGCACCGACTGCAGCGCCTTTACCTGCTTTGAGCTGCGGATCATCGGCACCAAGGCCATCGTCGAGATGTCGCAGGGCGGGCGGCGACTGTTGCGTACGCCGGTCACGGAAGACCCGAACTTTCCGGGCTACCGGATCCCGGGCGATGCGCAGCCGATCGCATCCGGCCTGCTCGATGCCATGCAGCTGATGGCCGACGAAGCGGTGATGCTGGCAAACGGCGCGCTCGACCATCCGGCCTGCGACGCGCAGACGGCCTTGCGCACCGCGATGGCGGTGGAAGCGGTTAAACAGTCCGACCGGCAAGGCGGCCAATGGATGAGCATTGGCGAATGAATAGTGAATCAGGGAGAAAGAACATGGCGAAATTGGCAATTGCCGGCGGCACGCCGCTGCGCACCGCGGAATTCAAGATGCGCCGCACCATGGGCGAAGAGGAGCGCCGCGCCGTCCTCGACGTCATGGCGAGCGACAACCTGTCCGCCTTCTTCGGCAGCCCCGGAGACCAGTGGCTGGGCGGCGAGAAAGTCAAGGAATTCGAGCATAAGTGGGCGCGCAAATACGGATTCAAGCATGCAATATCGGTCAATTCCGCCACCACGGCGCTGACCACCGCGATCGGCGCGGTCGGCGTCGAACCTGGCGATGAAGTCATCGTTTCGCCATACACGATGTCGGCAAGCGCCACATCGGCCTTGTTCTATGGCGGCATCCCGGTCTTCGCCGACATCGATCCGGAAACCTTCAACATCACGGCGGAGACCATCGAGAGGTGCATCACCTCGCGTACCAAGGCCATCATGGTGGTGCACATCTTCGGCCAGGCCGCGGACATGGATCCCATCATGGCGCTGGCGCGCAAGCATGGCCTGAAGGTGATCGAGGATGCGGCGCAGGCCCCGGGCGTGTACTACAAGGGGCGGCCGGTCGGCACGCTGGGCGACATCGGCAGCTTCAGCCTGAACTACCACAAGCATATCCATACGGGCGAAGGCGGCATGCTGGTCACGAACGACGGCCAGCTGGCCTTGCGCTGCCAGATGATCCGCAACCATGCGGAAAACCTCGTCGAGGCCTACCAGCCGGAAAGCTTGTCCAACATGGTAGGTTCGAATTACCGCCTGACCGAATTGCAGGCGGCGATCGGCTGCGTGCAGCTCGACAGGCTGGACGCCTACCTCGCGCACCGCCAGCGCCTGGCGGACCATCTGAGCAGGCGCCTGTCCGGGCTCGATGGCGTTTCTCCGCCCAAGCTCGCCGAGGGCGCGGGACATGCCTACTATGTCTATCCGATTCTTTACCATCCCGAAGCCGTGGGCGTGCCGCGCGAGCGCTTCGTGCGCGCTGTCAATGCGGAATTGCCGCCGGCCGGCCACGCCGAACAGAAGGGCCTGATCGAAGCCTATGTGCGTCCCTTGTACCTCGCCCAGGTCTACCAGAAGAAAATCGCCATCGGCAGCAAGGGCTTCCCGTGGACGATGAATCCGGACGTCGACTACCGCTACGAGAAGGGCACGTGCCCGGTCGTGGAACGCATGCATGAACGGCAGATGATGCTGACGCCGCTGGTGCGCGAGCCGCTGCACGAGCGCGACATGGATGATCTCGCGGACGCCATCGCCAAGGTGCTCGACAACAGGGATGAATTGCGCGAGCTGCGGTGATGGCATCGAAGGGCATCATCATCGTGCGGCAAGCCGGATCGGCGGCGGCCTTGCTGCCCGTGGCGGACGAGCTTGCCGAGTCCGAGCCGGATTGCCATCTGACCGTCATTGCCTTTCCGCCGTCGGCGTCGACCTGCCGCGAAATAGCCCGGCGCGCGGATCGGTATGCCTTGCATGTCGTGCAGGACGAAGACGAGGCGCGGGCCCGCTTCCATGAGCAGATCGATAACGCCAGCTTCCTGTTGACGGGCACCTCCGCCGAGGCGGAAGCGGATGCCTATTACTGGCGCGAGGCGCGCAAGCGCGGCGTGGAAAATTTCGGCTATCTCGATCAGTGGGTCAACATCGAGCAACGCTTTCCCGGCATGACGCGCGACGACTGGCCCGACCATCTTGCTGTCCTCGATGAACACGACCTCAAAATGGCGGCATCCATCGCGCCCGAGGGCGTGGCCCTGCATGTATCGGGCAGTCCGGCCTTGGCCAACATCCAGCGCCAGGTCAAGGCGCTGCGCGAAGCTGGCATCCAGGCCGAGCCCGCGCGCATCCTGTTCGCCACCGAACCGGCTGCCGACCTCGATGCCTACCGTGCCATCAACGGTTTCAACGACGAGGACAGTTTCGACTGGGCGGTCGAGCTGGTCCGCCGGCGCCATCCGGGCGCCACCCTGGTATTGCGCCTGCATCCACGCGACGGCCGGGAACGCTGGCTGCCGCGCCTGCCCGGCGACGTTTCCGTCGTGTGGGACGAGCTGAGCCGTGCTGAATCGCTGGCGCGCGCCGGGCTGGTCCTCGGCATGCGTTCGTTCTTCCTGCTAGAGGCGCATGCCTGCGCCATACCGGTCATCAGCCTCCAGCCGCAGCGCAGGACGGCTTGTCCGCTGACCGACGGGCGCATGACCGTCATCACGAACCTAGAGTCCTTGCCATCATGAAATCCGTAGAACAACTCCTGTCACAGGAAGCTGGTGTCCAGCGGCTTGGACTGAATGAACTGCCGCGATACAGCGCATGGCCGCAGCGCTTGCTGGAGGCCGAGGAAGCGGTACGCTATTTCAAAAGCAAGGACGAGATATACCGCGAATACGAGAAGGAAAAATGGTCGTCGCTGCTCGCGGCGATTGAAACCCGGGACGCCGGGCTGGACGAGATCGAGGGCTTGCAGTATCCGAGCGCCAAACCGATTGCCGTTTCCGCCGGCGACGGTTTGTTCCTTGCCCCACCGCTTGTCGTTCGCCAGGCATTGGCCACGCTGATCGGCGATCGCCTGGCGCAAGAGTGCGACGGCGCCGCCGGTATCGCCGAGCTGGGCGCGGGCACCGGGGGACTCGTCGCTCGCATGGCGCGCGATCCACGTTTCGGCGGCATGCGCTTTTATGCCGGCGATTTTTCGCCATCCAGCGTGCGCATCATCGATTACCTGGCAAGGCGGGAAAGACTGGACATCGCATCCGGATTGTTCGACTTCAATGACGTCAGCGCATCGCCGCTGGCGATTCCGGAAAACGCGGTGCTCTTCAGTTCCTTTGCCATCGCATACGCGCAGGCACTGGATTACCGCTTCTGGGAGGCGCTTGCCTTGCGCCGGCCGGCATCCATGCTGCTGTTCGAGCCGATCGTGGAGCATTACCGTCCCGACTCCCTGCTCGGCCTGATGCGCAAGCGCTACTACGAATTCAATGACTACAGCCGAAGGATTCTCGGCTCCCTGCAAGAGGCGGAAGAACGCGGCCTGCTCAGGATCGAGGCGGTCGAAGAGAACCTGCTGGGCGTGAATCCGCTATGCCCGGTGTCGATGATCCGGGCCCGGTTCCATAGATAAACGCGGCGGCAGGCAGCGCGCCTGCCGCCGTTGAACCGTGATCGACGGCTACAGGAAGAAGCCGAACTTGTGCTCCCGTGCAATGGCCGCTGCTTCTTCCGGAATGCTGTACTCCTGCAGGAAGCGATAGTCGGGGCGCGAACGCAGGAAGGCGGTGAGACGTTCCGCATGCTGGTCGCGCAGGCCGATGACGAAGAACAGCGCCAGCTTGTCGCCCCAGGGCGCGGCCTGGTGCGGGTTGCGCTCGGTGGCGCAATGGTCGAGACGCGTGTCGAAGGCCACGAGGTCGCCGGCCTTGGACAATACCGCGCCGCGCTTCTTGTCCTGGTACCACATCTCGCGCATTTCCGGCTTCTGCAGCAGGTTGTTCGGGTTGGGAATCTTGTGGCTGCCGGGACTGACGGAAATGCCTCCGCCGAATTCCACGCTGTTGTCCTGCAGGTAAATGGCGATCTGCACCGGCGAATAGCCCGGATGCCAGTGGAAATCCAGGCCGGCGCGCTCGTTGGCATCGCTGTCCTTGTGCCAGGTGCCGAAGCCGTTGCGGTGGAAGCCATGCTCGGGAATGATCACGAAATGCTCATCGGGCTTTGCAAATCGTTCATCGACCAGTTGCCGGCAGGCCGACATCACGCGCGGCGTGAACAGACGGCGATATACCTCCGGATAGCGCAGCAGGTTCGGCCTGACCATGCCATAGCGCGGATGGTTCATGTCTCCGGGTTGCGCGGGGGCGTTGTCGAAGATGTCCGTCAGCACGCGGCGCATGTCGGCCACTTCGGCGGGAGTGAACACGCCGGGCGCCGTGCAGAATCCATTGTCGGCAAAGAAAGGTAGCATGGTTGGGTTCCGGTAAAGAAGATGGTGTCGCTGGTCTATAGGAACTTCCGCATGGGCTGCGCCTGAGCGAAGAGCGCCATGTAGTCGCCGAACTGCCGGCGCCGGAATTCGAACAGGCACTGCGGATCGGAGGCGAAGGTCTCCAGCAATTCCAGCGTGGTGCCGACGCTTCCGCGGGGAATCAGGCGCGGATTGCTGATGCAGGACTCGATGCGAGCCAGGTCTTCGGGAACCGGGTTCAGGATCGGAATGGCATTGCGCAGGTAATCGATCGCGCCCGTGGTCGGGGTGTCGTACATGAGGCAAAGATCATGGCTGTTGGCGAACTCGGCCATGGATTGCGCCAGGCAGCGCTTCAGATCCGCTGCGGACAAGCCGCATTCCGCTTCCAGCATGCGGATGATCGAATGGCCGGGCCGGCAGCGCACGCTGAGCGAAATGCCCTGCTTGCGCGCCCATTGAACGATCTCGCGGATGCCATCGATGTAAGGCCGGTAGCGTCCCGCGCAGACGCCGTTGAGCGACAGGGCGTTCAGCAGCAGGCCGACCGACTTCAGCGGCGCCGGAAAGGCGCTCGTTGCCGTGAAATTTTCGGGGTAGGTCAGGAGATGCTGCGGCACGCTGCGTCCGCCCGCGTCCACGATCGGTTCTCCCTGCATGGGGTGAACCAGCGACGTGATGTTGCGGTAGCGGAATTCGAGGTCAACCGTGATCTTGGAGTGCGGCACGAGCAGCACAGGCAGCTTGTGCTGTTCCGCGAACGACACCAGCGGGCCGTGGAAGCCCGCGTCATGATCCGACAGCACGAGGCGTTCGGGCAGCGCTCCGGCAAAGTAGGCCTGCAGCATGCCGTGCATGATGAATTGGGATTTCATCAGGCTGGCGAGGTGCCGGGCCTGGCGATGGCGATAGCTGTCGGTGCGGATGCAAGTGCGCAGCTCCTGTTCGAGCACCGCCTGCATGCGCTCCGCGAATGCCTGCGCGCGTGGCTCCAGCCCGTCCGGCAAGCGCGAAGGCGCGTCGCTCCAGCGGAAGAGATCGACTTGCTGGTCGAGTTCGACCGGCGGCCCCCATTGCTTCGCGACGAGGTTCATGGCGCGCAGGCCGCTGCCGCGGATCTCGCTGCCGAAGTAACGATAATCGTAGAAGCAGGTAGGCAGGTGGGCGACGACCTGGCATCGTTCCGGACCAGCGTTGCTGCCGAACAGCGCGGGAACGAGATCGTTTTCGGCGGGCCGCTCGCCGTACTGGAAAGCCTTGAACGCAATGCCCCGGCTCTTCAGCACCTCCAGCAAGGACAGCGTCGGCACGAAGGACGGCCAGTAGTAATGCGAAGGATTGTCGCAGACGAAGACATGCGGCAGCGTGCCTTCGAAATGGCGGGCCACGCTGCTCCACAGCGTCTGGTACCAACCCGCCGCCATGCCGAGGTAATACAGGTTCAGGAATTGCCAGCCGGCGAGCGAGCCGCCGGGCAGGAAGTCTTGCGCTGCGCGCGTGAGTTCGCCTTCGATCTGCGAGGCGCGCGCACGCGCGCCACGAACCAGTTCCGCGTAGTCGCGCGCTTCGGGCCATTCGATGTATTGCACATCGGACAGGCCTTTTTCCACGAGGCGGTCCAGCAGGCTGGGATCGAAGACGAAGGTCTTGTAGCGCTCGAGCGTCGCGGCGGCGGAAAGCGCCGCCGGTACGTCGTGGTCGCTGACGATGATGAAGACGTTCTCCATGTCGGCGGACCGGTCCTTCAGCGCTTGATCACCAGCCCCTGGCCGGTCGGCAGCGGGAACACGCGATAGCAGCGCTTTTCGAACCACTCGTCTTCGGCGATCTTTTGCAAGCGATATTCGCCGGACCACTCATAGTCGTCCAGGATCAGCATGCCGCCCGGCACGAGCCGGTCGAAGAGAACATTGAGCGTGGCGATCTCGAATTCGGCGCTGTTGAGGTCGATGTGCAGGAAGGCAATCTTCTCGGGCGAATTGCCTTCCAGCGATTGCGGAAGAAGGCCCTTGACGAGGCGCACCTGCTCATAGCCGTCGAAGCGCTTCTTGATTTCGTCGAACAGGCCGTCTTCCTGGCCTTCGAACTTGTGGCTTTGCACCGGGTTGTAGTCGAAGGTATCGTAGCCCCAGTAGGTCTTGGTGAACTTGTCCTTGCCGAAGTAATCGATGACGGTCTTGATGCCGGTGCCGCGGTACACGCCGCACTCGACGAAATCGCCTTCGAGCTGCGCGCAATGATAGGCGGAGCAGGCGAGGATATAGCGGCGCCAGGCGATGGCGCGGTCGGCGTCGTTCTGGACGTTGTTCTGCCAGGCTTCGCGGAAGGGGCCGTCCTCGAACAGCGAGTTGCTGCGGCCCCAGGTGAACAGGTTATCGCCAAGGTAGGAACCGGGAACGACCAGCTTCATGGCCTCGTCCATCAGCGCGTAGAAGCGCGCCGGATCGGTCAGGCCCCAGACGGTGCGCACCATGAAGTTCTGCACCCGCGCGGGATTTTCCATCGGGGTGATCTTAGGCAGTTGCATGCGTGGCTCCTCAGGTTGTTCATTGATTGCGGCCGCGCCGGCGGGGCGCTTGGCAAGGGTTTCGAATCGGTCTTCCAGTGCGCGGACGAAGCGCGGGCTGTCGAACAGCGCACACGTGAAGCGGGTTTCCTTCAGGTGCTGCTTCATGGCATCCACCCGGGAACGGTCCAGCGCCAGCGCGACGGCCTTTTCCTCGTATTCTTCCAGGCTGAAGGCAACCAGTTCCGGCAGGCCGGCCGCGCGCAGCAGGCTGCCAGCCATGCGCGATGCGAAGGCGCGGCCGGTGTAGGTCAGCAGTGGCAGTCCGGCCCACAAGGCATCGCTGGCAGTGGTGCCGGCATTGAAGGGATAGGTGTCGAGGAATAGGTCAGCGACCTGGAAGCGCGCCAGGTATTGTTCCGGCGCCACGCGACCGGCAAAGATCAGGCGCTGCGGATCGATGCCATGCGCCGCCGCCTGCTTGCGCAGGTTGTCCTGCGACCACTCCGTGTCCGCCACCAGCCACAGAACGCTGTCCGGCGCGCGCTGCATGACGCGCATCCATGCGCCGAAGACCTCGGGCGTGAACTTGAAGTTGTTGTTGAACGAGCAGAAGATGAACTTGTCTTCCGGCAGGCCGCACTCCGCCTTGGTCGGCGCCTCGCCGACCTTGCGCTTGCGGTCGTTGACCTGGAAGCACTCCGGCATGTAGAGCGGCTTCTCGGTATAGAAGTCCGCGAGTTCCGGTGGAATGAGGAATTCATCCGCGATCACATAGTCGATGCAGGGCAGGGCGGTGGTGCCCGGAAAACCCAGATAGGTGATCTGTACCGGCGCCGGACGGTAGGAAAGGATGTTGAAACGTGTGCCGAGCGTGAGTCCGTGCAGGTCCACCAGGATGTCGATCTCGTGCGAGCGGATCAGCTTGGCTGCCTGCTCGTCGGTAAGCTCGTGGATGGGAATGTAATGATCCATGGCCTTGACCACGCGGGCGCGCAAGGGCGTCCCGTCTTCCCGGCTCCAGGAAAAGGCGAACACCTCGACGCGCGAGCGGTCGTGCAGTTCAAACAGTTCGGCGGTCAGGATCGAGACCGCGTGCGAGCAGAGGTCGGACGACAGGTAGCCGATGCGCAGGCGCTTGTGGGCATATCCGTCGGCGGGCGCGAGCGGCGCGGCCGGCGGCATGACTTTCTTTGCGACGAAGGCGCGCGAGGAGGCGAGCTGCAAGGCCGGATCGTCGCTGGCGCTCAGCAGCGCGAGGGCGGAAGCGGAGCGCAGCAACTCGTCCTTGCTGATGCCGTTGATTGGTGTCAGGGCCGGCCATTTGCATTGCTTCTGGCGCAGGTGCAGCCAGTGCGCAGCCGCGTCGGGCTGGGCGGCGTCGAGCATCAGGCTTTCGGTCAGCATGGCTTCGGCTTCCTGATACTGCCTGCGCATTTCAAGCACGCGGCCGAGGTTGTTGCAGGCATGGATGCGCAAGGGCCTGTCGTTGGGCGATGCCGGATCGGTCAGCGCCAGCGCCTTGCGCCAGGTAGCGATCGCTTCTTCCACGCGCCCGGTGCGCTCGAGCACGGTGCCGAGATTGAGGTAGGCCTGCACGAATTCCGGAAGCAGGCCGATCGCCTGCCGATAGCTGGCTTCCGCGCCCGCGTGGTCCTGCAGGTTGACCAGCACCACACCCAGGTTGAAGTGGATCGCATGCGCCGCCGGCGACACGGTGTGCTTGAGCCAGGCGCGGTAGAGCGTGCAGGCATCGTTGGCTTGTTTGCCTGCGACCAGCGCCTCGGCGGCGCTGACCAGTTCGATCAACGGAAGCGTGCCTAGCGTCGCGGCGGACATCGCGCGCTCGAACGGCAAGACTCCGGGCTCGGCGGCTTCAGCGGCAAGGGAAGTGGAAGCTGCGCTTTTTTTCAATGTTGGCATTTTGTTCATCTTCGGCGATGTGTTGCGGCCATGCGGCGTCATGATGCTGTCTAGGCAACGGCCGCCAGCCGAAGATCTTTAGCGCGTGTTCACCCTGCCTGTCCGCCCTCTATCGATCCTGCTTGCTTCAGTCTCCACCGAGTCAGCCCGAACGCCGACGCCCCGGCCTGGCGCTCCAGCCGCAATCATGAGCCGATTGTCGTCGCGCGCGGAGGGTTTCGTTTTTGCGATTAACGTGGAAGTCCCGGTCTTGTTCCAAGGATTCGTTGGCATCGATCCAGACGATTCCGCCCTGGATCCGCTCAAGTTGGTCAAGCCGCTTGCCGTAAACAAGAACTGGGACAAAGGCGGGCATCCGCCGGGATCGATCATCCGTATCGCAGAAATCGGGAACACAAAGCATGGCTTCCATCATCGTTGGCATGACGACGGCGCAGATCGCGGCGCTCACGACGACACAGGTCGTGGCCTTGTCGACGGCCGACATGCTGGCGTTCACCAGCACCCAGCTTGGGGCGTTGACGACTGCCCAGGTCGCCGCCCTGACGACCCGTGGCCTTGCCGCCCTGACCACCGCGCAGATCGTCAGCGGCCTTTCCGCCGGCGACATGGCGGCGCTGGGCGCAAACCAGGCGGGCGGGCTGCGGACCGCACAGATCGCCGCCCTCCAGACACAGCAGATTGCCGCGCTGCGCACCGCTGTCATTGCCGCGCTGGGCACCGCCCAGATTGGCGCCCTCGACACCAACCAGATTTCCGCGGGACTCGGTACCGCCCAGGTCGCGGCCCTGAAAACCGCTCAGCTTGCCGCACTCACCACCAACCAGCTCGTCAACGGCTTCAGCACGGACCAGGTCGCCGCGCTGACCTCCGGCCAGGTCGCCGGCCTGACGACCGCGCAGTTTGCCGCGATGAGCGTCGGCCAGATCGCGGTGTTCGGCAGCGACGACATCCGGGCACTGCGTACCGCGCAGGTCGCCGCGCTGACAACCGACCAGATCGGGCAGGGCCTGACGACGGGCCAGGTCGCGGCATTGACTTCAGCGCAGGTAGCGGCGCTGAGCACCAGCCAGGTCGCCAACGGACTGACGACCGCGCAAATCGGTGCCTTCGGCACGGCGCAGGCGGCAAGCCTGACTTCGCGCCAGATCGCGACCCTGTCGCTGGGCCAGATCGCGGCCCTGTCGAGCGCGGACATCGGCGCGCTCAAGACTAGCCAGATCACGGCACTGACATCCGACCAGATCGCCTCCGGCCTGGCGACGGCGCAACTCGCCGCCCTCGGCTCGGCGCAGATTGCTGCGTTCACCACTGCCCAGGTCGCCAATGGCCTGACCGCAAGCCAGCTTGCGGCGCTGAGCAGCACCCAGGTGACGGCGCTTACCGCCGCGCAGGTGGCGGCGTTGACGACGGCGGCGCTGGCCGCCATGGAAACCGTCGATTTCGCCGCGCTGCGCAGCAACCAGATTACCGCTCTCACGTCGGCGCAGATCGCGGCTCTCGATTCCAGCCACCTTGCCGCGCTGACGACGGCGCAGGCGGGCACCCTGACCACGAGGCAATTGTCCCAGCTGTCGACCGACCAGTTCTCGGTGCTGCAGACGGCGGACATTGCCGCGCTGAAGACGGCGCAGGTCATGGCGCTCACCACCGACCAGATTGCCGGCGGACTGACCACTGCCCAGGCCGTCGCACTGACCACGGCCCAGGTGCAGGCATTGAAGACGAACCAGATCGCCGTCCTGAGCGATGCCGTGCTGGGCGCGCTGGAAAGCGCCGACCTGGTCGCCCTCAAGAGCACCCAGATTGCCGCGCTGACGACCAGCCAGATCGCCAATGCCTTGTCGACCGCCCAGATTTCCCTGCTCGGCAGCGGCCAGGCCACGGCACTCACCACGGCCCAGGTGGCGGCCTTGGGCACCAGCCAGCTGCTTGCCTTGCGTACCGATGCTCTGGGGGCGCTGTCGACCCGCCAGATAAGCGCCTTGAGCGCTTCCCAGCTTGGCGCGGGCTTGAGCAGCGCACAGATCGTCAACCTGAAAACCGCCCAGCTCACCGTGCTGGGCAGCGATCAGATCGGCGCCTTGACCACGGTACAGCTCGGCGCGCTGACCACGGCGCAGGCGGCGGCACTCGGCAGCAGGCAGATTGCCTGGCTGGCGAACGGACAGCTCGCCGCCCTCGGCACCGCGGACGTCGCCGCCTTGCGCACCACCCAGGTCATGGCGCTGACCACCGATCAGCTCGCCAGTGGACTCACCACCGCGCAGATCGCCGCCTTCGGCAGCGCCGCCTTGCGCAGCCTGTCCACGCAGCAGTTCGGCGCGCTTGGCACGCGGCCGTTCGCCGCGCTGAATTCGGCGCAGGTTGGCGCCTTGACCTCGTCGCAGGTCGCGGCTCTGTCTTCCAGCCAGGTCCAGGCGCTGCTCGACAGCCATGCCGGCGACATGGGCAGCGTGCAGGTGCAAGCCCTGACCAGCGCGCAGATCGGCGTGCTGACGACCACCGAGGTCGCCGCCTTCAATACCTTCCAAGTCGCGGCATTGAACACGGCCCAGCTCGCGGTCTTCGGCACGGCGCAACTGACGGCGATCGGTTCGGCCGATCTCCTTGCCCTGAAGACCTCGCAGCTTGCCAGCCTCTCGCAAAGCCAGGTTGCTGGTCTCTTGCCCAGCCAGATCGGCCTCTTGAGCAGCGCCCAGGTGGGCGCCCTGACCACCCTGCAGATGGCCGGCCTGGGAAGCGACCAGATTGCCGCCTTGACGACGGCCGAGCTGTCCGCCCTGAAAGGCGCGCAGATCGCGGCGCTGGCGAGCAGCCAGGTCGCTGCCGGCCTGTCGACGGCCCAGTTTTCCGTGCTTGGCGCGCTGCAGGTCGCCGCGATGACTACCGACCAGATCGCCGGCCTGAGCACCAGCCATATCGCGGTCTTGTCGACCTCGCAGGCAAGCGGCCTGACGGGTGCGCAGATCGCTGCCTTGTCGACGTCACAGCTTGGCGTGCTGCAGACCGGCGACATCGCCGCCTTGCGCGGCGCGCAGCTCATCGCCCTGACCACCAGCCAGATCGCCAACGGCCTGAGCACCGCCCAACTGGCCGCGCTGAACAGCGCCCAGACGCCGGTGCTCACCACCGCGCAGCTGTCGGTGCTGCCCGATGCCGTGGTGGCCGCACTGAGCACGGCAACGCTGGCGGCGCTGAAAACCAGCCAGATCGCCGCGCTCAGCAACAGCCAGCTCGCCAATGGCTTGAGCACCAGCCAGTTCGCCAGCCTGAAGACCGCGCAGATCGCCGCCCTGACGCCCGCGCAGATCGCCAACGGCATCACGACCGCGCAAGTGGCCGCCTTGAGCACGGCCCAGGCCGCGGCGCTCACCAGCGCGCAGATCAGGTCCTTGCTCGGAAGCCGGCTCGCGGCGCTCCAGACCCAGGAGCTGGCGGCAATGACCACCATGCAGGTGTCCGCCTTTTCCGTAGCCCAGGTGGCGGCTCTGGCACCGGCGCAATTCGCGGCGCTGTCATCGACCCAGCTGCCCGCGCTCGCCACGGACCGGATCGCCGCGCTGACCACCGACCAGGTGGCGGCGCTCACGACCGCGCAAACCCAGGCGCTGAACAGCCAGCAGCTCGATGCCTTGTCCACGTCCCAGCTGGCGGCATTGCAGACCGCCGACCTGGCGGCGCTGAAGGCGGCGCAGGTCCAGGCGTTGCTGAGCAGCCAGATCGCCGCGTTTGCCGCTTCCCAGATCCAGGCGCTGACGCCGGCGCAGATCGCGGCATTGACCGCTGCGCAGGTCGGAGCAGGGTTCGGTACCGATCAGATCACGGCGCTCACCAGCGCGCAGGCCCCGGCGCTGAGCACCGCCGCCATCCAGGCGCTCGGTTCCAGCCAGCTGAATGCCTTCGCCACTGCCAGCCTGAATGCGCTCACCACGACCCAGGTCGCGGCCCTGAGCGCGTCGCAGATCGCGTCCGGCCTGACCACGGCACAGTTCGCCGCGCTCGGCACGACGCAACTCAATGGCTTCAGTGCGGCGCAGATCGGGAGCGGCTGGACCGCCGGCCAGATCGCTGCGCTGGATACAACGCACGTCGCGGCGCTGGCATCGACCCAGATCGCGGCGCTGACGCCGGATCAGGTCAGCGGACTGGGCACGGACCAGGTCGCGGCCCTGGTCAGCGCGCAGATTGCGGCATTTGGTTCCGCGGCGCTCGGCGCGCTGTCGACGGCGCAATTCAATGTGCTCTCCACCGCGCAGGCCGTCGCCCTGCGGTCCAGCCAGATCGCTTATCTGTCGCCGGACCTGATCGCCGCATGGGGCACGGCGGACCTGGTGGTGCTGGGCAGCGCCCAACTCGATGCCTTGACCGATGCGCAGCTCGCGGCAATGTCCTCGACCCAGGTGCAGGCCTTGACGACGAGCCAGGTATCGCTGCTGACGACGGCGCAGCTCGCCGGGCTGGATGCCGATCACCTCGCCAGCCTGAGCAATGCACAGATCGCGGCGCTCAAGACGGGGCAGGTCGCCGCGCTGACGCCGGACCAGATTTCTGCACTCGGCACCGCCCAGCTGGCCGTCATGGGCAGCGCGCAGGTCGCCGCCTTTACGGCCGGCCAGATCGGCGCGCTGACGGCAGAACAGGTCGCCGCCATGACGCCGGGGCAGGTGTCGGCATTGAAAACGGCGCAGATCATCCTGCTTTCCGGCGACCAGCTCGCGGCCCTGTCGGCGACCCAAGTGAACGCGCTGAGCGGATCGCAGCTCGCCGCCTTGCTGCCCGCGCAGATCGCTTCCTTCAACAACGGCCAGATCGCGTCCCTGGCGAGCAGCCAGCTGGCCGCGCTCAAGCCCAGCCAGATCGCCGCCCTGACCCTCGACGAGGTGGTTGCCTTCGGCAGCGCCCAGGTGGCGGCCCTGTCCACGGCCCAGCTGTCGGCGCTGACCTCGACGCAGGTTGGCGTGCTGACGGCGCTGGAGCTGACCTCGCTGAGCACCGCCCAGCTGACCTCGTTCAAGATCAGCCAGGTGACCGCCCTTGGCAATGACCAGCTCGCCGCGCTGCTGACATCACAGGTAGCCGCGCTGACGGCCACCCAGCTCGGCGTGCTGACGTCCGCGCAGATGACAGCCTTCGACGGCGGCCAGATCGCCGCGCTGACCTCCACGCAGATTCCCTTGCTGAAGGCCGGACAGCTCACGGCCTTGTCCGCCAGCCAGGTCGCTGCCCTGACGACTGTGCAGATGCAGGCGCTGACGAATACCCAGATCGCGGTGCTGACCACCGCGCAGATCGGCGCGCTGGAAACCGCCGATCTGGCGGCCTTGAGCGTCAGCCAGATCTCGGCCTTCACCAATGCCCAGGTGTCGGCCATGTCGATCGCCCAGACCATGGCGCTCGATCCCGCGTCGACGCGCTATGCCACGCCGCTGGTGCTGGATCTCGGCGGGCAGGGCATCCAGACGCTCAGCGTGACGGCCGGCGTGGAATTCGACCTCCATGCCACCGGCGGCAAGGTGCACACCGGCTGGACGGGGCAGGGCGCCGGCCTGCTGGCGCTCGACCGCAACGGCAACGGCACGATCGACGACGGCGCTGAATTGTTCGGCAGCGCGACCCGCCTCGCCGACGGCAGCAACGCGGTGGACGGCTATGCCGCGCTGCGGGCGCTGGACGGCAACGGCGACGGCGTCATCGATGCCAAGGACGCCGCGTTTTCCGCGCTGCGCGTCTGGGTCGATGCGGATGCCGACGGCGTGAGCCAGGCCGGCGAGCTGAAATCCCTTGGCCAACTCGGAATCGCCTCGCTCGACGCGTCGCCCCGTGTCGTGCTGGAACAGGACAATGGCAACTTGATTCGCCTGGCGTCCAGCTATCGCGGCACGGACGGCAGCGTCCATGACATGGCGGATGTCTGGTTCGTGGCTGACAAGGCGCAGCCGCAAGACGCGCAAGGCGTGCAGGATTTGTCCGGTGCGGTCAGCGGTCTCGTTCAGGCAATCGCCGGCTTCGCGGATGCCGCCGTGCCCGCGGACGGCGCGAGGTCGGGGATGGAATGGCTGGATGGAGCCTCCGCCCGGATGTCGCCCTTGATTGCTGGCGTTACGGGTTTGACCGAGGCATTGCAGCGGTTCGAGGGCGGCGACCGTTCTGCCGCCGGGCTGGGAGGCGTGCTGGACCAGGCAAGCCGGACGGCGCGCAAGCCGGAGGATGGCGGCGGACTGCTGGCATCGCCAGGCGGGTTGAAGGGAATCGGCTGATGGCTGGTCCTCGACCCTAGGGCAGGGAAGGTGTGGTTGAATCAGCTATATATTTCCTTAGGGAAATAGTAGAATGATTTGTCATCATCAGGTCGGCGCAATGTCTTCGCCGTCCTGCGGCGGCCCGGCGACGGGCCGGTCACAAGGAAAATGGGAATGGCTTCGATCCTGGTTGGAATGTCCACTGCGCAGATCGCCGCGCTGCGGACGTCGCAAATCGCTTCGCTCGGCACGGACGACATGTCCGCCTTGTCGTCGGCGCAGATCGCGGCATTCTCCACCGCCCAGGTCAAGGCGATCCAGTCCTCAAGCCTGGGCAGCATCCGCGCCTCCGAATTCGCCAGCGGCATGTCGACCGACCAGATCGCCGTGCTGTCGACCGCCCAGGTCGCAAAACTGTCGGCCAGCCAGCTCGCCGTCCTTTCCAGCACGCAGGTGCAATCCCTGATCACGGCGGGCATCGGCGCCCTGACGAGCGCCCAGGTCACCGCATTGACCAGCGCCGAGCTATCCGCCCTGACGACCTCCCAGGTCAAGGCATTGGGCAGCGTCCAGGTCGCCGCCCTCGGCGCGAGCCAGGTGACGGCCATGTCCACGACCCAGCTCGCGGCGCTGAAGACCTCGGCTTTCGCGGCGCTCGGATCGGACGCCCTCCTGGCGCTGGACACGACCCAGCTTTCGTCGCTGACCACGGCCCAGATCGCCGCGATCCGCCCGGCGCAGGTCGCCAACCTGAGCATCGGCCAGACCCAGAGCCTGACGACGGCGCAGATCGCCGCGCTGACGTCCACGCAGGCCGCTTCGCTGACGGTGGACCAAATCGCCGGCCTCGATCCGACCCAGATCGCCGTCTTCCGCACCGCCGGCCTCGCGGCGCTGAACAGCGACCAGATCGCCGCCCTGACGACCGACCAGATTGCCAACGGCCTGACCACGGCGCAGATTCCCGGCCTGCAATCAACCCAGATCGCTGCGTTGTCCGCGGCCCAGATCGCCGCGCTGCAGGATGCGCAGATTGCCGCGCTCGCCTCGACGCAGGCGGCGGCGCTCTCCACCGATTTCATCGCGGCGCTGAGCTCCAGCCAGGTCGCGGCGATCGAGTCGCAGGACATGGCGGCGTTCACCACCGGCGAACTGGCGGCGCTCACCACCAGCCAGATCGCGAACGGCCTGACCGCCGTGCAGCTCCAGGCCTTGTCGAATACCGCGCTGGCCAGCCTGTCGGCGGCGCAGATCGCGGCCATCGCCTCCAGCGAAATCGCTTCCATGACCACCAGCCAGATCGGGGCGCTGACCACGGCCCAGCTGGTAGCGCTGACGACGGACCAGTTCGGCGAAGTGGCGGGCAATTTCCTGGCCGCGCTCAAGCCGGCGCAGATCGCGGCCCTGACCACCAGCCAGGTGCAGACCCTGGGAAGCGACCAAGTCATCGCGCTCACCACCGCCCAGGTCACCTCGCTCAGCGCGGGCGCGATCGCGGCGCTGACCACCGACCAGATCGGCTGGCTGGAAGCCGAAGACCTGGCCGCGCTCAAGAGCCGCCAGATCGCGGCGCTGACCACCGCCCAGATCGCCTACGGCCTGACCACCGACCAGATGTACGCCCTGACGAGCGCGGAGATGGCAGCGATGTCATCCGCCCAGACGCGCGCCCTGACCACGGACCAGCTCGCGGCGCTCACCACGGGCCAGGTGGCCAGCCTGTCGACGCGCCAGATCGGAATGATGGGCACCGGCCAGATCAATGCGCTGGTCGATTCGTTCCAGGCCGCGCTCAAGACTTCCCAGATCGCTGCGCTGACCACCGCCCAGGCCGCCAACCTCGGGGCCGCCGAGATCGCCGCGCTTTCCAGTTCGCAGGTCGGGGCGCTGGCGCCGCGTGCCGTCGCGTCCCTCACGACCGACCAGATCGCCGCCATCGAGACGCGCGACGTGGTGGCGCTGCGCAGCACGCAGATCGCGGCCCTGTCCACCGCGCAGATCGCCAGCGGCTTCGGCACCGCGCAGGTCGCCGCCATGCTCACGAACCAGATCGCGTCGCTGTCGCTTTCCCAGGTGGCCGCGCTGACCACCGACCAGATCGCGGCGATGAAAACCGCGCAGGTGGCCGTGCTGACCACGGCGCAGATGAGTGCCCTGACCTCGGACCAGCTGAACGAACTGGTCAGCGCCTTCCTGCCGACGCTGCGCTCGGCCCAGCTTTCCGTGCTGTCGGATACGCAGATCGCCAGCCTCGGAACCGACCAGCTAGCCCTCCTGACGACCGGCCAGATCGGCGTGCTGTCGGCCAGCGTCATCGGCGCCCTGACGACCGACCAGATCGCGGCCTTGCCGGTGGAAGACATCGGTGCGCTGAAGTCGTCGCAGATCGCGGCGCTCACCACCTCGCAGATCGCCTTCGGCCTGACGACGGACCAGGTCGGCGCGCTCAAGTCGTCGGCGATTTCCATGCTGTCGACCAGGCAGGTCGCAGCCCTGACCAGCAACCAGCTGGTGGCGCTGTCGGCGGTCCAGGCCGGCGCCCTGACCACGGCCCAGATCAAGGCGCTTTCCACCGACCAGATCAGCGCGCTCGCCGACGTGTACCTGCCTGTCCTGAAGACTTCGCAGATCGCGGGCATGACCACCACCCAGGTTTCCAGCCTGAACACGGCGCAGATCGCTTCGCTGACCACGAAGCAGGTCGCGGCGCTGACCACGCGTGAAATCGCCAGCCTGACCTCGACCCAGCTGTCAGCCTTCGTCAATGCCGATCTCGCCGCCCTGACCTCGGTCCAGCTCGCCGCGCTGAGCACCAGCCAGCTGGTGAACGGCATTACCTCGACCCAGATCTCGGCCTTGCGTTCGTCGCAGATCGCCGCGCTGTCCACGCGGCAGACCGCGGCCCTCACGACCGACCAGCTCGCCGGACTGAGCGCCGGCCAAGTGGCTTCGCTCAAGCCGCAGCAGATCGCCGCGTTTGCCGATACCGGGCAGATCTCCGCCTTGTTCGCCGGCTTCCTCGGCACCCTGCAGAGCGCGCAGATCGCGGCCCTGACCTCGGCCCAGATCGCGATGCTGAGCACCGACCAGGTCGCTTCACTGAGCACCGGCCAGGCCGCCGCCTTGACGACGGCGGAGCTGCGTGCCCTGAGCAGCGACCAGATCGCCGCCATCACCCTCGCTGATGTCGGCGCGATCCGGAGTTCGCAGATCGTGGGCCTGTCCAGCGACCAGGTGGCTTTCCTGACGCCGGCACAGGTCGGCGCGCTGAAAACCGGCCAGTTCGCCGCCTTGAAATCGGCGCAGATCGCCGCGCTCACGACCGACCAGATCACCGCCATGACGACCGCACAGGTCAGCGGACTGGCCGACGCCCAGGTCGCCGCGCTGAATTCGTCGCAGTTCGGCGTCATCCTCGCGACTTTCCTGCCTGTCCTGAAGACCACGCAGATCGCCGCCCTGACGTCCGACCAGATCGTCAGCCTGCCGACTTCGCAGATCGCCTCGCTGACGACGCGCCAGGTGTCGGCGCTGTCGCTTTCCGCCATCCAGGCGTTGACCACGGACCAGATCGCCAGCCTGAGCGGCGCGGACATCTCCGCGCTGACCACCAGGCAGTTCGTCGCCCTGGCTTCCACCCAGCTGATGGCGCTGACGGACGCGCAGATGCCTTCGCTCACGACGGCGCAGTTCGGCGTGCTGACCAGCGACCAGATCGGCGCCCTGTCGACTTTCCAGATTACCTCCCTGAGCACCGCGCAGGTGAGGGCGCTGAGCAGCAAGCAGGTCGGCCTGCTCAGCACCGACCAGTTCGGCGCCCTGATGGGCACCTTCCTGCCGACGCTGAAATCCAGCCAGGTCGCCGCGCTGACCACGGACCAGGCGGCCAGCCTGACCACCGACCAGATCGCCGCGCTGACGTCGGCCCAGGTTTCCGCCTTGCCGACCGCGGTGATCGCCTCCCTGAGCGTGGACCAGGTGGCCGCACTGGAGGTCGCAGACCTCGGCGCGCTGACATCGCGGCAACTGGGCGCGCTGTCCACCACGCAGCTGGTCGCGCTCACGCCCGACCAGATCCCGGGCCTGAAATCCAGCCAGGTCGCTTCCTTGAGCACCGCGCAATGGACCGCCCTGATCACCGACCAGCTGGTGGCGCTGACCACCGCCCAGGTCGCGGCGCTGACGACGCGCCAGATCGCCGCGCTGACCGCCGATCAGATCACGGCATTCATGGACCAGTCCCTGCCCAGCCTGCGCTCGGCGCAGATCGCCGCGCTGACGACCGATGAAATCGGCCTGCTGACGACGGATGAAATCGCCAGCCTGACCACCGCCCAGATCGGCGCGCTGACCAGCAAGGCCATCCTTGCCTTGAGCGCTTCGCAGCTGGCGGCCGTGACACCCGCCGATTTCGGGCAATTGAGGACCAGCCAGATCACGGTCCTGACCGCCGACCAGATCACGACCGGCCTCACGCCGGAGCAGCTGGCAGCGCTCAAGACCAGCCAGATCGGCGCGCTCAACAGCGTGCAGGTGCCCTTGCTGAGCAGCGCGCAGCTGACCGCGCTTACCACCAGGCAGGTCGCTGCGCTGAGTTCGCGCCAGATCCAGTACCTGACCGGCGACCAGTTGACCGTGCTGCTCGACAATTACCTGCCCTCGTTCACCACGGCGCAGATCCAGGCTTTGTCGGGCGACCAGATCGCGGCGCTCGCCACGGTGGAAATCAACAGCCTGTCTTCGGCCCAGGTCGGCGCCATCAGCACCCGCGTGCTGTCTTCCCTGAGCGCCGGGCAGATCGGCGCCATCGAGGCCGACGCCATCCAGGGCTTCACGACGAAGCAGTTGTCCATGATGACCGCCGACCAGGTAGCGGGATTGTCAAACGAACAGATCGCGGCCTTCGCGAGCAGGCAGATTCCCGGCCTGACGGTGGACATTATCGCCACGCTGACCAGCGCCCAGCTGAGCGCGTTCGAGACTCGGGACATCACTGCCTTGACGGCGCGCCAGATCGCCGCGCTGACCACCGACCAGCTGGTCAGCGGCATCGGCGCCGCGCAGATCGCCGCCCTGACCTCGGTGCAGGTGACCGCCATCCTGCCGACGCAGATCGCAGCCCTGACCGCGGTCCAGATTGCGGCCATCGAAACCCGCGACCTGGCCTCGCTCAAGGCAACCCAGCTGATCGCGCTGACGACCGACCAGATCGCCGGCGGCCTCTCCACCGCGCAGGTGGCGGCCCTGACGCCATCGCAGCTCGCATCGCTCGCCACCACCCAGCTCGCCGCGCTGACGCCGACGCAGGTGATGGCGCTGACCAGCACCCAGCTGGCCGGCATGAGCGCGGCGCAGCGCGCGGCATTGGCGCAGGCCAGCCCGATCGTGCTCGACCTGAACGGCGACGGCGTGCACACCCGCAGCGTCCTCGAAGGCGTGAACTTCGACCTCACCGCGAGCGGCCGCACGGTCCGCACCGGCTGGGTGGGCCAAGGCGATGCGCTGCTGGTTCTCGACCGCAACGGCGACGGCATGATCAACGACGGCAGCGAACTGTTCGGCACCTCGACCCTGATGGCCGACGGCAGCAAGGCGGCGAACGGCTACCAGGCGCTTGCCGAGCTCGACGCCAATGGCGATGGCGTGATCGACGGCAAGGATGCCGCCTATGGCAGGCTGCAGGTCTGGGTGGATGCCAACAACGATGGCATTACCGAGGCCGGCGAGTTGCGCAGCCTGCAGGAGGCCGGCGTGGCGAGCATCGGCGTGAAGGCGGAATCGGTCTCGGAAAAGGACAATGGCAACTGGCTGGGGCTGGCCGGTTCCTACACGACGGCGGACGGGCAGAGCAGGGCGACGGCGGACGTCTGGTTCGTGGTGGATTCGAAGCCGGATCTTTCCAGCCAGGTCGGCGCGCTGGTCGAAGCCATGTCCGGCTACGCGGCTGCCGCAGCCGAACCGCCGGCCGCCGCGCTGCCGCTGACCGATGCCGCCAGTTACACGAGCGCCGCCGCCCAGATGGCTGCCGCCATCGGCAGCCATGAGGATATCGCGCGGGTGGGAGACAAATCCGCCGAATCGCGGATGGCATCGGCGCAGCTCGCCGCCAGCCTCGTCAAGAAGGACGACGGCGGCTATCTTGCATGAGGTGCGTGGCGTGACGGCGGCGGAACTCAGTCCGCCGCGATCACCCGGTTCTTGCCGGCCCGCTTCGCCTTGTAGAGCGCGTCGTCGGCGCGCTTGACGAGGGACACCTGGTCTTCGCCGGGCTGGCGCAAGGCCACGCCGGCGCTGAAGGTGATCAGCAGGCGTTCATTGTTGTGCAGGAAGATGCGCTTGGTGAGCTCGCGCTGCACCCGCGTCACGGTCTGGATGGCCTCGGGCAGGGGCGTGTCTGGCAATACGATCAGGAATTCCTCGCCGCCGAAGCGTCCGATCACGTCCATGCTGCGCAAGGTGTCCTTCACCACCCTGACGAGATGGATCAGGGCCTGGTCGCCGGTGACGTGGCCATAGGTGTCGTTGAGCCGCTTGAAGTCATCCAGGTCCAGCAAGGAAATGCACAATGGCGAGGCGCGCCTGTCCGAGCGCGCCAGCTCGCGATCGAACACATCGTCCAGTCCGCGCCTGTTGAGGCTGCCTGTCAGTTGGTCTTCCCGCACCAGGTCGCTCATTTCCTGCAGCTGCGATTCCAGCTGCTGGATGCGCGCTTCGGCGAACTGCACCTGCTGGCGTGCCGCGACCATGTCGTCGCGCGAGCGCAGCGCCTCGACCTGCGCGGCGCGCGTGTCGCGCATGACGTTGTCGAGGATCTTGTTGAGCTCGGGAATGCCGCGCGCGGAACTGATCTGGCGCGCGTAGCCGTCGATCTTCTCATGGTATTCGCCCGTACTCGCCGCCACCGCGCCCAGCCGGTCGATGAAGGTGATCATCATGGTCTTCATGCTGCTCTTGGCTTCCGCCAGGCTGTGCTTGAGCGCGCCCTGCTTGTAGATCACGTCCTTCAGGCTGCGCGTGGCGTCAAGCAGGGCCGCATGGCTGATCGGACCGTCGAGCAGCGCCTGCACGCTGGCGATCTGGCCACTCAGCCAGGAATCGTTGTCGAGCAGTTCGCTGACGTTCTCCAGCAGCAGCTTGAACAGACGCAGCAGGAGTTCGTGTTCCTCCGCCAGGTCTGCGCTCTTGAGTTCGATGCGGAAGCAGAACTGCTTGAGTTTCGCGCTCACGTCGTTGAGCGACTTTTCAGACATGGCCTTGCGCACGGCATCGGCCAGCACTTCGGATTCCTGCGACAGGTCGGGCACCTTGTGCAGCAGCGAGGCCACCCCGAGCGTCAGGGTCCGGACCAGCAGGTCGCGGAGCAGGCGGGCCTGCACGCTCTCGCCGACGATGGCTTCAGGAGGGCGGGGCAGGCGTTCGAGCGCCGGATCGGGCTTGTCGGCCGGGACTGCGTCCTGCGCCGCCACGGGCTGCACGGATAGCGCGGATAGCACTCCTGGCGTTTTCTCCGGCACGGGAACATCGACGAGGGGAATGCCCGCGCTCTTCATGGCGACCGGCGCGGGAGGATCGACGAGCGGAATGCCGGCGCTCTTGAGGGGCGGGGCTGGCGCGTCGTCCACCAGCGGCAGCGAAGCTTTCTGCGGGGCCGGCGTCGAGGCAACGATGGCCTGCTGGGCAGCCGCCGGCGCCGGGCTTGCCGCGGGCGTCGGCTTGAAATGCCTTTCCAGCATGCCGTTGAGCTTGTCGCTGAATTGCTGCCAGTCGCGCGATTCCAGGGCGCGGCTGCATTCGATGGCGAGGACGGTCATGTCCTCCGAGACGCCCGCGAGGTTGGACGTGAATTCGGCAAGCACCTTTTCCGCGCCGGACCGCTCGACGCTGCCGGCGATCTCCTCGTAGATCTTCGTGTAGGCGTCGGGCGTGGGCGCGATGCGCCGCGTGGCCAGCCTCTTGAAGGCTTCGCGCGCGATATCGGCGGGACTCATTTCCGTTTTCTTCTTGTCATCCATGGCGCAATTCAGTGAAGCATCGGTTTTCCAATGTAGCGCCTGCCCGGCCAAATGAAAAGCGGCAATCCCTGGAATGCCGGCGGCATGGTCTCGAAATGCGACGTCGCCGGCGGTTGGGGGCTGACAGGCCTGCCAGGTTTCCCGGAATCGGGAGGGCGCCTGGCGCACCACTCACTTCATCACTCACTCCACCAGCTTGTTCTTGATGGCGTAGTGGGTGAGTTCGGCGTTGTGCCGCATCTGCATCTTTTGCAGGAGGCGGGAGCGGTACATGCTGATGGTCTTGACCGACAGCTTGAGCGCATTGGCGATGTCCGTCACGGTCTGGCCCGAGGCGATCATCACCATCGTCTGGTATTCCCGGTCCGACAGGGTTTCGTGCGGAGCGGCGTCCCGGTTTTCGTCGCCGACCTGGCGCGCGAGTTCCTGGGCGAGCGCCTGGCTGACGAACTTCCTGCCGGCCGCGACCTGGCGGATCGCGTCGACCAGTTCGGCCGGCGCGCTTTGCTTGTTCATGTAGCCGGCGGCGCCCGCCTTGAGGGAGCGGATGGCGTAGAGATCCTCGCGGTGCATGGACAGCATCAGCACCGCGAGGCGCGGCACTTCCTTGCGGATCTGCTTCAGCACGTCGATGCCGTTCCGGTCGGGCATGGAGATGTCCAGCAGAAGCACGTCGGCTTCCTCTCGGCGCGCGAGCTTGATGGCGTCGCCGCCATTCTCCGCGTCTCCGGCAACGACGAGGTCCCTAGTGTCGGCAAGGATCTGCCGCAGGCCTTCGCGCACGATGGCATGGTCGTCGGCAATCAGCACCTTGATGGTGGTCGGAGTCATGCCGCGATACCCTTGATGTCATCGACCGCGGCTGCCTTCGCCGCCTTCCCCTGGCGCCCGAGCGGAATGCGCACGCTGAGGGTGGTGCCGCCGCCGTCCATGGGGGCGATGTCCAGCTTGCCGCCCAGGGCGCGCGCACGTTCCATCATGCCGCGGATGCCGAAGGATTGCGGCTTGAGACGGTCCTCGTCCGCAATGCCCCGGCCGTCGTCGCTGATGTCGAGCTGGACCGCGCGGCTGGTGTAGGCCAGCTTCATGCGGACCTGGCGCGCCTGCGCGTGCTTGGCGATGTTGGTCAAGGCTTCCTGGGCAATCCGGAAGAGGGCGCTCGCATGATCCGCATGCAGGTCGCATTCGGGCCGGTTGCTGGTGAAGCTGCAGGCGATGCCCGACTGCGTCTCGAATTCGCGCGCCTGCCATTCGATGGCGCTGACGATGCCGAAATCCAGGACGGCTGGGCGGAGATCGCTCGAGATGCGGTGGATCGCCTCGATGGTGCGGTCTACCAGCGAATTGATGTAGTCCGCGCGCTGCGTCAGCGCCACGTCTTCGCCGGGCAGGCGTTTCGTGAGCAGGGCCAGCGCCATCTTGATGGCGGTCAGGTTGCCCCCGACTTCGTCGTGGATTTCCCGCGCGATCCGCTTGCGCTCCTGCTCGCGCGCGAGATCGGCGTGCGCGGAAGCGGGTTCGGGCTGGCGCGCGCGCGTCATCACGCCACCTCCCGCGCGGCCGCGGACTGCTTCAATGGCGGCGTCCAACGGGCCAGCCAGCCCGCGAAGTCTTCAGCCGGCATCGGCTTGCTCATGAAATAGCCCTGGCCCTGGTCGCAGCCCATCGCGGCGAGCATGTCCCAGGCCGCCTGGCTTTCGATGCCTTCGGCGACGACCTTCAGGCCCAGGTTGTGGCCGAGGTCGATGGTGGAGCGGACGATCTTCGCGTCGCCGGCATCGCGTTCCATCTTCAGCACGAAGGATTTGTCGATCTTGAGTTCCTGCACCGGCAGCCGCTTGAGGTAGGCGAGCGAGGAGTAGCCCGTACCGAAGTCGTCGATCGACAAGGCCACCCCCATGGCGTGCAGGCTTTCAAGGGTATGCTGCGCCCGGACCGGATCGTCCATGATGGCGCTTTCCGTGATTTCGAGGCAGAAGGCGGCGGGCGTCAGCTGGTGGCGTGCCAGCACGGCTGCGAATTTCTGCGGCAGTTCCTGGTCCATCAGGTCGCGCGTCGACAGGTTCACCGACACGCGCATCCGCAGGCCCTGGCGCGCGAGCTCGCTCGCCGTGGCTGCCGCCTTTTCCATCACCCACTGGGTGATCACGCGGATGAATCCGGTCTTCTCTGCGAAGGGAATGAAATTGTCGGGAAACACCATGCCGCGTTCCGGATGCACCCAGCGCACCAGCGCTTCCATGCCCGACACCACGCCGCTGGCGAGGTCGACCTTGGGCTGTACGAAAAGGCGGAATTCATTCTGTTCGGCGGCGTGGCGCAGCTCGCTCAGCAACGACAGGCTTTGCTGGCTGGCCTTGTCGATGTCGGGATCGTAGACTACCGCGCCGCTGCCGCCGTTCTTGGCGGCGTACATGGCGACCTCGACGCGGCTCAGCAGGGACTGGACGTCGCGCGCATGCTCCGGGTAGCCGGCGATGCCGATGCCGGCGCCAAGGTCGACGTTCTGGTCTTCGAGCGCGATGGGCTGTTCCAGCGTCTTCAGGAGCCGCGCCGCGAGGCCGGTGGCATCTTCCAGGGTCGCGCCGGGAAGCAGGATGGCGAACTCGTCGCCGCCGAGGCGGGCGATACGCGCCGGCGCGGCCACCTGCTGCTGCAGCCGTTGCGCGACCTGGCGCAGCAAGGCGTCGCCGAAGGCATGGCCCATGATGTCGTTGACGTTCTTGAAGCGGTCGAGGTCCATCATCAGCACGAAGCAGGAACCGCCGCCATCGGCCTGCTCGATCGCGCCCTGGAGCAGGTAAGCGAATTGCGCCCTGTTCGGCAGGTCGGTCAGCGTATCCCAGTAAGCCAGGCGCCGGACTTCGATTTCGCGGTTGGCGATGTCGTCGCGCATGCTGGCGAAGGTCTTGGACAGTTCGCCGATCTCGTCGTCGCGGGTGACGTCGATGTCGCCCTGGTAATCACCGGCGCCCAGGCGGCGTGCGGTCTCGCCCAGCTTCTTGAGGGGGCCGGTGATGCGCTTGGCGATGAAGATGCTGCCGCCGATGGCAATGATCACGCCAACGGCAGTCAGGATCAGGAGGATGAGCTGCAGGCGGCGGTAGGGCGCGACGGCCTCGCTGATCGACCGCTGCATCACTGCGATGACCCGCGCGTCGCCGCTCTGCGCAAGCTCGATGAGGCGCGCGCTGTAGTCGTTGCCGCCAACCTGGAGCTGCGGCATGAAGCCGGGCTGGGCGTTCAGTTCCTGCAGCCGCGCGCCGAGCGCGGCCGACTCATCCGGCGACAGCGTGGATTCGTCGGGCATCCAGGCGCCGCCCCGGGTGGTGAAGATCGACACCTGCATGGAAGAGAGGTCGCGCATGTCCTTGGCGAGGCGCTTGTCGATCGGGAACGCCATCGCCACCCAGCCGATCGTTACCGGCGCCCTGACTGGCACGACGACGATCTGGTACGGCTGGGTGCCGAAGATGGCGATGCCAGTGGTGGTGCCCGACTGTTCCGCCTTCAGCACCATGCGCTTGAGCGAGGCTTCGACGTCGGCCTGCAGGCTGGTGGTCGAGGCGGATACCTTGTGGTCGAGGTTGAACAGCACGGTATGCGAAGCCTCGATGCGGTCGCCGTGGTTGGCGAGGGCGGACTCGATGGTCTCGCGGTCATTGGTGGAGATGGCGGTCTTGAAGCCGTACTCGTTGGCCAGCAGGCGGGCGCCTTGGGTGAGGTTCTGCGCGTACTGGTCGACGAGCCGGCTGAAAACCTTCTCGCTCACCGCGAGTTCGTTGCGGACCGCGGCGCGGCCGTTCACGTCGATGGCGGAACGGATGGACAGGAAGGCCGCGAGCTGCACCGCGAGGATCAGCACCAGGAAGAGAATAACGATGCGGCTTTCCAGACTGCGCAAGCGCATGGCGTGTTCCTAGTTGGCTCCGGGCGTTTTCACGTTGACCTGGACCGCCGCCGTCATGTCGGCGGCGCCCATGTTCAGATGCTGGCCCGGCAGGCTGGTATTGAGCGGCAGGCTGTAATGCCAGCCCTTGAGTTCGTATTTGCCGGCGGGCAGGCCGTCGATCCTGGCTACGCCGCTGGCATCGGTCTTCGCGTACCAGGGTGTGGAAACGACATGCACGTAGGCGAGCATCTGGTCATGGATGTTGCAGCCGATGACAACGGTGCCGGGCTTGTCGAAGTGGATGGGGCTGGCCGGCTGTCCCGAGTAAAGCTTGATGTCGAAGGGCTTGGCGGGCGACACCGAATATACGTGGTGACGGACCGTGTCGTTGTTCGGGAAGGCGATGTCGCTTCCGGTCTGGACCACGGTCACGAGCGGCATAAACTTGCGTGCCTTCTGCTCGATGTCGACGGCCTTGCCCGACTTGGCGAGGACCGCGCCCGATGCCGGTTCCGCATAGACCGCCGCGTCCGCCAGCGGGCGTCCTGCGCTGTCTGTCACCTGCACGGTGAGTGCTGCCGCATGCACGAAGGAAGAGGCGAGCGCGAGCGCCGCGCCGAGGAAAGATGTCAGACGATTCATGTAAGGAAAGGTCCCTGGTTTCGCGAATGTACACATGCGGCAAGCCGTCATTTCCGATGCTGTCCGGAAAGACGTTTCCTCTCGGACTTTATCATAGAAGTTAAGTTGCTTTACCGTGTGCCGGCCGCGACTTCCGCAAAAATTGCCAGGGGAAAAAATTCCGTGCAAAGCCGCAGCGGGGCCTTCCATTTTGGATAGAAAGGGTGCTATACTTTTGTCTTTCGCGGCTGTAGCTCAGCTGGATAGAGTACTTGGCTACGAACCAAGGGGTCGTGGGTTCGATTCCTGCCAGCCGCGCCAGTTTTTCAAAGGGTCAGATCGCAAGGTCTGACCCTTTTCTGGTTTACGGCCCTGGAAATTTTCTACGCCTGCGCGAACCTCGTCCTGCCGGACGCCATCTTCCTTCTTCCAATTCCCGTTTTCCTTGCCGCCTTTTCCCTCGGGCGGACCGGTCGCGTCCGCCTCAACTACACGCCTGGCGTTTCAAAGAAAAGCGAAACCGCCGGGGTCGGGTCCGGTCAACGGCTTGGCCGACGGTCCGCGCAGAGCGATGCCTGGGGGGAGTCCGCGCAGCGCTGGTCGATCAGGAAGTCCACTGCGAGATAGCCGATGATACCGAGCGCAAACAGGACGACCATGAGCTGGATGATGGTGAGGCCGCGCTGGTTGCGGCGCGGGCGCGGACGATGAAGCGAGTGGGGTGCCGAGATTTTCATCAGGTCGGATATTGTTCAGTGAATCAATGACATAAAAAGTTTGGACCGCGGTTGTCCACAAGCTTGCCCACATCCTGCGGGGATAATTCCGCGGGCTGGCCCGCCAATTCCGCCGTCGCTTTTGCGATACATCGGGACGCAGATTTTAGCGTAGCAAAATCCTATTTTTCATGAGGCCAGGAAATCTTTTCCGCTAAGATGGACTCATCTGCGATACATGTCACCGATAGACATGATGGCAGGTCTGCTATACAAGTCACCGATAGACTTGATGGCACGCACCGGCTGGCCGAACTCGCTTCGCCAGCCAAACCATTCCACGCTGGCAGCCTGAACGCGAGTTCAGTGCTGCCAGTTCCGCACCAGGGCGTTGCCGGCCTCGCGTGCGCGCTCGATGGCTTCCTCGTAGCTTGCGCACGGCTCCGCCGACGCACGCTGTTTTTCCTGCACGCACCTGAAGTCCTGCATCGCTTCATCGAAGCGGTAGATTTCCACGAAAGGGTCCCAGGTATTGGGCGCCGACAGTTCGTGGGCGATCAGGTGAAGCTGGTAAGGCCCGACATTCTCTATCTGCATGATGAAGCCTCCTTTGCTGCGATGCTAGCAGCCGCGCATGCACGGGCCTTGAGACGGCGCAGTGTCGCCGCTGCGCGCGGAAGCAGTAAGAGAGGCGAGGCAGGAATTGCACTACGGAACGAATGCCTGGCGTCACTGTCTAGGCATCACCTTCTTGAATTTGACCGGGAAACGACCATGCAAGACGTGACGACGCTGCAAGCCGAACTGCAAGCCCTTCGCCAGCTGGAAAAGGCGATCCGCGACTGCGGCCTGCCCAGCATGATGATATCGGGGCAGGGGCCGCTGGAACGCCTGTCGCTCGCCTTGCAGCAAGTCATGGAGGCGCGCGCCGGGTCCGGCGCGCGCTGATCAGGCCGCCCGGAGCGGCACGGCATCAGGCAACGGCCTGCTTCGCATTGCCCGCCTCGCGGGTCATCATGTCGTTGAGCCGTCCGCGGTAGAGCGCGACGATCAGGTCGGACTGGGTGACGATGCCGGCGAGCCGGCGTTCCTTGTCGACCACGGGTATGTGGTGCATTTCCGCTTCCGAGACGAGCGGCACGAGTTCCACGACGTGCATGTCCTCGGCCACCGTCTTGACCTGCCGCGTCATGATCTGCCCGACCACTTCGGCCTTGTCCGAGTCGGTGCCGCGCGTGCGGCGGATGAAGCGGCGCAGCTTGGCGTCGAAGCCCTCGTAGAGGTCGAGGTCGGCATGCTTCATGAAGTCGGCGACGGTCACGATGCCGATCACGCGCCGCGCGCGGTCGACGACCGGCAGCGCCTTGACATGGTGGCGCCGCAGCAGCGCCCAGGCTTCTTCCATGTCGGTGCCGAATTCCACCGCGACCACGTCGCGCGACATGATATCGGCGCAGGTGATCTCGCCGAAGCGCCGGCGGTAGGCATGCATTTCCGTCTGCAGGATCAGTGACTCCAGCTCATCGCGGCTGACGTCGAGCACCTGGTTGTATTCCTTCAGCACTTCGTCCAGGTCTTCCGTCGTGAAGCCCAGCCTGTCGCCGGGCGTGGCATCGCGGGTCTGGTGGGTATTGGCGTGATCGTGCACGGGCAGGTGCGGATAGCGCCGGCGCGTCAGGTTGTTGTAGGCGATCGCGGCCAGCAGCATCAGCAGGCAGTTCAGGCCCACCGGAAAGAACACGAAGGAAAAGCCCGCGTCATGGATGGCCGGCCCGCCGATCACGGCCGTCATGGCGACCGCGCCGCCAGGCGGATGCAGGCAGCGCATTGCGAACATGACGCCGATCGCCGCGGCGACCGCGATGCCGGCGGCGGCGGCCGGGTCGGGAATGAGGCGGGCGCATAGCACGCCGGCAGCGGCTGACAGCATGTTTCCGCCCAACATGGACCAGGGCTGGGCCATCGGGCTGGCCGGCAGGCCGAACAGCAGGACGGCGGATGCGCCCATCGGCGCGATCAACAGCGGAAGGGCCTGTCCCGTGCCGAAGGCGGCACGGACCACGAGCCCGGTCATGAGGATGCCGAGAAAGGCACCGAGGCAGGCGCGCAACCTTTCCTTTGCATCCACGGCAAGCGGCGGGGGAAGCCAGCGCCGTTGCCAGCTGCCCGCCGTGTTTTCAGCGTTCTTCAACAATCAACTCCAGTGACAGCGCAAACATGAAGCGCAAACAGGCCGCGACCGACCGCCATTGGCCGGCTGCGGCATTTCGAGATGGGAAGCAAGTGTACAACGGCTTGCACCGGGAGGGGGCGTGCGCCCCGGCGACTCAGCCCCGGTCAGCTGGCCTTGAGGTAGCGCTTGACGCCATCCTTCTGCAAGACATCGCCCCAGGACTCGATGTGGTAGATCTCCCCTACCTTGTGCAGCACCACGCCGAACTGTTCCCGCAACTTCATCATTTCCTGGTCGATGACCTGCTGCTCCATGCCCGTCAGGTCGGCGATGGCCGACACGGTGGGCCGCTCCAGCAGGTCCACGGCGGAAAGCAAAACGAACAGCCGGCGCGCATCATGCTCCGGGTATTGCGGCACACCGAATTGGTTTCTTGCAACACGCATTGTTTTCCTCCTTCCTCAACCGGACCGCGGCCGGTCCCGGTGTTCACGCCGGGCAAGGCTTCGCGCGCAGATCGGGTCCGAAGGTTCGACAGGGGCAATCCTGCAAACGGTTCCGGCCGGCCGCCGATTTATGCAAGGCCGTGCAAAAAAGAGCCCTGGCAAGGTAAAAAATTCCTTCGCGCGGTGTTTCCGGGCCGTTTCACTTGGCGGTTCCTGTCTGAAGGCCTGCCCTTGAAGCGGTGAACGACGGGATGGATGGCGAGGATGCCCCGGAGGAGGCGCCTCCGACGCGTCCCACCGGCAACCGCCCGGGCATGCCGGGCATGGATTTCGCTGCCGCTTGTTCCGGAAAGGAAGGGACCATGAAAACGAGCCTGAAAAAGATCGACCGGCAAGTGATCGTCATTACCGGGGCCACCAGCGGCATCGGCCTGACCACCACGCGCCTGGCCGCGCAGCGCGGCGCCAGGCTGGTGCTTGTCGCACGGAACGAGGATGCCCTCAAGCAGCTGGTGTACGAACTCACCAAGCGCGGAACGGAAGTCGTCCACGTGGTGGCGGACGTCGGCATTGAGGAAGACATGCGCAAGGTAGCGGACGCCGCCATCGCGCGCTTCGGCGGCTTCGATACCTGGATCAACAACGCCGGAATCTCCATCTTCGGTCGCACCGAGGACGTGTCGCTGGAAGACCAGCGCCGGCTGTTCCAGACGAACTTCTGGGGCGTCGTGCATGGTTCCATGGCGGCGGCGCGGCATCTCAAGCAGAAGGGCGGCGCGATCATCAATCTCGGCAGCGAACTCTCCGACAGGGCGGTGCCGCTGCAAGGCATGTATTCCGCATCCAAGCATGCTGTCAAGGGATTCACCGATTCCCTGCGCATGGAACTGGAGGAGGAAGGCGCGCCGGTGTCGCTCACCCTGATCAAGCCGGCGGGCATCGACACCATGTTCATCGAGCATGCCAAGAATTACATGGACGTCGAGCCCAAGCTTCCGCCGCCGGTCTATGCGCCGGACGTGGTTGCCGAAGCGATCCTGCATGCGGCCGAGCATCCGGTGCGCGACCTCTTCGTCGGCGGCGCCGCCAAGGCAGTCTCTACCGCCGCGCATTTCGCGCCGCGCGCGATGGATGCCATTATGCGCAGCGTCGGCATGAAGCAGCAGCGCTCCAGCACGCCAGCCCGCGACCGCAGCCAGAACAGCCTGCACGAGCCGGGCAGGGACCTGATGGAGCGCCAGGGCATGGGCGGCCTGGTGTTCGAGCGCAGCCTGTACACCAAGGCCGCCATGCATCCCAGGACGACCATGGCGGTCATGGTCGGCGTAGGTTTCGCCCTCGGCGCCTGGCTGCGCTCGCGGCAGGAGGAAGCCCCCGGCAGGGCGCTGGGCATTTCCCGATGACATCCCCACACAATCGAAACAGGAGCATGCCATGGCAGCACTGACAGAAGAGCAGATGAATGCATTCCGCGACCGTCTCGGCGCCCGCGCGCAGGAACTGCGCGATGATATCCGCCGTGAACTCGACGTCAAGGATGAACATATCGACGTTGCGTCCGAAGTGCCGGATCCCGGCGATTCCTCGTTCGCCGACCTCGCGGTGGACCTCGGCAACGCGGCGGTGTCGCGCGACATCTTCGAGATGCGCGCGGTCGAGGCGGCGCTGGCGCGCACCGACGATGGCAGCTATGGCGAGTGCCTCGATTGCGGAAGCGACATTCCCATCGAGCGCCTGCAGGTGCAGCCGACCGCGGAACGCTGCATCGCCTGCCAGGAAAAGTACGAGAAGACCCACGCCGACGGCGCGCGCGGCGCGACGATGTAGGAACTCCGCCGGATATCCTGGAGGCTGCCATTGATGCTTTCTTTCCCGGATGACACGGACGATGCGCGCTCCGATGCCCGATTCGCCTCCTGGCAACGCATGCCTTGCCGGCGTTGCCATGGCGGCAAGGAATCGTGATCGAAGCGAAACGTTTTACAATCGCTGTCATCCAGACATCTGAAAGGGAGAACCATGGACCAAGCCCTGCGCGACCTGCTGCAACGCATGCCGAAAGCGGAACTGCACATCCACATCGAAGGCTCGCTCGAGCCGGAACTGATTTTCGCGCTGGCGGAACGCAACCAGGTCAAGCTTGACTATCCGTCGGTGGAGGCGCTGCGCCGCGCCTATGCCTTCACCGATCTGCAATCCTTCCTCGACATTTATTATGCCGGCGCCAGCGTTCTCCTCAAGGAGCAGGATTTCTACGACATGACCTGGGCCTACCTCCAGAAGGCAAGACAGGACAACGTGCGGCACGCGGAAATCTTTTTCGACCCGCAGACCCACACCGACCGCGGCGTGCCCTTCGAAATCGCCATCAACGGCATCCACCGCGCCTTGCAGGATGCCCGCGCGCAATGGGGCATGAGCGGTGGACTGATCATGTGCTTCCTGCGTCACCTTTCCGAGGAGGATGCCTTCAAGACACTCGAACAGGCCATGCCGCACCTCGACAAGATCATCGGCGTGGGCCTCGATTCCTCGGAGCGCGGCCATCCGCCGGAAAAATTCGCGCGGGTGTTCGCCCGCTGCGGCGAGCTTGGCTTGCACCGGGTGGCGCATGCCGGCGAAGAGGGGCCGCCGGAATACATCCGCAACGCGCTCGACATCCTCAAGGTGGAGCGCATCGACCATGGCGTGCGTTGCCTGGAAGATCCGGCGCTCACCGAGCGGCTGGCCAGGGAAGGCATGCCGCTCACCGTGTGCCCGCTGTCCAACATCAAGCTGCGTGTCTTCGACCGCAATGCCGACCATAACCTGCGCGCGTTGCTCGACGCCGGCCTGGCGGCCACGGTCAATTCCGACGACCCGGCCTATTTCGGCGGCTACATGAACGACAATTTCATTGCCATGTTCGAGGCGCTCCCGCTGGAACGACGCCATGCATGGCAGCTCGCGCGCAACAGCTTCGTCGCCGCCTTCCTCGACGAAGACAAGAAGAAGGCGTTCGTGGACGAAGTCGACGCCTGCTTTGCCTGAAGCGTTACGGAGGACAGGGGAAGGGCGCCCGCGATGTCCGGACGCCTGCCCCGGTGCCTGCCCTGGTTGATACCCTGACGGAGATGCGATGAGAGATGCCGGACTGCCGGTGATATTGATCGTCCTTGGCGCGGGATGGCTGCTGCACAGCCTCAACCTGCTGCCGGACGTGCATTGGTTGTGGATCATCTGCCTCGCGGGAGCGGGTGTCGGCATCCTGCTCGTCGAAGGCTTCACCAAGTCGTCGGTCATTTCCGGTCCGCTGCTCATCCTCGCCGGCTTCATGTCGTTCTGCCGGCAAACCTATCGTGTCGGCTGGGGCGTCATCATCCCCGTCATGCTGATCGCGGCCGGCATCCTGATGCTGGTGTCGCGCTCGCCCTCCATTCCCGAGAGCCGGCATCGCCTGTCGCGCATGTCCCGCCCCATGGGCGGACCGGATGAGGGAGACCGCCATGGTTGAATCGATGTCCGCCGCGGCGCTGGCCGGCGGCCTGTCCTGGGCCAGCGGCTTGCGGCTCTACATGACCCTCTTCATCGCCGGCTGGTTCGGCCGCGCCGGCTGGATAGAACTGCCCGCCGGTCTGCAGATACTGCAATCGCCCTGGGTGCTGATGGTGACGGGCGCGCTGCTGGTCCTGGAATTCCTTGCCGACAAGATCCCCGGCGTCGATTCCGCATGGGACGCCATCCACACCTTCATCCGCATTCCCGCCGGCGCCGTGCTGGCGGTGGCGTCGCTGGGCCATCTCTCGCCAGAGTGGACCACCATCGCCGCCATCCTCGGCGGCACATTCGCGGCCGGCGCGCACATCACCAAGGCGGGCAGCCGCGCCCTGATCAACACCTCGCCGGAACCCTTCAGCAACTGGGCCGCCTCGTTTTCCGAAGACATGGTGGTCATGTCCGGCTTGTGGGCGGCCTTCTACCATCCCTGGGTCTTGTTCACCCTGCTCGCCATCTTTTTCCTCGTTGCATTGTGGTTGCTGCCCAAGCTGTGGCGCGGCCTGCGATGGCTGTTCCGAAAGCTGAGTACCTGATGCTCCTGCAAGCTCTCCGCATGACCCTGCGCGACTGGCGCGCGGGCGAACTCCGTTTCCTGCTCGTGGCGCTGATCGTCGCGGTCGCCTCGCTGTCGTCCGTCGGCTTCTTCGTCGACCGGATGCGGGCGGGCCTGCAGCGCGATGCCCACCAGCTCCTCGGCGCGGATCTCGTGATCAACGCCGACCAGCCCATCGAGTCGGCATGGCGCGAGGAGGCGAGGCGGCGCGGACTGCAGCTGGCGGAAACCGTGGCCTTTCCAAGCATGGCGCTGGCCGGCAGCGGCGATGACACGCAGTCGATGCTGGCTTCCATCAAGGCGGTGTCGAAGGACTACCCGCTGCGCGGCAACCTCAAGCTCGAGGGAGCGGATGCCGAGGCGGAACCGGTCGACACGCGCGAGACGCCGGCCGCCGGCACCGCCTGGGTGGATTCGAACCTGCTTTCCGGCCTGCATGTCCGCAAGGGCGATTCGCTGCGCCTCGGCGACGCCAGCTTCCGCGTGGCGGAAGTGATCGCGGTGGAGCCGGACCGCGGCGCGGCCTTCATGAACTTCGCGCCGCGCGTGATGATCGCGCTGCCGGACCTTGACGCCACCGGCCTGGTCCAGAACGGCTCGCGCGTCACCTATCGCCTGCTGGTGGCGGGCGCGCCGCGCGACACGGCGGCCTACCAGACGTGGCTGCAGTCCCGCATCGCCGGCGACAACGTGAAAGGCGTGCGCCTGGAATCGCTGGAATCGGGGCGCCCCGAAATGCGTGCCACGCTCGACCGCGCGGAACAGTTCCTTTCCCTCGTCGGCCTGCTGTCCGCCATGCTCGCGGCCGTTGCCGTGGCGATGGCCGCCCGCCGCTTCATGCTGCGCCACCTCGACGCCTGCGCCATGCTGCGCTGCCTCGGCCTGACGCAGAACCAGGTCACGATGCTTTATCTGGCGGAGTTCGGGCTGCTCGGCCTGGCCGGCAGCGCGGTCGGCGTCGCGGCGGGTTTCGCCGCGCATTTCCTGCTTTTGGAATGGCTGGGCCGCCTGGTGACCAACGTGCTTCCGCCGCCCGGCTTAGCGCCTGCCCTGCAGGGCATCGCTACCGGCCTGCTGTTGCTGGTCGGCTTCGCCTTGCCTGCCATCCTGCAACTGCGCAACGTGCCGCACAACCGCGTGATCCGGCGCGAACAGGATCCGCCGCGTCCCGCGGCGCTGGCGACCTACGGCATGGGCCTGCTGGCCTTCATCGGCCTGCTGCTGTGGCAGGCGGGCAATCCCAAGCTGGGCTTGCTGACGGCGGCCGGCTTCCTCGCGGGCGTCGCGGTGTTCGCCGTCATCGGCTGGCTGGCCGTGCGTTCGCTGCGGCTTGCCCGCGCCGGCATCGAGCATCCTTCCTGGCGCTTCGCGGTGACCGCGCTCCAGCGGCGCACCTCGGCCACCATCGTGCAGATCGTTGCCTTGTCGCTCGGACTGATGGCCTTGCTGTTGCTGACCGTCATCCGCGGAGACCTGGTCAGCGCCTGGCGGCAGTCAACGCCCGCCGATGCGCCCAATCATTTCGTGATCAACATCCAGCCCGACCAGAAGGCCGGCATCGAGCAGCGCCTTGCCGAGGGCGGCGCGGGGAAGGCGCTGCTGTTTCCCATGATCCGCGGCCGGCTCGTCCAGATCAACGGCAAGCCGGTCACGCTGGATTCGTATGCGGACGATCGCGCGCGCAGGTTGGTGGACCGCGAATTCAATCTCTCCACCATGCGCGACCTGCCGCCGCAGAACACCGTTTCCGCCGGCCGCTGGTTCGATGACCGCGCGCCTGAGGCCTCGGTGGAGGAGGGCCTGGCGAAGACCCTCGGACTCAAGCTGGGCGACACCTTGCGCTTCGACATCGCGGGGCAGGCGGTCGAGGCAAAGATCACCAGCCTGCGCAAGCTCGACTGGGGATCGATGCGCGTCAACTTCTTCGTGATCCTCAACCCGTCGCTGATGGCGGACACGCCGCAGAGCTGGATCACCGCCTTTCACTTGCCGAAGGGAAGGCAGGACGTCGCCAATGCCTTGTCGCGCGACTATCCCAACCTGACCGTGGTGGATGTCGGCAGCATGATCAGGCAGGTGCAAAGCGTGCTCGACCAGGTCATCAGCGCGGTGGAATTCCTGTTCCTCTTCACGCTCGCATCGGGCGTGCTCGTGCTTTATGCGGCGCTGGTGGGTTCCCAGGATGAACGCATACGCGAGTCCGGCCTGCTGCGCGCGCTCGGTGCGACCAGGAAACAGCTTTCGCGCGCGCAATGGATTGAGTTCGCGCTCGTCGGCGGACTGGCCGGCTTGCTTGCCGCGTCCGGCGCGGCCGCGATCGGATGGGTGCTGGCGCGCGAAGTGTTCCGCTTCGAGTGGACATTCAGCCCGGCGGTGTGGGTCAGCGGCCTGCTTGTCGGCTGCCTGTGCGCATTCGCGGGCGGTTGGATAGGATTGCGCCACGTGCTCAAGCATCCGCCCTTGATGACACTGCGCGGAAACTGAGCCGACGTCTTTTCGCCGGCTTGTAAAACTCTTATCCAGATGTTTCAGCGCAGCCTGCTCCAGGCTGCGCTCATCCCTCGCATTCCTTTTCGATCAGCCAAGCCAAGCACTCCATTCGAGCGTTCCACGCCTGACTTTATTTTCCATCGCCAACAACGCATTCGTTGCGTTTCTTTCCGCGCGGCGATGAAGACCAATGCTGGCCTTAATGCAAATTAAACAGGACTGTGTGCACGCGTGCTTTTGCGCAAGCTCCGCATGACATCGCGACACTATCCTGCCTTCATCACCGGTTTTCCTTTTGTGCATCAATCGTTTCGGCAAGAGGAAAAAAGCGTGCGTGCGATCGATTTACAACGCTTGTTTTTCAGTGTTTTCGTATCTCGGGCACGGTTGATACGTCTCAAAACAGCGAACAGGAGGAAACGTAGAGTTGTAGATCAGATAAGTCCGGTAGGAACTGGGCAGGATGCGGAGCCGGCGTGGAGTTGTTCTTCCGGTGAACTCGCCATCCGCGACACCAGACAAGGGGCCTTGTCCGCAAGGCACGACTGTCGACGGTTCGCCCCGATCCCCTAAACACTGCACTCGCCATCGTGCCTGGCAGCTTTGCATACTTCACGTGGAGTCTTCATATGCGTTTCACTTCCAAGGCAACACTCGCGACATGGAGCGTGGTCCTGGTTTTGCCGTGGCTGGCCGGATGCCAGTCCGCCGTGCCCGGCATGCATTTCGACCGCAGCTCTTTCAATTCATCCGGCTCCTCGGCCGCATCCAGCGCGTCCGGCGGCGAGAACATGAACGCCGAACTCAAGCCGATCACGCCGCAGCTCGTCAAGGCGCTGCAGGAGACGCGCGAGAAGCAGGCGACCCAGGACATCAGCAGCCTCATTTCCAAGCCTTCGTCCTACAAGATCGACGCGGGCGACGTGCTGTCCGTCGTGGTCTGGGACCATCCCGAACTGTCCAACTCCGCCACCGTTCCCGTCGGCGGCTACGGCGGGCAGGGCGCGGATGCCTCGACCTCCGCCGCGACCGCACCGCCGGCAGGCTTCATGGTCGACCATGACGGCACCATCCAGTTCCCGTATGCCGGCTCGATCAAGGTCGCCGGCATGAGCCAGGACCAGGCATCGCAGGTCCTCGGCCAGAAGCTGTCGAAGTACCTGCGTAATCCGAAGGTCACGCTGCGCGTCCAGTCCTACCGCAGCAAGCGCGTGTACGTCGACGGCGAAGTCAAAACGCCGGGCCTGCAGGCGATCAACGACATTCCGATGACGCTGGTGGAAGCCATCAACCGGGCGGGCGGCGTGCTGCCTACCGGCGACCAGAGCCAGGTGGTGGTCAACCGCAGCGGCGTCAACTACCAGATCAACCTGCCGCAGCTGGTGCAGCGCGGCGTGAACCCGGCGAGCATCATGCTCAAGGATGGCGACGTGGTGCGCGTGCGTTCGCGTGACGAAAGCAAGGTCTTCGTCTCCGGCGAGGTGGTCAGCCCGCGCGCGCTGCCGATGCACAACGGACGCCTGACGCTGAACGAGGCGCTCGGCGAATCCGGCGGCGTGAATCCGCTGTCGGGCGATGGCAGCCAGATCTACGTGATCCGGCGCGACGGCGGCAACCAGGTGGTGTACCAGCTCGATGGCAGCAAGGCGGGTGCAATCGCGATGGCCGAGAACTTCGAGCTCAGCCCGAAGGACGTCGTGTTCGTCGCCGCCACGCCCCTGGCCAACTGGCACCGCAGCATCAGCCTGATCCTGCCCAGCGCGCTTTCCGGCGCGGTCGGCGCGGTCACGCCGGCGACGCAGAGGTAACGATCCCGTTCAAAGTTTCGCCGCCGGAAGACCGGCCCTGCCGTACGCAGGGCTGGCGGGTGGCGGCGAAGCCGAGTCGGGTCCGTGTGAATCAATCTTCTTTCAGACTATCCTATGATGAATCAATCCATACCCCTGTTGGCCGGCCCTACCAGCGTACGGCAAGATGAACAAGAAATCGGGTTGGCGACCTACTTCGACATTCTCTGGGAAAGCCGCTGGCTGATCGCGACCATAGCCCTGATCGTTACCCTGGCAGGCGCGTCCTACGCGTTCTTCGTCAAGCCGGTGTACGAAGCGAACATGCTCATCCAGGTGGAAGAGGAGGGGCAGAAGGAATCCAAGAACATCGTCGGCGACCTGTCCTCGATGTTCAACGTCAAGTCCTCGGCCACGTCCGAGATGGAACTGCTGCGCTCGCGCCTCGTCGTGTCGCGCGCCATCGACAACCTGCGCCTCTACATCGGCGCCGAGCCCAAGCGCTTCCCGGTGGTCGGCAACTGGCTCTCCGGCTTCAACAAGTCGCTCTCCACGCCGGGCGTCGCCGGCTATGGCGGCTATGCCTGGGGCCGCGAGAAGATCGACGTCTCGACCTTCAACGTGCCGGACACCATGCTCAACCGCGAATTCATCCTGACCGCCGAAGCCGACGGCAACTACCGCGTGACGCAGAAGGACTTCGGCGTCGACTTCCGCGGCAAGGTGGGCGAGACCAGCATCGTCGAGCTGCCGCAAGGGCCGATCGAGCTGCGCGTCGACCAGCTCGCCGGCAAGCCTGGCGTGGAATTCCGCCTCAACCGCAGCTCGCGCCTGGCGACCATCGAGAACATCCAGACCGCGCTGACCGTCACGGAGCAGGGCGGCAAGACCTCCGGCATCATCGGCGCGAACCTGCAGGGCTCCGATCCGAAGACCATCTACCTGGTGCTCAACGAGATCGGCAAGGAATACGTCAAGCAGAACGCGGCCCGCAAGACCGAGGAAGCCGAGAAGTCCCTGGCCTACCTGAACAAGCAGCTGCCCGAACTGAAGACACAGCTCGAACAGTCCGAGGCCAAGTACAACGCATTCCGCAACAGCAACGGCACCGTCGACCTGAGCGAAGAGTCCAAGCTCACGCTGCAGCAATCGTCGCAGGCCAAGCTGCGCAAGACCGAGCTGCAGCAGAAGCGCCTCGAGCTGCTGACCCGCTATACGCCCGAACATCCGCTGGTGCAGGGCATCGACTCCCAGCTCCGCGAGATCAACGGCGAGCTGAACCAGATGCAGGAGCACATCAAGACCCTGCCGCTGCTCGAGCAGAACCTGGTGCGCCTGACGCGCGAGGTGAAGGTCAACACCGACCTCTACACCGCGTTGCTCAATACCGCCCAGCAGCTCCGACTGATCACCGTCGGCAAGGTCAGCAACGTGCGCCTGATCGACTCGCCAATGCTGCCCGAGAAGCCGGTCAAACCTAACCGTCCGATGATCCTGGCGCTGGCCGTGATCGGCGGCCTGTTCCTCGGCGTGCTGATCGCCTTCTTCCGCAAGTCGCTGACCGGCACCATCGACACGCCGGAGCAGGTGGAAAACATGATCGGGGTGCCGGTGTACGCCACCATCCCGCACAGCAAGAAGCAGAAGGAACTGTATCGCTCGGTGAGCGGCAAGCAGCAGAAGGTGCCGCTGCTGGCAGCGGTGTCGTCGGAAGACGCGGCCATCGAAAGCCTGCGCAGCTTCCGCGCCGCCTTGCAGCACTCGATGCCGACCTTCCGCAACAACATCGTGCTGATTTCCGGCGCCACGCCGGGCATGGGCAAGTCCTTCGTGTCGGCCAACCTGGCGGCGCTGATGGCCGCGACCGGCAAGCGCGTGCTGCTGATCGACGCCGACCTGCGCAACGGCCTGCTGCACCTGTACTTCGGCTTCGGCCGCCAGGACGGCCTGTCGGACGCCATCGCCGGCGCACGCGGCCTGGACCAGGTCATTCACCGCAACGTGATCGAGAACATGGACTTCATCTCGACCGGCACCTTGCCGCCCAACCCGGCCGAGCTGCTGCTGCGCCCGAGCTTCACCGACATGCTTGAGCAGCTTTCCTCCGGCTACGACCTGGTGCTGATCGACGCGCCGCCCATCCTGGCGGTGGCCGACACGCTGATCATCGGTTCGCACGTCGGCGCGATCTACATCACCACCCGGGCCGGCGTCACCACGCCCGGCGAGATCAACGAATCGCTCAAGCGCCTGGCCCAGGCCGGCCTCGCCGCCAAGGGCGTCCTGTTCAACGACCTGAAGTCGCGGCCGGGACGCTACGGCTACGGCTACGGCTATGGCAACTACCGCGCGGCGCCGGCTAGCAACACGCCGCTGATCGAGGCGCGCTGACCGGCATGGCCCATCGGAGCAATCCCGATGGGCCTGTTCCGACACATCGGTGTATCGCCTTCGTCCGGCAATCCCGTGATTGCTTTCCTGTCATTGCCAGCGACCCTGTCGTTTCCGGCGTCCTCTCTGTCATTCCCGCGAAGGCGGGAATCCCATTTCGGTTGTCCGGCGCGCGTGAAAATGGGATTCTCGCCTTCGCGGGAATGACAGTGGAGGAACGGGAATGCCAGAGGTCTACGGCAGCAACCCAACCCATCGCAACGCCATGACCCTCGACATTTCCCAAAGCATCTTCAAGGCCTACGACATCCGCGGCATCATCGGCAAGACGCTCGACGCCTCGGTGGCGCGGCGCATCGGCCAGGCCTTCGGCGCCGCCGCCCTGGCCAAGGGCGAGCGCACCGTCGTCATCGGCCGCGACGGCCGCCTCTCCGGACCCGAGCTCGCCGCCGCCCTGGCCGCCGGCCTGCAGAGCACCGGCCTGGACGTCA
>NZ_JAAIVB010000079.1 GCF_010974945.1 Noviherbaspirillum galbum | reverse complement strand
GCCCGTCCTTGGTCACCACCCCCAGCCGGTCGCCGTCGCCGTCGAAGGCCAGGCCGAGCTCGGCGTCGGTGTCGCGCAGGCAGGCGATGAGGTCCTGCAGGTTTTCCGGGTGGGCCGGGTCGGGATGATGGTTGGGGAAGGTGCCGTCGACCTCGCAGAACAGTTCGGTGACCTCGCAGCCCATGGCGCGGTACAGCGCCGGGGCGAAGGCGCCGGCCACGCCGTTGCCGCAGTCGACGGCGATCTTCATCGGGCGGGCGAGCTTGACGTCGCCGGCGATGCGCTCGATGTAGGCGGCGGTGATGTCGTGGGTGCGGTAGTTGCCCTGGCCTTGGGGGAAGTGGTCCTTGACGATGGCGTGGTAGAGCGCCTGGATGGTGTCGCCGTGGATGGCTTCGCCGGCCAGCACCATCTTGAAGCCGTTGTAGTCGGGCGGGTTGTGGCTGCCGGTGACCATGATGCCGGAGGGCGCGCCGAGGGTGGCGGTGGCGAAGTAGAGCATGGGGGTGGCCACCAGGCCGAGGTCGATGACGTCCAGGCCGGTGCTCTGCAGGCCGGCGGCCAGGGCGGCGGCGAGCTCGGGTCCGGAGAGGCGGCCGTCGCGGCCGATGACGACGGTGCGCTCGCCCTTGGCCAGGGCGGCGGCGCCGAAGGCTTGGCCGATGCGCCGCGCCACCGAGGCGTCGAGCGTCTTGCCGATGATGCCGCGGATGTCGTAGGCCTTGAAGATGCTTTGGGAGAGTGTGGACATGTTGTTATTCTGACGAGGAAAAACCCGGAAGCTTAAGCCGTATTCCGCAAAAGCGCAAAGCGCGGTGGCCTGCCTATTTCTTCTTTCCGAAAATCATCCAGCGCGGCGCCCTGAAGCGCACGATGCGCAGGTACAACCACAGGTAACTGGCGACGAAAAGCACGCAGAATGCCATGAGGATGCCGCTGTGCTGCCAGAACAGCGTGGCCGGCACGACCGCCATCAGCGAAAACATCCAGAGGTAGGGAGAGGTCAGTGCATTGCGCATGAGCAAGGCCCGGGCGTCGCGCCGGCCGACCGCCCATACCACGATCCGTCGGAAGATCAGGCTGTGGAGATGGATGCCGTCGGGCATGCTGGGCGACTTGCCACGCACGAACAGGCGGCGGTAAGCGGAAAACAGGGTCTCGAACACCGGGTAGATCAGCAGCAGCGCGGCATACCAGGTCGACACTTCCGGATTGCGCATGACCAGCATGATGGACAGCTCGCCCAGCATGAAGCCAAGGAAATAGGCGCCGCCATCCCCGAGGAAGATCATGCCAGCCGGATAGTTCCAGATCAGGAAGCCGGCCGCCGCGCCGGCGACGATGACGGCGGCCACCAGCACGAAGGTATCGTCCACCTGCCATGCCACGTAGCCCAGCGACAGCAGCATGGAAATCGTGACCACGGTCGCCAGCCCGTTGAAGCCGTCGATGATGTTGATGGCATTGGCGATGCCGGCCACCGCCAGCACCGTGAGCGGCAAGGCAAGCCAGGCAGTGGACAGCAGCCAGCTCGAGGAGAGCCAGTCGATGCGTTCGATGCGGGCATCGAGCAGGAAATAGCCGAGCACGGCGGCGCACATGGTCAGCGCCAGGCGGCGCGCCGGACTGACCCGCTTGGTGAAGTCTTCCACGATGCCGCCGCCGAAGGCGACGAAGGAACAGAGCAGCAGGATGAGGATGGCGCGCCCGAGGATGGGCGTGCGCACCATCGCCACCATGCAGGTCAGGAACACCGCCAGGTAGATGCCGACGCCGCCGATCCGCGGCACCGCCTCATGGTGCACTTTCTGCACGCCGGTCAGGTCGGTGTCGAGCGCGGCCTCATGCCGGTGTGCCCGCTTGATGATGAACAGCGTGAGCAGGGCGGAGGCGATGAAGCTGATCAGGAAGGACGACATAGATGAGCGGTGGGGACCCGGTTTCGCGAAGAATGGATCAAGTCCGGAATGAAGTCGACAGTGTAAGGGATGCGCATCGGTTTATTGCCAGGCCCGTGAATTTTTACATAACTTTTAACCGCCCCGGACGTGCCGCCGGACGCGCGTTCAGGGCCGCGGGCGCAGCCGGACGGTGCTCACGAGGCGCTGGAATTTCTGCCGGTCGGCGCCGTTCAGCAGGCCTGCCCAGGCCCAGCCCAGCGCCAGGCCGGTCATGAGCAGCGCCGCGCCCAGGCGCCAGGCCGGCTGGTGTTGGGGTCCGCTCGCGAGGCCGGCCAGCGCCACCAGCGCGAGCCCGGCCAGCAGCGGCAGGAAGCTCGTTCGCACCGCGTCCGCGCCGGCCAGCAGCAGCAGGACGAGGCAATCGACGCCGACCCGCCAGGCCCAGACCGCCGCCACGCCCTCGATGCCCCAGTGGCGTACCGCGAACGCCAGCCCCAGCGCATAGGCCGGCAACTCGAGGAGCTGGGCCTTGGCGGCGCGGGAAGCATGCCCGGTCGCCTGCAGCCAGGCGAGCGGCAGATGGGAGAGCGCGTTGGCATAGATGCCGATGGCCACGATGTCGACCACCTGGTAGGCATGCAGGGCGAACTCGTCGCCCAGCCACCAGCGCAGGCCGTCGTAGGAGCCGATCGCGGCCAGGACGCAGAGCGGCAGCATCAGGGCCGCGGCAACCCGCAGGCCGCGCTGGTAGACCGCGCGCAAGGGCTGGCCGCCCGGTCTCTTCCTCTCGGCGTCGCCGGCGAACTGGGGAAAGAGCACGCCCGACAGCGCGCCGGGGATGACCAGGGTGCGCAGCATGATTTCCTGCCCGGTGACGTACCAGGCGACGGCGCGCGGAGGCAGCATCATGCCCAGCACGAATCGGTCGGAATACACCATCAGCGGGCCGACCACGTTGGAAACGGTGATCCAGCCGCCTTCCTGGAAGAAGGAACGCACGCCGATGGCGCCGGATGCCGGGGGACCGGCGAGGATCCCCGGCTCCGCGCGCCAGCAGACCCAGGCATGGGCCAGCAGGCCGGCGACCCGGCCGGCGACGATGCCGGCGATCATGGCGTCCAGGCGCGGCCATGCCAGCGACGCCAGTGCGGGCGCGGCATAGTTCAGCCCGCCGAAGGCCGCGCGCAGCACGTTTACGCGCGCGAAGCGGTGCAGGCCTTCGAGGATGCCGCGCAGCCAGTTGGTGGCCAGGGTGACGGGCACGCCCGCCGCGATCCAGGGCCAGCCGTCCTGCAGCTCGCGCCCCAAGGCGTCCATCGGAAACAGGCCGGAGACGGCGTGCCCGCCCGCCAGCAGGAGCAGGCCCAGCACCGCCAGGGCGGGGATGGCCTGGCGGCGGAAGAAGCCGCGCAACAGCGCAAGCTCGGCGTCGCGGCCGGCTCGGTCCGGAGTGCTGGCGACGCGCCGGGTCACGACCCGGCCCAGGCCGAAGTCGAGGAAACTCGCAAAGCCCACCAGCGCCCACACCACGCCCAGCGCGCCGAGGCGCTCGACGCCGGCATGGTGCGCGACCACCGGCACCGAGACCAGCGCCACCAGCAGCGGCAGGCCGTGTCCCAGCAGGTTGAACAGGAAGAAGCGCGCCGTATGCATGGCCGGATCAGCGCCGCGCGGCGATCACCTGGCGGTAAAAGCCCAGCGAACGGTGCGTCAGGTTTTCCCAGGTGAAGCGGCGGCTTTGCGCCAGCCCGCGGCTGGCCACGTCCTGGCGCTCGCCGTCGTCCGACAGCAGGCGCTCCATGGCGGCCGCGATCTGCGCCGGTTCGCGCGGATCGACGGTGGGCGCCGCGTCCCCGGCCACCTCCGGCATGGAGGACAGGTTGCTCGTGATGGTGGCGACGCCAGCGGCCATGCCTTCCAGCACCGGCAGGCCGAAGCCTTCGTAGAACGAGACGTACACGAACAGCCTGGCCGCCTTGATCAGCGCATGCTTCTCGGTTTCGCTCAGGTAGCCCGTCATGACGATGCGGTCGCGGACCGGCGAGCGCTTCGCCGCGTCGAGCACGTCGTCATAGTCCCAGCCGAGCTTGCCGGCGATGACCAGCTTGAGTCCGGGATGGCGTTCGGCGACCTGTTCGAAGGCCTGGATCAGGCCGATCAGGTTCTTACGCGGCTCGACGGTGCCGACGTAGAGCACGTAGTCGTCGAGATCGAACTTGCGGCGCAGGGCATCAAGCACCGCCGGATCGGGCGCCTGCGCGAGGCGGCGGAGATCGGCGCCGAGATGGATCACCGCCTTGCGGGGACCGGGCCGGGGAAAGCGGGCCTCGAAGTCGCGCTGGGTGGATTCGGAAATGAACAGCAGGCCGTCGGCCCTGGCGAGGCGCCGGATGAAGAACTGGAAGAACACCCGCTTCACCGGCACGTGCAGTTCCGGGAACAGGAAGAAGGACATGTCGCAGACCGTGACGATGCGCCGGAAGCGGCCGAAGGATAGCAGCGGAAAGCTGTAGTGCAGGGAATGCACCGCATCCATGCGCCGGGAGATGGCGATCATCGGAATGAGCACCTGTTCCAGCAGCACCCGGAAAGCGAAACGCCGGAACAGGCGGGCATTCAGGGCGATGACGCTGGCGCCCGGCACGGCGCGCGCGCTGGCGAGCAGTTCCTTGTCGTCGTCGAGCACCAGGAAATGCATCTCGCCGTGCTCGGCCAGCGACTGAAGGCAATGCACGTAGTTGACGGCATAGATGCCCACGCCGGTGCGCTCGAGCGGCAGCTGGGTGAGGTCGAGAAGGATGCGCCTCATTTTTCGGGACGATCCATGGCGGGCACGGCATCGCGCGGACGCTCCAGCGCGGCCAGCGCGAGGCGGTTGACGCGCCGACGACGGGCATCGGCCAGCCAGCCCCACTTGCCGAAATAGCGCAATGCCGACCGGATGTGATGCGACAGCAGCGTGGCGTTCTTGTATGACCCCTTCTGGTAGCCATGCGTGATGGAAACGAGCGGGTAATACACCGTGCGCGCGACCTCGCCGACCCGCCGCGACAGGTCGACGTCTTCCATGTAGAGGAAAAAGCGTTCGTCAAAGCCGCCGATCCGGCGCAGTACCGACGCCCGCAGCAGCATGAAGCAGCCGGAGAGCGCCGGCACGTCCATGACACGGTCGTAGCCGCTGTCGTGCAGCTCGTAGCGCGCCAGGCGGCCCGACAGCCGGTACAGCCCGGGCAGGAAGCGGCGCACGATCAGGTCGGCGGGATTGGGCAGCAGCTTGCAGAGGTGCTGCCGGCTGCCGTCGGGATAGCGGATGTCCGGCATCAGGAGGCCGATGTCGGGATGCGCGTCGAGGTAGGCGGTCATCGCCGGGATGACCTCCGGGCCGAACCAGACGTCCGGGTTCATCACGAGGTGGTAGTCGGAACCGCTCTCCAGCGCCTGCCGGATGGCAAGGTTGTGCGCGGCGCCGAAGCCGGGATTGGCGGGCAGGTGAAGATAGCGGGCACCGGCCTCGCGCGCCACGGACTCAAGCGCGGTATCGCGGGAATTGTCCACCAGCCAGAGATCGACGGCGGCATGGCTGGCCGCCACGCTGCGCAGGGCCAGCCCGAGCTGGTCGGGCGGATTGTGATAACTGACGACGGAGCAACTGATCCGCATGGGTGCTTGGCCTTCCTGTGGCGCGGCGAACTAGCCGAACAGCACGCGGCGGTACACCCCCAGGGTGTCGAGCGCGAATTGCCGCCAGGTGAACATGCGGGCGCGCTGCTGGCCGAGGGTGCGGCAGCGGTCGTGGGCGGCGTGGTCCTCGATGAGGCTTTGGAGGTGGCCGGCGATCGCCACGTCGTCCAGCGGCTCGACGAGGATGCCGGCATCGCCCACCACTTCCGGGAGCGAGGCGCGGTTGGACGCGATGACCGGCGTGCCGCAGGCCATGGCTTCCAGCGGCGGCAGGCCGAACCCTTCATAGAGCGAGGGATAGACGAAGGCGCGCGCGCCGCTGTAGAGCGCGGGCAGGTTGGCCTGCGGCACGTAGCCGGTCAGCCTGACCTCGCCGCGGTCCACCATCTGGCGCAGGCTGGCGGACAGCGATTCCATGCCCCAGCCGTTCATGCCGGTCACGACCAGCGGAAAGCGCGCGCGCAGCGCGCCGGGCAGGCGGGAATACGCCGCCAGCACGCTGGCGAGGTTCTTGCGCGGCTCGAGGGTGCCCACCGCCAGCAGGTATTCGCCGTGGCGAAGGTTAAAGCCCGACAGCACCGGGCGCGCGGCGTCCATGCCGATGGGGCGGAATTCCGGGGCGACGCCGAGCAGCACGGTGCTGATGCGGTCCTCGGGCACGCCGTAGTGCTCCATCACCTCGCGCCGGACGAACTCGGAATCGACCACGATGTGCGCCGCGTCGCGCACCACGCCGGGCATGATGCGGTTCATTTCGCGGACGCGGGCGGCGGGATGGGTCTGGGGATAGCGGACCCAGGAAATGTCATGCACCGTGACCACGGTGGGGCCGGCGAAGCGGAAGGCCATGAAGGCCGGCTCGTGATAGAAGTTGAGGCGGTGTTCCGCCGCACCCTTGGAAAACCGGTTCTGGCGCATGGCGCGGATGAGCGCGTCGGGACGCGGCAGGATGCGCTTGATCGCGCTGTTGATGCCGCGCACGCCGGCCGGCGCGGGCGCGCGCACCGCCTTGTCCCAGGCGGAGCCATAGAACAGCCAGGGTTGCTGGGGCAGGAGCTGCCGCAGCTGGTCGACCAGGTGCCAGGTGTATTGCCCTACGCCGGCCATGGGAGTGAGGATGGGCACGGCATTGATGCCCAGCCGCAAGCTGGCGAGCTTTTCCGCCAAGTCGTCTCCCACGGAAACGCTTGCCTGGTCGGCGCGCTCGGGGGCGGCGGTGCCGCCGAGCGATTCCAGGCTCGACCGGGCGTGCGGCAGCATCAGCGAACTCCCTCGCTGCGGTGCATCGCGTCTTCGTACATCCAGCGCAGGGTGTCGTCGAGCGGGAAGCGCTTGAGATTGCCAACCAGCGATTGCAGCTTGTCCGGCGAGCCCACCAGGGTCTTGACCTCGCTCTGGCGCACGAAGGCGGGATTGACGCGCACCTCGATTTCATAGCCGGCGATGGCCTGCATCATTTCAATGATGTTCTTGAGGGAATAGGGATGGCCGCTGCAGACGTTGACGATCTGGCCGGCGGCGGCATCCTGCTCCAGCAGGCCGTGGTAGGCGGCAGCGACCATGCGCACGTCCGAGAAATCGCGCTCGACGTCGAGGTTGCCCAGCTCGATGACCGGCGCGCGGCGAACGAAATGCGACACGATCTTCGGCACCAGGAAATGCGGTTCCTGCCCGACGCCGGTGTAGTTGAACGGCCGGGTGATGACGATGGGCATGCGGTCGCTCCAGATGCGGACCATGTGTTCCATCGCCAGCTTGCTGGTGGCGTAGTGGTTGACCGGCTGCGGCGGCTGCGACTCCCGGATCACGCCGGAGGTCGCATTGCCATAGACGTTGGCGCTGCTGGCGACCAGGATGCGCCGGGGCGACAGGCCGGCGTCGGCCATCGCTTCCAGCAGGTTGAGCGTGCCGATGACGTTGACGCGGTAGAGGGCTTCCGCGTCCGCATGGGCGACGAAGCTGATGGCGGCGAGGTGAACGAGGTAGTCGGGACGCACGGTTTCCATGACCCGCCGGCAATTGTCCGGTGAGGTGATGTCCAGCGTGACTTCGTGGTCGTTGCGCGGCGCGCCGACGATGGCGTCGACGACGTCGTATCCGGAATCGATCAGCTCGGCGCGGACGTACTTGCCGGTGAAGCCGTTGGCTCCCGTCAGCAGGACGCGTCCGCGTCCGGCGGCTGCATTGTCAGAAGGAGAAGCCACGCTCGTTTCTTCTCAGGTCAGCCTCAACCATCATCTGGCAGAGTTCTTCAAGGGTGGTCTGGGGTTTCCAGCCGAGCTTTTCGGTGGCCTTGTCGGGGCTGCCGATGAGCAGGTCGACTTCGGCAGGGCGGTAGAACTTCGGGTTGATGCGCACCACGGTCTTGCCGCTCTGGGCATCGACGCCCTCTTCCTGTTCGCCGCTGCCGCGCCATTCGAGGCGCATGCCGGCCGCCTTGAAGGCCATGGTGACGAAGTCGCGCACGGTCTCGGTGCGGTTGGTGGCGAGCACGAAGGTATCCGGCTCGTCGGCCTGCAGCATGCGCCACATGCCCTCGACGTATTCCTTGGCGAAACCCCAGTCGCGCTTGGCGTCGAGGTTGCCGAGTTCGAGCACGTCGAGCTTGCCGAGCTTGATCTTGGCGACGGAGTCGGTGATCTTGCGGGTGACGAACTCGCGGCCGCGCAGAGGCGACTCGTGGTTGAACAGGATGCCGCTGCTGGCGAAGATGCCATACGACTCGCGGTAGTTCACCGTGATCCAGTGGGCGTAGAGCTTGGCGACGCCATAGGGGCTGCGCGGATAGAACGGCGTGTCTTCGGTCTGGGGAATGGCCTGGACCTTGCCGAACATTTCCGAGGTGGACGCCTGGTAGAAGCGGATCTTCGGATTGACGATGCGGATGGCTTCCAGCAGGTTGAGCGGGCCGATGCCGGTGATTTCGGCGGTGGTCACCGGCTGCTCGAAGGAGACGCCGACGAAGCTCTGGGCCGCGAGGTTGTAGACTTCCTGCGCGCCGGTCGACTGCAGCAGGCGGATGCTGGCGGACAGGTCGGTGAGGTCGTACTCGACCAGCGACAGGTTGGGATGCTTGTCGATGCCGAGTTCCTCGATGCGCCAGAAGTTGACGGAACTGGTCCGGCGGTAGGTGCCATGGACCTGGTATCCCTTTTCCAGCAGAAGCTGGGCGAGATAGGCGCCGTCCTGGCCGGTGATGCCGGTGATCACTGCGATGGGTGCTTTGTTCATATAGACGTCGTTATTAAAAAAACCTGCGTTCATCATCACGTTGCCCGCACTCCGCGCCCGGAAAAGCAAGACGGAGAGTGCCGGCGCCTGCCTGTGCCAGGCATCCCGACAACTTAGCGAACTTGGCGGAGTGGGTGATAATTGAAATCAATCCTGATGCGGGACGCGGTGCGTTTGCATCATGGGCAGGACATGATTTCCCATGCTTCAGGGCAAGCGGCATGGTGACGCTGGACGGTCGTTCGTTGCTTCGTCTGCCAGCCGTATCCGTCGCCCGGCTGTCCGACTGTTCTTGCCTTGGGGTATCGCAGCGGATTCGACGCGCGATTATTCCCGAACTCCCCGGATTTTACAACTCGTCAACCATTTCCCCTACCCGTTTGCGGAACAGGCGCAGTCCCAGGAAACAGAGGGCCAGGGCCAGGCCGGCGGGCAGCAGCAGGCTGTTCCAGTCGGGCCAGCGGCCATGCACCAGCACCTCCTGGTAGGCGCCGATGAGCGGCGTCATGGGGTTCATGTCGATGTATTTCTGTACCCACTGGGGCAGGATCGTGCGCGGGTAGACCACGGGCGTGAACCAGAACCAGAATTGCAGCAGCACGGCAAACAGTTGCCCGACGTCGCGGAAGAACACGTTCAGCACGCCGACCGACATGCCCAGCCCGATGGCGAACAGGACCTGGATCGCCAGCACCGGGAAGATGCCGAGGAAGCCGATTCCCGGGAAGCTTCCGGAAAACAGCAGGAAGAGTACGAACAGGCCGAAGATGATGCCGAAGTTGATGCCGGCGTTGACCACCACGATGACCGGCAGGCAGATGCGCGGGAAGTTGATCTTCTTGATCAGGTTCGCCTGCTCGATGAACACGTTCTGCGCGCGGCCGACGATCTCGGCGAACAGGCCCCAGGTCAGCGTGCCGGCGCAGAGGAAGATGCTGTAGGCGAAGCGGCCGTCCACTCCCGGAAGCCTGGCTTTCATCACTTCCGCGAAGATGACCGTGTAGACCACGATCATGGCCAGGGGATTGAGGATGGTCCAGGCCGCGCCGAGGAGAGAATTCCGGTAGCGCGTCTGGAAATCGCGCTTCACGCTGCCGGAGATGAAACCGCGGTAAGTCCAGATCGAACGAACGATGCCAACCGCCATTTACCCGACCCTGCCGTAGATGTCGTCGAAGCGGACGATGTCGTCCTCGCCGAGATAGGCGCCGCACTGCACCTCGATCAGCGCCAGCTCGGTGGCGCCGGTGTTGGTCAGGCGGTGCTTGTGGCCGGCGGGGATGTAGGTCGACTGGTTGGCTTCCAGGGCGATGACCTGTTCGCCGTTGACGACCTCGGCATTGCCCGAGACGACCACCCAGTGCTCGCTGCGGTGGTGGTGCATCTGCAGCGACAGCGACGCGCCGGGCTTGACCGCGATGCGCTTGATCTTGAAGCCGGGGCCTTCCTCCAGCACGGTGTAGCTGCCCCAGGGGCGGATCACGGTGCGGTGGATCTTGTGGGCGTCGTGGCCGCTGGCCTTCAGGCGGCTGACGACCTGCTTCACGTCCTGGCTCCTGGACTTGTCGGCCACCAGCAGCGCGTCGGGCGTGTCGATGATCAGGAGGTTGTCGAGGCCGACCGCCGCCACCAGCCTGTCCTTGGCTTCGATGTGGGTATTGCGGCTGTCGATGATGATGTTCTGGCAGTTGTTGCTGGTGTTGCCCGACTCGTCGGCCTGGATGGCGTCGGCCACGGCGCTCCATGCGCCGATGTCGCTCCAGTCGAAGTCGCCGGGAATGACGGCGATGTTCTTCGCCTTTTCCATGACGGCGTAGTCGATGGAAATGTTCTCGAGCGAGGAGAAGCCGGCGTTGAGTTCGATCTTGTCGCCTTCCGCCTTGATGGTCTTCCAGACGCCTTGCGCGGCTTCCAGCAGGGCGGGATGGTAGGTGGCGAAGGCGTCCAGGATGGCGCTCGCCTTGAAGCAGAACATGCCGCTGTTCCAGACGTAGTTGCCGGTGGCGAGGTACTTGGCGGCGGTGGCGGCGTCCGGCTTCTCGACGAAGCGCTTCACCACCCGGGCGTGCTGGCTCACCGCGTCGCCCATCTCGATGTAGCCGAAGCCGGTCTCGGGCGCCTTGGGCTTGATGCCGAACAAGACCATGAAATTGTCGTTGGCGAGGGCTTCCGCGTGCCGAACGGCGGTGTAGAAGGACGGCGTGTCCTTGATGAGGTGGTCGGCCGGCAGCACCAGCATGGTGGCGTCATTCTTCTGCTCCATCGCCCACATGGCGGCCAGCGCGATTGCCGGCGCGGTGTTGCGCCCCATCGGCTCGAGCAGGTATTGCGGCTTGACCTGCTGGTTCGCCAGTTCGTCGCGCGACAGGAAGTAGTAGTCGCGGTTGGTGACGATCAGCGGCGTGGTGCCGTCGGAGACCGCCAGCGCCCGCTCGTGGGTTTGCTCGAGCAGGCTCTTGCCGCCGCCGATACGCATGAAGGGCTTGGGATGCGCTTCGCGGGACACCGGCCAGAGACGGGTACCGGCGCCGCCGGAAAGAATGATGGGAATCAGCATGGTTGTTCTCGCATGGTTCGATGGTGTGTTCGGGCCGGGCTCCTGGCGATGGCGCAGGTAACGCGAAAGACTGTGTTAAAACCGCGGCGGAAGCGGCGCATGGTGTGTTCGGTCATGTCAGTCCAGGCACAGATCCAGAGCGTCGCTCCATTGCGGTAAGGCGCAGAAGGTCGAGGTGAACTTCGCGCACGACAGTGACGAGTTCGCCGGCCTGCGCGCGGGCAACGGATAATCCGCGGTGCCAATCGGTGTAACGACCGGCTTCCGAAGAATTGTCTTGTGCGCAACAATAGTCTGCGCGAAACCATACCAAGTGGTTTGACCTTGCGCAGCAAGATGGTAGACACCGGAGCGGGCACGCAACAGATCCAGATCAAGGCCGCGCACCTGGCTCAGACGGGCCACCGTATGTGCCGTGGCGTCGGAAATCGTTCGGCACCAGGTCGGCGCGCCGACCTGGTCGCTCACGATGCGCAATTCGTCCTTTTCTTGCGCCAGCCGACGAATGGTGAGCAGAAAATTCCTGCCCCGCAGGCCGTAGACCCAGCTCGTGCGCAGGATCAGGTGCGGGATGCCTGAGGCCACCACCGCCTGCTCGCCCGCCAGCTTGCTGCGTCCGTACACGTTCGCCGGCGCCGGCAGGTCATCCTCCGCGTAGGCGCCCTGCTTCGTGCCGTCGAAGACGTAATCGGTCGAGTAATGGACCATGGCCGCGCCGATGCGGGCGGCCTCCTCCGCCATCACGCCGGGCGCCTCGCCATTGATCCGCATCGCCAGGTCCGGCTCGCGCTCGGCCTGGTCGACGGCGGTATAGGCGGCCGGGTTGACGATCAGGTCCGGCCTGATCTCGCGCACGGCGCGGCGGACGCTGTCGAGGTCCGCCAGGTCCATGCGCGCCCTGTCCATGGCGTGGATGTCGCCCAGGCCCTGCAGGCTGCGAAGGAGCTCATGGCCGATCTGTCCGTTGACGCCGGTAAGCAGGATTTTCATGCGAAGACCTCCGCTTCGGCGAGCGGCTTGCCGAGCTTGTCCTTGTCCGACAGCACCGGCTCGCCCTGGATGGGCCAGTCGATCGCCAGCGCCGGATCGTTCCAGGCGAGGCAGCGCTCGTGCTCGGGCGCCCAATAGTCGGTCGTCTTGTAGAGGAATTCGGCGGACTCGCTGGTCACCAGGAAGCCATGGGCGAATCCCGACGGGATCCACATCTGCCGCTTGTTCTCGGCCGACAGCGTGGCGCCGACCCAGCGCCCGTAGGTCGGCGACCCGCGCCGGATGTCGACGGCCACGTCGAACACCTCGCCGGCGATGACGCGCACCAGCTTCCCCTGCGGCTGCCGGATCTGGTAATGCAGGCCGCGCAGCACGTGGCGCGCCGAGCGCGAATGATTGTCCTGCACGAACCGCGCCGGGCCGTCGAGCCCGGGCAGATCCAGGAGCTGCGCCTCGTTATAGCTGACGTAGAAGAAGCCGCGGTCGTCGCCGAACACTCTCGGCTCGAGGATCAGCACGTCGGGAATGGCGGTGGGGATGCGGTTCATCAGTACACCGTGTCCTTCAGGATGCGCAGCAGGTACTGGCCGTAGGCGTTCTTCTTCAGCGGCTGGGCGAGGCGCTCCAGCTGCTCGGCGGTGATGTAGTTCTTGCGGTAGGCGATCTCTTCCGGGCAGGCGACCTTCAAACCCTGCCGCTTCTCGATGGTGGCGATGAACTGGCCGGCATCGAGAAGCGACTCGTGGGTGCCGGTATCAAGCCAGGCCATGCCTCGTCCCATGACCTCGACGTTGAGCTTGCCCATGTCGAGGTAGGCGCGGTTGACGTCGGTGATTTCCAGCTCGCCGCGCGCCGATGGCCGGATGCCGGCGGCGATGTCACACACTTGCTTGTCGTAGAAGTAGAGCCCGGTCACCGCGTAGTTCGACTTGGGCTGGGCCGGCTTCTCGACGATGCTGATGGCGCGCCGCTGCGCATCGAATTCCACCACGCCATAGCGTTCCGGATCGAGCACGTGGTAGGCGAACACCGTGGCGCCGTCGGGGCGGGAGGTCGCGAGCCGAAGCTGGGCGTCGAACTCGTGCCCGTAGTAGATGTTGTCGCCGAGGATCAGGGCGGACAGGTCGTTGCCGACGAATTCGCGGCCGATGATGAAGGCTTGCGCCAGGCCGTCGGGCGAGGGCTGCACCGCGTAGCTCAGGTTCAGGCCCCACTGGCTGCCGTCGCCGAGCAGGTCGCGGAAACGCGGCGTGTCCTCGGGCGTGGAAATCAGCAGGATGTCGCGCATGCCGGACAGCATCAGGACCGACAGCGGGTAGTAGATCATCGGCTTGTCGTAGACCGGCAGCAGCTGCTTGGACACGGATGTCGTCACCGGATACAGCCGCGTGCCGGAACCGCCGGCGAGGATGATGCCCTTGCGCTTTACCGCCGTTCCGCCCGTCATGCCGCTTCTCCCGCGCCGCCGCGCTTGCCGTAGTTCTGTTCCATCCAGCCCTGGTATGCGCCCGACTGCACGTCGCGCACCCAATCCTGGTGATCGAGATACCACTGCACCGTCTTGCGGATTCCGCTGTCGAAGGTTTCCGCCGGCTTCCAGCCCAGCTCCCGTTCCAGCTTGCGGGCGTCGATGGCATAGCGCCGGTCATGGCCGGGGCGGTCCTTCACGTAGGTGACGAGGTCGCGGTGGCTGCCCGCGCGCGGGGCGAGCGCATCGAGGATGTCGCACAGGGTATGCACCACCTCGAGGTTGGTTTTCTCGTTCCAGCCGCCGATGTTGTAGGTCTCGCCCACCCGCCCTGCTTCGAGAACGCGGCGGATCGCGGCGCAGTGATCGCCCACGTAGAGCCAGTCGCGCACGTTCTTGCCGTCGCCATAGACGGGCAGCGGCTTGCCGGTCAAGGCATTGGCAATCATCAGCGGGATCAGCTTCTCCGGGAAGTGGTACGGCCCGTAATTGTTGGAGCAATTGGTGGTCAGCGTCGGCAGGCCGTAGGTATGGTGGTAGGCGCGCACCAGGTGGTCGGATGCCGCCTTGGACGCGGAGTACGGGCTGTTGGGCGCATAGGCCGTGGTCTCGGCGAAGGGCGGATCGTTGGGGCCGAGGGAGCCATAGACCTCGTCGGTGGACACGTGCAGGAAGCGGAAGGCGGCGCGCCCGGCATCGTCCAGGCTGCCGTGGTAGGCGCGCGCGGCCTCGAGCAGGGTGAAAGTGCCGTTGACGTTGGTGGCGATGAACTCGGCCGGGCCGTGGATGGAACGGTCGACGTGGCTCTCGGCCGCGAAGTGCAGGATCGCGCGGGGACGGTGCTGCCGCAGCAGGTCGGCGATGAGCGCCGCGTCGCCGATGTCGCCCTGCACGAAGTGGTGCCGCTGGTCGTGCATGACGCCGGCGAGGTTGTTCAGGTTGCCGGCGTAGGTCAGCTTGTCCAGGTTCACCACCGGCTCGTCATGCAGGGACAGCCAGTTCAGCACGAAATTGGACCCGATGAAGCCCGCTCCGCCTGTCACTAAGATCATGCACGTTCCTATGGTGGGGTGAAAATTCGATAAACTGTCGATTTTAGCCGATTTGGGTTGGCAAATTCACAGCTGAGGCAGTATTACAGCAGCGTTGGGCGGATACAAGGGTAATTGATTGTTACACCGCCCGTTGCGGGCTTTACTTTACTTTGCCGAAATTGCTGCACAACAACAATTACCCTTTCTTAACGTTTTCCGGTTCCAGGGCTCGTGCGCGCGACGCGCCGCCTCCTGTACCATCCATTCAACTCCGGATTTCTCATTTCTCACCGATCACCTATGCCGACCTACGCCATTGGCGACCTGCAGGGCTGCCACGGCAAGCTTGCCGAACTGCTGGAAAGTATTTACAAAGTTAGTCCCAACCCGCGCCTGATCTTCGTCGGCGACATCGTCAACCGGGGTCCGGAATCGCTGGCCACCCTGCGCCAGGTGAAGGCGCTGCCGAATGCCGAGATCGTGCTCGGCAACCACGACCTGCACCTGCTGGCGGTCTCCTGCGGTCTGCACCGGGTATCCCGCTCCGACACGCTCGACGACATCCTGGCCGCGCCCGACCGCGACGAACTACTCGAATGGCTGCGCCAGCGGCCGCTGGCCCTGATGGAACAGGGCTGCCTCGTTGTCCATGCCGGGCTGGTGCCGCAATGGACCGCGGAACAGGCCTTGCGGCTGGCCGACGAGGTGCACGAGGTGCTGCGCGGGCCGCGCTGGGTGGAGTTCTTGGGCCAGATGTACGGCAACCTGCCCGACCAGTGGGACAATGGCCTGCAAGGCGTCGATCGCCTGCGCTGCATCGTCAACGCCTTGACGCGCATCCGCTTCTGCACCGCCGACGGCCGCATGGAGCTGGGCGGGACCAAGGGCGTCGAGCCCGACCTGCCCGGCCTGCTGCGCTGGTTCGACGTGCCCGGCCGGCGCACGGAAGGCGTGCCGGTGGTGTTCGGCCACTGGTCGACGCTCGGCCTCATCAACCGCTCTGATCTCGTCAGCCTCGACACCGGCTGCCTCTGGGGCGGCAAGCTGACCGCGGTCTGCCTGGACGACCGCAGCGTGATCCAGGTCGACTGCCCGCAGTACTGCGAGCCGGGCAGCATCTGACTTCGCCGAGGTCCCTGCCCTCCTGCGACGATACCCGATTAAACCGTCCGCGCCGCGCGCTGTCTCAACGGAGAACCAGCGTCGAGGACCGCGTGCATGGAAAATCAAACCAAGGAAAAGGCCAAGGTCGAGGTGGATGCCGACCTGGGCTCGATGAGCCTGGAAAAGATCGGTATTCAGCGCTTCGACCTCGGCGATCCTTACCATGCGGCGGTGTCGATGTCCTGGCCCGCCTTCATGGCCTGCCTGGCGCTCATCTACATCGCCATCAATTTCCTGTTCGCCCTGCTGTACGCGGCGGTGCCGGGCAGCTTGGAGCACGCGCGCCCGGGTTCGCTCGTTGATGCCTTCTTTTTCAGCGTGGAAACCTTCGCCACCGTGGGCTTCGGCGTCATGTCGCCGGCCTCGGTCTACGGCCATGTCGTGACGACCATCGAAACCTTCACCGGACTGCTGATGACCGCCATGATGACCGGCCTGGTCTTCGTGCGGTTTTCCAGGCCGCGGGCGAAGATCCTGTTCGCGGACACGCTGGTGGTATCGCGCAGCGGCGACGAGCCCGTCCTGCTGATCCGCATCGGCAACGGCAGGCCGAATGCCTTGATGGGTGCCAGCGCGCGCGCCGTCGCCCTGCTGCCGGACAAGGATGCCAACGGGCACGCCTTCCGGCGCGCGCACGACCTGGCGCTGCAGCGCTCGGACATGCCCTTCTTTCCGATGACCTGGACCATGATGCATCCCCTGCGGGAGGACAGTCCGCTCGCCGCCCTGGCGCATGTCAACGAGGTGCCGCGGGACCTGAGGCTGATCGTGAGCATCAGCGCCCACGATCCTTCGCTCGCCGCAACGGTGTCGGCCCTGCATGCCTACGGGGCGGAAAAGATCCAGCTCGACATGCGCTACGTGGATGCGGTGCGCTGGGACGGCAACGACCGCTCCGTCGCCGACATGCGCAAGCTCAGCGCCGTGGAACCCGAGAGCGCCGCCAGCGCGAACGAGACGGAAGACCTGGACTGAGGCCAGGACTCAGGGCGCGGATCGCGAGACAAGATCCGGCTTTCCTCCGCCGAGCGCGGCATCGATGGCGGCATGCGCGGCGTCGGCCAGGTCGCGCCGGTGCGATGCGGTGCCGGTTTCCAGCGTGGGAAGGATGACGATCTCGGCGCGCATGCCCCCGGCGCGCAGGACGGCCAGCATGCTCTGGGCAAAGGTCATCTCGCCGATGAAGTCGGCCGCCGGATGATGGTTGCCGCGATCATCGAGGTAGCGCAGCGCGTAAGGCTGCACCGGCACCTGCGCCTCGATGGCCGCTTCGAACAGGTTGGCATGGAAAGGCAGGAGGCTTCCCTGCGCCGCGGTCGTGCCTTCCGGAAAAAAGGCGACGCGCTCGCCGGCATGCAGGCTGGAGACCAGGCCCTGGTAGATCCGCCGCACGTCGCGCAGCTTGCCCCGCGAAATGAAGATGGTGCCGGTCTTCGCGCACAGCCAGCCGACCAGCGGCCAGTCTCGGATGTCGGACTTGGCGACGAAGCGGCAAGGCGCGAGTGAATTGATGACGAAGATGTCGAGCCAGGAGACATGGTTCGACACGATCAGGGCGCGCGGCGCCATGGCCGCGCCCTGCGCATGCGTCACCGTGACGTCGACCTTGCACAGGCCGACCAGCCGGCGCGACCAGCTCTTGATGCGAGCCTGCCGCGCATCATGCCCGAGGAAGGGAAAGACAAGCGCGCAGGTCGCCAGGCCTTCGAAGAGATGCAGCACCGCGCGCAGCAAGCGCAGCACGGGCAAGCCCGGCCGTTCTTGCTGCGGGCGATCATGCACGCTCATGCGCGCGCGTAGGCAAGGTATCCGGAAACGATGGTGGCGCGCACCTGCCCGCCCAGTTCATAACCGAGGAAAGGCGTGTGCTTGCCCTGGCTGGCCAGGGCGGCGGCCTCGATCTTCCAGCGCGCGTCCGGGTCGAACACGACCAGGTCGGCCGGCGCGCCTGCCTCGATTCGGCCGGTGCCCAGTCCGGCGACGCGCGCCGCATGGGTGCTGACCTTGGCCAGCGCGCTGGCGAGCGGCACGCCATTCTCGGCGGCCCACTTCAGGGTCAGCGGCAGCAGCAGTTCCAGGCCGGTCGCGCCCGGCGTGGCTTCGCCGAAGGGCAGCAGCTTTTCGTCGTCGTCGACCGGGGTATGGTCGGAACAGATGGCGTCGATGGTGCCGTCGAGCAGGGCGGCGCGGATGGCGTCGCGATCACGCTGGGAGCGCAGCGGCGGCGTCATGCGGGCGTTCGGATCGAAGAAGCCGATGTCCATGTCGGTCAGGTGCACGTGGTGCACGCCGACGTCGCAGCTCACCGGCAGGCCTTCCTTCTTCGCGGCGCGCACCAGGTCGAGGCCGGCGGCGCTCGACATGCGGCACAGGTGTACCCGCGCGCCCGTCGAGCGCACGAGTTCGAAGATGGTGTGCAGGGCGATGGTCTCGGCGATGACAGGCACGCCGGACAGGCCGAGGCGCGACGCCACCGGCCCGCTGTGGGCGATGCCGCCGCTGCCGAGGTGCGGGTCCTGCGGACGCAGCCAGACGGTGTAGCCGAAGGTCTGGGCGTACTGCATGGCGCGCATGAGCACGGTGGTATCGGCGATGGGATGCTCGGCCTGCGAGAAGCCGATGCAGCCGGCTTCGGTCAGCTCGGCCATTTCGGTCAGGGCCTCGCCCTTCAGGCCGGCGGTCAGCGCGCCGAGCGGATAGACGTTCGCCTGGTTCAGGCCGCGGGCGCGGTGCTTGAGCATTTCCACGAGGCCGGGCTCGTCCAGCGTCGGGTCGGTGTCGGGCGGGCAGACGAGGCTGGTCACCCCGCCCTGCATCGCCGCCTGCATTTCCGATTCCAGCGTCGCCTTGTATTCGTAGCCCGGCTCGCGCAGGCGCGCGCTGAGGTCCACCAGGCCGGGGGCCACGACGAGGCCGGCGGCATCGATGGTCTTGTCGGCCTTGAAGCCGGCCGGTGCGCTGCCGGCGCCGCCGACCGCGGCAATCTTGCCGCCGGCGATGTACACGGTGTGTTGCGCGTCGGCGCCGCTGGCCGGATCGATCACGCGGCCATTCCTGATTTCGATTTGCATGCTTAGTTCCCTGCCAGAATGCTCATGACCGCCATGCGGACCGCGATGCCGAAGGTCACCTGCGGCAGGATCACCGCCTGGGCGCCGTCGGCCACCGCTGAGTCGATCTCCACGCCGCGGTTCATCGGCCCCGGATGCATGACGATGGCGTCGGGCCTGGCGAGCGCGAGTCGCTCGGGCGTCAGGCCGTAGCTCTTGAAGAATTCCTGCGCCGACGGCAGCAGCGCCCCCGTCATGCGCTCGTTCTGCAGGCGAAGCATGATGATGACGTCGACGTCCTTCAAGCCTTCGTTGATGTCGGTGAAGACGCGCACGCCGAGCTGCTCCAGTCCGCCCGGCAGCAGCGTGCGCGGGCCGATGGCGCGGATCTCGGGCACGCCCAGCGTGGTCATGGCGTGGATGTCGGAGCGCGCCACGCGGCTGTGCAGGATGTCGCCCACGATCGCCACCCGCAGGTTGCTGAAGTCCTTCTTGTAGTGGCGGATGGTGTACATGTCGAGCAGGCCCTGCGTCGGATGCGCATGGCGGCCGTCGCCGGCGTTGACCACATGCACGTGCGGCTGCTTCGTGTCGATGAGGTGCTTGGCGATCAGGTAGGGCGCGCCCGACTGCGCATGGCGCACCACGAACATGTCGGCATGCATGGCCGCGAGGTTGTCGATGGTGTCGAGCAGCGACTCGCCCTTGGAGGTGCTGGACGCGGCGATGTTGAGGTTGATCACGTCGGCCGACAGGCGCTTGGAGGCGATCTCGAAGGTGGTGCGGGTGCGCGTGGAGTTCTCGAAGAAGAGGTTGAACACGCTCTTGCCGCGCATGAGCGGCACCTTCTTCACCTCGCGGTCGCTGATCGAAACGAAGGACGAGGCGGTGTCGAGGATGTGCGTGATGACCGCGCGGGGCAGTCCCTCGATGGTGAGCAGGTGCTGCAGCTCGCCATGGTTGTTCAGTTGCGGATTATGCATGGTCAACGGTAAGCGTGAAGCGGCCGTCATCGGCGCGTTGCAGGACGAGGTGCTGGCCGGGCGCCAGCGTGACGGCGTCGGCGACGAAATCGGCCGCGACCGGCAGTTCGCGCCCGCCGCGGTCCACCAGCGCGGCCAGCATGATGCGCGCCGGCCGGCCGTAGTCGAACAGTTCGTTGATGGCCGCGCGCGTGGTGCGGCCGGTGTAGAGCACGTCATCGACCAGGATGATGGTGGCGCCTTCCACCTCGAAGGGAATCTGCGAGGGCTTGACGCCGGCCGGCAAGCCCTTGGCGGCGTAGTCGTCGCGGTAGAACGAGACATCGATGAAACCCAGCCGGTCGGTGCCGAGTTCGGCGGCGAGCCGCTCGGCGATCCAGGCGCCGCCGGAATAGATGCCGACCACCGCCACCTGCGCAGCGCCGGCGACGCCGGCCTTCACGCGTTCGGCGAGGGTGCGGTAGAGCGCCTCGGCGTCAAAGTCAGGAAGAGACATGTTCATGAAAGTATTGTTGCAAAATGATGGCGGCGGCCTCGGCGTCGATCACGTCGCCGCGCTTGGCGGCAATGACCGCCGAGGAAAAGCGTTCGTCGACCAGCGCCGTCTTCACGCCGTAGCGGCCGTTGAGCTGGTTGGCGAAGCGGCGGCAGCGCGTGGTGAAATCGTGTTCGGTGCCATCGGCATGGGTCGGCAGTCCGACCACGCACAGCGAAGGCTTCCATTCGTCGACGAGCGCGCCGATGGCGGCGAACTTGGCATCGTTGGTCTCGGCGTGGATCACGGTCAGCGGCTGCGCCTGCTTCAGGAAGGTATTCCCCACCGCGACGCCGATGCGCTTGAGGCCGAAATCGAAGGCGAGCACCGTCTCCAAGGCAGGGTCCGCCAGGCGTTCAGGCGTGCCCGGCGTCGCCGGCGAGCATCATGGGATCGATGCCGAGCAGCTTCATCGCCGCCACGAAACGCTCTTCCACCGGCAGGTCGAACAGGATGGCGGGATCGGCCCGCACCGTCAGCCAGCCGTTGTTGACGATTTCCTGCTCGAGCTGTCCCGCGCTCCAGCCGGAGCAACCCAGGGTAACCAGCAGCCGACCCGGGCCGTCGCCCGCCGCCACGGCTTCGAGCACGTCCTTGGAGGTGGTCAGGGCGATGTCGTCGGTCACCGGCATCATGGAGGAATAGTTGCCATGCGGCGCATGCAGCACGAAGCCCCGCTCGACCTGGACCGGACCGCCGAACAGCACCGTCTTGCCTTGCAGGCCGGCGCGCCGCGACGCCATCGCGTCGCCGAGCTCGATGCGCTCGAGCAGGACGTCGAGCGTCATGTCGGTGGCCTTGTTGACGATGATGCCGAGCGCGCCATTGGCGTTGTGCTCGCAGATGTAGATCACGGTACCGCCGAACACCGGATCGAGCATGGACGGCATGGCGATCAGGAAATGGTCTGCGAGGTTAAGATTGGTATCGGGATCGGGCACGGGTCGGGAAGCGGCGGAAAAAGTCGGGTTGTCCCGGCCGGCGCCGGGCTTGGAGCTGAACGATCTGGACGAGCTAAACTTGCTTGCTTTCACCATAATGTGCATTTTATCAGTTTTGCCGGGCGCGACCCGGAAACGCGGCACCGCCCGGCCCTGTTCGGCACCCGCTCTGCCCTTGACCTTACGGACCTTCCATGCGATTTAAACGCTCCCTCGTCTGGTTCCGGCGCGACCTGCGCCATGTCGACCATGCCGCCCTGCACGAAGCGCTGACCTCCAGCCGGCAGGTGTATTGCGCCTTCATCTTCGACAAGGACATCCTCGAGCGGTTGCCTGCGGAGGACAGGCGCGTCGAGTTCATCCATGGCTGCGTGACGGAACTCGACGCCGCCCTGCGCGCGGCGGGCGGCGCGCTGATCGTGCGGCACGCGCGCGGCCCCGACGCCATTGCGCAGCTCGCCCGGGAATTGCAGGTGGACGCGGTGTTCGCCGGCCGCGACTACGAGCCCGCCGCCTGCCGCCGCGACCTGGAGGCCGAGCGCGCCCTGCGCGCGGACGGCAGGCAGCTGCGGCTGGTCAAGGACCAGGTCCTGTTCGAGATCGACGAGGTGCTGTCCCAGGCCGGCAAGCCCTTCTCCGTCTTCACGCCCTACAAGAACGCCTGGATGAAGCAGCTCGAGCTTGCCGGCCATGCCGCCCACGCGGCGCCCTACGACACGGTGAGCCACTTCCGCAAGCTTGCCCCGCCGCCCGCCGGCGAAGGCATTCCTTCCCTGGCCGCGCTCGGCTTCCGGCCGACCAACCTTGCATCGCTCCAGCTCAAGCCCGGCATGTCCGGCGCCGACGCCCTGGTCGACGACTTCCTGCCGCGCATCGGCCGCTACGACGTGGCGCGCGACTTTCCCGCCGTCAAGGGACCGTCCTACCTCTCGACCCACCTGCGCTTCGGCACGGTGTCGGTCCGCCGGCTGGCCGGCCTGGCGCTGGAAGCGATGCGTACCCCGGGCAACGCCAAGGGCGCTGCCACCTGGCTGTCCGAGCTGATCTGGCGGGAATTCTATTTCATGATCCTGCACCATTCCCCGCACGTCGCCGAGCGCGCCTTCAAGCCGGAATACGATGGCATCCGCTGGGAAAGCGGCGATGTCGCGGAAGAACTGTTCCAGGCCTGGTGCAACGGCCGAACCGGCTACCCCCTGGTGGACGCCGCGATGCTGCAGCTCAACCAGACCGGCTACATGCACAACCGCCTGCGCATGGTCACGGCGAGCTTTCTCACCAAGGATCTCGGCATCGACTGGCGCTGGGGCGAGCGTTACTTCGCCGAGAAGCTCAACGACTTCGACCTTGCAGCGAACAACGGCGGATGGCAATGGGCGTCTTCCTCGGGCTGCGATGCCCAGCCTTACTTCCGGATCTTCAATCCGGTGACGCAATCGGAAAAGTTCGATGCCGAGGGCAAGTTCATCCGGCGTTATCTTCCGATGCTGGGGAAGCTGCCGGTGAAGAAGGTGCATGCGCCTTGGCTGGCAAGCGGCGCGGAACTGGAGGCTGCGGGGGTCAGCTTGGGGGTGGATTATCCGCGGCCGGTCGTGGCGCATGACGAGGCGCGGGAGAGGACGTTGAAAAGGTATGCGGTGGTGAAGAAGGTTCGGGAGGAGTGAGGGATGGGGCAGCGCCGATTGCCGGCGTCATTTACGGCCATATCTGGTTCGATGACTCGGTCTCTTGCCGTATCAGCATGACTCGAGTTTGTCCCGACTTCAGGGAACATGATGCCGCAAGCGTGCCAATGCCTCCAACCATTCCAGCAACCTCCTCCCCCTTCCCTCCCTTTCAAGGGGAGGGCTAGGGTGGGGATGGGGTTCGGTGGCATGTAGAGAACAGTATTTGGCCCGCTCTCGATGTCAACACTGTCCTTTGCTTGCGGAAGAAACCCATCCCCGCCCCAACCCTCCCCTTGAAAGGGAGGGAGCCGGTAGTTAGGGCGCAGCCGTGGCGGATTTGGTGGCTGTAGCGGGTTGCCTCAGTCACCAGCATTCGCAGCCCGGACCATGCAAGGCTTCGAAAAATCAAACTTCCACCCGCCCCACATACCCCGCAATCAGCCCCAGCAACTCATCTTCCCGATACGGCTTGCCGAGATAGGCATTCACGCCCAGCTCCATCGCATAGTTGCGATGCTTGGCCGCCGTCCGCGAGGTAATCATGACGATCGGAATCCCGCGCGTCCGCTCGTCCCCGCGCACGTTGCGGGTGAAGTCGAAGCCATCCATGCGCGGCATCTCGATGTCGACCAGCAGCACGTCCGGCGTCACCGATTGCAGGTGCTCCAGCGCGTCCACGCCGTCCTTGGCGAGCACTACCTGGTAGCCCTCGCGGGAGAGCAGGCGCTGGGTGACGCGGCGCACGGTGAGCGAGTCGTCGACGACCATGACGATGTGCTGGGTGCGCAGGCCTTGCACCGGTGCCGGCGCGCCGGCCTGGGGTGTCGCCGGATGGACGAGGTCGGCCACCGCGCCCATGTTGTCGGGCGCGTCGGACGGGGTCTGGCGCGGCGCGCGAAGCAGTTCCTGGGCCTGGCGCATCGACAGCGGCACCGGGTTGAGGATCAGCACGATGTCGCCGGAGCCGAGCACCGTGGCGCCGGCGATGCCGGTCATGCGCGCGAGCTGCGGGCCGATGTTCTTGACCACAACTTCGCGGTTGCCGATCACTTCGTCGACGTGGATCGCTACCCGGTCGTTGCCGCTCTTGATGATCATGAGCGGGGTGTATTGCTGTCCCACCGGCGAGGACTGGCGGTCGCCGAGCAGCGCGGGCAGGTAATGCAGGGGCACGCGCTGGCCTTGCCAGACCACCGCGCCATCGTTGTAGGCGCCGGCCAGGGCGTGGCTCTTGAGCTGCTGGACCTGCTCGACGAGCACCGACGGCACGGCGTAGGTACGTCCGCCGCTGCCGACCAGGACCACCTGCGTCACGGCAAGGGTGAGCGGCAGGTGGATGGTGAAATGCGTGCCCTTGCCCGGTTCGGACCAGGTAGAAACGCGGCCGCCCAGGGCGGCGGCTTCGGAACGCACCACGTCCATGCCGATGCCGCGTCCCGCGAGTTCGGTGACTTCCTCTGCGGTGGAAAAACCGGGGTGGAAGATCAGGTCGCGCACGTCCTCGTCGCTGGCATCGCCGTCGTGGCCGAGCAGGCCGAGCCGAACCGCCTTGTCGCGGATGCGGGCCACGTCCAGGCCATGGCCGTCGTCGCAGAAGCGGATCACGACCTCGTTGCCCTCCTGGCGCACTTCCACCAGCAGTTCGCCGGTTTCGCTCTTGCCGGCGGCGCGGCGCGCCTCGCGCGACTCGACGCCGTGGGCGACCGCGTTGCGCAGCAGGTGTTCGAAGGGACCGGTCATGCGTTCCAGCACGCCGCGGTCGATTTCCACCCCGCTGCCGCGGATGTCGAGGTTGACGCGCTTGTCGACTTCCTTGGCGGCCTGCCGCGTGACGCGGTACAGGCGCTCGGAAATGCTGGCGAACTGCACCATGCGCACGCGCATCAGGTCTTGCTGCAGTTCGCGGGTGAGGCGCGCCTGCGAGCTCAGGCCTGTGCTGGCGCTGTCGAGCGTGCGGGCCAGGTTGTGGTGCACGGAGCCGACGTCGCTGACGCTCTCGGCCATCATGCGGGTGAGTTCCTGCAGGCGGGTGAAGCGGTCGAATTCGAGCGGATCGAATTCGCGCTCGCCGGCCGCGGCCATGCGCGAGGCGATCTGGGACTCGGCCTGCATCTCGATCTCGCGCAGCTGGTCGCGCAGGCGGGTGACGTTGTCGGTCAGTTCGGACAGGGACTGGCGCAGCGAACCCACCTCGTTTTCCAGCTTGGAACGGGCGATCGACACTTCGCCGGCCTGGTTGACGAGACGGTCGAGGATGTCGGCGCGCACGCGCACGAGCTGGGCCGGGGCGGCGGGCATGGCAGGCGCCGCAGCCGGCCGGACGGCCGGCAGGCGGGGCGCGGCAAGGTCTTCGCGCAAGGGCATGAGCGGCGCGAGCACCACGGGCTGCGCGGCTTGCTCCATGTTTTGCTGCGCGGCCTCGCCGGACGGCGCCTGCGCCTGTTCTGCCGGTGCGGCATCGCCGGCCTGCATCGGGGCCGCGGGATGCTGCAACTGCTCGAACAGCAGCGAGGCATGGTCGTAGCGGACCAGCAGGTCTTCGATGGTCAGCGCCGACGGCGAACCCAGGTGCATGACGTTCTCGGCCCGGGTCTCCATGTCATGCAGATGCTGGCCGAGCGTCATGGCGCCGGCCATGCGGGCGCTTCCCTTGAGCGTGTGCAGCAGGCGCAGCAGCGCCTGCGGATGGGAGACATTGGCCGGCTGGTCCACCCAGGCGCGCAGCACCGCGCTCATCTGCGGGAACCCGTCGCGTCCTTCTTCCAGGAAAACCGGCAGCAGGTCGGCGTCGATTTCGTCCTTGGGAACGATGACGCCCTCGCCTTCCTGCCCTGACTCCGCGCGGCTGCCTTCGGGGATGACCGGCACTTCCGGCAGGGATGGGGCCTCGGGAACCTCAGGCGTCTCGGGAAGCGTCGGCGCCTCGGGCGCGGCCGGGGTCGCCGGCACTTCGGGCGGCACGGGCTCGGCGGGTTCGGGCGTTTCCGGCGCCGGTGTCGGCATGATCTCCGGCGCAGGCGCCTGGTCAGGCTGCGTGCCGGGGAGCGGCTGCACTTCCGGCGGTGCGGACGGCTGGATGTCCGGCGATGTCGACGGCTCGAATTCTGGAGACGTCAGCGGCTCGAATTCCGGCGATGTCGACGGCTCGAATTCCGGCGATGCCGGGGGCGTGGAATGCGCCGTGGCCATGCCGGATGGCGCCAACCTCGGCGAGGCGTCATGCACCAGCATGTCGCGGGTTTCCAGGTCGCGCTGCAGGCTTTCCAGCAGGCGGGCGTATTCCGGCTGCGGCGCGGGAAGCTCGTCCAGCGCGAATTTCATCAGCATCAGGCGCATGCGCTCGACGCTGTGCTGCAGCAGGTCGAATTCGTGCTCGCGCAGCAGCACCGGACGGCGCGACAGCAATTGCAGCACCATTTCGAGCGCATGGGCGGTTTCCTGCAGCGCACGGAAACCGACCGTGGCGGAGCTGCCGGCCAGCGAGTGCACGGCGTGGATGGTGGTCACGTTGACCTGGCGCTCGGGCTCATGCCGCCATTCGCCAAGGTCGCGCGCCAGCAGGTGGATCAGGTCGTCGGTCTCGGCAAGGTAGATGTTGTAGAGCGGAACGCTGATTTCCAGTCCGCCGACGCGCTTGACGTGTTCGTCGCGGCGCGTCTCGGGCGGCTGCAGCGTCGGGAACGCGATCACGTCCGCCACCGCGATGGCGGGGCCGCGCGCCGGTTCCGGATTGGCGGGCGTCAGCAAGGTGATGATGTCCGCCTGCGCTGGCGGTTCCGGCTCTGCCTCTGCCCCTAACGCGACCGGGCTGGAAGATTCCTGCCCGGGCTCTGTCGACGTTTCCGTTTCCATCAACGGGAGACCGGACACGCCGGCAGCGCCGGAGGTGTCTCCCTCGTCGCCAAGCTCGGGAATCCCGGTGACTTCGGCTGCATCGAACGTCACGCCAGCCTCGGCGGGGGCATCGAAGTCGATGACCGGTTCAGCCGCCAATTCCTCCGCCAGTTCCGCGGAAAGCTCGGCGGCGAGTTCCTGCTCCAGGGAGGCAGGCTCGTCGCCCATCTCCGGCAAGGCGCTCATGTCGATGGTTTCGGTGACGTCCGGCAAGGCGGCGAGCTCATCCATGGGCGCCGGTTCCAGCGCTTCCATGGACTCTTCCAATGCGGCAGCGTCGACGGCGTCCGCGGCGCCGATGGCCTCAGGCGCCTCCGGGGGTTCGATCGCTGCTTCCGGTTCCTCGATGGCTGCCTCGGGCGCGGCCAGGGGCGCCTCCTCGTAGGAGAAACTGCCGCCCTCCTTGAGCCGTTCCGCGGCTGCGATCAGGGCGTGCGGCGTGCGGCGCGACCGGCCGTGCTCGGTGAGGTCGTTGACCCATGCGCCGAGCACCTCGGCAGCCTTGTCGAGCAGGCCATAGAGGTCATCGTCGCCGCCGCGCGTTTCCGCCAGGCAGAGATTCATGACCTGTTCGATGCTCCAGGCAGCTTCGCCGAATTCGTTCAGCCCGACCATGCGGCTGCTGCCCTTGAGCGTATGGAAGGAGCGGCGCAGCGTGGTCAGGTGTTCCTGGTTGTGCGGCTCGCAGCGCGAATGCGGCAGCGTATCGCGTACCGTCTGCAACACCTCCACCGCCTCGGACAGGAAGATCTCCAGCAGTTCGGCATCGATCGCCTCGTCGGTGTCGGGCGCGTCCACCGGCGGCAGGAGCGCGGCTTCGGGTTGCACCGGCACGGTGGCGGTAATGATCTGCGCCAGGGCATCGGTGGAGGCCGAGAAATCGGGCCGCGCGAGCAGGTCGATGCCGGCCTGGGCACGGCCGGTCACGTCGGGATTGTCGATCAGGGCCGCATCCTGGCGGATCTTTTCCAGCGACTCCTTCAGCTGTTCCTGCAATTGCTGGTTGTCGGGCTCGATGCTGAGCGACATGGCCAGCTCTGCCGATTGCTGCTGGCGCCGCGCGAGTTCGTCCTCGACGGTCTGCAAGGAAGCGGTATCGCTGGAATCGTCGGCACCGCTGGCATCGCCGGGCGCGGCGGGATCGGCGGAGGCGGACGGACCGGACGCCGCGGGCTCCTCGATCACCGGCGCGAGGGCGGCATCGCCGGGGCCGGGTTCGGACTTGTCGAGCAGGCGCGCCTCGAGCACGCCGCGTTCCGCATCGAAGGCGAAGCGCTTCCTGGCCGCTTCCGGCTGGGACTGCAGCGATTCGATGAAGAAGCTGAGCGCGCCGACATTGCGCGCGACCTGCTGGAACTCCGACTGGTCGGGCTGCCGGTCGTCTTCGGCGGCAAGGAATCCCTTGACGGCATCGCGGGTGTGGCGGACGGTCTGGACCGCATCGTCGTGGTCGAGCACGGCCAGGGCGCCTTCGATCTGGTGCAGCATCTGGTCTAGCTGGCCGAGCGGCGACTTCTGGCCGGGATGGCGGAAATATTCGTCAAGCAGCTTTTCGACCTGGCGCAGGCTGTTCTGCATTTCCACGGACAGCGCGGCCATGGTCTGGCGCTGCTGGGCCTGGCGCGACATGTCGTCGAGCCAGGCGCCGGATGCCGACGGCGTGTCGCCGGCGACCACCGCCAGCAGGCGTGAGGTCATCGCATCGGCGCGCTCGCCGAAGTTGTCGGGCAGGCGGCCGATGTTGCCGAGGGTGGTTTCGACGAACAGCAGGCTGGTCGCCATCTCGAGGCCGAGCACGTCGCCGGGGCGGGCGTGGGCGGCATGGCGGGCGATGCCCTTGAGCTCGCGCAGCAGCTTGGTGAGCGGCGCGGAATTCAGGCGCGAGCCGGCGTCGGACAGCAGGCGCATCTCGTGCTCGAAGGAATCGGCGGCATTGATGTCGCCGCCGGCGATGCGGTTCCACAGGTTCTTGGCCTGGTTCAGCTTGTCCTTGGCGGCGGCGAGCGCGTCGACGTCCACCTGGCCGTAGCGCTTCCTGTCGTAGTCTTCCGGCACCAGGCCGTCGAGGCGGTAGGCGGCGCGGATCTGCTGCACGCGCTGCGGCGGATTCTGCGCCTTGGCGATGAAGAAGAGCGCGTCGCGCAGCAGGCGTTCGGCAATACTGGCCGAGCCCTGGGAGAGGCGCCGCAGCTGCAGGTTGATGCGCGCGAACAGCTGCTTGACGTAGATTTCATTGCCGACGTGGCCGCCGGCGACGGCTTCCGCCAGGCCATGCATGACCCACCAGAAGGCACGGCTCTGGGAGGCGGTCTGCGAGCGTTCCACCTGGCCGATCAGCTCGCGCATGGCGGCGGCGTTGGCCAGTTCGGACGCCGGATCGGCATTCTTCAGGAAAGGCAGGAGCGCGCGCTCGAAGCGCTTGCGCAGGACCACGTAATCCGGCGCGCCGGCGCCATCCGCCACGGGCAGTTGCGGACGGATAGCGAGGTTCGGGAAGAACAGGTCGGCGGGGTGGATGCGTTCCGCGCCGCGTGCTTCCAGCAGGGTGCGGTAATACGGAAACAGCCGGACCGGCTGGTGCGGCACGCCGGACAGCAGTTCTTCGAGATACTCGACCAGCGCCTGGTAGCCGCCGCCGATGGCGTCGGCGAGGGGCTGCGACAAGGCAAGCTGGCCGGCGTCGAGGCGATCGAACAAGTCTTCGACGGTTTCGGTGATGATGGAGACGCCGTCGATGTCGACGATCTGCAGCGCGCCGTGCGCCTGGTGCAGCCAGGTCTTGGCATGCCGCAGGCTGGTGTTGCGGGCGTCGGCGTCCTGCGCGAGCGCGTCGCCGAGCGCGGCGCGGGAGCGGTTGAGCGCTTCGCGGATCTCGCCAAGCACCCAGGAAAGCGGTCCGGTGTCGAGGGTATCGCCGGCGATCTGACCCGGCGTGGAGGATGGGCTATTCATGACGGCCTCTGGGGGACAGGCGCGGCATGGCCGGAGGGCGCATGCCGCGGCAAGGGTTCTTCGGTTGCCGGTGAGTCGGGAATCGTCCTTGGCTCAGGTGGCCACTCAGGCAGTCACGCGGAAACGGGACACGGAATTCTTCAGTTCCTCCGCCAGCTTGGACAGTTCGCGAATCGACTGCGCCGTCTGCTGGGTGCCGTGCTGGGTCTGTTCGGTCACGTTCAGGATGTTCTGGATGTTCTGCGCCACGCCGTTGGCGGAGGTGGCCTGCTGTTCCGTCGCCAGGGAAATGTTCTGGATCAGTTCCGCGAGGCGGTTCGAAACGTTGCGGATCTCGGCCAGCGCGGCACCGGCGGCGTCGGACAGTTTCGCGCCCTCGACCACGCCCTCGGTGGACTTTTCCATTGCGGCGACCGCGTCGTGGGTATCGGTCTGAATGGTGCGCACCAGCGCGCCGATCTGCTTGGTTGCCTCGCCGGAACGTTCCGCCAGGCGCTGCACTTCTTCCGCCACCACCGAGAAGCCGCGGCCCGCCTCGCCGGCGGAAGCCGCCTGGATGGCGGCGTTCAGCGCCAGCACGTTGGTCTGTTCGGTAATGTCGGAAATCAGTTCGGTGATTTCGCCGATCTCCTGCGAGGATTCGCCGAGGCGCTTGATTCGCTTGGAGGTTTCCTGGATCTGCTCGCGGATTTCATTCATGCCCTTGATGGCGTCTTCCACCGCGCGGGCGCCCTGGTCTGCCGCCGTCACCGACTGGCGCGCCACCTCGGCCGATTCGTTCGCGGCCTTGGACACGTCGGTAATCTGGGTCGCCATGTCGAGTACCGCCTGGCCGGTTTCCTGGATCTCGCGCGACTGCTTCTGCGACGCGACGAGCAGTTCGCTGGAAATGTTCTGGGCTTCGTTCGATGCCGAGGTCACCTGCTCCGCGGTGCGGGTCACGCGGCCGACCAGGCCGCGCAGTTCTTCCACGGTGTAGTTCACCGAGTCGGCGATCGCACCGGTGATGTCTTCGGACACCGTCGCCTGGATCGTCAGGTCGCCGTCCGCCACTTCCTGCAGTTCGTTCATCAGGCGCAGAATCGCGGCCTGGTTCTGGTCGTTGGCGGCCTTGGCCTCTTCTTCCTTCTGCAATGCGGCGAGGCGCTGCTCTTCCGCTTCCTGGCGGCGGTGGTCCGCTTCCTTGGTACGGTTGCGGCTGTCCTGCAGCAGCACGAGGGCAATGCCGACCGCGGATACCAGCGCGGCGCCGGCCAGGCCCATCATCAGCCAGAAGGTCCAGTGCAGCGTGTCTTCCTCGCCGCGGTAGGACTTTTGCAGGTTGGTGATGCGCTGCTTGAGGGTTTCGTTCTCCGCGAAGATCAGCTGTTCGGATTGCTTGGCGGCGATGAAGTTTTGCAGGTTGCCGAGGATGGTTGCCACCGATTGCTGGTATTCGTTGAACGCGCCCTGCAGTTCGGTCAGCTTGTCGCGGGTGTCGGCATCCTTGGTGGCGGACAGGCGCAGCACCTCGCTGCCGTTCAGGAAGCCTTCGGTGATGTCGCGGAAGGTGTTGGTGTCCTTGCCGAGCAGGAACGCGGTCTCGGGGTTCACGCCTTCGGAGGTGAGGAATTCGTTGGCGCTGCGTCCGAGGCGCTGGGTCAGCATCACGAGCTGGCCGGCGGCGGAGATCTCGCGCGGCGATGCGCCGCCCTGGGCCTTGAGCGTGGCGATCTGCTCGGTCAGCTCGAGCAGCACCGGCGACAGCGAGTTCAGCTTTTGCAGCGTGGCGCCGAAGCCGGTCAGTTCCTTCTTCAGCTTGAGGATGGTTTCCGCCGCCTTGTCGGAATTGCCCCAGATCTTCTGGGTTTCCTTGAGCAGCGCTTCCATCTGCCCATTCGGGGAGGCGATGTCGCGGCCCTGGTAGTCGCCGCCCTTGAGCAGCACGGTGAGGTCGCGGTTGAGTTCGGCGCGGCTGTCCTCGAGCTGCTTGAACGCCTCGGGGTTGCCCTGAATGGCGTTGGGCGCCGCCTTGCCGATACGCTGGGAGTGCATCAGGGCGTCACCGGCGATCTGCGTCTGGGTGGACGACAGGACGGAATGGCTGGAGTTCAGCCACACCATGCCCGCCGACAGCAGCAGGGAGCCGCCGAGCGCGGAGAGCAGGACGCGGACCTGCTGCTGCAGCGGCAGGTTGCCGATGATCGGCAGGCGGATGTCGCGTGCATTCTGCAAGGCATCGCCGATGTAGGTCGCGTTCGGGTCCCGCGGCGACTGGGTGTTGGCGTCCAGATTGGGCAAGGCGGCTGCCTGCGCATCATGCACTTCCACCGTCTCGGCATTCGCCGTCGAAGTGGGGAGGCTGCGCGCCTCGCCGGCCAGTTCTTCCACCAGCGCGTCCTGCTTGGTCTTGTTCAGGAAGGGTACGTTGAACGCCATTTCTTGGTCTCCTAATCGTTCGCTCTGTCTCTGTTCTTGGAATCGTTCTTGATTTGTTCTGGTGCCGCCGTAACTACAATCCGACCTGCAGGAAACGCGGGTCCTGCGCGATGAGCGACAGGTTGAGCTCGGTCCAGGTCTGGCCGTCGCGGTCGACGTGGCGGCGCGCCGCCCAGGCCGGTCCCTGGCCGCCGGCGTCGCCTTCCAGCGGCTGCATGTCGCCGGCGTGCCGCAGGCCGGCGACGCGCGATACCAGCAAGCCGCAATTGAAGCCGAGCGCCGCGCCGAAGGCGACGACGCGGCATTCCTTGTCGATGGAAGTGGCGGGCATGCCGCAGAAGCGCGCGAAATCCACCACGCTCACGAGGTTGCCGCGGATGTTGGTGAGGCCGAGATACCAGTCCTGCGTCAGTGGCACCGGCGTGATGCCGGCCACCGACACGATTTCCCCCGCCTCCTGCAGGTTGAGCAGCCAGCGCGTCTCGCCGATCACCACGCCGAGCTGGCGCGCCTGGATCTGCGCGCCGCTGCTGACCGCCTGCATGCGCTCGACGAGCTGCGTCTGGAACTCCCGCAGCCGGGTGCGGCGCGCCCCGAGGTCGCGCCCGGCGACCGCATTTTCCTTCGCGCCCTCCAGGGTCGGCGTGCTCATGGCGTCAGCCCAGCGCGGCGATCTTGGACAGCAGTTCCTGGGGATCGACCGGCTTGACGATGTATTCGCTGGCGCCCTGGCGCATGCCCCAGATGCGGTCGGTTTCCTGGCCCTTGCTGGTGCAGATGATCACCGGCACGGATTCGGTCTCGGGATCGCGCGAGATGGCGCGCGTGACCTGGAAGCCGTTCTGGCCGGGCATGACCACGTCCATCAGGATCAGGTGCGGCTTGTCGGCCTTGATCTTGGACATGGCTTCCTCGCCGTTCTCGGCGGTCGAGACGGAAAAGCCGTTCTTGACCAGAATGTCCGTCAGGAAATAACGCTCGGTCGGAGAATCGTCGACCACCAGGATTTTTTGAATGGGCATCGTGGACCTTGAGATGATGATTAGGCGGTAAGCGCCTGGGCAGCGTGCTCGCGCACTGTCTTGAGAAGACTGTCCTTGGTGAAGGGCTTGGTCAGGTAAGCGTCCGACCCCACCATGGCGCCCCGCGCCCGGTCGAACAGGCCGTCCTTGGAGGAAAGCATGATCACCGGCGTTGAATGGAACTTGGCGCTCTTCTTGATGAGAGCGCAGGTTTGGTAACCGTCGAGACGCGGCATCAGGATGTCGCAGAAGATGAGCGCCGGCTTGTGATCGTTCATCTTTGCCAGCGCGTCGAATCCGTCATCCGCCAGCACCACCTGGTAGCCAGCCTGGCCCAGGAAGATTTCCGCTGACCGACGGATCGTGCTGCTGTCGTCGATGACCATGATTTTTAAACTGTTGGTATCGAATGCTGTTGTCATGACGGTAATCTCGTTCAAGGATCCTCAATATACGATCCTAATATGCCTTAAGGCAAGATGATTGATTTTGAACAAGTACTACGTCAAGGCCTGCGTCGTTTTTATGCGATACCTGTTAAGCGTCTGATACGGATCATCCGATGAACGTGATAAAAATGGTAACCGGCGGCCTCAGATGGCGACCATCTCGAAATCTTCCTTGCGCGCGCCGCACTCGGGGCAGGTCCAGTTCATGGGGACGTCCTCCCAGCGTGTTCCGGGGGCAATGCCTTCGTCCGGCAATCCAGCGGCCTCGTCATACACCCATCCGCAAATCAGGCACATCCAGGTCTTGAATTCCACGTTGTCGCTCACGGTTGCCACCCTTCTATCGAGTAAAATGCAAAGCCGGTTATCTTACTTTACGAATCGTGCAAACCCAAAGTGCAATTCCCACTTCGCCGCTGATCCTGACCTTCGGCGCAACAGATCCGGTCGGCGCGATCGGCATCCAGGCGGACCTGGCCTCGTTCGCCGCCATGGGATGCCACGGCTTGTCGGTGGTCACGTCCATCCTGATCGGCGATACCGCGCGCGTGGAAGAGTCCCAGCCGGTGGAGGCCGACTGGGTGTCCGACCAGGCGCGCGTGCTGCTGGAAGACATGCCGGTGGCCGCCTTCAAGGTCGGCGCCGTCGGCGACATCGAGAACGTCACGGTGATCGCGGAGATCATGTCCGACTATCCGGACGTGCCGCTGATCCTCGATCCCTTCATCACCGCCATCCCCGAGCAGGGCCATGAAAGCGAAGACCTGCTGGTGGCGATCCGCGAACTGCTGCTGCCCCAGTCCACCCTGTTCCTGACGTCGGCGGTGGAGTTGTCGCGTTTCGCCGAGACCTGGCGCGAGCCCTCCTCGGAAGACATGCTGGCGGTGGACGTGCTGCACCTCATCGAGATGGGCTGCGAATACGTGTTCGTCACCAATACGCCCGGCGGCGCCGTCCACGAGGTGACCAATACCCTGTTCGACGCGTCCGGCGTGCTGCGCCAGGACACCTGGACCCGCATGCCGGGTTCCTTCAGCGGCGCCGGCAGCACCATGTCGGCGACCATGGCGGCCATGATGGCCAACGGCGTCGACGTGCCCGAAGCGGTATTCGAGGCGCAGGAATTCACCCATGCCGCCCTGACCAACGCCCATCGCCTCGGCATGGGCAAGCTGACGCCCGACCGCTACTTCTGGGCGCGCGAACCCGACGGCGACGCGCCTTCCGATTCCCCTTCCGCATCTTGAACCATTCCATGACTTCAAAGAACGACATTCTCTTCGAGCGTGCCCAGGCCAGCACGCCCGGCGGCGTCAATTCGCCGGTACGCGCCTTCCGCTCGGTGGGCGGCACGCCCCGCTTCATCACCCGCGCCGAAGGCCCGCACTTCTGGGACGCCGACGGCAAGCGCTATATCGACTACATCGGCTCCTGGGGCCCGGCCATCGTCGGCCACGCCCATCCCGAGGTCATCCACGCGGTGCAGGACGCCGCAGCCCGCGGCCTGAGCTTCGGCGCGCCGACCGAAGGCGAGATCGAGATGGCCGAGGAAATCTGCCGCATCCTGCCCTCGGTGGAACAGGTGCGCCTGGTGTCGAGCGGCACCGAAGCGGCGATGAGCGCCCTGCGCCTCGCCCGCGGCGCCACCGGCCGCACCAAGATCGTGAAGTTCGAAGGCTGCTACCACGGCCACGCCGATTCCCTGCTGGTCAAGGCCGGCAGCGGCCTGCTCACCTTCGGCAATCCCACCTCGGCCGGCGTGCCCGAAGACTTCGCCAAGCACACCCTGGTGCTCGACTACAACGACCCGCAGCAACTCGAAGATCTCTTCGCCCGCATGGGCGGCGACATCGCCTGCGTGGTGGTCGAACCCGTGGCGGGCAACATGAACCTCGTGCGCGCCACGCCGGAATTCCTGCAAGCCATGCGCCGCCTCTGCACCCAGCACGGCGCGCTGCTGATCTTCGATGAAGTGATGTGCGGCTTCCGCGTCGGACTCGGCGGCGCGCAAACCATGTACGGCGTCACGCCCGACCTGACGGTTCTCGGCAAGGTGATCGGCGGCGGGCTGCCGGTTGCGGCATTCGGCGGCCGCAAGGACGTGATGAAATTCCTCGCCCCGCTGGGTCCGGTTTACCAGGCCGGCACCCTGTCGGGCAACCCGGTCGCGGTCGCCGCCGGCCTGACGACGATGAAGATCATCCAGCGGCCCGGATTCTACGAGACGCTGACCGCGCAGACGGCCAAGCTCGCGCAGGGTCTCGCGAACGCGGCAAAGGACGCGGGCGTACGCTTCTGCGCCGATGCGGTCGGAGGGATGTTCGGCGTGTATTTCGCCGACCGGGTTCCCGGCAGCTTTGCCGAGGTCATGGCGTGCGACAAGGAGAAGTTCAATGCCTTCTTCCACGGCATGCTGGAGGCGGGCGTGTACCTTGCGCCGTCGGCATTCGAGGCGGGGTTCGTGTCGGCCGCGCACGACGATGCGGTGATTGAGGAGACGGTTGCGGCGGCGCGGAGCGTGTTTGGGAAGTTAAGGTAGGAGAAGGGGCCTCCTGGGATCCTTGGCACCATTGTCATTTCCGCGGAGGCGGGGGTGTGGCAGGGGTTTCGCGAGGCACCGGCTTGCGCCTGTGGAACCGACCTGCCTTGCAAGGCAGGTCGTGGGCTCCCATTTCGGTTTTGTTTCGTTGCGGGTTTCTCTCCGGTGACCCGATTGCGGTTCCCACTCCGTGGGGGCTTGCCGGGACTGGCCCCGGCGGGCCCCACGAAACAAACCAAAGAAAAGCGAACGCTACGACCTCCACGCCCGCGCCCTGACTACCAAGCTCCCTCCCCTTCAAGGGGAGGGTTGGGGTGGGGATGGGTTTCCGGTGCGAGCAAAGAACAACGTTGACATGACCAGCGAAATAAACCCTGTCCGCTTAGCGCAACCGAAACCCATCCCCACCCTAGCCCTCCCCTTGAATGGGAGGGGACAGGGCGGAGGGTGCTTGAAAGGCAGTAGGTATTGGCATGATCGCGGATTCCTGCTCCCCGCCGTCGGAACAGGCTAGAGCCATGCCGATGCGGCAGGAGGCCGAACCACCATCTGCCTTCTAGGTGCTTACTACCGCAGAGAACGGCATCCCCTCAACCCATCGAACAAGGCCGCCCGAAGTAACTCCCACATGGGTGTTGAAGCAGCTTTCTTTGGGTACTTTCGTAGGGCCCGCCTAGGGTCTGCTGATAAAGAAAGTCCCTAGGCCGCCGGGACCAGCCCCGGCAAGCCCCCACGGAGTGGGAGAGGCAACCGGTCTACCGGAGAGAAATCCGCAACGAGACAAAACCGAAATGAGATTCCCGCCTTCGCGGGAATGACAGCAGTAGTCAGGCATGACAGCGCCTGCACGCGAATGACAGCGGCAATCAGGGAGTGCCCGAAGTCCCCTCCCCTAATTCAACCATCCCCTCTTCCTGAAATACCAGAACGGCGTGATCGCCGACACCACCATCAACCCCAGCGAAAACGGATACCCGTAGCTCCACTCCAGCTCCGGCAGGAGCTTGAAGTTCATCCCGTAGATGCTGGCTATCAGCGTTGGCGGCAGGAAGGCGACCGAGGCCACGGAGAATATCTTGATGATCTTGTTCTGGTTGATGTTGATGAAGCCGACGGTGGCATCCATCAGGAAGTTGATCTTGTCGAAGAGGAAGGCGGTGTGGCCGTCGAGCGATTCGATGTCGCGCAGGATCTGGCGGGCTTCCTCGAACTGCTCGGCGTTGAGCAGGCGTCCCCGCATCAGGAAGCTGACCGCGCGGCGGGTATCCATCATGTTGCGGCGGATGCGGCCGTTCAAGTCTTCTTCCTGGGCGATGGCGTTGAGCGCGGCGGCGGCGTCCTGGTCGGTCAATTCCTTCTGCAACACGCGGCGGCTGACGTCTTCCAGGTTCTGGTAGATGCCTTCGAGCGCATCCGCGGAATACTCTGCATCGGTCGCGTACAGGTCGAGCAGCACGTCCTTGTAGTCGCCGATCGAACCGGGACGCGAACGCGCGCGCAGACGCACGAGGCGGAACACCGGCAGGTCGTCGTTATGGACCGAGAACAGCATGTTGCGCGCGAGGATGAAGGCCACGGTGACCACGCGCGAGGGGCCGTCGTCTTCTTCGAGCAGGAAGTCGGTGCGCAGGTGGAGGTCGCCGTTTTCGGCTTCGTAATACCGGGCGGAGGCTTCGATGTCCTTGACTTCGTCTTCGCCTGGCAGGGTAACGCCGTAGATGCTCTTGACCCAGGCACGTTCCTCGTCGCTCGGGTCGGTCAGGTCGACCCAGACCGGCGCGGCCTGTTCCAGGTCGTGCCGGGTTTCGATGTTGACCTGGTTGAGACGGCCGTTTTGCAAGACAAATACATTAATCATGTGCTCTCCCGGCCGCGCCCGGACGATGGACACGACCCTCCCGCGGCTTGTGCCCGCGGGCTGTTGAATCTGCTGGGAACGCTGCCATGAATGGGGGTTCAGACGGGATCTGAATCATGGCGTGTCGCGCCCGCTCACCGTAGGGCGAGAGGCGCCTGGAGGAGCTTGCCGCTCAAGCACTTTCTCGCCGGTTATCCGTGTATCGACGGTTGACAAGTTGTACTGTGACTGCCCAAGTCGGGGCTCCTGAAAACGAAAACAGCGCAAGTGTACTGACATCGACTGCGACAGGCAAGCGCGCCGGCAACCGCGTCATGCGCTGCATCATTTCGCGGCCTTCTCGATCATCCTGTCCTGCAGGCCGGGAGCGCCCTCGCCCTGCGGCGCCGGCGCGGGAGGCAGCTTCGGCGCCTCGAATCCGGCGGTGTCGCGGATCTTGACCACTTCGCCCCGGGCTTCGCATTCCACGTTGGAATACGTGACCTTGCCGTCGACGAGGCACTTGCGCATGGCGCCGTCCTTCGCGCCGGCCTGCTGCTGGATCGCGCCGCCCGCCGCCGCCCCGGTCTTCTGGATGGCCTGCGCGGCTTCCGACTTGCCGACGCCTTTCCAGGCTTCCATGAAATAGTTGCGTTCGTGGCGCATGGACATGAGCGCGGCCATGCAGGCCAGCGTGAACACGCCCACCGCGACGGCGGACCAGAACAGGCTGATTCCCCGCTGTTTTTTCAATGTCATGGCATCTCCCCTCGTTATCGTCAATGCGGTCAAGGCAGTTCGGCGGCGCGCATGCGCCGCAGGATCAGGTCGGTGCGCCGCGCGAGATACGGCGATCCGCGGTTCTTGTCATAGAAGCGCGGCCGGGGCAGCATCACCGCGAGCCGCGCGGCCTGCGCCGGTCCGAGCTGGGCGGCGGTCACGCCGTAATAATGCTGCGACGCGGCCTCTGCGCCGAACACGCCGACGCCCCATTCCACCACGTTGAGGTAGATCTCGAAGATCCTTTCCTTGTCCATGAGGAATTCGAGCATGTAGGTGATGATGATTTCCTGTCCCTTGCGCAGGTAGCTGCGCTCGCCGGAGAGGAAGAGGTTTTTGGCGAGCTGCTGGGTGATGGTCGAGCCGCCGGCCACTACCTTGCCCTTCTTGCTGTTCTTTTCGTAGGCCTTCTGCAGCGCTTCCCAGTCCACGCCCTCGTGCTCCGCGAAGTTGGAATCCTCGGCGGCGATGATGGCGCGCTTGAGATGATCGGAGATGCGATCGTACGGCACCCAGCGGTGCTTGAGTTCGAACCGGGGATCTTTCTCGCGCAGCAAGGAAAGCTGGTGGCGCATGAAGCTGGTGGAATCGGGATTGTGGTCGACCCACCACCAGATCTGGAGGAAGAAGAAGAGCTGCATCGCCAGCACGAAGAGTACCGGCGCGAGAACCGCCCATACGAGGATGCGGCGCAGCAGCCGCATCTAAAGCGCGGCCCGCAAGGCGTTATGCACCGGCCCGGTGTCCGGCCGGACGCCGCGCCAGACGAAGAAGGCTTCGGCGGCCTGTTCGATCAGCATGCCCAGGCCGTCGCGCGCGGTCGCGCCATGGCTGGCGGCGTGGCGCATGAAGACCGTCGGTTCCTTCCCGTACATCATGTCGTAGGCAAACACGCCCTCTCGGAAGACGGCGGCCGGCACGGGTGGCAGCTCTGCGCTCAGGCTGGCCGAGGTGGCATTGATGATGATGTCGAAGTCGGGCGCGACCTGCTCGAACCCGCAAGCCTCGAGGCGGCTCTTGCCGGCGTTCCATTGCTGGAAGCGTTCGGCCAGCTCCTCCGCCTTCGCCACCGTGCGGTTGGCGATGCACAGCGCCGCCGGTTCCTGCGCCAGCAGCGGCAGGATGACTCCGCGCGCCGCGCCGCCCGCGCCCAGCAGCAGCACGCGCGCGCCCTTGATCCTGACCGGCGTGTTGCAAAGGATGTCATTGACGAGGCCGACGCCGTCGGTGTTGTCGCCATGGATGTCCGTGCCGTCGAAGCGCAGCGTATTCACCGCGCCGGCCGCCTCGGCCCGCTCGGAACGCTGGCTCGACAGCTCGAAGGCTTCCAGCTTGAAGGGGACGGTGACGTTGGCGCCGCGGCAGCCGGACTTCATCAGGTTGCCCAGCGCATCGGCGAAGCCGTCGAGCGGCACCAGCAGCCGTTCGTACTGCAAATGCTCGCCGGTCTGGGCGGCGAATCGGGCATGGATGTCGGGTGACTTGCTGTGGGCGATCGGATTGCCGATCACCACATAGCGGTCAGGCTGGCTCAATTCGCTCTCCCCTGCATTTCGGCTTCGAGCGCGTCTTCGCGCGTGAACTTGAAGCGGGTCGTCATGATCCACACGTCGTCGCGGTCGCTGGACCGCATGTTCTTGGCGAAGGCGCCAAAGGGAGCGGCGCGTCGCACGATGCGGCGCGCCGCTTCGTCCAGCGCGGGATTGCCGGAAGACCGTTCGACCGCGATGCCGTCGTCGCGCTCGTGCGCGTAGATCTGGCCGTCCTGGAAGATGGCGATCGACAGGGTCAGCTCGCCATAGAGCTTGCGGCCATCCTTCTGCGGAAAATTGAGCGTGCCGATGTTTTCGATGCGTTCGCGCACCCGGTTGAAATACATGGCGTAACCGACTTCACGCGTACTCGGCGAAATGAAGGTTTTCTTGGGCCGCTTGTTTTCATCATCCATGCGCTTGGAGATTTCCGCCTCGCGACGCAGGATGGCGCGCGCGCTTTCCATCGCATCGGTGCCGTCCGCCGGCTGGGCCTGGGGCTTGACGGCATCCTTCACCGGCGCGGCATGCAGCGGCGACTTCTTGTTGGCCTGCGCCAGCATGCGCTGCTGCTGCTCGAGCTCCTCGATGCGGCGCTGAATGGCTTTCAGGCCGTCGCCGTTTTCGGTCTTGCCCATGTCGGGCAGCGGCGACCTGGAACGCCCCGCATCGGCCTGGCCGCCGCCATCGAGATTGGCCTGGGCCAGCGCCTCCGCCTTGACCGGCGCGCGGTCATGCTTGGCATTGACGAGAATGACTTCCAGGCCGGGGTCGGCGGGCTTGAACTGGAAAGTGTCCGGCGCGACGAAGCGCACCGCGAGCAAGGCGATGTGCACCAGCGCCGATGCCGCAAATGCAATCGACAGGGACCGGTTTTGTGCGATGACCATGACGCGTCGGGAAGTGCCCGTGGAGCATTGAATTGAGCTTCGAATTTTACGACAAAGACCGAGGCTGGAACGCGACTTTTCGTTGCCGGTTGCAAATCCTTACGGCTTGTGTGGCCGGGTTGGGCAGGGGCGTGGCGAGGTTGACAAGACCCGTCCGTCTGGGGGTGTTGCCGGAGCTTCTTTGTCATCCCCGCGCAGGCGGGGATCCCGTTGTGCGTTTATCCGGACGAGCGAAACGGGATTCCCGCCTGCGCGGGAATGACAAGTATGGCGCCATCGAAGTCCGCCGCTTCAGGACGACTCCCCCACCGGCGCCGCATCGGCTTCCGAATCCGCTTCCGCATCGGTCGTCGGCGCGACTTCATCGTTCTCCACGACGGCGGGCCCGGCATCTGCCGTGCCCTGCATGACCTCGAGTATCCTCGCCTCGACCGCGAGTTCCACCTCGTCCCAGCGGATGATCTCCAGCCTCAGCGGCGTGCCGCGCGCCACCTGCGGCATGCCCGGCAGGCGCAGCACCAGCGGGATGTCGGTCAGCCGCACCACGTCTTCCTTGAGCACGACCGCATCGACTTGGCGGGCGTTCTCCTGGGCCAGCCAGCGCAGGCACCAGTAACGCTCCATGTTGGACTGGAAATCGGCATAGGCACCGTAGGCCGCGTCGAAGGCGGAGACGACGGCGAACAGGTCGGCATCCTTGGGCTTGAAGGGCGCCACCAGCGGCGCGGTCACGCCGTGCTGGGCGCAGGCAAGGATCTGCCACTGGTTCACGAGGTCGGTGTAGCGGCGCAGCGGCGAGGTGCTCCAGGCATACTGGTCCACGCCGAGGCCCTGGTGCGGCGCGGCATGGGTGAGCATGCGCACCTGCATCTTGGCGGCCCAGCCGCCGCCGCTCGCGCCTTGGCTGCGATAAATGCCCGGCACGCCATGGTCGTGCATCAGCTTGCCCCAGGTGCTGTTGGCGAAGATCATCAGCTCGGCGACGATCTTGTCGAGCGGCGCGCCGCGCTTGCGGCGGACGATGCTGACGACGTCGTTCTCGACGTAGAAATTGAAGTCGACCCGGTTGTTCTGCTCGGGCTTGAGGCCGAAGGCTTCGCGCTTGGCCATGCGCCCCTTCTCGAGCACCTGCGCCCATTGCCACAGCTGGGAAATCTCTTCCTTGTGGGGATAGTCGCCGGCATGCGCCGCGAGGTTGTCCTCGGTCACGACCTCGTCGAGATCGTTGTGCCGCAGGTTGGCGGCGATCGGCACCATTTCCGCGCGGGTCTGGGTGGCAAGCACGCTCCAGTCGGCGGTGTCGACGTCGGCGTAGAGCGACAGCGCCGGGCAATTGCGTCCCTCCCCCAGGGTGAAGGCTTCCACCAGGGAGTCGGGCAGCATGGTGATCTTGTCGCCGGGCATGTAGACGGTGGACAGGCGGTGGCGCGCGATGCCGTCTATGGCATCGTCGCGCTGCACGCCCAGGCCGGGCGCGGCGATGTGGATGCCGACCCGGATCTTGCCCTCGCCCAGCGGCACGACGGAAAAGGCATCGTCGATCTCGGTGGTGGTCACGTCATCGATGGAGAAGGCCTTCACCTCGGCGACCGGCAGCGCCGGCACGGCGGGGATGCTCACCGCCGGGAAGCCGGTGCCCTTGGGGAAATGCTCGATCAGGAAGCGGGCGTAATGCAGTTCCCTGGGCGAGGCGATGCCGCCGCAGGACAGCATGAGACGCTGCGGCGTGGTCTGCAGCTCGGCGCAGGCCGCTTCGAGCGCCTTGTATTCGAGGCTGTTCTTGTCGGGCTTGAACAGCAGCTGCAGGGCGACCGGGCGGAAACTGTCGGGCAGGCGCCCGGCCTTCAGTTCCTCGACATACCCGGCCTGGATGACGGCCTGCTGTTTCTTCTTTTCGATGCCGGCGAGCGCGGCCTTGAGGGATTCCTCTGGTGCCGCCTTGTAGCGGCCCTTGCCCTTCTTGTAGAAATAGATCGGGGCGTTGTGCAGGCGTAGCAGCAGCCCGGCCGCTTCGTGGGGACGCGGATCGTGGCCGAAATATTCGACGCCCAGGTCGGAAAAGGCGAACTCGTCCTGGCCCGCCACTTCCCACAGGAAGTCGAGGTCGATGTCCTCGGCGACCGATTTCGCCTCGGTCATCAGCTCGGCCGGGTCGGGCGAGGAAAACTGCAGCAGCACGTCGCGCGCCTTCACCTTGGTCCGCTTCCCGGTCTGCAGCTCCACCTGGTAAGCCTCGCCTTGCTGCTGCAGGACGGTGCCCGCCTTGAAATCGCCGGATTCTTCAAAGAACAGATTCATCGATTGCCTTGATTCGCTTGATGTTGTTTGCCCGCGCGCAGTTCGCGGATGGCCGGCAGGAAAACCTCGGTCACCAGCAGCACGCCCTGCCCGCGCCGGTACAGGCAGCGGCGCGCGAACAGCGGACCGTCGACCATGTCGCCGAGGGCCGCGCCGGTGCGGCGCGCCAGCGGATGGGCGTCATGCAGGCGCGCATACCGCAGTTCGCCCCGCGTCACGCGCGGATCGCCGAACAGCGTCGTGCCCAGCGAACGCTCCCCGAGCGTGGCGAAGAACGGCCAGTCGGATGCGGTCGCGCCGAGCGGCACGACGGTATGCGCATAGACCACCGGCAAGCCGTCGCAATGCAGGACCACTTCCCTTTCCTGGACCTTGCCCGGCTTCGGCAAGCCGATGGCGTGATGCTCGTCGCCGAGACAGGGCCTGACCGCCTGGCGCAGCCGGCGGACGCGGAACTGGTTGCCGCTCGCGCTCAGCTTGAGGGTGAGCGAAACGGTATCGGTGAGCCAGCCGCGCAGGTCGCGCGGCGGACTCACGCCATTGACATGCGCGACCCAGCGCGCACGCGTGATGCCGCGCCGGCTCACCGCCCGGACTCCGCGGCGCCGGGCCGCCCGATGCCGCAGAAGGCCAGCACCTCGTCGGCGTAATCGGCGAACTCCGAGATGCCGTGGTCGCTGCCCTGGATGATGTGCTGGCGCGCGCCGGGGTAATGCGCCTGCATTTCGCGCCAGTCGAGTACTTCGTCGCCGGTGGCGGCCAGCAGGAAATACCGTTCCGGGCGGCTGATGCGCTCCACCGCCAGGGCCTCGAGTTCGCCGATGTATTCGCGCTTGAATTCGAAGCGCTCGCTGGAATGATAGGCGGTGGTCACGCCGACGTAGCGTTCCAGGTCGCGCGGCGGCTTGATCGCCGGATTCAGCAGCGCCGCCTTGCAGCCATGCCGTTCGGCCAGCCAGGTGGCGTAGTAGCCGCCGAGCGAGGACCCGATTAGGCAGGCGTCCTGGCCATGGGGGGCCATCAGCGACTCGGCCATTGCGATGGCGTCGCGCGGCGATGCCGGCAGCTGCGGACAGGCATAGCGGTCCGCCAGGCCGAGCGCACGCATGCGTTCGCCCAGCAGGCGCGCCTTGAAGGACAGCGGCGAGGAACGGAAGCCGTGCAGGTACAGGATCATGAAGCCAGGGCGTCCAGGATTTTCTGGTGCACGCCGCCGAAGCCGCCGTTGCTCATCACCAGCACATGGTCGCCGGGACGCGCGGCGGCCACGATGGACTTGACCAGGGCGTCGAGGTCGTCATGCGCCGTGGCGCGGTCGCCGAGCGGCGCGAGTGCCTCGCCGAGGTTCCAGCCGAGGGCGTCCTTGCCGGTCCGGGCGCCATAGCCGAACACCAGGTCGGCATCTGTCAGGCTGGCGGGCAAGGCGCTTTTCATGGTGCCGAGCTTCATGGTGTTGGAACGCGGTTCGAGCACCGCGAGGATGCGCTCGCCGCCGATCTTCCGGCGCAGGCCGGCGACCGTGGTGGAAATGGCGGTCGGATGGTGGGCGAAGTCGTCGTAGACGGTGATGCCCTTGACCGTGCCGCGCACTTCCATGCGCCGCTTGACGTTCTCGAACCGGGCCAGCGAGGCGATCGCCTGGGCCGGCGGCACGCCGACGTGGCGGGCGGCGGCGATGGCGGCGACCGCGTTCATGCGGTTGTGCTCGCCGGTCAGCGCCCAGGACACCGTGCCTTGGGCCTCGCCGTTGAACGCGACGTCGAAGCTACCGTCGTCATGCGTTTGCAGCGACCAGCCCTTGCCGTCGTCCGTGCCGAACCATTCCTGCTCGCTCCAGCAGCCGCGGGCGATCACGCGCCCGAGCGATTCCTCGCGGCCGTTGGCGATCACCCGGCCGACGCCGGGCACGGTGCGCACGAGATGGTGGAACTGGGTTTCGATGGCGCCGAGGTCGGGGAAGATGTCGGCGTGGTCGTATTCGAGGTTGTTGAGGATGGCCGTCTTCGCGTGGTAGTGCACGAACTTGCTGCGCTTGTCGAAGAAGGCGGTGTCGTATTCGTCGGCTTCGATGACGAAGAAACCGGAACCGGCTTCCTTGCCGGACAGGCGCGCGGAAATGCCGAAGTTCATCGGCACGCCGCCGATGAGGAAGCCGGGATGGTAGCCGGCGTCTTCGAGGATCCAGGCCAGCATGGAGGTCGTGGTGGTCTTGCCATGCGTGCCGGCGACCGCCAGCACCCAGCGGCTGCGCAGGATATGCTCCCCTATCCATTGCGGCCCGGAGGTATAAGGCAGGCCGCGGTTGAGGATTTCTTCCATCAGGGGATTGCCGCGCGACACGACGTTGCCGATGACGTAAAGATCTGGCTGGAGGCTGATCTGCTCGGGGCCGAAGCCTTCGATCAGCTCGATGCCCTGAGCCTGCAACTGGGTGCTCATCGGCGGATAGACGTTGGCGTCGCAGCCGGTCACCTTGTGCCCGGCTTCCTTGGCCAGCACGGCGAGGCCGCCCATGAAGGTGCCGCAGATGCCGAGGATATGGATATGCATGTCGGAGTGTAAAAAAATAATCTGACCGAACCGCCGGCGGAAAGGTCCAAGAACCGTTCCGAAGCGTTTTGGGGAATCCGCCATTCTACCCGACGCTCGCGGGTAAACCGTACGGAGTATCATTCCGGTCATGAGCAATTCGAACCTAGAAATGCTGCGCGCGGAAATCGCGGCGGCGGCGGCCCGGCTGATCGCCGAGGACGGCGCGGACTACGGCACGGCCAAGCGCAAGGCAGCGAAACAGATCCTCGGCAATACCAGGGTGCGCGGCGAATACATGCCGGACAATGAACAGATCGAAGAGGAGGTGAGGCAGTACAACGAACTGTTTTTCGGTGATACCCAGCCGGCCAGGCTTTTGCATTTGAGAAAGGTCGCGCTGCGGATGATGGAGGAACTCGACCGGTTTTCCCCGTGGATCACCGGCGCCGTGCTCAACGGGACGGCGGGCGAGCATTCCGACGTCCACCTGCAGTTGTTCGTGGACAGCGCGAAGGACGTGGAAATCTTCCTGCTGAACAAGAACGTGGATTTCGACGTGTCGGAAACCGCCCACTTCAGCAACAGGGGAGAGCCGGTCGAAACCCTGAGCTTCATGTGGCAGAACGAGGGCATCCACCTCGCGCTGTACGAAGCCGGCGACGTGCGTGGCGGCCGGCAGCAGGATGGCAGGCTGATGCGGGCGGATGCCGATGCCTTGCGCAAGCTGATCATGGAAAGCGAAACCAATGAATAAAAAGACAATCGGCCTCTTCATTGCCGTCGCCGCCCTGTTCGCGGTCATCGGCGTCGCGGTGGGCAACCAGCGCAACCAGGCGCAATCCGCCAAGCCGAACGCGGTCGAGCGGCTTTATGCGCAAAGCCTGACCGACGCCGGCGGCACGCCCCAGAAATTGTCGCAATGGAAAGGCAAGCCGCTGGTGGTCAATTTCTGGGCGACCTGGTGCGCGCCCTGCGTGGAAGAAATGCCTGAGTTGTCAGCCCTGCAAAAGGAACTTGCCGGCACGCAGGCACAGATCATTGGAATCGGCATCGATTCTCCAAGCAACATCCGCGATTTTGCCGCCAAGTATCAAATTTCCTATCCGCTCTACATCGGTGGCATGGAAGCCAGCGAATTGTCGAGGCAGCTCGGCAACCAGGCCGGCGGCCTGCCGTTTACCGTCCTGATACGGGAAGATGGCAGCATCCGAAAGACTTTTCTCGGGCGGCTAAAGATGACAGAATTGCGTGCCGAACTGGCAAGACGCTGATGCCGCGCTGAACGACTGACATCATTTCCCTTGCCAGTCAGCATCATTTGACGGCAAAATGCCGCCAACCTCGTCAAACGGAGTCATAACTCCATGGCAAAAAAACTTCTCCTGATCAATGGCCCGAACCTGAACCTGCTGGGAACCCGCGAGCCGCAGGTCTATGGCGCGACCACCCTCGGTGAAGTGGAGCAGGCCGCCATCGCCCAGGTGGCGGAAGCGGGCGGCAGCCTTGCCTGCTTCCAGAGCAACCACGAGGGAGCGATCATCGACCGCATCCATCAGGCACGCCAGGAGGGAGTGGAGGCCATCGTGGTCAATCCGGGCGGCCTGACGCATACCAGCGTGGCGCTGCGCGACGCGCTGGCTGGCGTGGCCATTCCGTTCGTCGAGGTGCACATCTCCAACGTGCATCAGCGCGAAGCCTTCCGACACCATTCCTTCCTTTCCGGCATCGCCGTGGGCGTGATCTGCGGCCTGGGGACCGAGGGGTATGGCGCCGCGCTCGCCTTTGCGCTCAAAAAGCTTTAAATTCCTTCAATTTATTGCGAAACGCATATAATTCTAGCGATTTCAATACTGGATCGAATAATAATCTAAGGATTTCCATGGACCTCAGAAAACTGAAAACGCTGATCGACCTCGTGGCTGAATCAGACATCGCCGAACTGGAAGTGACCGAAGGCGAAAGCAAGGTCCGTATCGTCAAGTCCTCCGGCGCGCCGCAGAACCACGTGGTCATGATGCCGCAATCGATGCCGCAGCAGATGGCCGCGCCGGCCCAGGCGCAGCAGGCGGCTTCCCCCGCCGCACCCGCCGTGCCCGCCGAGCCGGAAGGCAATGTCGTCAAGTCGCCCATGGTCGGCACCTTCTACCGCGCGTCCTCGCCGGGCAATCCTCCCTTCGTCGAAGTCGGCTCCACCGTCAAGGAAGGCGACACGCTGTGCATCATCGAGGCGATGAAGCTGCTCAATGAAATCGATGCCGACGTTTCCGGCGTGATCAAGCAGATCCTCGTCGAGAACGGCCAGCCGGTCGAGTTCGGCCAGCCGCTGTTCGTGATCGGTTAAGGGCGCACCCGCAGCCAGGCTCCGCCGGCTGCCACGATGTCTACCATCCGCCCAGTCACGCCTAACCGCATCACACAACCGACAACTATGTTCGAGAAAATCCTCATCGCCAATCGCGGCGAAATCGCGCTGCGCATCCAGCGCGCCTGCCGCGAAATGGGCATCAAGACCGTGGTCGTGCACTCCGAGGCCGACCGCGAGGCCAAGTACGTGAAGCTGGCCGACGAATCCGTCTGCATCGGACCGGCCCCCTCCTCGCAGAGCTACCTGAACATGCCGGCGATCATCAGCGCCGCCGAAGTGACGGACGCCGAAGCGATCCACCCGGGCTATGGCTTCCTGTCCGAGAACGCCGACTTCGCCGAGCGCGTCGAGAAGTCTGGCTTCGTCTTCATCGGCCCGCGCCCCGAATCGATCCGCCTGATGGGCGACAAGGTCTCGGCCAAGCACGCCATGATCAAGGCCGGCGTGCCCTGCGTTCCCGGCTCCGAAGGCGCCCTTCCCGACGACCCCAAGGAAATCGTGCGCATCGCGCGCAAGATCGGCTACCCGGTCATCATCAAGGCGGCCGGCGGCGGCGGCGGACGCGGCATGCGCGTGGTGCATACCGAAGCGGCCCTGCTCAACGCCGTGACCATGACAAAGTCGGAAGCCGGTGCAGCCTTCGGCAATCCCGAGGTCTACATGGAGAAGTTCCTGGAAAATCCGCGGCACGTGGAGATCCAGGTCCTCGCCGACGAATTCAAGAACGCCGTCTGGCTGGGCGAACGCGACTGCTCCATGCAGCGCCGCCACCAGAAGGTCATCGAAGAGGCGCCGGCGCCCGGCATCCCGCGCAAGCTGATCGAGCGCATCGGCGACCGCTGCGCCGAAGCCTGCCGCAAGATCGGCTACCGCGGCGCGGGCACCTTCGAGTTTCTGTATGAAAACGGCGAGTTTTACTTCATCGAGATGAACACCCGCATCCAGGTCGAGCATCCGGTGACCGAGATGATCACCGGCGTCGACCTCGTGCAGGAACAGATCCGCGTGGCGGCCGGCGAAAAGCTGCGCTTCCGCCAGCGCGACATCGAACTCGCGGGCCACGCCATCGAGTGCCGCATCAACGCGGAAGACCCGTTCAAGTTCACGCCCTCCCCCGGCCGCATCGTGTCATGGCATCCGCCCGGCGGCCCCGGGATCCGCGTGGACTCGCACGCCTACGCCGGCTACTTCGTGCCGCCGACCTACGACTCCATGGTCGGCAAGGTCATTGCCTACGGCGCCACGCGCGAGCAGGCGATCCGCCGCATGCAGATTGCCCTGTCGGAAATGGTGGTCGAAGGCATCCAGACCAACATTCCCCTGCACCGGGAGCTGATGGTCGACGCCCGCTTCATCGAAGGCGGCACCAACATCCATTATCTCGAGCATAAGCTGGCCGCCATGCCGGACATGGCCAAGAAATCGGCCAAGTAAGCCGGTCGGGCCAAGTACAATAGGCACGTTTCCCTGCTGCGCCGGAATGCATCCGGCGCAGCAGGGCGTCAGCACGCTGCCACCGACCAAGCACCTAATCATGAGCTGGACTGAAATCGTTATCGAAGTCGCGCGCGAACAGGCGGAAGCCTTGTCCGACGCCCTGATGGAAGCGGGCGCCCTGTCCGTTTCCGTGGAAGACGCCGATGAAGGCACCGACGCCGAGCGCCCGCTGTTCGGCGAGCCCGGAATGGAACCGACCGAAGCGGCGTGGGACCACAGCCGCGTGATCGCGCTGGCCGACACCGGCGCCGACCATGCCGCTCTGGTGGGCGAAGCGGCGCAAGCCTGCGGCATCGCCACACCCACGTTCAGCCTGCGCGCCGTCGCCGAGCAAGACTGGGTGCGCCTGACCCAGTCGCAATTCGAGCCCATCCACATCGGCAAGAACATCTGGGTGGTGCCGAGCTGGCATGACGCGCCGGATCCCGACGCCCTCATCCTCGAACTCGACCCGGGCCTTGCCTTCGGCACCGGCAGCCATCCCACCACCCGACTCTGCATGGAATGGCTGGAGTCGCATCCGCCCGCCGGCAAGACGGTGCTCGACTACGGCTGCGGCTCGGGCATCCTGGCGATGGTCGCCAGCAAGCTCGGCGCGGACGCGGTGGCGGGCGTGGACATCGACCCGCAAGCCATCGAATCCGCGCGCTACAACGGTGAGCGCAACCGCTGCGAGATCGCCTACTTCCTGCCCGAGGCATTCGGCGACGCCCATCCCGACGACCGCTTCGACCTGGTGGTGGCCAACATCCTGTCCAGTCCGCTGAAGCTGATGGCGCCGATGCTGGCGTCGCGCGTCTCGCCCGGCGGCGCGCTGGTACTGTCCGGCATCCTCGAGCGCCAGGCCGACGAAGTCATCGCCGCCTATGCGCCCTTCATCGACATGCAGGTCTGGGCTCGGCACGAAGGCTGGGTCTGCATCGCCGGACAGGCGCGGCAGCAGCCTGGCGCGACGGGCTGACCCATGGCGCTCGCCACCCAGTGTCCGCATTGCCAGACGACATTCCGGGTCGCGCACGACCAATTGAAGCTTCGCGCCGGCCTGGTCCGGTGCGGCGCCTGCAAGCAGATCTTCAACGGCATCGAGAATCTCCTGCGCCCGGAACAGGTCGAGCAAGTCTTGCCTTCCGCCGTGCCGATCGCCGTATCCTCAACCGACGCCGCCTGGACAGGCGGCACGCAATTCCCTGATACCCGCTCGCACGCGCCGGCCGAATCGGCGCTCGCGGAGCCGCCTCCTCCGGTGCGCCCTGCCAACGATCCGCTCCTGCGCATGACCTTGCTGGACGTGGCGCAACGCGGATCGGCGCAAGCCATCGACGCGGCCCGGCAAGCTCCCGCGCACACCGAAGACATGGCGCTCGCGGAAGAAAGTGCGCATCCGCCGGCAGAGGCTGGCGACGCCTCATCCGCCACGCCGGAAAGCACGTACGCCGACGCGCCCGCGGATGAGCAGGCGGTCGAAAATGCGGCGCTGGTCGATGGACCGTCGGCACCGGAACGCACGCAAGAACCTGCCCAGGAACGTGAGCACGAACCCGAGATGCCGGCGCTGGCCGGCGAGCCCGACGTGCCATCACAGGTGCAACCGGCGCCGGAAGCCCCGCGCGACGTCCCCCCGGCCAGCGACGAGGCGACGCCTGACTCGAACGCTTCCGGCGACGACCAGCTCGAACAGACCATCGACGATCTGCGCGCGAAGCCCTGGCGCAATCCGGAAGCGCAGGTCGATGCCGCCGACCACGACGCCCTCGACGAAGCCGACATCCGCGAATACGAAGAACCGGCGTTCGTCCGCCAGGGACGGCGCAGGCAGAGGCTGGGCAAGGCTGGCCGCATCCTGATGCTGGTCCTGACGCCGCTGCTGCTGCTGGCCCTGCTGCTGCAGGCGGCCTACGTTTTCCGCGCGCAGATCGCGGCGCGCTGGCCCCAGGCCCGCCCCCTGCTCGCGGCCGCATGCCAGCCGCTCGGCTGCCGGGTCGGCCTGCCGGCGCAGATCGACCAGGTCGCCCTGGAATCGCCCGAGCTGCAGACGGCCGCCGACGAAAACGGCGCGCTGAGCCTGACCGCCCTGCTGCGCAACCAGTCGGCCCTGCCGCAGACCTGGCCGCACATCGAACTGACGCTTAATGATGCGAACGAGAAACCGATCGCGCGGCGCGTGTTCACGCCATCCGACTACCTGCCCGCAGGCGCCGACGCCGGCAAGGGCTTTCCCGCCAGGTCCGAGCAGGTGGTGAAGATGCGGCTGGCGCTGGCCGGGCTGAAGGCCTCGGGATACCGCGTGTATGTGTTTTATCCGTAGTCCTTTTGCCGGCACGCCCGGCGTCATTCCAACCCGACTTACTTGACTGGCAGGCCTTCATGACTTCTCTTATTTGCGGCTCCATCGCGTTCGATACCATCATGCTGTTTCAGGGGCGCTTTTCCGAAGCCCTGCTGGCCGACCAGCTGCACAAGATCAATGTCGCTTTCCTGGTGCCGGAAATCCGCCGGGAGTTTGGCGGCTGCGCGGGCAACATCGCCTACAACCTGAAGCTGCTGGACGGGGATCCGCTCATCATGGCGACGATCGGCATGGATGGCGCGCCCTACTTCGAGCGCCTGGACCGGCTGGGCATTTCGCGCCGCTGCATCCGCACGATGGACGACTCGTACACCGCGCAGGCTTTCATCACCACCGACGCGGGCAACAACCAGATCACCGCCTTCCATCCGGGCGCGATGACCTACTCCCATGAGAACAAGATCGCCGACGCTGGGCCGGTCAAGCTGGCGATCGTCGCGCCCGACGGCCGGGACGGCATGCTGCAGCACGCAGAGGATTGCGCCAGGCTGAAGGTGCCGTTCATCTTCGATCCGGGCCAGGGCCTGCCGATGTTCAACGGCACGGAGCTGGAGCACTTCATTGAACTCGCGACATACGTGGCGGTCAATGATTATGAAGCGGAATTGTTGACCCAGCGCACCGGGTTGAGCCTCGCGCAGATCGCGCAGCGCGTGTCGGCGCTGATCGTGACCCGCGGCGAACAGGGCGCCGACATTTTCACCGGCGGCAAGACGCTGCAGATTCCCTGCGTGCCGGCCGACCGCGTGGTCGACCCGACCGGTTGCGGCGACGCCTTCCGCGCCGGCCTGCTCCACGGCCTGACCACCGGCATGGACTGGGAAACCACCGGCCGGCTGTCCAGCCTGATGGGTTCGATCAAGATCGCGCACCAGGGAGCGCAGAATCATGCGCCGGCCCGCGCCGAGATCGAGGACCGCTTCCAGAAGGCTTTCGGTTATCGTCTATAAACCTGATCCATCTGATTCACTGATCCACAGCCCGCCATGCGCAACCGGTTCCTGATCATGACGCTCGCCTCTTCCCTGCTCGCCGCCTGCGCCAGCCAGCAAGCTGCCCAAGCGCCCGCGCAGGGCGTCACCATGTCGACGCAGGGGGCGACGCTGGTGCAGGGCGGCGTCGTCACCGACGTGCGCGACGTGACGGTGCGCGGCGGCGGCTCCGGGCTGGGATCGGTGGTGGGCGGCATCCTCGGCGGCATCGCGGGCAGCCAGATCGGCGGCGGCACCGGCAGCGCGGTTGCCAGCGTGGGCGGCGCGCTCGCCGGCGGCGTGGCGGGGCAGCGGGTCGAGCAGGACCGGGTCCAGAACACCGCCACCGAGGTCACCGTCCGCCTCGACAGCGGCGAGGAACGCAACTACCGCACCGAACCGGGCGACACCTTCCGCATCGGCGAACCCGTGAGGATCGTCACTTCCCAAGGCATCGCGCGCGTCACGCGCTGACCCGCCTTCCTCCTACCCTTCCAGGTTGATGCCCAGCATGTGGGCAGCCTGCTCCGCGCTCAGCGATGTCGAACGCACGTCGACGGTCTTGCGCCGGCTGGACTGGCCGTGGGTGATCGTGATCGCGCTGCGCGGCACCTGCAGGGTGTCGGCGAGGAAGCGCAGCAAGGCATCGTTGGCGCGGCCCTCGATCGGCTGCGCCTGCAGCCGGATCTTGATCGCGTCCTGCACCAGGCCCATTGCCTCGCTGCGCCGGGCGTTGGGCGCCACCTGCACCGTCAGGCGCAGGCCGTGCGGCAGGACGCCGCACCATGGATGGTTCATGCCAGGGACAGGATGATGGAACGGATGACCTGCAGGCCGATCTGCAGCAGCAGGAGCACCACCAGGGGGCTCAGGTCGATGTTGCCGACCAGGGGAATGATCCGGCGGACCGGCCGCATCAGCGGATCGTTAAGCGCATGGACGAAGGGCGCGAGCGGCGCATTCGGATTGACCCAGCTGAAGATGACTTCGATGATGATGAAGCCGATGAAGCCGTAGATCACCCATTCGAAGAAGCGCAGCAGCGAGAGCACCACGAGATGGTGCACGTTGAATCCGGACAGCAGGGCGAGGTCGAGCGATACGGCGGCAACGATGACCAGGATGGCGCCGATCATGCTGGCCCAGTCGTAGCCGGCGATGCCGGGGAGGATGCGGCGCAGGGGCTTCACCAGCCAGTCGGTGAGCTGGAAGGTGAACTGCCCGATGGAGGACGGCGGCCGGACGCGGACGACCTGCATCCAGAATCGCAGCAGAAGCACGCCGCCCAGGACCGCTGCCACGGTATCGATAATCAAGGTAAGTATGCTGGTCAGCACTATCCAATCTCCAAAAGAAATGCCCGTTGCGCGAGCGATTCGCACAACGGGCATTTTGCCTGAGTTTAATCAGGCGTCCAAGCCAGGTTGACTGGCGACTGCTTACGGACGGCTGCCGGTCGGAAACGGCCAGGCCGCTGCCGGGTTCAGCACGGTCTTGACAGCAGGGGCAGGCGAAGAGGCGGCAGCGGCAGGCGCAGCGGCTGCAGCAGCGGCAGGCTTGGATGCTGCCTTCTTGGCGCTGGCCTTCTTGGGAGCGGCAGCCTTCTTCGGAGCTGCAGCTTTCTTGGGGGCTGCTGCTTTCTTGGCAGAGGCCTTCTTAGGAGCTGCAGCCTTCTTGGCGGCTGCCTTCTTCGGAGCTGCAGCTTTCTTGGCGACGGTCTTCTTGGCGGCTGCCTTCTTCGGAGCTGCAGCTTTCTTGGCGACGGTCTTCTTGGCGGCTGCCTTCTTCGGAGCTGCAGCTTTCTTGGCGACGGTCTTCTTGGCGGCTGCCTTCTTCGGAGCTGCGGCTTTCTTGGCGACGGTCTTCTTGGCGGCTGCCTTCTTCGGAGCTGCAGCTTTCTTGGCGACGGTCTTCTTGGCGGCTGCCTTCTTCGGAGCTGCGGCTTTCTTGGCTGCCGGCTTGGCGGCCTTCTTCGCCGGAGCTGCCTTCTTGGCGGCGGCTGCCTTCTTCGGTGCCGCTTCCTTCTTCGCAGCGGCGGCCTTCTTCGCCGGAGCTGCCTTCTTAGCAGCTGCTTTCTTTGCTGTTGCCATTTGTTTCTCCTTCACGTGATGAGAAAGTTCAAAACTACGAGGTTGGAAACCCGCATGGGCCATCGCGATGACTCAGGCGGATTATTCATCGGCGCAAGCAAGCTTCTGCTTGCGCTAATGAATACGGCACCAGCTGAACTGCTGCATCACCTCTTCATGCAGCACTTCAGCCTCATCTGGCTGCGCCTCTCTTGTTCGGATCACGCCGGCGCGGGCATGGCGCGCGCCGGGAGTGACGGAGGTCGTTTGTCGCGCGCTCAAGCGGCAGCGCGATTTCCGCAGCCAAAAAAAACGCCGGCAACAATGCCGGCGTCGGAATGCAGTTTCCCAAAAACCAACAGGTTTTTCAGGGAATACGCTGCCTTGCCCGACTTTGTCGGGTTCGGCAGCAACAACAGTGATGATCTGTACGTTCGTCTACTGTCCATTAACTTGGGTGTTCAACCTTCAGTGTTACGGTCTTTCGCATCGTGTCGGCGGGTGACTGGCTGGTCGCCTGGTCCGCTTCTGGATGAGTGGCGAACCGCCTGTCTCTCCATCTTCACCTGGCATGCGTCGCGATGTTCGCCACGCGCATGCCGCTGTTTGATTCGCTTTTGGATCGCCGGGCTCGAGGCACCTGAAGCCATCCATCTACTTGATCGTTCCTGCTTCAGTCCCAGCTCAATGCGCCGCCGGTCTGGTATTCGATCACGCGAGTCTCGAAGAAGTTGCGTTCTTTTTTCAGATCGATCATTTCGCTCATCCACGGGAAGGGATTTTCTTCCTGGGGGAACAGCGGCTCGAGACCGATCTGCTGCGCGCGGCGGTTAGCGATGAATCGCAGGTAGCCTTTGAACATCGGCGCATTCAATCCGAGTACTCCACGCGGCATTGTATCTTCTGCATAACGATATTCCAACTCTACCGCACGCAAAAACAACGATTTAATCTCTTCGCGGAATTCGGCGGTCCACAGATGCGGGTTCTCGAGCTTGATCGTGTTGATGAGATCGATCCCGAAATTGCAGTGCATGGACTCGTCGCGCAGGATGTACTGGTACTGCTCGGCCGCGCCCATCATCTTGTTCTGGCGGCCCAGCGCGAGGATCTGCGTGAAGCCGACGTAGAAGAACAAACCTTCCATCAGGCATGCAAACACGATCAGCGAACGCAGCAGCGTCTGGTCCGCTTCCATCGTGCCGGTCTTGAACTCGGGATTGGTCAGCACGTCGATGAAGGGGATGAGGAACTCGTCCTTGTCGCGGATGGAAGCGACCTCGTGGTACGCGTTGAAGATCTCTCCCTCGTCCAGGCCGAGCGACTCCACGATGTACTGGTAGGCGTGGGTGTGGATCGCTTCCTCGAAGGCCTGGCGCAGCAGGTACTGGCGGCACTCCGGCGCGGTGATGTGGCGATAGGTGCCGAGCACGATGTTGTTGGCGGCGAGCGAATCGGCGGTGACGAAGAAGCCGAGGTTGCGCTTGATGAGGCGGCGCTCGTCCTCGGTCAGGCCGTTGGGATTCTTCCACAGCTCGATGTCGCGCTGCATGTTGATTTCCTGCGGCATCCAGTGGTTGGCGCAGCCGGCGAGGTATTTGTCCCAGGCCCACTTGTACTTGAAGGGCACGAGCTGGTTGACGTCGGTCTGGCCGTTGATGATGCGCTTGTCGGCGACGTTCACGCGGCGCGCTTCGCCGCCCTCGTCTGCTGCGGCGGCATTCGCGGAAGCGGTAGCCGCCTTGAGGCCCATGTCGCCGAATTGTGCGTGGAGGGAACGGCCCGCAGGCATGGCGGGAGCGATTCCCGGTTGAGGCATCGGTGCGGGTTTCGCGGCAGGAGTCACATCGTCGTCCCAGCTGAGCATATCGGTCTTCCTTTATTGCTTGTCGTTGTCGTCATGCACTGTACGCGCTATCGCAGCGGAAATCGCTGCGATAGCTCAGTGCTCATCTTCTTATTGGCAGGCTTCGCATTCATCGAAGCCCGGATCGCCCGGACGGAGCATGCAGGCCGGTCCGGCCGGCTCTTCGGCGGCGGGCATCGCTGCCACCGGCGACGCTGCGCTGGCGGCGGCAACGTTCATCGCATTGGCGGAGACCGCGTTGAGGGCGCCGGCCTTGGTGGTCGACTTCTCGGCATGCGTCGCGCCGATGGTGCGCAGGTAGTAGGTGGTCTTCAGGCCGCGCAGCCAGGCCAGCTTGTAGGTCTCGTCGAGCTTCTTGCCCGAGGCGCCGGCCATGTAGATGTTGAGCGATTGCGCCTGGTCAATCCACTTCTGGCGGCGCGACGCGGCTTCGACCAGCCACTTCGGCTCGACCTCGAAGGCGGTGGCGTAGAGTTCGCGCAGGTCCTGCGGGATGCGGTCGATCTTCGCCAGGCTGCCGTCGAAGTACTTCAGGTCGGCGACCATCACTTCGTCCCACAGGCCGCGGGCCTTCAGGTCGCGCACCAGGTGCTCGTTGATTTCCGTAAATTCGCCCGACAGGTTCGACTTCACGTAGAGGTTCTGGTAGGTCGGCTCGATGCAGGCGGAGACGTCGATGATGTTGGAGATCGTCGCCGTCGGCGCGATCGCCACGCAGTTCGAGTTGCGCATGCCGTGGCTCTTGATGCGGTCGCGCAGCGAAGCCCAGTCCATGGACTCGGAGGCGTCGACTTCCAGGTAGCCGCCGCGCTCCTCGGCCAGCAGGCGCAGGGAATCCTGGGGCAGAATGCCGCGGTCCCACAGCGAACCCTTGTAGGAGCTGTAGCGGCCGCGTTCCTCGGCCAGCTCGGTCGAGGCCCAGTAGGCGTAGTAGCAGACCGCTTCCATGGAACGGTCGGCGAATTCCACCGCTTCCATCGAGGCGTAGGGCACGCGCATCATGTGCAGGCAGTCCTGGAAGCCCATGATGCCCATGCCGACCGGACGGTGGCGCAGGTTGGAGTCGCGGGCCTTCTTGACGGCGTAATAGTTGATGTCGATCACGTTGTCCAGCATGCGCATCGCGGTGCGGATGGTCTTTTGCAGCTTGGCGTGGTCGAGCTTGCCGTCCTTCATGTGGGCCGGCAGGTTGACCGAGCCGAGGTTGCAGACCGCGATCTCCGAGTCATTGGTGTTGAGCGTGATCTCGGTGCACAGGTTGGAGCTGTGGACGACGCCGACGTGCTGCTGCGGAGAACGGATGTTGCAGGGATCCTTGAAGGTGATCCAGGGATGGCCAGTCTCGAACAGCATGGACAGCATCTTGCGCCACAGGTCCATGGCCTGCACTTTCTTGAACAGCTTGAGCTCGCCGCGGGCGGCGCGGGCTTCGTAGCCTGTGTAGGCTTCCTCGAAGGCGCGGCCGAACTTGTCGTGCAGGTCGGGCACGTCGGACGGCGAGAACAGGGTCCACTCGCCCTTTTCCATCACGCGCTTCATGAACAGGTCGGGAATCCAGTTCGCGGTGTTCATGTCGTGGGTGCGGCGGCGGTCGTCGCCGGTGTTCTTGCGCAGGTCGAGGAATTCCTCGATGTCCATGTGCCAGGTTTCCAGGTAGGCACAGACCGCGCCCTTGCGCTTGCCGCCCTGATTGACCGCGACGGCGGTATCGTTGACCACCTTCAGGAAGGGCACCACGCCCTGTGACTTGCCGTTCGTGCCCTTGATGTGGGCGCCAAGCGCGCGCACCGGGGTCCAGTCGTTGCCCAGGCCGCCGGCGAACTTCGCCAGCAGGGCGTTTTCCTTGATCGCCTCGTAGATGCCATCGAGGTCATCGGAGACCGTGGTCAGGTAGCAGGACGAGAGCTGGGAACGCTGGGTGCCGGAGTTGAACAGCGTCGGCGTCGAGCTCATGAAGTCGAAGGACGACAGCAGGTTGTAGAACTCGATGGCGCGGGCTTCGCGGTTGATCTCGTTGAGCGCCAGGCCCATGGCCACGCGCATGTAGAAAGCCTGCGGCATCTCGATGCGGGTGCCGTCGATGTGCAGGAAGTAGCGGTCATACAGGGTCTGCAGGCCGAGGTAGCCGAACTGCAGGTCGCGCTCGGGCACGAGGGCCTCGCCCAGCTTCTCCAGGTCGAACTGGGCCAGCTTGGGGTCGAGCAGGTCGGCCTCGATGCCCTTCTTGATGAAGCGCGGGAAATAATCGATGTAGTGCTGGCGCGCCTCGGCCTGGGCGACTTCGGTGCCGAACACTTCCTTGCGGATGGTGTGCATCAGCAGGCGGGCGGTGACCTTGGAATAGGCCGGATCCTTTTCCATGAGCGCGCGCGCGGCGAGGATCACAGACTTGTGCAGCTCGTCGACCGGCACGCCGTCGTACAGGTTCTTGACGGTTTCGGTCAGGATGGCTTCGGCGTCGACATGCTTCTCGAGGCCGACGCAGGCGGCGGTGATGAGGGCGCGCACCTGCTCGATGTCGAGCAGGCGGAGCTGGCCGTTGTCGTTCACGTGCAGCTGGGGGGCATCGACCTGGCGGGAGGCGGCCTGCTGCGCGCGCTCTTCCATGCGCTTGGCGCGGTAGAGCACGTAGGCGCGTGCTACGTCGTGTTCGCCGGAGCGCATCAGGGCGAGCTCGACCTGGTCCTGCACGTCTTCGATATGGAAGGTGCCGCCGGCCGGCTGGCGGCGCATCAGCGCGCCCACCACGCCCGCGGTCAGCTGCTCGACCAATTCGCGCACGCGCGCGGAGGCGGCGCCCTGGCCGCCGTTGACCGCGAGGAATGCCTTGGTCATGGCGATGGAAATCTTCGACGGCTCAAAGTTCACCACTGCGCCGTTGCGGCGGATGACCTTGTAGTCGGAGAGGCCGACCGTCATCCCGGTGGTGGTCGAGGCGGATGCCTCGGCGCGCGGCGTGATGGCGCCGATCTGGCCGGGGTTGTTCAAAGAGAGTTCCTGAGGTGATTGCAATCTAGCCTCCTAAGACTTGTTGACCGCAGCTTCGCTGCTTGTGGTTATGAATGACGAACCCTGCTCGTGGCCCGGTTCGCTTTCCTTGATTTGCCCTGCCGAAGGACGCCCTCTCCTGCGTCCTGCCTCGTCTCCATCCTGGCGCGCTCGGCGCGGCCTGCGGGACGGATCGGATGAGGCACGGGACCTTGCTGCCCTCCGCGCTCGCGGCTTCGAGAGGTTCCCTTCAAAATGCACGATTTTTGAGGAGAATCACGTCTATTTCCGTCAAGCTAAACCCTCAAAGGGAAAATCGCGCACCACTATATGTAGTGGTTTGTCGCGCGATCTGAACTAATTCTAGTGGAGAGCTAGTCGGGTTTGCAACAGCTTTTTTATGATCAACCTCAGTTGACAAGCGTGTTCAAATGTGAGGAAAAATGAGGCTTGAAACGGTCCCGGACGAAGAGGAGCCGGGGGCGTTGTTTTGAATCAATGACTTGCGGAAATGTGCCCAGTCGAAATGCGGTCCGGGGTCGGTCTTGCGGCCGGGGGCGATGTGTTCATGCCCTGCCACGGCAACGATCGGGTAGCGTGCAACGAGGGCGCGCGTGAGTGCGCCGAGCACGGTGTACTGCGCCGGTTCGAAGGGGTCGAAGTCGGTCCCTTCGAGTTCGACGCCGACTGAAAAATCATTGCAGCGCTCGCGCCCGCAATGGTTCGACACGCCCGCATGCCACGCCCGGTCGTTCGCCGAGACGAACTGCATGAGGTGGCCATCGCGCCGGACCAGGAAGTGCGCGGAGACGCGCAGCTCGCGCAACTGATCGAAATAGGGATGCGCGTCGCAGTCCAGTGTATTAGTAAACAGGTTGGCGATCTCGGGACCGCCGAACTGCGATGGCGGCAGGCTGATGTTGTGAATGACGAGCAGGTCGATCGCCATGCCCGGCGCACGGGGATCGAAGTTCGGCGATGGCAGTTTCTCGGCCTGGAGGCACCAGCCGTTGGCGTCGATCTGGAAGTCGGGAATGTGATGCATGGTTGGTCCTAAAGTGGCTGGGCCTTCGCTCGTACCTGTCCTTCCCGCGCAGGCGGGAATGCCATCGGGAGCCGCGAGAACGACATGCTGGAACACATGCTGGAACTCAAGGCCCGTTGACGATGGCGGTTTGCATCGGCTCCCGCCTAGTCCGCGAGCTTCAGGCGACGCAGGCGGAAGGCAAGCTGGCGCGGCGTCAGCCCGAGAGCGCGCGCCGCGTCTTCCCGGCTGCCGGTGGACAGCGCGGCGGCGAGCATCTCGCGTTCGACGCGATCGAGAAAATCCGTGAAACATGCCGTGGCGGCGGGACTGACCTCCTCGGCTGTCGCTTGCGCTGGCGCTGCCGGCGATGTCGATGCCGCCGTCACCGGCCCGGCTGCTGCAGGAGTGACCGGCACCGCCGTTGCCGGCTCAGGCGCGTGGGAAGGCACCGCCGGCTGAGCGTCTGCAAGGCCGGGCGCCACCGGCTTGAGCGCGAGGTCGGGGACGTCGATCAGGCCGTCCGCGGCAAAGGCGAGCGCGCGCTCGAGGATGTTTTCCAGCTCGCGCACGTTGCCGGGGAAGGAATAGGATTGCAGCGCCTGCTCGGCCGTCGGCGTCAGTTCCGCCCGCTGTCCCGGCGGCGAGAGCTTGTCGAGCAGCGCGCGGCTGAGCAGGCCGATGTCGTCGCGCCGCTCGCGCAGGGGCGGCAGGCGAAGCTCGATCACGTTCAGGCGGTAATACAGATCCTGGCGGAAGCGGCCCTTCTCGACGCATTCGGCGAGATTCTGGTGGGTCGCGCTGACCAGGCGCACGTCGACCGGTTCTTCCACCGTGGCGCCCACCTTGCGCACCCGCCGTTCCTGGATCGCGCGCAGCAGCTTCACCTGCATGGGCAGCGGCAGGTCGGCCACCTCGTCGAGCAGGAGCGTTCCGCCGTTGGCGGCCTGGAAGAAGCCGTCGCGGTCATCGCTCGCGCCGGTGAACGCGCCTTTCCGGTAACCGAAGAATTCGGCCTCCATCAGCGCCTCGGGAATCGCGCCGCAGTTGACGGCAATGAAGGGCTTGTCGGCGCGGGCGCTGTGGGCATGAATGTCGCGGGCGGCGAGTTCCTTGCCGCTGCCCGACTCGCCGGTGATCGCCACCGGGGCCATGCTGCGCGCCAGGCGGGCGATCTGCGCGCGGAGATCGCGCATGGCTGCGGATTCGCCGATGAGGCGAGGCACCGGCCTCCCGGCCTGCACGCTCGGCTGGGAAGAATCCGGCGCCGGCCGCTGGATGCGCAGCGCGGACTGCACCATCAGGCGGAGCTGGTCGAGTCCGACCGGCTTGGACAGGTAGTCGAAGGCGCCGGCTTTCAGGGCGGCAACCGCGTTGTCGGCGCTGCCGTAGGCGGTGATCACCGCGATCGGCGTGTTGCGCTGCGCTGCATTCACCTCGCGCACGAGCTCGATGCCCATGCCGTCCGGCAGCCGCATGTCGGTGAGGACCAGGTCGTACTCGCGCGCCGCGAGGCAGTCGCGCGCCGCCCCGACGGATGCCGCGCAGTCGACGTCGAGCCCCATCTTCAGGAGCGTGATTTCCAGCAGTTCCCTCAGGTCGGCTTCGTCGTCGACAACCAGGATTCTTGGGGCGGTCATGGCGGGTCAGTGATGTCGTGAATCAGGATTGCTCGGTTGCCGCGAAGCTGATGACGAAGCGGCCGCTGCGGGCGCCGCCGGCCGCCGGATCGGCGCGGTATTCATAGTCCAGCATCGCGCCATTATTGAGACACAATTCCCGCGCCACGTACAGTCCCAGGCCGGTGCCCTTGCTGGACGTGGTGTAGAACGGTTCGAACAGGTGGGCGCGCACCGCCGGCGTGATGGCCGGCCCGTCGTCGCGGACGTGCAGTTCGAGCATCCCCGGCTTGGGCGCCTGCACCAGCAGCTGGATGGAACCGTCGCGGCCGCTGGCGTAGCGCAGGGCGTTGGACAGCAGGTTGACTACCACCTCGCGCAGATGCAGGGGATCGAAGCGCGCCGCCTGTCCGGCCGCCACCTGCAAGGCGATCCTTGCCGGTGCGACCTGGTGGGTGCCGGTGAATTCTTCCAGCAGTTCCCGCAGGAAGGGTTCGAGCTGGAGCGGTTCGGCATTGGCATGCGCCTTGCGCGACAGCTTCAGGATGTCTTCGATCATGCGGTTCAGGCGCACCACGTTGTCGCCGACGATGTCGAGCAGGCGGACCTGCGTGCGCTCGGTGGCATCTTCCTTCAAGAGGGAAGCCGCATGGCCGATGGCGGACAAGGGATTGCGCACCTCGTGCGCGATGCTCGCCGTCAGCCGTCCCATGGAGGCGAGCTTCAGCTGCTGGGCGCGGTTCTCGATCTCGGTGACGTCCTGCACGAAGATGACGGTACGTTCCGCGCCGGGCTCGCCGGTGTCCACCGGCACGAAGCGCAGCTTCAGGTGAGCCACGACGTGGCGCTCCTCGACGTCCGGGCCGGCATCTTCGTCGGCCTTGAGCATCACGTAGCCCGACGCCGACGCCTGGGTGCGCTCGCTCGACCAGCGCTGGAAGGCCTCGGCGATCGGCGCGAGCAGCGGCGCCTCGGTCAGGCGAATCGCGGCGTCGTTTTCCGGCAGGGCCAGCCCCAGCATGCGCGCGGCCGCCGGATTGCTGGCCAGCACCTCCGCCGCCGGATTCACCACTAGGATGCCGTCGCCCATGTCGGCGATCACCAGCCGGTTGATGGCTTCCTGCATCAGCAGGTCCCGTCCGCGCTGGGCGGCGAGCTCTTCCTGGCGGATCAGCTTGGCGGCCAGGCGGTTGACGACGAAACTCGCCGCGAAGAAGGACGCCCCGTACAGACCCGCCCGCGACAGCGAGGCGTCCGGCAGGAAATGCAGCAGCTGGTAGCCGCTTTCTCCGAGCATGAACAGCGTGACCATGGCATCGAAGAACAGGGCCGACACCATCGGCAGCAGGATGGCCGATCCGGCGAGCGGGAAGAGGTACAGGATGGCAATCCCGCTGCGCACGCCGCCCGAGTCGATGTACAAGAGCGAAATGGCAAGCAGGTCGATCACGATCTGCGCCAGCAGCTGCAACTTGAAATGGCGCTTGGCGTAGACGGAAAGCAAGGCGAAGCCGGCCGCGCTGATCAGGTAGACCAGGCAGTTTCGCCAATCCGCCGCGAGGATGTCCGCGCCCTTCTCCCACAGCAGGTTGATGAAGAGATAGCCGAGGATGACGAAGGCGATGGCGACGCGGGTGACGGCGAAGGTCTGCAGGGAACGCCAGAAGGTTTCCCGCGTACCCGGCGCTGGTTGTGCGTTCATGAGCGGATCGGGGTGGAGCGGGCGCGCTCAGCCGGCATGCCGGAGGCGGTGCTCGTCGCTGCAGAAGCAGGCGCCGCCGGGTCCGGCCACCGATTCGGAGACCGGCACGTGCACACCGCAGTGCCGGCACTGCACCATGCTTTCGATGGCATTGGCGCCGGGCGCGGCGCGCCTGCCCGGCACCGCCTTTTTGCCGCGCATCATCCAGATGATCAGCAGGATGAACAGTGCCCAGAGCGCGAACTTCATGCGATTCCCCTGTGGAGCACCACTTCCAGGACGAACCGGGTGCCGACATAGGCCAGCAGCAGGGTGGCGAATCCGGTCAGGGTGAAGCGCAGCGCCAGCTTGCCGCGCCAGCCGCGCCAGAAGCGTCCCGCGAGCAGCGCCCCGAAGAGCACCCAGGACAGCAGCGTGAAGACCGTCTTGTGGTCCCACTTGATGGGCTTGCCGAACAAATATTCAGAGAACACGATGCCGGACAGGACGGTCAGCGTCAGCAGGATGAAGCCGAAGCTGATCAGGCGGAAAAGCAGGCGTTCCATGGTGAGCAGGGCCGGCAGGCGGTCGATGGCGGCGTTGAGCCAGCCGGCGGAACGCAATGAATCATGCGGCGAATGCAGCCGCGATTCCTGCAGCGCCATCAGCACCGCGTGGAAGGCGGCGATGGTGAGGGTGCTGTAGGCGAGGATGGCGATCGCGACATGCCAGGGAAACAAGGCGGTCTGTCCCTGCAGCGGCACCAGCACGCCGGGGAACGCCATCGGCAGCAAGGCGGCCAGCGCCGCGCTCGGCAGGACCAGCACGCGCAGGCCGTCGAGGGTGAGGTTGCGGTTTTCCAGCCAGTAGGCCGCGACCGAGATCCAGAGCGTGGCCGACAGCACGCTGGCAAAGCCGATGCGCAGGCTGTCGCTCCCGACCATGTCCGCGGCAAGCGCGCTGCCATGCAGCAGCCAGGCAACGGCGGTCGCGACCGCGCTGGCCGTGCGCTGCGTGAGGGGCAGGCAGGCGGACACCAGGTAGAGCGCAGCGGCGAGCAGGGAAAGGATGATGAACATCGAGGTCGAGGGTAAACGCCGGATCCCTGAGTTTACACCATGTCGACCGGCAATCGGGCCGCCGTGAAGCAGGAATGGACAAGGTGAAAACGCGCCGGGCCGGCGGGCGGGCTTGCCTGCCGACACCGTCCCGGCGGAGCGTGCCCGCGGGCCGGAGCGCCGGTGCACATCGGGTAGAATGGGGGCTTGTTCCGGGCGCCCCCCCGCTCCGCGCCCCTCCTCCTTCTAGATACCGGTCCATCCATGCTCGACAACCTGACCCAACGGCTTGCCAAAGTCGTCAAAACCATGCGCGGGGAAGCCCGCCTGACCGAGTCCAACACCGCCGAGATGCTGCGTGAAGTGCGTCTCGCGCTGCTGGAGGCGGACGTCGCCCTGCCGGCGGTACGCGAATTCATTGCCAAGGTGAAGGAAAAGGCCCTCGGCGAAGAAGTCATTTCCTCTCTCACGCCCGGCCAGGCGCTGGTCGGCGTGGTGCAGCGCGAGCTCGCCGCCATCATGGGCGCGGACCTCGGCCCCGAGGCCTACGAACTCAATTTCGCCACCCAGCCGCCGGCGATCATCCTCATGGCCGGCCTGCAGGGCGCCGGCAAGACCACCACCGTCGGCAAGCTGGCCAAGTACCTGAAGGAAGAGAAGCGCAAGAAGGTGCTGACGGTGTCGGCCGACGTCTACCGCCCGGCGGCGATCGGCCAGCTCGAGACCGTCACCAAGCAGGTCGGCGCCGACTTCTTCCCCTCGTCGGCCAACGACAAGCCGGTGGACATCGCCCTGGCCGCCGTCGACTACGCGAAGAAGCATTACCACGACGTCCTGATCATCGATACCGCCGGCCGGCTTGGCATCGACGAAGCGATGATGCAGGAAATCGCCGCCCTGCACGCCGCGGTCAAGCCAATCGAGACGCTGTTCGTGGTCGACGCGATGCTCGGCCAGGATGCGATCAACACCGCCAAGGCCTTCAATGACGCCTTGCCCCTGACGGGCGTGGTGCTGACCAAGCTCGACGGCGATTCGCGCGGCGGCGCCGCCCTCTCGGTGCGCCACATCACCGGCAAGCCGGTGAAGTTCGCCGGCGTGGCGGAGAAGCTCGATGGCCTCGAAGCCTTCGACCCGAACCGCATGGCCAACCGCATCCTCGGCATGGGCGACATCCTCGCCCTCGTGGAGGAAGCGCGCAAGGGCGTCGACGTTGCTGCCGCGAAAGACCTCGCCGACAAGATCAAGGGCGGCGGCAAGTTCGACCTGAACGACTTCAAGGCCCAGATCTCGCAGATGAAGAAGATGGGCGGACTCTCCGGCCTGCTCGACAAGCTGCCGGCGCAATTCCAGCAGGCGGCCGGCAGCGCCGACATGGGCCAGGCCGAGAAGCAGGTGCGCCGCATGGAAGGCATCATCAATGCGATGACCCCGCAGGAGCGGGCCAAGCCGGAGCTGATCAAGGCGTCGCGCAAGCGCCGCATCGCCACCGGCGCCGGCGTGCAGGTGCAGGAAGTGAACCGCATGCTGTCCCAGTTCGAACAGATGCAGTCCATGATGAAGAAGCTCAAGGGCGGCGGCATGATGAAAATGATGCGCAGCATGAAGGGCATGATGCCCGGGATGCGATAGACCTCATCGTTACCTGACACGCAGTCCCCGCCATGTCCGGGCGGGGACGATTCTCCCCGGCGGATGCGGCGGCACGCCGCTCCCTCCCCCTCTTCCTTCTCCTCCATTCCCCAAACACCCAGTCGTGGCGCGGCCCTGCGCGGATTGGCGCTTGCCGGAAGGCGCGCTTCGGGCGGACCGGCGGCTCGCAGCCGCGCGTCCCCTCATGCACCAAGGAGGCGCACGCTCCGCGCGGGATGCGCTTTAATCCGCCTCAACGCCGTTTTCTCCTCTGGCGATCGGGCCGCATCCCTCGTGCGAAAACGTGCAAAAACGATCAAAAAACACTTGCGTCGCCCGAAAAACCGCACCACTATTAGCGTTGCGTGACATTGCGCATTTCCCAACACATTTCGTGAAGGAGGCTTGAAGATGGCAACAGCCAAGAAATCCGCGGCCAAGACAGCCGCCAAGAAGGCAGCCCCTGCAAAGAAGGCGGCAGCCAAACCCGCAGCAAAGAAGGCAGCTCCGGCGAAGAAGGCCGCGGCTCCTGCGAAGAAGGCAGCAGCAAAGCCGGCAGCGAAGAAGGCAGCGGCTCCGGCGAAGAAGGCCGCAGCTCCCGCCAAGAAGGCAGCCGCCAAGCCCGCAGCAAAGAAGACCGCGGCCAAGACCACGCGCGCTCCGAATGCCGCATTCATGAAACCCATGACGCCTTCCGAAACCCTGGGCGCCGTGATCGGTTCCAGCCCCCTGCCCCGCACCGAAGTCACCAAGAAGGTCTGGGACTACATCAAGAAGAACAATCTGCAGGATGCCGCCAACAAGCGCATGATCAATGCAGACGACAAGCTGAAAGCCGTGTTTGGCGGGAAGAAGCAAGTGTCCATGTTCGAGATGACCAAGCTCATCGCCGGCCACCTGCAATAATCTCTCTTTCCAGAGGCCAAACAAAAACGCCCGCATCGCGCGGGCGTTTTTGTTGGCGGCCTCATCCTCCGAGGGAGATCAGCCCTTGAATTCCCATTGCCGCCACGCGGACAGCACCGCGTTCGGATACTCCTTCTGTCCGCGGCTGCCGTTGTAGCGCCCCAGCGCGAGAAACAGGTCGCCGCCTTCCATGTCGATGTACATGCGCAGGATGGAGCAGCCATAGCGCAGGTTGGTCTGCATGTTGAACAGGCGGGACCGCTCGCCATCGCCGATCACCCGCGTCCAGAACGGCATCACCTGCATGTAGCCGTGCGCGCCGACCGGCGACACCGCGTACTTGCGGAAGCCTGATTCGACCTGGATCAATCCCAGGACCATCGACGGATCGAGGCCGGCGCGCTTCGCCTCGTACCAGACCGTCTCGACGAATTCCCGCCGGACCTGCCAGTCGGGCAGCTTGCGCCTGAGCCGGTCGGCCATTTCTCCGACCCAGCTCAGGTAGGCGATGCGATCCTCGATGCGCACGTATTGCACCCGGGGCGGACGGGAATCGTTGATCGCGCGCGCCAGCGCCAGGCGCACGCTGTCGGCGAGCGCCTCCTCCTTCTGGTTGCCGGCCCAGGCCGACATCGCCAGCGACCCGGCGACGACGCCAAGGCAAGCCCCGCGCCGCATCGATTGCCAGAACCGCATGCCAGCCAGCTCAGGCCGCCAGGCGGGACTTGAGGAAGGCCGGCATCTCGCCGACGTTCACGGCGGTGGCAGCGGCATCCCGCCGGCCCTGGTATTCCAGCTTGCCTTCCTTCAAGCCGCGGTCGCCGATCACGACGCGATGCGGCACGCCGATCAGTTCCCAGTCGGCGAACATCACGCCCGGGCGTTCGCCGCGGTCGTCGAGGATCACGTCGACGCCGGCCGCCTGCAGGTCGCCGTAAAGCTTGTCGGTTTCCGCCTTCACGGTCTCGTTGCGGTCGTAGCCCATGGGGCAAAGCACCACCTCGAACGGCGCGATCGCCGCCGGCCAGATGATGCCCTTGTCGTCGAAGTTCTGTTCGATTGCCGCGCCCAGGATGCGGGTCACGCCGATGCCGTAGCAGCCCATCTGCATCAGCTGCGGCTTGCCGTTTTCATCGAGGTAGGTGGCCTTCATGTCTTCCGAGTAGCGGGTGCCGAGCTGGAAGACGTGGCCGACTTCGATGCCGCGCTGGATAGCCAGGGTGCCGCGGCCGTCCGGGGAGGGGTCGCCGGACACCACGTTGCGCAAGTCGACGACGAGGGGTTCGGGCAGGTCGCGCCCCCAGTTGACGCCGGTGTAGTGGAAGTCTTCCTCGTTGGCGCCGCAGACGAAATCCGCCATGTTGGCCACCGTGCGGTCGGCCACCACCTTGACCGGCTTCTTCGTGCCGACCGGTCCCAGGTAGCCCGGCTTCGTGCCGAAGGCATCGACGATCTCGGCTTCCGAGGCAAAGCGGAAGGCGCCCAGCCCGGGGATCTTGGCGGCCTTCACCTCGTTGAGGCTGTGGTCGCCGCGCAGCATGAGCAGCCAGATCTCGGTCTCCGCGCCTTCCTTGTCGACCGCCAGCACGATGGACTTGATGGTGCGTTCCAGCGGCAGGTTCAGCAGCTCGGCGACGTGCTCGCACTTGGCCTTGCCCGGCGTGGGCGTCTTGGTCAGCGGCTCGGCGGCGGGTCCGCGGTTGCCCAGGGCGACAGCCTCGGCGGCTTCCATGTTGGCGGCGTAGTCGGACTCGGGCGAGTAGACCAGCGCATCCTCGCCGGTGTCGGCGATGACGTGGAATTCATGCGAGCCGGAGCCTCCGATGGCGCCGTTGTCGGCCGCCACCGCGCGGAACTGCAGGCCGAAGCGGTTGAAGATGGCCACGTAGGCGTCGTACATGATCTTGTAGGATTTCTGCATGCCCTCGACGTCGCGGTCGAAGGAATAGGCATCCTTCATGGTGAATTCGCGGCCGCGCATCAGGCCGAAGCGCGGGCGGCGCTCGTCGCGGAACTTGGTCTGGATGTGGTAGAAGTTGATCGGCAGCTGGCGGTACGACTTGATGTCGCTGCGCACCACGTCGGTGATGACTTCCTCGGAGGTCGGCTGGATGGCGTAGTCGCGGCCGTGGCGATCCTTGACGCGCATCAGTTCCGGGCCCATCTTGTCCCAGCGGTTGGTTTCCTGCCACAGCTCGGCGGGTTGCACGACCGGCATCAGCAGCTCGATGGCGCCGGCGCGGTTCATTTCTTCGCGGATGATGTTTTCCACCTTGCGGATCACCCGCAGGCCCATCGGCATGTAGGTATAGATGCCGGAACCCAGACGTTTGATCATCCCCGCGCGCATCATCAGCTTGTGGCTGACGATTTCTGCATCGGAGGGGGCTTCTTTAAGCGTAGAAATAAAAAATCGGGATGCGCGCATGGCGGTAATTCTTTTTAAAAAGAGAGAGTTATAATCGACTCAATTTTAAAGGATTAGCTGGCTGATGCATCCATTACCGACACTTTTGATTCATGCTGCGCGCGCGGGACGGCAACCGCCCTTTCCGCGCCACTGCCCGCACGTGCAACATCTGTAACGATGAGGATGATCTAGCCGCAGAAAGTTTTGAGGTGCAACATGCTGGACCGTGAAGGCTTTCGCCCGAACGTCGGCATCATCCTGCTGAACTCGCACAACGAGGTCTGGTGGGGAAAACGCGTACGCGAGCATTCGTGGCAATTTCCGCAAGGCGGCATCAAGTTCGGCGAAACGCCGGAGCAGGCGATGTACCGCGAACTGGAGGAAGAAGTCGGCCTGAAGCCGGAGCACGTCAAGATCATCGGACGTACCCGCGACTGGCTGCGATACGAGGTGCCGGACCGCTTCATCAAGCGCGAGATCCGGGGTCATTATCGCGGCCAGAAGCAGATCTGGTTCCTGCTCAGGATGACCGGCCGCGATTGCGACATCAACCTGCGCGGAACCGACCATCCCGAATTCGACGCGTGGCGCTGGCACGACTACTGGGTGCCGCTCGACGTGGTGATCGAGTTCAAGCGCGAGGTTTACCAGAAGGCGCTGCAGGAACTGTCGCGTTTCCTGAACCGCTCGTCCGGACAAAGCCCGCATCGCCATGGCGCCCGCTATCTCCGGCAACATCATGCGTCCACGCGCCAGGCCGTGGATGCCGCCGAGGCCGCGCCCGAACTGATCGTGGTCAAGACCAACAACAAGGAATAAGCCGCTTCATGATCGATCGCCTGCCGGCCGCCGCTTCGGCGATGGCCCTTTTCATTCTTGCTCTTGCCGCGTCCGCCGCATCAAGCGGCGCTGCGGCGCAATCCTCCCGCTTCGAGGAAGACTTCGACGATCAAAACCGCCCGTGGCAGGAAATCGCCGTGCAGCTGCCGGGTCCGCCGCAGGACCGCCAGCTCCTGCCCTTCTACGTCAGCCCGACAGCGACGCAAAAATTCGCGGTCGACGCGGAGTCGATCAGCGTCGGCCAGGACGGCGTGGTCCGCTACACGATCGTGGTCACCAGCGAGGGCGGCGCCCGCAACGTCAGCTACGAAGGCATACGCTGCGCCACCTACGAGCGCAAGTTTTACGCTTTCGGACGCCCGGACGGCGGCTGGTCCCGCTCGCGCCGCGACCAGTGGGAAAAGATCGACGGGCATGCGGTGAACCGCCAGCAGGATGCCTTGTTCAGGGATTATTTCTGCGATTCGAAGACGGTGGCCGGATCGGCCAAGGACATGCTGGAGCGACTGCGCTACCAGCGCACGCTGTCGCCGCAGCGCGGACAGTGATTCAAGCCGGCCGCGCCGGCCGGCCCGGCGCGCGCTTCACTTTTCACTTCAGATCAACACCATGTTGTCGCGGTGAATGAGTTCCGGCTCTTCCACGAAACCAAGGATGGACTCGATCTCGGCGGACGGCTTGCGCATGATGCGCCGGGCTTCCGAGCTGGCATAGTTGCTGATGCCGCGCGCAACGGGGCGGCCCGCCTGGTCGGTGCAGGTGATGACGTCGCCGCGGCCGAAATCCCCGCTTACCTCGATGACGCCGATTGGCAGGAGCGACTTGCCTTCCGCCGTGAGCTTTTGCACGGCGCCCGCGTCCAGCACGACCTTGCCCGCCGTCTGCAGATGATCGGCCATCCATTGCTTGCGCGCCGTCAGGTGCGCCGTCTGCGCCACGAGCTGGGTGCCGATGGCTTCGCCGGATGCAAGCCGGGTAAGCACCCGATCCTCCCTGCCCCAGGCAATGACGGTATGGGCGCCCGATGCGGCCGCGCGGCGCGCGGCGAGGATCTTGGTCAGCATGCCGCCGCGTCCGATGCCGGTTCCGGCGCCACCGGCCATCGCTTCCAGCGACGGATCGCCCGCCTTGGCTTCATGCACGAATTCCGCCTGCGGATTGCTGCGCGGATCCGCGGTGTACAAGCCTTTCTGGTCGGTGAGGATGATCAGCGCGTCGCCTTCGATGAGGTTGGCGACCAGCGCCCCGAGCGTGTCGTTGTCGCCGAACTTGATCTCGTCGGTGACCACGGTATCGTTCTCGTTGATGATGGGAACCACGCCGAAGCGCAGCAGGGTGAACAGGGTAGAACGGGCATTCAGGTAACGTTCGCGGTCGGCGAGGTCGGCGTGGGTGAGCAATACCTGCGCCGTGCCGATGCTGTGGCGGCGGAAGCTGGTTTCGTAGATCTGCGCGAGGCCCATCTGGCCGACGGCCGCGCAGGCCTGCAACTCATGGATGCCAGTCGGCCGCTTGTCGAAGCCGAGGCGCTGCATGCCTTCGGCGATCGCGCCGGAACTGACGAGGACGACTTCCTTGCCCATGTCGCGCAACTGGGCGATCTGCTCGGCCCATTTCGCGATTGCCGTGGTGTCGAGCCCCTTGCCGTCGTTGGTGACGAGCGAGGAACCGACCTTGATGATGAGACGCTTGGCTTTCTGGATGACGGAATTCATGTTCTGATCTTCTGCCGCCGCCCTGCGGGAGCGCCATGCGGCGTGGTGACATTGTTGCCAACGGGGGCCGCACCTCCTCCTGCACGGCCCGTTTCCCGGATCTTACTCCATCCGCGCGGATGGCTTATTGGCTTACTCGATGCTCTTGAAGCGCGGGTCGTCGGGTTCGATCGAGGCAATGCTGCGCGCCTCTTCCACCACCCGGGTTTCCGCCGCGCGATGCTCCTTCTGGCGCTGCTCGGCGATGAATTCGTAGATCGCATTGATCAGGTCTTCGCAGCCGTCGCGGGTCAGCGCCGAGATTTCGAAGACCGGGCCTTTCCAGGCAAAGCGCTTGACGAAGTCCTTGACGCGCTTGGCGCGTTCGTCGCCGGGAACCATGTCCAGCTTGTTGAGCACCAGCCAGCGCGGCTTGGCATGCAGTTCCTCGTCGTATTTCTTCAATTCCTTGACGATGGCCTTGGCTTCCTTCACCGGGTCGACCGCGTCGTCGAAGGGCGCTAGGTCGACGATGTGCAGCAGCAGCGTTGTGCGCTGGAGATGCCGCAGGAACTGGTGGCCCAGGCCCGCGCCTTCGGCCGCGCCCTCGATCAGGCCGGGAATGTCGGCGATGACGAAGCTGCGTTCGTGGCTGACGCGCACCACGCCGAGATTCGGATGCAGCGTGGTGAAGGGATAGTCCGCGATCTTGGGACGGGCATTGGACACGGCGGTGATGAATGTCGACTTGCCGGCGTTGGGCATGCCGAGCAGGCCGACGTCGGCCAGGACCTTCAGCTCGAGCTTGAGCTCGCGCTGCTCGCCCGGCTTGCCATCGGTTTTCTGGCGCGGCGCGCGATTGGTGGACGACTTGAAATGGATGTTGCCCCAGCCGCCCTCGCCGCCTTTTGCCAGCAGCACGACCTGTTCGTGCTCGGTGAGGTCGGCGATGATTTCGCCGGAATTGGGGTCGCTGATCAGTGTGCCGACCGGCATGCGCAGGAAGACGTCTTCCGCGCCCTTGCCATAGCAGTCGGACCCACGGCCGTTTTCGCCGTCCTTGGCGCGGTGCAGCTTGGCGTAGCGGTAATCGACCAGGGTGTTGATGTTGCGGTCGGCCACGGCAAAGATGCTGCCGCCCTTGCCGCCGTCGCCGCCATCGGGGCCGCCGAAAGGCCGGAATTTCTCACGGCAGAACGAGGCAACGCCGTTGCCGCCGTCGCCGGCAATGACTTCGATTTTTGCTTCGTCGATGAACTTCATGATTTGCCGTCAGGAATGCCGCCTTGATGTGCAAGGCCGCTGATTTGAAAGAGGTGAATCGCAAGTGGGGATAGCCCACAAATTAAAAAGGCCCCACCAGCGGCAGAGCCTTTCCTTGCGTTGCTTGACTGCCCGGAAATGACTGGGCAGATTAAGCAGGAACCACCATTACGGTGTGGCGCTTCAACGCGCCCTTGGTCGTGAACTGCACCTTGCCGTCGATCAGGGCGAACAGGGTGTGGTCCTTGCCGATGCCGACGTTCTCGCCGGGATGGACGCGGGTGCCGCGCTGACGAATGATGATGCCGCCGGCGTTGATCGCCTGGCCGCCGTAGACCTTGACGCCCAGTCGTTTCGACTCGGAATCACGGCCGTTGCGCGTAGTGCCGCCGCCTTTTTTGTGTGCCATGTGAAGCTCCTTGGTTTCCGGTTAGTTCGATCGCCGAAAATTAAGCGTTGATCGAGACGATTTGCAGTTCGGTGTAATTTTGGCGATGGCCCTGGCGCTTCTGGTAGTGCTTGCGGCGGCGCATCTTGAAAATTCGTACCTTGTCGTGGCGACCGTGCGCCACTACCGTAGCCTGGACCTTGGCACCTTCGACCAGCGGCGCACCAAACTTGATGGTGTCACCAGCGCCCACTGCGAGCACTTGATCAAGGGTGATTTCGGAACCAATGTCAGCCGGTATCTGTTCTACTTTGAGTTTTTCGCCAGCAGCAACCTTATACTGTTTGCCGCCGGTTTTTATGACCGCGTACATGTGAAACCTCTATCAAAAATTGTTAATCACGCTTCTGTTTTCCCGCTTCTGGTTGAGAATGCCTGGCCGAATCGGGAAAACCCGTGATTATACATAGACTTAGCACCGCGGTCAAAAGGGTTTCTGTATGCCTTGGGGAAGGATTCGGCCGAAGTCAAGAATCATGTGTTCTTGGCATGCCGGGCCGGGTGGTCCGGGCGGTTGTCGTCGTATAATTCACGCAATTCAAGAATTCAGCGGGTCCCATCTTGTCTGCCGCACGTCAACCAGCCACCCAGAACACCATCATCCAGCCGATCTCAGCCGACATGGATGCCGTCAACGACGTCATCCGCCGCCAGCTGTATTCCGAGGTCCCCCTCGTCAACCAGATCGCCGAATACATCATCAGCGCCGGCGGCAAGCGCATCCGCCCGGTGCTGGTGCTGCTCATGGCCAACGCCCACGGCTATCGCGGCACGCATCACCACGACCTCGCCGCGGTGGTGGAATTCATCCATACCGCCACCCTGCTGCACGACGACGTGGTTGATGAATCTTCCCTGCGGCGCGGACGCAAGACCGCCAACGCGCTGTTCGGCAACGCCGCCTCGGTGCTGGTCGGCGACTTCGTCTACTCCCGGGCGTTCCAGATGATGGTGAACGTCGGGAACATGCGGGTGATGCAGATCCTCGCCGACGCCACCAACGTCATCGCCGAAGGCGAGGTGCTGCAGCTGCTCAACATGCATGACCCCGACGTCACGGAAGAGCGCTACCTCCAGGTGATACGCTCCAAGACAGCCAAGCTGTTCGAAGCCGCCACCCAGCTCGGGGCGCTCATCGCCGGCGCGTCCGACCCCGTAATCGACGCCGCCGCCGAATACGGCCGCTCGCTGGGCACGGCGTTCCAGCTCATCGACGACGTACTCGACTATTCCGGCAACGCCTCCGACATCGGCAAGAACGTCGGCGACGATTTGCGGGAAGGCAAGCCGACGTTGCCGCTCATCTACCTGATGCAGCACGGCACGCCAGGGCAGCGCGAACTCGTGCGCGCCTGCATCGAAACCGGCGACGAGCAGCATTTCGACGAGATACTCAGCGCGATCACCGGGTCCGGTGCCCTCGACTACACGCGCCGCGAGGCTGAAAAAAATGCTCAGCAGGCAGCGAATGCAATCCAGGGCCTACCAGCTGGTGATTTCAAGGATTCTCTGCTACAATTGTGCGCTTTCGCAGTCGACCGGAATCATTGAGCGCAAGCGGGTTCCATCGGCTTGAAATTCGGGGTGTAGCTTAGCCTGGTAGAGCGCTACGTTCGGGACGTAGAGGCCGGAGGTTCGAATCCTCTCACCCCGACCATTATTGCATCATCTATGCAAATCATTCTGCGGTGACCCTTTGGATGCCGTACCCTTATGGGCGCAAATTCTCGCGCTCTTCTTCCTGATTTTCCTTTCCGCGTTTTTTGCGATGGCCGAGACGGCGCTGATGGCGGCCAACCGGCACAAGCTGCGGCATCTCGCCCAGCGCGGCAACAAGGGAGCCGCCACGTCGCTCTGGCTCCTGGGCCGCACGGACAAGCTCCTGTCCCTCATCCTCATCGTCAACACCCTGCTCAATGCGCTTGCCACGGCGCTGGTGACCGCCATCGCGATCTCGATGTTCGGCAACGAGGAAACCATCATCACCATCGCCACGGCGGTCGTGGCCTTCCTGCTGATCGTGTTCGCGGAAATCTCGCCGAAGGTCATCGGCGCGACCTACCCGGAACGGCTGTCGGTCATCATCAGCTTCATCCTCAAGCCCCTGATGTCGCTGGCGAAGCCGGTGATCTGGTTCGTCAACCTCTTCGTTTCCGCCTTCCTGCGCATCCTGTTCATCAAGACCGGCCATTCCGGCCATGAGCAGCGCCTGTCTCCGGAAGAGCTGCGCTCCATGGTGCTCGAGGGCGGCAATTTCATCCCCCAGAAGCACAAGAGCATCCTGCTGAATCTTTTCGACCTCGAGAAGATCTCGGTGGAAGACGTCATGACGCCGCGCGCCCAGATCGAGGCGCTGAACCTGTCGGTGCCGGTCGAGGAAATCAAGGGCCAGCTCACGACCTGCTATCACAACAAGCTGCCCGTCTACGAGGGCGAGATCAACCGCATCGTCGGCATCCTGCACGTGCGCAAGGCCATGTCCCTGCTGAACCAGAATGAGCTGACCGTCGAGCATTTCCGCGAACTGCTGACCGCGCCGTACTTCATCCCCGAGGACACCGACGTCTTCACCCAGCTCCAGTATTTTCAGGAAAATCACGAGCGGCTCGGCATCATCGTCGATGAATACGGCGAAGTGCAGGGACTGGTGACCCTGGAAGACATCATCGAGGAAATGATCGGCGAATTCACCACCTCTATGCCAGGCACCGCGCGCACCGAAGGCTTCGGCTGGGACAAGAATGGGGAATGCCTGCTGGAAGGCGCCACCACCCTGCGCGACATCAACAAGCAGCTCAAGCTCGACCTGCCGGTGGACGGCCCCAAGACCATGAACGGCCTGCTGCTCGAGGTGCTGCGCGACATCCCGGAAGCCAGCGTCGGCGTGAAGCTGCCCGGCTGCGCGGTTGAAATCATCCAGGTGCAGAACCAGGCCATCAAGGTGGTCAAACTGATCAGGATGGACGACCCGGACCAGGAACGCCAGGCGGCCTGAACCGACCGCCCGTCGGCGCAGGCGTTCCGCCAAGGTAACAGTCAATGACATTACCTTTACAAATCAGATGCCTATAGGCATTATCTAACGTTACTTGAGTGCATTTTCTAGGTTCACCCATACTGTATGGCGGCAGTTCTACCCAGTCAGGCGGCAGCTTCCGGCGTTTCGGGACTTGCCCGCGCATTGGTGCAGGCCGGACGCGTGTCCGCCCAGCAGGCCGAGGCTTTGCTGAAACAATGCCAGACCGACAAAACGCCCTTCATCGACGCCCTGCTGGCCAGCAATCTCCTGACCCACAAGGCGCTCGCGGCGTTCTGCTCCGAAACCTTCGGCTACCCCGTCCTCGATCTCGCCTCGTTCAATCACGCCTATTTCCCCGAAAAGCTGCTTGACCACAAGCTGATGGAGAAGGAAAGGGTCGTGGCCCTCGGCAAGCGCGGCAACAAGCTGTCGGTGGCCACGTCCGATCCCACGAACATCCATGCTCTGGACCAGATCAAGTTCCAGACCGAACTGACGGTGGAACCGGTCATCGTCGAGCATGGCGCCCTGCTGAAGCTGATCGAGAAATTCGGCCAGACCTCCGAGCAGAGCCTCAACGAGCTGATCGGCAACGAACTGGAAGCGGACTTTCCGGAAGAAGACCTGGGCAACGCGCCGGCCAGCGACAACATCACCGCCGATGTCGACGACGCCCCGGTGGTGCGTTTCCTGCAAAAGATCCTGACCGACGCCATCAACATGGGCGCCTCGGATCTTCACTTCGAACCCTTCGAAAAGTTCTACCGTATCCGCTTCCGCGTCGACGGCGTGCTGCGCGAGATCGCCCAGCCGCCGATCGCCATCAAGGAAAAGCTGGCGTCGCGCATCAAGGTGATTTCCAAGCTCGACATTTCAGAGAAGCGGGTGCCGCAGGACGGCCGCATGAAGCTGGTGCTGACCAAGAACCGCGCCATCGACTTCCGCGTCAGCACCCTGCCCACGCTGTTCGGCGAAAAGATCGTGATGCGTATCCTCGATCCCAGCCAGGCGCAGCTCGGCATCGACGCGCTCGGCTACGATCCCGACCAGAAGGAATTGCTGCTGAACGCGATCCAGCGGCCCTACGGCATGGTGCTGGTGACCGGCCCGACCGGCTCGGGCAAGACGGTGTCGCTCTACACCTGCCTGAACATCCTGAACAAGCCGGGCATCAACATCTCCACCGCCGAAGACCCTGCGGAAATCAACCTCCCGGGCGTCAACCAGGTCAACGTCAACGACCGCGCCGGCCTGACCTTCGCGGCCGCCCTGAAAGCCTTCCTGCGGCAGGATCCGGACATCATCATGGTCGGCGAAATCCGCGACCTCGAAACCGCCGACATCGCGATCAAGGCCGCGCAGACAGGCCACATGGTTTTCTCGACGCTGCACACCAACGACGCGCCGTCGACCCTGACGCGCCTGATGAACATGGGCGTGGCGCCGTTCAACATCGCGTCCTCGGTCATCATGATTACCGCGCAACGCCTGGCGCGCCGGCTTTGCACCTGCAAGCAGCCCACCATCATTCCTGACGAAGCGCTGCTCGAAGCCGGCTTCACCGAGGACGAACTCGACGGCAGCTGGGTCACGTACAAGCCGGTCGGCTGCGAGCGCTGCACAGGCAGCGGCTACAAGGGGCGCGTCGGCATCTACCAGATCATGCCCATTTCCGAGGAAATCGAACGCATCATCCTGTCGCATGGCACGGCGATGGAAATCGAAGCCCAGTCCAAGCGGGAAGGCGTGAAGACCTTGCGCCAGGCGGGCCTGGTGAAGGTCAGGCAAGGCCTCACCAGCCTGGAAGAAGTGCTGGGCTGCACCAACGAATAAAGAGAGGACATCATGGCAACAGCCGCAGGCAAGGGTTCAGGCGCGAATGAAATCGTGTTTGCCTGGGAAGGCAAGGACAAGTCGGGCAAGTCGGTCAAGGGCGAACTGCGCGCGGTGAGCGAAACCGTGGTCAACGTCACGCTGCGACGCCAGGGCATCCTGGTGACCAAGATCAAGAAGCGGAGCTTCAAGAGCGGCAAGAAGATCACCGACAAGGACATCACCCTGTTCACCCGCCAGCTTGCCACCATGATGAAGGCCGGCGTGCCGCTGTTGCAGTCCTTCGACATCGTCGCCAAGGGGCATTCCAATCCGTCGGTGGCCAAGCTGATCCAGGACATCCGCACCGACATCGAGACCGGTTCCAGCCTGAACCAGGCCTTCCGCAAGTATCCGCTCTATTTCGACAACCTCTTCTGCAACCTGGTCGCGGCCGGCGAGCAGGCGGGTATCCTCGAGGACCTGCTGACCCGCCTTGCCATCTACAAGGAAAAGACGCAGGCCATCAAGGGCAAGATCAAGTCGGCCCTGTTCTATCCGATCTCCATCATCGTGGTCGCCTTCGTCGTGACCTCGGTGATCATGATCTGGGTGGTTCCCGCCTTCAAGGACGTGTTCAAGAGCTTCGGCGCCGACCTGCCTGCGCCCACGCTGATGGTGATGGCGATATCGGATTTCTTCGTGAAGTTCTGGTACATCATCTTCGGCACCATCGGCGGCGGCATCTACATGTTCCTGCAGGCCTGGAAGCGATCCCCGAAAGTGCAGCGGGTCATGGACCGCGTGCTGCTGCAGCTTCCGATCTTCGGAGAAGTGATCCGCAAGGCCACCATCGCGCGCTGGACCCGCACCTTGGCGACTATGTTCGCCGCCGGCGTGCCGCTGGTGGAATCGCTCGACTCGGTCGGCGGCGCCTCGGGCAATTCGATCTACGTCGACGCCACCAAGAGGATACAGGTCGAGGTCAGCACCGGCACCAGCCTGACGTCCGCCATGCAGAACGCCGACGTCTTCCCCAACATGGTGACGCAGATGGTCGCGATCGGCGAGGAATCCGGCGCCCTCGACCAGATGCTGAGCAAGGTCGCCGACTTCTACGAAAGCGAAGTCGATGAAGCGGTGGATTCGCTGTCGTCGCTGATGGAGCCATTCATCATGGCCTTCCTCGGCGTGGTCATCGGCGGGCTAGTGGTGTCGATGTACCTGCCGATCTTCAAGCTGGGCGCGGTGGTTTGATGCTGGAGCTGCTCTTTTCCCAGCCTCCGGGCTCGGTGTTTCCCGCGGTCGTGGCCGGCATCTTCGGCCTGATCGTCGGCAGCTTCCTGAACGTGGTGATCCATCGCATGCCGCGCATGATGCAGCGCGAATGGGACAACCACGTGGCCGAAGAACGCGGCGAGCCGCCGCCCCACGCCGACCGCTACGACCTGTTCCTGCCGCGCTCGGCCTGCCCGCATTGCGGCCACAAGATCACTGCTCTCGAGAACATTCCCGTCATCAGCTATCTTTTCCTGCGGGGCAAATGCGCTGGCTGCGGCGCGCCGATCTCGGCCCGCTATCCCGCGGTGGAAGCCTTGACCGGCATCGCCTCGGCGGGGCTGATCTGGCATTTCGGCTCCGGCCTGGCGGGCGTGTCGACGCTGCTGCTGCTGTTCATGCTGATCGCCATGACCTTCATCGATCTCGACACCCAGCTGTTGCCCGACGACCTGACCCTGCCCTTGATGTGGGCGGGCCTGCTGCTCAACCTGAACGCCACCTTCGTGCCGCTGCAGGACGCTGTCATCGGCGCGGCGGCCGGCTACCTGGTGCTGTGGTCGGTGTATTGGCTGTTCAGACTGACGACGGGCAAGGAAGGCATGGGCTTCGGCGACTTCAAGCTGCTCGCGGCCCTGGGTGCCTGGATGGGCTGGAAAATGCTCCCGGCGATCATCATGCTGTCGTCGGTGGTCGGCGCGGCGGTCGGCCTCGGTCTCATCCTGTTCGCCAGGCATGGCCGGGACAAGCCGATCCCCTTCGGCCCCTATCTTGCCGGGGCGGGCTTCATCGCGCTCGTCTGGGGCCAGGCGATCGTCGACGCCTACCTGAGCCATTTCGCCTGAGGTGAGCGCGATGGCGACCGGCACGCAAGGCGCACGTTTTTCCGTCGGCCTCACCGGCGGCATCGGAAGCGGCAAGTCCACCGTGGCCGACATGTTCGCCGCGCGCGGCGCTGCCATCATCGACACCGACCAGATCGCCCATGCCCTGACCACGCCCGGGGGCGCGGCGATTCCCGCCATCCGCGCGGAATTCGGCGAACCCTTCCTGACGCCCGAGGGAGCCATGGACCGCGCGAAGATGCGCGCCTACGTCTTCCATGAACCGAGCGCCAAGCTGCGCCTCGAAGCGATCCTGCATCCCCTGATCCGCATCGAGACCGAACGCGCCGCGGCCGCCGCGCAGGGCGACTACCTGATGTTCGCCGTTCCCCTGCTCGTGGAGTCGCGCAACTGGAAGGAGCGGGTCTCGCGCGTGCTGGTCGTGGACTGCAGCGAAGAGACGCAGATCCGCCGCGTCATCAGCCGCAGCGGCCTCCCCGAATCGCAGGTCCGGGCCATCATGCAGGCCCAGGCCACGCGCGCCGAGCGCCTTGCCGCCGCCGACGACGTCATCCGCAACGACGGCGACGTGATCGACCTCGTGCCGCAGGTGGATCGCCTGCATGCGATGTATCTTGGCGCCGCGCGCTCCGCATGACCCGACCGGCATCATCCATTGTGCCGGGCCATCCGGCGCGCGCGAAATGACGCCATCCGCTATTTGTATTTTTTCATGGCTTCGTTCAGAATCACGTAATTCACAGCCCAACCTCCAGAGTCAAGGGACGTCATTTTGATCATCTACGAATACCCTTTCAACGAGCGTATTCGCACGCTATTGCGGCTGGAAGATCTTTACGAAAAATTCATTTTCTTTCTGCACCAGGAACACCCGCAGCAGCATCACGTCGCCCTGTCGACCATCTTTGAAATCCTGGAGGTGGCGGGTCGAGCCGACCTGAAGTCGGACCTGCTGCAGGAACTCGAGCGCCAGAAGCAGACCCTGCTCGGCTTCCGCTCCAATCCGGCGGTCGAGGCGGAGCGGCTCGACGCCGTCATCGCCGAGGTCGACCGCTGCAGCGCGGCCCTCATGTCCGCCCAGGGCAAGACCGGGCAGAACGTGCGCGACAACGAATGGCTGATGAGCATACGCGGCCGCACCATCATCCCGGGCGGCGCCTGCGAATTCGATCTCCCTTCCTATTACGCCTGGCAGCACCGATCGGCGGAACAGCGCTTCAACGACATCTCTGGCTGGTTCGCGCCGCTCGTTCCCCTGTTCGATGCGATCGCCCTCGTGCTTCGCCTGCTGCGCGAATCCGGACGTTCGACGAACACCATCGCGACGGGCGGCAGCTACCAGCAGATGCTCCAGGGAAAGGTGTACCAGATGCTGCGCCTTGCGATCGACGATCAGCTTGGCGCCATTCCTGAAATGTCCGCAAATAAGTATATGCTTTGGGTTCGATTCACCTCGCAGGATGGGGACATGAAACCCAAGTCCTTCGACAGCGACGTGAGTTTCGAATTAACCCTCTGCAACTTTTAAACTGGACAAGGTGACACATGGCGACCCTGGTGGATTGCCCCACCTGCGGCAAGAAGGTGGAATGGACGGAGCAGAACAAGTTTCGGCCGTTCTGCTCGGAGCGCTGCAAGCAGATCGATCTTGGGGCCTGGGCGGAAGAAAAGTACACGATCCCGGCGGTGAACCCGCCCAAGGAATTTGACGAGGACGTCTGAGGGCTGGCCCTCCCCGTTTTCGCAGCATGTCACCCGAGCGGTGAATGCCTGGAGACCTACAAGGCCCGGTAATCCACGACCAGGGCTTTCTCCACCTAAGGCTGCGGCCTTTCCATGAATTTCACTAGTTCCGGCGCTCGGTATCAGCGGCGCCAGTCGAGCCGCGCCTGGCGGCGGGGCACTACCTGAACCGGCCGCATCACGCGGCATGCCTGCTGGAACGCATGGCGGTCGCACATCGCTGCCCACTCTCGTTTTCCGGCACGGAGGACGCCGGTGAGGCCCCAGAACAGCGAGCTGGCCAGATCGAACAGCCGGAACACGGCCTGGAAGAACAGTTCGCTCAGGGATTCGTAAAGTGCGGCGAGGATGGCATTCATGACCGTGACAGCGGCGGTTCAGGCGGCTGCGAGTTGTGTATCAGATGGCAAGATGGTAACAGCGCGATTGGAGGAACCTACCTAAATTAGTCCCGCCTAATAGATTTCCATCTGGGAATAGCCGCGCGAAATTCACCGCCCAGCCCCCGCGCCAGCAACGTCAGGCGAAGCTGAGGTGCTTCTGCTTTTCAGGCAGGAATTCCCGGATGTCGCGCTGGCGGCGGCGGCGCGGATGTTCGATCTGGTCGAGCCGCATGGCCTTGGCGGCGCGCCACAGGATCACGTCTTCGTCGTAGGGCCGCAGGCTGTCCGTGCGCTCCCAGAATACCCGGCGGTGCGTATCGAAGTCCCACAGCACCGGCGTGAGGCCGTCCAGCCTGCCTTCCGCCTTCAGCTTGAGCGCATGCCCCATGACCGCGCCCGCATGCGGCACGTCCTCCGGAAAATCGATGCTGTTGGCCCAGGCCCTCACGTCGCAGAAGTCGAGCACCTGCCCGGACACCGGCTTGAGCCAGTGGTCGGGATGGGCATTCTGGTTTGGCCAGCGGCTTCGTCCCACCAGGGAACCAGGCTTCATCATGGCAGATCTCCTCGTCGCGTTCCGGGACCGGCGCCACCCGCGGCAGCGTCCGGCATGGGTCCTTGGACCACGAAATCCCGATACTGTTCATGCATACAGTATAAAATTTTTCAGCCTTTGTCCATGGGCTGAATCGAGAAATCTGCGAAAAATCGCCGGGTTCAGCCGGGATTGAAGTTCTTGCCCAGCGAGGCCGGCATGTTGAGCTTGATCCAGTTGGCGTTGGTCGAGATGAGCACCAGAACGACGATCGTTGCCAGGTAAGGCAGCATCGACAGCAGCTGGGAATCGATCGCCACGCCGAGGCCCTGCACGTGGAAGGTGAGGATGGTGACGCCGCCGAAGAGATAGGCGCCGATCAGCACCCGCGCCGGCCGCCAGGTGGCGAAGGTGGTCAGCGCGAGCGCGATCCAGCCGCGTCCGGCGACCATGCCTTCCACCCACAGGGGCGTGTAGACCAGCGACAGGAAGGCGCCGGCCAGGCCGCAGCAGGCGCCGCCGAACAGCAGCGCGCCGAGGCGGATCAGGCGCACGTCGTACCCCAGCGAATGGGCCGAGGTCGGCGATTCCCCGACCGCGCGCAGCACCAGGCCGGCGCGGGTGCGGTACAGGAACCAGATGATGGCGCCGCACAGCAGGATAGAGAAATACACCATGGGATGCTGGCGGAAGAAGGCAGTGCCGACGAAGGGAATGTCCGACAGGAAAGGCACGGCGAACCTCGGGTTTTCGAGGCTGTTGCCGACGTACTTGATGCCGATGTAGGCCGACGCGCCGCCGCCGAACAGCGACAGGGCCAGCCCGGTCGCATACTGGTTGGTGCCGAGCCAGACGGTGAGCAGGGCGAAGAAGCCGGCGAGCAGCATGCCTGCCAGCGCGCCGCACACGAAACCCAGCGTCACGCTGCCGGTGGTGACCGTGGTGGCGAAGCCGACGACGGCCGCCACCAGCATCATGCCTTCCGCGCCGAGGTTCACCACGCCGGATTTTTCATTGATGAGCAGGCCGAGCGCGGCCAGCATGAGCGGCGTGCCGGCATTGATGGACGACGCGATCAGGGGAGCGAGGGAATCCATTTATTTTCTCCAGCTCAATTTGTAGTGGATGAGCACGTCGCAGGCCAGCAGCGAGAACAGCAGGATGCCCTGGAACACGCCGGTGATGGCGCTGGGCATGCCGAGGCGGGACTGCGAGAGCTCGCCGCCGATGTAGAACAGCGCCATGATGAAGCTGGAAAAGATCACGCCCACCGGATGCAGCCGCCCGACATACGCGACGATGATCGCGGCGAAGCCGTAACCCGGCGAGACCGAGGGCGTGAGCTGGCCGATGGGACCGAGAACTTCAGCCGTGCCGGCGATTCCCGCGAGTGCGCCGCAAATCAGCATCGAGGTCCAGAGCGCCTTGCGCGAGGAAAAGCCGGCGTAGCGTGCCGCCGCCGGCGCCATGCCGCCGACCTGCAGGCGGTAGCCGCCGAAGCTGCGCGAGAGGTACACCCAGCCCAGCAGCGATGCCAGGAGCGCGAACACGATGCCGAGGTGCAGGCGGGTGCCGGCGATGATGTTGGGCAGCAGGAAGCCGTCGGACAGCATGCGCGACTGCGGGAAATTGAAGCCCTTCGGGTCGCGCAGCACGCCGTGCACCAGCAGCGACAGCAGCAGCTGCGCGACATACACCAGCATCAGGGAAACGAGGATCTCGTTGGCGTTGAAGCGGTCGCGCAGGAAGGCGGTGATCGCCGCCCATGCCATCCCGCCTGCCGCGCCGGCCAGCAGGATCAGCGTGATCATGCCGGCCCCGCCGCCCTGGCCGTGGTCGAGGTAGAGGCCGACGGCGCCGCCGCAAATCGCGCCGACCACCAGCTGCCCTTCGGCGCCGATGTTGAACACGTTGGCCCGGAAGCAGATAGCGAGGCCGACGGCGATGAGCAGCAGCGGCGCGACCTTCAGGCCCACCTCGGACCAGCCGCGCAATCCCTTGATCGGTTCGATGAAGAACACCGACAGGCCGGTGACCGGGTTCTTTCCCAGCGCGAGGAAAAGCAGGACGCCGCAGAGGACGGTCAGCAGCACCGCCAGCACGGGCGACAGCCAAGACATCAGGACCGACGGCGCCGGCCGTCTTTCGAGCTTAAGCATGTGCCGCCTCCTGTTGCGGGGAAGAACCGCCCGGGCCGTCCTTCCACAATCCGCTCATCCATTGCCCGATGAGGTTGATGTCCGCTTCCGCGCGCGGAATCGAGGGCGACATGCGCCCCTTGGCGATCACCAGCAGGCGGTCGGAGATTTCGAAGAGCTCGTCCAGTTCCTCGGAAATGACGAGCAGCGCGCAGCCGGCGTCGCGCAGCGCCACCAGCTCGGCGCGGATCTGCGCGGCCGCGCCGACGTCCACGCCCCAGGTCGGCTGGGCGACGATGAGCACCTTGGGATGGCGCATCACTTCGCGGCCGACGATGTACTTCTGCAGGTTGCCGCCGGACAGGCTGCCCGCGGTGGCGTTCGGGCCGGCCGCCTTGACCTTGAAGCGGTTGATGATGGACGACGCGAGGTGGTTGATGACCTCGAACCGGATCATGCCGAATTTGACCGTGGCGCTGTCCTGGTGCGAGAGCAGGATGTTCTGGCCGAGCGACATGTCGGGCACCGCGCCGCGCCCGAGGCGTTCCTCGGGCACGAAGCCGAGGCCGCTGCGGCGGCGCGCGGCCGCGTTCTTGCGCCCGATCGGCCGGTCGTCTAGCAGGATCATGTCCGGCGCGGCGCGCGGATCCTCGCCCGACAGCGCGGCAAGGAGTTCCTGCTGGCCGTTGCCGGACACCCCGGCGATGCCGACGATTTCCCCGGCGCGCAGCTCGAAACTGATGTCGGCGAGCGTGGTGCCGAAGGGATGGCTCTTTTCCAGGGACAGGTGGCGCACCGCCATCACCGTCCTGCCGGGATGGTGCTCGCCCGACATGATGGTGGGCGGCTCGCTGCCGATCATCATGCGCGACAGGCTCGCCGCGGTTTCATTGCGCGGATCGCAGACGCCGGTGACCTTGCCGGAACGCATCACCGTGCAGGTGTGGCAGAGGGCGCGGATCTCGTCGAGCTTGTGGCTGATGTAGAGGATGCTGCAGCCTTCGGCCGCGAGCTGGCGCAAGGTCTCGAACAGCTTTTCCACCGCCTGCGGCGTCAGCACCGAGGTCGGTTCGTCGAGGATGAGGAGCTGCGGCCGGGCGAGCAGCGCGCGCACGATTTCCACGCGCTGGCATTCGCCCACCGACAGCGTGTGCACGTGCCGCTGCGGCTCGAGGTCGAGGCCGTATTGCCGGGCCGTCGTCTCGATGCGGCGGCTGAGCTCGTCCAGCTTCGTGTCCTTCGGCAAGCCTAGCGCGATGTTCTCGGCGACGGTGAGCGTATCGAAGAGCGAGAAATGCTGGAACACCATCGCGATGCCGAGCTGGCGTGCGGCGGCGGGGTTGGCGATGTGGACTTCCTTGCCGTTCCAGAAGACCGTGCCGGCATCGGGCTTGACCGAGCCGTAGATGATCTTCATGAGAGTCGATTTTCCGGCGCCGTTCTCGCCGAGGATCGCATGGATTTCTCCAGGACGAACGCTGAGGTCGACCCCGTCATTCGCCACGACCGACGGATAGCGCTTCGTGATCTGGCTCAGGGTAAGACGCGTCTCCATGGGCTCACTCTTGAAATGTGATGTCGTCGACTTCGTTATTTTGCGGACAACTTACAGGAAGTCGCCTGGTCACAATATACCGATGGCTTGATGGGAAATATAGGATGCCGGATATAGACATTGGTGCAGAACAGGAATCGGCGCCGCAAACCGGCGGGGAGACGGGTGCGTAGTATGCCGTCATGCATGCAATCTAGCAATTGCCGGGCCAGCAAAATGCCCGGGCCGTGCCGCCAATCCGGTCATTCCCGCACCGGGACGCGGAACGATGGCCGCGAAGGCAGACCGTTTTGGTGCGCCGCTGCGTGTCCGGTGCCCGGCGCCCGCGGCGGGGAATATCGGCCGCCCGATATGCCGGCTATCAGCGAAGCGCTATCCGGAATCCTTCGCTTCTGTAGGACATTACAACTCGCGGCCGATGACCGCCGGACCGGGACGCGCTTCGTCCCGGCAAAAAAACGAGGAGAAGACAATGCAATTCATGGAGAAGTGGTTCCGGCTCAAGGAACAGGGGACGGACGTAAAGACCGAGTTGCTGGCGGGCCTGACGACCTTCCTGACGATGGCCTACATCATCTTCGTCAACCCGGCGATCCTGGGCGACGCCGGGATGCCCAAGGACGCGGTATTCGTCGCCACCTGCCTGGCGGCCGCGCTCGGCACGCTGGTCATGGGCCTGTATGCGAACTACCCGATCGCGCTGGCCCCCGGCATGGGCCTGAACGCGTATTTCGCCTATGGGGTGGTCAAGGGCATGGGATACACCTGGGAAGCGGCGCTGGGCGCGGTCTTCATCTCGGGCATGCTGTTCATCGCCATCAGCCTGCTGCGCATCCGCGAGATGATCGTCAACGGCATACCGCACTCGATACGCACGGCGATCACGGCGGGCATCGGCCTCTTCCTGGCCATCATTTCACTGAAGAACGCCGGCATCATCGCCGCCCACCCGGCCACCTTCATCACGCTGGGCGACCTGCACAAGGCGCCCGCCCTGCTGGCCATCACCGGCTTTTTCGTGATCGTGGCGCTCGACCGGCTGAAGGTCCGCGGCGCCATCCTGATCGGCATCATGGCGGTCACCGTGCTGAGCTTCTTCCTTGGCGGCAATCGATTCGGCGGCGTGTTTTCGGCGCCGCCCTCCATTGCGCCGACCTTCCTCAAGCTGGACATTTCCGCCGCCCTGTCGATCGGCATCCTCAACGTGGTGCTGGTGCTGTTCCTGGTGGAGCTGTTTGATGCGACCGGCACGCTGATGGGCGTGGCCAACCGCGCCGGCCTGCTCAAGAACGGAAAGATGGACCGGCTCAACCGCGCCCTGCTGGCGGACAGCACCGCCATCGCCGCCGGATCCTTCCTGGGCACGTCCAGTACCACCGCCTACATCGAAAGCGCCGCCGGCGTGCAGGCCGGCGGCCGCACCGGGCTGACGGCGATCGCGGTCGCCGTGCTGTTCCTCGCCTGCCTGTTCATCGCGCCGCTGGCCGGCGCGGTGCCCGGCTATGCGACGGCGCCGGCGCTTTTCTACGTGTCCTGCCTGATGCTGCGCGAACTGGCCGACCTGAACTGGGACGACACCACGGAAAGCGTGCCGGCGGTCATCACCGCGCTGCTCATGCCGTTCACCTATTCCATCGCCAATGGCGTGGCCTTCGGCTTCATTTCGTACGCCGGACTCAAGCTGCTGACCGGACAGGCGAGGAAAGTCCCTGCCATCGTGTGGATCATTGCGGCGGTATTCGTGTTCCGCTACTTCTATCTCGGGGCGGAATAGGCGGCGCGGCGGCGCTCAGCCAAGGGAAGCCGGGCTGGCCGGACGGGGCGTCGCCATTGCGCTCGGCGGACGCCTGCCTTCATTGTCGGAAGTGACGCTCCCGGGGAGCGACGAGACGCTGGAATCGGTGGCATGCGTGAATCGCGAGGACGGCCTCGCGCCAAGGCAGAGCACCCGCGCGTCGAAGAACTGCATGACCGCCAGGCGAAAGCGTTCGGGTGACGCCTCGCTGGGTGCCATCAACCGGCCCCGTGCCGTCACGCCATGCCGGTTCGGAAGCATGAAGTCGGCGCCATGACGGCCGAGCACCATCAGTACGTCGACATTGCGCCTTGCCGCCGCGATGTGGCCGGCGGTATTGCCGTCCGCGTCTTCGAGGTTTACGTTCGCGCCCTGATGCAGCAGTTCGTCGGCGACACGGGCAAGATTGGCCCGCGCAGCCATCGCGAGCGGCGAAATGCGCCCCTGTCCCGCCTGACGGTTGGGATCGGCGCCCAGGGTGACGAGGTCGCGCACCACCTGCGGCGTCACCCTGTCCCGGTACACCGTCAGCGCAAGATGGAGCGCGGCGTCGGGCACGTCGGCGAAACGGGTGTGGGAAGACACCGAGTTCAGCAGTTCGCGCAGCAGCCGCGCATCCGATGCCCTTGGGGACATGCCGGCGGACGGATCGTTGCGTTTTCCCTCGCATTCGGCCCGCCACATCAGCATGTCGAGCATATCCAGCTCGGATGCCGAGATGCAGGGCATCGACTGGTCGAAGACACGGTCCATGAGCCTGACGAGCACCGTGCGGCCGTTGCGCATGGCGTGGACATCCGCCCCCAGTTCCAGCAGCGTCGACATTGCCGGCGCGCACTTGCCGTCGAGCGCGGCGAACATGGCGTCGGAAAGCATCTCCCGCCGCCTCCCGGAAGGAATTGCCATGGCATGCATGCGCAGCAGGGTCAGGCGTCCCAGGCTGGCGGCGGCATTCAGGTCGTATTGGGTCGGCGCGGGCAACAGGCCGGTCATCCATACCGGAGCGTCAAGTTGGACAATTCCCGTAAACTCGCCGCGTTGCCCGCCCTCTTCCAGCCGGGAATCGCGTCGCGATGGGCCATTCCCGGGATCGACGCCTCTCACGGCATCGCCGGCGCAGCAGGCGGCGAGGGTAGAAAAAATCTTCATGGCTTGCCTTTACGAGTGGAGGGAGACGGGCACGGCGCCGGGATCGCACCCAGCCTCGCGCAAGAACCGGCATCTCTGTTTCAATGACGGCCGGAAAGTTCAGCGAGCCGGGGTGGCAGGTGCGTATATGCGGCGGCATATATCGGGTATTGCCCGGCCGGGAATCCCTTTTGGCAGGTTTCTTGCATGATCTGCAAGGAGGCGAGCCGCCGGCACCGGAAAGATGCATATTCCGCCCACCGGATACCGTCCATCACGTTTGACGTATAGCCTTCCCGGGAGCCGGTGCTAAAGTGCGTCCACAGTGATAAGCAATGGCGGAGTGAGCATGTCCCAACCCATACGTTTCTTTTATCGTGGCGAAGTCCGGACCGTCGACGACGCCCATCCCACCCGCACCATCCTGCAGCACCTGCGCGAAGACCGGCACTGCACCGGCACCAAGGAAGGATGCGCGGAGGGCGACTGCGGCGCCTGCACCGTCGTGGTCGGCGAACTCAAGGGCGATGGCGTCGAATTCAAGGCGGTCAATTCCTGCATCCAGTTCCTGCCGACGCTCGACGGCCGCGCGCTGTTCACCGTCGAAGACCTGCAGCGGGACGGCGAACTTCACCCGGTCCAGCAAGCCATGGTGGAATGCCACGGCTCGCAATGCGGTTTCTGCACCCCCGGCTTCGTCATGTCGCTCTGGGGCCTGTACCTGAAGAAGGATGCGGAAGCCAGCGCTTGCGGCGACCTCGCTGGCCACAAGCCCGCAAGGCGCGAGATCGACGACGCGCTGTCCGGCAACCTGTGCCGCTGCACCGGCTACCGGCCGATCATCGACGCCGCCGGCCGCATGATGGAAATGCCGCGTGCCGCCTTCGACCGCGCCGCGCTGGCGGAGACGCTCAAAGGCATCCAGCGCGACGGCATGCTGCGCTATACCCGCGACGATGCCTCCTTCCTGGTGCCGCTCACGCTCGAACAACTGCTCCAGGCGCGCGCCGACCATCCCCAGGCCACCATCCTGTCGGGCTCCACCGACGTCGGCCTGTGGGTCACCAAGCAGATGCGCGATCTCGGCGACGTCCTGTACATCAACCAGGTGGCCGAACTGCAGCGCGTCAGCGAAGCGGACGGCATGCTCGAGATCGGCGCGGCGGTGACCCTAGAGGATGCCTACGCGGCGGCCTGCCGGCACTACGGCAAGGAGCTCTCGGAACTGCGCCAGCGCTTCGCTTCCCTGCCCATCCGCAACGCCGGTACCCTGGTCGGCAACGTCGCCAACGGCTCGCCCATCGGCGACTCCGCGCCCTGGCTGATCGCCCTGGGCGCGCGCATCGTCCTCGCCAGCAAGGATGGCCAGCGCGTCATGCCGCTGGAAGACTTCTACCTGGATTACCAGAAGAAGGACCTGGGACCCGCTGAAATCGTGCAGGCGGTGCGCGTGCCCCTGCCCGCGCCGGAACTGCGCTTCCGTACCTACAAGCTGGCGAAGCGATTCGACCAGGACATCTCCGCCGTCTGCGCCGCCTTTGCCCTGACGATGGAGGCAGACGGCCGCCAGGTGCGGGAAGCGCGCATCGCCTTCGGCGGCATGGCCGCGACCTCGCGCCGCGCGCCGCTTGCCGAAGCCGCGCTGGCCGGCCGCGAATGGAACGAGGACGCCCTCAATGCGGCCGTTGCCGCCCTGGCGCAGGATTACACCCCGCTGAGCGACATGCGCGCCTCCAGCGGTTACCGCATGAAGACAGCACAAAACCTGCTGCGCCGCTTCTGGTTCGAAACCCGTCCCGACGCGCCGCTCGCTGCGGACGCCGTGAATGCCTTTGCGCTCAACGTTGCCTGAGGCGGTTGCCCGACGTGCCGAGAATAGTGAAAACATCATGAATACCCAGACAGAATCCTTCCTGCAGCAAGGCGCCGAGACCGGAACCGGTTCGTGGACCGAGGTCGGCCTGCCGCGCCCGCATGAATCCGCCGTGCTGCACGTGCTCGGCGAAGCGACGTACACCGACGACATTCCCGAACTGCAAGGCACCCTGCATGCGGCGCTCGGCCTGTCGCAGCGCGCCCACGCGCGCATCCGCGGCATCGGCTTCGACGCCGTCAGGGCGTCGCCTGGCGTAGTCGCGGTGTATGCCGCCGCCGACATCCCGGGCGTCAACGATTGCGGCCCCATCATCCACGACGATCCTATCTTCGCCGACGGCCTGGTGCAGTACGTTGGCCAGCCGATGTTCATCGTCGTCGCCGACACGCATGACAACGCCCGCCGCGCCGCGCGGATGGCAACGATAGACTATGAGGACCTGCCGGCCATCCTGACGCCGCAGGCTGCGAAGCAGGCGCAGTCCTTCGTGCTGCCGCCGATGCGCTTGGCGCGCGGCCGGTTCAAGGATGCCTTCGACGCCGCGCCGCGCAAGTTCAAGGGCGAACTCTACGTCGGCGGACAGGAACAGTTTTACCTCGAGGGGCAAATCTCCTATGCGGTGCCCAAGGAAGGGCAAGGCATGCACGTGTTCTGCTCGACCCAGCATCCCTCCGAAATGCAGCACGTGGTGGCGCACGCGCTCGGGCTGCATTCGCACAACGTGGTGGTGGAATGCCGGCGCATGGGCGGCGGCTTCGGCGGCAAGGAATCGCAGTCCGCGCTGTGGGCCGCCGCGGCCTCGATCGCGGCCGCCCGGCTCAAGCGTCCGGTCAAGCTGCGGGCCGACCGCGACGACGACATGTTGGTCACCGGCAAGCGGCACTGCTTCCATTACGAATACGAGATCGGCTACGACGACACCGGCCGCATTCTCGCCGCCAGGGTGGAGATGGTTTCCCGCGCGGGCTATTCCGCCGACCTGTCCGGCCCGGTCGCAACGCGCGCCGTCTGCCACTTCGACAATGCCTATTACCTGTCGGACGTGGACATCATGGCCATGTGCGGCAAGACCAATACCCAGTCCAATACCGCCTTCCGCGGCTTCGGCGGACCGCAGGGCGCGATTGCCATCGAATACGTGCTCGACAACATCGCGCGCGACCTCGGCACGGATGCGCTCGACGTTCGCAAGGCCAACTTCTATGGCCGCGACGACGCCGAGGGACGCAACGTCACGCCCTATGGCCAGAAGGTCGAGGACAACGTCATCCATGAACTCGTGGCCGAACTCGAGGCCAGCAGCGAATACCGCCGCCGCCGCGCGCAGGTGCAGGCATACAACGCCGCAAGCCCGGTGCTGAAGAAGGGCCTGGCGCTGACGCCGGTGAAGTTCGGCATCGCCTTCAACGTCAGCCACCTCAACCAGGCCGGCGCCCTGGTGCATGTCTACGTGGATGGCTCGGTGCTGGTCAACCATGGCGGCACCGAGATGGGCCAGGGCATCAATACCAAGGTGGCCCAGGTGGTGGCGCATGAGCTCGGCGTCGATCTGTCCGCGGTGCGCGTGACCGCCACTGACACCAGCAAGGTCGCCAATACCTCGGCCACCGCGGCCTCGACCGGCGCCGACCTGAACGGCAAGGCGGCGCAGGATGCCGCGCGCAAGGTGCGCGACCGGCTTGCTGCCTTCGTCGCCCAGCGCCACGACGTGCCCGTCTCTTCGGTGACGTTCGCCGGCGGCATGGTCCATGCCGGCGGGCAGACGCTGGAATTTCCAAAAGTGGTGCAGGAAGCCTACCTCGCCCGCGCCCAGCTCTGGTCGGACGGCTTCTATGCCACGCCCGGCCTGCACTGGGACGCGAAGACCATGACCGGCCATCCCTTCTTCTACTATGCCTACGGCGCGGCGGTGTCCGAAGTGGTGGTGGATACGCTGACCGGAGAATGGAAGCTGCTGCGCGCCGACGCGCTCTACGACGCCGGCAATTCGCTGAACCCGGCGATCGACATCGGCCAGGTGGAAGGCGGCTTCATCCAGGGCATGGGCTGGCTCACCACCGAAGAACTGTGGTGGAACAAGCAGGGCAAGCTGATGACGCATGCGCCCTCCACCTACAAGATCCCCGGCGTGTCGGACTGCCCGCAAGACTTTCGTGTCCGCCTGTTCAAGAACAGCAATGCCTCGGACAGCATCCACCGCTCCAAGGCGGTCGGCGAGCCGCCGCTGCTGCTGCCCTTCTCGGTCTTCTTCGCCATCCGCGACGCGATCGCCGCAGTCGGCGGCAACCGGGTCGACCCGCCGCTTCAGGCCCCGGCCACCAGCGAAGCCATCCTCGACGCCGTCGACGCGGTGCGCTCCCGCGCCGCCGGAGCCTGACATGCACTGGCTTTCCGCCCTCCAGGCGCTCGCGCCGCACGGCACGCCGGCCATCCTCGTGACTGTCGCCGCGGTGCAAGGCTCGGGTCCGCGCGAGCCGGGCGCGAAGATGGTGGTGACCGAGGTCGCGCAGTTCGACACCATCGGCGGCGGCCATCTCGAGATGCGGGCATGCGAGATCGCGCGCGACATGCTGGCCGGCGGCACGCCGCGCCGGCTCGAGCGCTTTCCGCTCGGACCCAGCCTCGGGCAATGCTGCGGCGGCGTGGTGCAACTCGCCTTCGAACGCGTCGGCAAACCGGAGCATGCGGCCTTTTCCACGCTGGCGGGCCGTTGGCGCGCACGGGAAGACAGCTGGCGGCTGGTGCCGCTCGACACGCCGGAAACGTTCTCCTTGCTGGACGCAAGCGGCGCCCTGCAGCCGGGAACGCGACCGCTAGGCTTTGACGACATCGAGCGGGACGCGCCCTGCCGCCTGCTCAAGGATGGGGCGGGCCAGCGCTGGCTGGTCGACCCCTGCCTCGCCTACCGGCCCCACCTCATCCTGTTCGGCGCGGGCCATGTCGGGGCGGCCATCGTGCAGGCGCTCGCCGGCCTGCCCTGCCATGTCACCTGGGTCGATGAGCGCGAGGAAGAATTTCCGGTCACGTTGCCCGCCAACGTGACGGTCGAGGCGACCGACACGCCGGAGGCCGTGGTCGCCTCCGCCCGCGACGGCGCCAGCTATCTCGTCATGACTCACAGCCATGCGCTGGACCAGGCGCTGGCGGAAGCCATCCTGCGCCGCCGCGGCGTGGCGTGGTTCGGCCTGATCGGCTCGAAGACCAAGCGCATGCAGTTCGAGCATCGCCTGCGCGAGCGCGGCATCGACAGCCTGCGCCTGCAAGACATGGTTTGCCCGATCGGCCTGCCCGGCATCGCCGGCAAGCAGCCGGCAGTGATCGCCGCCTCGGTGACGGCGCAACTGCTGATGGTCTGGGAGGCCGCTGCCAGCGCGACCGAACGCACGCAAATCGAGGCGCACGCATAGCGCCTCCCCTTCCTTCCAGACGGGGAAGAGGAAGTTGAAACACCAGGAAAAAGGAATGAACTTGACGTCCGCAACATCATCGCCGCAGGACTGCCAGGCCTATCGCGCCAGCATCCTGCACTTTACCGCCGACCCGGCGTTCGAGGAGCGCGCCCATGCCTGGCATGAAGATGGCCTGCTGATCGTGCGGGAAGGCCGCGTGCTGGCAGCCGGCGATTACGCCGTCCTGCGCGCCAGCGTGCCGGAGGGCGTGTCCATCGAGGACCATCGCGGCCGGCTCATCGTGCCCGGCTTCATCGACACGCACATCCATTATCCGCAGACGGACATGATCGCCTCGCCGGCGCCCGGGCTGCTGCCATGGCTGGAGACCTACACCTTTCCCACCGAACGCAAGTTCCTCGACGAGGAACACGCGGCCGAGGTGGCGCGCTTCTTCCTCGACGAGCTGCTCCGCTGCGGCACAACGACCGCCATGGTGTACTGCACCGTCCACCCCTCGTCCGTCAATGCCTTCTTCGCGGAGAGCGAGAAGCGCAACCTGCGCATGGTGGCGGGGAAGATCCTGATGGACCGCAACTGCCCCGAGTTCCTGCGCGATACGGCCGAAGGCGGCATACGCGAATCGGAGGAATTGATCAAGAAGTGGCACAACAACGGACGGCAGCTGTATGCGATCACGCCACGCTTCGCGCCGACGTCGACGGAAAAACAACTCCGGCTTGCCGGGGAACTTGCTCGCGAGTATCCTGACACCTTCCTCCAGACGCACGTCGCGGAAAACACCGACGAGGTCGCCTGGGTCAAGTCCCTGTTTCCGGAATCTCGCAGCTATCTTGATGTTTACGACCACTATGGCATGATGCGTCCCCGCGCGATGTACGCGCACTGCATCTGGCTCGACGATGCCGATCGCAGGCGCATGCGCGAAACCGCGTCCGCGGCGTCGATCTGCCCCACATCGAATCTTTTCCTCGGCAGCGGCCTGTTCGACTTCGCGAAAGCGGATGCCATGCAGGTCCCGATGGCGCTGGCGACCGATGTCGGAGGCGGCACCTCGTTCTCGATGCTGCAGACCATGAACGAGGTGTACAAGGTGGCGCGGCTCGGGGGGACTTACCTGCCGGCGCTGCGCATGTTCCACATGGCGACGCTGGGAGGCGCGCGCAGCATGCAGCTGGAGGGAACGATAGGCAATTTCGCGCCTGGCGCGGAAGCCGACTTCGTGATGCTCGATCCGAAAGCCACGCCCTTGCTGGCGCGGCGCACCGGGCGTTGCGAGAGCCTGGAAGAGCTGCTGTTCGCGTTCGCGCTGCTGGGCGACGACCGCGCAGTGGCGTCGACCTACAGCGCGGGCAGGCAGGTGCATGCGCGCGCGGGGCAGCAGGCATGAATGCGGGAGGTCCGCGGGCGCCGGGTTGGACCGGCAACGAGGCGCTTGCGGGCAGGAGAGGGATAACAGGTTCATCAACGCACGGGGAAGCTTCCCGATCAACAACACCATCAACTTAGGAGCCGTCATGCAATCGAAGGGGAAACATTTGAAGAAGGTCTTGACCGCCGCCGCACTGGCCGGCGCGTTCGCCGCGCCGGCCATGGCGCAAACCAACGTCACCGTCAGCGGCCTGGTCGACAACTACGTCGGCTCCATGCGCATGGCGGGCGACGCGTCCAGCAGCCGCGTGCTCAACAGCGGCGGCATGACGACCTCGTGGTTCGGCTTCAAGGGCACGGAGGACCTCGGCGGCGGACTGAAGGCCAACTTCAAGCTGACCAGCTTCATCCAGGCCGACACTGGCCGCCAGGGCCGCTTCCCCGGCGACACGCTGTTCTCGCGCGACGCCAACGTCGGCCTCACCGGCAGCTTCGGCGGCATTTCCATCGGCCGCGACCTCGCGCCCAACTTCCTGCCGACCATCCTGTTCAATCCCTTCGGCGACTCCTTCACCTTCGCGCCGCTGATCCTGCACGCGGACGTGCCGCTGTTCAACGCCTCGGGCTGGACCAACTCGCTCGCCGGCGACACCGGCTGGAGCAACGAGATCATCTACACCACGCCGAACTTCGGCGGCTTCAGCGCGAACATCCATTACCAGCTCGGCGAAGTCCCTGGCGACAACAGCAAGCGCAACGTCGGCGCCAACTTCCTGTACTTTGCCGGCCCGCTGGCACTGACCGGCTTCTACCACAACGTCAAGGTCAACAACCCGCTGAACGTCCCGGCCAACAACGTCCAGCCCGCGGGCAACATTCCCCTGCCCACCGGCCTGACCGCCACCGAGCAGAAGGCCTGGATGCTGGGCGGCACCTACGACCTGAGCGTGGTCAAGCTGTTCGCGACCTATGGCCAGACCTCGCATGACATCGCGCTCGACGACAAGACCCTGTCGCTCGGCCTGTCCGCGCCCGTGGGCGCCGGCAAGGTGCTCGCTTCCTGGGCGAACACCAAGCGCACCGGCTCGGCGATCGGCGCCGACCAGAAGCGCAACACCACGTCGATCGGCTACGACTACGACATGTCCAAGCGTACCGACCTCTACGCGATCGTCATGAACGACCGCATCACCAACCGCGACAGCGGCAACAGCTTCGGCCTCGGCATCCGCCACCGCTTCTAAGCCTGCCCGCGACGCAAAAAACCCGGCAAATGCCGGGTTTTTTCATTTGTGGCCGGTGTTGTGCCCAGTGTACCGGGCGGCCGGGTCACTCCTCTTCGTCGCTTTCGACCAGCCTCAGGGAACTGACGCTGTTGGCGAAATACCGCTGGGATGTCGCGTAGTCCGCGCAGCCGTAGTCGTGGAAGGCGGCGCGCACCACGATCGGCGGCGCGGCAATGATCTTGCTGATGGCGCGATAGGATTTGTCGCGCGCGTGGCAGTCGGTCATCATCAGCCAGCTCTTGTCATCCCCTTCGCTCGCTTCGGCGACGACCTGCCAGGCGTAGCCCGGCATGGAGAACAGGTGGCGCAGGTCGTTGGACTTGAACGCCCCCGCCACCTGCACCGCGCTGCGCCTGTCCTCGCCTCCAAGCTGCCAGGCATTGATGTACAAGCCCTTGGCCCCATCGGCCGCTTCGAAGTACAGCGAGCTGGTGTCCTTCGATTCTTTCTGGGTCCAGTCATCCGGCAGCGCCATGACCCAGAAGTCGGTGCGGACGATGAGGTAGTTTTCCATGCTGCTCTCCCGGGAGCCTGTGCCTTGAATGTCAGCGCGCCAGCGGATTCGGCGTCGCTTCCGCGACCTTGTGCAAGAGGTTGCGGTCGAGGTGGTGGAAGGGTTCTTCCTTGCCGCGGATCATCATCACCGTGTCTTCCTCGTAGCCCCAGGTGCCATCCTCGTTGATCGTGACCTTGATGCGGTATTCCACCGTATTGAACGCATGGTCGAGGAAGGGATTGGAACGGATGCCCCAGTGTTCCGATTCGCGGCGCGCGACGAGCTCGAAGCTCTTGTCGTCCGGCCCGGCCTGGCCGACCGCCATGGCGATCTGGCCGCGCGGAATGGCAAGCGTCTGGATGATGTTGCCCGTGGCCGGTTCCCACAGCCAGTATCCCAGCTGCTCGTGGTAGGTCTTCACCTGGTTGGGCTTGGTGATGAAGATGTTGTAGCGCAGGCCGTAGAAAAGCTGCGGACCGTTGGTGACGGGATCGATGGGTTGCAGTTCGATGCGCTCGTGGAAGGCCTGCTTGCGCGGGCCGTCCGCCTTGGGCTTGATGTCCAGCCCTCGCGTGCCTTCCCACACGCCGGCCATGGGGCCCAGCGGGCCGAGGTTGTTCAGGGTGCGGACGTCGACGTTCGACGGCTCGGTATAAATATCCTTGGGAAAATCGCTCATCGTTGCGCGGGGTATTGAATGAATGTAATCGCCTATGTCGGCGCGGCAACAATGATTGTAGTGGGAAATTCCCGCGCTGGCGCGACGCCGGACGGGAGGCGCGACGCCGACGTTGTTTTCAGGCTGGCCTGGTCGCCATCAGCCAGAAGATGGCAACGAAGGCAAGGAAGGCTAGAATGCCGAGCGAGATGCAGAAACGCAGGAAAGTCGAGTACTTCGCGGGCAGGTCATGGTCGCGGCGGTCCGCATGAAGGGCATGGGAATCGGCAGGAAATGCGCGCGTGGATGTCCTGCAAGGTTCGCGCGCCTTGCTCCCGACATGAAGATGCCCACGCGGTCTCCCGGTGAAAGGCCTCGAGAAATTCGAGCCATCGCATCGAAAGACTGCATCGCCGCAACGCGGTTCAGTCATCGAACAACTTGGACGCAAGTTAATTGCGCGCAAAAAAAGGGCGGGAAACTTTCCCGCCCAAATCACTTACCTCAGGAGGCTGGTCACCCAGGAACAGACGCCAGACAGGGCGCTGTGCGGGAAACCTGCCTGTTGGATGCGCATTTCACCGCTTCGTTCTGCCGCTGCCCGCGTTTTTGCCGGGCGCGGACGGGCATCTCTCCGGACCGCCCGGAAGGGAAATAACCCGCGGAAAATTTGCGCGGATCCGTTGTAAGGCAAGGCCGTTACGCGATAGACTTTTTTGACCACCGGAATATTGAACGGTGGATATGAGCGTCATCATCCATCCCTTATAGAGGTCGCCATGGCTGGCTTGCCCGATCACCTCGACATCCATCTCATCCGCATCCTTTACCTGCTGCTGTCGGAAAAGAACGTGTCGCGCGTTGCGCTCAAACTCAACCAGCCGCAACCTTCCATCTCGGCCTCGCTGCGCAAGCTGCGCGAACTGACGGGCGATCCGCTGCTGGTGCGCGGCGCGCGCGGCATGGTGCCGACCCAGCATGGCGAAAGCCTGCTCAAGCCCGCCAAGCGCGTGCTCGAAGAGACGGAGCGCCTGTTCGCGCAGAAGAGCGCCTTCGCGCCGCAGCAAGAGGCGCGGACCTTCCACATCGCCGCGCCGGATTATCTCGACAGCCAGTTCCTGCCGAACATCGTCGCCGGCGTGCGGCGCGAATCGCCGAAGAGCCGCGTGGTGATCCATGGCCTCGGGCCCGAGATCGACTACCTCAGGCTGCTGTCCGATGGCGACCTCGACCTGGTGATTGCCAACTGGGAAGAGCCGCCCGCTCACCTCCACATGTCGAAGCTGTTCGAGGACGAGATCGCCTGCATCATGCGCGCCGACTGCGCCTATGCCTTGCGCACCGGGCCCGACGACATGACGGTGGAAGACTATCTTTCCCTGCCCCACGTCGCGCCCTCGCAGATGATGGCGGGCTACTACGGCGTGATCGAATCCTTCCTGGCGCGCCAGAACTTGCATCGCAATGTCGTGGCGGAATCGGCCTATTTCGGCCTCATTCCCTACATGCTGACGCGCACCGACCTGGTCCTCACCACCGGCCGGCAATTCATGAAGTTCTATGAAAAGAACCTGCCGCTGAAGGTGTTCCGCGTGCCCCTGCCCTTCCCGGCGATGCGGTTCTACCAGCTGTGGCACGAGCGCGTGCATCATGCCCCGGAGCACAAGTGGCTGCGCGAACTGATCGCGGCCACCGCGAAATCGCTCGTGGTGCGATGATGGGCCGCCCGCCCGGGCGTGCCCCGGGGGGAGCGATATATGCGGGAATGCAGGCGGCATATTCGCACCGGCTTATATCACCCCGCCTGCCTGACCTTACCATGCTGGACAACCACGAGAAGCCGCGCCATGAACGACATCCAAGCCAGCACGCTCACCCTGGAGCAACTCAACGCCTGCCCGGAACTTCAATTCGCCCGCCTGCTCGGCGGCATCTACGAGCACTCGCCATGGATACCTGAGCGCGCCGCCGCCTGCAGGCCTTTCCTTTCCCTGGAGACGCTCAAGCTCGCGCTTCAGCAAGCGGTAAGCGCCGCCACGCGCGAAGAGCAGCTGGCGCTCGTCCGCGCCCATCCGGAACTTGCCGGCAAGGCAGCCATTGCCGGCAAGCTGACCCGCGAATCCACCGGCGAACAGGCGCAGGCGGGACTTCACCAATGCACGCCGGAAGAATTCGCGACGCTGCAACGCCTGAACGCCCAGTACAACGCCAGGTTCGGATTTCCCTTCATCCTCGCCGTCAAGGGTCCGACGGGCAAGGGCCTCGCCCGGCAGGAGATCATTGCCGCCTTCGGCCGCCGGCTGAAGAACCGGCCCGATGACGAGCTTGCCGAGAACCTGCGGCAGGTCCATCGCATCGCCGAGCTGCGGCTGAACGACCTGCTGGGCCACGTGCCGGCGCTGGGCCTGGCGGTGATGGAATGGGCGGAAGAGATCGGCCAGTGGAGCGACGACGGCGACGGGCTGACCTGCGCCTACATGACGATGGCCCACCGCAAGACGGCGGTGCAGCTCGCGACCTGGATGCGCGAATCCGGCATGGAAGTCGGCATCGACGCCGTCGGCAACGTGGTCGGCCGCTACCTGTCCCCCGATCCGCAGGCGAAGACCCTGATGACCGGCTCGCACTACGACACGGTGCACAACGGCGGCAGGTACGATGGACGCGCAGGCATCCTGCTGCCGATCGCCATCGTGCGCCACCTGCATGCGCGCGGCGAACGCCTGCCCTACCACCTCGAGATCGTCGGGTTTTCGGAAGAGGAAGGCGTGCGCTACAAGAGCACCTTCCTGGGCAGCAATGCCGTCTCCGGGCGCTTCGACATGGACTTGCTCGACAAGACGGACGCGGAAGGCATCACCATGCGCGCCGCGCTGCTCGACGCCGGCCATGACGTCGATGCCATCGCCGCCATCGCGCGCGATCCCGGCGACCTGCTCGGTTTCGTCGAGATCCACATTGAACAGGGCCCGGTCCTGCTGGAGCGCAACCTGCCGGTCGGCGTGGTCACCTCCATCGCCGGCAGCCGGCGCTATCTCATCGAACTGGAGGGCGTGGCCAGCCACGCGGGCACCACGCCCATGTCGATGCGCAAGGATGCGGCAGCCGCCGCCGCGGAAATCGTGCTGTTCGTGGAAAGGCGCTGCAACGCGGGCGGCTCGCTGGTCGGCACGGTGGGACAGTTGCAGGTGCCGCAGGGTTCGGTCAACGTGATTCCGGGCAGCTGCAGGCTGTCGCTCGACGTCCGCGCGGCGGACGATGCCGCCCGGGACGCGGCGGCCGACGACATCCTGCGCGAGATCGACGCCATCTGCGCGCGGCGCAACATCGAATCGCGCATCGAGCTGCTGCTGTCGGCGCCGGCGGTTCCATGCTCGCCCCGGCTGATGCGCCAGCTTGCCGGCGCCACGGCGCGCGCGGGCGTGCCGCCATTCGAGCTGACCTCGGGCGCGGGCCACGATGCCATGTCGATGGCGGCGATCACGGACGTGGCGATGCTGTTCACCCGCTGCGGCAACGGCGGCATCAGCCACAATCCCCTGGAAACCATGACGGCGGACGACGCCGACGTCGCGGCCCGCATCTTCCTCGATTTCCTGCGCGGGTTCGCGCCCTGACGATGGTGCGACGTACGGAGGAACTTGCCCTTCCTGCAAGCTCCTCCGCATGTCAGCCCCCTGTCCGTTTCTTTCCCGCGGCTTGAACAAAAGTCGCGCCGCAAGCACAAAACGCCGTTTTCCAGGCTTTTTCCGGCGCAGTCCGGCAAGAGAATTTGACGGCACCGCTGTTGCTTCGTAGCATAGTCCCTATTCCTCGGCTTTCCCGACCCAACATTCCCTCTGACGTCCGTTCCGCGCCTGCGAGGCACTCTCCTCGCGGCGGGCGACGGATGCAAAAGAAACATCCAGTCATGCCTTTTCCAATTCGTTCCCGGGTCCGTCCCTTCCGCCTCCACAAGATCGGCGTCGCCGTCGCTTCCCTCCTGCTGCTGTGCGACGCGCGCGCCGTCGGGCTGGGCAACATGACCGTTTCGTCGGCGCTGGGCCAGCCCTTGCAGGCCGAGATCGAACTGCTCAGCACCGGCGCCCAGGACGAGGGCGCGCTGCTGGCCCGCATCGCCGGCCCGGACGCCTTCCGGCAAGCGGGAATCGACTTCCATCCGCTGCTGCCCTCGCTGCGCTTCGCCATCGTCGCGCGTGGCGATCGCCGGGTCATCCGCGTCACGTCGGCGCAACCGGTCAACGAACCCTTCGTCGACATGCTGCTCGAATTGCGCAGCGCCGACGGCCGGCTGATGCGGGAATACGTGTTCCTGCTCGATCCGCCGGCCGATGGCGTCCAGGCCGGGTCGTCCTCCAGCGTTCCGAATGCCGGCACGGCGTCCTACACGCCGGCCGTTCCCGCCGGCCTTGGCGCCGCGGAAAAGCGGCTCGGCGGCGAGCAGCCGCCGAGCCGCAAGGCGACCGCAGTGTCGCCGGCAGCGAAGAAACCGGCCGCGGCGGCACAGGCCGGCAAGCCGCGCCTGAGCCTCACCGACCTGAGCGTGGCGCCGGGCACGAGTCCGGTGTTCGCCGCCGACGACAACGCGGCGATGGAAAAGGCCGTGAGCGAAGCCAACGACCGCGTCAAGGCGCTGGAGCAGAAGGTCGAGACCTTGCAGAAGCTGCTGACCGCGACCAACAGCCTGCTGACGGAAATGCAGAAGCGGAACGAACTGCTGAAGCAGACCGATGCCGACGGCACGCGGAGCGTCGCAGGCGCGGCGGCTTCGATGACATCTTCGGTAGCGCCTTCGGTGGCGCCTTCGATGACGTCATCAGCGGCTTCTTCCGCCGCGCCGGAGAAGCCCACCGGCGCGCCACTCAAGGTGACCACCACCCTCGCCCAGCCCCATCCCGCTCCTGGCCCTGCCCCTGCCTTCTCATCCAGCCTGCCCGGCGACATCCTCCTGCCTTCGATCGCCGGCCTCGGCGTACTGGGCCTGGGCGGCCTGGCGGCGTGGATCTTGCGCCGCCGCCGGGCCGGCGCGCGCCGGACGGAGCCGGCCACCGCCAGCGCCGAACTCGCGACCGATGGCCTGCCCACCCTGACGGATGCCGGCAACAGCATGTTCGTGCCCGCATTCGCGACCACCACGTCCATGCAGATCAGCGCCGACGATCCCGTGGCCGAAGCCGACATCTACATCGCCTACGGCCGCGACAAGCAGGCAGAGGACATCCTCAAGGACGCCTTGCGCGTGCGGCCGGAAAATCCGGCCATTCATCTCAAGCTGCTGTCGATCTACGCTTCCCGCGAGGAACGCGACAGCTTCCAAGCCCAGGCCACGGAACTGCATGCCAGGACGCACGGCGAAGGCGAGGAATGGCGGCAGGCGGCGGCAATGGGACTGGCGCTGGATCCCGGCAACCCGCTGTACGCGGCGGGAGCCGGCGAGACGGAAATCATCGACGACCACGTTCTCGAATTCACGTCGGCGCAGGACGATGCCGCACCGGCAGACCCTGCGCCAGCCATGGACCTCGATTTCGCCGCGACGCTGCAAAACGGCGCTACGGAAGCACCGGCCGCAGCCGACATCCCGGCACGGCAAGCCGTCGCGGAGGAAAGGCCCGCGCCAGGCATCGGCCCTATCGATTTCGACCTGGAACTGCCTTCGCTGGAGGTGAGCGAAGTGCCGCATGTTCCCGCCGCCGCTGCATCAGCGCCCGCGCCGGGCATCGGTCCGATCGACTTCGACCTCGGCCTGCCCGAGCTTCCCGTCATCGCCGCGCCTTCGGAAGACGCGCCTGCCGCGGCAGAAGCCGGGGTTGCGTCGACTACCGGATCCGGCCATGCCGCCGACGATGGCATCGCCACCCTGAACCTGGACGACTTCCTTGCCGAACTGGCCCTGGCCAACGACAAGAAAAACCAGTAATGAACCAATGAGCCGATGAGCCGGTCAGTCCCCGGCGATCGCATGGTTGGACAGGATCTCGATGGCGCGGCACAAGGCTGAATGGTCCAGCCCGCCCATGCCGTGCGCGGCGCAGGCATTCATGAGTTCCTGCGCCGTGGCGGTGTTGGGCAAGGAGATCCCGAGCGCCTTCGCCCCCTGCAGCGCCAGGTTCAGGTCCTTCTGGTGCAGCGCGATGCGGAACCCCGGTTCGAAGCTGCGCCCGACCATGCGCTCGCCATGCACCTCGAGGACGCGCGACGCGGCAAAGCCCCCCATCAATGCCTGGCGCACTCTAGCAGGGTCGGCCCCGGCCTTCGACGCAAACAGCAAGGCTTCCGCGACTGCCTGGATGTTCAGGGCAACGATGATCTGGTTGGCGACCTTGGTGGTCTGGCCATCGCCGTTGCCGCCGACCAGGGTGATGTTCCTGCCCATGAGCTCGAACAGCGGCCTGACGTCATGGAAGGCGCTCTCGGGGCCGCCGGCCATGATGGTAAGGGATGCCGCCTTCGCGCCGACCTCGCCGCCGGACACCGGCGCATCGAGGTATTGGCAACCCAGCGCATTGATGCGGCGCGCGAAGTCCTTGGTGGCGATCGGCGAGATCGAGCTCATGTCGACCACGATCTTCCCCGGCGACAGGCCGCCCGCCACGCCGTCCGGCGCGAACAGCACGTCTTCCACGTGCGGCGTGTCCGGCACCATGGTGATGATGATGTCGGCGCGCTTGCCCACTTCCGCCGCCGAGGTGCAGACGGTGGCGCCGCCTTCCACCAGCGCGTAGGGCGGATTCTTCCTGTCATGCAGGTAGAGCTTGTGCCCGCCTCGCTGCAGGTGGCCCGCCATCGGCGCGCCCATGATGCCCAGTCCGATAAATCCTACCTTTGCCATGTCGATTCTCCGTGATTCGTGGTGTTGTCCGAAGCCGCCCGCACTCATGCGGCAAGCCCGTGGGCCTGCCGCCATCCCAGGCCTTCCAGCGTGCCAGCCCGGGGCTTGTATTCGCAGCCGATCCAGCCGTCGTAGTTCAGCTCGTCGAGCAGCACGAACAAGGCGCGGTAGTTGATCTCGCCGGTGCCGGGCTCGAAGCGGCCCGGATTGTCGGCCAGCTGGATGTGGCGGATGATGTCCAGGTTCTCGCGTATCGTTCCCGCCAGCTCGCCCTCCATGCGCTGCATGTGATAGATGTCGTATTGCAGGTAGATGTTGGCGGAGCCGGTGTCCCGGATCAGGTCGATCGCCTGACGGGTGCGGGTCAGGTAGAAGCCGGGAATGTCGAAGTCGTTGACCGGCTCGACCAGCAGGCGGATGCCTTGTTCGCCGAGCTTGTCGGCCGCGAAGCGCAGGTTGTCCACCAGCGTGCGGCGCACGGCGTCCGGGTCCGTGCCCGGCGGCGTGATGCCCGCCAGGCAGTTGATTTGCCGGGTCCCCAATGCCCTGGCGTAGCGGATGGCTTCCCCCACGCCGTCGCGGAATTCGCCCACGCGGTCCGGATGGCAGGCGATGCCGCGCTCGCCCTCTTCCCATTTCCCGGCCGGCAGGTTGTGCAGCACGAGCTCGAGCTGGCAGGCGGCGAGCCGGTCGGCGATGCGCTGGGCGGGAAAGGCATAGGGGAAGAGGAACTCGACGCCGCGGAAGCCGGCGCGCGCGGCGGCCTCGAAGCGGTCGAGAAAGGCGTGTTCGTTGAACAGCATGGTCAGGTTGGCTGCCAGTCTGGACATGTCGGTCTCCAGGTTGTCCAGGGGGTTAATCCAGCAGGGCGATCGCCGTCGGCGCATCGGCGGCGCATTGCGCGAGGTCTTCGAATTCATTGATCTTGTCGATCTCGGTGCCCATGGCGATGTTGGTCACCCGCTCGAGGATGATTTCCACCACCACCGGCACCCGGTACTGGCGCATCCAGGCCCGGGCCTGGCCGAAGGCGTCCTGGATGTCTTCGGGACGCGTCACCCTGATCGCCTTGCAGCCCAGCCCTTCCACGACGGCGACGTGGTCCACGCCATAGCCGTCGAGCTCGGGTGCATTGACGTTGTCGAAGGCAAGCTGCACGCAGTAATCCATGTCAAAGCCGCGCTGGGACTGGCGGATCAGGCCGAGGTAGGAATTGTTCACCACGATGTGCAGGTAAGGCAGCTTGAACTGCGCGCCCACTGCCAGTTCTTCGATCATGAACTGGAAATCGTAGTCGCCGGAGATGGCAACCACCTGCCGCGCCGGGTCGGCGGCCACCACGCCGAGCGCCGCCGGCGCGGTCCAGCCGAGCGGACCGGCCTGTCCGCAATTGATCCAGTGGCGCGGCTTGTAGACATGCAGGAATTGCGCGGCGGCGATCTGCGACAGGCCGATGGTGGAGACATAGCAGGTCTCGCGGCCGAAGGCGCGGTTGATTTCCTCGTACACGCGCTGCGGCTTGACCGGCACGTTCTCGAAGTGGGTCTTGCGCAGCAGGCTGCGCTTGCGTTCCTGGCACTGCCCGGCCCAGCCCCGGCGATCCTTCAGCCTGCCCGCCGCTTTCCATTCCTTAGCCACCTCGACGAACAATTGCAAGGCCGCCTTCGCGTCCGACACGATGCCGTAGTCGGGGCCGAATACCCGGCCGATCTGCGTCGGCTCGATGTCCACGTGCACGAACTTGCGGCCCTGGGTAAAGACTTCCACCGAACCGGTGTGGCGGTTGGCCCAGCGGTTGCCGATGCCGAGCACGAAATCGGATGCCAGCAAGGTCGCATTGCCGTAGCGGTGGCTGGTTTGCAGGCCTGCCATGCCGGCCATCAGCGGATGATCGTCGGGAATGGCGCCCCAGCCCATGAGCGTGGGGATGACCGGCACGCCGACCGTTTCGGCGAACTCCACCAGCAGCGCTGAAGCATCGGCATTGATGATGCCGCCGCCGGCGGTGATCAGGGGGCGCTCGGCATCGTTGAGCATGGCCAGCGCCTTTTCGACCTGCGCGCGGCTGGCAGCGGGCTTGTAGGCGGGCAGCGGCTCATAGGTGTCGGCATCGAATTCGATCTCCGCCATCTGGACGTCGAAGGGCAAGTCGATCAACACGGGGCCGGGCCGGCCGGAACGCATGAGATGAAACGCCTGCTGGAACACGCGCGGCACGAGCGCCGGTTCGCGCACGGTGACCGCCCACTTGGTGACCGGCCTGGCGATGGACTCGATGTCGACGGCCTGGAAATCTTCCTTGTGCAGCCGTGCGCGCGGCGCCTGGCCGGTGATGCAGAGGATGGGGATGGAATCGGCCTGGGCGGAATACAGGCCGGTGATCATGTCGGTGCCGGCGGGCCCCGATGTACCGATGCACACGCCGATGTTGCCCGCCTTCGCGCGGGTATAGCCCTCGGCCATGTGGGAAGCGCCCTCGACGTGGCGCGCCAGGATGTGGCCGATGCCGCCGTCCTTGCGCAGCGCGGCATAGAACGGGTTGATGGCGGCGCCGGGAACGCCGAATGCCTGGGTGATGCCTTCCTTGTGCAATACCTGCACGGCCGCTTCCGCGGCGGTCATCCTTGCCATGATTCCTCCTTCAAGCTGATGTGGGCACGAAGGGGATGCTAAGGGCAAAGTCCGCGTGTGATAAGACGAGGATTTGTCGCTGGTTTCCTTACCCGGGGTATGGAATCGCGGGATTGCCGCGGCGCGGGATGAGCGAACGCGGCGAGAGCGGGAGGAAGGTAAGCGAGAGAAAGATAAGCGAAAGAAGGACGGCGGCCGTGGAAGCGGCAGCCGTCCCGTTCAATATGCGGGAGCGGGATGAATCAGGCGGGAACCGGCTCCAGCAGCGGGCGGCCCTTCGCGGTCACGACGTCATGGCTCATCATGGAGGCCGGCGCCTTGGCGCAGTAAGAGGCTTGGACGCCATTGCTCTTCGCGGCCCTCGCGCAATAGGCGGGATCCTCCGCCGACTGCTTCGCCCCGGAGGCCGCAACGGACGTCCGCGCGCAGTAGGCTGCGGCTTCCGTGGCCGTCGTCTTGGCGCAATAGGCTGTAGCCTTTGCGCAGTACGCTGTAGCCTTTGCGCAGTAGGCGGTGGACCTGGCGCAGTACGCTGCATCCTGGGCGGCACGGGCGCAGTATCCGCTGGCCTCCTCGCCGGCTGCGCCGAATTCCCGGACATAGAGGCGCTGCATGTTTTCCGCTGCTTTTGCGAGGTTGGCGGCATCATCTTCGCCGCGCAAACCGAAGTAAGGGAAATGGTGCAGGAAGTAGCCGAACACCGCGTCACAGTCCTGGGCGTACTTCATGGTGTCGAGGATATGCGCGTGCCAGAACTTGTCGACGGTGCGGCTCGGCGCGATCACTTCATCCGGGTACTTCCCCAGCAGCACGAGGTAGCGGCGGTATTCGCGTTCGGCCTGGTCGACCTCGGCGCGAGACCAGCCTTCTCCTTCTTCCTTGTCCATCAGCTTGAACTTGATCGGGTCGAGGTCGAGCTCCGCTACCGCACGCTCGACGTGGCCGGGATTTTTTTCTTGTTCGAATTGCATCGTCATGAGTCTCCACCTTTCTAGAAGTGAACATGGAAGGATGTTGGCGCGAGCCGTGCGGTGCACTAACCCGGCGTTCCTGAGTGACATGAAATCCACTTTAGCACGCGGAATTTCGTCCATTTCCTTTACTCAATTGATACATATCAATTTCCAAGTGGATACTCCGGGACGATTCTCCGATTCACGCTTGAATACAAGAAAGGACGGAAACAGCGCTGGCAACAGGGGAACCCGCGGTTTCGTTTTGTAACGGACGCAGTGAGAAACCGGGCAAAACGAATTACACTTGCTGGTATTGCCGCCAGGTAAAACCGTAACACCGATATACGGAACATCATGCGACTTTCGAAGCACTTCATCCGCTCGCTGTTCACTTCCACCGCCTGGTGGCTCGGCGTTGCGACTTCCTTCCTGCTTTTCTTCCTGGTGTCCCAGGTCGTCGAAGCAAAGCTCCAGGCGCAATTCGAGCACCAGGTGAGCCTGGCAAAAACCGCGATCGAAACCCGCGTAGCTTCCTATGTCGACGTGCTGCGCGGCGCGGCGGCGCTGTTCTCCACATCCGATAACATCACCCGCGAGCAATTCCGTTCCTACGTGCGCCAGCTCGAGCTGGAGCGCACCTTCCCCGGCATTACCAATCTCAATTTCACGCGGCGCGTCTATGCGACCGACAAGGCTGCATTCGAGGCCGCGGTGCAGCACGATACGAGCACGCACCCCCTCGGCTATCCCGGCTTCTCGATCCGCCCTGCCGGGGACCGCCAGGAATACCACGTGGTCACCTATATCGAACCGATGGAAACCAACATGGTGTCCTTCGGCTTCGACGTCGCCGCCGCCGAAAGCGGCCACAATGCCGTCGACATCGGGCGCGATTCGGGGAAGCTCATGTCATCGGGCCGGCTGCTGCACATCTCCGGCCCGTTCAAGCATGTCGGACTCTCGATGCGCCTGCCGCTCTATCACCGGGGCATGCCGCTGGACACAGTCGAAGACCGGCGCGCGGCTTACTTCGGCACGGTGGGCGCGGGCTTCGACATCAACAAGCTGATGGAAGGCGCGATCAACCGCACCCATGTGCCGCATCTCGGTTTCCGCATCTTCGACGCCGGCCGGAAGGACGGCAAGCTCGCGTCGGGCACCACCGATCCTTCCTTGCTTCTCTATGACAGCAACGACGGCAAGACGCCGACCGGCGACAAGCCGGCGCTGCACCAGCGCGTCCCGATCGAGGTGGGTCCGCGCGTCTGGGAAGCGGATTTCCAGATCGACAAGTCCCTGATCGACGAGGGCTTCGAGGTATACATCCCCGGCATCGTGCTGGTGCTGGGCCTGCTGGCTTCCGCGCTCCTGTTCAGCATCAACTATTCCCAGAATTCGGCCCGGCGGCGAGCCATCGAACTGGCGCGGGAGATGACCAAGGACCTGCGCGCCAGCCAGGCCAACCTGGCCGAGGCGCAGCAGATGGCCAGCCTGGGAAGCTGGACGCTGGACGGAGCCAGCAAGGCCATGAACTGGTCCGCCGAAACCTTCCACATCCTCGGCATGGAACGTTTTTCCGATGCCCCCGACTTCAACGACTTCCTGCGCCGCCTGCACGACGATGACCGGAGCCGCGTGCTGCAGGGGCTGGAACGCTGCCTGCAGAACCGCGAAGCGTTCAATGCAGAGCACCGCATCCGCCGCCGCGACGGTCCCGTGCGCTGGGTACAGACCATCGCGCGGCCAGGCCCGGCCGACGGCCCGAGCATGATGCGCGGCACCATCATGGACATCACCGAGCGCAAGCAGACTGTCGAGGCGCTCAAGCGTTCGCAGGAATTGCTGCGCGAGCTTACCGCGCACCAGGACCGCGTCAAGGAAGAGGAACGCCGCCGCATCGCGCGCGAAATCCACGACGAGCTCGGCCAGACCCTGCTGGCGCTGCGCATCGACGTCTCGATGCTGGAAGCGCGCACCGCGAAGGGCCATCCGCGGCTCAACCAGAAAGTGCGCGGCGCGCTCAACCAGATCGATGCCACCGTCAAGACGATCCGCACCATCATTAACAACCTGCGCCCGGCGGTGCTCGACCTCGGCCTGACCGCCGCCATCGAATGGCAGGTCGCCGAGTTCCGCCGCCGCAGCGGCATCACCTGCGATCTCGAGATGAGCGACGAGGAATTCGACGTCGACGACGCGCGCGCCACGACCCTCTTCCGCATCCTGCAGGAATCGCTGACGAACGTGATCCGCCATGCCAAGGCGAGCCATGTGCTCATCGAACTGGAACAGCATGACAAGCAGCTCGTGATGAAGATCCGCGACAACGGCATCGGCATCGCGCCGGGTCCGCGCAAGGGGACGAATTCCTTCGGTCTGGTCGGCGTGGAAGAACGGATCCACGCCCTGAACGGCAGGTTCATCATCGACAGCGCGCCGGGATGCGGCACCACGCTGTCGATCTTCATTCCCCTTGAGCCGCAACGGGAAAGGCGCAGCGAGCCGGAACAGATCGCCGGCTGACGCGGCCCGGGCTGGCGGCCGCTTTTCAATTGTTCGATGTTGGTCGCTTGGTCAGCCAGTCGTCAGCTGGTCGGCTTGTTCAGGTAGACCGCATCGTCAAAGGTGAACACCCATTGCGGGTGGTAGACGGTGAACATGGTAAGCAGGAACCCGGTCAGGAAGGATTCTCCCCATGCCAGCAGGAGCATGTAGGCAACCAGGTTTTCCGTGACATGGGTGCCGGGCGCGAGCAGCGCACTGGCGCCGAGCGAGAGGAAGCCGATCATGCTGAGCATGAGCATGGCGCCGAAAAAGCCGTTTCCCAGCAGGTAAATGAAAAGATGCCGGGGCAGGAAGCGGTAGATCAATTGCATGACCGCCTGCACGCACCACGGCGGCAGCACCGCCATCAAGATCAGGTTCATGCCCAGGTTATGCCAGGCGCCGCCCTGCAGGATGGTGTACGCGATCACCGCGATACCCAGCCCCACGGTCGCGAGCTGGCGGCCGAACATCAGGACGAACAGCGGCATGCCGAGCAGCTGCAGTGTGATGCCGCGTTCCACCGGCACGTTGAAACTCCAGAGGATGGGCAGGCAGATGATGAAGACGCACCAGGCGGAGAAGGCGCCGTTGGCGTTCAAGCGCTGCCAGGGCGCATGCCGGGCCGCATGGTAAAGACCGAACCAGCCGCCTGCCAGAGAGGCGGCGGCAACGAAAGGCGACAGGTCTGCGTTAAAGATGCCCATACGGCATGATAGCCATGGCGATGTTGCTCAACAAGAAGAGACGAGGTGCATGCAGGCGGGAGCATGAGGGCGCTGCAAGCCGTCACGGACATCGTCCCGCCGCTCGGCATCCACCCATGGCACCCGCTTGGCCACTTACATTCCGACGACGGTCAGCGAGGTATAGTTTCCGGCTTCGTCGGTTTCCGACTCCACCAGCAACTTGACCGGCTGCGCGGCGGACTGGTCCTTGTTCAGGTTGGCAGCGGCAAGGCGCTGCTCCAATGCGCCGGAGAGTTCCGGTCCCATCTCGTCTGCCTGAACGCTGATTTCTTTTCCGGATTCCGTTTGCAGGAAGAATTTCCGGTCCCACATTCCGGTCACGGTCATGTATTCGCGAGCCATACGTCTCCTTTCGGTAAAAAGTCCAATAGTATGGCATGAAGCACGTCGAATAGTGCCCTGCGAGGGCTCATTCCGGCCCGTTTTGGCCCAATTCCTTCTCATCTCGCGGCCGAAGCGCACCGCGCAGTCCGGCACAGGTCAAAAGAATGTCCTGCAGGCACCGGTCACGTCGTAGGCGTCATTGACCAGCGGCAGCCAGCGCCATTTGTCGAAGGTGGTGCAGGGATGCGAGATGCCGCATGCCACGAGATCGCCCACCTGGAGCGGCGCATCGGCGGGCAAGGCGAGGTAGGCATGCTGGTCGTTCATCCGGGTGATGGTCCAGCCACTCCCGGCATTCTTCACCTCGCCTTCCCTCGCCCATCGCAATGGCGCGGGCATGCCCAGGTCGTACGAGGCATCGCGCTTGCCCATGGCGAGGATGGCAAGGCCGGGCTCGGGCCGCGACTGCACCTGCACCCATACCTCGAGCGCCGGGTGCAGGCCGCCGCGCTGCCGCCAGGCCGGGTCGGTTCGCGCGAGCAAGAGCTGGACGAAACGTTCATAGAATCCGGAATCATGGGTCACGTAGCAGCCGCTGCGCAGGATAGGCAGGACAGGTTTGGACAGCGCGAGCGGCAGGCCACGGGCAACCAGGTCGAACACCGCAGAGCCGCCAGCGGACAGGATGATCTCCGGCAAACCGAACAAACGCTCCGCATCGCATTGCAACGCGAAGCGATGCATCCTGTCCAGCTGCTCCTCGACCAGGGGCCGGTCCGCTTCGCTGTCGGCCCGGAGATGCAGCGCCTCGTAGCATTCGACGCCGGCGAGCACCGCATGCCCGCTCGCCGCCACCTGCCTTGCCAGGTCCAGCGCTTCATCCATGTCGCGGCAGCCCGTGCGTCCGTCCGGCACCCCGAGTTCGAGCAGAACCGTGCAGGGCCGCCGGAAGTTGCCCTGCGCCGCCACCTCGCTGATCAGGCGCAATTGCGCCGGCGAATCGACCAGGAAGAACAGTTGCAGGTCGGGATGCCTTTCCTGCAAGCGCCCCGCGTGCTCGACGTCGAGACGCCCGGCGAGCTGGTTCGCCACGATGATCTTGCGCAGGCCCAGGTCCACGCAAAGGTCCACCTGCTGCATGTTGGCCAGCGTCATGCCCCACGCCCCGGCACGAAGCTGGCGGTCGAAGAGCTGGGGCGCCATGGTTGTCTTGCCATGCGGGGCAAGCAGCACGCCCGACGCGGCGGCGAAGTCCGCCATCCAGCGCAGGTTGTGGTCCAGCGCCGACTCGCGCAGCACCGCCAGCGGGAAGGGAAGATCGCCGCGCAGCACGTTCCAGCCGCGCGCGTCGATGTCTCGCACGGCGCAGGGGTCGGCGTCGAACGGATAGCCCTTGAGGCGCTTGTCGAGCAGGGAAGATTCGATGGAGTGCAGGTCGAGCATGGCGTGAATAGAAGATGCGGGGCTGAAGGGAGGAAGCCTGACCTTAGCCAAAAGTGCAAGAGGGGTCAATGGATGACGGAACGCCTTCTTGTCCGTTTCCGCAGCCCCAAAAGGAAAAGGCCTGCAACCTGTGAGAGTTGCAAGCCTTCGATTTTCCTGGTGCTGATGAGAGGAGTCGAACCTCCGACCTACTGATTACGAATCAGTTGCTCTACCAACTGAGCTACATCAGCAAAGACCGTGATTCTAGCAAAGAATCTTCCGGGTCGGCTAGGGCCGGAGAGAAAAAGCTGCATTCGAAGATTTCGTGCAGGAAAATCTGGCATTCTTGACTAGAATGATGATAACCGTCAGCAATGCTCCATCCCACGGGAGCCGGGCTTGCATGGCAGCCAACGTCGTGACGAATCCGTTCACTATCCGCAACGCGGTCCGCAGGAAGGAAGGTCAGGCAATGCCCATGTTCAAGAACGCCTTGATCCTGCGCCACCCTTCGCGCCTGCTGCTGCTCTTCCTGGTAGGTTTGGTGGGGGTCGCCATCATTGCGCAAAGCTGGTGGGTGATCGAGGAGGACCGGGAGCTGACCCTGGCGTCGGAGCGCACGAATGGCCTGGTGGCGGTCCGCATCCTGGAAGAGCATGCCACCCAGACCCTGCACGAAGCCGAACGGCGCATCGATGCCGTGGCGTCCGCCATCCGGGAGGCGAGCGGCGCCAGATTCGAGGAAGACATCGCGATCCGCATCGTGCAGGCGCATGGCAACCAGGATTATCCCTACCTGAAGGCCATCCAGTTCGTGAATCCCAAGGGTCAGAGCTGGATCACCTCGCGCGACTATCCTTCCCACCGGTCGGACGTGAAGGATCGCAGCGACATCGCGTTCCTGCTCGACCACCCCGCAGCCGGCGACGCCGTGCTCGGGCATCCCTACCCGAGCCGCTACGACAGCCAGCTGGTGCTGCCGCTGGCGCGCAATCTTTACGACGGCAACGGCAACCGGGTCGGCATCATCAGCATCGACATCCGCCTCTCCTACTTCGCCGACGTATATGCACGGATCGCGAAGGACAGCAATGCCATCGTGTCGCTCTTTACCGGCGGCGAAGGCTTCATCATCGTGCGCTCGCCCTTCGAGGCGCGCTACGTCGACCGGGACCTCTCCCGTCATCCCCGCTTCGCGCAATTCCGCGACAACGTTGCCGAGGGATCGTTCGAGGATGCCTCCTTCCTCGACGACGAACTGCCGCGCCTCTACACCTACCGGCGCAGCAGCGCCTTCCCGGTGATCACCTCCTACGGCCGCGACCTCGACACCATCCTTGCCGACTGGCGGGTGCGCACACGCGACCGCCTGCTGTTCGCGGGAACGGTGGCCAGCTTCATCGGCATCCTCATCGGCTTCCTCATCCTGCAGATCAGCCGCCTGCGCGAATCGCAGGCATCGCTGCGGCGCAGCCAGCAGCAATTCATTTCCATCTTCCAGCGATCCCCGGTGCCGCTGGCGCTGGTGCGCATGTCGGACAACAGCTTCGTCGAGGTCAATGATTTCTGGGTGGCGGAATTCGGCTACTCCCGCAACGACGTGGTCGGCCGGACGTCGATGGATTTCAATCTCTGGGTGGATCCGGCCGAACGCCTGCCGATGGTGGACCTGCTGGTGAGCCAAGGCTTCGTCGACCGGCACGAGGTGCATCACCGCCGCCGCAACGGCAAGCTGGCGACCTGCCTGATGTCGGGCCAGCTGCTGGACGCCATGGGCGAGGCGATGTTCATCTTTTCGCTGGTCGACATCACGCATCAGCGCCAGATCGAAAACGATATCCGCGAACTCAATGCCCAGCTCGAGGAGCGCGTGCGCAACCGCACGCAACGGCTGGAGCAGACCAATGCCGAGCTGGCCGAGGCGCTGGAATCCATGCAGGCCATGCAGCATGAACTGATCCGATCGGAAAAGATGGCGGCGCTGGGCTCGCTGGTGGCTGGCGTGGCGCATGAACTGAACACGCCCATCGGCAACAGCGTGACCGTGGCCAGCACGCTGATGGCGCAGACGGAAGAGGTGCTGAACGACGAACGCGCGGGACGGCTGCGGCGCTCGCTGTTCGACCGTTACCTGGCGAACGCGGCGGAAGGCACCCAGCTGCTGTTGCGCACCCTGCGGCGCGCGTCGGAACTGGTCAGCAGCTTCAAGCAGGTGGCGGTGGACCAGTCGAGCGACCAGCGCCGCCGCTTCGACCTGCAGCTCGTGCTTCAGGAGGTGGCGGTCACCCTCGCGCCATCCTACAAGGGCACGCCCTACACCCTGGAAATGGATCTCGCGCCCGGCATCGAGCTCGACAGCTTTCCCGGCCCGATCGGACAGGTGGTGACCAATTTCGTCACGAATGCCATCACCCACGGCTTCGAGGGGCGCAACCATGGCGCGATGCGGCTGGAGACCCGGCACCATGGCGACGGGCATGCGGTGATCGCCTTCCATGACGACGGCATCGGCATTCCGGAAGCCGACCAGAAGCGGGTCTTCGACCCCTTCTTCACCACAAAGCTGGGCCAGGGCGGCTCCGGGCTCGGCATGAACATCGTCTACAACCTCGTGACGAACGTGCTGGGTGGCCGGATCACGCTCGACAGCACGCCCGGCACGGGCACCACGCTGACCGTGGTGCTGCCGCTGTGCGCGCCGGAACACCTGGTGCAGGAACCGCAGCTCGCCTGAAGAACCGGCCGGCGAGCCGGCCCGGGTTCAGGCATCGTACAGGCGCCGTCAGGCGTCGACGTGGTAGCCGGTCACCTTGTCGACTTCGTTCTTCGAGCCGAGGAAAACCGCCACGCGCTCGTGCAGCTTGGCCGGCTGGATGTCGAGGATGCGCTGCTTGCCGTTGGTCGCCTTGCCGCCCGCCTGCTCGACGATGAAGGCCATCGGGTTGGCTTCGTACATCAGGCGCAGCTTGCCGGGCTTGTCCGGTTCGCGGGCATCGGCCGGATACATGAACACGCCGCCGCGGTTGAGGATGCGGTGCACGTCGGCGACCATGGAAGCGATCCAGCGCATGTTGAAGTTCTTGCCGCGCGGCCCGGTCTCGCCGGCCTGCAGTTCGTCGATGTAGCGCTTGACCGGCGGATACCAGTGCCGGGCATTGGACGCATTGATGGCAAATTCCTTCGTGTCCTCGGGAATCTTCATGTCGCGCTGGGTCAGCACCCAGGATCCCATCTCGCGGTCGAGTGTGAAGCAGTTGACGCCGTCGCCGGTGGTCAGCACCAGCACCGTCTGCGGGCCATAGACCGCGTAGCCGGCGGCGACCTGCTTCACGCCCGGCTGCAGGAAGGCTTGCTCGGTCGGTTCCTGCATGCCTTCGGGCGCCTTCAGCACCGAGAAGATGGTGCCGATCGAGACGTTGACGTCGATGTTCGAGGAGCCGTCGAGCGGATCGAACAGCAGCAGGTATTCGCCCTTCGGATAGCGGTTGGGAATCGGGTGGATGGTTTCCATCTCTTCCGATGCCATGGCGGCGAGATGGCCGCCCCACTCGTTGGCTTCGAGCAGCATCTCGTTGGCCAGGACGTCGAGCTTCTTCTGCACCTCGCCCTGCACGTTCTCGCTGCCGGCGCTGCCGAGCACCTCGCCCAGCGCGCCCTTGCTCACCGCATGGCTGATGGTCTTGCAGGTGCGGGCAACGACTTCGATCAGCAGGCGCAGCTCGGCCGGAATGCTGTTGTGCAGGCGTTGTTCCTCGACGAGGTATTGGGTCAGGCTGATCCGTTTCATGTTGTATCGTGGTTGTGAGCGTGGTTGGTTTAGTTGGCGAGGGACTTGGTGATCACTTCCAGCACGTCCTTGGAGAGAGACTTGGCAGCCGCCACGTCTTCCAGGGCATTGCGCATGTTGCGCTGCAGGGCAGGCTCATACTTGCGCCAGCGGTCCATCACCCGCGCCAGGCGCGCCGCGACCTGCGGGTTCAGCGCATTCAGGGTGATCACCAGCTCGGCCCAGTAGGCATAGCCGCTGCCGTCGGGCGCGTGGAACTGCGCCGGGTTGCCGCTGCAGAAGCTGAAGATCAGGCTGCGGGCGCGGTTCGGGTTCTTCAGCGAGAAGGCCGGATGCCGCATCAGCGCGCGCACCGCCTCGACGTCGGTATTGTAGGACACCGCCTGCAGGCTGAACCACTTGTCGATCACTAGGGCTTCGTTCTCGAACTCGTCGTAGAAACGGGCCAGCGCATCTTCCCGTCCGGGCGCGCTGCTGTTGACCAGGGCGCCCAGCGCGGAGAGGCGGTCGGTCATGTTGTTGGCGGCATCGTATTGCGATTGCGCCAGCTGGTGGCCGTCGGACTCGTCGAGATCCAGCAGGTAGGACAGCGCGAGGTTCTTCAGGCCGCGCTTGCCGGCGGATTCCGCATCCGGGCTGTACTCGCCCGGCGTCAGGTTGGCTTCATAGGCCGCGAGCCATTCGGCGCGCAGCGCCTGCGCCAGGGAACGGCGCAGGAAGCGGCGCACCGCATGGATGGCCTGCGGGTCCACCACCTCCATCTGCTCGGCGACCACCGATTCGGAGGGCAGCGTCAGGGCCAGCTCGCGGAAGGCCGGGTCGAGCGACGTGTCGGTCAGGGTGACGCGGAAGGCGTCGGTCAGCGCGGTATCGAGCAGGCTGGCGTCCAGCGCGGCGCCCTGCTTCACTTCCCTCACCAGGGACAGCATGCGGCGCAGCGCCAGGCGCTGGCCGGCTTCCCAGCGGTTGAAGGGATCGCTGTCGTTGGCCATCAGGAAGCCGAGCTCGGCATCGGTGTAATCGTATTCCAGCACCACCGGCGCGGAAAAATTCCGCAGCAGCGAGGGCACGGGCTGTTCGAGAACGCCGACGAAGTCGAAGGTCTGGGTCTGCTGGGTCAGTTCGAGGACCATGGTGGTAGGCGCCGGGTCATTCGCATGCACGCCTTCGGAGCTGCCCTCCGTGCCGCCCTTCTGCAGGCGCAACGGAATGTCGCGCCCGCTGCTGTCGAGCAGGCCCACGGCTACCGGGATATGGAAAGGCAGCTTCTTCGGCTGACCCGGCGTCGGCGGGCAGGACTGGGTGAAGCTCATGGTGTAGATGTTGGACATCTCGTCGTATCGGGTCGCCACCGTGACGCGCGGCGTGCCGGCCTGGCTGTACCAGAGCTCGAACTGGTCGAGGTTGCGGCCGCTGGCGTCGGCCATGGCGCGGCGGAAGTCGTCGCATTCCACCGCCTGGCCGTCGTGCCGCTGGAAATACAGGTCCATGCCCTTGCGGAAGCCGTCGCGGCCGAGCAGGGTCTGGTACATGCGCACCACTTCTGATCCTTTTTCGTAGATCGTGACGGTATAGAAGTTGTTGATCTCGACGTAGGAATCGGGCCGCACCGGATGGGCCATCGGGCCGGCGTCCTCGGGGAACTGGGCCTGGCGCAGCACCCGCACGTCCTCGATGCGCTTGACCGCCCGGCCGCTGTCGGTGCCGATCATGTCCGCCGAAAACTCCTGGTCGCGGAATACCGTCAGGCCTTCCTTGAGCGAAAGCTGGAACCAGTCGCGGCAGGTGACGCGGTTGCCGGTCCAGTTGTGGAAGTATTCGTGGCCGACCACCGATTCGATGTTGGCGAAATCGACGTCGGTGGCGATGCGCGGATTGGCCAGCACGTACTTGGTGTTGAAGATGTTCAGGCCCTTGTTTTCCATCGCGCCCATGTTGAAGTCGCTGACGGCGACGATCATGAAGCGGTCGAGGTCGAGCTCGAGGCCGAAGCGTTCCTCGTCCCAGCGGATGCTGTTCTTCAGCGATTCCATGGCGTGCTGGGTCTTGTCGAGGTTGCCCTCCTCCACCCAGACCTGCAGCAGCGCATCGCGGCCATCCTGCAGGCGGAAGGTCTCTTCCTGGCAGACCAGGTTGCCGGCCACCAGCGCGAACAGGTAGGACGGTTTCCGGAACGGATCTTCCCACACCGCGTAGTGGCGGCCGTCGCCGAGGTCGCCCTGCTCGACGAGGTTGCCGTTGCCGAGCAGCACCGGGTACTTTTCCTTGTCGGCGCGCAACATCACCTTGTAGGTTGCCATCACGTCGGGCCGGTCGGGGAAGAAGGTGATCTTGCGGAAGCCTTCCGCCTCGCACTGGGTGAAGAAATTGCCGTTCGACACGTACAGGCCCATGAGCGAGGTGTTCTGGCTCGGCTGGGTCACGGTTTCGATTTCCAGCACCACCTCGTCGGGCGGATTGGCGATTTCCAGGGTGCCATGGCCGAGGGTGTAGGCGCGCTTGCTCAACGCCTTGCCATTCATGCGCAGCGCCACTAGGCGCAGCGATTCCCCATACAGCACCAGGGTTTTGCCGCGGCTGGCCGGATTGCGGCGCATCGTGAGGCGGGTGGCGACGATCGTGGCGTCGGGATCAAGGTCGAAGCCCATTTCGACGGTGTCGACGAAGAAGCTGGGCGAGGCGTAGTCCTTGCGGTAGATGGTGTGGGGGGTATCGGTGCGCATGGGAGTTCCAGATCGGGGGATCGTGTCGCAAAGTGCGCATTTTACCAACCCGTGGGGGAGAGGGCGTATCGTGATGCGCTTATCCTTTGCGCTGGTCGTGGTGGGGGGTGGTGACAGGCGTCGACTTTATGTTTCAAGTTCGCTGGCCACTATCGACCTGATGAAGGCGGCGATCCTGTTTCCACACCAGGCTGCGGATCGGGTTACAAACCTTTACGGATCTTTATTCTTTCCAATGAATCTCAAGAGCATGATTCCGTCATTCCTCACCCTCACTGGAGCCTTACGATGAAACCCTGGGTGATCGCCCTCGCGGCGCTGTCCGTGCTGCTGTCGGGGTGTGCAAGCTATACCGTCAAGAGCAACGTCACGGCGTTCCATGAATGGCCGGCGGCGGCGCCGGAGAAGACTTACGTTTTCGAACGGACCAAGGAGCAGAACGACAGCCTGGAATACCGCAATTACGAAAACCTGGTGCGCGGCGAACTGGCGCGGCTCGGGTTCAAGGAAGCGTCGACTTCGCAGGCGCCGTGGCTGAAGGCCATGCTGGATTACCGGATCTCGGTGCGCGACGTGCGTGAAATCTATCCGGTGGCGGTCGGGCCGTCCTGGCCGGGACCGTACTGGGGTCCGTACTGGCGCGGGCGGTATTACCGCGGCTACTACCCCTACTACGACCCGTTCTGGTATGGCCCGCCGATCATCGAGCAGCGGGAGGCGAACTACCAGGTCTTTACCCGGCAGCTGCATGTGCTGCTGTCGCAGGCGGCGAATGGCAAGCGCCTGTACGAGGTCACGGTGGTCAGCGAGGGCGGCAACGGCAACCTGGCCGCGATCATGCCTTACATGGTGCGGAGCGCCTTTTCGGACTTCCCGGGCAAGAGCGGCGTGCCGCACGTGGTGGAGCTGAAGATGGAGGAGCCGGCAGGCAATGACGCCGCCGCGCCGGTGGCGCAGGGAGCGCCTGCCGCTTCGGCTGCGGCGCAGCAATAGCATCTTTCGCGGCAAGAATCGAAAGGCAGGACGCGGGTCCTGCCTTTTTCATTCCTCGTTCATGTCCGCCAGCGCGCCGGCCAGCGCGCGCGCCATGATGTCGTCCGAGGAAACCAGCGCGACCTGGCCGTTGCGAAGCACTTGGCTCATGGTATCGGAGGCCAGCGTGAACACCTGGTGCAGCTGGCGGGCGTGAAAGACGAAGCGCGTGCGTCCCGGGCTGATCCATGCAACCCGGCAACGCAGGGCGCTGCCGTTGCCGCGCTTGAAATCCACCCGGCTTCCGGGTGCGAGCGCATTCACCGAATGCACGAATTCATCCACGCTCTTTTCCTGCTCGAGGCTGCGGCGGGTGAGCCGGTGCTCGCTCGCCTTCTGCGCCAGGTTGAGGGCGATCTCGAGTTGCTGGCGCGGCATGGTTTCGAGCGGCGTCCTGACCACGGCGGCATGGCGCTCCGCCAGGGCGGCGAAGAAGCTTTCCCGCTCCGGACCAGCCCAGGGCAAGGCGTCGAGCGCCGCATTGAGTTCGGCCAGCAGGCCGGGGATGCCGGACAACACCTGCCGCCGTTCCTCGGGACTGGATTTCGGCTTGACGCTGTCGATCAGGGCTTCCATCGTGGCAAGGGCCTGCGCCGGCCTGCCGGCGCGCGTCGCGGCGGCCAGCACCGGGATCCATTGGGCCTGCAGGAAGGTTTCGATGAAATTGGCGACGTCGCCGGTCTCGATGCGGGCGATCACAGTTTCCTCGGCATGGACCAGCGCCTCGGCTTCCTGCTCCTGGCGCAGCGCGGCCTCGATGGCGAGCGCCACCTTGCCGCCCGACTCGGCTTCCTCGTGCACATAGAACGCATTGAGCCGGGCGACACCGCGGTCGAACAGCTCGAGCTGGTCGTCGAAGTCGCGCAGCAGGCGGTCGATGGCGTGCTGCAGCTTCTTGAACAGCGGGTCTTCCCTGCCCTGCCGCGGATCGCAGGCGCGGCCCGCCTGGGCCACCGCCTCGATGAAGCGACGGGCGGGATGCTCCGGGGTGAAGAAGAAATCCTTGTCGGCGAGCGAGGCCTTGAGCGCAGGAATCTGCAGCCGCCCGAGTTCGCGCTTGATGTCCCCCGGCAGGGGCGCCTCGCGGAAGATCAGCTCGAAGGTGGCGGCGAGCAATTCAACCGCATTGTGGTCCTGCTGGCTGAACAGCCCGGCGGGCGCTTCCCGCAGCACCCTGCGCAGGACCTCGGCGTCGGGCATGGCCGCGGGGACGTAGCGCCGCTGCAGATCGGTCAGGTAGGCCCGCAGCGCCGGATGATAGGTGCTGGCGCTGCTCCTGGAATGGGACGGCACGCGCGGCGACAGCCATTGCTGCAGCTTGCCGATGACGGAATCGCCCCGCCGCCTGGCCGGCGGTTCGGCCGCCTTGCGCGCCGGCGGGGACGATTCTTCCTGGGCCGGGGCCAGGGGCAGGGGCATGAGCTGGCAAAGCGCCTGCAGCAGCGGATCGAGCTGCAGGAAGACTTCCGGCCGCAGGTGGCGCAGCATGATGCGCCGGCCCGCCGGATCGGGATCGACGTCGGTCCAGGCGTCAGCCACCGCTTCCAGGAAGACCGCCGCGCGGAAGGGATTCTGGGCGCTGCCGAGTTCGTCGGTGCGCAGCACCTGCCCCAGCCGCAGCGTCAGGCCGTCGAGCGAGGCGGCATGGCGCTTGTCGATGGCATCGGCCAGGTTCTCGAGCAGGACCTTGTCCTGCATCGCTTCGAAGGTCGAGGCGGACAGGTCGAGCGCGTCGCGCCGGAGCCGCGACAGGCCGGGGTCGAGGATCGCGCGCATGGCCGATGCCAGGCCGCGCTCCAGCGCCTGAAGCATGCGCTGCTGGAACAGCTTGCCGCGCGCGCCGAGCACCTCGCCGGCATGGGCTGCGTGCCGCGCCTGGTCCGCATCCTTGCCGGCGGAGGCGGTATGGGCCAGCACGCCCGCCAGCCGGGCGAGGAAGGCGTCGGACTGCGCCGCCACCGCCTTCAGCGCCAGCGCGACGAGGCGCGGCAGGACGGCGTCCGGCCTGGGCGGCGAAATGGTATCGGGAACGGGGTCGGCCATGTTGCGGCGGAAAGGTTGTCAGGGCGCGGGCCGGAAGGCGGACCCGCGCGTCGGATCAGCGGTCATCGATCATCACCGATACAGGGCCTCGGAGACGAATGTGATGCCGACGATGAGCAGCACCGCCAGCACCAGGACGATCAGCAGGCGTCCGAAGCGCGGGCTGTCGTCCGTGCCGGCGGGCTGCTCGTCCGGGTGGTTCATCGGATTGTGCGGCGGTTTTTCAGTCATGTCTTCAGGGGATCAGGATGGTGGAACCGGTGGTCTTGCGCGACTCCAGGTCGATGTGCGCCTTTGCGACGTCCTTGAGGGCGTAGCGCTGGTTCACCTCGATCTTCACCTTGCCGCTGACGACCACGTCGAACAGGTCGGCCGCCATGGCATCGAGGTCCTCGCGCTTGGCGGTATAGGCGAACAGGCTCGGGCGCGTGATGAACAGCGAGCCGCGCGAGGCGAGTTCGTTCAGGCTGAAGTCGGGCACCGGGCCGGAGGCGCTGCCGAAGCTGACCATCATGCCCATCGGCGAAAGGCAGTCGAGCGAGCCGGTGAAGGTGTCCTTGCCGATCGAATCGTAGACCACCGGCACGCCCTTGCCGCCGGTGATTTCCTTGACTCGTTCGACGAAGTTTTCCTTGTTGTAGTTGATGGTGTGGGCGCAGCCGTGGGCCTTGGCCAGCTCGGCCTTTTCATCCGATCCCACGGTGCCGATCATGGTTACGCCGAGGGCCTTGGCCCACTGGCAGGCGATCAGGCCGACGCCGCCGGCGGCCGCATGGAACAGGATGGTTTCGCCGCCCTTGAGCGGGAAGGTGCGGCGGAACAGGTATTGCACCGTCAGGCCCTGCAGCATCATCGCGGCGCCGGTCTCGAAGTCGATCGCATCGGGCAGCTTGACGAGGCCGGCGGCGGGCATCACCCGCAGTTCAGCATACGCGCCGGGCGGACGGGTCGCGTAGGCCACGCGGTCGCCCGGCTTGACATGGGTGACGCCTTGGCCCACCGCTTCCACCGTGCCCGCGCCTTCCATGCCCAGCCCGGCCGGCAGGGCCTGCGGATAGAGGCCGGTGCGGAAATACACGTCGATGTAGTTCAGGCCGCATGCCGCCTGGCGCACGCGCGCCTCGCCCGGCCCGGGATCGCCGACCTCGACGTCCACGTATTCCATCACTTCCGGTCCGCCGACCGCGTTGATTCGGATTGCCTTTGCCATGGGATGTCCTCGCTTGGTTGAGTGCTAGTTATGGGAATGGTGGTGATGCGGAACGAGCTGCGCCAGCAGCATGGTCGCCGAAGCGACGTTGGTGGCGCAAGGAATGTTATGAACGTCGCAGGCGCGCACCAGCGCGTTGATGTCCGGCTCGTGCGGCTGCGGGGTCATGGGATCGCGCAGGAAGATCACGCAATCCACCTTGCCCTCGGCGAGTTCGGCGCCGATCTGCAGGTCGCCTCCGGACGGCCCGGACAGCTTGCGTTCCACCGTCAGCCCGACTTCCTGCGCCAGGCGCTTGCCGGTGGTGCCGGTGGCGACCAGATTGCACTGCCGCAGCAGGTCGGCATGCTTCGAGGCCAGTTCGACCATCTCGTCCTTCTTGTGGTCGTGCGCGATCAGGGCGATACGCTTCTTTGCCACGTTCCTTCTCCTGGGTTGAGCAACGGTTCGGTTCAGTAGGTGCCGGGGTAGTTGCCGCCGTCCAGCAGCACGTTCTGCCCTGTCATGTAGCCGGCCTGCATGCTGCAGAGGAAGGCGCAGACGGCGCCGAATTCCTCTGCCGTGCCGAAGCGCTGCGCCGGGATCTGCTTGCGCCGCGCGTCCATCACCTCGTCCAGCGGCTTGCCGCTCGAGGTCGCGGCCGCGCCCATGGTTTTCTTGAGCCGGTCGGTATCGAACTGGCCGGGCAGCAGGTTGTTGATGGTGACGCCGCGCGCCACCGTCTTGCGCGCCAGGCCGGCGACGAAGCCGGTCAGGCCGGAGCGGGCGCCGTTTGACAGGCCGAGGATGTCGATCGGCGCCTTCACCGAGCTGGAGGTGATGTTGACGATGCGTCCGAAACCGCGATCCATCATGCCGTCCACCGTCGCCTTGATGAGCTCGATGGGCGTGAGCATGTTGGCGTCGACCGCGGCGATCCAGTCGTCTCGCGTCCAGTTACGGAAGTCGCCGGGCGGCGGACCGCCGGCGTTGGTGACGACGATGTCCGGCTGCGGACACGCCGCCAGCGCCAGCGCCCGGCCTTCAGGCGTGGTGATGTCGCAGGCGACCGCCGTGACGGTTGCGCCATGCCGGCGCCGGATGTCCTCGGCCGTCGCCTCCAGCGCCTCGGCGGTGCGCGCCACGATGGTCACGTGCACGCCTTCGCCGGCCAGCGCCTCCGCGCAACCCCGTCCCAGCCCCTTGCTCGCGCCGCATACCAGCGCCCGTTTTCCGCGAATGCCAAGATCCATGAATTTCTCCTCGATGCCTCAAGTCTTTTTTCTGGACAGTAAATATATTCCCGCCAGCACCAGCGCCGTGCCCGCAAGCTGGATGCCGGTGACCGGTTCGCCGAGCACCGCGTATCCCAGGAACAGCGTGGATACCGGGCCGATCATGCCAGCCTGCGACGCCGTCGGCGCGCCGATCCGCGCGACCGCGATCATGGTCAGGAACACCGGCAGCACCGTGCACAGCACCGCGTTCAGGAGGGACAAGCCATACACCGCCTGCGGCTGCACCAGCAGCGACACCGGCCGCAGCAGGAAGAACTGCGCGATGCAGGCCACGCTAGAGACGCACATCGCATAGGCTACGAGGCGCATCGCGCCGACCTTCCGCACCAGTTCCCCGGACAGCAGCAGATACACCGCATACGATACCGCACTCCCGAGCACGAAGCCGCCGCCCAGCATGACGTTGCTGCCGCCCAGGCGCACGTCATGCACGAACACCAGCACCGTGCCGGCGTAAGCCGTGGACAGCGCCAGCCACTCGAGCGGGGAAATCTTTTTCTTCAGGAAGACCAGCGAAATCAGGAGCACGAAGGATGGCGTCAGGAACAGGATCAGCCGCTCCAGCCCCGCCGAGATGTATTGCAGCCCGAGAAAATCCAGGAAGCTGGACAGGTAGTATCCCAGCAGCCCCAGCAGCATGATCTTGAACAGCATGCCCTTGTCCAGCGCCGGCGCGGACCGCGACTGCCAGAACGCGATGACCGCGAAGAACGGCAGGGAAAACATCATCCGGAAGGCGATCAGGGTCACCGCATCCACCTGGTAGCGGTAGATCAGCTTGGCGACGATGGCCTTCGCCGAAAACAGGACGGCACCGACGATGGCGATCGCCAGTCCGGATAGATAGGACTCGCGAACGGTTGGAAGGGAAGCGGATGTCATCCGGGGATTTTACGCCGGGATGGGAATTCCATCTTGGGCGGAGGGCGTTCCTGCTGGCGGCAAGGCAGTTCGCGGACTCGCAACGTGCATTGCGCTAGACGGCCGAAATGGGATTCCCGCCTCCGCGGGAATGACAGGGGTAGGCGGGAATGAAAGGAGTAGAGTTTGGTGCTCCCCGTAGTCGGAACAGGCTTGAGTCATGCCGATGCGGCAGGAGGTCGAGCCGCCACCTGCCTTTCAGGTGCTTACCACCGTGGAGGACGGCATCCGCTCAAACCATCTAACGAGGTCGCTCGGAGTGGCTACCACATGGGGGTTGGAGCGGCTTTCTTGGGGTACTTTCGTGGGGCCCGCCCAGGGGCCGCTGCCAAAGAAAATGCCTGGGCCACCGGGACCAGCCCCGGCAAGTCCCCACGGAGTGGGAACCGCAACCGGGTCACCGGAGAAACGCGCGCAACCCCTCCCTACTTCTTGAGAATCGACCCCAACACCCCCCGGATGATCTCCCGTCCCACCTGCGACCCGATGGACCGCGCCGCCGACTTCACCATGGCTTCCACCATGGTGTCCTTGCGCCGTGCAATGCCGCTGCCGCCGAACAATCCCCCCATCATGTCGCGCACCGAGTCTCCGATGGACGGTCCGGCCGGCTGGGCGGGCGGCGGCGCGTATTGCGGCTCGGGCTGTGGCGGCGGAGCCCGGCGGGATTCGGATGCCTGCGGCTGTTGGGGCGGCTCGCCCGCCTCTGCCGCAGGCGGAGTCTGTTGCGGCCGCTGCGCCTGCGCCCCCGGCGGGACCGGCGAAGCCTGTCGCTGCGCCCGCGCCTGCTGCGGCGTCGGCATCTTGGCCTCGACCCGGCCGCGCAGCTTCTCGAAAGCGGACTCCCGGTCCACCGCCTGCTCGTACACGCCGGCGACGAGCGAATTCGCCATCAGGTCGCGCCGCTCCTCGTCGGTGATCGGGCCGATCTGCGACGCCGGCGGAATGACGTAGGCCCGCTCCACGACGTTCGGCCGCCCCTTCTCGTCGAGGAAGGACACCAGCGCCTCCCCCACGCCGAGCTCGGTGATGACCTGGGCCGTGTCGAGCTTGGGATTGGCGCGGAAGGTCTGGGCGGCTGCCTGCACCGCCTTCTGGTCGCGCGGCGTGAAGGCGCGCAGGGCGTGCTGGACGCGGTTGCCGAGCTGGCCGAGCACGGTGTCGGGGATGTCCAGCGGATTCTGGGTCACGAAATACACGCCCACGCCCTTGGAGCGGATCAGGCGCACCACCTGCTCGATCTTTTGCAGCAGGGCCTTGGGCGCTTCGTTGAACAGCAGGTGGGCTTCGTCGAAGAAGAATGCCAGCTTGGGTTTCTCGAGGTCGCCCACTTCCGGCAGGTGCTCGAACAGCTCGGAAAGCATCCAGAGCAGGAACACCGCGTAGAGGCGCGGCGAATTCATCAGCTGGTCGGCGGCCAGGATGTTGATCACGCCACGGCCGTAGGAATCGGTCTGCATGAAGTCTTCGATGTTGAGCATCGGCTCGCCGAAGAACTTGTCGCCGCCCTGCTCCTCGATGGCGATCAGGCCGCGCTGGATGGCGCCGATGCTGGCGGCGGAAATGTTGCCGTACTCGGTCTGCAGGTCGGCGGCGTTCTCGCCGACGTGCTGGAGCATGGCGCGCAGGTCCTTGAGGTCGAGCAGAAGCAGGCCGTGGTCGTCCGCCACCTTGAACACGAGCTGCAGCACTCCCTGCTGGACCTCGTTGAGGTTGAGCATGCGCGCCAGCAACAGGGGGCCGAGGTCGGAAACGGTGGCCCGCACCGGATGCCCCTTCTCGCCGAACACGTCCCAGAACGTCACCGGGCAGCCAACCCATTGCGGCGCCTCGAGCTGGAGCAGGTCGAGGCGCTCCTGGATGCGCGGCGTCGGCAGGCCGGCCTTGGCCAGGCCGGAAAGATCGCCCTTGACGTCGGCCATGAAGACCGGCACCCCGATGTTGGACAGCGACTCGGCCATGATCTGCAGCGTGACGGTCTTGCCGGTGCCGGTGGCGCCGGTGATGGCGCCGTGCCGGTTGGCGAGACCGGGCAGCAGGAACAGATCCTGGTGTTCGTTCTTGGCGATAAGTAGGGGATTTGGCATGCTCTCTCGACTTTGGCAAGGCGGCCAGCGGGTGGCCGGGGGTTTTGGGGAGGGTGCAGTATGGTAAAATTGTAGATTGATTTCGGGCTTTTCACAGCTTGCAAAATTGGATTCCGGAACCTCTTCAAGGTTTCTCAGGGGACGGCCGCCACCGCGGCCCGGGAATCCAGGCAGGCCTGCCCTCCTTCCTCATTCATTTCCGGGAATTCTGTCATGGCTGGACATAGCAAGTGGGCCAATATCAAGCATAAAAAGGCGGCGACCGACGCCAAGCGCGGCAAGATCTGGACGCGCCTGATCAAGGAAATCACCGTGGCGGCCCGCATGGGCGGCGGCGACATCGCCACCAACCCGCGCCTGCGGCTGGCGGTGGACAAGGCGGCTGACGCCAACATGCCCAAGGACAACGTGACCCGCGCCATCCAGCGTGGCACCGGCGGCCTGGAAGGCGCCAACTATGAAGAAATCCGCTACGAAGGCTACGGCATCAACGGCGCCGCCATCATCGTCGATTGCATGACCGACAACCGGGTGCGCACCGTGGCCGAAGTGCGCCACGCCTTCTCCAAGTTCGGCGGCAACATGGGCACCGAGGGCTCGGTCGCCTTCCTGTTCAAGCACTGCGGCCAGCTGCTGTTCGCCCCGGGCACCGATGAAGACAAGCTGATGGAAGCCGCGCTCGAGGCCGGCGCCGAGGACGTGGTCACCGACGACGAAGGCGGCATCGAGGTCCTCACCCCGCCCCACGATTTCAGCGCGGTCAAGGATGCCCTCGAGAAAGCCGGCTTCAAGGCAGAGATGGCCGAGGTCACGATGAAGCCCGCGACCGAAACCGAATTCACCGGCGACGATGCACAGCGCATGCAGAAGCTGCTCGACGCGCTGGAAAATCTCGACGACGTGCAGGAGGTCTATACCAATGCCGTCATCGGGGAGTAAGCCGGTCCGGCCTGCCGTCCGATCCGTTTCATCCGTGTCATCCGCTGCATTCATCAGTACCCGGCGCCGGCCAGGTTTCTCCACCGGCGCCACTCAATGAGCCTTACCCCATGAAAATTCTCGTAGTCGGCTCAGGTGGCCGCGAACATGCCCTGGCCTGGAAGCTTGCGCAATCCGAGCGCGTGCAAATGGTGTACGTGGCGCCCGGCAACGGCGGCACCGCCGGCGACGTCCGCCTGCAAAACATCGACATCAGCGATCCGACCTGGCTGGCCCAGTTCGCCATCAAGGAAAACATCGCCGTTACGGTGGTCGGTCCGGAAGTCCCGCTCGCGGCCGGCATCGTCAACATCTTCCGCGACCACGGCCTGAAGATCTTCGGCCCCACCCGCGAAGCGGCGCAGCTCGAAAGCTCCAAGGATTTCGCCAAGGCCTTCATGAAGCGCCACGGCATTCCCACCGCCGAATACCAGACCTTCACCGACATCGCCGCCGCGCATCGATACATCGACAGCAAGGGCGCGCCTATCGTGATCAAGGCCGACGGCCTGGCGGCCGGCAAGGGCGTGGTCGTGGCCATGAGCCTGCAGGAAGCGCATGACGCCGTGGATATGATGCTGTCCGACAACAAGCTCGGCAACGCCGGCGCGCGCGTCGTGATCGAGGAATTCCTCGCCGGCGAGGAAGCCAGCTTCATCGTCATGGTCGACGGCAAGAACATTCTGCCGCTGGCCACCAGCCAGGACCACAAGCGCCTGCAGGACAACGACGAAGGCCCGAACACCGGCGGCATGGGCGCCTACTCGCCCGCGCCCATCGTCACGCCTTCGCTGCACGCGCGCATCATGCGCGAGATCATCAACCCGACCGTGCAGGGCATGACCAAGGACGGCATTCCCTTCACCGGCTTCCTGTACGCCGGCCTGATGATCGACGCCAAGGGCAATCCCAAGACGCTCGAATTCAACTGCCGCATGGGCGATCCCGAGACCCAGCCCATCATGGCGCGCCTGAAGACCGACCTGCTCACCGTCATGGAACACGCCGTCAACGGCACGCTCGACGCGGTCGAGCTCGAGTGGGACCGCCGCACCGCGCTCGGCGTGGTGATGGCCGCCGCGGGTTATCCCGACGTGCCGCGCAAGGGCGACGTCATCACCGGCATCCCCGAGGAAACCCCGGAATGCGTGGTCTTCCATGCTGGCACCAGCCTGTCCAAGGGCCAGCTCGTCACCTCGGGCGGCCGCGTGCTGTGCGTGGTCGGCCTGGGCGACAGCGTGCGCATGGCGCAGAAGCAGGCCTACGAGACGGTCGACAAGATCCGCTTCGACGGCGCGCAGTTCCGGCGCGACATCGGCTGGCGCGCGGTCAAGCGCCCGGCCTGATCAAGGGGAAGGCAGGGCGGGATAGACGTCTCATCAAGACAGCCTGGAACGACAGGCTTACAATCCCGCCATTCCATTTCCGATTCCAGAACCATCGTGTCCAATTCTCCCCGCCCCGACGACGTCAAGGCCTACCTGCTCGGCCTGCAAACCCGCATCGTCGACGCCCTCGGGCAGCTCGACGGCAAGACTTTCCTCACCGATGCCTGGGAACGCCCGGCCGGCGCGGGCCCGATCGCAGGCGGCGGCATCTCGCGCATCCTCGAAGAAGGCAATGTGCTCGAGCGCGGCGGCGTCGGCTTCTCGCATGTCAGCGGCAGCAGCCTGCCGCCGTCCGCCGCGGCCAACCGCCCCGACATCGCCGGCCGCGCATGGGAAGCCATGGGCGTGTCGCTGGTGATGCATCCGCGCAATCCCTACACGCCGACGGCGCACATGAACGTGCGCTTCTTCACCGCCACGGCGCCGGACAAGGAACCGGTGTGGTGGTTCGGCGGCGGCATGGACCTCACGCCCTACTACGGCTTCGAGGAAGACGCGAAGCATTTTCACCAGGTCTGCCGCGACAGCGTCGCGCCCTTCGGCGAGAACCTGTACCCGCGTTTCAAGACCTGGTGCGACGAGTACTTCTACCTCAAGCACCGCAAGGAACCGCGCGGCGTGGGCGGCATTTTCTACGACGATTTCAATGCGCTGGATTTCGAGCAATGCTTCGCGATGATGCGCAGCGTCGGCGACGGCTTCATCGCCGCCTACCTGCCGCTGCTCGAACGGCGCAAGGACACGCCCTACGGCGAACGTGAGCGTGACTTCCAGGCCTACCGGCGCGGACGCTACGTCGAGTTCAACCTGGTGCTCGACCGCGGCACGCATTTCGGCCTGCAATCGGGCGGGCGCACCGAATCCATCCTGATGTCCATGCCGCCGGTGGTGAAGTGGCGCTACGACTGGAAGCCGGAAGCGGGCACGCCCGAAGACAAGCTCTACACCGACTTCCTGGTACACAGGGACTGGGTGTGAGGGAGGCCGCGGCCCGGCGCTGCGTCGCCGTGCTTGGCGGCAGTTTCGACCCGGTGCATGCCGGGCACCTGGCGCTGGCAAGCTATTTCGCCAAGTGGCTGGTGCCGGATGAACTGCGCATCCTGCCCGCGGGCAATCCCTGGCAGAAGCCGGCCCTCGGCGCCAGCGCGGAACATCGCGTGGCCATGGCCCGGCTGGCCTTCGGCGGGTTGGCGATGCCGGTGGTCATCGATGAACAGGAAGTCCGCCGCGACACGCCCACCTATACCATCGACACCATCCGCGAACTGAGGCAGGAACTGGGCGGGGACGCGAGCATCGCATTCATCATCGGCGCCGACCAGCTGCAGCGGCTCGACACCTGGAAAGAGTGGCGCAGCCTGTTCGACGCGACCCATCTCTGCGTGGCTTCGCGGCCCGGCTTCAACCTCGATGCCGCCAGCATTCCGGCGGAAGTGGCGCGGGAGTTCCGCCGGCGCGAAGCCAGCGCCGACCAGATGCGCGGTTCGCCGCACGGCCTGACGCACATCGCCACGGCGCTGCAGTTCGACGTTGCCGCGACGGAAATCCGTACCCTGCTCCAGGCAGGCCCGCAGGAAACAGCCAAGCCGGACGCGGCGGCGCAGGCGCAATTGCGGCGCCTGCTGCCCGACGCGGTGCTAGACTATATAAAACAACATCACTTATACGAGAACGAATGGACATCAAAAAACTGCAAGCCGTCGTCGTCGACGCCCTCGAAGACGTAAAAGCGCACGACATCAAGGTCTTCGACACCATGCACCTGACGTCGATGTTCGACCGCCTTGCGGTTGCCTCCGGCACTTCCAACCGGCAAACCAAGGCGCTGGCCGCCTCGGTACGCGACAAGGTCAAGGAAAAGGGCGGCGACATCATCAGCATCGAAGGCGAGGAAACCGGCGAATGGGTGCTGGTCGACCTGGGCGACATGGTGGTTCACATCATGCAGCCGGCCATTCGCGACTACTACCGCCTCGAGGAAATCTGGGGCGACAAGGAAGTGAAGCTCGGCGCCGCCAAGCGCAAGTCGGCCAAGGCGGCGATGGATGCCGCCGAGGAAGCGACCGAGCCGAAGAAGCGCAGCCGGGCCACCGTCAGCAGCCGCGCCACCCAGGCATCGCTCGACGACGACGACACGCCGAAGAAGCCGGCGCGCAAGGCCCCCGCCAAGAAAGCGGCGGCGAAGACGCCCCGCGTCCCGAGCGGCGGCGTGGTCAAGGTCGGCGCCCGCAAGAGCGCCGCGCCGAAGAAGGCCGCGGCGAAAACCACGGCGGCGCCCAAGCCTGCCGCCAAGCGCGCTCCCCGCAAGACCGCCAGCAAGACCGCCGAATAACGGCGCCGATGCAGCTCGTCATTGCCGCGGTCGGGCACAAGATGCCCGGCTGGATCGAGGACGGCTTCGCGGAATATGCCAAGCGCATGCCTCCCGAATGCCGCATCGCGCTCAAGGAAATCAAGCCGGTCGAACGATCGGGCAGCAAGACGGCCGAGACCGTCATGTCGGCCGAGCGCACGAAGATCGAAGCCGCGATTCCCAAGGGGTCGCGCATCATCGCCCTCGACGAACGCGGCCGCGACCTCACCACCATGCAATTGTCGCAATTGCTCACCCAGTGGCAACAAGACGGACGGGATGTTACATTCGTGATAGGTGGCGCGGATGGGCTGGATGCCGGCTTCAAGGCATCGGCCGACATGCTGGTTCGCATTTCAAGCCTGACATTGCCGCACGGAATGGTGCGGGTCCTGCTTGCGGAGCAGCTGTACCGCGCCTGGTCGATTACGCAAAACCACCCGTACCATCGGGTGTAACACCTCATGAAACCCGCTGATCACAAGTTTTACCTGGCGTCCAAGAGTCCCCGGCGCCGCGAGCTCCTGCGCCAGATCGGCGTCGAATTCGAATTGCTGATGCTGCGCGAAGCCTCTCCGCGCGGCCCCGACGTCACCGAAGCCGTCCTGCCCGGCGAGAAACCCGAAGACTATGTCGTGCGCGTCACCCGCGAAAAGGCGGAGGTGGCGAGCAAGGTCATGCTGATGCGCCGCCTCACGCCGCGTCCCGTGCTGACGGCGGATACCACCGTCGTGGTCGACGGCCGCATCCTGGGCAAGCCGGCCAACGAGGACGAGGCCATGGACATGCTGCGCGCCCTCTCCGGCCGCACCCACCAGGTGCTGACCGCGGCGACGCTGCAGCGCGACGAGCAGTCCTGGCACTTCCTGCAGGTCTCCGAAGTGCGCCTGGCCACGCTCTCGGAAAAGACCATGCGCGCCTACTGCGCCAGCGGCGAACCCTACGACAAGGCCGGCGGCTACGGCATCCAGGGCATGGCCGCCACTTTCATCGAACACATCGCCGGCAGCTACACCGGCATCATGGGCCTGCCGCTCCACGAGACCGCGCAGCTGCTCCAGCAAGCCGGCATTCCAGTGCTATGAGCGAGGACATCCTCATCAACATCACCCCGCAGGAAACGCGGGTGGCCCTGGTGCTGCAAGGCGCGGTCCAGGAACTGCACATCGAGCGCACGCTGTCGCGCGGCATGGCGGGCAACATCTACCTCGGCAAGGTGGTGAGGGTGCTGCCCGGCATGCAGTCGGCCTTCATCGACATCGGCCTGGAACGCGCCGCCTTCCTGCACGTGGCCGACATCTGGGAAGCCCGGCCGCACGACAACTCCGGGGCCAGCGGCAATCCGGCGCCCATCGAGAAGCTGCTCTACGATGGCCAGGCGATCATGGTGCAGGTCATCAAGGACCCGATCGGCACCAAGGGCGCGCGACTGTCTACCCAGATCTCCATCGCCGGCCGCATGCTGGTGTACCTGCCGCAGGATTCGCACATCGGCATTTCGCAGCGCATCGAGAACGAAGCCGAACGCGAACAGCTGCGAAGCAAGGTGCAGAAGCTGCTGCCGCCCGAGGAAAAAGGCGGCTTCATCATCCGCACCATGGCCGAGGACGCCACCGAGGCCGACCTGCAGATGGACATCGACTACCTGCGCAAAACCTGGGCCACGATCACCCAGCAAGCCAAGACGCGTCCCGCGCCTAACCTGCTTTACCAGGACCTGAACCTCGCCCAGCGCGTGCTGCGGGACTTCGTGAACGACGAGACGGCCACCATCCAGGTCGATTCCCGCGAAAACTACCAGATGCTGCAGCAGTTCGGCACAACCTACACGCCGTCGGTGCTGGCCAAGCTGGTGCACTACACCGGCGAACGGCCTCTGTTCGACCTCTACGGCGTGGAAGAGGAAATCCAGCGCGCGCTCGGCCGCCGCGTGGACCTGAAGTCCGGCGGCTACCTGATCATCGACCAGACCGAGGCGATGACCACCATCGACGTCAATACCGGCAGCTACGTCAACGGCCGCAATTTCGACGACACCATCTTCAAGACCAACCTCGAGGCGGCGCATGCCATCGCCCGCCAGCTGCGGCTGCGCAACCTGGGCGGCATCATCATCCTCGACTTCATCGACATGGAGAACGCCGACCATCGCAACGCGGTGCTGGCCGAGCTGCACAAGGCGCTGTCGCGCGACCGCACCAAGGTGTCGGTGTCCGGTTTCTCCGCGCTGGGATTGGTGGAAATGACCCGCAAGCGCACGCGCGAGTCGCTCGCGCACATCCTGTGCGAAGTCTGCCCGGCCTGCGCCGGCAAAGGCCAGGTGAAGACCGCACGCACGGTGTGCTATGAAATCCTGCGCGAACTGCTGCGCGAAGCCAAGCAGTTCAACCCGCGCGAGTTCCGCATCATGGCAGCGCAGGTCGTGGTCGACATGTTCCTGGAAGAAGAATCGCAGCACCTGGCAATGCTCGGCGACTTCATTGGCAAGCCGATTTCGCTGCAGGTCGAGTCGCTGTATCACCAGGAACAATACGACATCATCCTCATGTGAACGACCGGGGCACGCCATGAACCGACTTCCGGCCGAGATCATCGGCATCGACATGCAGGGCAGCATCGCGCTCATCGATGCCGCGGCCGGGAAGCTGCGCTTCACCGCGATGCTGGTCGGCGCGCCGCAGGAGATCGAGACCTGGCAGGCCGGCATGCCGGTGACGCTGCTGTTCAAGGAGGCGGAAGTCTCGCTGGCGCGGCATCTCTCCGGCATGATCAGCATGCGCAACCGGATTGCCGGCACCGTCACCGCCCTGGAACCGGGCAAGCTGCTGACCCGGGTGACGCTGGATGCGGAAGGGCACCGCATCGAATCGGTCATCACCACGCGTTCGGCGATCGCCCTCGGGCTGGCCATCGGCGTCGGCGCCGAGGCGCTCATCAAGGCCAATGAAGTGAGCGTGATGCCCCTGGAACAGGCCTGACCATCCGATGAGCGCGCTGACGAATCCCGATTGGCAACCTCTCTTCCTCACTTTCCGCCTCGCGGCGCTGACCACCTTCATCCTGTTCTGCATCGGCATGCCGCTGGCCTACTGGCTCGCGCATACCCGCACCCGCATCAAGCCGGTCCTCGAAACCGTGGTCAGCATGCCGCTGGTGCTGCCGCCCTCCGTCCTCGGCTTTTACCTCCTGCTGGCCTTCAGCCCCCAGAACGCCTTCGGGCAGTGGCTGCAGGCGTGGTTCCACCTCAAGCTGGTATTCAGCTTCGCGGGCATCGTGGTTGGCTCGGTCATCTTCAGCCTGCCTTTCATGGTGCAACCCATCCAGGCCGGTTTCGAATCGCTGCCGCCCTCCTTGCGCGACGCCTCGCGCACCCTTGGCAAGCCGGACCTCGTCACCCTGTTCCGGGTGCTGCTGCCCAACATCAAGCCCTCGCTGCTGTCCGGCGTGGTGCTGAGCTTCGCGCACACGATCGGCGAATTCGGCGTCATCCTGATGATCGGCGGGAACATTCCCGGCGCGACCAGGGTGGCATCCATCGCCATCTATGACGAAGTCGAAAGCCTGAACTACGGCGCCGCGAACTTCCATGCGCTGGTGCTGTTCGCGGTCACCTTCGCGATCTTGCTGACGGTCCACGCCGTCAACAAGCGCTGGCTCAAGACGGGCCGCCATGATTGAGTTCAGCCTGCGCAAATCGCTGACCGGCGCCAGCGGAATCCTGCAACTCGACGCCGCGGCGCGGCTGGAAGACCGCGGCATGGCCGCCCTGTTCGGCCCCTCAGGCGCCGGCAAGACCACGCTGCTGCGCATGCTCGCCGGCTTGACGCTGCCGGACGATGGCCGCATCGTCGTCGATGGCGAAACCTGGTACGACGCGAAGGCCAATGTCGTCCTGCCGCCGCAACGGCGCTCGGTCGGCTTCGTGTTCCAGGATCATGCGCTCTTCCCCAACATGAACGTGCGGGAAAACATTGCCTACGGCGCACCGCGCGGCGAAGACCGCTGGATCGCCGAGTTGCTGGAAATGACCGCGCTGGACCGGCTCGCCGGCCAGTTGCCGCGCACGCTGTCGGGAGGCCAGCAGCAACGGGTGGCGCTCGCCCGGGCGATTGCGCGAAAGCCGCGCCTGCTTCTGCTGGACGAAGCCTTGTCGGCGCTCGATCCTGCCCTGCGGGCGCGCCTGCAGGACGACCTGAAGGCCTTGCACGCACGCCTCGGCCTGACCACGCTCCTGGTCAGCCATGACGTCGGCGAAGTCTTCAAGCTGGCCGGCCGGGTGCTTGTGCTGGATGGCGGAAAGATCGGCCGCACCGGCACGCCGCAGCAGGTGTTCCTGCAGGAGCGCCTGTCCGGCAAGCTGAACGTCCACGCCCGCGTGCTTGCGGTGCGGCGCGAGGACGTGGTGCAGATCGTTTCCCTGCTGATCGGCCAGGACATCGTCGAGGTGATTGCCTCGGACGACGAGGTGGCCGGCATGGCCGCCGGCGACGAGGTGACGGTATCGATGAAGGCGTTCAGTCCTTTCCTGTTCGCGAAGGCGAGGTCCTGAACCGGTGCGCCGGCAGGTCGGGAGGCTGGGGCCCGATGTCGTCGTGAAGGCGTTGCGTCCCCGGTTCGCTAAATTCGAATGCCGGCGCAGCATCGTGGCCCTCGGTAGGAAAACTCCAGTCGCCGCGCGCCGGAATTTCCATTCCAGGCAGGAGAGCGGATGCCGCTCCCGGCCACATGAACCATGATGCCGGATTGTCCGGCGAGGCTTCATCGGGCGGCGGGGAAAATGACGAACTGCCATCGGGCGAAGTGCCGAGGTCAAGGGAAGGAGAAACTTGCAGCGAGCCGGCTAGAGGAGACATAGGTTATCGGGCGAGAAGGGAAAAGCGGGACCGTGGCGACGAATCATGCCGCGCACGCACCCTGCTGAGTGCCAAGCCCGCCCGGATTGTTCGCGCCGAAAAAAAGGGCGCCGCAGCGCCCTTTCGATCTTGCCGTCCCGAGCAGGCTCAGGAAGCCTTCACCGCCGGCTCGACGTTGCGCAGGCGGATATGCAGCTCGCGCAGCTGCTTCTCGTCGACTTCCGACGGCGCGTGCGTCAGCAGGCACTGCGCGCGCTGGGTCTTGGGGAAGGCGATCACGTCGCGGATGGACTCGGCGCCGGTCATCATGGTGACGATGCGGTCGAGGCCGAAGGCCAGGCCGCCATGCGGCGGCGCGCCGTACTGCAGCGCGTCCAGCAGGAAGCCGAACTTGAGCTGGGCTTCCTCGGCATCGATCTTGAGCGCGCGGAACACCTTGCTCTGCACGTCGGCGCGGTGGATACGCACCGAGCCGCCGCCGAGTTCCCAGCCGTTGAGCACCATGTCGTAGGCCTTGGCGACAGCCTTGCCCGGATCTGTTTCGAGCAGGTCTTCGTGGCCGTCCTTGGGCGCGGTGAAGGGATGGTGGGCGGCGACGTAGCGGCCGCCTTCCTCGTCGTATTCGAACATCGGGAAGTCGACAACCCACAGCGGCTTCCAGGTTTCCTCGAACAGGCCGTTCTTCTTGCCGAAGTCGCTGTGGCCGATCTTCACGCGCAGCGCGCCGATGGCGTCGTTGACGACCTTTGCCTTGTCGGCGCCGAAGAAGATCAGGTCGCCGTCCTGGGCGCCGGTCTTTTCGAGGATGGCGTTGAGCGCGGCGTCATGGATGTTCTTGACGATCGGCGATTGCAGGCCGTCGCGGCCCTTGGCGCGCTCGTTGACCTTGATGTAGGCCAGGCCCTTGGCGCCGTAGATGGCGACGAACTGGGTGTAGGCGTCGATCTCGGAACGCGGCATAGCGCCGCCGCCCGGCACGCGCAGGCCGACCACGCGGCCGCCTTCCATGGTGGCCGCGGCGGAGAAGACCTTGAAGTCCACGTCCTTCATCACGTCGGTCAGTTCGGTGAACTGCAGCTTGACGCGCATGTCGGGCTTGTCGGAACCGTAGAGGCCCATGGCTTCGGAATACTGCATGACCGGGAAGGGGTTGGGCAGCTCGACGTCGAGCACGTTCTTGAACGTGCCGCGGATCATGCCTTCGAACAGGTCGCGGATTTCCTGCTCGTTCATGAACGAGGTTTCGCAGTCGATCTGGGTGAACTCAGGCTGGCGGTCGGCGCGCAGGTCTTCGTCGCGGAAGCACTTGGTGATCTGGTAGTAGCGGTCGAAGTTCGCAACCATCAGCAGCTGCTTGAAGAGCTGCGGCGACTGCGGCAGCGCGAAGAAGTTGCCGGCGTTCACGCGGGAGGGCACGAGGTAGTCGCGCGCGCCTTCGGGCGTGGACTTGGTCAGCATCGGCGTCTCGATGTCGATGAAGCCGTTGGCGTCGAGGAACTTGCGCACTTCCATCGTGACCTTGTAGCGCAGGCGCAGGTTGTTCTGCATCTGCGGGCGGCGCAGGTCGAGCACGCGGTGCGTCAGGCGGGTGGTCTCGGAGAGATGGTCGTCGTCGAGCTGGAACGGCGGCGTGACGGACGGGTTGAGCACCTCGAGCTGCTGGGCCAGCACCTCGATCTTGCCAGAATTCAGGTTGGCGTTGGTGGTGCCTTCGGGACGGTTGCGCACGAGGCCAGTGATGCGCAGGCAGAACTCGTTGCGGACCGATTCCGCAGCCTTGAACACCTCGGGGCGGTCAGGGTCGCACACCACCTGCACCAGGCCCTCGCGGTCGCGCAGGTCGATGAAGATGACGCCGCCATGGTCGCGGCGGCGGTGCACCCAGCCGCACAGGCTGACGGTTTGGCCGAGAAGCGCCTCGGTGACGAGGCCGCAGTAATGAGTTCGCATAGACATGATGGTTTTCCGTATTGACGTTGTTGTGCTTCGGTCCCCTGCATCGGCAGGGCGGGGCCGGAGTCGGGTTGAGTGGCGCGGTCAGGACACCAGATCGGCCTTCCTGGTGGCGGACGCAGGCTTCGCATGTTCGGGAGTGACGACACCCATGGACACGATGTACTTCAGCGCCTCGTCGACGCTCATGTCGAGCTCGATCGTATCGGCCCTGGGCATCATCAGGAAGAAGCCGGAAGTCGGGTTGGGTGTGGTGGGCACATAGACGCTGATGTAGTCGCCGACGAGATGATTCTTCACATCGCCGCCCGGCGCGCCGGTGAGGAAGGCGATGGTCCAGGAACCCTGCCGCGGATACTGCACCAGCACCGCCTTGCGGAATGCATTGCCGGACGACGAGAACAGGGTATCCGACACCTGTTTCACGCTCGAGTAGATCGAATTGACCACCGGAATGCGGGTCAGCAGCCGCTCCCACCAGTAGACCACCTGCTTGCCGATGAAGTTGCGGGTCAGGAGGCCGGTGAGGAACACCACCAGCAGCGTCAGCACGGCGCCCGCGCCGGGCACGTGGAAGCCCAGCAGGGCGCCCGGCCGCCAGCTTTCCGGCAGCAGGAGCAGCGACTGGTCCATGGTGGAGATGATGAGATTCAATACCCAGGCCGTGATGACGAGGGGGACGAGAATCAGCAAGCCGGTGACGAAGTATTTGCGCATGTGTAGCCAGTTCAGGGAGGCGGCGGGCGCCTCCTGCTTCAAGATGGTTTCCCGGGGTCCGGCACGCTCAGGCGGCGGGCGCGGGAGGGGTGGCGGGCGCGGCGGACGCGCCGTCATTTGACGACGACGCGGCGCTGTCGCCGCCGGTACCGCCGCTGCCGGCGTTCTTGGCCGGAGAAGCGGTGCCGCCGCCATTATTGCGGAAATCCGTCACGTACCAGCCCGTGCCCTTGAGCTGGAAGCCGGCGGCGGTCAGCTGCTTCTTGAACGTGTCCTTTGCGCAGGAGGGGCAGGCGGTCAGCGGTGCGTCGGATATCTTTTGCAATACATCCTTGGCGAAACCGCAGCTCTCGCAACGATAAGCATAAATAGGCATGGAGAAACCCCGCAAAAATCATCCAAAACCCTGAATTATAAAGGCTTTCAGGCAGGCTTTGGATGCCTTCGAGGCAAGATCGGAAGAAGAGAGCGCGGATTTTGCGGGGCCGGAGAGAGCGGCCTTGGCGTATCGCCATCATTTTCCGGGCGGCTCCACGGCGCCAGCCCTGCCCTGCTTCCCGGAACGGCCGGCCGCTTCTCCTACCGGGCCTCGCCCTCCGGCGGCGGCAGGGAGAAAGAAGGCACGGCATTGCCTTCGCCAGGCGTTCCTTGGCTTCCTTGCGCGCCCTGGGCCTCTTCCTGCTGCCTGCGAAGCATTTCCCAGCCATCCTCCGTGCTGCCCGCATTTTCCTGCGGCGCGCTTTCCGGCGGCGAGAAGACATGGGTCATCTGTGGAAACGCCAGGACGCATCCCAGCACCACCGCCTGCGCGAAGACGTAGGGCGCGAGGGCGCGGGCCAGCGCCCGCATCGACAGCACGCCCGCCATGTCGTGGCGGATGAGCAAGACCGCGTAGCCGAGCGGCGGCAGCAGGAAACTGGCTTGCAGCATCAGCAAGGCGATCACCGACATCCAGACCGCGTCCGGCTGGCGCATCAGCAAGGGCGGCATGACGATGGGAATGACAACGAAGATGATCTCGAAGGCATCGAGCACCAGCGCCGACAGCGCCAGCACCAGCAGGACGGCGGCGAGCACCGCGGCCGGACCGCCCGGCAGGGCAAGGAGCGCGTCGGCGATCCAGCGGTCGGTGCCGAAGAGGCGCAGCACCAAGGTAAACATGGTCGCGGCGATCAGCAGCGCGAACAGGGCGCCGGACAAGGCCATGGTGTCGCGCAGCACATCCGCCATCACCTTGCGCGACAAGGTGCGGGTAGCGAAACCGTACAGGGCGAGCGCCACGCCGCCGGCGGCGGCCCCCTCCACCGCATAGAAGTAGCCGAGGGCGACCCCGGCGAGCAGGCCGACGAGGAAGAGCACGGTTGCCGCCGCGGTCAGGCGGTCGGCGGTGGTCGGCGCGGCGTCCGCCTGATCGGCGACAGGCTTCCCGCGGCGCGACATCCACCAGGCGGCGGCCATGCACAGCGCGCAGAACAGCAGCGCCGGCGGCAGCGCGCCGCGGAACAGATCCTGGGTATTGATGATGCGGGCGGCCTGGTGCGTGGCATTGACCGCTTCGGTATGCGCGCGCAGCATCGCGTCGCCGAGCAGGATGAGCACCAGCGACGGGGGAATCACCACGCCGAAGGTGCCGCCGGCGCAGATCAGGGCGGCGCTGGCCGAGGCCGGCACGCGGGCAGCGGCCAGCCTGGACTGGACGGTACGGGAAAGCATGGTCACGCTGGCGCCGACCGAGCCGTTGATCGGCGCCAGCAGCAGGCCGAGCAGCAGGCTCATGAGCTGCGGCCCGGCACCGGTGCGCTGCAGGGCGTGCGTGCCGGTATTGAACAGGATGCGCGCCAGGGGCAGCCGGTTCAGCATCGCTCCCAGGAGCACGTAGAGGGGCAAGGCTTGCAGGAGGTCTTGCTCGAGCAGGCCGATGAGACGGGGCGGCAACGCGGTCAGGACCGCCATCGAGATCACGCCGGTCGCCATGCCGAGCGCGGAAAAGGCGGCGGCCACGCCGAGCAGCACCGTCCAGGCAGGCAGGCCGGTCGCGAGCAGCAGGACGGCGACACCGAGGAGCATCCACAGGCCGGTGGTTTCGCTCATGTTCCCTCCCCCGAATCGCGCACGCCTTCACCCGGCGCGGCCGGCGCGAACAGATCGAGCAGCGCCTGCAGCAGGACCAGCAGCGCGAGCACCCAGGCCGCGACCTTGACCAGGAAATAACCCGGGTTATAGGTTTCGGGAAAGCCTTCGAGCTGCAGCACCGATTGCCAGACCGCGGGCGTGGCGGCATAGAGGATGAAGCTTGACCAGGGCAGGAGCACCAGCAGCGAGGCGGCCTTGTGCAGCCGGCGGCGCAGCGCCGGGGGATAGCGGTGGGCGATGGCATGCGCCGCCGGATGGGATTGCACACGGGTGGCATAGGTCAGGGCGGCGCTGATGTAGAACGCAAAGAGCCACTGAGCGAGGTCGTTTGCCTCGCGCGACCAGGCATGGACCAGTTCCCGCAGCGGCCATTGCAGGAAAAGCAGCAGGGAAACCGGCAGCACCAGCAAGGACGCCGCCGCCAGCAGGCGTCCCATCATGCGGTCCAGGATGGCGCGGCCCCGCTGCAATCCGGATTCGCGCATGGGCGCCACGCTTTCGTCCTCAGTGCGCCGAGTGCGAATGGACACCGACGCCCGCATGGGCATGATGCGGCTCGTGCCGGTTCTTGAGTTTCTGGGGCAGCAGCGAACCGACGATCATCCCGGCGAAGGCGGCGACCAGGCCGGCGAGCTGGGGCGGGAACTGCTCGCCGAGGCCGCTGACCTGGGGGAAGAAGAGGATCCAGGTGCCGATGCCGGCGGCCAGCGAGAAGATCGCCCCCTGGGTCGTAGACCGCTTCCAGTACAGTCCCATGGCCAGCGGCACGAATGCGCCGACCAGAGTGACCTGGTAGGCCGCGGACACGAGGTCGTAGATCGCCGTTCCCTTCATGGCGATCGCATAGGCCAGGACTAGCGCGGCGAAAATGACGATGGTGGTGCGCATGGCGAACAGCTGCTGGCGGTCGCTCATGTGCGGGCGCAGGTTCTTCAGGATGTTTTCGACGAAGCTGGTCGATGGCGCCAGCAGCGTGGCGGACGAGGTGCTCTTGATGGCCGACAGCAGCGCGCCGAAGAACAGGATCTGCATCACCAGCGGCATCTTGGTGAGCACGAAGGTGGGCAGCAGGCGCTGGTAGTCGTTCTTGGCGATGTCCAGCGCATCGGTGCCCATCACCAGCACCGCGCACGAGACGATGAACATCGGCACGAAGGCAAACAGGATGTAGCTGGCGCCACCGATGACCGCGCCGTTGCGGGCGGTCTTTTCATCCTTGGCCGACATCACGCGCTGGAACACGTCCTGCTGCGGAATGCTGCCCAGCATCATGGTCAGGCCGGCGCCGACGAAGCCGGCGATTTCGGTGAAGCTGGGCTGGGGCAGCAGCTTCCAGAGGTTCTTTTCATTCGTCATGGCGATCACCTTGCCCGCGCCCCCCGCCAGGTCGGCGGAGAAGAAGGCGATGATGGACAGTCCGACCACCAGCACGATCATCTGGATGAAATCGGTCCAGGCAACGGCGAGGAAGCCGCCGATCACGACGTAGATCAGCACCGCCAGCGTACCGACGATCATGCCCGCGGTTTCCGACATCGCGCCGTTGGTCAGCACGGAGAACACCAGGCCCAGCGCGGTGATCTGCGCCGCCACCCAGCCGAGATAGCTCAGGATGATCGCGCCGGAGCAAAAGATTTCCACGCCCTTGCCATAGCGCTGCCGGAAGAAGTCGCCGATGGTCAGCAGGTTTTGCCGGTAGAGCTTGGTGGCGAAGAACAGGCCCACGAGGATCAGGCAGGTGCCGGCGCCGAACGGGTCCTCGACGATGGCATTCAGGCCGCCCTGCACGAACTTGGCCGGAATGCCCATCACGGTCTCCGCGCCGAACCAGGTCGCGAAGGTGGTGGTGACCACCATGATCAGCGGCAGGCTGCGTCCGGCAACGGCGAAATCGCTGGTGTTCTTGATGCGCGTTCCCGCCCACACACCCAGTCCAAGCGTGCCCAGCAGGTAGAGCACGACGAAAGTGATCAGTGTGACATTCATGTCAGCAAGCCCCGTGGAAAGTGCCCCGATTATAAAGAAAATCGATGGCTGGAAGGGGTATTTTCAGGGGAGCGGGGGGATTCGCGCGGTGGGGTTTCGGACGGCAGGCGAGGGGTGAGGCGCTGAAATGGGATCCCCGCCTGCGCGGGGATGACGGAGCGTTGCGGGGGTGGCGGAGCTAGGCGCAGGTGACAGAGAGCGGCGCGGACGACATCGGCGTGCACACGAGGACAACTCCCTCTTCCCTCAATACACCCAAACCTGCCCCCGCATCAACAACAACGCAAGCAACAACCCCATCACCAACCCCGACCCAAAATAAACCAGAAACCGCAACATCCGGTTGCTGCGCTTCATTTCCTGTACCAGCTCGCGCATCATCTCGCTGGATTCCTCCGCCCGCTCCTCCACCCGCAGCTTGAGCAGCTGGTGCGCCAGGCGGGGCAACTGCGGAATGACGTTGTTCCAGTGCGGCGCTTCTTCCTTGAAGCGGGCCACCATGCCGCGCCAGCCGATCTGCTCCTGCATCCAGCGTTCGAGATAGGGCTTGGCGGTCTTCCACAGGTCGAGGTCGGGATCGAGCTGGCGGCCGAGTCCTTCGATGTTGAGCAGGGTCTTTTGCAGCAGCACGAGCTGCGGCTGGACTTCGATGTTGAAGCGGCGCGAAGTCTGGAACAGGCGCAGCAGCACCTGGCCGAAGGAGATGTCGCGCAGCGGCCGGTCGAAGATGGGTTCGCAGCAGGCGCGCACCGCCGATTCGAGCTCGTCCACGCGGGTTTCCTTCGGCGCCCAGCCCGACTCGATGTGGGCTTCGGCCACGCGCTTGTAGTCGCGGCGGAAGAAGGCGAGGAAGTTCTGGGCCAGGTAGTCCTTGTCGTAGTCGGTCAGCGTGCCGACGATGCCGAAATCGAGGGCGATGTAGCGGCCGAAGGTGGCGGGATCGATGGAGACGAGGATGTTCCCCGGATGCATGTCGGCATGGAAGAAGCCGTCGCGGAATACCTGGGTGAAGAAGATTTCCACGCCGTCGCGCGAGAGCTTGCCGAGGTCTACGCCCTCCGCCACCAGGCGGTCGATCTGCGAAATGGGGATGCCGTTCATGCGCTCCATCACGATGACCGAGGTGGAGCAGTAATCCCAGAACATTTCCGGCACGATCAGCAAATCGGAGCCGTTGAAATTGCGGCGCAGCTGGCTGGCGTTGGCGGCCTCGCGCATGAGGTCGAGCTCGTCGTGCAGGTACTTGTCGAATTCCGCGACCACCTCGCGCGGCTTCAGGCGCCGACCGTCGGCCCAGAGCTTTTCCACCCAGCCGGCGGCGAGCTGCATCAACGCGATGTCCTTCTCGATGGTGCGCTTCATGCCGGGACGCAGGACCTTGACCGCGACTTCGGTGCCATCCTTGAGGGTGGCGAAATGCACCTGGGCGATGGATGCGGACGCCACCGGCTGGCGTTCGAAGCGGGCGAACAGGCGGTCGGGATGGGCGCCGAGGGACTTCTCGATCTGCAGGATCGCGAGGTCGGGGTCGAAGGGCGGGACCCGGTCCTGCAGCCTGGCGAGTTCGTTGGCGATGTCGGGCGGCATCAGGTCGCGGCGGGTGGACAGCACCTGGCCGAACTTGACGAAGATCGGGCCGAGGTCCTCGAGCGCCTGGCGCAGGCGCACGCCGCGGGGCTGGGACAGGTCGCGCCAGAAGAACAGCATCTCGAGCAGGCGCGCGATGCGGGGCGGCGCGATGCCGGACATGGCGATGTTGTCCAGGCCATACTGGATGGCGACGCGGGTGATCTTCAGCACCCGCAACAGCTTGGAAATCATCAGCGGCTTCCTCCGCCGGAAGCCGTGCCGGCGGCGAGCCGTTCGACGCGCTTGGACAAGCGCTCCAGGTCATCCCTCAGCCTGGTCACGTCGGCGCCGAATTCCGCCACCTGCTGCGGCCGCACGAGCACGGCGCGTTCCTCTACCAGGTATTCGGCTACGTTTTCCGCCAGCTTGCGCTGGGTGGCGGCGGCGGTCGCGCCGACGCTCCTTGCGGTGGCGACGAGCCGCGTGGCGGGAATGTCACCGATGAGGCGCGCCAGGTCGTCCTCTGCTTCCCAGCGCAGGTTCTCGCTGAGGCGGGAGATGGTGTTGGCGAAATCGGCATCGCCCTCGATCTGCACGTAGGAAAACGCGCGGTCGCGGTGCTGCAGGATCATCGGAACGTCGGCCAGCTTGACGCGGATGGTGACGTGGACGGGTTCGTCCGCGCCCGCGGGCTGCACCATGCCATCGCCGGCGACCTTGAGCCGCAGCGTGGCGAGGCCGGCGTCGAACACGGCAGTCTTGCCGGCATGGCGCATGAGTTCGTTGCGCGCCCAGCTTTCCTGGGCCAGCAGGTGGTTGATCGCGGCAGAGGCGGGAGAAGAAATCATGGTCACCAAAGAAAAGCCGCCCGGGGACTCCGCGGGCGGCCTCAGTTTACCAGTTTGCGTGGCGGAAAATGCGGCAGAGCGCTCGAATGGTCAGAGACTTGTCAGGCAAGCTGCTGGATGCCGGCCAGTACCCACCCGCCCTGCCCCGACAGCGGCTTGGACAGGTTCCAGACTTCCTGGAACGGCTCGGCCGCCGCGTTTTCCGCTTCGCGGATCATGCCGGAGAAGCGCACGCTCGCGAGGTAGTCGGTCGGCGTGGTTTCGATGCCCAGCAGCTCGGCGTCCAGCGACACGACGTCGGTATTGTTGGGCGACGCGCCGCGTTCCTGCAGCTGCAGGCGCAGCTCGCCGAACATCTCGGGCGAGGTGAATTCGCGGATGTCGTTGATGTCGGCCTTGTCCCAGGCGGCCTGCAGGCGGATGAAATACGTCTTGGCATGGCGCAGGAAGCTCGGGGCGTCGAAGTCGGGGGGCACCGCCGTGCCGCCGCCGTAAGACGGCTGGGCCTGGAAGGGCTGGCCCTGCGGTTCGATGCGCCCGCTGGAATCGAGGCGCGAACCGATTTCCGGCGTGCGGACCTGTCCGTCGGCATAACTGTCCGGCGCGACGCGCGCGCTGCCGTAGTCGCCGGCATAGCCGGGCTGCGGCGCCGCGGACTTACCGCGGAACAGGCGCATCAGCAGCACCACCGCGCCGATGACGAGGGCGGCCATGAGCAGGGTGCTGATCACGCTGGCCATGGCGCCGCCAAGGCCGAAGTGCGACAGCAAGGCGCCGAGGCCGAGGCCGAGCAGCGCGCCGCCGAGGATGTTGCGCCATGGGCTGGCGGGCTTGGGCGGCAGCGGCTGGGGTGTCGCGGCGGGCGCCGGCCGGTTTGCCGGCGCGACCTGGTTGGAGGACGTGCCGGACGGCGGAGCCGCCTGGCGGCTCATCTGCGACTGGCGGCCGAAGGATCCGCCGCCGCCGAGCCGCTTCGCGTCGGCATCCGTCACGGCCGCGCCGAGCGCGGCGAACGTGACCACCAGGGTAATGAACAGCTTTTTCATGTTGCCTCCTGCGATTGATCTTGATGGCGTCCGGCCGGGCCGTTGCCTCGGACGGACTGCCTAGAGCTTGACGCCGGTATGCAAGGCGGCCACGCCGGCCGTCAGGTTGAAGTACTGCACCCGATCCAGCCCCGCCGCTTCCATCATGCTCTTGAGGGTTTCCTGGTCAGGATGCATGCGGATGGATTCCGCCAAGTAGCGGTAGCTGTCGGAGTCCTTCGCGATGCGTTCGCCCAGCCAGGGCAGGACGGAGAACGAATACACGTCGTAGGGCTTCTGCAGCGGCTCCCAGACCTTGGAAAATTCCAGCACCAGCAGCTTGCCGCCCGGCTTGAGCACCCGCTGCATCTCGGCCAGCGCCACGTCCTTGTGGGTCATGTTGCGCAGGCCGAATGCCACCGATACCCGGTCGAAATGATTGCTGGGGAACGGCAGGCGTTCGGCGTCACAGAGCAAGGTGGGGATGGCAAGGCCTTTGTTCAACAGGCGATCGCGGCCCACGCGCAGCATCGATTCGTTGATGTCGGTGAGCCAGACCTCGCCGGTCGGTCCGGCCTGCCTGGCAAAGGCCTTGGCGAGGTCGCCGGTGCCGCCGGCGATGTCGAGCACCTTGAATCCCGGCCGCACGCCCGCCTGGGCGATGGTGAAGGTTTTCCAGAGCCGGTGCAGGCCACCCGACATGAGGTCGTTCATCACGTCGTACTTGGCGGCGACGGAGTGGAACACCTCCGCGACCTTTTGTACCTTGTCTTCCTCGGCAACGGTCTGGTAGCCGAAGTGCGTCGTATTGGTCATGGGAAAGCCCTGTGGTTGGTGGGCTGCATTATACAAGTCAAGACCATGCCTGCATGGCAAGCGTTCCCTTGGACGCGATTCCCGTCATGGCGGGAAGCCGGGGATCAGTGTCCGCAGCTATGGCCGCTCCCCGCTGCCATGGGGGCGTCGCGGCCGGTTTCGCGGGTGAAGCCGGCGGCTTCGAGGCGCTGCAGGTAGTCTTCCCACAATTCCGGCTGGTTCTTGCCCAGCCAGTAGAGATAGTCCCACGAATACAGGCCGGAATCGTGGCCGTCGCTGAAGCTGGGCTTGACCGCATAGTTGCCCACGGGCTGCAGGTCGAGGAGGCCGACGCTGCGCTTGCCGGTCTGCAAGACTTCCTGTCCCTGGCCGTGGCCGCGCACTTCCGCCGACGGCGAATACACGCGCAGCAGTTCGAAGGGCAGCACGAAGGTTTCGCCGGTGTCGAAGCTCACTTCCATCGTGCGGGATTGCTTGTGGACCGTCAGCGCGGTCGGCATGGTCTTGGTATCGTCCATCGGGTGCGTATGTGGTTGGTGATCGGCGTCGGTCGCCGCCCTTTTCAGAGCAGCGAGTTGGTGAAGCGCTCCTGCAGGGCCTCGCGCAGGCGCGGCAGCAGGGCGCGGCGTTTCGCCAGGTCGGCGGAGACCGGCGTGCGCCGCACCTCGCCCCAGATCGGGTTGGGGAAATGCGCGTCGTTCTCGTAGCGCGGGATGACATGCCAGTGCAGGTGGGGCACGACATTGCCGAGGCTGGCCACGTTGATCTTGTCGGGCGACATGACCTCGCGCACCGCCTCCTCCACCTGCCAGACCGCGGCGATCAGGATGGCCCGGGCGGACGATGGCAGGTCGGTCATCTCGGCGACGTGGCCGTTCCAGATCACCCGGCAGAAGCCGGGATAGCGCTCGTCGTCCACCAGGACGATGCGGTAGTTGTCATCCCGGTAGATCAGTTCTCCGCCGGGATGGGCGCAGAGTTCGCAAGCCGGTTTTCCCATGGATACATCTCCTTCATCCGCGGACGCGGCGCCTGGCGTGTCGCTCATCGTTGCGCGCCGCGGTCAGACGAGCACGCGCTCGATGCCGCCGCTGTTGGCGCGCGCCACGTATTCGGGCAGCCAGTTCTCGCCGAGCAGGTGCTTCGCCATCTCGATCACGATGTAGTCCGCCGTCGTGTCCGCGTCTTCATTGTAGCGGTTCAGGCCCTGCAGGCAGGACGGGCAGGAGGTGAGGATCTTGACCTCGCCCTTGAAGCCATCGTTCCGGAGCTTGTCCGCGCCCTTGCGCATTTCCTCTTCCTTGCGGAAACGGACCTGCGTGGAAATGTCGGGGCGGCTGACGCCGAAGGTGCCCGATTCGCCGCAGCAGCGTTCGTTCTTCTCGACCTTCTGCCCGTCGACGGTGGTAATCAGCGCATTGACCGTCTTCATCGGGTCCTGCTGCTTCATCGGCGTATGGCAGGGATCGTGGTACATGTAGCGCACGCCATCCACGCCTTCCAGCTTCACGCCCTTCTCGAGCAGGTATTCGTGGATGTCGATGATGCGGCAGCCCGGGAAGATCTTCTCGAATTCATAGCTCTGCAGCTGGTCGTAGCAGGTGCCGCAGGACACCACCACGGTCTTGATGTCGAGGTAGTTCAGGGTGTTGGCGACGCGGTGGAACAGCACGCGGTTGTCGGTCATCATCTTCTCGGCCTTGTCGTACTGGCCGGAGCCGCGCTGGGGATAGCCGCAGCAGAGGTAGCCCGGCGGCAGCACGGTCTGCACGCCGACGTGCCACAGCATGGCTTGCGTGGCGAGGCCGACCTGGGAGAAGAGGCGCTCCGAACCGCAGCCCGGGAAGTAGAACACCGCCTCGGTGTCGGCCGTGGTGGTCTGCGGGTTGCGGATGATCGGCACGACCTTGTCGTCCTCGATGTCCAGCAGGGCGCGCGCGGTCTTCTTGGGCAGGTTGCCCGGCATCTTCTTGTTGATGAAGTGGATCACCTGCTCCTTGACCGGCGGCTTGCCATGGGTGGCGGGCGGCGCCTTGGTCTGCTTGCGGGCGACCTTCTTCAGCATGTCGTTGGCGAAGCGCTGCGCCTTAAAGCCGAGGCCGGTCATCGCCGCGCGGGTGGCGTTGATGGTCTGCGGATCGGTGGCGTTGAGGAAGAACATCGCCGCCGCGGTGCCGGGGTTGAAGGACTTCTTATCCATCTTGCGCAGCAGGTTGCGCATGTTCATCGAGACGTTGCCAAAGTCGATGTCCACCGGGCAGGGATTGACGCACTTGTGGCAGACGGTGCAGTGGTCGGCCACGTCCTCGAACTCTTCCCAGTGCTTGATCGACACGCCGCGGCGGGTCTGCTCTTCGTAGAGGAAGGCTTCGACCAGCAGCGAGGTGGCGAGGATCTTGTTGCGCGGCGAGTAAAGCAAATTGGCGCGCGGCACATGGGTGGCGCAGACCGGCTTACACTTGCCGCAGCGCAGGCAGTCCTTGACGCTGTTGGCGATGGCGCCGATGTCGCTCTGCTGCATGATCAGCGATTCATGGCCCATCAGGCCGAAGGACGGCGTGTAGGCGTTGCGCAGGTCGGCCGGCATGTCCGGGTCGTTGAGCAGCTTGCCCTTGTTGAAGCGGCCTTCCGGGTCGACGCGCTTCTTGTAGTCGCGGAAGTCGGCGATCTCGGACTCGGTGAGGAATTCGAGCTTGGTGATGCCGATGCCGTGCTCGCCGGAGATAACGCCGTTGAGCGAGCGCGCCAGCACCATGATGCGGGCCACCGCGGCATGCGCGTCCTGCAGCATCTGGTAGTGGTCGGAGTTCACCGGCAGGTTGGTGTGCACGTTGCCGTCGCCGGCGTGCATGTGCAGGGCGACGAACACGCGGCCGCGCAGCACGCGCTTGTGGATGGCGGCGGCTTCGTCGAGGATCAGCTTGAAGGCGGCGCCGTTGAAGATCTGGCGCAGCTGGGCACGGATTTCGGCCTTCCAGGACACGCGGATGGTGCGGTCCTGTACCACGTGGAAGATGATGGCGTCGGGCTGGCGCTGCATGCGCTCCTCGACCCACATCATCGGGATCTGCAGCGCGGCGAGGTCGTCGTGCGCGTCCCTGAGCGGCTTGTCGAGGTTGTCCAGCAGGTAGGACCAGCGCGCCTGCACCAGGTCGATCAATGCGCGCGTCTGCGCCACGCGGTCGCCCAGCAGTTCCTCGGGCGGAATGTCGTTGGCTTCGGCATCCTCGCTCTTGCCGAGCGGCAGATGGCTGCTGTCTTGCGCGAAGAAGTCCTTCAGCTCGCCGACGAACTGCAGCTTGTTGCGGATGGACAGCTCGATGTTGATGCGCTCGATGCCGTCGGTGTACTCACCCATGCGATCGAGCGGGATCACGACGTCTTCGTTGATCTTGAAGGCGTTGGTGTGCTTGGCGATGGCGGCGGTGCGGGCGCGGTCGAGCCAGAATTTCTTGCGCGCTTCGGGGCTGACGGCGACGAAGCCCTCGCCGACGCGGGTATTGGCGATGCGGATCACTTCCGAGGCGGCGCGCGCCACGGCTTCCTCGTCGTCGCCGACGATGTCGCCGAACAGGGCCATCTTGGGCAGGATGCCGCGCTTGGACTTGGTGGCGTAGCCGACCGCGCGCAGGTAGCGCTCGTCGAGGTGTTCCAGGCCGGCGAGGATGGCGCCGCCCTTCTTCGTCTCGGCGTCGAGGAAGTCCTTGATCTCTACGATCGACGGAATGGCGTCGCGCGCCTGGCCGAAGAATTCGAGGCAGACGGTGCGCGTGTGCTTCGGCATCTTGTGCAGGATCCAGCGCGCCGAGGTGATCAGGCCGTCGCAGCCTTCCTTCTGGATGCCCGGCAGGCCGGCGAGGAACTTGTCGGTGACGTCCTTGCCCAGGCCTTCCTTGCGGAAGCGGCGGCCTTCGATTTCCAGCATCTCGGTGCGGAAGGGAGCGCCGGACTTTGCGCCCTTCTCGGCGGGATGGGTCCACTCCAGCTTGAAGCGGGCCACCGGCGCGTCGTGGATCTTGCCGAGGTTGTGGCCGATGCGGGTGACTTCGAGCCAGTCGCCGTTGGGGTCGACCATGCGCCAGCTTGCCAGGTTGTCGAGGGCCGTGCCCCAGAGCACCGCCTTCTTGCCGCCGGCGTTCATAGCGACGTTGCCGCCGATGCACGAGGCTTCGGCCGAGGTCGGGTCGACGGCGAACACGAAGCCGGCCTTTTCGGCCGCGTCGGACACGCGCTTGGTGACCACGCCGGCGCCGGTATGGATGGTGGCGTAGGGACGGTCGACCTCGGGCAGGAGGGTCATTTCGACCGCGCCGATCTGCTCCAGCTTCTCGGTGTTGATGACGGCCGACATCGGCGTCAGCGGCACGGCGCCGCCGGTGTAGCCGGTGCCGCCTCCGCGCGGGATGATGGTCAGGCCGAGCTCGATGCAGGCCTTGACCAGGCCGGCCATTTCTTCCTCGCTGTCGGGCGTGAGCACGACGAAGGGATATTCCACGCGCCAGTCGGTGGCGTCGGTCACGTGCGAAACGCGCGACAGGCCGTCAAACTTGATGTTGTCCTTGGCGGTGTAGCGGCCCAGCACGCGCACCGCGCGCTTGCGCAGGTCGTAGGTCTGCCGGAATTCCTCGGCGAAGTCGGCCACCGCCTTGCGGGCGGCGCGCACCAGCACCTCGACGTTGGCGCTGCGCCGCGCGCCCTGCGGATCGGCGCTGGCCGTCTCGGTGTGCAGGCGCCGCTTCTCGACCTCGGCCAGGCGGTGGTTGAGGGCATCGATCAATTCCTGGCGGCGCCGCGGGTTGTCGAGCATGTCGTCCTGCAGGTAGGGATTGCGGCGGACCACCCAAATGTCGCCCAGGACCTCGTACAGCATGCGCGCGGAACGGCCGGTCTGGCGCTCGCCGCGCAGTTCGTCGAGGATCTGCCAGGACGCTTCGCCCAGCAGGCGCATCACGATCTCGCGATCGGAGAACGAGGTGTAGTTGTAGGGAATTTCGCGCAAGCGCGTGGGCGCCGCCCCGGTCGGGGTGTCGGCGAGCAAAGCCTGGATTTGTGCGGGGGCGTTCATCGGAAAATCGGGTCAACCCTGGAAGGACGGCTCGGCTCGGGAATCGCTTCCGGACATGCCGCCGGAAAGCGGAGCCGCAAAGGGTTCATTTTAGCTTATTGCAACGCACCAGGAGGCAACAGCCCTACACTCCCTGAGGCCAAGTCCGCGATTTTGTTCACTTTTTCGCCATATCTGTTGCTTTGGGCTGGCTTTCGTTTCCGCTAGAACAAGTTCGTGAGGCTGCGCCAGAAACCGTCGGGGACGTTCAGCAGCATCCAGGTCATGAGGAGATAGCGCAGGAACTTGCCGATGGCCATGTAGGCCACGCAGGGCCAGAAGGGCAATTTCAGCCATCCGCCCAGGGTGCAGATCGGATCGCCGATGCCCGGCAGCCAGGCCAGCAGCATGGCCTTGGCGCCGAAGCGTTCCAGCCAGCCGAACCAGCGGCTCCGGCGCTCCGCGGCGAAGGCCTGCTTGGCGCCGTAGCCCATGAAGTAGTCGATGATGCCGCCTAGCGTGTTGCCGGCGGTGCCGACCAGGATCGCTGGCCAGAACAGCGCGCCATTGGCCTTGACCACGGCGAACACCGCCGGCTCGGAGCCGAGCGGCAGCAGGGTCGCCGAGACGGTGCTGATGATGAAGATCGACGTCAGCCCGACGTCGGGGATGGCAAGGTAGCTGAACAGCCAGCGGATGGCGGATTCGATCATCGGTGCGGTAATGAACAGGTCAATGGCAGGACAAGGTGTTGATGGCTGATATGGTCAATATCAGTCCGGCAAGGCCATGGCTGGGAGCGCTCCATTATAATGACCGGTTCTTTTGCCCCATTTCCCGATCCGGCATCACCAAGACAGAAGCGCAGACAATCACAGCATGGCTACCGACTACCTCCAGAAAATCCTGACCGCCCGCGTCTACGACGTGGCGGTCGAATCCCCGCTCGAATACGCTCCCACCCTCTCGGAGCGCATGGACAACCAGATCTACTTCAAGCGGGAGGATATCCAGAGCGTTTTCAGCTTCAAGCTGCGTGGAGCGTACAACAAGATGGCGCACCTGTCCCCGGCCCAGCTCAAGCGCGGCGTGATCTGCGCCTCGGCCGGCAACCATGCGCAGGGCGTGGCGCTGGCGGCCGCCCGCCTCGGCTGCCGCGCGGTGATCGTCATGCCGACCACCACGCCGCCGGTGAAGATCGAGGCGGTCAAGGCGCGCGGCGGCGAAGTCGTGCTGTTCGGCGACTCGTACACCGATGCCTACAACCACGCCATCACCCTCGAGAAGAAGCACAAGCTGACCTTCGTCCATCCCTTCGACGACCCGGACGTGATCGCCGGCCAGGGCACCATCGGCATGGAAATCCTGCGCCAGCACCAGGGCCCCATCCATGCGATCTTTGCCGCCATCGGTGGCGGCGGCCTGATCTCCGGGGTGGCGGCCTACGTCAAGGCGGTGCGCCCGGACATCAAGATCATCGGCGTGCAATCCACCGATTCCGACGCCATGGCGCGCAGCCTCAAGGCGGGCCGGCGCATCACCTTGCCCGACGTCGGCCTGTTCTGCGACGGCACGGCCGTCAAGCTGGTCGGCGAGGAAACCTTCCGCCTGGCGAAGATGTACGTCGATGAAATCATCACCGTCGACACCGACGCGGTCTGCGCCGCGCTCAAGGACGTGTTCACCGACACGCGCAGCATCCTCGAGCCCTCCGGCGCGCTGGCGGTGGCCGGGGCGAAGGAATACATCGAGCGCTCGCAGGGCTCCAAGAAGCCCATCCGCGGCGAGACCCTGGTCACGATCGCCTGCGGGGCGAACATGAACTTCGACCGCCTGCGCTTCGTCGCCGAGCGCGCCGAGGTGGGCGAGGCCCGCGAGGCGGTCTTCGCCGTCACCATCCCGGAGGAGCGCGGCAGCTTCAAGCGCTTCTGCGAGCAGGTCGGCCCGCGCAACGTCACCGAGTTCGTCTACCGCATCAGCGACTCGCGCGAGGCGCATGTGTTCGTCGGCGTGCAGATCTCCAACCGCGACGAGCCCGGCAAGATCCTCAAGAACTTCCAGAAGCACGGCTTCCGCGCCCTGGACCTGACGCACGACGAACTCGCCAAGCTGCATATCCGCCACCTCGTCGGCGGCAAGAGCCCGCTGGCGCACGACGAACTGCTGTACCGCTTCGAGTTTCCCGAGCGTCCCGGCGCGCTGATGCGCTTCCTCGACAGCATGGCGCCCAACTGGAACATCAGCCTCTTCCATTACCGCAACCAGGGCGGCGACGTCGGCCGCATCCTGGTGGGCCTGCAGGTGCCGAAGAAGGAGATGAAAGCCTTCCGCGAATTCCTGTCGACGCTGGGATACCGCCACTGGGACGAGAGCGACAATCCCGCTTACAAGCTTTTCCTGTAACTCCGCATCTAACCCACCCCACGGCCTGCGAGAATGACAACCACTCCACCGCGCCCGATCGGGCAGTACAAGTACTACGACTTCGTGATGGCGGCCTTCGTCACGGTCCTGCTGTGCTCCAATTTGATCGGCGCGGCCAAGGCGGCCGAGGTGACGCTGCCGCTGCTGGGAACGGTCACCTTCGGGGCGGGCGTGCTGTTCTTCCCGGTCTCGTACATCTTCGGCGACGTGCTGACCGAGGTGTACGGCTACGGCCGCGACCGGCGGGTGATCTGGGCGGGCTTCGGCGCGCTGGCCTTTGCCTCGTTCATGTCGGTGGTGGTGCTGTCGCTGAAGCCGGCGGCCGATCCGTTCAATACCGAGTACCAGTCCCACCTGCAGGGCGTGTTTGGCAATACGCCGCGCATCGTGGCTGCCTCCATGCTGGCCTTCTGGTGCGGCAGCTTCGTCAACAGCTACGTGATGGCCAAGATGAAGGTGCAGTCCGGCGGCAAGCATCTCTGGATGCGCACCATCGGCTCGACCATCTGCGGCGAGTTCGTCGACTCCGGCCTGTTCTACGTGATCGCCTTTTATGGCATCTGGTCGAACCAGCAATTGTTGTCCGTGATCATCGCCCAGTATTTCCTCAAGACTGGCTGGGAAGTCGTCATGACGCCGGTGACGTACCGGGTCGTCGGTTTCCTGAAGCGCAAGGAGAACGAGGATTACTTCGACCGCGGCACGAATTTCAACCCGTTCCGCCTGAAGGTTTGAGAGGTCTCGGCGGCCACGCTTGAAAGCGGACGATGGCGTGCCCATGTTGGCCATGTCCCGGCATGCCGCCCCACCCTCGTTTCTTTCCTCGCGGCACGAAGCCTGTCTATCCATCATCCTCACATGAGCACATCGAATCTTCCTGAACACTCGCCGCTCGGCAAGCCGGCGGCCTACGAGGCGGAATACGCGCCCTCTCTGCTGTTTCCGATCGCGCGCCAGCCCAAGCGCGACGAGATCGGCGTGAGCGGCACCCTGCCCTTCTTCGGCGTGGACATCTGGAACGCCTATGAAGTCTCCTGGCTGAACGCCCGCGGCAAGCCGCAGGTTGCGATCGCTACCTTTACCGTGCCGGCCGATTCGCCCAACATCATCGAGTCGAAATCGTTCAAGCTCTACCTCAACTCGTTCAACCAGACCCGGCTCGCCAGCCCGGAAGCGCTGGCGGAAGTACTGCGCCACGACCTGTCCGACGGTTTCGGCGCGCCGGTGCAGGTCAGGCTCGTCGCTCCCGACCAGTTCGGCGGCATGCAGTTCGGCGAACTCGAGGGCTTGCTGCTCGACCGCCTCGACATCGAGGTCGATTCCTACCGGCCCGACGCGGCGCTGCTGCGCGCCGACCGCGAGTCGCCCATCGTCGAGGAGACGCTGGTGTCGCACCTGCTGAAGTCGAATTGCCTGGTGACCGGCCAGCCGGACTGGGGCAGCGTGCAGATCCGCTATGTCGGTCCGCAAATCGACCAGGAGGGTTTGCTGCGCTACCTGATCGGCTTCCGCGACCATGATGAATTCCACGAGCAGTGCGTCGAACGCATCTTCATGGACATCCTGCGCCAGTGCCAGCCCAACAAGCTTGCCATTTATGCCCGCTACACGCGCCGCGGCGGCCTCGACATCAATCCGTGGCGTTCCAACTTCACCAGTGGGCAGCGGCCGTCCAACCTGCGCAACGCGCGCCAGTGAGGCTTGCCGAAGAAAGATGCCGCGAGGATATTCCAGGCAGAAACTTCAGGCGAGAAATCCTGTCCAACCGGACGGAATGCGTTTGGCGGGCAGGGCATTTGCAATACACATTACAAATGCCTGCTCTTCATCAATACAACCATGTTGCCTGCGGCTATCTAATAGCATTGCGCATCCTGGAAAGAGGCCTATAATTCGTCTCGTACGCACTTATTGTGCATTGCATCATAGCTTCGCAACATGACCAATCTAGCCAAAATCCTGCCGCTCCAAAATGTCGTGCTTGACCTTGAAGTCTCGAGCAAGAAGCGCGCGTTCGAGCAGGCCGGGCTGATCTTCGAGAACAATTGCGGCATTGCGCGCTCCGTCGTGTCCGACAACCTGTTCGCACGCGAACGCCTTGGCTCCACCGGCCTAGGCCATGCCGTCGCCGTGCCGCACGGCCGCATCAAGGGCCTCAAGGCGCCGCTCGCCGCCTTCGTGCGCCTGCTCGAACCCATTCCTTTCGAATCGCCGGACGGCCAGCCCGTGAAGCTGCTGGTATTCCTGCTCATTCCCGACCAGGTCACCCAGCAGCACCTGGAAATCCTGTCGGAGATCGCCGAGATGTTCTCGGACGAGAATTTCCGCAATGCGCTCTCCTCGGACAACGACGCCGCCTCCGTCCACGCGCGCATCATTGCATGGCAGCCGAGCGTGCATGCATAATCAGGGAATGCGTCGTCGCCCTTCCCTGATTGCCATCCATGCCCATCGCTACCCACCTCACGATCCAGCAACTCTATGACGATACGCGGGAAGCGCTGCAGCTAGGCTGGTTCGCCGGCTTCCCCGGCGGAGAACGCCGCATCTCCGGCGACGCCACGTCCGCGGCCGACCAGGTCGGCCACCTCAACCTCATCCATCCGGGCCGCCTGCAAGTCTTCGGCCACCAGGAAATCGAGTACTACAACCGGCTGTCTCCCGCCTCCCGCAAGTTCCAGACGGAGGAACTCGTCAACGGCGAACCGCCGGCCTTCATCATCGCGCAGGGCCTGGAAACGCCGCCCTACATCCTCTCGATCTGCGACGAAAAGAACATTCCGCTGTTTTCCACGCCACTGCCGGCGGCGCAGGTCATCGACTACCTGCGGGTCTACCTGTCCAAGGAACTCGCCCAGCGCATCACCATGCATGGCGTGTTCATGGACGTGCTCGGCGTCGGCGTGCTGATCACCGGCGAATCGGGGCTGGGCAAGAGCGAGCTTGGCCTCGAACTGATCTCGCGCAACCACGGCCTCGTGGCCGATGACGCGGTGGAGTTCTCCCGCATCGCGCCCAACATGATCGAAGGCCGCTGCCCGCCCCTGCTGCAGAACCTGCTGGAAGTGCGCGGCCTCGGCCTGCTCGACATCAAGACCATCTTCGGCGAGACCGCCGTGCGCCGCAAGATGCGGCTCAAGCTCATCGTCCATCTCGTGCGGCGCAAGACGCTGGAAGAAAACTACGAGCGGCTGCCGCTGCATTCGCAGTTCGAGGAAGTGCTCGGAATGGCGGTGCGCAAGGTCATCATTCCCGTCGAAGCGGGCCGCAACCTCGCGGTGCTGCTCGAAGCCGCGGTGCGCAACACCATCCTGCAGTTGCGGGGCATCGATACGCTCAAGGAATTCATGGAGCGTCAGCAGAAGGCAATGGGAAGCGACTGAGAAGGCGGCCCCCACCGCTCTTGCGGTATGATACCCGGATGCGAATCATCCTCATCACCGGCATCTCCGGCTCTGGAAAATCCGTCGCGCTCAATGCGCTCGAAGACGCCGGCTATTACTGCGTCGACAACCTCCCGCCGAAGCTCTTGCGCCAGCTCGTCGCCACGCGGCTCGAGGAAGGCGCCGACTCGGTGGCCGTCGCGATGGACGCGCGCAGCGCCGCTTCCCTCGCCACGCTGCCGGCCGACATCCAGTCGCTGCGCCAGGAAGGCCTCGACATCAAGGTCCTGTTCCTGACCGCAAAGACCGAGTCGCTGATCGCGCGTTTTTCCGAGACCCGCCGCAGCCATCCGCTGTCGCACCGCACCCGGCCCGACCAGCCCGACGAGGAACTCCCTACCCTGACCGAATGCATCCTGCGCGAGCGCGAAATGCTTGCGCCGATCGAGGAGCTTGCGCATGCGATCGACACCTCCGGCCTGTCGGCGAACAAGCTGCGCGCCTGGATCAAGGACCTGGTGCAGTCGGAGCGCACGCCCCTGACGCTGCTGTTCGAATCCTTCGCCTTCAAGTACGGCGTGCCGCTCGATGCCGACCTGGTGTTCGACGTGCGCGTCCTGCCCAACCCTTACTATGACCTCAGCCTGCGCCCGTTCAACGGCCGTGACGAGCCGGTCATCAATTTCCTGAGCGCCCAGGCGCAGGTCGCCGAACTGCTGGCCGACATCCGCAATTTCGTCGAGAAGTGGTTGCCGGCATTCAAGAACGACAACCGCAGCTACCTCACCATCGCCGTCGGATGCACCGGCGGCCAGCACCGTTCGGTGTACATGGTCGAGCAGTTGTCGAAACATTTCCGCACCAGCGAACGCGTGCTCCTGCGGCACCGCGAGCTTGACTAGAACCCGCCATGCCGCCCACCGACGCCTGGATTCCCCTCTTCCCGCTCAAGACCGTGCTGTTCCCGGCCGGCGTCCTGCCGCTCAAGGTCTTCGAGACCCGCTACATCGACATGGTCCGCGAATGCATGAAGACCGACGCGCCCTTTGGCGTGGTCCTGATCAAGTCGGGGCAAGAGGTCGGCACGCCGGCGGTACCGGAAGATGCGGGATGCCTGGCGCGCATCATCGACGTCGACATGCCCAGCCTCGGCGTGATGATGCTGCGGACCGAGGGCGGCGAGCGCTTCCGGATCGAGGAAACCCGCGTCCTCGCCGACAACCGGCTCGAAGCGCGCATCCGCACGATTCCTGCCGACCAGGACGGTCCCGTTGGCGAGCTTCACCTCGAATGCGCGAAAACGCTCAAGCTTGTCATCGAGGATGTCGAGGCCAAGGGCCGGGCCGAAGAGGGCGACGGCTTCATCAGCCCGTTCTCCCGGCCCTTCCGCTTGGACAGCGCAAGCTGGGTGGCCAATCGCTGGTGCGAGATCCTGCCCATTCCCTTGAAGGCCAAGCAGAAGCTGCTCGAACTGGAAGACGCGGAAGCTCGTCTTTCCGTGGTGCATCAGTTCCTGAAACAGCACCGGATCATCGAATAAGCATGGCTGTACGTTCGTCAATGTTCGAGTCAGACCCGCTTTCACCGCTTTAATCTCATCAACATTTGTCAGCGCGCAAGATGTCTGCGAGGCAGCTATAGGATAAATAGTGGTCCCCGGCTTGCCGGGATTTCCATCCATCCTCGGCCTTGATTGAAGCAGACCATCGTATGTTGCTGGACAATGCACGCGAGCCCTTGCGGTCGACTTCACGGCCGGAGGCACTGAACCGGCGCCGGCACGCCAAGCTGTCGCGCGCGCCCCAGATCGCGCCGGTCAGCGTGGTGCTGTCGTTGTATTCGCTCAGCCTGTTCATCTTCCACCAGCTCGGCTACCTCGCCACGACGACCCTGGCCGCCGCCTGCGGCACCGCCATCTTCCTAGTCGCCGGCTTCTATGCCGCCTTCCGGCTGACCCTGCACACCCGTTTCACCGATCCAACCATGACCTCGCCGCAGATCATCGCGGTCGTACTGCTCATGCTCGTGGTCGCCTACCTGGAGCGCGCTACCCAGCCGGCCCTGGTTCCATTCATCCTCATCGCCTTTTCCTTCGGCATGTTCCGCCAGTCGACGCGGATGCTGATCCTGCATGCGGCCGGCTGCCTGCTGTGCTACCTCGGCATCATCCTCGTGCGCGGGCAGAAGGAACAATACGGCGCGGCCTTCGAAGCCGACCTGCTGCAGTGGTTCGTGCTCAGCCTCAGCCTGCCAGGCATGATTCTCCTTGGAAAGCAGGTGCAGAACCTGCGCCAGCTCCTCAGCGCCACCCGCTACCAGCTCGAGCACTACGAAGAAAAATCCGTGCGCGACGACCTGACCGGCCTCTACAACCGGCGCCACATCAAGTCCGAGCTCGAGCAGGCGCGGTTGCAGGCGAATGCCGAGAACGTGCCCTTCTGCCTGTGCGTGATCGACATCGACCGCTTCAAGGAAATCAACGACAACAACGGCCACCTGGCGGGCGACACCATCCTCAAGGAATTCTCGAAGGTGGCAAGCAACAGCATCCGCGACAGCGACATGCTTGGCCGGTATGGCGGCGACGAATTCCTGCTGCTGCTCAAGAACACCGACCTCAAGGGCGCGGTGATGCATGCGGAGCGTCTGCGCGTCTATGCGCACTTCCTCGATTTCCAGAAGGTGCTCACCCAGAAGCACATATCCCTGTCCATCGGCGTGGCCCAATACCGCCCCGGCGAAAAGATCGAAGACTTGATGTCCCGCGCCGATTCCGCGCTCTACCAGGCGAAGCAGCTGGGAAGGAACCGCGTGGAGTGGCTGGAAAGCTGACCCCGCCTACCCCGCTAGCGGCGGATTGCGGACTGGCTGCGGCATCACAGGCCGGATAGCAGGTCCGGCGCGCCGAACAAGGCCAGCAACAGCTTCTTTACCGGCGCCGGCAAGGCCGCATTGGCGAGCGACGTCACCGGATGCCAGGCCGCGCCCGGTGGCAAGGCTGCATCGGTGCTCGGCCGCGACACATCCACCCGTACCGGCATCACGTGCAGCTTGAAATGCGTGAACACATGGGTAAAGGCGGGCAGCGCCTGCACCCGGGAGACGCGGCCGTATGCCGTTGCGGCCTCCGCCGCCAGCGCCTCGAATTCCGCCCGCGATTCCACCTGGTGCAGCGACGGCATTTCCGGCAGCGACAGCAGGCCGCCCCAGATGCCGCTGTCCGGCCGCTGCTCCAGCAGGATGTCGCCGCCGGAAACGATGACCAGCATGGATGCATGCTTCTCCGGCACGGCCTTCTTCGGCTTGCGGTGCGGAAGCTCGCGGGTCCGTCCGGTCGCGAGGGCGACGCAGCGCGCGGCCAGCGGACACGCGCTGCAGAGCGGATTGCCGCGCACGCACACCGTGGCGCCGAGATCCATCAAGCCCTGGGTATAGGCTTGCATGCCGGATTGCGGCAGCAAGGCTTCGGCCCGCTTCCACAGCATGTCCTCGACCGGCTTCGTGCCCGGATCGCCCTCGACGCCGAACACGCGGCAGAATACCCGCTTCACGTTGCCATCCAGGATGGCCGCCCGGGTACCGTTCGCGAACGCCGTGATCGCCGCCGCGGTCGACCTGCCGATGCCGGGAAGGTCGGCGAGCAATGCCGGTTCGGCGGGAAAGACGCCGCCGTATTCCTGGACCACCCGCTGCGCGCAGCGATGCAGGTTGCGCGCCCGGCTGTAATAGCCCAGGCCGCTCCAGTAGGCCATGACCTCGTCCTGGGATGCCTGCGCGAGCGCGCGCACGTCGGGGAAGCGTTCGAGGAAGCGCTCGTAGTACGGAATCACGGCCGCGACCTGGGTTTGCTGCAACATGATTTCCGACAGCCAGATGCGGTAGGCGTCATCCGTGTTCTGCCATGGCAGCGCATGCCGGCCATGGCGCTTCTGCCAATGGATGACGTCCTCGGAAAATGTGGGATCGCGGAAATCCGCTTCCGCGCCAGCGGAAACGGCCGGCTTGCCGGCAACACGCTTCATGAACCTGGCTTCAATTCAAGATGACGCCAGGCCCATTGCAAGGCCTGCCGTCATGCAGCCGCCTTCAGGACGGCGAGTTCGGAACTGATGGCGCCGGAAAGCTCCGCCTGGAGCCGGGCCAGCGCCGCCTTCTGCTGCTCGATCTCCGCCTGCATCTCTTCGAGCAGTGCAAGCTTGTCATCCAGTTCATCGGTGGCGCTGTGGATGCGTTCGATCGACTGGCGGCGCTTCTTCAGCTGCGAGCGATGCTCCCAGATCTGCGCTTCCAGCGGCGCCATCACTACCTTCAGCCAGGCTTCCACGTCACGATTGGCCTGCAGGAAGCTTTGCTTGACGCGCGATGCGATGGAATCGAAGAACTTGCTCATCAAGACCACCTGCGGCGTGGTCAGGATAGCCGCGGTGCCGAACTGCTTGTGGTAGACCGCTTCGATGAGATCGATTTCCTTCAGATACTTGTCGAGCGAGAACGGCATGGGCGTCGACAGCGCGAGTCCGTGCTCCGTCGAGAATTTCCGGTACATCACGCCCATCATGGACGTGATTTCCTCGGTCTTCTGGCTGGATTCGTTGAGATTGCCGCGCACATGGTCGAAGAAGTTCTTGACCGCCGCGCGCAGGCCGCTGGAAAACTTGCTGCTCTCCATCGCGTCACGAGTCTTGCGGATTTCTTCCTTCAGGATACCCATGCCGAGGCTGGTGAAGACTTCCGTGGACAGCCGCGTGAAGACGGCGCGCGTGCCCTGCAGCTTGACCAGGCTTTCATCGAAATCCCTCTTCTCGATGTCCACCCGCTTCATCATGTGCTCGATGATGTTCTTGTTCTTGCCGCGCAGGCTGCGCAGCTCGAGCAGCTGCTCGACCACGTTGCGTCCGCGCGCGGCCAGCAGGGCCTGCTTGCCGGTGATGAGTTCGTCGATGTCGGAAGCGATCTGGTCTCGGATGATGTCCTGCTTGCTTGGAATCAGTTCGTCGGACAGGGCGCTTTCGAGACTCGGCAGCCGGCTCTTGGCCAGCAGCGCCGGATCGTGGTTGACCTTCGCCACCAGGCCCTTCTGGGCCGACACCGGAAACACCTGCGACGCGTCGAGATTGAGGATCTGCGCCACGCTCGCGGCCTGCGCCGCGATCTGCTGCTCCACCTCGTCCGGCGTACGCAGCTCGTCCCACATGCTGTCGATCTTGTTCATCACCACCATGCGTCCGCTGCCGGTGCCGATGTGGTTGCGCCATACCTCGATGTCGCTCTTGGTCACGCCGGTGTCGGCGGCAAGGATGAACAGCACGGCATTCGCGTTCGGGATCAGGTTGAGCGTCAATTCCGGCTCGGTGCCGATGGCGTTGAGGCCCGGCGTGTCGATGATGACCAGGCCCTGCTTGAGCAGGGGATGCGGGAAATTGACGATGGCGTGGCGCCATTGCGAGATCTCGACCAGGCCGTCAGCATCCACCGACTGGGCGACGTCCGGATCCTCGTCGTCGTACAGGCCGTAGCTGCGCGCCTCGTCCACCGGCACGCGCTTGGTCAGGCTGACCTGCTTGAAGGCTTCCAGCATGCCCTCGGGCGAGGAAATGTCCAGCGGCAGCACGGTCCAGATGTGGCTGTGCTCCTTTAGATCGGTGGTGGATTGCGCCTGCGCGCGGGTTTCGATAGGCAGCAGGCGGATCGATGGCGGAAAGGTTTCGTCGTAGAGCAGTTCGGTCGGGCACATCGTTGTGCGTCCGGCGGACGACGGCAGGATGCGCTGGCCGTAGTCGGCGAAAAAGATGGCGTTGATCAGCTCGGACTTGCCTCGCGAAAATTCCGCCACGAAGGCGATGGACAGCTTGTCGTCGGCCAGCCTGGCCTGCAGGCGGGCGAAACGCTGGTCGGTCGCCGCGTCGGTCAGATCGGACGCCACGACCCAGGCGCGGTACCGTTCGAGGGCAGCCGCCACGCCATTGCGCCAGTTGCTGTACTGCTCGAACTGTTGAACCAGATTGCTCACGATTTCCCCGTTTCCTCGGTGCACTATCCCGAATCTAGCACCGGCGGTCACTTTTGACAATTTACGCAGTAAAAAGTGGAGCGCTGGCCTTGCACGATCTGCCGCACCGGGGAGGCGCAGATGCGGCAGGGTTCGCCCGTCCGGTCGTAGACGAAGTAGGTTTGCTGGAAGTAACCCGACTGTCCATCCACCCCCATGAAATCCCGCAGCGTGCTGCCGCCTTTCTCGATGGCGGCTTGCAGCGTCTCGCGTATCGCCGCCGCGAGGCGTTCGTAGCGCGCGAGGCTGATCCGGTTGGCGGGGGTCTTTGGATTGATGCCCGCCTTGAACAGGCTCTCGGAAGCGTAGATGTTTCCGACGCCTACCACGATGTCTCCCATGAGCAACACCTGCTTGATGGCGGCGCTGCGCTTGCGCGTCATGCGATACAGGAGCGCGCCGCTGAATCCGTCCTCGAGCGGCTCGACGCCGAGGCCGCGCAGCAGCATGTGTTCCTCGACCTGGCCGTCTTCGCCGGCATGCCACAGGACGGCGCCGAAGCGGCGCGGATCGGTCATGCGCAGCACCTGGCCGCCCAGCTGCATGTCGAAATGATCATGCTTTTGCGGCGGCGTCGCAGCCGGCAGGATGCGCAGGTGGCCCGACATGCCGAGGTGGATGATCAGCGTGCCATGGTCGAAGCGCACCAGCAGGTATTTCCCGCGGCGGTGCGTGGCACGGATGGTGCGGCCGGCGAGCAGTTCATGCAGCCGGTCCGGGAAGGGCCAGCGCAGGCCGCTGTGCCGCAATGCAATATTTGTCACCACCTGGCCTTCGAGATGGGGCGCGACACCGCGCCGGGTGACTTCGACTTCTGGCAATTCTGGCATGGCAACGATGGGTTTTTGCTTGAAAACAAGACAATCGGGATGCAGCGGCGTAGCCTGAGGTTACCTGCGCGCATACCGCCGCGGTTGGGCGTAGAATGGAAAATCGCTGATTTGCTGCTTATCTGATGCTGATTACATCGCTCGTCTCCCGGGCCTTAGGATATCCCTTGAAGAACGCTCTTCTTATTGTAACCTTGCCGATCGTCTTGTCGGCATGCGCGAACTGGCCGGCGCAGTCCGCCCTGCCGGCCATGAACGGCAGCGCGGTCGCCGATGCCGGCGACGCGGCCGGGACCCCTGCCAAGCCCGCTTCCCGTCCTGCCGCCAAGCCGGCATCGGCAAGAGCCTCGGGCACCTCCTCCTCGGGAACTGCGGGATCCACCGCCGACGCCAAGGCGGAAGATGCCCTGCCCGCGGTCGACATGACCGAAGACCTGATGTACAAGCTGCTGGCCTCCGAATTCGCCTACCAGCGCGGCGACTGGCAGACAGCCTACGTCACCCTGATCACGCTTTCCCAGCAGACGCGCGATCCGCGCCTGGCCCGCCGCGCCGCGGAAATCGCCCTCGCGGCCAAGCAGCCCGAGGAATCGCTCCGCGCCGTGCGCCTGTGGCGCAACCTCGCGCCTCACTCCGACGAAGCAACCCAGTATCTCCTGAGCTTCCTGGTGATCGGCGACAACGTTGCCGAGGCAAAACCCATCCTCGAGCAGCGCCTGCAGGAAGCCCGTCCGCAGACCCGCGCCCTGCTCGCCTTCCAGGTGCAGCGCCTGCTGGCGCGCGCCAAGGACAAGGTCGCCGCCTTCAAGTTGCTGGAAGACGTGCTTGCGCCGTATTCCGACCTGGCCGAGAGCCACCTTGCCCTGGCGCAGGCCGCCCTTGGCAAGGGCGACCCGGAACGCGCCCGCGCCGAAGTGCGGGAAGCGTTGCGCATCAAGCCCGACTCCGAGATCGCCGCGCTCACCATGGCGCAGGTGGCGACCGACAAGCGCGATGCCGACCGTTTCCTCACCGACTTCCTCTCGCGGCATCCGAAGGCGCGCGACGTGCGCATGGCCCACGCGCGCATGCTGGTCGAGCAGAAGGAATTCACCAAGGCGCGCAACGAATTCGCCAACCTCCTCAAGGACCAGCCCGACGACCTCACGGTGCTTTACGCGCTCGGCGTGCTGAGCGCCCAGATCAACGACGTGCCGGCCGCGGAAAAATACCTCACCACCTACCTCAAGACCCTGCAGGCCAATCCCGACGAGGAACGCGATCCGTCCCAGGCCCTGCTGCTGCTGGCCCAGCTCGCCGAAGAGCGCAAGGACACCGAGGCGGTGCTCAAGTGGCTTGCCCAGATCGAGCCCGGCGAAGCCTACATCGGCGCGCAGGTCAAGCGGGCCCAGGTCATCGCCAAGCGCGGCGACCTCGCCGGCGCCCGCAAGCTGCTGCAAGAGGTGCAGGTGAGCGGCGAACGCGAGGAAACCCAGATCATCCTTGCCGACGCCCAGCTCCTGCGCGACAACGGCAAGCTGCAGGAAGCCATGGCCGTGCTCAAGGAAGCGGTCCGCCTGCATCCCAAGAACACCGACCTCCTCTACGACTACGCGATGGTCGCGGAAAAGGCCAACCAGCTCGACATCATGGAAGCGTCGCTGCGCAAGGTGATGGAACTCGCGCCGGACAACCAGCATGCCTACAATGCCCTGGGCTATTCGCTGGCCGAGCGCAACATCCGCCTCGACGAAGCCAGGACCCTGATCGAGAAAGCCCTCTCCCTGGCCCCGGACGATCCCTACATCCTCGACAGCATGGGATGGGTCCATTTCCGCATGGGCAAGCTCAAGGAAGCCGAATCCGTCCTGCGCCAGGCCTATGACCTGCGGCCCGATCCGGAAATCGCCGTTCACCTCGGCGAAGTACTCTGGAGCAAGGGACAGAAGGCGGATGCCCAGAAGCTCTGGCGCGACGCGCAATCGAAGGATCCGCAAAACGATACGCTGAAGAGCACGCTGGCGCGCCTCAACGTCAGCCTATGACCCGTCAAGCAATCCGCCGCGCCGCCTGCGCGGCGCTGTGCGTGATGCTGTCCGCCTGCGCCGCGCTGTCCCCCGTTCCGTCCGGCGCGCCATCCTCGACGGCCGCGCAAGCCGGGCGCCCCTACCGCGAAGCCATCGACATCGGCGGGCGCCTTTCGCTGCGCTACCAGGGCAACAGCAAGGAAGAAGCCCTGCATGGCAGCTTTGCCTGGTCGCAGTCGGGCGGCACCACCACCGTCACCCTGCTCTCGCCGCTCGGACAAACGCTCGCCGTCATCACCGCCGGCCCTTCCGGTGCCACGCTTGCGCAAAGCGGCCAGCCATTGCGCAGCGCCGCCGACGTCGACACCCTGACCGCCGAAACGCTGGGCTGGCCGCTGCCGGTCGCCGGCCTGCGCGACTGGCTGCAAGGCTTCGCCGCCGCGCGCGACGGCACGAATGTCATCGCCACGCCCGCCGCCCAGGACATCGTGACCCGGGACGGATGGGAGCTGCGCTATCCCGCCTGGTCCGACGCAGAGGGCGGCGAGCCGCCGCATCCGCGCCGCATCGACCTCGCGCGACGCACCGCGCAGGCGGGCGACGTCTCCATCCGCATCGTGATCGACACATGGCAACCTCGCTGAACGACTGTCCCGCCCCCGCCAAGCTGAACCTCTTCCTGCACGTGACCGGCCGCCGCGAGGATGGCTACCACCTGCTGCAAACCGTGTTCCAGCTGCTGGACGCGGGCGATTCCCTGGATTTCACGGTGCGCGAGGACGGCGTGGTTGCCAGGCGCAACGACATCCCCGGCGTGCCCCAGGACAGCGACCTCGTGGTGCGCGCCGCCCGGCTGCTGCAGGCGCATCGCGGCACGGCGCTCGGTGCGGACATCACGGTCCGCAAGCGCCTGCCCATGGGCGGCGGCCTGGGCGGCGGATCGTCCGACGCCGCGACCACCCTGATCGTCCTGAACCATCTCTGGAACACCGGATTGTCGCGCGCCGAACTGATGGCGCTCGGCCTGCGGCTGGGGGCGGACGTCCCCTTCTTCATCTTCGGCGAAAACGCCTTCGCCGAAGGCGTGGGCGAGGCCCTTGCGCCCATCCGCACGCCGGCCTGCTGGTATGTCGTCATCGAACCCGGCGTGGCGGCGCCGACCGCCGCAATTTTTTCCGCTCCGGATTTGACAAGGGATACGAAAGCCGTCAGAATAACGGACTTTCCTGAGGCACCCAATGCCTTTGGAAAGAACGACCTCCAGGTCGTGGCATGCAGGTTGTTTCCGCCCATTGCCGACGCCATTGAATGGCTGAGTCAATACGGCGATGCAAGAATGACCGGATCAGGCGCATGCGTGTTTTGTGCTTTCGAACACGAACATGATGCCGACGAGGTTCTTGCAGCAATGCGTCGCTCGAGACAGGCGCATTGGAAAGCCTGGAAAGCCAAGGCGATAGAGCGGCATCCGCTCTCGCACTTGCTGGAGTCGTAACCGGAATTCGTTCGATGTCGCAGCTTCCGTGACATCAGACAACAGGTTGCGTAGGGGAATCGCCAAGTTGGTTAAGGCACCGGATTTTGATTCCGGCATTCCAAGGTTCGAATCCTTGTTCCCCTGCCATTAAAACAGAAGAAGCACTGACAAGCCGCCAACGCAAGACGAAGAGTCATGTTTTGGCGGCTTTTCAAATTCTTCACTCCATTTTCTACTCTGCTCGATCTAGGTGTCCCATGGCGCTTGAAAACCTGATGGTCTTTACCGGCAACGCAAACCCGGAGCTGGCCGCTGGAGTCGTCAAGCAGCTCGGCATTCCCCTCGGCAAGGCCGTCGTCTCCAAGTTCTCCGACGGCGAAGTCATGGTTGAAATCAATGAAAACGTGCGCGGCAAGGATGTCTTCGTCCTGCAATCGACCTGCGCGCCGACCAACGACAACCTGATGGAAATCATGCTCATGGTCGATGCCCTCAAGCGCGCATCGGCCGGACGCATCACCGCCGCCATCCCCTATTTCGGCTATGCCCGCCAGGACCGCCGCCCGCGTTCCGCCCGCGTCGCAATCTCGGCGAAGGTCGTCGCCAACATGCTGCAGCAGGCCGGCGTCGAACGCGTCCTGATCATGGACCTGCACGCCGACCAGATCCAGGGCTTCTTCGACATTCCCGTGGACAACATTTATGCCTCGCCCATCCTGCTGAGCGACCTCGTCGAAAAGCGCTATGACGACCTGCTCGTGGTGTCGCCTGACGTCGGCGGCGTGGTGCGTGCCCGTGCGCTGGCAAAGCGTCTGAACTGCGACCTGGCGATCATCGACAAGCGCCGTCCCAAGGCCAACGTGTCCGAGGTGATGCACATCATCGGCGACGTGGAAGGCCGCAATTGCGTGATCATGGACGACATGGTCGATACCGCCGGCACGCTGACCAAGGCGGCCGAGGTGCTGAAGGAGCGCGGCGCGAAGAAGGTCGTCGCCTACTGTACGCACCCGGTGTTGTCGGGCCCGGCCATCGAGCGCATCGCCACGTCGCCGCTGGACGAACTGGTCGTCACCGACACCATCCCGCTGAGCACCGCGGCGCGCGCCTGCCCCAAGATCCGCCAGCTGACTTCCGCGGGACTGCTGGCCGAAACCTTCAAGCGCATCACCAAGGGCGATTCGGTCAGCTCGCTGTTTGCCGACTGAAGCATTCAAGCATTCGAATTCATTCACCCTCGCCCAGGCGAGGGTTTTCCATGTCCCCTGGTCGCGGGGGGCTTCACCAGGCCTAGTGCCATTTTTGGAGCAATACCATGAAAGTAGTTGCATTCCCACGCAATGAGCAGGGGTCCGGAGCGAGCCGCCGCCTGCGCAATGCAGGCCAAACCCCCGGCATCATCTACGGCGGCAGCACCGCGCCGGTCGCCATCGCTCTCGATCACAACGCGCTGTACCACGCGCTGAAGAAGGAAGCCTTCCACTCCTCCATCCTCGACATGGATGTCGAAGGCAAGGTGGAAAAGGTCCTGCTGCGCGACTTCCAGCTGCACGCGTTCAAGCAGCTCGTGATGCACGTCGATTTCCAGCGCGTCGATGCCAACCAGAAGATCCACGTCAAGGTGCCCCTGCACTTCGTGAACGCTGACGTATCCCCGGCCGTCAAGCTCGGCGGCGCGATCATCAGCCACGTGATGACCGAACTGGACATCAGCTGCCTGCCCGGCCAGCTGCCGGAATTCGTTGAAGTCGACCTGTCCAAGGTCGAGGCCGGCGCATCCGTCCACCTGTCCGACATCACCCTGCCCGCAGGCGTGACCGCCGTTCAGCACGGCCAGGAAGAAAATCCGACGATCGCCATCGCGACCGTTCCGGCCGGCCAGGTTTCCGCAGACGAAGCCGCTGCCGACGAAGAGAAGAAGTAATACGCCAGAAGCACTCGCGCTTCGGTCCGCAAAACCCGCCATCCGGCGGGTTTTTTTTTCCGGCGATGGAATGGCACAAGGCGCGACCGGAAAACAGGTCTTCGCCGCATTGGCAAGTCGTCCATGGACGGCCCCGGCCAACTTCCGGGATAATCCAGACTTTCCTGTATCCATGCCGCAACGCGCATCGCATTCATGTCCATCCGCCTGATCGTCGGGCTCGGCAACCCCGGCCCCGAATATGAACAGACCCGGCACAACGCCGGGTTCTGGCTCGTCGACAACCTCGCCGCAAGCCCGCTTGCGCGCGAAAGCCGGTTCAATGCGCTGGCGGCGAAGACGCGCATCGCCGGCCAGGAAGTCTGGCTGCTGGAACCGCAAACCTTCATGAACCGCTCCGGCCAGTCGGTCGGCGCGCTCGCCCGCTTCTACAAGATCGCGCCCGACGAAGTCCTCGTCGCGCATGACGAACTCGACCTGCCGCCGGGCGCCGCCCGCCTGAAGAAGGGCGGGTCCTCCGGCGGCCACAATGGCCTCAAGGACATTACCGCTGCGCTCGGCACGCAGGATTACTGGCGCCTGCGCATCGGCATCGGCCATCCGCGCACCCTCAACCTGCAGCAGCCGGTCGTCGATTTCGTGCTGCATCGTCCGCGCAAGGAAGAGCAGTCGCTGATCAATGACGCGCTCGACAAAAGCCTGGCGGTCATTCCAATGCTGTGCGAGGGCAAGTTCGAAGCGGCGATGATGCAGCTGCATAGCGCGAAGTGAGCGCAATGAAATCCATCACCATCCGCGCCGGACGCAAGGCGCTCGAGCATCTGCGCCAGCATGGCCTGCGCGCGCAGGACATCGCCGTGATCCCCGCCGCGGCCGGCGGGCCGAAGGGCCTGATCTTCCAGCATCTCGACCAGTGGGCGTTCGGCCAGTGGCTGCCGTCCGCACCGCGGGAACGGGTGCTCATCGGCGCCTCGGTCGGCGCCTGGCGCATGGCCGCGGCATGCCACGCCGATCCGGTCTCGGCATTCGCCCGCCTCTCCGAACTCTACTGCGCCCAGAGCTATCCACCGCGGCCCTCGCCGGACTATGTCACCAAGACCTGTGTCGATTTCCTGCAAGGCATGATGGGCGGTCATGAAGGAGAAATCGTCAGCCATCCCCATCACCGCCTGCATATCCTCGCAGCGCGCGGCATGGCGCTGCTGAGGAATCCGACGCGCAACATCACCGCCACCGCCGGCTTCGGCCTGGCCGTGGCCAGCAACCTGGTGGCGAGAAGGCAGCTCGCCAGCCACCTAGGCCGCGTGGTCATCGGCGATGCGCGCGAACCGGCGTTCTGGCTGAAGGCGAAGTTCGATGCCTTCGACACGCAGTTCGCGCCGCTCACCGACGCCAACCTGTTCCCCGCGCTGATGGCTTCAGGCACCCTGCCATTCATCATGGAGCCGGTCAGGAACATCCCCGGCGCGCCGGCCGGAACCTACTGGGATGGCGGCCTCATCGACTACCACCTGGCCCTGCCCTATTCCCGGGTCGCCGGGAATCCGCAAGGCGGGCTGGTGTTCTATCCGCATTTCAACACGCACATCGTGCCCGGCTGGTTCGACAAGACCCTGCCGTGGCGCCGCGCGCGGTCCGGCCGCTACCGCGAGTGGATGGAGAACGTCGTGCTGGTAGCGCCTTCGCGCGCCTTCCTCCAGACCCTCACCCGCGGCAAGCTGCCCGACCGTAACGACTTCTACTACTACGGACAGAACGACGCGCTGCGCATGCTGAACTGGAAGCTGGCGATCACCGAAGGCGAACGCATGCGCGACGACCTCGCCGCCTTCGTGGAACGGCCCGACATGTCGATCGTGAAACCGCTCTGACGGGTTGCCGGCCTTCATGGCGGCCGTCTCAAGTACAATATCGGTCTTTTGGCGAGCCGCCGCGGAGTCATGCATGCCCTGTCATGCCATGCTTCCCGGCCTTGCCCTACGTCTTCCGGCCGGCGCGGAACCTTCCCCCGTGAACCGGCCCACCTGGAAAGAATTCTATGAGTCTCAAATGCGGCATCGTCGGCCTGCCTAACGTCGGCAAATCCACACTGTTCAACGCGCTGACCAAGGCGGGCATCGCAGCGGAAAACTACCCTTTCTGCACCATCGAGCCGAACGTCGGCGTGGTGGAAGTTCCCGACCCGCGCCTGGGCATGCTGTCCGACATCGTGAAGCCGGAGCGCATCGTGCCGGCGGTGGTGGAATTCGTCGACATCGCCGGCCTGGTGGCGGGCGCCTCCAAGGGAGAAGGACTCGGCAACCAGTTCCTGGCCCACATCCGCGAGACCGACGCCATCGTCAACGTCGTGCGCTGCTTCGAAGACGCCAACGTCATCCACGTGGCCGGCAAGGTCGATCCGCTGGCCGACATCGAGGTCATCCAGACCGAACTGGCCCTGGCCGACATGGCCACCGTGGAAAAGGTCGCGCAGCGCGAAGGCAAGAAAGCCAAGGCCGGCGACAAGGAAGCCATCAAGCTCGTCAACCTGCTCGAACGCATCCTGCCCCAGCTCAACGACGCCAAGCCGGTGCGCGCCATGGGCCTCGACGCCGAGGAAATGGCCCTGATCAAGCCGCTGTGCCTGATCACCGCCAAGCCCGCGATGTACGTCGGCAACGTGGCCGAGGACGGCTTCGAGAACAACCCGCTGCTCGACAAGCTGTCCGACTACGCCAAGTCGCAGAACGCGCCGCTGGTCGCCATCTGCGCCGCGATCGAGGCCGACATCGCCGACATGGACGATGCCGACAAGACCGCTTTCCTGGCCGACATGGGCATGGAAGAGCCGGGCTTGAACCGCCTCATCCGCGCCGGCTTCAAGCTGCTTGGCCTGCAGACCTACTTCACCGCCGGCGTCAAGGAAGTGCGCGCCTGGACCGTCCCCGTCGGCGCCACCGCGCCCCAGGCCGCCGGCGTCATCCACACCGACTTCGAGCGCGGCTTCATCCGTGCCCAGACCATCGCCTTCGACGACTACATCGCCTGCAAGGGCGAACAGGGCGCCAAGGAAGCGGGCAAGATGCGCGCCGAAGGCAAGGAGTACGTCGTCAAGGATGGCGACGTGCTGAACTTCCTGTTCAACGTCTAAGCAACCCCCATGGCCGTCATCACCGAACTCAACCTGTACCCCATCAAGTCCTGCGCCGGCATCTCGCTGCGCGAGGCCGTCATCACGCCCGCCGGGCTCATGAGCCAGCAGATCTATGACCGCGAATGGATGGTGGTGGATGCGGATGGCGAGTTCATGACGCAGCGCGAGCATCCGCGGATGGCGCTGATCACGCCGCGCCTCAAGCTGGAGACGCTGGAGTTGCGGGCGCCTGGCATGCTGCGGCTTGAAATTCCGCTGGACCTGCCGCATCCCGACGACGCCCGGGTGGTGCGGGTGAAGGTCTGGAACGACACCGTCGATGCCTACGACTGCGACGAGGTGACGGCGACCTGGTTCAGCAATTTCCTCGGCGTGCCCTGCCGCCTGGTGCGCTTCCATGCCGAAGCCAAACGCATCGCCAATACCCGGTGGACCGGCGGCGTGGAAGCACCGACCTTCTTCTCGGACGGCTACCCGGTGCTCGTCATTTCCCAGGCGTCGCTCGACGACCTGAACGGCAAGCTGGCGGCGCAGGGACGGAACGCGCTGCCCATGAACCGTTTCCGTCCCAACCTGGTCATCGCCGGCGTCGAGGCCTTCGAAGAGGACTATGCCAGCGCCCTCACCGCGGGCGAGGCCGAGCTGAAGCCGGTCAAGCCCTGCCCGCGCTGCCCCATGCCCTCGGTCGACCAGGCCACCGGAGCGTTCGGCCCCGACCCGATGGACATCCTGCAAACCTATCGCGCCAACCCCAAGGTCGATGGCGGCATTACCTTCGGCATGAATGCCATCCTGGCCAAGGGCGAAGGGGAAGTCTTGCGGGTTGGTCAAGACATGGAAGTCACACTGGCCTTTTAATTTCCTTCCGGAACTTGACGCTTCGACGAAGCCACGGTAGCGTGGCCATCACCCCCTCGGGTTTCCTTCCATTTTTCCGTTCAAGGTACGGGAGTCGTTTGCATGCCGCAGGACCTGGCCAGTGAAAATCACCGCCTCCGACAGGAGCTGGCCCAGCTTCTGAAACTGGCCCAGGAAAACCAGCAGATTCTCAAGCGCTACCAGGCCTACGACCTGCAGTTCATCGGCGCCGCCGGCTTCCAGGACCTCATCGACATCATGTTCACGCGCTTCGCCAAGGATGCGGACTTGGACGTCGTGACCTTGTCCCTGCTCGACCCGGACTACGACGTGCGCCGCATCCTCGCGGAGCTGAACATCCGCTTCGGCGACCTTCCCAACCTGATCTTCCTGAACGAAGAGACCGAGCTCGGCGAACTGGCCGACCGGCTGTACGCGCCGGTGCTCGGCCCCTATGCGGAACCCATGCACGGCACGCTCTTTCCGGAACCAATGGCGGCGCCGGCATCGGTAGCCGCGATCCCGCTGATCCGCCGGCACCGGCTGATCGGCTGCCTGGCCCTCGGCAGCCGGAACCGGGCGCGATTCGATCCCGCCATGGGCACGGAATTCCTGGAGCACATGGGCTCCATCGTGGCGATCAGCCTCGAGAACGTCATCAACACCGAAAAGCTCAAGCACATCGGCCTCACCGATCCGCTCACCGGCATCAACAACCGGCGCTACGTGGAGCGCCGGCTGCTCGAGGAGATCGGGCGCGCGCGGCGGCATGGGCATGCCCTGTCCTGCCTGTACATCGACATCGATCATTTCAAGCGGATCAACGACCGCATCGGGCACCAGGCGGGAGACGAGGTGCTGCGCGGCGTGGCGGGACGGATCAAGGCGGAGCTGCGGCTGTCGGATGCGCTGGGCCGCTTCGGCGGCGAGGAATTCGTCGTGGTCCTGATCGACGCCGGCATGGACGATGCCGCCGTCGTCGCGGAACGCATCCGCCAGAGCATCGCCGAAACCCCGCTGACGCTGACCAGCGGCGCAGCGCTCGACGTAACGGTATCCATCGGCCTCGCGGCGCTGGACCTGGCCGGCAAGGAGGGAGTGGATACGGCGGCGCGCCGCTTCCTCGCGCGCGCCGACGAGGCGCTTTACCAGGCCAAGCAGGGCGGACGCAACCGCGTGGTCAGGAGCGCCTGAGGCTGGCCCCTACTTCGATTCGCCGGCCTTCTCTTCCTGCAGGCGTTCATACTTCGCCTGCAGTTCTTCCTTCGATTCACGCCAGGCCGGATTGAAGGGAATGCAGCTCACCGGGCACACCTGCTGGCATTGCGGCTCATGGAAATGGCCGACGCACTCGGTGCACTTGTTGGGGTCGATCTCGTAGATTTCCGGCCCCATGGAGATTGCATCGTTCGGGCACTCGGGCTCGCACACATCGCAATTAATGCAATCGTCTGTAATCATCAACGCCATCGTTACCTCTGCCTGCCGGCTATTCCTTCCTTCTGCGTTACTTGACGTCGCCGATCTTGTTTTTCAACCACTTCTCGACGGAAGGGAACACGAACTTCGAGACGTCGCCGCCGAGGGTCGCGATCTCGCGCACGATGGTGCCGGAGATGAACTGGTACTGGTCCGAGGGCGTGAGGAAGAGGGTCTCCACGTCGGGCAGGAGATAGCGGTTCATGCCGGCCATCTGGAACTCGTATTCGAAGTCGGAAACGGCGCGGAGTCCGCGCACGATCACGCGCGCATCGTTGGCCCGCACGAAGTCCTTGAGCAGGCCGGAAAAGCTTTCGACCTGGACGTTAGGATAGTGACCCAGCACTTCATTGGCGATCGACAGGCGTTCCTCGAGCGTGAAGAAGGGACGCTTGGCCTTGCTGTCGGCCACGCCCACCACCAGCTTGTCGAACAGGCCGGATGCGCGCCGCACGAGGTCCTCGTGGCCGCGCGTGAGCGGATCGAACGTTCCGGGATAGACTGCTGTAACCATTGCAACTCCTGACCAGGTTGGGCGACATCATGGAGCGGGTTGCCGCCATGTGCACCAGGATTGATTCCACACCGAATTATGCCTGATTTTGGGGAGTTTCCTTGCACCGCAGCAAGTGGAAACAAGACATGCCCGCCTTGTCGGCGCGTACCGCCTCCCAGCCCGCCATCCATTCCGGCGCCTCTCCGGCACCTTCATCGAGCGGCCTCTCGGCTTCAGCATATACCAAGCCGCCCTTTGTCAATAGCTGCCGGCACAACGGTAGTGTTTTTACCATCCAGTCATGATGGAAGGGCGGGTCGAGGAAGATGAGGTCGAAGCGCTCGCCTGCCGCCGCGAGCTGGCTGGCGACGGCCAGCGCGTCGCCGCGCCGCACCTTGACCTGCTCCGCCCCCAGCTTGAGGCGGGTGGCCTCGAGCTGCCGGGTCGCGCCGGCATGGGACTCGACCAGCGTCACGCCGGCCGCGCCGCGGCTCGCCGCCTCGAAACCGAGCGCGCCGGTGCCGGCGAACAGGTCGAGGCAGGTGATGGCCGGCCAGTCATTGCCGAGCAGGTGGTTGAGCCAGTTGAACACCGTCTCCCTCACCCGGTCCGGCGTCGGACGTAAGCCTTCCGCATCGAGCACCGCCAGCGGCGTGCGCTTCCATTGCCCGCCGATGATGCGCACCTGGTGGGGCGCGTGCTGTGCGTCCGCCTTCCCGGCGGGCCTGCCCTTCGCCTTGGCGATTCCCTTCTCCGGGTGCGCGGCCTTGCGCGTGCGGGCGAGGCTCATTTCGTGTTACCGACGATGACGGTCGACAACTTGTCCATCGCGACCTTGCGGCCGAAGGCGCGGCGGATGTCCTCGATGGTCACCTTCTCGACGCGCGCGGTCCAGGTATCGAGATAATCGAGCGGCAGGTTGTAGAAACCGATCGCGGCGATGTTGTCGAGGATCTTCTTGTTGTCGTCGATGCGCAGGGCGAAGCCGCCGACGAGGTTGTCCTTGGCGGCCTTCAGCTCTTGCCGCGTGGGCCCGTCGCGCAGGAAGGTCGCGATCGTTTCGCGCATCACCTTGAGCGCCTGGGCGGTCTGTTCGCGCTCGGTCTCGAAGCCGGCCTCGAACGGCCCCTGCTGCGCCAGCGGCACGAAGTAGCTGTAGGCGCCGTAGGATAGTCCGCGCTTTTCGCGCACCTCGGTCATCAGGCGCGACACGAATCCGCCGCCGCCGAGCGCATAGTTGCCGACGAGCAGCGGAAAGTAATCCGGCTCGCCGCGCACGATCGCCGGCATGCCCAGCATGACGTGCGTCTGCGATGCGGGATGCGCGATGCGCTCTTCGCGTCCCGGGCCGATGCTCACCTCGGGAAGGGCCGGGAGCGGCTGGCCCTGGGGCAGGCGCGCCGTCAGCTGGCGGGCGATGGCATCCGCGTCGCCGCGGGTCAGGTCGCCGATCATGGAAATGACCGCCCGGTTCGCGACGTAGTGCCGCTGGTGGAAGGCCGCCAGGTCGTCGCGGGTGATTGCTTCGACCGTCGCCACGGTCTCCTGCTGCCCGTAGGGATGCGCCCCGTAGAGCGTGCGCCAGAACGCCTTGCCGGCGATGGCATCCGGCTTGGTTTCATCCTCGCGGATGCCGGCCAGCGTGCGCGCCTTGTCCCGCTCGAAGAAGTCTTGCGGAAAGCTGGGCTGGGCAAGCAGGCGGGCGATGATCGCCACCGACTTGTCGCGTTCGGCCGCGCTCGACAGCGTCCGCAGCCCCACGCCGCCATAGTCCTGCGTCACGTCGCCGCCGCGCTGGGCGGCGGTATCGGCGAGCGTGTTGGAAATCTCGGCCTCGGTCATCGCCGGCTCGCTGAAAGGCGATGTGGACGCGTGCAGTCCGCGCGCGAGCATGGCGTTGGTCAGCGCGGCGGTGCCGGCCTTGCCCTGGGGATCGCGGCGGGAACCGGCGTCGAAATCGACCCGCAGGTCGACGATGGGAATGGCGTGGTTCTCGACGAACAGCACCTTCGCGCCGTTGTCCAGGGTCCAGGATTGGATCTTGAGTGTGGCCCGGGCGGGGGCCAGCGCCACCAGCGACAGGCCGAAGGCGATCAGCAAGCGTTTCATCATGATGGAATCGTCAGGAAATGGATTGTCAATGACGCAGGCCCGCGGGCGGGCCGGCCGGCTTTTCCGTCAGCGGCAAGGGCACCAGCGTGGCCACGGTCAGACTGTCGTCGCCGAAGTACTTCTGCGCCACGGCCTTCACCTGCTCCGCCGTGACGGCCTTGAGCTTCTCGAGGATGCGGTCGATGTCCCGGTGCGACAGCCCGCTCATCTCCATGATCCCGATCTCCATGGCTTGGCCGAAGGCGGAGTCGCGCTTGTAGATCTGCGCCGCGATCAGCTGCGCCTTGACGCGCTTGAGCTCCTCTTCCGACACGCCTTCGGTGGCGACGCGGCGAACCTCTTCCCGCAGGCGCTTCTCGAGTTCCTCCGCGCTCACGCCCTTTGCGGGCGTGCCGTCCAGGATGAACAGCGACGGACCGCGCGACACGTTCACGAAGCTCGCGCCGGCCGAGTTGGCGACCTTGTCGGTGCGCACCAGGTGCGCATTGAGACGGGCATTGTCGTAGCCGTCGAGCACGCCGGCGAGCACGTCCAGCGCATGCGATTCGTCGTCCTTCTCGACGTTGCGCAGGGTGGGCGCCTGGAAGGCGAGCGCGACGTAGGGATTCTCTGCCGGCGCCTTCACGGTGATCCGCCGCAAGCCGTGCTGCGCCGGCTCTTCCTGCGGACGGGTCGCCTGCAATGCCTTGCGCGGCAGCTTGCCGAAGTACTTGTCGGCGAGCTGGAACACCTTCTTCGGGTCGACGTCGCCGGCGACAATCATGGTGGCGTTGTTCGGCGCGTACCAGCGCTGGTACCAGGACTTCACGTCGTTCACCGTCATGCTCTTCAGGTCGCTCATCCAGCCGATGACCGGATGATGGTAGGGATTGGCCTTGAATGCCGCAGCGTTCAGCTCCTCGTACAGCAGGGGAATCGGCTGGTCATCGGTGCGCCAGCGGCGCTCCTCCATCACCACCTTGATCTCGCGGGAAAACTCGTCCTTGTCGAACACGAGGTTCGCCATGCGGTCGGCTTCCAACGCCATCACCTGTTCGAGGCGCGACTTCTCGATCTGCTGGAAGTAGGCGGTGTAATCCTTGTTGGTGAAGGCGTTTTCCCGTCCGCCCATGGCGGCAACGCGCTTGCTGAACTCGCCGGACTTCATGGTCTTGGTGGCCTTGAACATCATGTGCTCGAGGGCGTGCGCCACCCCGGTGGTGCCGTTCACTTCGTCCATCGAACCTGTCTTGTACCAGATCATGTGCGCGACGGTCGGCGCGCGATGGTCTTCGGTGACGATGATCTTCATGCCGTTCTTCAACGTGGTTTCCTGGGCCTGGACGGCATGGGCAGCCAGCGGCAGGCAGAAAAGCCATGCCGCCAGCAATCCGGCGATTCGGAATTGCATGGTCTGTGCTCTGATAAAATAGGAATGATTTGCCCGGCGGGCGCTTCGATACGTCGATACGCCAGTGTTGCCTCGCTGCCGCCACGCGCGCCGGGGGCGAAATTCAAGATCCCGATTGTAGCGTCTTTCGACGGGTGGGCTTTGCGCACGCCCCGTCCTTCCATTTCGTTCCGATGTTTAGTTTCTTCAAGAAAAAACCGAAAGATACGCCCGCGCCGGCACCCGCTCCGGAAACCGACGCATCCCAAGCGCCCGCATCGGCCGGCGCCGATCCGGCGGCCATCCCGGCGCCGGCCTCCCCGCCGCCGCCTGCTGCTTTTCCCACGCCCGCCCCCTCGGCGGCACCGACACCTGTCTCCACACCGGCTCCCACGCCCGTCGCCGCATCGATTGCCACGCCGGCTCCCACCACCGCGCCCGCCCCGGCGCCGTGGTGGAAGTTTGGCGCCAAGTCCGCGCAGACGCCCGCGCCGACCCCGGCGCCGACCGAACCGCCCGCCACCATCCCGCCGGCTCCCGCACCGCTGCCGACCCAGGCGCCCGTCGCGCTGCAGCCGACGGCTGCACCGACGCTGCCGCCAACGCCGGCCCCTACGCCTGTGCCGACCGCAGCGCCGACGGTGGCTCCGACACCGGCCCCAACGCCAGCCCCCTCGCCCGTCCCCGCGCCTGCGGTCCTCCAGCCCCTGGAACAAGAGGAAGACGAGGACGAGCCGGCCGGGGAAATCGTGCCGGCAGCGCCGCCCGCCCCGGAAGAGAAGCGTTCCTGGCTGCAGAAGCTGAAGGCCGGGCTGTCCAAGACTTCCACCAATCTCACCACGCTGTTCGTCGGCGCCAAGATCGACGACGACCTGTATGAAGAGCTGGAGACCGCCCTGCTGGTGTCCGATGCCGGCGTGGAAGCGACGCAATGGCTGCTCGACGCCTTGAAGAAGAAGGTCAAGGCGGAGAAGCTCACCGAGGCGGCGCAGGTCAAGACAGCGCTGCGCGCGCTGCTCATCGAGATGCTCGCGCCGCTGCAGAAGCCCATGGTCCTGGGCCGCCACCAGCCGACGGTCATGATGATCGCCGGCGTCAACGGCGCCGGCAAGACGACCACCATCGGCAAGCTGGCCAAGCACCTGCAGATGCACGAGCAATCGGTGCTGCTGGCGGCGGGGGACACCTTCCGCGCGGCCGCGCGCGAGCAGCTTGCGATCTGGGGCGAACGCAACAACGTGACCGTGATCTCCCAGGAGTCGGGCGACCCGGCCGCGGTCGCTTTCGACGCGGTGCAGTCCGCCCGGGCGCGCGGCATCAACGTGGTCATGGTGGACACCGCGGGCCGCCTTCCCACCCAGCTGCACCTGATGGAGGAGCTGAAGAAGATCAGGCGCGTCATCAGCAAGGGCATGTCCTCCGCGCCGCACGAAGTGCTGCTGGTCATCGACGGCAACACCGGCCAGAATGCGCTGGCGCAGGTCAAGGCTTTCGACGATGCCTTGCAGCTGACCGGACTGGTCGTGACCAAGCTCGACGGCACGGCCAAGGGCGGCGTGCTGGCGGCGATCGCCAAGACGCGGCCGGTGCCGGTGTATTTCATCGGCGTGGGCGAGAAGATCGAAGACCTGCAGCCGTTCAATGCAGAAGAATTCGTTGACGCCCTGCTCTCATGATCGAATTCGCGGGGGTTTGCAAGCAATACAGCCGCCATGCCGCGGCGCTGTCGGATATTTCCCTGAGCATCGCCAAGGGGGAGCTGGCATTCCTTTCCGGCCCCTCGGGCGCCGGGAAGTCGACCCTGTTGAAGATGATCGCGGCCATCGAGCGGCCGAGCAGCGGCGCGATCCGGGTCAACGGCCAGGACATCAGCCGGCTGAACCGGCCGGGCATTCCCTATCTTCGCCGCAATCTTGGGCTGGTGCTGCAGGACGTTTCGCTCTTGACCGACCGCGACGTGCTGGCGAACGTGATGCTGCCATTGCTGGTCACCGGCACCCCGTCCGCGGAAGCCCGGGCCCGGGCCGAGGCCGCGCTCGACAAGGTGGGCCTGCACGGCAAGGCCGGGGAAGAACCGCTCGCCTTGTCCGGCGGGGAGCAGCAGCGGGTGGCCATTGCGCGCGCCATCGTCAATCGTCCGCAGATCATCCTGGCGGACGAACCGACCGCGAATCTCGACCGGACAAGCGCGGCGCGGGTGATGGACGCGCTGCTTGCGTTTCACCAGGCCGGCGTGACCTGCCTGATCGCCACGCATGACGAGGACATCCTGCGCGGCGCCGGCCGGGTGATCCGCCTTGAACAGGGCCGCCTGGTTTCCGGCGCGCAAGCGATGCCGCGGGCGGGGTCGGCATGAGGACCTGGCTGCAGCAGCATGGACGCGCGCTGGGCGACGCCTTGCGTCATCTCGGGCGCGCGCCCGGCGGGTTTTTCTTGAACGTGCTGGTGGTGGCGATCGCGCTGGCCCTGCCCTTCGGCGGTCTGACCATCCTCGAAAACGTGCGTCCGATCTCCGAGCAGCTGGCGGTGGAACCGGAAATCAGCATCTTCCTCACCGCCGATACGCCGCGCGACCGCGCCCAGGCCCTGGCGGGCCAGATCCGCCGACTGGTGCAGGAACAGCGAACGACCGGTAAGCTCGAATTCATCCCGCGCGAAAAGGCGCTGAGCTTGCTGAAGGACAAGACCGGCATGTCGGACGCCATCACCGCGCTCGGCGAAAATCCCTTGCCGGATGCCTACGTCCTCAGGCTCGCCGGCTTCAAGGATGCGGGCGACGCCGGCCGCGTCGATCAGCTTGCAGTGCAACTCAAGGCGCTGCCGGGAGTCGAATACGTTCAGGTCGATTCGGCCTGGGTCAAGCGGCTGGCGGCACTGATGGATCTGCTGCGGCTGGCCCTGCTCTTCCTCGCGGCGACGCTGAGCGTGGTAGTGATCGCGGTGGTCTTCAACACCATCCGCCTGCAGGTGCTGACCCAGCGCGAGGAAATCGTGGTGTGCCGGCTGTTCGGCGCGACGGATGCCTACATTTGCCGCCCCTTCTTCTACTCCGGCGCCCTGCTGGGCATCGCGGCCGGCGCGGCTGCCCTGCTGTTCGTCTGGGCCGCGCTGCGGCCGATGAATGGTGCGATCGCCGAATTCGCCCGGCTTTACGCCTCGGAATTCCGTCTGGTGCCGTTGGACTGGCAGCTGATTGCCTTCCTGCTGGCGCTCAGCGGCGTCCTTGGCTTGCTGGGGGCCTGGCTGTGCGTCAGGCAGCATTTGTCGCGGCTGTCTTGAAAAGCCGGAAACCGGACAAATATTGCGATGGCGCACATAGTGCGGGATGGCGCTGCCTTAGAGTAATCAGGCATTGAAGGTAACAAATACTTGTATCGCGTCGATAGTATTTTTCCTATCCTGCTGGTTAATATGATCGATTAGCACTCGTCGCATGAGAGTGCTAATATTAGGGTCAATCATTGGCGCGAGGTTTCCCCCGTGCCAAATTCCGGGATACAAGGAGAACGAATGACTACATCTGCACAGTCTGCATTGGTTCCTGTTGGTAACAAGGCCCTCTCGTTTGGTTTTTCCGGCAGCCTGGGCAATCTGGAAGCCTACATCTCGGCGGTCAATCGCATCCCCATGCTGACCCAAGAGGAAGAGTCTAGGCTGGCGCGGGATTTCCGCCAAAAGAATGACCTGGGTTCGGCCCAGAAACTGGTGCTGTCACATCTTCGCCTCGTGGTGTCGATCGCGCGCGGCTACCTCGGCTACGGCTTGCCGCATGCCGACCTGATCCAGGAAGGCAACATCGGCCTCATGAAGGCGGTGAAGCGTTTCGATCCCGAGCAGAACGTCCGGCTCGTGTCGTACGCCATGCACTGGATCAAGGCCGAGATCCACGAATACATCCTGAAGAACTGGCGCCTGGTGAAGGTTGCAACCACCAAAGCGCAGCGCAAGCTGTTCTTCAACCTGCGCAGCCACAAGGAAAGCCTCGATGCGATGACGCCGGCGCAAGTCGACGACCTGGCAAAGACGCTGAACGTGAAGCGCGAGGACGTGATTGAAATGGAAACCCGCATGTCGGGCCACGACATCGCGCTGGATGCGCCGAGCGACGACGAAGACGACAAGTTCGCGCCCATCGCCTATCTGTCGTCGGAGGCCAGCGAACCCAGCCATACGCTGGAGGCGCGCCAGTATGACCGGCTGCAGTCGGAAGGGCTGGAAGCGGCGCTGGAGAAGCTCGATCCCCGCTCCCGCCGCATCGTTGAGGCCCGCTGGCTGGCGAACGACGATGGTTCGGGCGCGACGCTGCATGAACTGGCCGACGAATTCGGCGTGTCGGCGGAGCGCATCCGCCAGATCGAAAGCGCGGCGCTGAAGAAAATGAAGGGGACGCTGGCCGCCTACGCTTGAGGCGCGTGGCCAGGGTTGCAATCGCAAGAAAAAAAAGGCACTCCGCGGAGTGCCTTTTTTATTGTCCCGTGGCCCCTCGTTCGAGGGTAGCGCTTCAGGAGAGCAACAGCTTCAGGTCGTGGACGATGGGCTCCGGTCCCTGGCCGTGGCGGATGAACAGGCGGATGCGTCCCTGCGGATCGAACACGTAGCTGCCCGCGGTGTGATCCATGGTGTAGCTGCCCGGCTGCTTGCCCGGCACCTTCTGGTAGAACACCTTGAATTCCTTCGCCATCTTTTCCGTCTGTTCCTTGTCGCCCCGCAGGCCGATGAATCGCTGGTCGAAGGAGGGAACGTACTTCGCCAGGAGTTCGGGCGTGTCGCGATCGGAATCGACGGTGACGAACAGGACCTGCACCTTGTCCGCGAGCGGGCCGAGCTGCTGCATCACATTCGCCATTTCCGCCATGGTGGTCGGGCAGACATCGGGGCACTGGGTATAGCCGAAGAAGATGACCACCGCCTTGCCCTTGAAATCGGCGAGGGTGCGCATCTTGCCGTTGAAGTCCGGCATGGCGAAATCCTTGCCGTAATCCAGGCCGGTCACGTCGGTATTGCGGAACGCAGACTGGGTGGGCGAGAGCAGCATCTGTCCGCCTTCCTCTTTCTTGCCGCAGCCGGCGACCAGTGCCGCGGCCGCAACGATGAGCAGGCAGGTGCGTAGAAAAGCGTTCATCCGATCCTGACGTAGTGATCGATCAGCAGTGCCGCGAACAGCAGGGAAAGATAGATGATCGAATAGGCGAAGGTCTTGCGCGCGAGCAGGTCGGAATAGTGTTTCCAGATGCGCCAGGCGTAGCCAAGAAATATCGCGCCGAGCACGGCGGCGCTGGCCAGGTAGATCAGGCCGCTCATCTTGACAGCGAAGGGAAGCATCGTGGTCGCCACGAGCGCGATGGTGTAAAGCCAGATGTGGAATTGCGTGAATTTCAGGCCATGGGTCACAGGCAGCATGGGCAGGCCCGATTTGGCGTAGTCGTCGCGGCGGTACAGGGCCAGCGCCCAGAAATGCGGCGGCGTCCAGATAAAGATGATGAGGACCAGGATCCATGCCTGCATCGGCACGTCGTTTGCGACCGCGGCCCAGCCGAGCGCCGGGGGCATCGCGCCGGAAAGCCCGCCGATCACGATGTTTTGCGGCGTGGCGGGCTTGAGGATCATGGTGTAGATCACGGCATACCCGACGAAGGTGGCGAAGGTGAGCCACATCGTGAGCGGGTTGACGAAGTTGAAGAGTATCCACATGCCCGCGCCGCCGATCACGCCGGAAAACACCAGCGTCTGCGCGACGGTGATCTCGCCGCGCGCCATCGGCCGGCGCGCGGTGCGCGCCATGCGGGAGTCGATCTCGCGCTCGACAAGGCAATTGACCGCGAAGGCGGCGCCGGCAAGCAGCCAGATGCCGACCGTGGCAGCGACCAGGACGCGCCAGTCGGGCAGGTCCGGCGTGGCGAGGAACATGCCGATGACGGCGCAGAACACGGCAAGCTGCGTGACGCGCGGCTTGGTGAGCGCCCAGTACTGGGCGAAACGGTTGGGATGAGCAGTCAGGGTAGTCACTGGGATCTCAAGCGGCCGGTTGCCCGACCCGATGCGTTGCTGACGCGGTTTGCGATGCGGCCTGCGCCGGAATGCCAGCCTTGAAGTTTAACATGACGAGCAGCAGCAGAAGCAGCGCCGCGCCGCCGTTGTGCATGACGGCCAGCGCCAGCGGCCATTCGAGGAACACCGTGGAAATTCCGGTGAGTAATTGCAAGGCAAGCGCGGCAAGCAGCCACCTGCCCGTCCGTTGCAAGCCGGGAACGCGCAGCGCCTTGTGCGCCGTCCAGCCGACTGCCAGCAGCACGACGCCGGCGAAGCAGCGATGCGTCCAGTGGATGGCGGTCAGCGCCGGGAAAGGCAGGTATTCGCCACCGGCCGTCTTGCCGAGCTGGCGCCAGAGGCTGAAGCCGTTGGCGAAATCCATGTCCGGCATGGCGCTGCCATGGCAAAGCGGAAAGTCCATGCAAGCCAGCGCCGCATAGTTGGTGCTTACCCAGCCGCCAAGGGCAAGCTGCGTCGCCAGCACCGCCAGGCAGATCGCCGCGGGAAGGCGCAGCGACGTCGCCGCGGCCGAGACGGGGGGATGGATGCTTTGCCTTGCCGCTTGCCAGGTCAGCAGGCCGAGCAGTCCCATGCCCAGCAGGAGGTGGATGGTCACGATCACCGGCTGCAGCTTCAGGGTGACGGTCCACGCGCCGAAGGCGCCCTGGAGGCAGACGAAGGCGAGCAGCAAGGCGGGCAGGCGCGGCGAGAACCGCTGGTCCTGGCGTCGCGACTTGAGCCAGCCGCGCACCGCGATGATGATCATTGAAATAATCAGCACGCCGACGGCCATGGCGAAATAACGGTGGACCATTTCGATCCAGGCCTTGGCCACGGACACCGGGCCGCCGGGCATGGCGGCCTGCGCCGCGCTGATGTGCTCGTGCGCCTGCAGCGGATTGGCATGCCCGTAGCAGCCGGGCCAGTCGGGGCAGCCGAGGCCGGAGTCGGTCAGGCGCGTGAAGGCGCCGAACATGATGAGGTCGAAGGTCAGGAATACCGTCACCCAGGCGAGCTTGCGGTACTTGTCGGGATCCTTCGACCCCCACACCACGGACAGCGGCAGCAAGGCGACGATCAATCCGGTGAGGGCCAGCTGGGTCAGCATCGCGTCCTCCTCATCCTATGCGCGAAGCCTTGAGCAGCTTGGCCAGGTCGCGCTTGATCTTGTTCGGGTCGGCATCCTTCGGGAAGCGCATCATCAGGTTGCCGAGCGGGTCGATCAGGTACCAGTGGTCGGCGGGAATGGTGCCGTTGTCGGCGGGAAGCCAGGCGTTCACCGCGGACGGATCGGCGCGCAGCATGTGCGTGCCGTCGTACTCGCGCATCAGCGTGGTGTCGAGCGGCGACTTGTCGGTCACCAGCCACACGCGCTCGAGGCGGTCCATGTCCTTGCCTTGCGCGAGCCGGAGCTGGCGCATGTCGTGCAGGATCTTGCGGCAAGGCTCGCCGCATTCCGCGTCATGCGGAAACAGCATGATCCACTTGCCCTTGTAGGTGTCGAGCGGTTCCGGCTTGCCATCCAGACTGGCCGAGCCAAGGCTGGACGGAATCGGGTAGCCGCGCGGATCGATCAGGGTGCCGTAGTTGGTCCGGCTCTGCGGCTTGACGACGAAGTAGGTGAAATAGGAGGCGATCAGCGGCGAGGCGCAGATGGCGAATACGACAAGCAGCTTCCACTTGCCGAAGGTCTTACGCTGAACTTCTTCCACGACGGAATCCTGTTACCAAATAAAAAACGAAAGCGGTTGCGGCGAGCGCATACCACTGGAAGGCATAGCCGCGGTGCTTGTCGACGCCGAGTGAGGGCCGAGGCCAGTCGCGGACCAGCCCATCGGGCGCGTCGCTGGTCTGTTCGAGCACGACGGGCAGCACGTTGAGCTTGCTTGCCTGGGCAAACCCTTGCGGGTCGAGATTCTGCACGATGCCGCCGGGCTTGGGAAGCTCGGGCTTGCCCAGTTCCATGACATGGCCGGCGCTGCGCCTGATCAGGCCTTGCAGGCTGATGTCGCCGGGCGGCAGCGGAATCGCGGGCAGGCGGGTTCGCTCCATCGGGTCGCGGCGCACCCAGCCGCGCGCCACCAGCAAGATGCGGTCCGACCCCGCGATTTGAAAGGGGGTCAGCACGTAAAATCCGGCCATGCCCTCGTGCGGGCGGTTGTCGAGATAGACCGTCCAATCGGGCAGGAAGCGGCCGCGCACCGTCGCGCGGCGGTATTCGCCCGACTCCGCATCCGGGGTGGCGTTGTTGAGATCCACGGCGGGCGCGGCGGTTCGTTCCTGGAGGCGCCTTTCGATGGCTTCCTTTTCATGGGCGCGCCGGGTCTGCCATTGCCCCAGGGACACGCCGAGGGCGACCGCGAGGATGGCTGCGACGAAGGGCAGCGGACGAAAGCGAAACGTGAAAGCCATTACAATGTCACCATTCCTGTTGCAGGCTGGCCTGCATTCCTGCCTTGCGGTTCATCACCATGAAAATCCTCGTCGCCATTGCCTTTGTCCTGATTCTCGCCAGCCTCGGCTCGGCGCTGCTCTTCCTCATGAAGGACAAGGGCAAGAGCAACCGCACGGTGACCGCGCTTGCATTCCGCGTCGGGTTTTCGATTGCCCTCTTCCTTTTCATCCTGTTCGCTAACCACATGGGCTGGATCCAGCCGACGGGCATCCGCTAGGCGACCCGATCCATCGCGCGGGTGGCGATCCGGTTCAGCGCCCCGCCCGCCAGTCCGCATGGTTCATCAGTAAAAAAGCCGCACCGAGGTGCGGCTTTTTGCATGGCAATGCCGGCGGTCAGAGCCAGTACACCACGACGTAGAGGCCAAGCCAGACCACGTCGACGAAGTGCCAGTACCAAGCCGCGCCTTCGAAGCCGAAATGGTGGTCGGGCGTGAAGTGACCGCGCATGACGCGCACCAGAACCACGGCCAGCATGATGGCGCCCAGCGTCACGTGGAAGCCGTGGAATCCGGTCAGCATGAAGAAGGTCGAACCGTAGATGCCAGACGTGAGCTTGAGGTTCAGCTCATGGTAGGCGTGGGCGTATTCGTAGGCCTGGAAGCCCATGAAGACGGCGCCAAGCAGGATGGTCGCGGCCAGCCAGAAGGCGGTCTTGCCACGGTGTCCGGCGCGCAGGGCATGGTGGGCGATGGTCAGGGTCACGCCAGAGGTCAGCAGCAGCGCGGTGTTGATCGTGGGGATGGGGAACGGTCCCATCTTGGCGAAGTTCTCGATCGTGCCGCCGGGCGTGTTGCCCCACTGCGGCGCGAAGTCGGGCCACAGGATCTTGTGGTCGATGTCGCCGAGCCAGGGCATGGTGATCGTGCGCGCATAGAAGAGCGCGCCGAAGAAGCCGGCGAAGAACATGACTTCGGAGAAGATGAACCAGCTCATGCTCCAGCGATAGGAAGTGTCGATGCGGTTGTTGTAAAGACCGCCTTCCGATTCCTTGATGGCGTCGCCGAACCAGAAATACAGCACCACCAGTGTCGCGAGAATGCCCAGGATGTTCGCCACCGGACCCCAGCTCACGCCGTTAACCCAGGCGGATGCACCCGCCATGGTCAGCAGCAGCGAGGAGCCCGCCAGCACTGGCCACCTGGACGGGCCAGGCACGAAGTAGTAGGGTGCGCCCCCTTTGCTAGAACTCATCTCCATCTCCCAAATACACAAAAATTGAATTACTTTCCAACGACACTCTTCACGATGAGCAAGAGTACCGCGATAAATATTGCCGCCCCGATCAACCCCGCGATGATCACATGCACCGGGTTGAGCTGCTGCGCATCCTTTTCATAGTCGCTCTTCTTGCGTACGCCGAAGAACGACCACAACACCGCCTTGACGGTGGCGCCGAAACTTGCCTTGCGCCGGCTGGCTTCTTTCAGTTCATCCACGCTTCAACTCGCCTTTCCGCCCGATCCGTTGATCTCGAAGAAGGTGTACGACAGCGTGATCGTCTTCACATCCTTGGGCAGCGCGGGGTCGATGTAGAACACGACCTGCATCTGCTTGGCCTCGTTCGGGCCCAGCGTCTGCTGCTTGAAGCAAAAACATTCCAGCTTCTTGAAGTGGGCCGCCGCCTGCTGGGGCGCATAGCTCGGAATGGCTTGCGCGTCGATGCTGCGGGACTGCGTGTTCACCACTTCGTACACCACCTCCGCCATCTGTCCGGGGTGCACTTCCATGCTGCCCTTGGTCGGGCGGAAGCGCCAGGGTCCCTGGGCGTTGGCGTCGAATTCGACCGTGATGGTCCGGGAAGTATCGACCTGCGTATTGCCAGTCTCCTTCACCGTCTCATCTTTCTGCGTCAGCACATTGATTCCCGTGATCTCGCAGATTTTCTTGTACATCGGCACCAGCGCGTAGCCGAAGCCGAACATCAGCACCGCAACGACAACCAGCTTGCCAAGCACTTGCTTGTTCAGGTGGCGTGTTTCGCTGCCCTTGTCCATGGCGTCACTCATGTCAGCTCAAGAAAGCGCGCTTGATGAAGATGCCAATGAAGAACATCAGGGCGACGGACAGCAGAATGAGCGCTGTCCGCAAATTGTTAGGCTTCTTGGGTTCTGACATACGGAGTCGGGTTGGGCGGGATTTGCACCCGCCCGTCCTTTGCCTTTGCTGGATTACTTGACGACCGGCGGTACTTCGAAGGTGTGGAAGGGAGCCGGGCTCGGCACCGTCCACTCCAGGCCTTCAGCGCCTTCCCACGGCTTGTCCGCTGCCTTCTGGCCGCCGCGGATGGAGGGGAGGACGACGAAGAACAGGAAGTACACCTGCATCAGGCCGAAGCCGAACGCGCCGATGGAAGCGACCATGTTGAAGTCGGTGAACTGCGCCGGGTAGTCGGCATAGCGGCGGGGCATGCCTGCCAGACCCAGGAAGTGCATCGGGAAGAAGGTCACGTTGAAGGTGACGAGCGAACCCCAGAAGTGGAACTTGCCGCGGCCTTCGTTGTACATGAAGCCGGTCCACTTCGGACCCCAGTAGTAGAAGCCGGCGAACAGGGCGAACAGCGAGCCGGCGACAAGCACGTAGTGGAAGTGCGCCACGACGTAGTAGGTATCCTGCATCTGGATGTCGATCGGCGTGACAGCGAGGATCAGGCCGGTGAAGCCGCCGATGGTGAACACGAAGATGAAGCCGACGGCGAACAGCATCGGGGTTTCGAAGGTCATCGAGCCCTTCCACATGGTGGCGATCCAGTTGAACACCTTCACGCCCGTCGGCACCGCGATCAGCATGGTGGCGTACATGAAGAACAGCTGGCTGGTGACCGGCATGCCCGTGGTGAACATGTGGTGCGCCCAGACGATGAACGACAGGATGGCGATCGACGCGGTTGCGTACACCATGGAAGCGTAGCCGAACAGCGGCTTGCGGGCGAAGGCCGGGATGATCTGCGAGACGATGCCGAAGGCCGGCAGAATCATGATGTAGACCTCGGGGTGGCCGAAGAACCAGAAGATGTGCTGGTACATCACCGGGTCACCGCCGCCTGCGGCGTTGAAGAAGGAGGTACCGAAATGGCGGTCGGTCAGCGTCATGGTGATCGCGCCTGCGAGCACCGGCATCACGGCGATCAGCAGGTAGGCGGTGATCAGCCAGGTCCAGCAGAACATCGGCATCTTCATCAGCGTCATGCCGGGGGCGCGCATGTTGAGGATGGTGGTGATGATGTTGATGGAACCCATGATCGACGACGCGCCCATGATGTGCATCGCGAAGATGCCCATGTCCATGCCGATGCCCATTTGCGTGGAGAGCGGTGCGTACAGCGTCCAGCCGGCAGCGGTGGCGCCGCCAGGAACGAAGAACGAACCCACCAGCAGGATGGCGGCGGGAGGCAGCAGCCAGAACGAGAAGTTGTTCATCCGGGCGAATGCCATGTCGGATGCGCCGATCTGCAGGGGGATCATCCAGTTGGCGAAGCCCACGAAGGCCGGCATGATGGCGCCGAACACCATGATGAGGCCGTGCATGGTGGTGAGCTGGTTGAAGACTTCAGGCTGCACCAGTTGCAGGCCGGGCTGGAACAGCTCGGCGCGGATCAGCAGGGCCAGCACGCCGCCGGACAGCAGCATGATGAAGGAAAACCAAAGGTACAGCGTACCGATGTCTTTGTGGTTGGTGGCAAACAACCAGCGCTGCCAGCCATGCGGATGGTCGTGCGCGTGGTCGTGAGAGTGATCGTGTGCGTGATCAACGACGGTGGTGCTCATCTCATTCTCCTAGATTCGATTACTTGCGCGCAGCCAGCACTTCAGCCGGTTGGACAATGTTTTCCTGAGCCTTGTTGGACCAGTTATTGCGAGTGTAGGTGATAACAGCTGCAATATCGGTATCGGACAGCGTGTTTTTCCAGGACGGCATGGCGTTCTTGCCGTTCAGCAGGATATTGATCTGGCCGGCCTTGGGGCCATTGACGACGGCGGAACCATCGAGTGCCGGGAAGGCCCCGGGAACACCCTTGCCGGTGGCCTGGTGGCAGGCCACGCAGTTGGCCGCATAGATCTTTTCTCCGCGCTGCTTGAGCTCGTCGACGGTCCAGGTCTTGTTCGGGTCATCGGCCTTGGCGGCCATTTCCTTCTTCTTGCCGTCGACCCACTTCTTGTAGTCTTCGTCGCTGACGACATTGACGACGATGGGCATGAAGGCGTGTTCCTTGCCGCAGAGTTCGACGCACTGGCCGCGGTAGGTGCCGATCTTTTCCGCGCGGAACCAGGTGTCGCGCACGAAGCCGGGGATCGCGTCCTGCTTGACGCCGAAGGCGGGAATCGTCCAGCCGTGGATGACGTCGTTGGCGGTGGTGACGATGCGGACTTTCTTGTTGACGGGAACGACGACCGGGTTGTCCACCTCGATCAGGTAGTTGTCGTTGCGGTTGCCGACCGGCGCGATGCCGGGGGCGCCGACCTGTTCGCGCGGCGTGGCCAGCGCGGACAGGAAGGAAATGCCTTCGCCGTCACCCTTCAGGTAGTCATAGCCCCATTTCCACTGCATGCCGGTGGCCTTGATGGTGATGTCGGCGTTGGAGGTGTCCTTCATGGCAACGACCGTCTTGGTGGCGGGCAGGGCCATGCCGATGACGATCAGGAAGGGCACGATGGTCCAGGCGATTTCGACCGCGGTGCTTTCATGGAAGGTGGCCGGCTTGTGGCCGGCGGACTTGCGGTGCTTGATGATGGAATAGAACATCACGCCGAAGACTGCGACGAAGATCACCAGGCAGATGATCAGCATCAGGTTGTGCAAGGAATTGATTTCCTCCGCGATCCGCGTGACCGGCGGCTGGAAGGTCATCTGGCGCACGGCGGGACCGCCCTGACTGTCGACCACGGCCCATGACGGCATGCCGGCCGCCAGGAGCGACGCAGCGAGCATCAGGGATTGAAGGCGCTTCGCAAGTTTCATATTTTCCTCAAATGCCTAAGATTGGAATTCTGTTTTGTTTCTGAGCGACGCCAGGGCGATTCTCAATTCTTTCGCGAACTCGCGTCGTTTCCATTCCGTCAGGAACCGGCCGAGTTCGATCCGTGTTCCGTTTTCCTCCAGGGCGACCAGTCCGTTGCGTTTCGAAGGCGGCTCGACGCGCGTGCTGCGCGGATCCAGCCTGAATTGCCTGACCTGGTCGACCTGGACCAATTCCACAAAAAGGCAGTCATCGCTCAGGCGGACGGTTTCGCGGTCGGTGACGTGGCGCGCGAAGATGATGAACGACGCGCCGACCGCCGCGAGCTCAATGACCGTGAATCCGATGACATACCAGATGCCATGCAGCAGGAAATAAATCGCCACCAGGAATGACATGCAACTGAGCGCGGAGAACGCCACGGCCAGTTGGCGCGGCGTTATCGAGCAGTTGCGTCGCATGACCCAATCTCGCACATCCATGATTTACCTCAAGGAAATGGAAACTGCGGTGCCGTTTCTGCGCAAAACCACGGAAGTATAAGACTGAACAGGCATTGTTATCAAGCACAACTCCCCTTGAACAGGGGGGTAATCGTCTCTCAATTCACGCGAAATTTCCGTTTCGCCACAAGCTGCAATCAGCGTCCTTTCGCCCTTCGTTTGCATATCTGCATCGTGTTTCCGTGCCGGAAGGCCTGTTATTCCAAGGCGGCGCTCATTTTCGTTTCAGGTCGAGGCGGATGATGCTTTCGCCGGAAGCCGTCGTGCGCGGAACCGGCCGGAAGGCGTGACCGTACACGATCTCGAAAGTGAGAGGAATTTTGCCGTCCGCGTTGCGTTGTTGCTCCAATGCATCAATGACCACTTGCCAGGCCCGTCGGCCGAGTAATCCCTTGCGGCGAGTGCGAAGCGGATTGCCGCCGAACGCGCGCACGTCGTCGAGCAGGCGGCGCGCGGAGTCATAGGTGACCGTGATCTTTTCCATGTCCATGACCGGGGTGGCGAATCCGGCGTTGACCAGCATGTCGCCAAAGTCATGCATGTCCACGAAGGGCAGGACATGGGGCGCGGAGTCGATGCGGGAAAATGCGGCAGCCACTTCCTTGAAGGTATCCGGACCAAAGCAGGAAAACATCAGCAGTCCGTCGACACGCAGCACGCGGCGCCATTCGGCGAAGACGAGATCCGGTTGAGGATGCCAGTGAAGAGCCAGGTTGGACCAGATCAGGTCGATGGAGTTCGGCGCCAGCGGCAGGCTCTCGAAGCCGCCGCTGACCAGCGCGGCGCCGCTGCCGGCGCGTGCGCGTGCGCGCCGCGAGGGAAGCAGCCTCGCGAGCACGCGGTTCATGGAATGCGCCGCGGCAGCCTGCTGGTCGCGCGCCTGCGCGAGCAGGGCATCGGCGGCATCGAGGCCGACCAGTTCGCTCTCAGGATACACCGCATGCAGCTGCGCGAGGTCGGCGCCGTCGCCGCAGCCGGCGTCGAGCACCCGGCCGGGCGCAATCTTGACCAGCGCCAGGCGTTCATGCATGCGCAGCGCGATCTCGCGCCGCAGGAATGCGGACTCCTTGATGCGCGCCGTCCTAGTGAACAGGCGGCGAACCTCGAGGGGGTCGATGGGAGCGCTGGCGCTTCCGGAGGGCGTATCAGGAGCTTGCACGGGATAAACGGCGGGAGAGGATGCGATAATCCACCAGTTTACACGCTTGAACCCGATCGGACACAGACCCGCCCATGCTCAACCGCTTGCGCGAGCCGCTGCTGCGCGGCTTGCATGCCCTGCCCTTGCTACTGCCTTCATCCTGCGCCCTGTGCGGCCGGGCCGGCCGCATGGCGCTCTGCGCCGCCTGCAGCCGGCATCATCTGGCGAACGCCGTTCCGCGCTGCGCATGCTGTGCGCTTCCCTTGTCCGCGCCCTCCTCTGAGTCCGCCTCCGGCCCGGAGCGCTGCGGCGCCTGTCTCGCCAAACCGCCATCCTTCGACGCCACGATCGCCGCCTGCGACTACCTGCCGCCGCTCGACCAGCTCGTGCTCGGACTGAAGTTCGGACACCGCCTTGCGCTGGCGCCGATGATGGCGGCCTCGCTCCGCGACGCGGCGCTTCGCTCCAGCCGCTTGCCGATGCCCGACATGCTGGCCGCCGTGCCGCTGGGCGGGAAGCGGCTTGCCGAACGCGGTTTCAACCAGGCCGTCGAGATCGCCCGGCCGCTGGCGCGCCATCTTGGCGTACCATGCCTGCCGAGGCTGCTCCAGCGGTCGCGCGACACGCAGGCGCAGTCGCTGCTGCCCCATGACGAGCGGCGGCGGAACGTGCGCGATGCCTTCACCCTCTCGACCGGCGCGGCCGACATGATCGCCGGCGCCCACGTCGGCATCGTGGATGACGTCATGACGACCGGAGACACGCTCGACGAGGTGGCGGCGATGCTCAAGCGCTTCGGCGCAAGTCGCGTGACCAATTATGTGTTCGCGCGGACCCTGCCCGGCTGAAGCCGGCCGGCAAGCCGCCGCAAGCGCATACGCCTTTTCCAAATATTCTGTCCAAGGAGCCGCCACGTGTTTCATGTCGTTCTGGTGCAACCGGAAATCCCGCCCAACACCGGCAACATCATCCGCCTGTGCGCCAATACGGGGGCGCAACTGCATCTGATCGAGCCGCTCGGCTTTCCGCTCGACGACGCGAAGATGCGGCGCGCCGGACTCGATTACCATGACTACGCCACGATGAATGTCCATCCCGGCTGGGAAGCCTATCTCCAAGCCGAGTCGCCGGACCCGGCGCGCATGTTCGCGCTAACCACGCATGGGTCGGCGCCGTTTGCCTCGGTGGAATTCCGGCCCGGCGACGTGTTCGTCTTCGGCTCGGAAACGCGCGGCCTGGCGCCCGAGCTGCGGGAATCGTTCCCCGCGCCGCAGCGCATCCGGCTGCCGATGCGTCCAGGCAACCGCAGCCTCAACCTCTCCAACAGCGTCGCCGTGGTGGTGTACGAGGCCTGGCGCCAGCACGGCTACGCCGGCGGCAGCTGAACCGATTGATCAATGAAGGAAGAAAAGATGAAACTGCATGCTCTCTTGTTCGTTTCCCTGCTGGGAGCCGTGGGCGCGGCCAACGCCCAGGCGGGCCGGGCCGGACCGATCTCCCTCGACCAGGCGCGCGCGCGTCCCTCGGTGGCCGGGCAGCCTTCGGGCGCGGCCTATCTCCGGATCGAAAACAAGGGAAGCGCGCCGGACCGGCTTGTTTCCGCGGCGTCGCCGGTTGCCGGCAGCGTGGAGATCCATACCATGGCGATGGAAGGAAACGTTATGAAGATGCGGGAAGCGGACGGCATCGCGCTGCCGCCGAAGTCCACGGTCAGCATGCAGCCCGGCATGGGCTACCACATCATGCTGATGGGCTTGCGCCAGCCCTTGAAGGCGGGCGACAAGTTTCCCATGACGCTCACGTTCGAAAAGGCCGGCAAGGCGGAACTCATGGTCGAGGTGACCCCGAATGCGTCGGCGCCCGCCGCACAGCATGGTCAAAGCGGGCATGACGGACACGACATGAATCACATGCACGGCGGCCACGGCCAGTAAGCCGGGCCGGCACCGGCGCCTCTAGCGGCAGATGGCGCGCTAGCTGGCGCGCACCTTGTCCAGGAGGCGGGTGGTCGAGCGGTCATGCTCGAAGTCGATCGCCACGGCGCGGCCGCCATAGGCGGCGACCGCCTTGCCTTCGGGAATGGCCGTCATGTCATAGTCGCCGCCCTTGACGTAGATGTCCGGACGGGCTTCCTGCACGACTTCCAGCGCCGTGTCCTCGCCGAACGCCACCACCAGGCTCACCGATTCGAGCGCGGCAAGAATGGCCATCCGGTCTTCGCAGGCATTGATCGGGCGGTCGTCGCCCTTTCCCAGGCGCTTGACCGAGGCATCGGTATTGACGGCCACGACCAGCGAAGCGCCGAGCGCGCGCGCCTGGGCGAGGTAGGTGACATGGCCGCGATGCAGGATGTCGAACACGCCGTTGGTCAGAACCACCGGCTTGGGCAGGGCGGCGACGCTCGACCGGAGCGCGTCGCGGGAGCAGATCTTCTTCTCGAATGGAGCCATGGCAAAAAAAAGCCGCAGGGTTTTCCCGCGGCTGTCAGGTTCGGAATTGCGTTGATCAGGAAGCTGCCTTGAGCTGGCCGCCGAGTTGCGGTCCGAGGCGCGCCGTGACTTCCTTGCGATAGCGGTTCAGGTCCTGCACAGATTCGAAGGTGCGCTCGAACAGCAGCGAAAGGTTGTGCAGGATGCGATCGACCACCTTTTTCTCCCATTCGCCGTCGAACTTGATCTGGCCGTCGAGCCAGCGCTCCAGCCAGTTGGGATCCGGCAGGCGGCTTTGCACCGTGTCGTTCGGAAACAGGGCCTGGTTGACGTGCAGGTTCGTGGGGTGGAGCGGCTTTTCGGTGCGTCGGGCGGAAGCCATGAGCACGCCGATCTTGGCGAACGCGGCGCGCGCGTTGTCGCCCACTTCGTTGAGCGCCTTCTTCATGTAGCGCAGGTAGGCGCCGCCATGGCGGGCTTCATCCTGGCTGATGATCTTGTAGATCTGCTTGATCACCGGTTCGGTATGCCAGTCGGCCGCGCAGCGGTACCAGTGGTTGAGGCGGATTTCGCCGCAGAAATGCAGCATCAGGGTTTCCAGCGGCGGGGCCGGGTCGAACTCGAAGCGCACCTTGTGCAGTTCGTCCTCGGTGGGCACGAGGTCGGGACGGAAGCGGCGCAGGTATTCCATCAATACCAGCGAATGTTTCTGCTCTTCAAAGAACCAGACCGACATGAAGGCCGAAAAATCGCTGTCGCCGCGGTTGTCGCGCAGGAACATCTCGGTGGCGGGCAAGGCGGACCATTCGGTGATCGCATTCATGCGGATGGTCTGGGCCTGTTCTTCGGAAAGCTTGGACGCGTCGAATGCATCCCAGGGGATGTCCGTTTCCATGTTCCAGCGGACTTGCTCGAGCGACTTGAATAATTCTGGGTACAGCATCTCACACCTTCTTATTTGGTTAACCCCTTGATTTTACCAAGAAAAGTAAGCCAGACGTCGTACATCAGACATTCGGGGCCGAAGGAAATTCACCGGCCCCTGCCGTGACGGATCCAAACTGGTTGGACAAAACGCGGAAAATCAGGCTTCCAAGGCCGCCATCATGCGCTCGCCGGGACGGCCCGGCGTAACTTCCAGTCAATAATCGCATCCCGGATATTTCCCAGCCCCAATACCTTGACGTCGCGCGGCGGACGGCGCCGCAGCACCGCGGCCTCGCCGCCGACCCAGATCTCGCGGTGGGCCGGCAGTTTCTCGCGCAGGTCGCGCAAGCTCTCCAGCACGCTGTTCGGATTGAGCGCGGCGGAGAACGACAGCGCCACCACGTCGATGTCCTGCGCTTCGGCGGCCCGCACGATTTCGAGGATGGGCGTCTGCACGCCGAGCGAAATGCAGCGCGCGCCTTCCAGGGCGAAGATCGCTTCGGCCATCAGCAGGCCGAGGCCGTGCTGCTCGTTGGGAAAGGTGGTCAGCAGCAGGCGCGGCCGCACCGCCGGGTCGAACTGATGCTGGGGCAAGGCGGCGATCGCATTGCGCATCACGATCTGCACGGACTCGGTGTACAGGTGCTCCTCGAAGACGGCGAACGAACCGTTCGCCCAGCGCAGGCCCACCATCGAATTCAGCGGCGCGATCACATCGACCACGAAGCGGTACATGCCGATGCGCAGCAGTTCCTGGGAAAGCTGCCGGCGCAGTTCCTCGAAGCGGCATTCCTTGCACAGCGAGATGAACTGCAGCAGATCCGCCCTTTCCCCTTCCGCGGGCGCCGCCTCGCGGTCAGGCCCGGCCCTGCGCGTTCCGCCGGCGGCGAGGGCCGCCAATTCTTCCTCGCTGCAGGCCATCACCCGGCCCGGGCGATGCCCCTGGTCCAGCAGTCGCTTGATCACGCGCAGCCGCTCCACCTGGGACAGCGGGTAGACGCGTTCGCCGAGGGCATCGCGCATCGGCTTCGGGAAGCCGTAGCGCCGCTCCCAGACACGCAGGGTGTCCTTGGACAAACCGGTGTCGCGTTCGACCGCGCCAATGCTCAAAGTAGTTTCCATAACAGTTCGTCCGTAAAACGTGTCCGGCAAAAATTTTTATTTACCCCCGGATTGTAAGACTGGTTTTTGTCCAAGACAATCCTTGACAGCACTCAATTACGTTTCCATAATTCAACGACCGTATTTTGTCTTGGACAACATGTGGTCAATTTCGTGCGCGCCGCCAAGCTTTCCCGGATGAATCCAGTGTGGCGGCCCACGCGTACAACAAAGACCGGCCGCGGGATGACGCACTGATCGTGCCTTGCGACCGGCAGGTTCAATAACGAGGCCAATGACGCCGGCGCTCCCGTCCGCCGGGCGTCCAAGGGGAAAACGATGAAGATTGCGGTTATCGGCTCTGGGATTTCAGGACTGTCCTGCGCCTATCAATTGTCGCTGGCCGGCCACGAAGTCAGCCTCTTCGAAGCCAACAACTACTTCGGCGGACACACCCATACCGTGGATGTATCGATGGGCGGCGTCACGCATGGCGTCGACACCGGTTTCCTGGTATTCAACCACCGCACCTACCCCAACCTCGTTCGCCTCCTCGACCTCCTCGGCGTCGATACCACCGCCACCGACATGTCGTTTTCGGTAAAGATGCCCTTGTCGGCATCGCGCATCCTGGAGTGGGCCGGGACCAGCCTGGCAACCGTGTTCGCGCAGCGCGCCAACCTCGTCCGGCCGGCATTTCTCGGCATGCTGCGGGACATCCTTCGTTTCCACCGGCACACCGGCGAGCTGATGCGCACCGGCCGGCTGGAATCGCAGGCCGGTGCGCTCGGCGACTTCCTGCGGGCGCATCGCTACGGCGATGCCTTCCGCGACTGGTACCTGCTGCCCATGGCGGGATGCATCTGGTCTTGCCCGACGCAGACCATGCTGTCGTTCCCGCTGGCCTCCTTCGTGCGTTTCTGCCACAACCACGGCCTGCTGCAGGTCAACGACCGCCCCCAGTGGTACACCGTGACCGGCGGCGCGCGACGTTACGTGGAGAAGCTCCTGCCCTTCATCGCGCACAAATACCTGCGCACGCCGGTCGTCTCGATTCGCCGCGATCCGGGCGAGGAAGGCCGCGGCGAATCGGTCTGGGTCGACACCCTGCAGGGGCGCCAGCGCTTCGACCAGGTGGTGCTCGCCACGCACAGCGACCAGTCGCTCAGGCTGCTGCGCGATGCCGACCGCGCGGAATGCGACATCCTCGGCGCGGTCAGATACCAGCCGAACCGCGCGGTGCTGCATGCCGACGCAAGCTGCCTGCCGCGCGACAAGCAAATCTGGTCGGCCTGGAACTACGAAGGCGCGCGCAGCAACGACGACATGCATGGCAGCGCGTCGCGGGTGTGCGTGCACTACCTCATCAACAAGCTGCAGCCGCTGCCCTTCCGGGAGCCGGTCATCGTGTCGCTGAACCCGGTGTCCGAACCCGATCCGGCCAAGACCTTCGCTTCCTTCGACTATGCGCACCCGGTATTCGATGCGGCCGCGGTGGCGGCCCAGGCGCGGCTGGGCGAGGTGCAAGGCCGGCGCAATACCTGGTTCGCGGGCGCGTGGACCGGCTACGGCTTCCACGAGGACGGCCTGCGCTCGGGCATGGCGGTCGCCAGCGCCATCATGAAGATGCCGCAGGAGACGGGCGCCCGGCTGCCCGCCTGAGCCGCCATGGAACGCGCGCAACTATGCTTCGGCCGGGTCCATCACCTGCGCCTCCGCCCCGCCCGCCATGGCTTCGGCTACGGCGTGTATTTCCTGCGGCTTCCGCTGCGCGCCATGTCCAGGCAGCCGGCATCGGGCCGCTACTTCTCATGGAACCGCTTCAACCTGCTGAGCTTCCATGAAGCCGACCACGGCGACGGCCGGCAGCCGCTGGTGCCATGGATCGATGGCTTGCTGCGCGACGCGGGCATCGGTGATGCCGAGGGCGAGATCTGGCTGCAAACCTTCCCGCGGGTGCTGGGCTACGTCTTTAACCCGGTCTCCTTCTGGTTCTGCCACCGCGCCGACGGCGCCCTGCGCGCTATCCTGTGCGAGGTCAACAACACCTTCGGCGAGCGCCACTGCTACCTGCTGGAAAACGGCGGCGAGCTGGCCTGGGGCGAACGGCTCGAGGCAGCCAAGACATTCCACGTGTCGCCCTTCTGCCAGGTACAAGGTCATTACCGCTTCCGCTTCGCGCGGACGGTCAGGCTGATGGACAGCACGCCGTGGTCGCTGGTGGAACAGGTCACGGCGCAGATCGATTACCACGACGCCAAGGAAGCGGCGGCGGCCGACGTTCCGCTCATGCATACCAGCCTGGCCGGCACCGCCTACCCCCTGAACGACGCGCTGGCGCTCAAGGCTTTCTTCTCTTACCCGCTGATGAGCTTCGGCGTGGTCTTCCGCATTCACTGGCAGGCGCTGCGCCTCTGGCTCAAGCGCGTGCCGTTCTTCAGCAAACCCCATCCTCCCGCAAGCGAGCTGACCCGATGAATACCGACTTCACCAATTCTTCGCCGCTGGACCTGCCCGGCATGGCGGCATCCGCGAACCCGGCGACCAAGGCCGCCACGCGTACCCCCTACGCCTGGACGGCGGCGGCTTCGGCGCTGCGCCAGCTGCAGGGCGGGTCACTGCGCGTGCAGCTGCCGGACGGATCCTGCGCGATGCTCGGCACCGGACCGCAGCGCGCCACGCTGGCGATCCGCGACTGGCGCATGCTCGGCGCCACGCTGCGCGCCGGCGACATCGGATTCGCGGAAAGCTTTATCGCCGGCCATTGGGACAGCGACAACCTGCCGGGCCTGCTCGAGCTCCTGACACGCAACCGCGCGGCGCTGGAGAAGCTGATCTATGGAAGCTGGTGGGGCGGGCTGGCGTACCGCTTGCGGCACCTCCTGAACCGCAACAGCAAGGCAGGCAGCCGCAAGAACATCCATGCGCACTACGACATCGGCAATGCCTTCTACCGGCTCTGGCTGGATGCCGGCATGACGTATTCGAGCGCCCTCTATGCAGTGGGCGGAGAGACGCTGGAACAGGCGCAGTCCGCGAAGTACCGCCGCGTCCTGGACCAGCTTCGCCTGCGGCCGCAGGACCATGTGCTTGAAATCGGCTGCGGCTGGGGTGGCTTCGCGGAAGCCGCGGCGCGCGAGACCCATGCCCGGGTCACCGGCCTGACCTTGTCCACCGAGCAGCTTGCCTACGCGCGTTCGCGGATGGAGCGCGAGGGCATGGCCCACCAGGTGGGGTTGATGCTGCAGGATTACCGCGACGTCGATGGCCGCTTCGACGCGATCGCGTCGATCGAGATGTTCGAGGCGGTCGGCGAGGAATACTGGAACGATTACTTTGCCTGCATCGCGCGCTGCCTCAAGGCCGGCGGCCGCGCATGCATCCAGAGCATCGTCATCGACGACGCCTTGTTCGAACGCTATCGCCGCGGCAGCGACTTCATCCAGCAATACATCTTCCCGGGCGGCATGCTGCCGTCGCCGTCGGCATTCAAGGCGCATGCCGGGCGGCATGGCCTTGCCCTGGTGGATTCCTTCGCCTTCGGCCAGGATTACGCGACGACGCTGGCGCACTGGCGCGCCGCCTTCAACGCGCAGCGCAAGGCGGTCAACGCGCTGGGCCTGGACCAGCGCTTCTGCCGCACCTGGGATTTCTACCTGGCGTATTGCGAAGCGGGTTTCCGCGCCGGCAGCATCGACGTGATGCATTTCACGCTCGAAAAAGCCTGATGAAAAACTGACAAAAGCCCGACAGTCCATCGTTGCCGGCGGTGCCCCGCTTCGCGCGGTTCGCTGCTATCCTTGTCGATTGCCCATCCGACGACAGCGACCGTGAACCGACGACTCGACCTCAGCGTGCCCGCGAACGAACGATTCTTCCTGCTTTCGCTGGCGGGCATCCAGTTCACCCACATACTGGACTTCATGATCATGATGCCGCTCGGACCGCAGCTGATCCGGGCGATGCAGATCGACACCCACCAGTTCGGCCTGCTGCTGTCCTCCTACACCTTCACCGCGGCAGCGTCCGGCCTGCTGGCGGCAACCTACGTCGACCGTTTCGACCGCCGCAAGCTGATGCTCACGCTGTATGGCCTGTTCATGGCCGCGACGCTCTGCTGCGGCCTGGCGCAAGGCTATGCCACCCTGCTTGCGGCGCGCGCGATGGCGGGCGCCTTCGGCGGCGTGCTCGGCGCGCTGGTGCAGACCATGGTGGCCGACGTGATTCCCTTCGAGCGCCGCGGCCAGGCAATGGGAACCGTGATGGCCGCGTTTTCGCTGTCCACGGTGGCCGGCGTGCCGGCCGGCCTGTTCCTCGCCAACCATACCGGCAGCCTGGGCTGGCGCGCGCCGTTCTTCTTCATCGTGCTGCTGAGCGCGGGATTCTTCGCCATCGGCTACCGCCTGCTTCCCAGCCTGACCTCCCACCTCGAGCGGCGCGCGGGTGGCGGCGTGCTGCGGCAGATCATCGCGGTGGCGCGCGAGCCTGACCATCTCATCGCCTATGCCTTCGTCGCCCTGCTGATGCTTGGCGGCTTCACCGTGATTCCCTTCGTGGCGCTCTACTACACCACCAACGTCGGCATGTCCGAACAATTCATCACGGTGATCTACCTGTGCGGCGGCGCGGCGACCTTCTTCACGTCGCGCCTGATCGGCCGCCTGGCGGACCGCCATGGCAAGCTGCCCGTGTTCCGCATGGTGGCGCTGGCCTCGCTGCTGCCGCTGCTGGTCACGACGCACCTGGTGCCGATTCCCTGGTGGCTGGTGCTGATCAACTCCACGATGTTCTTCGTCCTGGTGCCGGGGCGCATGATCCCGGGCATGGCGATGGTCACGGCCGCGGCACAGCCGCACGTGCGCGGCACCTTCATGAGCCTGACGTCGTCGGTGCAGATGATGTCGTCGGGCCTCGCTTCGCTGTTGGCCGGCATGATCATTTCACGCGCGCCGTCCGGACAGATCCTGCATTACGACCTGGTCGGCTACCTTGCCGCAGCGAGCGCCCTCGGCGCCGTCTGGCTTGCCTCGCGCCTGCGCGGCGCTCGACTCGGCAACGATCTCCACAAGGGCGCCGCCGCCGGCGCGAAACCCGCCGCGCCGCAAGCCGACTGACGCGGCCCTTACTTGGTCGTCTTGCGCCGCGTGGTCGCGCCGCCGCCCGCCTTGCTTCCCGACCCGGCGCTCTTGGCGCCGGCGGATTTCGACGAGGTCTTCGATGCAGTCTTCGATGCGGCGGCCTTGCCGGCGGGCTTGCCGTCTGACTTGCCCGCCGTCTTGCCTCCCGCCTTGTCCTTTCCCGCTTCCGCCGGCATGGCGGAGGTGACCGCCTGCTTGAATTGATCCTGCAGCATGTTCCACCAGGCCGCGGCATTCACCAGCGGCGCGGTCAGGCTGGCGGCATCCTGGCGGTCTTCGCTGGTCGGTTGCGCCTTGCCGGCAGACCGGGAGGCAGACTTGGCGGCAGGACTGGAAGCGTCCGCGGAGGCGTGTCCGGCATCGGCCGCTTCATCCTCGTCCTCATCGTCCATGTCGTCCGCATCGGGTGCGCCATGTGCGGCATGCGCCCCATTGCTCGCCGCGCCGAGGCCGTTGCCATTTCCGTTTGCGGTGGCGTTGCCGCTATTTCCGGTATTGCCTCCAGTGCCGGCGGGGCGGGCCGCCTGGTGTCCATTGGCGCCATTTGCGCCGGCCGCCCTCGCCATGCCTGCCATGGCATCCTTGCCGCCCTTCATGGTGGCCGTGAACGATTCACCCATGGTCTTGAGGGTGGTGATGGTCGCTGCCTGCACTTCCAGCGCCTGTATGGTGGCGCGCAGCATGTTCTGGTTGAGGGCGAGCCAGGACTCGACGGCCTTCAGGTCGGATATCTTCTTGTTGATTTCTTCCACCGACAGGGTTGGCATCACCATGCCAGGAATGTTCATGCCGCTGGCGCCGAGGCCGGGAATGCCCATGCCGCCGCTCATGCCGGGAATATTCATGCCGGGAATGCCCATCCCGCCCCACAGGTTCTTGACGAACTCGAGCGTATCCGTCATTGCGCCCATGCCAGGAAGGCTGGGAATGTTGGGCTTGATCATGGTAGACCTCCAATGCGTTGGAATGAGTGGAAGAGCGGAAACGGGGATGCCCTCTTCGGCTGAGTGAACAAAATGATAAAGGTTCCTCGCGGGATTGTGTGGGAATCCGGACGCCGGCCCGCCGCCGGTGCAAGCCGGCACATTCTGTAACAAAGAAGCCGGCGCGCCCTGCCCGGCCCTGTCCCCGCCGGCCGTGCCGCCTGCGTTCTCCCGTCCTGAACCCCCCGCTGATACGGAACGCCGTTCCCCAGCATTGATACACTAGCTCCCATGCCGCCATTCCGCCAGCCCGAATTCGATGATCCGCCACGAGGGCGCAGGTTGCGCGCGCTCGTCGTGACCGCGGCGATCGCCTTGCTGCATGCGGTGGCCTTCTCCTGGCTGAACCTGGGTCCAGCGGAGCCGGCGCGGCCGCCGGCGGAAGCGCCGCTGGTGATGATCGATATCCCGCGGCCCGCCGAGCCGCCGCCCGCTCCCGCCGCGCCTCCGACGAAGCCCCGGCCGGCCAGGCGGCACCCCGCGCCGGCGAAATCCGAACCGCCTTCGCCTCCACCTCCACCCGCGCCGGCCCTGGCCGAGGCAGATGCCCCGGCGCTTCCGCCGGCGGTGGAATCCACTCCTGTACAGCCGACGGACGACGCCCTGCCAGCCGCGCCAGCCGCCATGACCAGCCTGCCAGCGGCGGAAGACGCGGCGAAACCGCCCGTAGCGGAAGTCCGGCCGTCCCTGCGCTTCGCTCCTCCGCCTCCCGCGGAATTGCAATACGACGTAACGGCATCCCGCGACAACCAGAACTGGCACGGGAAGGGAGAATTCCGCTGGGAAAACCGGGATGGCAGCTATGCCATCCACGGCGAGGCGAGCGTGACGCTGTTCTTCAAGATCAACGTCCTGCAGGTCAGCAGCGAGGGGCTGATCGGCGAAAATGGCCTGGAACCGGTGCGCTACAGCGAGAAGCCGTTCCGGCGTTCCATGATGAATACCCACTTCCAGCGGGCCGTCGGCAGGATCAGCTTTTCCGCCTCGGAATCCACCGCGCCCTGGGAAAGCGGGGAACAAGACCGCATCAGCACGATCTGGCAACTTGCGAGCATCGGGCGCGCCGACCCGGCGCAGTTCGTTGTGGGCGAAGACCTCGCCTGGCGGGTGGCCGGCACGCGGGATTCCGACCTCTGGACCATCAAGGTCATCGGCCAGGAAGACATCGACACCGACGAGGGAAAGCGCCACACCTGGCATGTCTCGCGCGCGCCGCGCCCGGGTTCCTACGACCAGGCCCTCGACATCTGGCTCGCGCCGGGACAGGACTGGCAGCCGGTGAAGATCCGATATACCTATGCCAACGGCGACTGGCTGCAACTGTCGCTGACGCGACTGACGCCGCTTGCGCCTTCCGGCAATTCCTGAAACAGGACATCGACAATGCATTCATTTCCCATCACTTCCTTCCGCTTTCCGGCAGCGCTGCGCTCCTGCCTTGCCATGGCGGCGCTCGTTGCGGCGGCAGGCGCGGCGGCGCAGGACCCCGCAGCCATCCCCAGGTACAAGGTCAACATCGCGCCGTCCGCCGACCTCAGCTACGCCATCCGCGCGCGGCAAAGCGGCATTTCGCTCGAAGGCAGCGCCGTGGCGCGCTGGAGCGCCAGCGGAAAGAAGTATTCCATTGCCAATGAAGCCCGCGCCGCGCTGTTCGGCAAGATCCTCGACTCCAGGAGCGAAGGCGACATCGACGACAACGGCCTGGCGCCGGCAAGCTTCGTGGAAAAGCGCGTCCGCCGCGACCAGACCACGACCACCTTCGACCGCCAGGCGCGCGTGATCCGCTTCAGCGCTTCCGACCAGACCTATCCCCTGCGCGGCGCTGAGCAGGATCGCAACAGCATCGTCTGGCAACTCATCGCTGCCGCGCGCGCGACGCCCGCGCGCTTCAAGCCGGGCAGCGAATGGGTGTTCTTCGTCGCCGGGCAGCGCGACGCCGATCCCTGGACCTTCAAGGTCATCGGCCAGGACAAGATCGCGACACCGCTGGGGGAGGTGAATGCCGTCCATTTCGCCAAGCTGCCGCCTCCCGATTCCAAGGAACAGCAGGTGGACCTGTGGCTCGGACCGCAGCAGGAATGGTATCCGGTACGGCTGCGCTACACCGACGCGGATGGCGACTTCATCGAACAGACGCTGGACCAGATCACGCCCAAGCCGTCCTGACCTGGCCTGATGCGCGCCGCGCCTGCAACGAGCTGCCGCAGGGTGCAACAGGTTGCGAAAGGTTGCGAAAGGTTGCGAAAGGTTGCGAAAGGGTGCGACAGGCTACAATCCCGCCAACCGACTCATTCCGCCTGCGACGCCAGGCCCAGCCCCATCCGGATTCTTGCCATGACTTCATCCAGCAGCGCTCTCGTCCTCTTCAGCGGCGGACAGGATTCCACCACCTGCCTCGCCTGGGCCCTGTCCCGTTACGAACGCGTCGAAACCCTGGGCTTCGACTATGGGCAGCGGCATGCCATCGAGCTCACCGTGCGGCCCACCCTGCTGCAAAAGCTGCGGGAATGTTCTCCTGCATGGCAGGCGCGGCTCGGCGAGGACCACATGGTCGACCTGTCGCTGCTGTCCCGGCTTTCCGACACCGCCCTCACCAGCGATGTCGAAATCGCCATGCAGGCGAACGGCCTCCCCAACACCTTCGTCCCCGGCCGCAACCTGATGTTCATGATGGTGGCCGCGACCCTCGCCTACCGGCGCGGCATGGACGTGCTCGTCGGCGGCATGTGCGAAACCGACTACTCCGGCTATCCGGATTGCCGGGATGACACCATGAAGGCGCTGCAGGTCACGCTCAACCTTGGCATGGCATCCCGCTTCAAGCTCGAGACGCCGCTGATGTGGATCGACAAGGCCCAGACCTGGGAGCTGGCGCATGCGCTCGGCGGACAGGCACTGGTCGACCTGATCCGCGAACATACGCATACCTGCTACCTGGGAGAGCGCGGCGCGCTCCATCCCTGGGGCCATGGCTGCGGCCGTTGCCCGGCGTGCGTCCTGCGCGCGCGAGGTTATGAAGAGTACGTCGCCACGCTGGACACCGCCGCCAAAACTCCATAATCTTGAACGGCAGCATCACTTACCGTCAGGAGTTGGCATGTCCGTCCAGTGCGATCCGCACATCATGCAGTTGTTGCTTCGGCTAGACCTGTTCCGCGGCATGACCGAGGCGGAACTCGGGCTCATCCTGGAGGCGTCATGCCTGGTGGAATTTGCTTCCGGCGAATACGCCATCCGCGAAGGCGAGCAGGACCACCACGTCTTCGTCCTGCTTTCGGGAAAGGCCCGCATCGTCAAGCGCGCCATCGCTATCCAGAAGGTCATCCAGGACCTCGGCCCGGGCGAATGTTTCGGCGAAATGTCGCTCATCGACTGCCGCAGCCGTTCGGCGTCGGTGAAGGCCGTCGGGGCGTGCAAGACGCTGCGCATCAGCGGCGACGCGCTCACGGCGCTGCCCGACGTCAGCGCCAAGGTCTATCGCAACATCGCCTGCAAGCTGTCGCAGCGGCTGCGGCACGCCAACGACCTGCTTACCCTGGGATAGGACCGGCTTGCCGGCGCGCCCGGCTGTAAGCAAGCGCTAAGACTGCGGGTGTAGCATGAGGCATTCATCCTGGAGCGCCGCATGCTGACCGCCATCTTCACCGACCTGCACGCCAACCGCGAAGCGGTCTCGGCCTGCCTGGCCCACGCCGAGCAGCGCGGCGCGCAGCGCCATGCCTTCCTCGGCGACCTCGTCGGCTATGGCGCCGATCCGGCGTGGGTGGTCGACACCGTGATGGCTCATGCGCGCGACGGCGCGATCGTCGTGATGGGCAACCATGATGCCGCGGTGATAGACGATCCGGGAAAGAACATGAATCCGAATGCGCGCGCCGTAGTCGAGTGGACGCGCTCCCGCCTGAACGCCGGCCAGCTTGCTTTTCTCGCCAGCCTGCCGCTCACGGTGGAATCCGGCGATTGCCTGTTCGTGCATGCCAGCGCCGCGGAACCGCGCCGCTGGGAATACATCACCGGCACGGTGGAAGCGGTGCGCAGCATGCATGCCACGCGCCAGCGCCTGACCTTCTGCGGCCACGTGCACCAGCCCGCGCTCTATAACCTGTCGTTGACCGGCAAGATCTCCTCCTTCGTGCCCGCTGGCGACAGCAGCATCCCCCTGAGCACGCAGCGCCGCTGGCTGGTCATCCCGGGCTCGGCCGGCCAGCCGCGCGACGGCAATCCCGCCGCCTGCTATGCCTTGTACGACGACGTCACCCACGACCTCACCTTCCTGCGCGTCCCGTACGACGTGGATGCCGCCGCCGGCAAGATCCTGGCGGCCGGCCTGCCGCAGCAGCTCGGGCGGCGGCTCGAAGCGGGCCTCTGAGCGGAGCGCCGACGATGCATGCCGTCCGCCTCGAACCCGGTCTCGAGATCGATGACTTCGTGCTCGAGGAAAAGCTGCACAAGGGCGGCATGGCGACGCTCTGGCGCGTGCGCCGCAAGACGGCCGGTCCGGCCACGTCCGGCGCGGCCGGCAACGCCGATGCCCTGCTGATGAAGCTGCCCATCCTCGGCGACCACAACGACCCCGCCGCCATCGTCGGCTTCGAGGTCGAGCAGATGATCATGCCGAAGCTGACGGGCATCCACGTGCCGCGCTTCATCGCGTCCGGCGATTTCACCGCCCAGCCCTACATCGTCATGGAACTGATTTCCGGTTCCTCGCTGCGGGCGCGCTTCGACGAGGCGCCGCTGCCCATGGATGAAGTCGTTGCCATCGGGACCAAGGTGGCGAACGCGCTGCACGACCTGCACCGGCAGCATGTCATCCACCTCGACATCAAGCCGAGCAACGTCATGTTCCGCAAGAGCGGCGAAGCGATCCTGGTCGACTTCGGCCTGTCGCGGCACGACATGATGCCCGACCTGCTGGCGGAAGAGTTTCGCCTGCCGCTGGGCACCGGGCCCTACATCGCGCCGGAACAGGTGCTCAACATCCGCAACGATCCGCGCAGCGACCTGTACGCGCTGGGCGTGCTGATGTACCACCTCGCCACGGGCGAGCGTCCGCTGGGAAACCCGACCAGCATCCGGGGCTTGCGGCGCCGGCTGTGGCGCGACCCGCTGCCGCCGCGCGCCATCAATCCCAAGGTTCCTCCCTGGCTGCAGGAAGTGATCCTGCACTGCCTCGAAGTGCATCCGGACGCGCGCTACAGCACGGCGGCGCAGATTGCCTTCGACCTGCAGAATCCGGAACAGATTACCCTGACCGCTCGCGCCGACAAGGCGCGCCGCGACAGCCTGGGAGTCGTGATGCGGCGCTGGTTCAAGTCGATCGGCATGGAAGCGATGCCGGAGCAATCGGCCGTGCGGCAACTCGCCAGGGCGCCGATTATCATGGTGGCGATCGACATCGAGCATGGCTCGGAAGCGCTGGCCGACACGCTGCGGCGCACCACCCTGCGCATCCTGCAGACCGAGCCCGATGCCCGCCTGGCCTGCGTCACCGTGCAAAAGACCAACCGCATCGGCATGGATGAAGTCGTCGACCGGCATGGACAGAACATTCACGTGAAGCATCTCGCCGGGCTGAAGCACTGGGCGCGTCCCCTCGGGCTCGATCCGGCCAAGCTGACCTTCCACGTGCTAGAAGCGCCGGATCCGGCGGCCGCCATCATCGACTACGCGGCGGTGAATGCCGTCGACCACATCGTGATCGGCTCGCGCGGCAGTTCGGCGCTGCGGCGCTACCTGGGCAGCGTATCGTCGCAAGTCGTGGCGCTCGCGGATTGCACGGTCACGGTGGTCAAGAGCGCCGGCAGCGCCTGAGCACGCAACGCCTCAGAACAGGCTCGGCGTGACGCCGCGCGCCGCGCGGACCGGCTGTGGGGCGGCCGGGATGGCGCCCGGCTGGAGCACCAGATCGGGCAGGCGCGAAAGCAACGACAAGGCATTTGGCACCGCGGCGCCGTCGGCGGTATTGTCGAACACGCACCAGACCTGGCGTCCCTCGCCGGCATGCCGCTCGATGTCGGCGGCGACGCGCTCGAGATCCGCATCGCCGTAAGCCGAGTAATACATGCGCGGAGAACCGTGCAGGCGGATGTAGACGGTGTTCCCGAATCGCGCATCGTCCGGCAAGGGCCTGACCTGCGGATCGGCAAGCACCGGCGTGACATCGTGCGCGCGCATCAGCGCGGCGGCATCGGACGTGAACCAGGAAGGATGCCTTGCTTCGCAGGCGATCGCCATGCCGGCGCGCCGCCGCAGCAGCGCGAGGAAGGCGTCGGCAACGTCCGGCTCGAAGGCAAGGCTGGGCGGAAGCTGCAGCAGCAGGCAGCCAAGCTTTTCCTCGAGGTGCATGACCTCGCCGAGAAAGGCGTCCAGCCGGCCATCGGCCTGACGCAACCGCATGACATGGGTAATGTCGCGCGGAATCTTTGCCGAGAAGCGGAAGTGCGCGGGAACGCTGTCGCGCCAGCGAGCATAGGTCGCCGGGCGATGCGGCCGGTAGAACGACGAATTGATTTCCACTGCCGGAAAGACCGACGCATACCGCTCCAGCTGGCTTCCCTCGGCGGCGAAACTATCGCGCACCGCGGAGGAAATGCTCCAGCCGGCGCAGCCGAGGAACAGGACCGGTTCGTCTTGCATGTTCAGCTTCCTCCTTTCCGCATGACTGTCTCCACGAATGCGCCGCCGAGGTGGCTGCAAGCCTCTTGCAGCGCGGGATGCTTATTGCAGTGCATATTGCGCGCTTGTCCAAACGCGCATAGATTGCAGACATGCGGCTGTCATGGATGTGACAGGAAGGCCGCGCCCTCGTTCTGCGCGCGGTCCTGATGCAGGCCATGCCAGAGCGCCGATGGTTGCCGGCGTCAGGCGCCGGATGCCTCGGTAAAGAAGACCGGAAACAGGAGAACCGAATGACGGCGCAACGCGAAGACATCGAGGAGCGGCTTCGTTTCATCGACAGGACGATCGTGCATGCGGCGCGGGCCTGCCAGGCGGACGGGCGCGTTCCCAGCGACCTGAAGCATTGCGTCGATGAACTGGAGCATTACGCGAGCGAGGCGAAGCAGGCCTGGCACGCACTGGATGTGCCGCGGACGCGCCGCACCGTCGAAAACCTTGCGCGTTTGAGCGATCATGCGCAGAGCGCATTCCGCGAGGACGATGACATGGATCATGTGCTAAAGAGCGCGGTGATCCTCACGCACATCGAGGTTTCCGCGCTGCGCTACCAGTTGGCCTGATCCGTTGCGGATTCAGGCGCAGGCACGCGCGGACAGGCGCTGATCCGCCATCACCACCCTGTCGCGCCCCGTCTCCTTGGCATGATAGAGCGCGTCGTCGGCGCGCTTTGCAAGTTTCTGCACGTTGTCCATCGGCATGTAGCTGGTGATGCCGGCTGAAAAATGTACGTCGAGTCCCGGCGCGATGCTGCCCCAGTCGTGATCGTTGACTGCCTCGCGCAGCCTCTCCATGGAGATCGTTCCTTCCTCGGCACGCGTGTCGGGAAGCAGGATTCCGAATTCCTCGCCGCCGAGGCGGCCGATGCGGTCGATTCCCCTCAGGGTCCGCACCGCGATGTCGCACACGGTCTTCAGCACCTCGTCGCCGACCGGATGGCCATGCGTGTCGTTGACCTTCTTGAAGTGGTCGATGTCCAGCATCACGAAGCAGAATGGCGCGCCGGTGCGCGCGCTGCGCTGCGCCTCGTCCTCCAGCATCTTCATGAATGTCCCGCGGTTATTGATGCCAGTCAGGTGATCGTGACTGGCGAGTTCCTCGATCTGGCGCAGCGAAGCTTCGAGCTGCCGGTTCTTTTCCGACAGCTTGGCGCGCAGCCGGAAGAAGCGCGCGCTGGCGAGCGTCAGGCTGCGCAGCGCGAGGAAGAAGAACAGCCAGGTGGCGAAGATTTCCAGCCCCGACGCGCCGGGAAAGCGGAATCGGTCGCGCACCAGCCAGATCGCCGCGCCGGTGAGCACGCCGAAGACGAGCCAGCCGTTCGTGAAGCTGCGCGGCGAAAACTCGGGTGCGGCATAACCCGAGAAGGCGATCATGGTCAGCATGAAGAAGACGGCGAGCTGCGGCGCCAGCATCAGGAAGATCAGTTGCGCGGCGGCGTTGACGGCGAGCTGGGGAACCAGCAAGCCTTTTTCCTTGAGCCTGAGGTTGAGCCCGATCCTGAACATCAGGTGAATGGCGATCGACACCGGCACGACGGTACCGGCGAACGCCACCACGATCCACGGCTTGATGGTGCCGGCCAGTGCGAACAGGCCCAGCATGCCGGTTTCGATCAGCATGTTGAATACCACCAGCCCCGACATGTAGATGCGGTGTGGCTGGCGGCGCATGTCCTTTTGATCGGGCGGATTGGCCTGCTGCGATTGCATTAGCTGGGAGTAAGGAAACGATACTGCCACTTTATAGTGCAAGTTTCTTTACGGCAAGTGAATCACGGTACGAGTCGTGGCGCAGCGCAGCATCCGCACCAGACTTGCCTCCTGTAAAACCTGTAACACAGGGTAAATCCGGTCAGCCACCAAATGTATATCCCGCAACATGAGGAGGCATCATGAGAAAGACATGAGGTAAAGGACCATGAAACCGATATTGATCTGCGCACTGCTCGGCGGCCTTCTTGGCAGCGGGCTTGCGTACACCCAGACCCAGGCCCAGGCTGATGGCGTGCCGCAAGCCACCCGCCCCGCGCAGGGATCGCCGGCCCGCGCATCAAAGCGCCTGGCAAAATTCGAAGAGCAATTCAGCGCGGCCGACACCGATCACGACGGCGCCTTGACACGCGAGGAAGCAGAGGCCGCGGGCCTGAAGCGCATCGTCGACAATTTCGACCGGCTCGATGCCAACAAGGATGGCAAGGTCACGCGCGAGGAAATCCGGGCCCTGATCCGCAGCCGGATTTCCAGCTGATCAAGCTGATCAAGCTGGTGCGGCGGATCAGCCGCCCGCCGCCGGATTGGGCGGCACGTTGCTCTCGCCCGGCAGCAAGGTATCTGCGGGCAGCGCCTCTTCCGTCTTCAGGATCTCGTACAACGGCGTAAAATCCGGTTCCGTAGTCGAAAACAGATGCGCGAAGTCGCGGATCACGAAATAGGTTTCCTGGTAGGAATCGATCTTGTAAAGCGTACGCATCGTGCGCTCCGCATCCAGCATGACCCGGCGCGGTTTGGGGCTGGTCAGGCAGTAGTCGATTTCGCCGCCGGACGACAGGATGCCGGCGCCGTAGGCCCGCAAGCCTTCCGGGCTCTGGATCAGCCCGAATTCCACCGTGTACCAGTAAAGGCGCGCCAGGTATTTCAGGGCATCGTGCTCCAGCGCCTTCATGCCGCCCCGGCCGTATTCCTGGAGGTAGTCGGCGAACAGCGGATTGAACAGCAGCGGCACATGGCCGAAGAAGTCATGGAAGATGTCGGGTTCGACGATGTAGTCGAACTCTTCGGGTTCGCGCAGCCACACCGTCACCGGAAAGCGTCGCGCGGCAAGATGCTCGAAGAAGGTCAGGTCGGGAATCAGGCCGGGAACGGCGACCAGTTCCCATTTCGTCGCGCGGTACAGCGATTCGCTCGCGCGCTGCAGGTCGGGGATGCCGCCCGAGGCATCCAGGCCGGCCAGCGCCTCGATGAAGACATCGCAGGCCCGGCCCGGCACCAGTTTCGCCTGGCGTTCGTACAGGCGCCGCCACAAGGCATGCTGCTCCGGCGTGTAGGCGTTCCAGTCCTGCTTCACGACATAGCGTTCATCGGCATTCTCGTAATTGCCGCGCAGCGTGCCGCCATCGGACTTCTCTTCCAGGGTCTTGAAAAAATCGGCGTGGTCAACGGTGGTATTCATGCCTGTCCCCTCGGCTCGGGTTGTTAGTGTATCCAGGAAGTATAGTCAAGCCGGGCAGGCATAAAATTGCGAAATATGGCTGACGCAAAGAAAAATTGGCAATAAAATTGCCGTATATTTTTCATCGAGGGCAGACCATGCCAAAACTGGAACTCGACAAGACGGATCGCAAGATCCTCGCGATCCTGCAGGCGGACGGCCGCCTCAGCAACCAGGAAATCGCGGAAAAGGTCAGTCTTTCGCCGTCACCCTGCCTGCGGCGCATCAAGCGCCTGGAAGATGCCGGCGTGATCCGGCAATACGTGGCCTTGCTGGATCCGGACAAGATCGGCCTCGGGCTGCTGGCCTATGTGAACGTGCGCCTGGAAAAGCATAGCGACACGCCGGGCAGCAGCAACCGGTCGCCGCGGGCGGCATTCGCCGCCGCGGTCGACACCTGGCCGGAAGTGGTGGCCTGCTATGCGATGACGGGAGAAATGGATTACCTGCTGCGGGTCCATGTGGAAGACATGGAGCACTTCTCCCACTTCATGATGGAGACGCTGCTCAAGCATCCCGTGGTGCTCGAGGTGAAATCCAGCTTCGCGCTGCAGCGCATCAAGGATACGACGGCGCTGCCGCTGGTCTGACGCCGGCCGCCGGTCACTTCACGCGCTTGTCGTTCTCGATCAACGCGTATGCCGAGTGATTGTGGATGGATTCGAAGTTTTCCGCCTCGAGCGTGTAGGCCAGGATGCGGGTCTCGCCATTGAGCATGCCGGCGACGTCGCGCACCAGGTCTTCGACGAACTTCGGGTTGTCGTAGGCGCGCTCGGTGACGTACTTTTCATCCGGGCGCTTGAGCAGGCCGAAGAGTTCGCAGGAGGCTTGCGCCTCGATGCCGGCGATGAGTTCGTCGACCGGCAGCTCGCCGTCCAGCAGGGCGCTGACGGTGATGTGCGAGCGCTGGTTGTGCGCGCCGTATTCGGAAATCTTTTTCGAGCAGGGGCAGAGGCTGGTGACGGGGACCAGTACCTTGAGCGTGATCTCGAGGCGGCCGTCGCGCATCTCGCCGACGTAGCCGACTTCGTAATCCATCAGGCTCTGCACGCCCGAGATCGGCGCGGTCTTGTTGATGAAGTAGGGAAAGCTGACCTCGATCCGGCCGGAATCGGCTTCCAGCAGCTTGACCATGTCCCGCATCAATGCGCCGAAGCGGGAGGCATCGAGCGGCACGCGGTTGTCCTCGAGCAGCGCGATGAAGCGGGACATGTGCGTGCCCTTCTGGTCTTCCGGCAGATGCACATACATGTTCCAGGTGCCCACCGTGGGCATGACGCCGGACGGGGAGGCGATCGTGACCGGATAGCGCACTCCCTTGACGCCGACGCGCTGGATGGCCAGGCGGCGGGTATCGACGGTGCTTTGCACGTCGGGGATGCTCATCAGGTTCAGGTCGCGGGTATTCATGTTCAGCCTATCGGTTGTGGCTGCCGGACCTTGCTGGACGAGGCTTGCGGCTGCCGGATTTCTCAGTGGTTGACGTTGTTCACGACGAGGCGCGGTTCGCCCTTGCCAAAGCGTTTCCTGATCGCGGCGGCGATGCCTTTCGCGTCCAGGCCGCAGGCGGCGAGCAACTGCGCCGCATCCCCGTGGTCGATGAAGCGGTCCGGCAGGCCGAGGTGAAGGATGGGCTTGACGATACCGGCATCGGCGAGCGCCTCGGCGACGGCGGAACCGGCGCCGCCCATAACCGCACCCTCTTCCACGGTGACCAGCGCCTCGTGGCTTTCGGCGAGCCGCTTCACCAGTTCGGTGTCGAGCGGCTTGACGAAGCGCATGTCGGCGACGGTGGCGCCCAGTTCCTCGGCCGCGCCCAGGCTGGGAGCGACCATCGTGCCGAAGGCGAGGATGGCGATGCCCTTGCCTTCGCGCCGGACGAGGCCCTTGCCCAGCGGCAGAGGCTGCAAGTCTTTCTCCACCTTGGCGCCGATGCCGGCGCCGCGCGGGTACCGGACCGCGGCCGGACCATTATATTGGAAAGCCGTGGTCAGCATTTGGCGGCACTCGTTTTCGTCGGAGGGCGCCATCACCACCATGTTGGGAATGCAGCGCAGGTAGGCCAGGTCGTAGTTGCCGGCGTGGGTTGCGCCGTCCGCGCCGACGAGGCCGGCGCGGTCGAGGGCGAAGGTCACGTCCAGGTTCTGCAGCGCCACGTCATGGATCAGCTGGTCGTAGGCGCGCTGCAGGAAGGTGGAATAGATCGCCACCACCGGCTTCATGTCTTCGCAGGCCAGGCCGGCGGCAAAGGTGACCGCATGCTGCTCGGCGATGCCGACGTCGAAGTAGCGGCCGGGGAAGCGGCGCTCGAACTCGACCATGCCGGAGCCCTCGCGCATCGCGGGCGTGATGCCGACGAGCCGTCGGTCCTTCTCGGCCATGTCGCACAGCCAGTCGCCGAAGACCTGGGTGTAGGTCTGCTTGCCCGCCGCCGCCGGCTTGATGCCTTCGGCCGGGTTGAACTTGCCGGGTCCGTGGTACAGCACCGGATCGGCCTCGGCGAGCTTGTAGCCCTGCCCTTTCTTCGTCACGACGTGCAGGAACTGCGGCCCCTTCAGGTCCTTCAGGTTCTGCAGCGTCGGGATCAGCGATTCCAGGTCGTGGCCGTCGATCGGGCCGATGTAATTGAAGCCGAATTCCTCGAACAGCGTGGCGGGAACGACCATGCCCTTGGCATGCTCCTCGATGCGCTTGGCCAGTTCCAGCATGGGCGCGGGCAGGACGGTCTTGCCGACGTTGCGCGCCGCCGCGTAGAACTTGCCGGACATCAGGCGGGCAAGATAGCGGTTGAGGGCGCCGACGGGCGGCGAGATCGACATGTCGTTGTCGTTGAGGATGACCAGCAGGTTGACGTCGTTGTAGACGCCGGCGTTGTTGAGGGCCTCGAAGGCCATGCCGGCGGTCATCGCGCCGTCGCCGATCACGGCGATCGCGTGCCGCTTCTCGCCCTTGGTGCGGGCGGCGAGCGCCATGCCGAGCGCGGCGGAAATCGAGGTCGAGGAGTGGGCGGTGCCGAAGGTATCGAATTCGCTTTCGACGCGGCGCGGGAATCCGGAAATGCCGTTGAGCTGGCGCAGCGTCGGCATGCGGTCGCGCCGGCCGGTGAGGATCTTGTGCGGATAGGTCTGGTGTCCGACGTCCCAGACGATGCGGTCTTCGGGCGTATTGAAGACGTAGTGCAGCGCGATGGTCAGCTCGACCGTACCGAGGTTGGACGACAGGTGCCCGCCCGTCTTGGAAACCGAATCGAGCAGGTAGGCGCGCAGCTCGTCGGCCAGCGGTTTGAGTTGGGTGCGCGGCAAGGCGCGCAGGTCAGCCGGGCTGTCGATCAGGTTGAGCAGGTTCATGGTGAGTGTCTTGTTTGCCTTATGCCTTGCGTTGCACGACCAGGTCCGCGATGTCGCGCAGCCGCCGCGCCTTGTCTCCAAAAGGTGCGAGCGCCTCGTGGGCGTCGCGCCGCAACCGTTCCGCCAGCGCCTGCGACCGGTCGAGTCCGAGGATCGACACATAGGTCGGCTTGTTGTCCGCCGCGTCCTTGCCGGCTGTCTTGCCCAGCGTCGACGAATCGGCGGTGGCATCGAGCACGTCGTCGACCACCTGGAACGCCAGACCGACCGCCTTCGCGTAGGCGTCCAGGGCGGCGGCCTCGGCGGTCGAGGGAAGCTTGGCGGCGAGCGCGCCGAGCACGACCGACACCCGCAGCAGCGCACCGGTCTTCATGCGGTGCATCCGTTCGAGCTCGTCCAGCGCCAGCGGCAGGCCCACGCTCGCAAGGTCGATCGCCTGGCCGCCGCACATGCCGAGCGAACCCGAGGCATGGGCCAGTTCGCGCACCATCGCCAGGCGGTTGGCCTCGGCCGCGCCGGCTTCGCCATCGGTCAGCACCAGGAAGGCCTGGGACTGCAGCGCGTCGCCCACGAGCAGGGCCGTGGCTTCGTCGTACTTCACGTGCACCGTCGGCTTGCCGCGGCGCAGGGCATCGTCGTCCATGCAGGGCATGTCATCGTGCACCAGCGAATAGGCATGGATCATTTCCACGGCGGCGGCGGCGCGTTCGAGCATCTCCGGGGCCGCACCGAAAAGGTCGCCGGCCGCGAAGACCAGCAGCGGGCGCACGCGCTTGCCGCCGTCGAGGACCGCGTAGCGCATGGCCTCGTGCAGCCGCGCGGGTGTCTCGACCGGGGCGGGCAGGAAAGCGGCGAGCGCATCTTCCATGCGCGCCTGGACCTGCTTCATCCAGGCGCCGAAATCGGATTGCGATGTCATTCGTCCGCCTCGTCGTCGGTCTGTGCCGTGCCCGCGTCGCCGCCAAACGGGCGAAGCAGATCGCCTTCGAGCACCTTGACCTGGCTTTCCACCTTGTCGAGCTGGCTGGCGCAGAATTTCACCAGTTCCGAACCGCGCTTGTATGCAGCGACAGAAGCCTCGAGCGGCAGCTCGCCGGCTTCCATCCGGGCGACGAGTTCTTCGAGCTCGGCCATCGCCTGTTCGAACGATACCGGCTGACCGGCAGTTTCCGCGGCCATCGCTTTCTTGGACATAGTGAACAAAATTGAAGTGTAGCCCGTTATTTTAGAACAAAGTCTCTTAACCGGCCCGTCGCGGGCCTGCCTTTGCGCAAGGCATCGGCGGGCGCAATCATATCCACCGGGAAAGCGGGTGCATTGCTCAACCACAATGTTTCATCGCGGCACGCGGGCAAATATGGGAAGAAAGACGAAGTTTTTTAGTCCTGGCGCAGATTTTTCCTTGAATCCCCCGGGTCAAACCCCATAACCCAGGCGGAAGCGCGGGGAAGCGGGGTACAACTGCCCCGATTTTCGTTAGATCCTTTTGATTCGAGGTGGAAAAATCGTTGTCTCGGGTATAATCGCCCGTTCTGTCCAAAATTTCCGTTTCATCTTTTTTGAATACTGGTTTTTGCGGATTCTTTCTCTCTTAGGTTGGTGCAAATTAATTTGGGGGTGGGGATGTCCGATCTGGCTCATATGGCCAAGCTCGCGCGGTCCAACGCGCAGCTTCCTGTCAACGTCTACTTCGACGACGCGCTGCTGCAGCAGGAAATCAAACAACTTTTTCAACAGGGTCCGCGCTACGTCGGCCATGAGCTCATGGTTCCGAACGCGGGCGACTATGCCACGCTGGCATGGGAAAACGAGGGCCGCATGCTGGTCCGCGGCCAGCAAGGCATCGAACTGCTGTCCAACGTGTGCCGTCATCGCCAGGCCAAGATGTTCGACGGCCGCGGCAATGCGACCAACATCGTCTGCCCGCTTCATCGCTGGACCTACGACCTCAAGGGCGAGCTCATCGGCGCGCCCCATTTCAACGACACGCCCTGCCTGAACCTGTCGCGCACGCCGCTGCAGGGCTGGAACGGGCTGCTGTTCGAGCAGAACGGCTTCAACGTGGCGCAGGCGATGTCCCGGCTTTCCGTCACCCGGGATCTCGACTTCACCGGCTACATGCTCGACCACGTGGAAGTCCACCAGTGCGACTACAACTGGAAGACCTTCATCGAGGTCTATCTCGAGGACTACCACGTCGAGCCCTTCCATCCCGGCCTCGGCAACTTCGTCACCTGCGACGACCTGAGCTGGGAATTCGGCGAGAACTACAGCGTGCAGACGGTGGGCGTGAACCATGCGCTTTCCCGCTTCGGCACGCCGAAGTACAAGAAGTGGCAGGAACAGGTCATGCAATTCCGCAACGGCGTGCCGCCGCCCTACGGCGCGATCTGGCTCACGCTGTACCCGAACATCATGGTCGAGTGGTATCCGCACGTGCTCGTGGTGTCCACCGTCTGGCCCGACGGTCCGCAGAAAACCACCAACGTCGTGGAGTTCTACTATCCCGAGGAAATCGTGCTCTTCGAGCGCGAGTTCGTGGCGGCGGAGCGCGAAGCCTACATGGAGACCTGCATCGAGGACGACGAGATCGGCATACGCATGGACCAGGGCCGTCGCATCCTGCTCGACCGCGGCGTGAACGAGGTCGGTCCCTACCAGTCGCCGATGGAAGATGGCATGCAGCACTTCCACGAGTGGTATCGCGGCAGGCTGGAGGTTCGCTAGGCGCTTGCCGGGCGCGCACGCGGTTTTGCGCGTATCATTTCCGATTCTTCCCTCATGCGGCCGCCGGTTCGTCCGGCGGCTTTCTGTTTTCCCATGCAATCCCTTTGGATGCTCTTCGCCAGCTTCGCCTTCTCCATCATGGGAGTGTGCGTGAAGATGGCTTCCTCGCTCTATTCCACTTCCGAAATCGTGATGTACCGCGGCATCGTCGGCATGCTGTTCACCTTCACCCTGGTGCAGTGGAAAGGCGGCACCTTCCGCACGCGCTATCCCTGGCATCACGCCTGGCGCGGCTTCATCGGCGTGGTGGCGCTGTGGCTGTGGTTCTTCGCGCTGGGCAAGCTGCCGCTGGCCGCCGGCATGACGCTCAACTACATGTCGCCGATCTGGATCGCGGCCATCCTGTTCTGCGCCGGCTGGTGGAGCGGCCGTGGCAAGTTCGAATGGGGCCTGACCGCCGCGATCCTGTTCAGCTTCGTCGGCGTGACCCTGCTGCTGCGCCCAAGCTTCCAGGCAGAACAATGGTTTCCCGCGATGGTCGGGCTGGTGTCGGGTTTCCTGTCGTCGCTCGCCTACCTGCAGGTGCGCAAGCTGGGACAAATGGGCGAGCCGGAATACCGCGTGGTGTTTTTCTTTTCCATGACCGGGCTGATTGCCGGCATCATCGGCCAGGTCGGCGAACACGGCAACGCCTTCCATGCGCACAGCCTGCAGGGCATGGCGCTGCTGCTGTCGATCGGCATCACCGCGACCGCGGCGCAGATGGCCATGACGCGGGCCTACCGCCTCGGCAAGACGCTCGTGACCGCCAACCTGCAGTACACCGGCATCGTCTTCGCGTCGATGTGGGGCGTGCTGATCTGGGACGAACGCCTCGGCCTGCCGGGCTGGGCCGGCATAGCCATCATCCTCGCCAGCGGCCTCGCGGCGACCTACTACAATACGCGCAGCGCCACCGCAACGGCGGTCAAGCCCACCGTCACCCAAGCGAACGATCCCATCGCCAACGAGGTCTAGCATGCACACCACCCTGATTTCCGCCGAGCAGCTTGCGCAGCACATCCACGATCCCTCCTGGGTCATCCTCGATTGCCGGCACGACCTGATGAACCCGCGCGCCGGACGGGAAGCCTTCGACGCCGGCCACCTGCCGGGCGCGCAGTTCGCCGACACCGACACCGACCTGTCGGACAAGTCGCCCGGCCCGGACGGCGCGTTCCGCGGACGACATCCCCTGCCCTCCCGCGACGCCTTCATCGCCACGCTGCGCCGCTGGGGCGTGAACGACGGCACGCAGGTCGTCGCCTACGACGCCCACGGCGCCATGTTCGCGGCACGCCTCTGGTGGATGCTGCGCTGGGTCGGCCACGAGGCGGTGGCGGTGCTGGATGGCGGTTTGCCGGCATGGCAGGCCGCGGGTCAGCCCTTGGTGACCGAAGTCGCGGCGCGTCCCGCCGGCGGGATCACTGCCAAGGCTTCGCGCGTGCCGATGGTCGGCGTCGATGAACTCGTCGCCAGCCTCGGCACTGGCGGCAGGCTGGTGGTCGACGCCCGCGCGCCCGACCGCTTCCGCGGAGAAAACGAAATCATCGACCCGGTCGCCGGGCACATCCCGGGCGCGGTCAATCGCTTCTTCAAGGACAACCTCGCGGCCGACGGCCGCTTCAAGCCGGCTTCGCAACTGCGCAACGAACTGGGCGCCATCGTCCCCGACGTGGAGAAGGCCGTCATGCAGTGCGGCTCGGGGGTGACCGCCTGCCATAACCTGCTGGCGCTCGAGGTCGCGGGCATGACGGGCGCGAGCTTGTATCCTGGCTCCTGGAGCGAATGGTGCGCTGATGCGAAGCGTCCGGTTGCGACTGGAAGTTGAGGGGTGCTGGTGTCGGGTGCGGGGGATGGGCAGGCAAAATGGGATTCCCGCCTTCGCGGGAATGACAGAGCATTGTAGGGATGACAGAGCGTTGCAAGACGACAGCGGTTAGCGCAAACGCCAGCGGGTCGCGGGACACCCCTCGCTACACTCCCCTCAATGCAAATGCATTCTCCCCGTCAAGAACAACACCACACAAACCCCCACCGTCACAAGCAAGACCTGCGGAATGGTCTCGCGCACCGTCGCCCGACGCTGCATCTGCGGCATCAGATCGCTGACCGCGATGTAGATGAACCCCGAGGAAGCAAACACCAGCACATAGGGAATCCAGCCGCTCGCGCGGTCGAGCATGAGGTAGCCGACGATGCCGCCGACGACCGCCATCAGGCTGCATATCAGGTTGTAAGCGTAAGCCCGGACCCGGCTGAAACCGGCATTCAGCAGCACGATGAAGTCGCCGATCTCCTGCGGGATTTCATGCGCGACGATGGCCAGCGCGGTGATGATGCCGAGGTTGGGATTGGCCAGGAAGGCGGCGGCGATCAGGATGCCGTCGGTGAAGTTGTGCAGGCCGTCGCCCACGAGGATCATCCAGCCGGAGCGGCCGGCCTCGTGCTTGTCATGCCCGTGTTCGTGGCCATGGCCGTCGCCTTCGTGATGATGGGAATGACGCAGGATGGCGAATTTTTCCAGCAGGAAGAATCCGAGCAGGCCGCCCAGCAGGGTGGCAAACAAGGCATGCGTATCCGCGCCAGACTCGAAGGCCTCGGGCAGGGCATGCAGCAGCGAGGTCGACAGGAGAATACCGACCGACAGGCTGACCATGCGTTCGACCATGCGGGACAGGAAGGCGAAGGAAAACACCGCCGCGGCGGAAATGCTGATCGCGCCGGCGATGAGGGTCGCAAGCAGAATGGATGAAAAGGTGGAGTTGATTTTCTTGCCCCTGGCGATACGGTGGCGCCGCCGCGGCCGCGACTTTGCAACAAAGTTGCAAATTAAAGCATAGTCGACTGCTTTCGGCAAACCAAGAATGGGGCTGGACTTGACTTCGCGCAGGCACCGGGGCCTGCGCGAAGTCGCTGCGGACGTGACCAGGCGTGGCCAGCCCGGGATCAACCGGGATCAGCCATTGTCGGCCGCAACGCCGTGCTGCCTGAACCAGGCCAGGCATTTGCTCCAGCCTTCCTTGGCGTCCGCCTCGACGTAGCTCGGCCGGTAGTCGGCGTGGAAGGCATGGCCGGAATTCGGGAACACCACGAATTCGGACTTGCTGCTGCCCTTGGCGAGTTCCGCCTTCATCTTGTCGACGGTATCGAGGGGAATGCCCTGGTCCTTGCCGCCGTACAGGCCGAGCACCGGCACCGTCAGCGAGGCGGCGATGTCGACAGGATGCTGCGGGGCCAGTGCGGTCTTGTCCCCGACCAGGCGTCCGTACCAGGCGACGCCCGCCTTGACCTTGGGATTGTGGGCCGAGTAAAGCCAGGTGATGCGGCCGCCCCAGCAGAAGCCGGTGATGCCCAGCTTGTCGGTATTGCCGCCGTTCGACTTCGCATAGGCCACCACGGCATCGAGGTCGCCCATCACCTGCTCGTCGGGCACCTTGGAAACGACTTCCTTCATCACGTCGGCGATGGCCGGATATTTCGCCGGGTCGCCCTGGCGCACGAAGAGGTCGGGCGCGAGCGCGAGATACCCCAGCTTGGCGAAGCGGCGCGCGACGTCGGCGATATGCTCATGCACGCCAAAGATTTCGGACACCACCAGGATCACCGGCAGGTTGGACTTGCCTTCCGGCTGGGCGCGGTAGACCGGCACCTTCTGCCCCTTGACGTCGATCTGCACCGTGCCCGCCGTCAGGCCGGCGGTGTCGGTCTTGATCATGGTCTGCGCCGCCACGGGCATGACTGCCGCGGCGAAGCCGGTGCCCAGCGCCACCTTCATGAAATCCCGGCGGTCCACGCCCTCCGACAGCGTGGACTTGCCCACGAGGCTATCGAAGTCATCCTTGAAATTCCGCATCTGCTACCTCCATTCGCGAGTTGTTCAGTGTGCTTCTTCCCAATTCCTGCCGACGCCGACTTCGGCGAGCAGCGGCACCTTGAGGCTTGCCACGCCGCTCATCAATTTCGGCAGATTGTCACGAATATACGACAATTCCTGTTCCGGCACTTCGAGCACCAGTTCGTCGTGCACCTGCATCACCATCTTCGATTGCATCTTCTGCGCTTCCAGCCAATCCTGCACCGCGATCATCGACAGCTTGATGAGGTCGGCCGCCGTGCCCTGCATGGGCGCATTGATCGCCGCACGTTCGGCGGCCTGGCGGCGCGGGCCGTTGGGCGAATTGATCTCGGAGAGCCAGAGGCGGCGGCCGAACACGGTCTCGACGAAGCCATGCGCCTTGGCCTCGATGCGCGTGTCCGCCATGTAGCGCGCCACCGCGGGGTAGCGCTGGAAGTACTTGTCGATGTACATCTGTGCGGCGGAGCGCTCGATGCCGAGGTTGCTCGCCAGGCCGAAGGCGCTCATTCCATAGATCAGGCCGAAGTTGATGACCTTGGCATAGCGGCGCTGCTCGCTCGTGACCTCTTCCGGCGCCACGCCGAAAATCTCGGACGCCGTTGCCCGGTGGATGTCTTCGCCGGCGGCGAAGGCGCGCAGCAGGCCTTCATCCTCGGAGATGTGCGCCATGATGCGCAACTCGATCTGCGAATAGTCGGCCGACACGATCACGCTGCCCGGCGGCGCGATGAAGGCTTCGCGGATGCGCCGCCCCTCGGCGGTACGCACAGGGATGTTCTGCAGGTTGGGGTCGTTGGACGCGAGGCGCCCGGTCACGGCGACGGCCTGCGCGTAGTTGGTGTGCACGCGCCCGGTGGCGGGATTGACCATCTTCGGCAGCTTGTCGGTGTAGGTGGACTTGAGCTTCGACAGGCCGCGGTAATCCAGCAGGACCTTCGGCAGCGGATAGTTTTCCGCCAGCTTCTGCAGGACTTCCTCGTCGGTGGAGGGCGTGCCGGACGGCGTCTTCTTGACCACCGGCAGCTTGAGCCGGTCGAAGAAGATCTCGCCGATCTGCTTCGGCGAATTCAGGTTGAAGGGCTGGCCGGCGAGGTCGTAGGCCTGGCGCTCCATCTCGAGCATGCGCACGCCGAGCTCGTGCGACTGGGCAGCCAGCAACTGGGTATCGATCAGCACGCCGTTGCGTTCGATCTTCTGTAGCACCACCGCCGTCGGCACCTCGATCTTTTCGTAGATGAAGGTCAGGCCCTTGTCCTCGGCCACGTGCGGCCACATCGCCTGGTGCAGCTGCAGGGTGACGTCGGCGTCCTCGGCCGCATATTCGGTGGCGCGGTCCAGCGCGACCTGGTCGAAGCCGATCTGCGAGGCACCCTTGCCGCAGACTTCCTCGTAGGTCACCGTCTTGCGGTTGAGGTGGCGCAGCGCGAGGCTGTCCATGTCATGGCTCTTGTGGGACTCGAACACATACGACTCGAGCAGCGTATCGTGCGCCACGCCCTGGATGCGGATGCCGTAGTTCTGCAGCACGTGGCTGTCGTACTTCATGTTCTGGCCGACCTTGCGCTTCTCCGGGTTTTCCAGCCAGGGCTTGAGCCTGGCGAGCACCATGTCGCGATCGAGCTGCGGCGGCACGTCCTGGTAGCGGTGGCCGACCGGAATGTAGGCGGCCTGCCCAGGCGTGCAGCACAGGGAAATGCCCACCAGTTCGGCGCGCATGGCATCCAGCGACGTGGTTTCTGTATCCACCGAGGTCAGTTCGGCGGCGTCGATCGTGCCCAGCCACTTGTCGAGCTGCGCCTCGGTCACGACGGTTTCATAGTCGCTCGTCAGAGGAGCGGACGCCTCGCCGTCGAACAGGCCGGCCTGCGGGTCCGCGCGCGGATGGACCGCGCCCGACCCGGCATGCACCTGGGCCGCCGGCCGCTTCCCGCCGGCTTCGCCGGTCATCTCGCGCAGCCAGGTCTTGAACCCGTACTTGCGGTAGAAGTCGATCATCGCCTGGTCATCCGTGGGCTTGGCCATGAGCGATTCCTCAATGGATCGAACGTGCGGCGCCAGGTCGCAGTCGGTCTTCACGGTCAGCAGGAACCGCGCCTGCGGCAGCCAGTCGAGCGCGTTCCGCAGGTTCTCGCCGATCGCGCCGCCGATCTCGGCGTTGCGCGCGATGATCTCGTCGAGCGAACCGAACTGGGTGATCCATTTCACGGCGGTCTTGGGGCCGACCTTGGCCACGCCCGGCACGTTGTCGACGGCGTCGCCCACCAGCGTGAGGTAATCGACGATGCGCTCCGGCGGCACGCCGAACTTGGCGATCACGCCCTCGCGGTCGAGCGTCTCGTTGCTCATGGTGTTGATGAGGGTGACCTGCCCGTTCACCAGCTGGGCCATGTCCTTGTCGCCGGTGGAGACGATGGCGTTCATGCCGACCTGCGCCGCCTGCACCGCCAGCGTGCCGATCACGTCGTCTGCTTCCACGCCCTCCACGCACAGGATGGGCCAGCCCATGGCGCGCACCGCCTCGTGGATGGGCTCGACCTGCTTGCGCAGGTCGTCGGGCATGGGCGGGCGATGGCCTTTGTAATCCGGATAGATGTCGTCGCGGAAGGTCTTGCCTTTTGCGTCGAATACACACGCGATGTATGCTGCGGGATAGTCGCTGCGCAAGCGCCGCAGCATGTTGATGATGCCGTAGATCGCGCCGGTGGGCTGGCCTTCCGCGTTGCGCAGGTCAGGCATGGCATGGAAGGCGCGGTAAAGGTAACTCGAGCCGTCAACCAACAACAGGGTCTTGTTCATATGGTGTCAAATGGAAAAAACGTGCCGCGATTGCATCAGCTCGCGGACGATGAGCGCGCCACCGCGAAGAAGGCGCGCGAATCATGGCATATGTTGACGATTATGGCAGAGTTTATCGATGCCACCGAAAGGCTGTCCGAACTGCGGCCGGCGGTCTCGGTCTTCGGCTCGGCGCGCATCAAGCCCGGCGATCCCTATTACGAAACCGCCGTCGACATCGCGCGCCGGCTGTCGGATGCCGGCCTGGCCGTCATTTCCGGCGGCGGGCCGGGCATCATGGAAGCGGCGAACAAGGGCGCCTTCGAAGGGAAGTCCGCGTCGGTTGGACTTAACATTGAATTGCCGCGCGAACAGACCGCCAACGCCTGGCAAAACATTTCCATCAGTTTCCGGCATTTCTTCGCGCGCAAGGTCGCCTTCGTGAAGTACGCAGATGCGTACGTGGTGCTGCCCGGCGGCTTCGGCACGCTGGACGAACTGACCGAGGCGCTCACCCTGATCCAGACCGGCAAGTCGCGCCGCATTCCCGTCATCCTCGTGGGCACCCGCTTCTGGGCCGGCCTGATCGACTGGTTCCGCGGCAGCCTCGCGGCCAACGGCCTGATCGCTCCGGGCGATCTCGACATCGTGCAACTGATCGACGAACCCGCGAACGTGGTCGACGCCATCTTCGCCTTCTATGAAGCGCGCAACGACCTGCTTACGCCCGAGAGCAAGGAAGCAGGCGCTTATCTCTAGGAATCCGCAGAATCCGCGGAATGCGCGGGTGCGTTTGATAAAATGACGGCATGGCCGGACCTGCCCCGGCCTGCCGTTTTCTCAACGCAGCCAACGTAGCCCAAGGACATCATGCCTCCCCTCTCCCATCGCCTGGCAACCGGCCTCGCCGCCGGCCTGCTCGCCGGATTTGCCAGCCTGGCAGCCGCCCAGGCGCAACGAAACGACGCGCCGCCCCCGCCCCGCCTCGAAAAGCTCGAGGAAGGCGAACAGCCGGCGGTCACCATCCGCAAGCCGCCGGAGCGGCAGATCGAGGAACGCCGCGCTCCCGGAGGCAAGGTCACCGAAGTCAAGGTGACCAGCGGCAAGAGCACCTATGTCGTGAAGCCGAACGAACCGGCCGGCAGCGCCCAGCCCGGCGACCAGGAAGGCACCTCGAATCGCGGCGCCCAGTGGGAGGTGTTCCAGTTCGACCTGTTCAACCATCCGCGCGATGCCAAGCCGGGGGAACAGCCCGAGCAACCGGCCGCCGGGCAGGCCGCACCCGTTCCGCCGCCGCCCTCGACGCCTGCATCTGCCCCATCAGCGCCTGCAAAGCAGTAAGATAGCGCCCGACCCGACCTTCAGACCACTTTCAATTTCGCTCATGGCAGTTTTTACACCGGTCACCCTTGATGACCTCTCGCAATGGATCACCCAGTTCAACCTCGGACGCGCGCTTGCCATCAAGGGCATCTCTTCCGGCATCGAAAACACCAACTTTTTCCTGACAACGGAAACGGGCGAATACGTCCTGACGATCTTTGAAAAGCTGACGGCGGAGCAACTGCCCTTCTATCTTCATCTCATGCGCCACCTGGCCGAGCGCGGCGTGCTGGTGCCGGCGCCGATCGCCAACCTGGAAGGCGACATCCTGCATACGCTCAAGGGCAAGCCGGCGTCCATCGTCACCAAGCTGGAGGGCGAGTCCCAGCTCGATCCGAAGCCGGTGCATTGCGAGGCCGTGGGCGCGATGCTGGCGCGCATGCACATCGCCGGCGAGAACTTCCCGATGCACCTGCCCAACCTGCGCGGCCTCGACTGGTGGCTGAAGACCACGCCGGTGGTCCTGCCCTACCTGCCGGACGGACCGAAGGAACTGCTGCGCGCCGAAATCCACGCCCAGGACGCCTTCGCCGCCTCGCCTGTCTACCGCGCCCTGCCGCGCGGCCCCATCCATGCCGACCTGTTCCGCAACAACGTCATGTTTTCCGGGGACAGGCTGACCGGGTTCTTCGATTTCTACTTCGGCTGCTGCGATACCTGGCTGTTCGACATCGCCGTGACCGTCAACGACTGGTGCATCGACCTGCGGACCGGCGCGCTGGACCTGGATCGCGCCAAGGCCATGCTCGACGCCTACCATGCGGTGCGCCCCTTCACCGAGGCGGAACGCGACGCCTGGCAACCCATGCTGCAGGCGGGCGCGCTGCGCTTCTGGCTGTCGCGGCTGTACGACTTCTACCTGCCGCGCGAAGCGGAGATGCTCACGCCGCACGATCCGACGCATTTCGAGCGCATCCTCCGCCAGCGCATCGACCATCCCGCCCCCCTCCTGTTCTGACCATGCAAAAACTCCCCGCAAGCGTCGGCTGGCTCTGGGTGAAGGAAGGCTTCTCGCTCTTCCGCAAGCAGCCCTTCGAAATGGCCACGCTGTTCCTGAGCTACATGTTCCTGATGCTGGCGCTGGGCATCCTGCCGGTGATCGGGCAACTGCTGCCGCTGCTGCTGGTGCCGGTGTTTTCCATGTCCTTCATGCAGGCCTGCCTGCAGGTGGAACAGGGCAAGAAGGTCTATCCCAACCTGCTCGTGACCGGATTCCGCTCGCCGTCGCTCGTCCCCTTGCTGAAGCTGGGCGTGCTGTACGTGGTCGCGGCCATCGTCGCGGTCCTGGCCTCGGCGCCGGTCGACGGCGGCCTGTTCCTCGAAGTCATGAGCGGCCGCAAGGCGCTCGACGCCGAGACCCTGCGCGGCTCGAACATGACGCTGGCGATGATGTTTTCCGCGCTGGTCTATACGCCGGCGACCATGGCGTTCTGGTACGCCGCGCCCCTCATCGCCTGGCAGCGCATGGGCGTGGGCAAGGCGCTGTTCTACAGCTTTTTCGCGGTGCAGCGCTCGGGGCGCGCCTTCCTGGTCTACGGCCTGGCCTGGGTGCTGGTCGGCGTGCTGCTGCCCGCCATCCTCAGCAGCGTCGTGGCCTTGATCTTCGGCCGCCTGCTGGTGGTGTCGCTGGTGCTGATTCCGCTGTCGCTGGTGCTGACGGTGGTGATGTACTGCTCGTTCTATCCGACGTACACCCATGTGTTCGGGCGGCCTGGAGAGACGCCGCAGCCGGGACAAGACAAGTTGGAAGCTTGATGTGAGATCCCCCTCCCCTCGAAGGGGAGGGAGCGAGGTAGCCGGCGCGCCTTACACCCTCACGCCTTCGCCACTCTCTCCAGCTTCGCGATATTCAAGTCCAGCAGCTTCATCCCATGCTTGCCGAAGTTGATATGCGCCCGGCAATTCGTGCCGCTGCCCTCGATGCTGACGATCACGCCTTCGCCGAACTTGGCATGGGCCACGCTTTCGCCGATGCGCCAGCCGGCATCCTTGCGGGTGAAGCTCTGCGCGATGGCGTTGACGCCCGCTTCCGGCACGTCGTCCCAGGCGGTCTTGCGCTGGGCGAACCAGCTGTGCTGCTGCACCCGGGGTGACAGCCACTTGAGCGAGGCATCGGGCAATTCATCGAAGAAACGCGAACGCATGTTGTAGCGCGACTGGCCGTGCAGCATGCGTGTCTGGGAGAAGCTCATGTAGAGCCGCTTGCGGGCACGGGTGATGGCGACGTACATCAGCCGCCGCTCCTCTTCCAGGCCGCCTTCTTCCTGCGTGCTGTTCTCGTGCGGGAACAAGCCTTCTTCCAGGCCGGTGATGAACACCGCGTCGAATTCCAGTCCCTTGGCCGAGTGCACGGTCATGAGCTGCAGCGCATCCTGGCCCGCCTGGGCCTGGTTGTCGCCCGCTTCCAGCGAAGCATGCGACAGGAAGGCGGAGAGCGGCGACATGACGGTGGGCAGGGGCGCATCGGCGTCGATGACTTCCACTTCCTCGCCGTCGACCAGCGCCGGCCCGGCGACGGCTTGCGCCTTCGGCCCGGCGAAGGCCGGCGCATCGATGCCGAAGCCTTCCTCGGACACGAACAGCATGGCCGCGCTGACGAGCTGCTCCAGGTTCTCGATGCGGTCCGCGCCTTCCTTTTCGGTCTGGTAATGCGCGATCAGGCCGCTCGCGTCGAGCATCGCCTTGACCACTTCTTGCAGCGGCATGGTCTGGTTCTCGAAGCGCATGCGCTCGACCAGCCTGACGAAGCCGCCCAGCGAACTGCCCGCCTTGCCGCTGACGTGCGGCACGGCGGCGTACAGCGACATGCCGTGCTGGCGCGCCGCGTCCTGCAGCTGCTCGATGGAGCGCGCGCCGATGCCCCGCGCCGGGAAGTTCACCACCCGCAGGAAGGCTGAATCGTTGTGCGGATTGTCCATGAGCTGCAGGTAGGCGATCGCATGCTTGATCTCCGCGCGCTCGAAGAAGCGCTGGCCGCCATACACCCGGTAGGGAATGCCTGCGGTGAACAGCGCGTGCTCGATCACCCGCGACTGGGCGTTGGAACGGTAGAGCACCGCGATCTCGCTGCGCATCCAGCCTTCGTTGAGCAGGCTCTTGACCTCCTCGATCAGCCACTGCGCTTCCTGGAGATCGCTGCTGGATTCGAAAATCCGCACCGGCTCGCCGTGGCCCGCGTCGGTGCGCAGGTTCTTGCCGAGGCGGCGGGTATTGTGCGCGATCAGGGTATTGGCCGCATCGAGGATGTGGCCGTGGGAGCGGTAGTTCTGCTCCAGCTTGATCAGGTTCTGCACGCGGAATTCGCGCTCGAAGGCGGCCATGTTGCCGACGTTCGCGCCGCGGAAGGCATAGATGCTCTGGTCGTCGTCGCCCACCGCGAACACCGCGTTGCTCTGGCCCGCCAGCAGCTTGAGCCACTTGTATTGCAGGTCGTTGGTATCCTGGAACTCGTCGACCAGGATATGCCGGAAGCGCGCCTGGTAATGCTCGCGCAAGGGTTGGCTGCGCGACAGCAGTTCATAGGTGCGCAGCAGCAGTTCGGCAAAGTCCACCACGCCTTCGCGCTGGCATTGCTGGTCGTAGATGTCGTACAGCTCCACGAACTTGCGGTTGTAGTCGTCGTAGGCCTCGACGTCCTGCGCGCGCAAGCCCTGCTCCTTCGCGTTGTTGATGAAATACATCAGGTTGCGCGGAGGATATTTTTCGTCGTCGACGTTCAATGCCTTCAGCATTCGCTTGATCATGGAAAGCTGGTCGCCCGAGTCGAGGATCTGGAAGGACTGCGGCAGCGCGGCGTCGCGGTAATGCGCGCGCAGGAAGCGGTTGCACAGTCCGTGGAAGGTGCCGATCCACATGCCGCGGGTATTGATGGGAAGCATGGCGCCGAGGCGAGACGTCATTTCCTTGGCCGCCTTGTTGGTGAAGGTCACCGCCAGGATGCCCGCCGGCGAGACCTGTCCGGTCTGGATCAGCCAGGCGATGCGGGTGGTCAGCACCCGGGTTTTGCCGGACCCGGCGCCGGCCAGGATCATGGCATGCTGGGAGGGAAGCGTGACGGCGGCGAGCTGCTCGGGATTGAGGTTGTGGAGGAGATTTTGCATCAGGAGATTATAAGCCCGCACCGCTTCCGGCACCCCGGGCCATCATCGATTCGTTCAACGATTCCTGCACCGATTCTGGCGCGAACGCCGGACACGGTTGACGATCCGGCAAGCCTTGGCCATACTTGCCGGACGCCTTGTTATCGACGCCATGATCCACGCCACGCCAACAGCCATGCAATCCATCGTTGCCGCCCCCGGGCGCGGCACGGCGTGCGCGCGCGTCACCGGCAGCAAATCCAAAAAACAGCCGCTCATCTGACCGGGGCGCGCTGTCCCGTCAGGTGGGCTGACAGGACAGCAGGCGCAAAGGCGGATGTCTCGTTCTCCCTTTCCCGGTTTTCCTGCACGCTCCCTGGCGGTGACCCGACGGTCTCAGCTTAGGAGAAATGCATGTCCAGTTTTTCAGGCATCTGGGTCGCTTTGGCGACACCGTTTCGCGATGGCGAAATCGACTTTCCGGCCTTGCGCCGGCTGGCACGGCAAATGACCGACGCCGGCGTCGCCGGCATCGTCGTCTGCGGCTCGACCGGCGAAGCCGCCGCCCTCGACGAAACGGAGCAGCTCGCCGTCCTCGACGCGGTGCTCGATGCGGTGCCCGGCGCGGCCATCGTGATGGGCCTGTCCGGCAGCAACCAGCGCGAGGTGCTGGCCCGGCTCGACCGCATCCAGTCGCGCCGGGTCGCCGGCGTGCTCGTTCCGCCGCCGCCCTACATCCGCCCCTCGCAAGCCGGGCTGCTCGGCTTCTTCACCACACTGGCCGACCGGGCCGAGGTGCCGGTCCTGCTCTATAACATTCCTTACCGCGCCGGCGTGGGCATCGAGTTCGACACCTTCGCAGCGCTCGCCCGGCATCCCCGCATCGATGGCGTGAAGGACTGCGGCGGCGATGCCATGCTGACCATGCGCCTGATCGCCGAGACCGGCCTGCAGGTGCTGACCGGCGAGGACGCGCAACTCCTGTCCACGCTTGCCCTCGGCGGCGCCGGAGGCATCCTCGCGTCCGCCAACCTGCGGCCCGCCTGCTTCGTGCGCGTGCATGCGCTCGCCGCCGCCGGCCGGCTCGACGAGGCGCGCGCCCTGTTCTATCGTCTGCTGCCCCTGGTGCGGCTGATGTTCGCCGAGCCCAATCCCGGTCCGCTGAAGGCTGGGCTAGCGGCGTCGGGATGGATGACGAACGAATTGCGGGCGCCGATGCTTCCCGCTTCGCCCGACCTGGCGCAGCGCATCGCGCGAACGATGGACGCGCTGTGACATGCTTGCCACCGCCACGTACAATTCCCTTATCTTTCTGACAGCGAGGTCAATGTGCCCCCGGAAAACACGCAGCGTATCGCCCCGGACGACGAAGCCTACTGGTCCGGCATCCGCGCCCAGTATCGTCTTTCGAACGAATTCATCAACCTGGAAAACGGCATGTTCGGCGTGCCCGCCGCGCCGGTGCTCGACGCCTGCGCCGCGCACGAGCGCGCGGTATATGCGGAAGGCACGTACTTCCTGCGCAACCGCTATCCGGAGCGGCTGCGGCAGGTGACGCGCAGCCTCGCCGAATTCGCGGGCGTCTCGCCGGACGAAGTGGCGGTGGTGCGCAATCCCACGGAAGGCATGAACATCCTCATCCAGGGCTATCCTTTCCGCGACGGCGACGAACTGCTCATCGGCAACCAGGACTACGCGAGCGTCGAGGAAACGGTGAAGATGATGGCGCAGCGCGGCCGCTTCACCATCAACCAGGTCGTCCAGCCCTTCCAGGTGGACAGCGACGAACAGCTCGTCAGCCTCTACGAGCGCGCCATCACGCCGCGTACGCGGGCCATCATCCTCACCCACGTCCTGCACCGCACCGGGCAGATCCTGCCGGTGGCAAGGATCGCCGCCATGGCAAGAGCGCGCGGTGTGGACGTGCTGCTCGACGCCGCGCATTCCTTCGCCCACCTCGCCTACCGCATCCCCGACCTGGGCTGCGACTTCGTGGTCGGGCACCTGCACAAGTGGCTGGGCGTACCGCTCGGCGCCGGCCTGCTCTACGTGCGCAAGGAAAGGATCGCCGACATTTCGCCGCTGTTCGGCGACGTCAGCCATGCAGCCGGCGACATCGGCAAGCTCGCGCACTTCGGCACCACGCCGCCAGGGCCGGTGCTCGCGATCGAGGATGCGATCGCCTTCCACCTGGCCATCGGCAGCGCCAACAAGGAAGCGCGCCTGCGTTACCTGAAGGATTGCTGGGTGGACCGGGTGCGCAGCTTCCGGCGCATCGAGATGCTGGTGCCCGAGGCATCGGCGCGCTCAGGCGCGATCGCCGCGTTCCGCGTCGCGGACATGGATGGACAAGCTGTGGTGAATTACCTGATGGAACAGCATCGGATCTTTACCTGCGCGCCGGAGCTTGGCGGGGAGCGGTTCGTGCGGGTGACGCCGGCCTTGCATAACGGGCCGGAGGATCTTGAGAAGCTGGTGGTGGCGCTGGAGAGGTTTGATTAGGTTCCCTTCAGACCCCCTCCCCTTCAAGGGCAGGGTTGGGGTAGGGATGGGTTTCCGGTGCGAGCAAAGGACAGCGTAGATATCCGGAGCGAACGAGATGCCGTTCTTTGCATGTGACCGAAACCCTTCCTCACCCTCATCCCTCCTTCGCAAACAACCCCGCGAATCCGCGCGCCGCAGCTTCGACCTCTTCCACCATGTACACGCTGCTGATCACCGCCACCATGTCGGCCCCCAGCGCGACCAGCGGCGCCGAGTTCTCCTGCGTCATCCCGCCGATCACGACGTTCGGCAGGGGGATCTCCGCCTTCGCCTGCGTGACGATCTCGGGCCGTGTCGCGACCTCGTATTTCTTCACCCGAGACGGATAGAATCCGCCGAAGGCAACATAACTCGCCCCCGCCTGATGCGCCTGCCGCGCCAGATCCAGGCTGCCGTAGCAGGACGCGCCGACGATCCTGGACGGACCCACCGCCTTGCGCACGTCGGCCACCGCCATGTCCGTCCCGCCGACATGGATGCCGTCGGCATCAAGCTCCAGGCACAAATCGATGAAGTCGTTGACGATGAAAGGCACGCCATGGCGCTTGCACAGCGCCTGCAGACGTCCGGCCTGTTCGCGGCGCAGCGCCGGCGACGCCGTCTTGTGGCGATACTGCACGACGGCGGCGCCGCCGCGCAGTCCGGCCTCGGTGGCGGCAAGCATTTTTTCCGTGTCATCCCAGTCGGGCGTGACGAGATACAGTCCCTTCATGCGGACTCCTGTCAGTGTTCGGTTAAGTGTCGATGGAAACGAAGCGCTGCGGCATGCGCTGCCCATCGGCGACCGCATATGCCTCGGCGAGCGCCTGGTGGCAGTAGGCCTGCGCATCTTCGATGGCCTGCGCCATGGGCTTGCCGCAGGCGAGCAAGGCGGCAATGGATGACGCCAGGGTGCAGCCGGTGCCATGAAAGCTGCCTTCCAGGCGCGGCCAGGTCCAGGTGAGATGCTTCTCGCGCGAGAACCAGCCATTGACGATCAGCTCGCCGCTGCCATGCCCGCCCTTGATCAGCACATGGGGGGCATGTTCCAGCAGCATGCCGGCCTGGGCTTCGATGCGGGTTTCGCCGCCGCACAACGAACGCGCCTCGGGAAGATTGGGCGTGAGCAGCGTGGCCAGCGGCAGCAAGGGAGAGATCGCCTGTACGGCATTCTCCGCCGCCAGCGGATCGCCGTTGCCGCTGGCGAGCACCGGGTCGAGCACCACCAGAAGGTCCGGCCGGCGCTGGCGCAGCAGCCTGATGAGGCCGGCGATCGCTTCCGCGTTGGCGCGGTTGCCAACGATGCCGATCTTCACCGCCGCGATGTCGATCTTCCCGATCAATGCGTCGGCCTGCCTGCGCACCAGTTCGGCCGGCACGGGATGCACTTCATACACGCGGTCGTTGTCCTGCACCGTCAATGCGGTGATCACCGTCAGCGGATGCGCGCCGCAGGCGTTGACGGCCTGCATGTCCGCCTGGATGCCCGCGCCGCCGCTCGGATCCGAGCCGGCGAAGATGAGCACCGCCGGCCGGGTGCCCGATGTCATGTTGCCCGGCCTTCCATCGGCGAGGACGGTGAGGCGGCGAATTTCTTTGGAATGCGTCCGGCGAGATAGGCTTCTCGGCCTGCTTCCACCGCCAGCTTCATCGCTCGCGCCATGCGGATCGGGTCCTTCGCGCCAGCGATGGCGGTGTTCATCAGCACGCCGTCGCAGCCGAGTTCCATGGCGATGGCCGCGTCCGAGGCGGTTCCCACGCCCGCATCTACCAGCACCGGCACCTTGGCCTGCTCGATGATCAACTTCAGGTTCCAGGGATTGAGGATGCCCATGCCGGAGCCGATCAGCGACGCCAGCGGCATCACCGCCACACAGCCGATCTCTTCCAGCATGCGCGCCTGGATGGGATCGTCGCTGCAATACACCATGACGTCGAAGCCATCCTTGACCAGCGTCTCGGCCGCCTTGAGCGTCTCCGGCATGTTGGGGAACAGGGTCTTCTCGTCGCCCAGCACTTCCAGCTTCACCAGCTTGTGGCCGCCCAGCAGTTCGCGCGCGAGCTGCAGGGTATAGACCGCGTCCTTGGCGTTGTAGCAGCCCGCGGTGTTGGGCAGGATGGTGTACTTCGTCGGCGGCACCGCGTCGAGCAGGCTGGGCGCATTCGGGTCCTGCCCGATGTTCACGCGGCGGATCGCCACGGTGATGATGTCCGCGCCGCTGGCCTCGGTGGCCAGGCGGGTCTGCTCGAGGTCGCGGTACTTGCCGCTGCCGACCAGCAGGCGGGAGCGGTAGGTCTTGCCGGCGATCGTGAGGCCTTCATTGCTTGTGTCTTGGGTCATGATCTTGAGATCTCCTTGACCTTCTCCCCGGGAGGAAAAGTTCGTGGGTTTAAGGCGTTCCAGATGGCCTGCAGCACGGCATCCGGTTGGCTGAGTACTTCGTTGTTCCAGAACCGCAGGGTGTGGAAACCTGCTTGCTCCAATGCGATGCTGCGTGCATCGTCGTAGAGCCTGTTCTCCGCATGCTGGGAGCCGTCGACTTCGATGACGATCCTTTGTTCGAGGCAGACGAAGTCCAGGATGAAATTGCGGAACGGGTGCTGCCTCCTGAACTTCACGCCAAGCTGCTCTCCTCGTATCAGATGCCAGAGTTTTCGCTCTGCGTCGGTCATCGTGCGTCGAAGCTGTCGTGCGGCCGTCGTTAGCTTGGCATTTGTCTGTCCGTGCATGGCATCCCCTAAGATCGACCCTGGAAGCTCCTTCCCCTTGAAGGGGAAGGCGGGGATGGGGATGGGTTTCCTTCGCAAGCAAAGAACATTCTTTGATCGCTTCGGAACCCCATCCCCACCCTAGCCCTCCCCTTGAAGGGGAGGGAATCCTCCTTGGTGTCGCTCAGGGAGCCAACGCTCACCCGCCCCCGATGGCCTTGACGATATCCACCTTGTCGCCCAGCCGCAGCACGCGCTCATTCCACCGGGCGCGCGGCACGATCTCGCGATTGATCGCGACCGCGAGCGACTTGTTGGCCAGGTCCAGCGAGGCGATCAGGTCCTGCACGTTCTGGTTCTCCGCCACCGCGTGCGGCGCGCCGTTCAGTTCGATGTCCATCGCGTTGCGCTTCACTGCTTGCGATACAGCTCGGCGCCGGACTTCACGAATTCCACCGCCTTGACTTCCATGCCTTTCTTCAGGGCCTGCTCGTCGGTCAGGCCTTGGCTGGCCGCGTAGTCGCGCACGTCCTGCGTGATCTTCATCGAGCAGAAATGCGGACCGCACATTGAACAGAAATGCGCGACCTTGGCGGAATCCTTGGGCAGGGTCTCGTCGTGGAAATCGCGCGCCTTGTCGGGGTCGAGGCCGAGGTTGAACTGGTCTTCCCAGCGGAACTCGAAGCGCGCCTTGGACAGCGCGTTGTCGCGGATCTGCGCGCCGGGATGGCCCTTGGCGAGGTCGGCGGCATGGGCGGCGAGCTTGTAGGTGATGATGCCTTCCTTGACGTCGTCCTTGTTGGGCAGGCCGAGGTGTTCCTTGGGCGTGACATAGCACAGCATCGCGGTGCCATACCAGCCGATCATGGCCGCGCCGATGCCGGAGGTGATGTGGTCGTAGCCGGGCGCGATGTCGGTGGTCAGGGGGCCGAGCGTGTAGAACGGCGCTTCGGCGCAATCCTTCAGCTGCAGGTCCATGTTTTCCTTGATCAGGTGCATGGGCACGTGGCCGGGGCCTTCGATCATCACCTGCACGTCGTGCTTCCAGGCGATCTGCGTGAGTTCGCCGAGCGTCTTGAGTTCGCCGAGCTGGGCTTCGTCGTTGGCGTCGTAGATCGAGCCGGGGCGCAGGCCGTCGCCGAGCGAGAAGGACACGTCGTAGGCCTTCATGATCTCGCAGATGTCTTCGAAGTGCTCGTACAGGAACGATTCCTTGTGGTGCGCGAGGCACCACTTGGCCATGATGGAGCCGCCGCGCGAGACGATACCCGTCATGCGCTTGGCGGTCAGGGGCACGTACTGCAGGCGCACGCCGGCGTGGATGGTGAAGTAGTCCACGCCCTGCTCGGCCTGTTCGATGAGGGTGTCGCGGAAGATTTCCCAGGTCAGGTCCTCTGCCTTGCCGTTGACCTTTTCCAGCGCCTGGTAGATCGGCACGGTGCCGATGGGCACCGGCGAATTGCGGATGATCCACTCGCGGGTTTCATGGATGTGCTTGCCGGTGGACAGGTCCATCACGGTGTCGCCGCCCCAGCGGATGGCCCACGTCATCTTCTCGACTTCCTCGCCGATGGAGGAGGTCACCGCCGAGTTGCCGATGTTGGCGTTAATCTTCACCAGGAAGTTGCGGCCGATGATCATGGGCTCGCTTTCAGGGTGGTTGATGTTGGCGGGAATGATGGCGCGGCCGCAGGCGACTTCGGAACGCACGAATTCCGGCGTGATCTCGGCGGGAATGGCGGCGCCGAAGGACTGGCCGGGATGCTGGCGGCCCATCAGGTCGGCGAGTTTCTGGCCCATGGGACCGGAGGCCTTGAGGCCTTCGAGGTATTCCTTGCGGCGCAGGTTTTCGCGGATGGCGATGTATTCCATCTCGGGCGTGATGACACCCTGGCGCGCGTAGTGCATCTGGCTGACGTTCTTGCCGGCGACGGCGCGGCGCGGCTTGCGGTGCAGGTTGAAGCGCAGCTCGGCCAGCTTGGGGTCGTTCAGGCGTTCGACGCCATACTGCGAGGTGGGACCGGACAGTTCCTCGGTGTCGCCGCGCTCGGCGATCCAGGCGGCGCGCAGGGCGGCCAGGCCGGAACGGATGTCGATCTTGACGCTGGGGTCGGTGTAGGGGCCAGAGGTATCGTAGACGTAGATCGGCGGATTCTTTTCGGCGCCGAAGGAGGCCGGGGTGTCGGACTGGCTGATCTCGCGCATCGGCACCTGGATGTCCGGACGGGAACCCTCGACGTAGATCTTTCGGGAATTCGGCAGCGGCTGGATGGCAGCTTCGTCCACCTTGGCGGTGGCGGCGAGGAATTGCGGGTTGGCGTTCATGATGCTCCTTTGTCGGTGATGCGAAAGGAGCAAGAAGAAGTGGGGTCGAGATGCGCGGACCGCGTTCCGGATGCTTCCCTTCGCTGGCATTACCCAGATCAGGTTCGAGGGTATTTCTCACCCGGCCGCGCTGCTGGCCAGGACCCCTAGCGTGTTGTTCGATCGATGCCGGCTGCTTAAATACAAGGCAATCCACGAGGCAATCGATGGTGGCGTGATCGGCGGCAAGTGCCTGAAACTGCTTGAAACAGCGACAATGCCGCGACCGCGATGGCCGAATTATACGCCTCGATCCGCGAATGTCATCCCCGTGCTCGCTTATAATCGGAAGTTTCGCCCGAACATAATCTTTCCCCAGGCCATCATGGAATTAGCAAAGTCTTTCGAGCCCGCCGAGATTGAAAAACACTGGCGCACCGTATGGGAACAGCGCGGCTACTACACCGCCAAGACCGATCCCGACAAGCCGGCCTTCTGCATCCAGCTGCCGCCGCCCAACGTCACCGGCACGCTGCACATGGGCCACGCCTTCAACCAGACGGTCATGGATGGCCTGACGCGCTACTACCGCATGCGCGGCTTCAACACCGCCTGGATTCCCGGCACCGACCACGCCGGCATCGCCACCCAGATCGTTGTGGAGCGCCAGCTCGACGCGCAAAAGGTTTCGCGCCACGACCTCGGCCGCGAGAAGTTCCTCGAGAAGGTCTGGGAATGGAAGGAGCATTCCGGCTCCACCATCACCGGCCAGATGCGCCGCATGGGCGCGTCCACCGACTGGAGCCGCGAATACTTCACCATGGACGCGAAGATGTCCAAGGCGGTGACCGAGGTCTTCGTGCGCCTGCACGAGCAGGGCCTGATCTACCGCGGCAAGCGCCTGGTCAACTGGGACCCGAAGCTGTTGACCGCCGTGTCCGACCTGGAAGTGGTGTCGGAGGAAGAAGACGGCTACATGTGGCACATCCGCTATCCGCTGGCGGACGGCTCGGGCCACATCACCGTCGCCACCACCCGCCCGGAAACCATGCTGGGTGACGTCGCCGTCGCGGTGGATCCGACCGACGAACGTTACCTCCACCTCGTCGGCAAGATGCTGACCCTGCCGCTGACCGGCCGCGAGATTCCCATCATCGCCGACGACTACGTCGACAAGGAATTCGGCACCGGCTGCGTGAAGATCACGCCGGCGCACGACTTCAACGACTACGCCGTCGGCCAGCGCCACGACCTGCCGCAGATCAGCATCTTCACGCTGGACGCAAAAATCAACGAGAACGGCCCGGCCAAGTATCAAGGCCTCGACCGCTACGATGCCCGCAAGCAGATCGTTGCCGACCTGGAAGCCGGAGGCCTGCTGGAACTCGTCAAGCCGCACAAGCTGATGGTGCCGCGCGGCGACCGCACCAACGCGGTCATCGAACCGATGCTGACCGACCAGTGGTTCGTCGCCATGAGCAAGCCGGCGCCCGAAGGCACGCATTTCCCCGGCAAGTCGATCGCCGAGGTCGCCCTGGAAAAGGTGTCCGGCGGCGAGATCCAGTTCATCCCCGAGAACTGGACCACGACCTACAACCAATGGCTCAACAACATCCAGGACTGGTGCATCTCCCGCCAGCTCTGGTGGGGCCACCAGATCCCGGCCTGGTATGACGACGAAGGCAACATCTACGTCGCGCGCAACGAAGAGGACGCACAGAAGCAGGCCGGCGGCCGCGCCATCCGCCGCGACAACGACGTGCTCGACACCTGGTTCTCGTCGGCGCTGGTGCCCTTCTCCGCCCTCGGCTGGCCGGAAGAAACGCCGGACTACTCGATGTTCCTGCCCTCTTCGGTGCTGGTGACGGGTTTCGACATTATCTTCTTCTGGGTGGCGCGCATGGTCATGATGACCACGCACTTCACCGGCAAGGTGCCGTTCGAGAAGGTCTACGTGCACGGCCTGGTGCGCGACGCCAGCGGCCAGAAGATGTCCAAGTCCAAGGGCAACACTCTCGACCCGATCGACCTGATCGATGGCATCGACGTCGAATCGCTGGTGGGCAAGCGCACCACCGGGCTGATGAACCCGAAGCAGGCGGAAAGCATCGCAAAGGCGACGCGCAAGGAATTTCCGGATGGCATCCCGGCCTTCGGCACCGACGCCCTGCGCTTCACCATGGCGAGCTACGCCTCGCTCGGGCGCAACATCAACTTCGACCTGAACCGCTGCGAAGGCTATCGCAACTTCTGCAACAAGCTGTGGAACGCGACGCGCTTCGTGCTGATGAACACCGAGGGCAAGGATTGCGGATTCGATGCCGGCACCTGCGGCGAAGGGTTGCGCGATTTTTCCCAGGCCGACCGTTGGATCGTGTCGCAGCTCCAGCGCACCGAGGCGGAAGTGGAAAAAGGCTTCGCCGACTACCGCTTCGACAACATCTCCTCCGCAATCTACAAGTTCGTCTGGGACGAATACTGCGACTGGTACCTGGAAGTCGCGAAGGTGCAGATCCAGACCGGCACCGAGGCCCAGCAGCGCGCCACCCGCCGCACCCTGCTGCGCGTGCTCGAAACCGTGCTGCGGCTGGCGCATCCGGTGATTCCCTTCATCACCGAGCAACTGTGGCAGACGGTGGCGCCGCTGACCGACCGCAAGCTCGATCCGGCCGGCGATTCCATCATGGTCCAGGCGTATCCGCGCCCTGACATGGAAAAGCTCGACGAGGAAGCCGAGGGCTGGATGGCCCAGCTCAAGGCCATGACCGACGCCTGCCGCAACCTGCGCGGCGAGATGCAGTTGTCGCCGGCGCAGAAAGTGCCTCTCGTCATCGAAGGCGACAAGGCGCTGCAATCCTTCGCGCCCTACCTGCAGGCGCTGGCCAAGCTGTCGGACGTGCAGGTGGTCGAGGCGCTGCCGGAATCGCCCGCGCCCGTCTCGGTGGTCGGCACCGCCAAGCTGATGCTGAAGGTGGAGATCGACGTTGCCGCCGAGCGCGAGCGCCTGAACAAGGAGATCACCCGCCTCGAGGGCGAGATCACCAAGGCCAACGCCAAGCTGTCCAACGAAAGCTTCGTCGCGCGCGCGCCGGCCCAGGTGGTGGCGCAGGAAAAGGAACGTCTGTTGACCTTCGGGGCCACGCTCGAAAAACTGCGCGAGCAGTTTGCGAAACTGCAAAAAGCCTGAGTTTGGCCCGCGCGACACTGTGATCCGCCCTTACCCCTTACCCGGTGCAACACCTGGCGGATCACACGATCTCAGGAGACAACCATGACCCTAGCAAGATTTGCCATCGGCGTCGCCGCGCTCGCGTTCGGCGCCGCCGCATGGGCACAGGAGACGCCGGTCGGCCTGTGGAAGACGATTGACGACCAGAGCGGCAAGCCCAAGTCGCTGGTGCGCATCACCGAAGTCAACGGTGAGCTGCGCGGCAGGATCGAGAAACTGTACCGCGAGCCGGGCGAGGATCCGAATCCGCGCTGCGATGCCTGCGACGGCAACCTCAAGGACCAGCCCATCCTCGGCATGACCATCCTCACCGGCCTGAAGAAGGACGGCGACGAGTACAACGGCGGCAAGGTACTCGACCCCGCCAACGGCAAGGTCTACAACAGCAAGCTGAGCCTGGCCGACGGTGGCAGGAAGCTCAACATGCGGGGTTACATCGGCGTGCCGATGCTCGGCCGGACCCAGACCTGGCTGCGGATGGACCAGGGAGCAAGTTCCGGACAGTAAGCCGGCGACTTGGATTCGGCAAAGAAAAAGGCGCCTCGTGGCGCCTTTTTTCATGCTTGCTGAAAGGTTTGCGTGCCAGTCGTCAGACGAAGGACACCGTCAGGCCTGGCAAGGACACGCCGGAAAATGCCGAGGTCCAGGTTTCGCCTGCCTTGATCGGACAGACATCGGTCCAGGTGCCGGTAGTCACGACCTCGCCTGCGGTCAGGGGCGTGAACTGGTCCTGGGCGTTGAGCTGCTGGTGCAGGTGCCAGAGGGCGTGCAGCGGGCTGCCCAGCACATCACTGCCGAAACCGGCGGAACGCAATTCGTCGCCGCAGGACAGGGACAGCGAGGCGTAGGCCAGCACCTGCCCGAGGTTGCGGCGGCTCGCCGAGGACAGCATCTTCGGCTCGCCGACGATCAGCGAACCGTGCAACCCGAACGCGGCGATCGAATCGGCCGCTTCGAATTTCCATTCGGGAAAGGGACAGACCACGATCTCGAAGGCATGGGCCATCCATTCGATGCACTCGGCCAATTCTTCCATCGTCGCGTCGCGCTCCGGGGTGTGGCCAAGCTTGAAGACGATTTCCGGACCGATCCGCGGCTGGACCGCACCAACCAGGCTTTGCAAGCCACGGTTTTCATCGGTATAGCGGACGGTTTCGTTAAAGATGGGCGTCCAGATGGGCGCGTCGACGCCGTATTTGGACCAGATCTTGCGATTGGCGAAGCCGACTTTGCGGCCGACAAGTGTTTCGCCCTGGGCGGTACGGATGTCGATCAGGCTGCGAACGATCTCGTAGCTGTCGTCGACCGACAAGGGGGAACGGCTCGACAGCGTAGGGATTTGTTCGGCCTGTGCCCGGGCATCGAGCAAGAGATGCGCATAGCGGCTGGCTTGCGTAGACATGAGCATGGCGAGACTCGATCGGAAACGGACCGGATTAGGAATCAGGCCGGAAAGGACTCGCCCGCCGCGGCAATGAACGCCCGGCGTGTCGCCTCCCCGGAAAAAAGTGCGACCGTTCTAAAAACAGGCATTATACGGGCAACTTTTAACTTTTCTAACAACCACGGGGTAAATATCGTAATACTACTGATGAAAAAGGAGCAACTTCACTTCCGCATTGACCGCCGGATTCGAAAAAGATTGCAGGCCGGCAGAGACGGCGGTGCCGCGCCGGACCTGTATGAAACAACGCATTTCCGGCGAGCACAGATCCGGCATTTCATTCCTTGCCCGATGCATCTTCAGGCGGCCGGCGAGGCATCCCAGAGGTCACCGACTGCGCCGGTCTTCGGCGCGGTAACGCCGAAGTGCGCGTAGGCGGTCGGCGTGGCGATGCGGCCGCGCGGCGTTCTTTGCAGATAGCCTTGCTGGATCAGGTAGGGTTCCAACACGTCTTCGATGGTGTCGCGCTCCTCCCCGATGGCCGCGGCCAGATTGTCCAGGCCGACCGGGCCGCCGTTGAACTTGAAGAGCACCGCCTCGAGCAGCTTGCGGTCCATGATGTCGAAGCCCACCGGGTCGACGTCCAGCATTTTCAGCGCGGCATCGGCCATGGCCTTGGTGATTTCCCCGTTGCCCTTGACCTCCGCGTAGTCGCGCACCCGGCGCAGCAGCCGGTTGGCGATGCGCGGCGTACCGCGGCTGCGCTTGGCGATTTCCAGCGCGCCTTCGTCGACGATGGCCGCATTGAGCAGGTGGGCGCTGCGGGTGACGATGCGCGCGAGTTCCTGGGGCGTGTAGAACTCGAGCCGGGCGACGATGCCGAAGCGGTCCCGCAGGGGATTGGTCAGCATGCCGGCGCGGGTGGTGGCGCCGACCAGCGTGAACGGCTGCAGGTCCAGGCGCACCGAGCGCGCCGCCGGTCCTTCGCCGATCATGATGTCGATCTGGTAATCCTCCAGCGCCGGGTAAAGGATTTCCTCGACCACGGGTGACAGCCGGTGGATCTCGTCGATGAAAAGCACGTCGTTGGGCTCGAGGTTCGTGAGCAGCGCGGCGAGGTCGCCGGCGCGCTCCAGCACCGGGCCGGAAGTTTGCCGCAGGTTCACGCCCATCTCGCGGGCAATGATGTGGGCCAGCGTGGTCTTGCCGAGGCCGGGCGGCCCGAACAGCAGGGTGTGGTCGAGCGCTTCGCGGCGGTTGCGGGCGGCGGCGATAAAAATTTCAAGCTGGCTGTGTATCTTTGCCTGCCCCACGTATTCGTCGAGTTGCTTGGGGCGCAAGGCACGCTCGATGGCTTCCTCGTTGGGAGACGCCGGCGTGGGAGCGATGATCCGCTGCTCCGTCAGGTTGTCGGTCTGGATGCTCATGGATTAGCCTTTCGACAGCGCCTTGAGCGCCATCTTGATTCCTTCGGAAACCCCGGCTCCCGCCGGCACCTGCTTCAACGCGAGCGCGGCTTCCTTCTCGGAGTAGCCGAGCGCGATCAGCGCATTGAGGACGTCGGCAGAAACATCATTGTGGGCCGCTCCGCCGGCCGGGCCGAGGTCGGCGCCCAGCTTGCCTTTCAGCTCGAGCAGGAGGCGCTCGGCGGTCTTCTTGCCGATGCCCGGGACGCGCGTGAGACGGCCCGCTTCTTGCAAGGTGATCGCCTGGGACAGGTCGGCCACCGACATGCCCGAGAGGATGGACAAGGCGGTGCGTGCACCGATACCCGAGATCTTGATCAACTGCTTGAACACATTGCGCTCTTCCGTGGTCCCAAAGCCATACAGCAGATGCGCGTCTTCACGCACGGCGAGATGGGTAAGCAGGACGACCTTTTCGCCCGTGGCGGGCAGATTGTAAAAGGTACTCATCGGGACATCGACTTCGTAGCCGACGCCATTGCAGTCGACCAGCAGCTGGGGGGGATTCTTCTCGAGCAGGGTTCCGGAGAGGCGACCGATCATGATGGATTGAACTTGGGGAGTTACTGGAATCATACAGCAATCAGCGCTGTCTTACCCTAAAAACACTGTGTCGATATCCAGTATTTTACCCGGCGCGCCTGCGCCGGCGCCAAGGATGAAGGTATGAAAGATTCACTGAGAAAAGGATTGCCGGAGCGGGACTTCCGGCAGCAGCCGGACAGAGCCAGCCTTCGGCATTCCACGCGCAAGCTCTTGCGCAATCCGTTGTTTCGCGGCCCGATGTCCTGGCTGGCCGGCGCGTTCGGCATGGTGTGGGCGCTGCCGCTGACCCTGGCCGGCGTGGCGCTGGCGCTGCCCGTGGCATTGTGGCGGGGAAAGGTCAGCGTGGTGCGCGGCCGCAGCGTGGCCTTGCTGGTGCGCGGTCCTTTGGCCGACTTCCTGCTGGGGCATCATCCCTTCGGTGCCATGACCGCGATGGCGCTGGGCCATGTCATCGTGTCGGAAGCCCAGGGCTTGTCGGCGCGGGTGTTGGCGCATGAACTCGTGCACGTGCGGCAGGCCGAGGTCTGGGGACCGTTCTTCCCCATCGCTTACCTTGCATCCAGCGCCCTTGCGGCCTTGCAAGGCAAGGACGCCTACTGGCACAACCACTTCGAGATTGCCGCCAGGAAGGCGGAAAAGCACATCTGAGGTGAATTGGACGCGCGCCCTGACGCCTAGCCGATCAGCCTGCCGCGCCGCACCCGCACGCCCTTCCGCGCCAGGGCAGGCGCCAGCCCCGTCAGCGTGGTCAGGGCGTCGCCGCTATGGGCATGGCAGATCGCCACGCCCAGCGCATCGGCCGCGTCCGTGCCAGGCGCGCCCGACAGCATCAGCAACCGCTGCACCATGTCCTGAACCTGTTGTTTTTGCGCCCGGCCGTGGCCGGCCACCGCCTGCTTGATCTGCAGCGCGGTGTACTCGGCCACCGCGAGCTCGGCATTGACCAGCGCGCAGATGGCCGCGCCGCGCGCCTGACCGAGCAGCAGGGTGGATTGCGGATTGACGTTGACGAACACCTTCTCGATCGCCGCGCAATCGGGCGAGTAGGTGCGGATGATTTCGGACACGCCGGACAGGATGGTCTTCAGCCGCTGGGGAAGATCCGTGTCCGGCGTCTTGATCGTGCCCGAGGCCACGTAGGAGAGCCGGGAGCCCTGCTTCGTGATGATGCCGAAGCCGGTGGTGCGGAGGCCGGGGTCGATGCCTAGGATTTTCATGCAGCTCGCTATGCCTGCCCGCTGTCCTGGCGCGGGCGGACGAGCGGGCTGGTGATGTTAGTGACGGAAGTGGCGCGTGCCGGTGAACAGCATGACGACGCCGCGTTCATCCGCAGCGTCGATGACTTCCTGGTCGCGCATCGACCCGCCGGGATGGATGACGCAGCTTGCACCAGCGTCCACCACCACGTCAAGTCCGTCGCGGAACGGGAAGAAGGCATCCGACGCCACGGCGGAGCCCGCCAATGTCAAACCGGCATTTTGCGCCTTGATGGAGGCGATGCGCGCGGAATCGACGCGGCTCATCTGGCCGGCGCCCACGCCCAGCGTCATGCCGTTGGCGCAGAAGACGATGGCGTTGGACTTCACGAACTTGGCGACGCGCCACGCGAACATCAGGTCCTGCATCTGCTGCGGCGTGGGCTGCTTCTTGGTCACGACCTTCAGCTCGGCCACCGCGACGTTCTTCGAATCCGGCGATTGCAGCAGCAGGCCGCCGCCGACGCGCTTGAAGTCGTAGGCATTGACGGCGCTGTCGAGCGGGATTTCCAGGAGGCGCACGTTCTGCTTGGCGGCGAAGACCTGCTTCGCCTCGGCGGTGAACGCGGGCGCGATCAGCACTTCGACGAACTGCTTGGCGACCGCCTCGGCGGCCTTGCCGTCGAGCTCGCGGTTGAAGGCGATGATGCCGCCGAACGCGGAGGTCGGATCGGTCTTGAAGGCCTTGCCGTAGGCATCGAGCGGATCGGCGCCGATCGCCACGCCGCAGGGATTGGCGTGCTTGATGATGACGCAGGCGGTCTCGTCGAAGGTCTTGACGCATTCCCAGGCGGCGTCGGCGTCGGCGATGTTGTTGTAGGAAAGTTCCTTGCCCTGCAGCTGGCGGTAGTTGGCGAGCGAACCGGGCAGCGGCGCGATGTCGCGGTAGAAGGCGGCCGACTGGTGCGGGTTCTCGCCGTAGCGCATTTCCTGCACCTTCTCGAAATGCAGGTTCAGGGTTTGCGGGTAGGCGCTGCGGGTGGTGTGCTGCTTGTCTTCGCCAAGCGAGGTCAGGTAGTTGGTGATGGCGCCGTCGTACTGGGCGGTATGGGCGAAGACCTTGGTGGCGAGCGCGAACTTCGTGGCGTAGCCGACGTCGCCGCCGGACGCGTTCATTTCATCGAGCACGCGGCCATAGTCGGCCGGATCGCAGATCACGACCACGTCCTTGTGGTTCTTGGCGGAGGACCGCAGCATGGTCGGGCCGCCGATGTCGATGTTCTCGATGGCGTCTTCCAGCGAGCACTGCTCCTTGGCGACCGTCTGCTGGAAGGGATACAGGTTGACGACCACCATGTCGATGGTCGGAATGCCGTGCTTCTCCAGGGCGGCGACGTGCTCGGGCAGGTCGCGGCGCGCGAGGATGCCGCCATGGACCTTGGGATGCAGGGTCTTGACGCGCCCGTCCAGCATCTCGGGGAAGCCGGTGTAGTCGGCGACCTCGGTGACCTTCACGCCGTTGTCGGCCAGCAGCTTGGCGGTGCCGCCGGTGGACAGGATGTTGACGCCTTTGGCCGCGAGGGCCTTGGCGAAGTCAAGGACGCCGGTCTTGTCCGACACCGAGATGAGGGCTTGTCTGATCATGATGAATTACCGTCTGAGATGAAAGATAACGGAAATGGCGCGGGCCGCGGAAACGGCCGGCGCCACTTGCGTTATGTCTCATGCGCCGCCCGCCCGCGTCCGCGGGACGGGGCCATGCGCCTCACAGCAGGCCGTGCTGCTGCAGCTTCTTGCGCAGGGTGTTTCGGTTGATGCCCAGCATTTCCGCGGCCAGCGACTGGTTGCCGTCGGCGCGCGCCATCACTGCCTCGAGGACAGGTTTTTCGACCGTGAAGACAACCATCTCGTAGACGTTCGACGGTTGCTGCTCGCCCAGATCACGGAAGTACTTATCGAGGCTCTTCCTGACGACGTCCTGGATATTGTCTTTGCTCATTGCGTATGTCTTGTGGCTTGGTGTCTTGGTATCCCGGGAGGGGCGGCGTGCTTTCCTGCGCTTGGGCGTTCAGGCGGCGAGCCGGTTTTCGGCAAGGCGGTATTGTAACCTTTCGCCAAGCATTGCCTGCTCCTGGAAAAATGCGTCGACCGCCGCCAGCTGCGCCTCGCAGCTTTCGAGCTTGTTCATGCGCTGGCGGAAATCCTCGCCGCCGGCGAGGTCGCGCACATACCAGCCGATGTGCTTGCGCGCGGTGCGCAGGCCCATGAATTCTCCGTAGAAGGCATAGTGGGCCTGCAGGTGTTCGCGCATCAGGACGCGGACCTCGCTCACCATCGGCGCGGGCAGGTGCGTGCCGTGGCGCAGGTAATGATCGATCTCGCGGAAGATCCACGGACGGCCCTGCGCGGCGCGGCCGATCATGACGGCGTCGGCGCCGGTCCTGTCGAGCACGAAGCGGGCTTTCTCGGGCGTGGTGATGTCGCCGTTGGCCACGACGGGAATGCCGACCGCCGCCTTGACGGCGGCGATGGTGTCGTACTCGGCATCGCCGCTGTAGCCGTCGGCTCGGGTGCGTCCGTGCAGGGTCAGCATCGCGATGCCGCTGGCTTCGGCCATGCGGGCGATGGTGAGCGCGTTCTTGTGCTGGCGGTCCCAGCCGGTGCGGAACTTCAGCGTGACCGGCACGTCGACCGCGCCGACCACGGCCTCGAGGATGCGCGCCACCAGCGGCTCGTCCTGCAGCAGCGCCGAGCCGCACCAGCTGTTGCAGACCTTCTTGGCGGGGCAGCCCATGTTGATGTCGATGACCTGCGCGCCGCGGTCGACGTTGAACTTCGCGCAGCCGGCGAGGATCTCGGGGTCGGCGCCGGCGATCTGCACCGCCTTGGGTTCCATCTCGCCGTCGTGGTTGATGCGGCGCGAGGTCTTTTCGCTGGCCCAGAGGCGCGGGTCCGATGCCGCCATTTCGGAGACGGCATAGCCGGCGCCGAGCTGCTTGCAGAGCTGGCGGAAAGGACGGTCCGTCACTCCCGCCATGGGAGCGACGAAGACATTGTTGCGGAGTAGATGGGGACCGATTCGCACGGCAGGACGCTGGCTGAAGGCAAACCGGTATTTTAGCCGGTTCGCCGCGGGATGGGGATGCCGCCGGAACGGCCGGCGGCCGGCCAGGGGATGGTCAGCGGTCCGCCGCGGCGCGGTCGATCTCGTCCAGGGCCAGCGATTCCCCGGCTTCCAGGTGGGCAATGTCTCCCCACTGCACCATTTTCAGCCGGCCCTGCTCGAGCACGAAGCGGTTGATGCTGGCGTTGAGGATGTCGAAATCGCGGGCATGATCGAAACCCAGTCCCTGCGCCGCCCGGTAGGCGCATTCCAGCACCCCGCCGTGCGCCACCAGGGCGATGCGCCGGTACGGCTTTGCCGTCGCGATGCGCACGATGGCATCGACGGTGCGCCCGGAAAACTCGCGCAGGGTCTCGGCGACATGCACGCCCTCCGGGAAACGGTAATCGATTTCCCGCGCCTGCCAGGCGCGATAGGCCTCGGGATAGCGCGCGCCGATGTCGGCATACAGCATGCCTTCGAAGGCGCCGTAGCAGCGCTCGCGCAGGCCACGGTCGACCTGCACCGGCATGCCGCGCGGCAACGCCACCGCCTGCGCGGTCTGGTAGGCGCGGTGCAGGTCGCTGGAAAAGATGGCGTCCAGCGGTTCGTCGCGCAGCACCTGGCCCAGCAGCGCCGCCTGGCGCAGGCCTTCCTCGCTGAGGGGGATGTCGAGGTGGCCTTGCAGCCGGCGGATGGCGTTCCAGGCGGTTTCGCCGTGGCGGATCAGGAGGATTTCAGTCAATCGGGAGCCTGTGTTTTCGATGCGCTGTTGCCAACGACGTTGGGGTTCAGGGTATAGGTGCCGGTGATGGCGGCCTCGGCCAGCACGTGGCCGCGTACGGCGTCGCGCACCTGCTGGCCTGTGAACTGGCCGTCGACCGGCAGGCGGTCCACGTCCAGCGCGTAGAGCGTGAAGACATAGTGATGCACGATGGAATCATTCCAGGGCGGGCAGGGACCGTCGTAGCCGAAGTAATTGCCGGACATGTCCTTGTCGCCGGCGAACCAGCCGGTGTAGTCGTTGAGGCCGTGGCGCCCCGGGCCGCCAGCGCCGATGTCCGGCCCGCCCTTGCCGCGCGCGGTGATGCCGTTGCTGTACTGCCCGGGAGTGATCTGCGCCAGCGATGGCGGCAGGTCGACCAGGGTCCAGTGGAAGAAATCGACGCGCGGCAGGTCGGCGGGCACCGCCTTGCCTTCCTGGTTGACGTCATCGCCGCGCGAGGGCACGTCGTAGTCATGGCAGACCAGGGCGAGGGACTTCGTGCCGGCCGGCACGTCGCTCCACGCGAGGTGCGGATTGCGGTTCGAGGACATCGCCACGTGCGACACGGGATCCATCACGCAGAAGGCGAACTCGCCGGGGATCGCGCTGCCATCCTTGAAGGAATCACTCCAGAGCTTCATTGTTGTTTCTCCTGATGAGCGGGGTTGGACAAGATCAATCGCAAGGAGGTATTGTCCGGCATCTTCAGGCCGGCGGCTTGACCTGCAGCCAGAAAGTCACCGGCCCGTCGTTGGTCAGCGAGACCTGCATGTGCGCGCCGAAGCGCCCGGTCTCTACCCGCGCATGCCGCTGGCGGGCCTGCGCAACGAAGTAGTCGAAGAGGCGCTGCCCGTCCGCAGGCGCGGCGGCCGGGGTAAAGGACGGGCGCGTGCCCGAGCGCGTGTCGGCTGCCAGCGTGAACTGGGGAACCAGCAGCAATCCGCCCTGCACGTCGGCCACGCTGCGGTTCATCTTGCCGGCGTCGTCGGCGAACACCCGGTAGCTCAGCAGCTTGCCCAGCAGGGCGTCGGCTTCTTTTTCCGAATCGCCCCGCTCTGCGCACAGCAGCACCATCAGGCCGGCGCCGATGGCACCCACGGTTTCGCCATCGACCACGACGTCGGCGCGCGCGGCCCGTTGCAGCAGGCTGATCATCAGCTCAGCGTGACGCGGGCGAACTTGCGCTTGCCGACCTGCACCACGAAGGTGCCCGCCTCGACCTTGAGCGCCTTGTCGCTCACCGCCGCGCCGTCGATGCGCACGCCGCCCTGCTCCACCATGCGCAGCGCCTCGGACGTGGACGGACACAGATTGGCCTGCTTGAGCAGCTGGCCGATGCCCAGAGGCGCACCGCCCAGGCTGACTTCGGGGATGTCGTCGGGAATGCCGCCCCGTGCGCGGTTGTTGAAGTCGGCGAGCGCTTCCTCGGCCGCGCTTGCCGAATGGAAGCGGGTAACGATCTCCTGCGCCAGCAGAACCTTGATGTCGCGCGGATTGCGGCCCTCTTCCACTTCGCGCTTGAAGCCATTGATTTCCGCCATGGAACGGAAGGACAGCAACTCGTAGTAGCGCCACATCATGACGTCGGAGATGCTCATCAGCTTGCCGAACATGGTGTTGGGCGGCTCGGTAATGCCGACGTAGTTGTTCTTGGACTTGGACATCTTTTCCACGCCGTCCAGGCCTTCCAGCAGCGGCATGGTCAGGATGCATTGCGGTTCCTGGCCGTAGTCCTTCTGCAGTTCGCGTCCCACCAGCAAGTTGAATTTCTGATCGGTGCCGCCAAGCTCAAGATCGGACTTGAGCGCCACGGAATCGTAGCCCTGCATCAACGGATACAGCAGTTCGTGCACCGAGATCGGCGTGCCGGCCTTGAAGCGCTTTGTAAAGTCTTCACGCTCGAGGATGCGCGCGACGGTATATTTTGCAGACAGCTGGATCATGCCGCGCGCGCCCAGCGGGTCGGACCACTCGGAGTTGTAGCGGATTTCGGTGCGCTGCGGGTCGAGCACCAGGCTGGCCTGCGCGAAGTAGGTTTTCGCGTTTTCCTCAATCTGCTCGCGGGTGAGCGGCGGACGGGTAATGTTGCGGCCGGACGGATCGCCGATCATGGACGTGAAGTCGCCGATCAGAAAGATGACGTTGTGGCCCAGATCTTGCAATTGCCGCATCTTGTTGAGCACGACGGTATGGCCGAGATGCAGGTCGGGCGCCGTCGGATCCAGCCCCAACTTGATGCGCAGCGGCGTTCCGGTCTTTTCCGAGCGCGCCAGCTTTTGCGCGAATTCCGATTCGATGAGCAATTCATCGACGCCGCGCTTCGCGACGGCGAGCGCTTCCCGGACCGCGTCCGACAGCGGCAAGGCCGTTGCGGACGGCGGCGTATTGTTGTTTTGCAATGACTGGGAGAGGTCCATGTCGTGAGAAAAATTAAAGTCCATCAATGATTTTTGACTACCATCGTTTTGGTATAATCGCTGCTTATTTTTTCAAGCTTGCAGCGCAGAAACGACAGCAACTTGGAAAGTGAAGCGCTTGCAGGCAGTTTCGAGCAACCTTCCACATCAGCGCGAACGGCATGCGCAGGCGGACGAGGCCAGGCTTCCCGCACCATGCCGCTTGCGCCGGTCTGCTGGCTGGCCCCTCGCCTCGAATCCGCCGCATCATGGCAAGCTTCCCGGTGTTGCCGAAACAGGCTTCCGGCGCGCGAACGGCAATCGTTCCCCGGAGGTTGCGCTTTCGGCAGCGGTGCCGCAAAAACAGCAGATTTTAACTTATTGCATGCTCTCCACAGACAAAAACCTTCGCCTGAGCTCGAGCAGCAACACGACAGCCGGATCGTCCCGCAAGCGGCGCATCATCGCGGCATCGGCAATTTTCCTGGCGATCTGCGCCTTCGGCGCGGCCGGCGTGGTGCCCATGGCGCCCGACGCATCCGACCTGCCGGTCAAGTCCATCGTCCACGAGCTGGAGATCCCCAGCCTCTCCGAACAGGTCGCCGCCCTCCAGGCCGATGAGCAAACCTTCCTGCGCGAAGAACGCGTCCGGCCAGGCGACTCCCTGGCCACCCTGCTCTCCCGTCTCGGCGTGCGGGATGACGAGGCGGCCAGCTTCATCAAGTCCGACCGCGTCGCCAACAACGTCATGCAGCTCAAGCCCGGCCGGGCCGTCCAGGCGCAGACCGGCCGTGACGGCAAGCTCCAGCGGCTGCTCGCCACGGTAGCCGACAGCACCGGCGCTCCCGTCAAGAACATCGTGGTGGCGCGCAACGGCAACCAGCTCAGCGCCAGCGAAGGCGCGGCCAAGCTGGAGCGTCGCATTGAGATGCATTCCGGCGAAATCCGTTCCTCCCTGTTCGCCGCCACCGACGCCTCCCAGATTCCCGACAGCGTGGCGATGCAGATCGTCGACATGTTCTCCACGAACATCGACTTCGCGTCCGACCTGCGCCGCGGCGACCGTTTCAATGTCGTCTATGAAACCTTCTGGCAGAACGGCGAATTCGTGCGCGGCGGCCGGGTGCTCGCCGGCGAATTCATCAACGGCAACAACGTCTACCAGTCCGTCTGGTTCGACGAGCCGGGCACGAAGCAGGGCGGCGGCTACTACAGCCTGGATGGCAAGTCCCTCAAGAAGGCGTTCCTGAAATCGCCCCTGGAATTCTCCCGTATCTCTTCCGGCTTCTCGATGCGCATGCATCCCATCTCCGGCCAGTGGAAACAGCATCAGGGCGTCGATTTCGCGGCGCCGATCGGCACGCCGATCCGGGCGGCGGGCGACGGCGTGGTCGACTTCGTCGGCGGACAGAATGGTTACGGCAACGTCGTCATCATCAAGCACTGGAACAATTATTCGACGGTATATGCGCACATGAGCCGGTTTGCCAATACCGTGCGCAAGGGCAGCAAGGTGAACCAGGGCGACCTGATCGGCTACGTCGGCATGACGGGTTGGTCCACCGGCCCGCACCTACACTACGAATTCCGTGTCAACAACCAGCCCCATGATCCCATGGCCATTTCCGTCCCCAACCAGCAACCGCTCGCGGGCGCGGACCTGGACCGCTTCCGCAAGGTGGCCGGCGACATGAAGCATCGCTTTGCCTTGCTGAACGCGCGCGACAACAATATCAAGCTGGCTTCCCGCTGAGCCTTCTTTCCGGCGGGGCGGCCGAAGTGTCGCTTCCACGCCGCCAGCCTCGGCTGGCGCGCGACGAACCGTTCGGGCGCAGGTAGAATTTCAGACCTCGCCCCAACGGTTTTTTCATGTCTGCTTCCTCTCTCTTCATCGGACTGATGTCCGGCACCAGCCTGGACGGCGTGGATGGCGTGCTTGCGCACATCGACGCCGGCGACATCCGGACGCTTGGCGCCGCCTACCTGCCGTTTTCCGACGGCTTGCGCGCGGACCTGATGGCCCTGCAGCAGCCGGGCGAAAATGAAATCCATCGCGAAGCGCTTGCCGCCAACGCCCTGGCGCTCCGTTATGCGCAATGCGTTGGCGACCTGCTAGTCAGCACCGGCAGGACAGCGGCGGATATCCGCGCGATCGGCGCGCATGGGCAAACCATCCGGCACCGCCCCGAACTCGGCTACACCCGGCAGACCGGCAATCCGGCCCTGCTCGCCGAGCTGGCAGGAATCGATGTGGTGGCCGATTTTCGAAGCCGCGACATAGCAGGCGGCGGCCAGGGCGCACCCTTGGTGCCAGCCTTCCATCAGGCCGTATTCAGCGATCCCGGCGAATGCCGGGTCGTCGCCAACATAGGCGGCATCAGCAATATCAGCGTGCTCGATCCCAAGGGACCGGTGACGGGTTTCGACACCGGCCCCGGCAACCTGCTCATGGATGGCTGGATTGCGCGGCACCTTGGCAATGCGTATGACGCGGCAGGCGCATGGGCGGCGAGCGGCCAGGAAATCCCGGCCCTGCTGCAGCGCCTGTGCGAGGAACCCTACCTTGGCTTGCCGCCGCCGAAAAGCACCGGGCGCGATCTTTTTCACCTCGAATGGCTGGATGCGCGCCTGGCCGGCTTGTCCGCGGCGCGGCCGGAAGATGTGCAGGCGACGCTGGCGGCGTTCACCGCCCTGACTCTTGCGCGGGACATCGCCCATCATGCGGCTTCGGCGAAACGCGTGTTCGTCTGCGGCGGCGGTGCCTGCAACACTCACCTGATGCAGCGACTTCAACAGCGGTTGCATGAATGCGGACAAACGGCCACGGTGCAGTCTACCGACGCGCTGGGCGTATCACCCAATCATGTAGAAGGGCTTGCCTTCGCCTGGCTGGCCTACCGGCAGGTGAACCGCTTGCCCGGCAACCTGGCTTCCGTCACCGGCGCGGCCGGCGCGCGTGTCTTGGGCGCCTTGTATCCTGCGTGATCGCCGTTGTCCCGGATACAAAACCCGGGACGAAAAAAAACGCAGGTCGGAACCTGCGTTTTGTAGCGCGTGATTGGAAGAATCAGGCGGAGAAGGAAGAACCGCAGCCGCACGTGGTGGTGGCGTTCGGGTTCTTGATGACGAATTGCGCGCCTTCCAGATCATCCTTGTAATCGATTTCCGCGCCAACCAGGTACTGGTAGCTCATGGAGTCGATCAGCAGCTGGACACCATTCTTGGTCATGGTGGTGTCGTCTTCGTTGACGATTTCATCGAAGGTAAAACCGTACTGGAATCCGGAGCAACCGCCGCCCTGGACGAAAACACGAAGTTTCAGGTCGGGATTGCCTTCTTCAGCAATCAATTGCGCAACTTTATCCGCTGCACTGTCGGTGAAGACGATCGGCGCGGGCATTTCGGTGACGGCGTTCATTCAGGGCTCCTGCAAAGCAAACATGCATCGATTATATACGTTTAGACGAGATGCCGTGTTCCGGAATCGTCACTGTCGGGAATCAGCCACCCGACATGGCAAGTTTCAGCACCGGCTCGCCAATCTGGTCGTGCGTCAGTTTTCCCGACACGAGGGCGCCGCCATGCATTTCCAGCGCCTTGTAGTACACATCTCCAGTTATGCGTGCTTTCGGCTGTAATTCAAGGAGCTCGGAAGAATGTACCGGGCCGATGATTTCGCCATTGACCACGAGATGGGCAACGCGCACCTCGCCTTCGATCCTGGCGTGTTCGGAAATGACCAGCATGCTGGGCTCCTCCGGATCGGCGATGACGTTTCCCTTGATGCTCCCGTCGAGCCGCAGGCCGCCCTTGAAATGCACGTCGCCGACGATGCTCGTGGAAATGCCGATAAGACTGTCAATCGTTCCTTTGTTCTTGCGGCCTAGCATGATGTGCTCCCTTACAAATTCGCGGATTGCTGCGCCTTCAACTGCCCTTTGTCGAGGACCCTGGCTTGAACGGCCTTGACGCTCGTGCCTTCCGGCAGCCTCAGCACGCCTTCCACGCGCTGGTAATGACGGAAATTCAGCTTGAATTTCTCCTGCTCTACCGCCGTCGCGTCAGGGAAATTGATCAATGAACTCTTTCCCCCTTGCCAGGCAGTCACGGTCAATTGCAGATTGCCCTTGAAATCCTGGTCGCCTTTTCCGCCTTGCATGATCAACAAGCGATAACGCAACTGGTTTGGCGCAACCGGATCGATCTTCAAGCGACGGATCGCGATGCCTTGCGCGCCGGCGGCATTCGGAAGAAGGCTTTCAAAGAAAGCCAGGTCCTCCTTCAGCCGCATGTTGTCCGCCTCGAGTTGCTTCACTTGGGCGGCCAGTTGCCGCTGCGCGGCGCGTTCCATGTTGAGCTGGCTTTCAGCGGCATTCACGGTGCTGTTGAAGCGGTCCCGCTCTGCGGTCAGCTTGCCGATCTGCCCCTCGTACGCCGCCAATTGCTCTTTGGAATTATGCGTCTGTCCGCCGGACATGCCATGAGCAAAGTCATAAAACCACATCAGCCCCGCGCCGATTGCAACAAAAGCGAGACACTGCGCGACGCGCATTGGCCATGAAACGATTGCCTTGATGGCAAGCTTCGGGGCGGACTCGATGCGCCGCCGACGCCAGCGCTGCAACCTCCCCGCGTTCACGGAAGACTCGGGACGAGACATGTCCGAAAAGGCTTATGGCAGCACGGGCACGTGCATCAAACCGGCCGACTCTTCCAGTCCGAACATGATGTTCATGCACTGGACGCCTTGCCCGGCCGCGCCTTTCACCAAGTTGTCTTCCACGACCAGAATCACCAGCAGGTCGCCGCCGCCGGGACGATGGACCGCAATTCGCAGCTTGTTCGAGGCACGTACCGAGCGCGTCTCGGGATGGCTTCCGGGCGGCATCACATCCACGAAGCGCTCGCCTTCGTAGTGCTTCTCATACAGGGCCTGGAAATCGGTGTCGCGCGCTTCCGGGAGGATGTGCGCGTACAGGGTGGAGTGGATACCGCGGATCATGGGAACGAGGTGCGGCACGAAGGTCAGGCCGATGCGGCGCCCGGCGATGGCTTCGAGGCCCTGGGTAGTTTCGGGCAGGTGCCTGTGTCCCTTGACGCCATACGCCTTGAAATTGTCCGAGGCTTCCGCGAGCAGGGTATGGACCTCCGCCTTTCTTCCCGCACCTGAAACGCCGGACTTGCAGTCAGCGATCAACATCGCTTCGTTGACCAGTGCCTTGCCTTGGGCCAACAGCGGGGCATATCCCAACTGCATCGAGGTAGGATAGCAACCGGGCAGTCCGATGATACGGGCTTTCGCGATGGCGTCGCGATTCACCTCGGCCAATCCGTAGACGGCTTCCTCCAGGATGTCCGGGCAGGAGTGCGGCATTCCATACCATTTCTCGAAGACGGCGGTATCTTTCAGGCGGAAGTCCGCGGCGAGGTCGATTACCTTGACGCCGGCCGCGAGCAGTTCGCGCGCCTGCGCCATGGCCACCCCGTGAGGCGTGGCAAAGAACACCACGTCGCACTCCGTCAACCTCGCCTTTTCCGGTGCCGAAAACGCTAGGGAAACCACGCCGCGCAGCGAAGGGAACATGTCGGCAACGGGCATGCCATCTTCCTTGCGGGAAGTGATTGCGGTCAGCTCAACGTTGGGATGCGCGGCAAGCAACCGCAGCAGCTCGACGCCCGTGTACCCCGTTCCACCTACGATACCAACCTTGATCATGTCTTGTCCTTGCTAAAAGCTTGAATGCCAAACCGGCATTGTAGCAGTCCGCCTCACCAGCCCCGGAGCGGCCTGCCGCAAAAGAAAAAAGCCGCCAGGCGCGAACCTGGCGGCTTTTCGGTGTTCTGAAAACGCAGATTAGCGCTTGGAGAACTGCTTGGCGCGGCGTGCTTTGCGCAGGCCGACCTTCTTACGTTCGACTTCACGTGCATCACGGGTCACGAAGCCTGCCTTGGACAGTTCGGACTTCAGGCCTGCATCGTAGTCGATCAGCGCACGGGTGATGCCGTGACGGACCGCGCCTGCCTGGCCGGACTCACCGCCGCCGTGGACGTTCACCAGAATGTCGAAGCGCTCGACATTGCCGGTCAGTTCCAGCGGCTGACGAATGACCATCAGACCCGTTTCACGGGAAAAGTATTCCGCTGCGGGCTTGCCATTTACGACGATGTTGCCCGTACCGGCCTTGATGAATACACGAGCCACTGCACTCTTGCGACGGCCGGTTCCGTAGTTGTAGTTACCGATCATGTCCGTTCCTTAAAACGTGAGTGGCTTGGGTTGCTGAGCAGAATGCGGGTGCGTGCCATCTGCGTACACCTTCAGCTTCTTGATCATGGCGTAGCCGAGCGGACCCTTGGGCAACATGCCCTTGACCGCCTTTTCCAGCGCGCGGCCCGGATGCTCTTGCTGCATCTTGCGGAAATTCGTTTCGTAGATACCGCCCGGGTAGGTGGAGTGGCGGTAGTACTTCTTGTTCAGGTCCTTGTTGCCGGTCACGCGCAGCTTGCCTGCGTTGACGACGACGATGAAGTCGCCCGTATCGACGTGGGGAGTGAACTCGGGTTTGTGCTTGCCGCGCAGTCGGCGTGCCACTTCGCTGGCAACACGTCCGAGGACCATGTCCGTTGCGTCAATCACGAACCACTCGCGCGTCACCTCTTGAGGTTTTGCGGAAAAGGTTTTCATGATGGATCTTCCTAGATGATTGAAAAGCGCTCAAATGTGGCGGTTCGGCTGCGGGGTTGCCCCCATTGCTGCAGCAGACGCATCCTTGTTGTTTCTTCCTGAGCGGACGGAAAGCCTGAAAGTATAGCGTTTTCAAAGACTTGGCGTCAAACGATATCTTCGGAGACGTCACGGGAGCAATTTGCCAAGCCAATCCAAGACAGATGTTCACCGCCCCCGGCCTCACTGAGCCCCCCCTCGCGCCGGTCCCGCCCGCCCCGGGGACGCGCCTGCAATCCAAGTTAAAATGCCGATTCGTCAATCCACCAACTTTTCAAGGATTCAACCGTCATGGAATGCACTGTTCGCTGGGCCGGCTCGTCGGGAATGACATTTATCGCGGAGACAGGATCCGGCCATATCGTCACCATGGATGGCGCACCTGAGGGCGGCGGAAGGAATCTCGCGCCGCGTCCGATGGAGGTGGTTCTTGCCGGAACCGGTGGCTGCACGGCCTACGACGTCGTCCTCATCCTGCGCAAGAGCCAGCAGGATGTGCGTGGATGCGATGTCACGCTTCGTTCCGAGCGCGCTGAAAAGGATCCCAAGGTATTCACCAAGATCCATTTCCATTTCACCGTCACCGGACGGAACCTCAAACCCAATCTCGTGGAGCGGGCGATCAAGCTGTCCCACGAAAAGTATTGCTCTGCCTCGATCATGCTGGAGAAGACCGCGGAGCTCACGCACTCGTTTGAAATTATTGACGACGCAGTCACTGCATCCGCCACGTCAGCCAACGCTTGAAACGATTCCGGGTCAGTCCGGTCCGCGACGGCGTCAGATGTAATACGCTGTCGCCGTCATGATCTTCGCCATTCCCCGCATCGCCGTCCGGACGAGGGCCGGCGTTTCGGAAGCGCCCATCGATTTTGCCGCTTCGCCATGGGCAATCTCATCGAGGCGCATCTGTTCGACGATCGCGCGCGACTTGTTGTCCGCCGCCGGCAAAGTTTCAAGGTGGCCGGCAAGATGGGCTTCGACCTGGCGTTCCGTCTCCACCACGAAGCCCAGGCTGTGCGCGTCTCCCAGCTTGGCGGCCACGGAACCAAGGACGTAGGCGCCGGCATACCACAACGGATTCAGCAGGCTGGGTCTCGAGCCCAGCTCCCTCAACCGTTCTGCCGTCCACGCCAAGTGATCCTCCTCCTCCTTGCCCGCCTCGCGAAACTGGATGCGGGCGGCCGGCGCCTGCGCAAAGCGGCTTTGCGATTCGTACAAGGCCTGCGCGCATACCTCACCCACGTGATTCACCCGCATCAATCCTGCGCTGTGCGCTCGCTCGCTCGGGGACAGCATGCCATCCGGGAGTTCAATGGATGGGTTAGGCCGCGCTGCAGCGGACAAGCCCGCAATCACGCGAAGCTTGCGGTCAAAGTTTGAAATCAGTGAGTCGATGGAGAGCATGTCGGCTTTTACTTGTTACGAAGGCAAGGCAATCCAGGCTTGGCAAGCAACATGCCTGCGGTGATTGGTGGAAATCTTCACTCCAGATGCGAGGAGATCGCTTTATTTAGCGCAACTTTTCCTTATCCAGCTACCGGCTCTTGGTTTTAATCACGCCCTATACGTGAGCCCGGCAGATTTTCCCGCACCCTGAGCCAAGGCAACTTTGTTGTTCACAAACTACATAAATGGTGGCTAAGTGACAAAAATACCAAATACTCTTTGCCCAAACGCGGCACTTTTGATGAAATCCGAATTAGCTTCTTAACCAACTTTGTTCAGAAGTCTCGGCAGGGACGTTACCACTAGTGGCCTTGCTGAAAAGTGACCAAAAAAAATTTTAGCACGCCAACCCTTGGAGATTTATTCGATGAAAAAATCGCTTCTCGCACTGGCAGTTCTGGGTGCATTCGCAGGTGTCGCGCAAGCGCAAACCGCGGTTCAGATTTACGGCTCCTTCGACGGCGGCCTCCGTCAGACGACGAACGTTGACGCAGCCGGCAACAGCCGCCTGTCCATGGGTTCGACCGGAACCTACAACTCCAACCGTATCGGTTTCAAAGGCGTGGAAGACCTGGGCGGTGGCATGAACGGCCACTTCACCCTGGAAACCGGCTTCAACACCGGCACCGGCGCGCTGAACAACGCAACCAACCAGCTGTTCGAGCGTACCGCAGCAGTCGGCCTGGGCTTCGGCGCCAACTCCCTGGACCTCGGCCGCCAGTACACGGTCGCGTTTAAGACGATCGCCGCTTACGATCCGTTCAGCTACAAGTACCCCGGCATCGCCCTGGCAGTTCCGGCAACCGCTGGCACCCGCTACAACAACGACATCCAGTACACCGGCACCTTTGGCCCGGTTACCGCACGTGCTGAATACGCCCTCGGTGAAGTTGCTGGCGACCGTACCGCCGGTTCCAACCGCGCAATCGGCGTGAACTATGCTAATGGCCCGCTGGCCCTCGGCGGCGCATACACCCAGCGCTTTGGCGATGCACCGACCGACTTCCGCACCAAGCACTGGACCGTCGGCGGCGCATACAAGTTCGGCCCGGCACGCCTGGCCGTCGGTTACGCCGATCAGAAGGCTGAAACCGCTGCTGGCATCGACACCACGAACAAGTGGTACTGGGTTGGCCTGAACTACGCCATCTCCCCGGCTGTGGAAATCACCCCGGCCTTCTACCGCCAGAAGCAAGGTGGCGGCACCGGCGCATCCGGCGCGGCAACGTCGCTCGAAGGCAAGAAAGATCTGTACATGTTGTCCGTGACCTACGCTTTCTCCAAGCGCACGAACTTCTACGCACTGATCGACCAGTCCCGTCTGGACAACGCCCTGCGTGTCGGTGGCAACGCTGCTGCAAACCAAGACCGACAGCGTGACATCGCTGTCGGTATCAACCACCTGTTCTAACCTCGGTTGAAACGGTCGATCATCGACTGTGCATCTGTAGCAAAAAAGGCCCGCTTCGCGGGCCTTTTTTCTTTGATTTCGTAATTTAGCCCAACCTTTTATAAGGCCCGGATTTGCACCAAATTGGTGCGAAATTGCCGTTTCCGCACGTAAACTCGTTGTGGGCGAACCACATTTTTCGAAAACGTCCGCCTAAAACGCAAAATCCGTTTGTTCTCTGCAGCGGAATTTGATGAAATACCCCTCATCTTCTTGATCAAATGATTAGGGAGTACAGGCTAAGGCTTCTCGATAAGTCTAGCCAAAAGCAATCAAAATAATTTAGCTCGATAACCTTTGGGGATTTATTCAATGAAAAAATCGCTTCTCGCGCTCGCAGTGTTCGGCGCATTCGCAGGCGCTGCCTCTGCGCAATCGAACGTTACCATCTACGGCGTGGTTGATGCCGGCATCACCTACGAGAGCCGCGGCGCTGTTCCCGCTGGCCAAACCGGTGATTCCGCATGGAAGCTGGCAACCGGCGTTCAGTCCGGTAACCGTATCGGCTTCAAGGGCACCGAAGATCTGGGCAGCGGCCTCAAGGCCAACTTCCAGTTGGAAAACGGCTTCAATGGTGACACCGGCACGATCCGTCAAGGCGGCGCGCTGTTCGGCCGTCAAGCTTGGGTCGGTCTGAGCGGCGGCTTCGGCTCCGTCAGCCTGGGTCGTCAATACGATCCGCTGTTTATCGGCCTGGATTCCATCGATCCGTTCGGCACCGGCCTGACCGGCGCTTCCACGAACCTGATGGCTGGTGGTACCGCTGGCGCATCCGCCGCTGCTCAATCCGGCGACGTTCGCATCAACAACTCCATCGTCTACAGCACCAACAACCTGGGCGGCTTCACTGGTAACCTGGCTTACGGTCTGGGCGAAGTTCCGGGCGCAAATTCCGCTGGCCGCACCTACGCTCTGTCGGGTAACTACGCAAACGGCCCGATCAATGCCGTTCTGGCCTACAGCAACAACAACAATGGTACGGCTGCTGCTCCCGCAGTGACCAACACCACCAAGGTTTGGCTGCTGGGCGGTACGTATGACTTCGGTGTTGCGAAAGCTCACCTGGCATACGAAACCGAAAAGAACGACGTTGGCCTGAACTATCGCGACTGGCTGCTCGGCGTTTCCGCTCCGCTGGGTCAAGGCACCGTGATGGCTTCCTACATCAACAAGAACGACCGCTCCGCCGCTGGCAATGCTGGCGCCAAGCAGTACGCTCTGGGCTACACCTACGCTCTGTCGAAGCGCACCAACCTGTACACGTCGTACTCCCGCGTGAACAACGACGGCGCAGCAGCATTCTTCGCTGGCGACGCATCGAGCGGCGGCCTGGCTCCTGCAGCAGGCAGCAACTCCAACGCATTCACCGTTGGCGTTCGTCACAAGTTCTAATTCTTGGCAGGCGAAAGCCTGCTGAAATTGAACAAAAAGGCACCTTCGGGTGCCTTTTTCTTTTTCATGCGCTGATTGGAACGATGGGCAGCCAGTTACGGCTTGATGCGCTGCGGGCGGAAAACCAGGTCATCCTCATAGAATGACGCATCTTGCGCTGGCCACCATCCTGGCAGTCCCGCGACCGGAAGCGGCAGGAAATGGCGTGTGGTCAATGACTCGTTCAGCATCGACGCCGCAGCGCGATCAATTCGCGCGATCTGCGAGGCGGACTCTTCTCCGAAAAAAGAATCTTCAACCAGGATCGGCCAGGCGTGTGCGGTGATGGCCTTGAACGGCGTGACGAGCTTTTCCATCAACGCATGGCCAAACAGTAGAACCGACCATTCGGTGCCGAACGTACTCCTGCGTTTCAGGAAGGCATCAGTCCACGCATGGCGTCTTAGATCATCCACCAGCGACGCGTCCGATGTGACGAGGAGAGCCGCGTTTTCATCGAAGATGGTAGCCGCATCCCTCAACGTTCCGCGCGCCCCTTTCTCCGCCTGCCTGTGATGTATGTACCAGGCTTGCAGTGCGTTCAGCCGTGCTTTCGTTCGCGGGAGATGCAACCAGACTAGGGCATTGAAGAAGTCATGCAGGTTTTCCCTGGTCGGCACCTTGCCGGAGTGCGCGATGTACGCTTCGTAAGCGGTCCCGAATGGCAAGCACTCTTGGGGGACGAATGCGATGGGATGCCCCGTCTCCGTCTGCAAACATGCATCTTCGGCGTGTCGATTCAAGGCGACACGCCAGTCTGGCGAAGCACAAAGCCGCTTCCCAAGAGAAGCAAAGGGCTGCAGCCAGGGTGCCTGCCAATCGATCCGTTCGCCGAATGAAAGGCCTTCGCCCACTGCTCAGGCCATTTTCCAACGCAGATCGTCGCCGCCATTCAATGGAACGAGAACGGTATCGCCAAACGGAATTTCGGCAGGCAGGGTCCAGGATTCCCGGACGAGGGTGATCGTGTCCTGGTTTCTCGGCAGGCCGTAGAATGCCGGACCGTGGACACTGGCAAAGCCCTCGAGCCGATCCAAGGCCCCAGCATCTTCGAATGCCTGCGTATAGAGTTCCATGGCATGCAAGGCGGTATAGCACCCGGCGCATCCGCAGGCGTGTTCCTTGAGGCCCTGAGGATGGGGCGCGGAATCGGTACCCAGGAAAAATCGTTCGCTTCCCGAGACAGCGGCCCGCACCAAGGCTTGGCGATGCTCTTCGCGCTTGAGGACGGGTAGGCAGTAGAAATGGGGACGGATGCCGCCCTTGAAGATTTCGTTGCGGTTGTAGAGCAGGTGATGCGCCGTGATTGTCGCCGCGGTCGGACCGGATGCCTCCTGCACGTAATCCGCTGCCTGCTTGGTCGTGATGTGTTCGAACACCACCTTGAGTTCCGGCATGTCGCGGCGGAGAGGCTGCATGACCCGATCGATGAAAACGGCTTCGCGGTCGAAGATGTCGACGGCGGGATCGGTCACTTCGCCATGCACGAGCAGCGGCATGCCGACTTCCTGCATCACCTCCAACGTCCTAGTGCAGTTCGCCAGCGACGTGACGCCCGCATCCGAGTTCGTGGTGGCGCCGGCAGGATAGAGCTTGACCGCGTGAACGAACCCGCTGTCCCGCGCGCGGCGAATTTCATCGGGTGGCGTATTGTTCGTGAGATACAGGGTCATCAACGGCTCGAATGCCATGCCATCTGGCAATGCCGCCAGGATTCTGTTCCGGTACGCGGCCGCCTGTTCGGTCGTCGTGACCGGCGGCTTGAGGTTCGGCATCACGATGGCGCGCTTGAATTGGCGCGCGCTGTGAGGCAGCACGCTCGCCATGGCGAGACCATCACGCAAATGAAGGTGCCAGTCGTCAGGGCGGGTGATCGTAATCCTGGCGGGGGAAGATGAGGGGTTGGAAGCGGGGGAAGTCAGAGTGGAAGTAGACATGGCGGCTCTCGAGACAGACAGCCGCTATTCTAACCGCTCGCGAATCCCGTGCGGGCCGTAGCCGGCCCGCCGAAGTACGCGAAGGTTTTCAGTGAATGATCTTGGCCAGGAAGTCGCGGGCGCGTTCCGAGCGCGGCGCGCCGAAGAACTCCTCCTTGCTGCAGTCCTCCACGATCTGCCCCCGGTCCATGAACACGATCCGGTTCGCCACCCG